>CALFUN010000011.1 GCA_937929915.1 uncultured Caulobacterales bacterium | reverse complement strand
TTCACCGGGTTCCCGCCAACATAAGCATAGCGGTTAATCCCGCCGAACAGGCCTATCGGGTCAGATTGGATATAGCGGCCCAGCTTGGGGTCGTAATCTCTGAAGTGGTTGTAGAACAAGCCGCTCTCGCGGTCATAATATTGCCCAGGAAAGCGCAGGCGGACGATTGTGTTTTGACCGTCGCCATCTACATCGCGGTTGACCTTACCGTGCCCAAAGGCATCGCGGTTCCATTCCCAAACCATCTGCCCGTCCGCGCCGCTGGCTGATTGCGGCGCGCCGACATGGTCGGTGTGAAGGTAGGAAATTTTAGCTTTGCGCGTTGTCCCGTCAGGCCGAACCTTCCGTTCGATTTGGGCGAGGGGCGTATTGCCAAGCCAGACATAGTCGCGGGCAAAGCGGGCCGCCTTGTCATTATTGCGGCCAAATTCCGAGAGCAACCCGCCATTGGGCGTGTAAGCAAAATGCAGCGTTTTGTAGCTATCTTCGCCGCCTGCTTCTGTCTGAACGGTTTTACGGATGCGGCGGCCAAAGGCGTTATAGTCATAGCTGGCTTTAAGCGCGCCGTCTTTGTAAAAAGCGGTGAGGCGGTTGGTGACATCATAGTCAAAGCGGCGCTTGCCGTTCTTATCTTCAATAAGGTTGCCGCGCTCATCATAAGATGACAGCCTGCGGCCAACAGCCTCAAGGCGGTTGGCATCGGGGGCGTAAGTGTAAGAGGTTGAGCGTGTGCCGTCCTCGCGCCGTGTGCGGTTATTGACCGAGTCATAGCCGTAAGAAATGGTGGTTTGCGTGGCTAAATCTTCGCCCATTTGCTCCAAGACGAGGCGCTGCGCTTCGTCATAGTTATAGCTCACGCTATCGGCGGTATCGAGGCGGTCAATGGCGGTGATATTCCCCGCTTCATCACGAGCATAGGCGGCACTATCGAGGCGGTCGCTGCCGTTAAATAGCTGCGTGCGAGTCAGGCGGCGCTGCTCGTCAAATGATTGTTGAAGCTTGAGCCCATTCCCGAATTTCAGGGTCACCATATTGCCTGTACTTGGGTCAAAGCGAATATTATTGGCAATGATAAAACGCTCTTTATCCTCGCCCGTTTCATATCGGCCCGTGACGCGGTTGACAAAACCATCCTCGGCATAGTGATATTGCACGACAAGGCCCGTCGGGTAGCGCATGCGCTCTAACTGGCCCGTTTCCCCATAGAAATAACGGGTTGTTTCAAAGCTATCTTCGCCGTCATATTTTGTGGCTATTTTGGTAAAATCACCATTGGCATTGTAGTCATAACGCGTGACATGGCCGTTACTCTTGACTTTGCACAGGCGGCCAAGGCCGTTTTCGCAATCATCATATATGTACCGATTAGCTTTGCGCTCAACCCCCTTTTGCTTCATGATTTCTTTAATGAGGCGGTTTTGATCATCATAGGTCTTATTGAGTATTAACCCGCCTTCGCTGACTTGTTGGGTGATATTGCCATTCTCATCATAGCTATATTGGATAAGACCGCGTTCGGCGGACTGCTCTTCTGTGACAAAGCCATAATTGTTATATGTGTAGCGTGTGATGACGCCGCGCGCGTCTTGTACGCTCATCGCCGAGCTGTTTTCATATTGGTTAAATGTGAAGGTTGTGCCGTCAACCGTGAAACTATTATCACTGACCTGCGCATGGGCCGTCATCTGAAAACTGGATATATTAATGGCTGTAAAGACTGAAAGTGTTAAGGCTTTCTTCAACGTGTTATTCATCATCACTCCTCCCAAAGTTACGTGCAAAAAGACATAAACACCCCAGTGTTGTAAAGTAAAAAATGAATTTTTTTGAAAACCTTAAGCCTTTGACCTTTGGACAGCTTTGAGACGCTGTGCCCGAAAACTCTGATTTAAAAAAAACAAACCTATTTTATGTGTTGGACAGGGCCGCTGTTAATTTAAGTAGATAGATCTGTGATATTTTATCTGAGAACCTCTCAATTTCGTTAGCGATGGCTAGGTAATAATTGACGCTTTTGTAAAGTGTTATGCGGCCATGAATGTTATATAGCTGCGCCAAAGGATCTCGATGGCGCTTAGTAGAGTTGATACGATACCAAGGATTAAAGACGCCGCACGGCTCATGAAGCCTCTGGCACATTCAGAGCGGCGCATGATTTGCTGTCAAGCCAGCGCCGCAGAGCTATCCGCAGGCGAGACTGAAACGATATTGAAAACCCCTCAGCCGTGCCCGCGGCGTGAATTAAGCCAGTTATGCGGGCGTGATGTTCTCGGGACCAGTAGGGAGTCCAAGTCCACCTTCTATCATTTAAAAGACAATCCGTTTCCTGCCATCGCCGATACGATCTACCATGTCATGCTGAGAGAAAGAAAAGTCTTATGAGCCCCACCGTAAAAAGTTTTTTCGATACGTCCACAAATACCGTAACTTATGTGGTGAGCGAGCCAGAGGGGCCGCACTGCGCGGTCATTGACTCTGTTTTAAATTATGATTCACATTCAGGACGCACAGCAACGCAATCTGCTGAGGCTGTGATAGCTTATATTCGCGAAAATGGATTGACGTGTGAATGGGTTTTAGAAACTCATGCCCATGCAGATCATCTCTCTGCAGCGCCTTTCTTGCGAAAAGCTTTGGGCAGTAAAATTGGTATTGGAGATCATATTCCTGAAATCCAGCGTGTCTTTGGCGATATTTTTAATGCAGGCAAAACATTTAAAGCTGATGGCAGCCAATTTGATAAATTGTTTAAGGATGAGGAGGTCTTTTATATAGGTAAAATGCCTGTGCATGTTATCTTTACACCTGGCCATACGCCCGCTTGCATTAGCTATTTAATTGGCGATGCTGTTTTTGTTGGAGATACATTATTTATGCCAGATTACGGGACAGCGCGGTGTGATTTTCCGGGCGGTGATGCTTCGATGCTATACCGCTCTATCCAGAAACTTTTTGCCTTGCCGAGTGACACACGTATGTTTCTCTGCCATGATTATCTGCCAGAAGGGCGAGAGCGTTATGTCTGGGAGACGACAGTTGGGGAACAAAAAAGGGCAAATATTCATATCGGCGGGAATATAACTGAAGATGAATTTGTATCTATGCGTGAGGCTCGTGATAAAACGCTTGGCTTACCAAAATTAATCCTGCCTTCGGTTCAGGTCAATATGCGGGCAGGCGAATTACCACCACCCGAAGATGATGGTCACCATTATCTTAAAATCCCGATTAACAGAGTTTAGAGGCTGTAATGGATATTAAGACACTCACAGACACTATATCTGTATCCGAGCAGATACAGCACAAGGATTTGGCCAAACTTGCGGCGTTAGGTTTCAAGACCATTATCAATAATCGCCCGGATGGCGAAGTTCCGTTTCAACCTCAGTCAAAAGAGCTAGCCGCTTGGGCTAAAAAAGCGGGGCTAACCTATATAGAGTTACCTGTTATCTCTGGACAGATGACGCAAAAAAATGTTGATGATTTCAAGGCAATATTGCGCGAGGCGGAAGAACCTGTATTCGCATTTTGCCGAACAGGTACGCGCTCGGCCACGCTTTGGGCGAGGGCTAATCCTGAGAATTTATCAACTGCCCAGATAAGCCGTATAGGCAAAGAGGCAGGTTACGCGCTCTAGGAGGGGTATGACATTTAAGGCCGCAAAATATCTCCCGATTTTAGATTGGGGGCGCAGCTATAAAGGCGAGACTTTTGTAAATGACGGTATTGCGGCTGTGATTGTGACAATCATGCTGATACCGCAATCCTTGGCCTATGCGCTGCTGGCTGGATTGCCGCCCCAAGTCGGACTTTATGCCAGTATTTTGCCTCTTATTGCTTATGCTATATTTGGGACAAGCCGCGCTATGGCTGTTGGCCCTGTGGCTGTTATATCTTTAATGACGGCGGTGGCTGCTGGGAAAATCGCTGCGCAAGGGACGTCAGAATATTTGGCAACCGCGCTTTTGCTCGCGCTCATTTCGGGCATTATGCTTTTGGCGATGGGGCTGTTTAGGCTCGGCTTTGTCGCGAGTTTCCTAAGTCATCCTGTTATTTCTGGGTTTATTACAGCATCGGGTGTTTTAATTGCAGTTAGCCAATTAAAACATATTTTAGGCATCACGGCATCAGGTCATAATTTAGTTGATATAGTCCAAGCTCTAGGGGCGGGCTTGCCGCAAACTAACATTCCAACAGTAATTATAGGCGCTATTTCAACGATATTTTTGTTCTGGGTGCGCGGGCAGCTTAAACCGCTGCTGATGAAAATTGGTGTATCAGAACGTCTGGCTGCGATTGCCACAAAAATAGGCCCTGTTATCGCTGTTGTCGTTGCGATATTGGCGGTTGCTATGCTCGGCCTTGCAGATAAAGGCGTGAAAATTGTTGGAGATATTCCCAAAGGGTTTCCGTCACTGAGCGTGCCTGAGTTTGATTTGGATCTGTGGCGCAGCTTATTGGCCTCATCGCTTATCATTGCCGTTATTGGGTTTGTTGAGTCTATTTCGGTGGCGCAAACCTTGGCGGCCAAAAGACGCCAACGCATAGACCCTGACCAAGAGCTTATCGGACTTGGCGCAGCAAATATTGCGGGTGCTTTTTCGGGCGGCTATCCGGTTACAGGCGGCTTTGCCCGCTCTGCCGTTAATTTTGATGCAGGTGCAGAAACACCAGCAGCAGGGGCCATGACAGCTATCGGAATAGCGCTGGCAACCTTATTTTTAACGCCGCTTTTATATTTTTTACCCATAGCGACATTGGCTGCGACCATTATTGTGGCCGTTTTATCGCTGGTAAATATTGCTGATATTCGTGAGGCTTGGAGGTATTCGAAACCGGATTTTGCCGCGATGATGGCGACGATCATTTTAACCCTTACGGTTGGGGTTGAGGCAGGCGTGTTATCGGGTGTGGCATTATCTATTGCGCTTTTCTTATACCGATCTTCGCGCCCGCATTTTGCCATTGTTGGCCAAGTGCGCGATACTGAACATTTCAGAAATATCGCCCGCCATGATGTTGTGACAAATCCGAGGGTTCTCACAATCCGCGTTGATGAATCGCTGTATTTTGCCAATGCGCGTTACATGGAGGATGCCGTTTATGACCTTATCTATAATAAGCCAGAGATTGAGCATGTTATTTTGATGTGTTCTGCCATTAATGATATTGATTTAAGCGCGCTTGAAAGCCTTGAGGCTATCAATGAGCGCTTAAATACGACCAATATTAAATTCCATCTCTCCGAAGTGAAAGGCCCCGTTATGGATAGGCTGGAAAGGTCTCGCTTGCTTCATGACCTAAGCGGTGCGGTTCATCTGTCACAACTAGACGCCATAGTCGCAACGAGCGGTACATCCCACGGCACGGAATTGGATTTCCATTTATAAAGCGAAAGCAGATGTTATGTCTGTTTGGCTTATGATTGTAAAATAAGCGATAGGTAACAATATACTTTTAAAATTTGCGTAATACATATTGAAAAACGGTAAGAACTCCCTAAATAATATCTATACATAAAAAAAATGCGGGAGGATATTATGTCAAATTTAGACGTACAAATAGAGCAATCAAAAAAAGAAGTTGCCGAGGCGCAAAGTAAAATTGCGGCTTTATCTTCACAAATAGATGCTGCGCGCACAAAAATGGCGCAAGGTACAGACATTACCCTCGATATTGATAATGCCTCCTTAGATGATGTCCACGCACATTCTGATAAAATGAGCGCTAATATTGCCGAGCTTATTTTAGGTCTTGATGATGTAACCGCTGGATTTTCCAAAGATTTTGATGCGATGCGGTCAAAAACAGGGTGGGAGAAATTTGTAGGTATTTTCTCGAAAAAACGCTCTGAAATGATGCGCCAAGAACGTGTGCGTATGGCGTCAATAGAAGACAAGCTGCAGGATCTAATTGGCAAATCAAATGTGATTTCTAAAATGCTGACAGACCAGCTCAACGAACTTGATGTCCATAAGCAGCAGGTCGAAGCCAATTTGACCAAAACCCTGACAGAGCGTGAGGCGGCGGTCACGAAGCTGGAAAGTATTAAAGCCGAATTATTAGCGTTAGACCCCAAAGTTATTGAGCTAGAAGGCAAGCTAGCCGTTGAAACTAAACCCAAGGCCCGCGCAACTTTAGAGGCCGAATTAGCTGCGCTCAATTCGAAATATAATGAACTGGCACAAGAAGAGCAGGTGCGCTTGGCTGAGAGCCAGACTTTGGAGCGCTATATTGAAAAAGGCAAAACTTGGCTGGATAGTTTGCAAAACCAGTCTGCCACGCAAATGGTGTTGATTAATAAGCTACAAACCGACACGAAACAGCGCGTTGTGCTTTATGATGCTTTGTCGAAATCTTTGAAAACGGCCCAGCAGCAAGATGTCGCCCACCAGATCAATGAGATCGGCGTTGCTACAGATAAAGAAGCACAAGTGGCCATGGCAGCGATTGGCGCAGCCACCAATAACCGCATGGCGGATATGATGGAAGCCCATGAAGACCATATTGTCTTTGCTCGTAAGGTCGTCGAAGAAAAGGTCAAAGCTGATGAGCGTTTTGCGCGCCGCTTTGAGAAGATTGTCGAAATGCATGATAAAAATGCCTATGGCGCGGATACTCTATAAGGCAGCTCTGTGGATTTAACATATACTCATGCTGTTTTAGAAAATGCGGCGCAGACACGGCGCTATTTTGCAAAGTTTGAACGTATTATTGGCCACCTTGGGGCTGTGGCCAATATTTCTCTAGATGAGAAACTTATTACGACGATGGAAGTCAAAATGCTCAAGGGGTATTTGCAGGCTTTGTCAAATACCTTTACGGCTTTGTCTTATAAATATCTTATGTCAGACCGCGTGAGTTTACAGTCAGGCGATCAATTTAGCATTGATAAAACGCAAAGCGGTTTTCCGATCTTTCGGGAATTGATGCAGATGACGGCTGATGTCACACAAGCTGATAAGCATTTAAAATCTCTACCCAGTCCAGAGCGTTTAAAGAAAGATATGATCAATCATATTTTGACAGAAAAAAGCGCGCCAAGCCAGCTACAATTTGCGATGAGCCAGCGTATTTATTACGAATACCTAGCGCAGAAAGACTTGTTCCTAACGCAAAATCATCCTGAAATTCTTTGGGTGGGGATGGATGTTAAAGATGTCCGCCGAAGCTATCTTATCCATTGGGCCGCTTATGATAGTCAGACCAATTTGCCGGTTATTTACTTCATGGAACTTGAAGATACGGCAAGCCGAGCTTTGCCCCATGATGAGCGGCGCTGGCCGCGTGTGCAAGCGCACCTCATGGCGCAATCTGTATCAGGGCTTAAGCTGCTGACAATCGCGCAAGGTTTTGATCGTGATTTTGATACGCTACATCCTAAAATGCTGCGTAGGTTCCATTTAGGGCCAATGCACAGCCATGCCTATACGGAACAGCGCGGCCCGCTACGCGATGTATTGGCGCAAGCTAGCGGAGAGGCGGGACTGGATTGGGCACTGGCTTGGACGGTGGAAAGCCTTGTGTCGGAAAGTATCACCAAAGAAAAGGTTGGGATTTTTAAAACGGCAGAACGGCAGGTTTATCATCTGGACAAGGTCGATTTTCAAATGGCCGATAGCGGCGCATCGGATATAAACCGCGCGCTTATCTTGCCGCACCGCGCCTATCAGGTTCTTGAAGAAAAATATAAATCCGATTTTAAAGGCGTGCAGAAATATGTGGTTGGGAAAAACGCTAAAATCCTCAGCTATAATTAAATAACACAAAATAAAACAGGGCTTTTATGTCAAATACGTCAGACCTTATGGAACTCAAAGAAGAGCTGATCCGCGCGAAATATTCTGCGGCAGAAAGCTTGCTCGATGGGTTTGATCACACGCCGCGTTTGGCCAAGAAATCCGCCGCCACGAGCGCGGCTGCGCCAGAACGCTCGGCGGGGATTGGAACGCGCCGTAGATTTCGGTCTACAACCCCTGGTCTTGTAACACAGTCCACAGCACGGCCAGACGGCGTGCATTTAATGAACCGTATTTATGACAGCGATGCTGGCGATGTGCTTATCAGCCCTATGCAAGCTGGCTTACTGCATGGTCTGCGCCGCGCGCTTGCAGTTGCTATGCTCGTCACCGATCAATATTCTGATCACACAGGACTATCTGAGCTGTTGAAAGATAATCTGGCGGGAAAACTACCTGCATCGCGCAATACTGAATTTACGCAGTTACTGGCTGCGAGTTCTGTGATTAGCCTGCACGTCTTTGCCAATATGGCCAGTTTCCTGCTTGCGAGTGCACATGCCGATGCTTCAGACGTAAATATTGATGTGGGCGAGGTTGAAGAGATTTTAACGGATAATAGTCAGTTGGCTTTAACAGGCGCATTATGGGAGCTTGACCAAGCTCTGGCTCTATTTGCCGACCGTGCCGATAAGCTTATTCCTACTGTGACGGCTTTTTTAGAGCAGCTCATGGAGAAGGCTGCCTTGCGGGCGTCTCATATGCCACGTCTTGAGGCGTTTAACTCTGTAAGTTACCGCGTCGAGGAGGATGATTTCCAGATCAATGGATTTACACCCTTTGCTCGCGCGCAAAGCTCTAAGCTGGTTATGACATTCAAAAAACCGCATGAAGTTGTCGGCAATCACATCGCTAAATATCAAGCAATGAAGCTTTCTAAAATGCTGATGGCCTATGACTTTGAACGTAAGTTAAATCCGTTTGCAGAATTGGGCGGGTTTATCTTTACTTTTATGGGGGACGGCGCGCCGGGAACGGGTAAGACTACATTGATACAGATGATGGCGGGCTTGATGTCTGAATATTGTAACCATGCGGGCTATCCGTTCCGCTATGAGAACCTATCGACAGATAGTATTGATAGCTATCAAGGCAAATCGGCGCAAAATGCCAAGGCCTTTATTCAAAATGTGATTGACCCCAATGTTATTGGCTTCGGTACGATTGATGATATTGATCAGCTCGCGGGTAAGCGCGGTGACCGCCAATCTTCCGCTGGGCAGCTTGAGATTACGGCCGTTTTAATGGAAAGTTTTGCAGGCGCAAATACGGTGGTGCGCGGGAATTGTACCTTTGGTATGTTTTCTAACTACCCTGAAAATGTTGATGATGCGCTGCGTCAACGGGCTGCGGCGCGGTTCCTCGTAGATGGCCCGCAATCGCGTGAAGACTATATTGATATTCTGCATTTGCTCATGGGGAAGAACCATAATATCCCGACAGGTAAGCATGAATTATTTGCCGCGCAAGAAATCAAAAAGGCTGTATCTGCGAGCTATGATAGCTATGCTAAACCCAAAGAAGACGGCCTTGTGAAAGTCTTTGATAAAGTCTCTAAAGATATTGGTAAATTAGATACGATTGCAAAGCTCGGCACCTATCTTAAGGGTATTCAAGAGGCGGATGCGCGGTTTACGGGCCGCGCGATTAAAAATATTACTGATGCGGTTAAAGTGCGTGCGATGGATTTTGAACTTCCTGACGCATGGATGGAAGAGCCAGATCTGTTTTTATTCAAAAATTATGAGACGAAGAAAAATATGATCGCAGATTTATCGCAGCCTATCACGACGGATATGGTTATCCAAGAAATCAACCGATATGCCGATAGTGAATTTAGATATGCTGATAAATCGGATGAGGTCGCGATTGATAATATGGTGCGCGATTTTGGCCGCCAGGCCGAAGCGAAAAAGCGCTATTTGAAGGATGCTCAATGAGCTTGGCGCATTCTCATAAGCAGCCTGTCAAAGCCAGCTATATAGGGCAAAGCTCATGATGCGGCTTGTTCGAAATGGTTTGATGTTTGGGAACCTCATTGAGGTGACATCGCCCGCGCTTGTCGCGCGCTATAACCGCGCTTTGGAACATTTAATTGGTAAGACAACGGCGCTCACCGAGTTTCATATTGATATTTCAGGCTACTCGCCAGAGATCGGACATGAGTTTGAAGATGAGTTATATCTCAACCCGGAAGGGTGTAACCGCATGTTTATTTTGCTCACGACAGATCAGAAATCGGCGCCATTACTGAATTCGCATTTTTCTACATCGCGGTCTATCCTGCAGCATTATATTGAAGAAAATGAAACGCAGCTTTTTGCGCTGACCGCGCGTGAAGCCGTTGCAGGTGAGTTGATGAATTCCATCTTTGCGATGCAAACACCGCAAGACCTGCTGAATGTTAACCGTGTCGATATTGAAGCTGATACGATCCAAGAACATGTCGCGGAGGCGGGGCAGTTAGCTGCGCAAATTGACCGCTTCATGCAAGAAGAGGATGCGTGGTGGGATGATGTTCTTATCGCGGATATGATCGAACTGGCCAAACGGACAGGCAATATCCACCGCAACCCTGTGACCTTGAAAAGTAATTCTTATTCGCAAGGTAATTATTTCACCAGCCATTTTGGCGGTGTCTATGTGTTTCGAGATATGAAAACGCCAACCATTATCGCGCGCGGGCCTATTGAAGGTTTAGATGGGCTTGATATTGACAATATCCTAACGTTTGAGGATCGCGACAGCATAGCAAACTTTCTGCGTTATGAGGGGCTGTCTGAACTTATTGTGCAACACCGAAACGCGGCAAGCGCGGCCATTATAAAACAGAAAATTGATTTTATTACCGTTATGACTGCGGCCAATCTTGGGCATGATTTATCAGGGGTAACGCGCCAGACTTTACGCTACTTAGAACGCGAATATGCGCGCTCTATGCCGCCTGAACATACGGGCCTGATGGATGTATGGCGCTGGGCCAGTCTGGACGGGCCTGTGCCGAAAATTGACCCGATGCACCCAGCCTTTTTCTATACTTTGCGCGCTAGTCAGCATGAGGATCGTGACTTGATTAACATGCTATTGACCGATTTATCGCGGATGGATTTCCGCCAGCTTTATATCTGTCATAAGCCGCTATTCTATGAAGCTTATCGGAGTTGGCCCGAAGCGAAAAAAGACTATGTCGCTCAGTTTTTACGCGAAGAATATGCGGTGGACAAAGCGGGGGCGCGCGAAGCTTTATTTGGCAGCGAGCCTGAGATGGAGGCGCGTGAATTTGTCAGTCCTTGGGCACAAAAAAATACGGCGAAACAGGTGCCGAAATCCTCTAAATCTTCAAAACGCGATGATGACGATGATGATTTTGATTATAAAAAAACATATAAAAAATATCGCAATAAAAATAAACGCGCGAAACGTAAACGCTAATGATAATCTGGCTTAGAAATCTTGTTTTCGTGGTTTTAATTTTAGCCGCCATCTATGCCGTATTGTCTATATCAGGACGCTATAAAGCCCGTAAAGTCTTGCAGGCAAAATATGATGTCGAGCATCCAGATATATCAAAACCCGACTATATAGCGCGCGGATTAACGGCCTATGATCGTTCCGCGCGGCCAAAGCTGTTTTTAGCTGTGCTGGTTATCCCTGCAGTGATTATGGGCACACTAATTTATTTGGCACAATATAGTTAAATTTGCATAGTTAAATTTGGGGGCAGCAGGAGAATGTTATGAAATGGATTAAGCGAAGTGTTTTATTGATTATATTATTTTGCGCTGCAGTTTTGCTAAATTATTATCTCCCTTCGCGCGACATTGTGCAAATCGTGGGCACGGATGTGAAACGTGTCGATGTGGATAAAGGTTCACCATTTTGGGATCGCCCCGATATAGGCACAAATGATGAGGCCACGCGCGATGTTCGGTTTATCAATTCAACGAAACCCAATGGTAAAAGTCGTGTGTACCGCAATGAGGATACGGGATGGTCGTTCCCGTTTTACTTTAAATTTGATAGCGGAGATTTGAACGCTCAGGCTCAAACGATTGCTAGAAACCAAGAGACGCAATGGGTTGCAGTCAGTCATTATGGGTGGCGGATTAAATTATTTTCGATCTTTCCCAATGCCTATAAAATCAAATCTGTGAGCGGGCCAAAGGCGATTTTAATTCCGTGGTTTAATATCGCCTTTTTATCTATTCTGGCTTTGACCAGCTTTTGGATATGGCGCAGTATTCGCCGCTGGAAGTTGAAAAATATAACTCCGCATACGGATAAGATTCGCGAAGAATTAGATGATGCGGCAGATATTTTAGACGCGCAAAAAGAAAAAGTTGCAAAAGAATTGGCTGAAACGCAAGGCCATTTCAAGAGATTTATGCGCCGATGGTTTGGATCTCAATAAGGCTTGGCTTGTGAGATGAATATATGCCCTTAACCAGATACGCAGATTTGAATTTTATCAATATTGCAATCGCAGGTCTGATATGTCATGCCCGCCGCAATTAAGGGATAGCGGGTTTAAGGAACTACAATAATGTCGGCTTCAGAATTTTACCGTATTAAGCGATTGCCGCCTTATGTGTTTGAGGAGGTCAATAAACTTAAGGCTCAGAAGCGCGCAGAAGGCGTTGATATTATTGATTTTGGTTTTGGGAATCCAGACTTGCCAACACCGCAACATGTCATTGATAAGCTCATAGAAACGGTGCAGAAACCGCGCACGACGGGCTATTCTGTTTCGCGCGGTATTATGGGTTTGCGCCAAGCTTATGCCCGGTATTATAAACGCCGTTTTAATGTGGAGCTTGACCCCGTCGATGAGATTGTTGCCACATTAGGTTCCAAAGAAGGCTTTGCCAATTTTGCGCAAGCAATTACGGCTCCGGGGGATGTTATTTTCGCCCCTGACCCGTCTTATCCGCTGCATGCTTACGGATTTATTATTGCAGGGGCAAAAATCCAGGGCATCAAAGCGGTTACGGCAGATGAGTATTTGGCAGGGGTAAAAGCGGCGATAGAGGCTGCGGATAAGCCACCAATGGCGATTGTTGTGTGTTTCCCGTCAAACCCAACAGGGCAGGTCGCTGATCTGAGTTTTTATAAAGACATCGTAGCTATCGCTAAGAAGCATGACATAATTATCTTGTCCGATTTGGCTTATTCTGAAATTTACTATGGCGACCCGCCGCCGTCCATTTTCCAAGTTGACGGGGCAAAAGATGTCGCGATTGAAACGACATCTTTGTCGAAAACCTATTCAATGGCGGGGTGGCGTATGGGCTGTGTTGTCGGTTCGAAACGCCTGATTGCCGCGCTTGCGCGGGTCAAATCATATCTGGATTACGGCGCGTTTACGCCGATACAAGTCGCGGCATGTGCTGCGCTAGACGGCCCGCAAGACTGTGTTGACCATGCCCGTAATGTGTACCGCTCTCGTCGGGATGTCATGGTTGAAACTTTTACGCGAGCGGGCTGGGATGTGCCAACGCCCGAAGCGTCTATGTATATCTGGGCGCCTCTGCCCAAAGGTTTTGAAGCTTTAGGGTCTTTAGAATTTGCCAAATCTTTAATGGTCAATGCAGGCATCGCTGTGTCACCGGGCAATGGATTTGGAGAAAATGGTGAAGGTTATGTGCGTATGGCTGTTGTTGAAAATGAGCAGCGTATTCGCCAAGCGGCACGCAATATCAAACAGTTTTTGAAAACTGGGCCATAAGCCGTTTAACTCAATATATTTAATCCATTAAAAAAGGCGCCTCATCAAATGAGACGCCTTTGTTTGAGATAAGAGTTTGTAATTAAGCCGCGTCTGCGCTGAGATCAAAACGATCTAGCATCATAACTTTATTCCAAGCTGCGATGAAGTCAGTCTTGAACTTAGCCTCTGCGCCGTTTTCTGCATATACCTCGGCAATACCGCGTAAAATCGAGTTGGACCCGAAGACCAAATCAGCCCGTGTGCCTGTATATTTCACATCGCCCGTTGCACGGTCTTTACCTTCAAATAACTCACCTGAAGCATCTGCGCTCCAAACTGTGTTCATATCAAGCAGATTTGTCAGGCCAGCATTTGTCAGTGTGCCAACTTTGTCAGTGAACACACCATGCGTAGAGCCGTCAGCATTCGCGCCGAGTGTCCGTAAGCCAGCAACAAGCACTGTCATTTCAGGCGCTGTAAGCGTTAAGAGCTGTGCGCGGTCAACCAAGAGGGCTTCTGTTGCGCGAGGATCATCTGTGTTTTTATAATTCCGGAAGCCGTCAAATTTTGGCTCCAAAACGGCAAAACTATCGACATCTGTTTGCTCTTGCGTGGCATCTGTACGGCCCGCTGTGAACGGTACGGATTGACCCGAGGCTTGCTCAATCGCCGCGCAGCCGCCTAAAACGATAAGATCGGCAAGCGATACATTGGCGCTTGAATCTGCTTTTATGCTTTCAAGAACAGAAATCACTTCGGCCGCACCTTTATTGATGTCCCAATCTTTTTGCGGGGCCAGACGAATACGTGCGCCATTTGCGCCGCCGCGATTATCAGAACCGCGGAACGTCGAAGCAGACGCCCAAGCCGTTGATACAAGCTGGGAGATAGACAGGCCAGACGCCAGAATAGCTTTTTTCAATTCTGCGATTTGCGCATCATTGATAAGATCGCCTTTGTGAGCTGGAACTGGATCTTGCCAGATAAGATCTTCAGCTGGGACTTCGCTGCCAAGATAACGGGCTTTGGGGCCCATGTCACGATGCGTGAGCTTGAACCAAGCTCGTGCATAGGCATCCGCAAATTCGTCGGGATTATCGAGGAAATGCTGTGAGATTTTGGCATAATCAGGGAAAAGCTTGAGCGCCATATCTGCTGTTGTCATCATCAAAGGCTGTGTTTGTGACGGGTCGTGTGCCATGGGCGCTTCTGGGGCACCTTGGCCTGCGACAGGCGACCACTGAACATGGCCTGATGCGCTTGTGACTTGTTCCCAGTCATAGCCGAGTAACACTTCGAAATATTCCATGTTCCACTGATCTGGTGAGGGTGTCCACGCACCTTCAAAACCCGCCGTTGTTGTATCATCACCTTTGCCAGACGCATATGTGTTGATCCAACCAAAGCCTTGGTTTGCCATTGGCGCGCCTTCTGGCTCAACGCCAACATTTTCTTCAGGGCCAGCACCGTGACCTTTCCCGAATGTATGACCACCTGCGACAAGCGCAACAGTTTCGTAATCATCCATCGCCATGCGCGCAAATGTATCACGAATATCATAAGCAGATTTTAGCGGGTCAGGATTACCATTTGGCCCTTCAGGGTTCACATAGATCAAACCCATCTGCACAGCGGCCAGCGGCGTTGCAAGATCGCGCTCACCTGTGTAGCGATTATCATCAAGCCATCCTGTTTCTGGCCCCCAATAAATATCTTCTTCAGGCTCATAAATATCTTCGCGTCCGCCGCCAAAGCCGAAAGTTTTGAAACCACAAGATTCCATGGCGACATTACCTGCAAGGATCATGAGGTCGGCCCATGATAATTTATTGCCATATTTTTGTTTAATCGGCCAAAGCAGGCGCCGGGCTTTATCCAGATTGCCATTATCAGGCCAGCTATTGAGCGGTGCAAAACGTTGCGAACCAGACCCGGCTCCGCCGCGGCCATCATATGTACGGTATGTGCCGGCACTATGCCAAGCCATACGCACAAATAGACCTGCATATGTGCCATAATCAGCTGGCCACCAATCTTGGCTGTCCGTCATAAGAGCCGTAAGGTCATCTTTAACGGCTTTGAGGTCGAGAGTTTTAAAAGCCGCGGCATAGTTAAAGCTCGCGCCCATTGGGTTCACATTATCTGAGTTTTGATTCAAAACCCTCAAATTGAGCTGCTCTGGCCACCAATGCTGATTTGATGTGCTTCCTGATGCGGCCGCTTTGTTTGTGCCGTGCATCACAGGACATTTGCTTATATCACCCATAAGTCTCTCCTAGTCATCGAGGGTTAAGTTGACAGGGACATACGCGTAGTTAACAGATATTAACAATCGTTTTTTTCGATATGGCCCATAGATAAGGTCAATATATTGTGAGATGTCCATCGGTCATTGGACTTGATAGCGCGGGTGTTAAGCGGCGCTTGCGTTGATTGGCTTTGCCGCATAGTGTTCGGCGTAAAGGGTCAATTTATGCGCAAAATTCTTGTCTTAACACTCACCACTGCCTGTTTGGTATCAGGATGTTATTCTGAGAATAAACCCAACCTATCCAATGTGCAGGGGGCAGGACAGCTCGGAGCCTTAGACGCGCGCGCCAAAAACATTGAAATTATTCGAGATAATTACGGCGTGCCGCATATTTACGGCAAGACGGATGCCGATGCTGTTTTTGGTATGCTCTATGCGCAGGCTGAGGATGATTTTCCGCGAATTGAGCGCAATTATATTTGGGCGATGGGCCGTTTGGCAGAAATTGAAGGTGAGGACGCGCTTTATAGCGATTTGCGTGCGCGGCTCTATATGACCCTTGACGAAGCAAAGGCCGCTTATGAAGGAGCGCCAGCTGATGTGAAAGCTTTATGCGAGGCTTTTGCGGATGGCTTGAATTATTATCTGGCCTCTCACCCTGATGTGAGGCCCAAACTTATTACGAAATTTGAGCCGTGGATGCCGATGTTTTTCTCTGAAGGATCCATTGGCGGAGATATTGAACAAATCCCGCTAGCAGGTATTCGTGCGTTTTATGGCAGTGAAACACTTCAGGCCGCGCCTTTATCAGAGGCAACACGTCCTGTTGAATATGAAGAGCCGTCCGGGTCAAATGGCTTTGCCATCTCGGGCGATTTAACACGCTCGGGCGCAGCGATGTTGCTGATTAATCCGCATACAAGTTTTTACTTCCGCCCTGAAATTCATGTCGTAAGCGAGGCGGGCCTGAATGCTTATGGCGCGGTGACATGGGGGCAGTTCTTTGTGTATCAAGGGTTTAGCGAGAAAAATGGCTGGATGCACACCTCCACCTATGTCGATTTTATTGATCATTTTCGCCAAGAGGTTTTCGAAAAGGACGGCAAGCTCTGGTATCGTTACGGCGATAAGGCGCGGCCCGTCAAAATGTCTGAAGTGATATTAAAATATAAAGATGGCGATAAGATGAGCGAGCGAAGTTTCCCAATGTATCACACCCATCACGGGCCAGTGACGCATATGGAAATTGGGCCAGACGGCACGCGGCAATGGGTCGTTACGAAAATTAACTGGGACCCTGTCAATGCGCTTAAACAGTCTTTCCTGCGCACAAAAACCAATGGTCATTCTGAATTTAATGAGATGATGGATATTCGCACCAATTCGTCCAACAATACGGTTTATGCTGACCAGCAAGGTAATATTGCTTATTATCATGGAAATTTCATCCCGCGCCGTGATACGCAATTTGATTACTCAAAATCTGTAGACGGGGCTGACCCGCGCACGGATTGGCAAGGTACACATCCTGTGAGTGAGGCGATTACGTTGCTTAATCCTGCAAATGGCTGGATACAAAATGCGAACTCAACACCGTTCACAGCGGCGGGCGTACAATATAGTCCCAAGCGCGAAAATTACCCGGCCTATATGGCCCCAGACAAAGAAAATACGCGCGGCTTGCATGCAGTTGATGTGTTATCAGATGCGAAAGATGTGACACTCGATAGCCTGATAGAGATGGCTTATGATGCCAAACTTCCTGCCTTTGAGATCATTATTCCGAGCCTAGTAAGGGCATATGAAACCAGTAATCGCGACCCTGAATTAGCTGAGGCCATAGAGGTTTTGGGCGCATGGGATCACACCGTTTCGGGCGAGTCTACTGCGATGTCTTTGGCGCATTTTTATGGTATGGAAATGCTAATGACAGATGCAAAGCCTAAAGGCCTGTCACGACTTGAAACCTATGAATATTTCTCCAATCCATCCTCGCAAGTCCGTCTTGGCTCTGTGCAGATTGATTTGCTTCGAAAAGCCATTCAGAAAATGAATGCTGATTTTGGCACATGGAATACACCATGGCGCGACATTAACCGCTTCCAACGTCTTACGGGGGATATAGAACACCCCTTTGATGATGCCGCGCCCAGTTACGGTGTGCCGTTAGCGTCTGGGCGCTGGGGAGCTTTGGCGGCTTACGGTGCGCGCGCGACAGATAAAACCAAAAAGCTTTACGGGTATCGCGGGAATAGTTTTGTCGCTGTTGTCGAATTCGGTGATAAGTTACGGGCCAAAAGCTTGCTTGCGGGCGGGCAGAGCGGTGACCCTAACTCTAAGCACTTTGACGACCAAATCGAGCGCTATATCAATCATGATTTCAAAGATGTGCATTATTACCGTCAAGACGTAGAGGCTCATGCGGCGCGAAGATACAAACCGGGTGAATGATTAACCGCCGCTAAAGCCTTTGAGGACACCTGCGATATTATCGCCAATTTCAGCCACGCCGTAACCGCCTTCCATGATGAAAGCGGTGGGTAGGCCGAGCTTGGCGATATGAGCGCCGTAATCGGCATAGTCAGGTGTTTTCAATTTAAACGCTGAAATGGGATCAAGCTCGAACGTATCCACACCAAGGGAGACAATCAGGGCATCTGCGCGAGACGCTTTAATCCGCGCAAGGGCCGCGTGCAGAGCTTGCGCCCATTTATCATATGCTGTTCCAGGCGGGAGCGGGTAATTGGCCGTAAAGCCATGCCCTAAGCCTTCGCCCGTTTCATCTGTATGGCCCCAAAAATAAGGGAAGTGGTGGTCAGGATGACCGTGAATGGATGCAAAAAATACATCATCTCGCGCGTAGAAAATATCTTGTGTGCCATTCCCGTGGTGAAAGTCCACATCCAAAATAGCGACGCGTTTCGCGCCATTATCGCGCATAGCTTGAGCGGCGATTGCGCTATTATTCAGTAAGCAATATCCCGACATATAAGCCGCGCCTGCGTGATGTCCTGGCGGACGTATGAGAGCAAAGGCAGCGCTGCCATTTAGCGCGCTATCTGCCGCGCTTAAGGCGCAATCGGCTATAGCGGTAAGAGCATCCCATGTTGTCTTTGTGACAACTGTATCGGCAGAGCTGCTATAATAACCTGCGGCTCCGTCAATATCCTGAGGCGGCGCTGCGCGTCGTGCATGATAAGGATAGCTCATCGGCAATACATCTCCGGCATATCCGGCCGCTTTCCAGCGTGTCCAAGCGCTTTGTAAGAACGCAACATAATCAGAGCGGTGAACAGCTGTGATACAGGATATATCATGGCGCGGTGCGCTCAGGTGTTTTGTAAAACCGTGCTTGGCCAAACCATCCAATAGTAGAGCCATACGGTGCGGGGCTTCGTGAGGGGTAATCATTTCCCCGCGGTGCAATTCTTTGGCGGGGCTGTGGAGCAGATGTTTATCGGTGTAATAAATTTTCATATGGCATAAACCCGCATTACATAAATCCAAGCGCGCGTAATATACTGCGCAGGCCAAGGCCTAAGGTAATGAGGACAATCATTGCGCCAATAATATTTGCAAATAGCCCATTTGCCTGCGCGCCGAGCAGGCTTTTCTGGTTCATCGCAAAGAGCAAGAACCCTGCGATAATTGGCAGCAATAATCCATTGGCAAATTGCGCAGTTAGGATGATTTGAATAGGCCGTATCCCCGTCAGCGCAATTAGCATACCACAAGCAATGACAATCAGGCTGATAGTTTTGAATTTTGCGGATTTCACACCGCCTTCAAACCCTAAAATCTCTGAAATAGCATATGATGTAGCCAGCGGGGCGGTCAGGCTACTGGTTAAGCCCGCTGCGAATAATCCGATAGCAAGGATGTAGCTAGAGGCTTTGCCGTAAAGCGGAACAAATTGCTGGGCCATATCACCAGCATTTTTAATCTCAACCTCTTGGCCTAATGCCGCTTGGCTTAACATAAAACTGGCGGCGGTGGCTGCGATTAAAATCGTGATAAGTCCGCCAAGGCCAATGGCTATGGCTGTATCGGCTCGCGCGGTTTTCAAATCCTCTGCGCTGTGCCAACGATCTTTGACGGCAGATGCGTGAAGAAAAATATTATAAGGGACAATCGTTGTTCCGATAAGACCAATAAGAATGAAGAGGCCGCCTTCGGGGATGTTTGGGATGAGTAGCCCTTTGAACATTGCGCTAATATCTGGCTTAACCATGAAAAAGGCGAGCAGGAAAGAGATTGCCATTAATATGACAAGTGCGCGCAAAACTGTCTCTAAGGCTTTATAATTACCTAATAAAAGCAGCCCTGATGCTAATGCTGAAATGGCGATGATTGAGGTTTTAAATATAGCTGCATTATCGCCAAAAACAGCGCCCACACCAAGTGCTGCGCCAGATAGATTTCCGCCCTCATAAGCGCAGTTGCCGACAAATAAAGCCAGTCCGACGATAATGAAAAGTGGCCATTTAAGCCCCGAACTTGCCAGCGTTTCGCGCAAAACCTCTCCAAGGCCTTTTTGTGTGACAATACCCAGCCGCGCCGCCATTTCTTGTAAGGCGATCGTGGCAAGCGTGGCAAAGACTAAGGCCCAGAGCAAAGCATAGCCAAATTGCGCGCCCGCAATGGTGCAGGCGGTGACGGTACCGGGGCCAATAAAAGCGGCTGCGACGAGCGCGCCTGGGCCGATATTTCTAAGACGATTTAACATAACTTATGTCTATGATGCTTCGCGCATAGGTCAACAGAAAAGCGAAATTATGTTTTACGCTTAAACGGCAAAACCAAAGCCCATAGTAAATTGGCGGGCGATGATGTTTGATGCTCTTCCAGACCAATTACCATATCATCATGTCCCGCTTTGGGCTGCGGTATATAGCTTTGAAATAACCGATCCCATAGCGATGTGCTAAATCCATAATTACTATTGGTTTCGCGCTCTACTGTTGAGTGGTGGATGCGGTGCATATCGGGTGTGACAAGGAAAACTCGCAAGCCTTTGTCAATAGCGCGAGGTAAGCGTAAATTTGAATGATTGAACATCGCGCAGCCATTGAGGAGTATCTCAAATATAATCACCGCAATGACTGGCGCGCCGAGTGCTAGAACAAGTACCATTTTAAAAGCCATGGATAAAATAATCTCGATAGGGTGAAACCGTAACGCCGTGGTGACATCTATGTCTCTATCCGTATGGTGAACCTTATGTAGCGCCCAAAGCGGCTTCCATTTATGTGAGATGACATGCTGCCAGTAAATCATCATATCTAAAATAATCACCGCCGCCAAAATCGTGAGCCAATTTGGCAGGTTTATAAGATTAAGTAGGCCCCAGCCTTTCGCCGCTGCAAAACTTGCCATGCCGACAGCGGCGATAGGAAAAAGCAGCCGCACAACAAGGCTATCCATAACAACAAGCAGCATATTGGATATCCAGCGCTTCGTGCGCTTTTGCACCCGCGCTTTACGCGGTAGCATCGTTTCAGCGGCCATCATAAGCAGTAAGATGGAGATAAATACCCCCATACGTAGCATGCCTTCATTATCTGTGATGAAATCGGTCATATATGGGGAAGGTTTATTGACTTTGTGTTTCGGCAGCAAGTTAAATGATAGATTTGTAAATTCTTATCAATATACCTTAATTTTACCTTGGCTTTAACCTATAGAATCGGCATGACAGGGTATATTTTGTCAGGGAGGTTGCTCATGGATAATCCAAAGATACGCAAATTGCTTATATTGATACATTTATTTGCCGCGTCATTTATGGCGCCAGCTTTTGGTCTTGTTGCTATTACAGGCGGACTGCACATGGTTGGCGGCGGTGAAAAAGTGCAAACAACACAGGTCACTTTACCAGCAGGAGCCATGCTTGATTTTAATAGCCCAACACTGGATGCGGATGTGCGCGCGCTGTTTGAGCAAGCCAATATTGATGTTGATTTTGGCTATATTAAAGCGCGCGGGGCCGCCAAAATCCAAACGCGCCCAACATCGCGGACTTATGCAGAAATATCGCAAACACCTAATGGCTTAACGGCGACAGTGAATACACCGAATTTTCAAAAAGCGATGATGGAAATTCATAAAGGCCACGGCCCAAAAATCTTACGCAGCTATCATAAGCTTGTCGCGCTGGCTCTGTTCTTGGTTATATTGGGCGGATTTATGGTAGGGATATTAGCGCGCGCTTACCGCGTTAAAACGCTTTTGGCTTTAGGGCTGGGGACGCTTCTATATATCGCAATGATTATGTTTGGCTAAAACCCCTGTAGTGAAAAGAGCCTGCGCCGTTACGGCGCGGCTTTTTTGAAAATAAAGAGGTGAGATGAAAAATCACCTTTTGCCATATATCGTGTATTTTCGCGTACATGACCTGTACTTACATAAGGCATAGGCATACCGTTATGCATAAGCGCATCCCCGCGGTAGCGCGACCCGTCTTCGACTAGCATATATTCGCAATGTGGATCCAATCCGGTCAAATAAGCGCGCCTAAAGGGCAGGTTTGGCGCGGATAATATATGGAAATAAGCAACATAGACCGTACTATTATCAGCGCTTATATATTGCCAGCAAACTTCATTATGATTGAGGATAAGCCTGTTGAAACGTCCTCCAATCATGTCATCTGCTGTATCTTTGGCAAGCTTCATAAAATGGATGATCTCGTCTTTATGGGCTTCTATTTCAGCTTCACTTAACGAAACACCGCGCGCGGCTGTAAAGACGCCTGCTAAGAAGCGCGTTTGCACAGAGCTTATGCGGCCATTTTGGTGGTTGGGCGAAGGCCCGATATAGGCGGCCATGACATCAAGGGGGTAAATATAAGACGCTCCGCCAATGATTGAAAGCCGTCCGATTGGGTCGCACATATCGCTAATCCAGCCTTGCGGCATATAGCTTAACATCCCAAGGTCAAAGCGGTTGCCGCCGCTCGCGCAATTTTCAAAGAGAATATGTGGGTATTTTTTGGTGAGCTTTTTTAACAGCTTATATAGGCCAATCATATAGCGATGCGAAACCTCACGCTGCCGATTACGAGATTGCCCCGCCGACCCAACTTCGGTCATATTGCGGTTCATATCCCATTTAACATAATCAATATCGCCGCAAGATAGAATGTCATCAATCTGCCCGAACAGATAATCAATGACCTCATCTCGTGAGAGATCAAGCGTGAGTTGATTGCGCCCAAGGCTGGGTGTGCGGCCTGGGACATGTAAAATCCAATCGGGATGGTCTTGGTAAAGCTGGCTCTTGGGATTGACCATTTCAGGTTCAAACCAGATACCGAATTTTAGTCCTTTGGCTTTGATTTTTGCCGCTAAGGCCGGGATACCAGAGGCGAAGCGGTCTTTATCTGCGCGCCAATCGCCCAAAGAAGATGTATCGTCTCTGCGCCCTTCAAACCAGCCATCATCCAAGACAAGCATATCCACGCCAATCTCTAGGGCTTTATCGGCAAGGGTTAAGACTTTATCTTCATTGACGTCGAAATAGGCGGCTTCCCATGTATTGAGATAGGTTGGCCGCGCAATATTTTTAAATTGTGGGGGGCTGATTTTCTCGCGTATAAAATCATGCCAAAGATGACTCATATTGCGCAGACCATTGGGAGCAAAGACATGCAGAGCTTCGGGCGTACAGAAGGTTTTACTTGGCTTTAAACGCCAATGGAAATTAAACGGATTAATCCCGGCCAATACGCGCACATCTTCAAATTCACCGCGCTCTACGCTCATCGCGAAATTGCCGCTATAGACGAGTGTGGTCGCATATATGCGGCCATGGTCTTCGGTTGTCCCTTTTTCCATAAGTGCAATGAAAGGACTATGAGCGGCGCTGGATGTGCCGCGCGCGCTATCAACAACAAAGCGGCTTTTAGGGACATCAATGCGTTCGACATTAAATTCACGCGCCCATGTGCCGTGCATATGCATAATTTCATAATCGGCTTGGGGCAGGTCAAGCGCGCTACTAAAAGCATGTTGAATTTGGATTTCCTGCTCACCTTTATTTTTAAATCTGGCCGAACGTGCCAAAACGCCGTAATCTTGATATATCGTATAGAGTAGGTCGACTTCGAGCTTATGTAGCGGGTCATGCAAGGTGATGATAAGTGTTTCGCTATCGCCCCCGCGCGCAGATGGGAGCTTTTTAAGGCGCGGTTTATCTTTGACAATAGAATAGGATTTATAGGTCAATGAGAAGACTGTATTCCCGTCCGCATTACGGCCATGCACAGCAGGGAAGCGGTAATCGGATGTCCCAAAACTTGGATATTCTTGCGGTGTGTCGGAGAGATTAAAATAGCGCCCGCCTTGAAATGTTGAGGCGACTTCGCGCTGCGTGCGGATGTGATGAGAGACAACATTAAGCGGATCACTGAGCGGGCCGCCATAATGTAAATGCTCTAAAATGCCTTCGGGGGACGCGCGAAAGACATAAGAGAATTTTGAATTGCTAAGGGCAAAGACTTTGTCTTTGGACACCGTAATCATCGTTGCAGGCATAGGGCTTTAGCTTTGCATAAAAGGTTGATAATCGACGTTGAGTTTATCTGGCATCATATTGAAAGATAAACTTAAACGCCCAGCTGTCTTATTATCACTATAACCGTGTTTAAGCCAAGAGGGCCAAAAGAGACAGTCCCCAGATTTAACAGAAATTTTAGCTTCGCGCCTGTGGAATTTTAAGCCATGCGCATTTGGCACATCATCTGCGGCGCGGTCATAAAGCTCGCTATGAAAAGATGAATTATTCAAAGGGTGATAAAAGTTTAAATGCGTATTCTCATCGGCATGAAGATATAGCGTGCCGCAAAGTAGGCAATTTACATGATTATGGGCAGGCTGGCTTCCGCCGATTTCGCATAAGTTAAGCCAAGCATTTGTGAAATATAAATCGCCTGATTTTTGGTAGTGCATTAAGTCGCGATATACAAAGCCGCCCATTTGGGAGAGCTTTGATTGTAAGCTGGAGAACTCTGCATATTTTTCAAAGACGTTGAAACGAGAGAAATAATGAGACAGTGCGCCCTGAGCATCGCGTTCATCGCCAACATCATTTTTGATGGTCTCATGGAAGAATTTGACGAGGTTTTGCATATCGCCCATAGAAAATTTAAAAACGGGCGTTGCGAATAAAGAAGCGGCTTCCCATTGCATATGGCAATCTCTCTTAAATTTAAAATTGGCAAATTTATAACGCGCCAATATGAAATGCACTCATAAAAAAGGCGGCCAAAGCCGCCTTAATCTCTTATATGATTTTAAGCTTAGAAGCTACCGCGAACACCGAAGAGGTAACGCGCGCCATTATCAATGAATGTTTCCAAGAACGTGTTGCGCTCCGAGAATGTGAAGGCTTGCTCATTAAAGACATTCTGACCTTCGGCGAAGATAGCAATATCGTATCCAACCCACGGCTCAAGAGAGTATGACGTTGTGAAATCAACCTGCGTGAAGTCATCTTGGAATTCAGCAAATCCGCCTTCACCTTCTGTTGAAGATAGGAACTCTCCGCGGTGGTTTAGCGAGATACGCGCTTGAATACCATGATTTTCATAGAAGACAGACGCGTTGGCTGAGAAGTCAGAAATATTCTCAAGCCCTAAGCTACCATTTGTATTACTATCGGCAAGCGTAACATTACCCGTCACACCAAATCCACTATCATGGAGATATTGGCCCGCAAGTTCGACACCATAAATGTCAGCACTTGCAATGTTTTCAGGCGACGCATTGTCAAAAGTAATGGTTTGCGGCCCAGCCGGTGCGTTGGTTTGAATATTGAGCGATTCAGGGATTGTAATTGTCAATGGATTGTTTCCGTTGGCAACGAAATTTGTCACATCTTTATAGAAAACAGCACCTGTCAATGACAGCCCATTATCCCCGTACCATTCCAAAGACCCATCAACATTATCAGAGCGGATAGCTTCAAGATTTGGGTTACCAGAGGCCGTTGATTCTGTGCCTTCATTAATCTGCGTAACAGAGACAACTGGTGATAAATCATTAAAGGTTGGACGCGCGAGTGAACGCGAAAACGCTGCGCGGAACTTTAAGTTCTCTTGAAGATCAACAGCAACGTTGAAGCTTGGAAGCACATCAACAAATGTGTTTGACACGGTTTGTGTACCTGTATTGCTGACTGTGATCGGGTTGTTACCAGATCCGCCAGTTGCAAGAGGATCAATCGAAATCGACGTAAAGTCAGATGCCGCGCCAGTTGTCGTCAGATTTGTACGCGTAACACGGACACCTGCATTGGCCCGGAATGGGAAGTTTCCAATATCGCCGCCAAAATCAAGCTGTGTGTAACCACTGATAATATCTTCCTCAACAGAGAAAGACTGAACGGCGTTTACGACAGGGTCAAGGAAGCTTGAAACGCCTGAAAGTTGGGCAACTGTACCTGTTTCAATCACATCAAATGTTGTTGGGTCATTGATGTCAAAAATGGCTACATCATCAGATGGGTCAGGGGTTCCCATATCATCGATAAGCGTCCCATTTGGCGCAACACGAATACCTTGCTCTTGACCAAGATTTGTGAAGGCTTGCTCGACAATGCCAATATCAACCACGCCAAAATTACGCGGAAGATTGGCGTCTGTTGAACTCAAGAAGCCTTCATCTTCGCCGTTAAATGGCGTGATAAGCGCGGCTTGCTCTGCAGGAGTTAAGAAGTCTGAGAAACCGAGTGAGCGGTCACAGAAGAATGCGTTGGCAATGCCGCCAGCGGGGCCAGGGTTTTGAATGCCAGGTAAGAAGATTGTTGCATCACCACAGAATGTATTTGCATTATTGATGAGATTATTGGTCTTTTCACGCGTTGAATAATCGACACCTGCACTAATCGCAGTTTCATTGGCATCATTAAATTCCCATTTTGCATCCCCTTTAATCGTAAAGACTTCATCTTCAATTTCATTGGATGAGTTACGAGAGAAGTGAAGGCGCGCATTTTCGCCAGAGAGTTGGTCAATATTGACAAGCTGGCTATCTACATCGGCCCCCGCAGGTAAAGTCGTTCCTGGGAAAAGATTAAAATCTGGGAGAACACGGAAACCTGCATTTGGCACCTCATCTCCTGGCGATTGTGAGAAGTTTAGGCCAGGGAAGCCTACCACAAAGAATGAGCCTGTGCCGTCATTTCCGCCAATACCGTCACGAATACCATCCGCATTTGAGTAAGAGGCGTCTATCTCTGTTGATAGGTTATCTGACCAGTTTTGCTTGTAATTACCGCCGATTTGGAATGTTTCAGTATCGGCTTGTGCGCGGCGTGCTACAAAATCAAAGACATTTGTAAAAGCAACGCCGAAATTATTGGCAGTGCCATTGGCGCCAAAATTTGTTTCTTGAGACACAACATCATTATTGGCGTCAACAACAGCGTTCACAACATTTGGCGGCTGAGTAAAGGCAGAGTAAGAATCTGAATTACTTGGGCTTTCAAAGCTTGTATATAAGCCGTCAATCGTAAATGAAGAGTCATCATTTGGCTCATATTCAAGTTGAAGCGTTGCGCCGATACGCTCGCGATCTTCAAAGTTAACATTGCCGTTAAAGGAGTTCAGGCGATCATTGATACCATCGCCATTAAAATCTGTGCTTTGGTCAATATTAATAGATTCTGCCGTGTCTGTACGGAAGTCACGTTGTTGATATGAAAGAGAGCCGATGATGCCGATTGTGTCATTGGCAAATGTATTTGATAAAACGCCAGAGGCTTTGATACCAAAATCATCCGCAAGGCCTTCATATTGTGTACCGATTTGACCAGCGCCATGAAAACCCGGGTTATTTAAAGCGCGCGCCGTTTCGATATTGACCAAACCACCAATAGAGCCGTCAGTTTGAGACGCTGTTGGAGATTTGAAAACTTGCGCTGCGTTAATAAGCTCAGAGGGGATGACATCAAATGAGAATTCACGGCCTTCATTTTCTGTTGCAAGCTCACGGCCTTTATAGGTCAAAATATTGAACTCTTGGCCCAAGCCTCGCACAGTCACAAACTGACCTTCACCGCCGCGAGAGCGTGTAATCGCAATACCTGTGATACGCTGCAAGCTTTCGGCGACATTTGTGTCTGGGAATTTACCAAGTTCCTCTGCTGAAATTGCATCGACGATGGAATCTTCGTTGCGTTTTACATCGAGGCCGCGATTGAGTGAGGCGCGGATACCTGTTGCGACAACTTCATCTTCGAAATTATCTTGCGCAAATACGGGCGCGGCGGCCATCATTGCAAATGTGCCCGCAGAACAGGCTAAGAGTCGTTTTGTTGTGCTAACCATGAATATCTCCCTTGAGTGGTTCGCTTCGATTTTTCGCTATATTTATTGTTGAACGTAGAATCGTAAGTCACTAAGCTTTCACACAATAATACTAATTTATGTGGACTAACGGTCAAGGTTAATAATATTCTTTTTCGAACATTGTTGCATTTTTGCACTTCGTTAAGAGAAGATTAACGGCGCGAATCCTGCCTATCTTGAAGTCATTTACAAAAATGAAGATAAATTGTTCGAAAGCGCGTGCGGTCTTGCCGTGCAATTATGGCGTGATTTATAATGTTTTGCGCCAATATTAGGCCGCACATATCATATTTGGATGACAGCGTTTAACTTGCGATATGCACATCAATATTTGATGTTTCGCAAATCGTTGCGAAAGGCTCAGAGAGTGCGCTATCTGTGACAAGTACATCGAGATCGCTAAGATGTCCCATACGGTTCATGGCGCGGCGGCCAAATTTGTGTTGATCGGCGACGAGGATGGCCTTGCGAGAGTTTTTCAAAATTGTCCGTGCAGTCTTGACTTCTTGGTGGTCAAAATCAAGCAGATCGCCATCTTCATCTATGCCGCTTATGCCGACAATGCCTATATCCATGCGAAATTCATTGACAAAATCTGTTGATGTGAGCCCGATAACCCCGCCATCATGATTGCGCACTTGCCCGCCCGCGATCATGATTTGAAAACTCTCATTTCGGCTGAGAATTTGCGCAACATTGATGTTATTTGTCACGACATGCAGGTTTTCATGCGCCAAGAGGGCGTAGGCGACCGCTTCAGTGGTTGTACCGATATTTAAAAATAGTGACGCGCCATTTGGCACAAGCGAAGCAGTGAGTTCGGCGATTTGCCGCTTGGCTTCGACGCCTGTATGTAACCTGTCTTTATAAGGTCTGTTTTCTGCGCTGCGCGATTGTCCTGCCCCGCCGTGAAAGCGGGTGAGCAAGCCCTGCGCATTTAACTCATTCAGGTCGCGGCGTATGGTTTGTGGTGTGACGTTAAATTCTGAAACCATAGCTTCTGTGGCAACAAATCCATTTGTTTCAACCATATCCAGTATGGATTGTTGCCGTTTTGATGGTTTAAAATTGCTCATGATCTTATCTATTTCGTGAAGTTATCTCACTTTATAGCGTTTTTCGTTTCAAGACAAACCTATAATTTGCAGAGGCGAGTCATTCAAAATCGAACATTTTTTGAGGCGTAATACGGCGAAACGTGAAAATTACTCTAGTTTTTCACGTTTAAGCCAGTTACAGACGTTCGAAATCGCAAATTGATCTATGCGTGTGAGAAAGCTCTGTAAAACACTATAATAGGATATAGCTGCGTTGTGATAGATAGATTGACAAAATTGCCAAATCTTATTGATGGTAAAACTGTGCATAGGCGTCATTTCCAAAAGGCAGATGGCCGCGACCTTTTGCTTTATGGCTATGCGCCGCACACAGAAACACCGCTTATGCAAGACAGTAGCGAAGTTGCTAAGGGCGGGGAGCTGCGTTGGCATCCATTGCGCCGTGAATGGAATGTCTACGCGCCGCACCGCCAAAACCGAACATTTAAACCTTCCGCCGCCGATAATCCGCTGGCTCCGTCACAAGCGGGCGGCCCGCCGACTGAAATTCCGTTTACAGATTTTGAGTTGGCTGTGTTTGAGAATAAATTTACGAGCCTGCATGCCCAAGCGCTTGCGCCCATGGATATAAGCGCACAAGGGGTTGAGATGGCGCGCGCCAAAGGACGGTGTGACGTGATTGTCTATTCGCCTAAGCCTGTTGGGAATTTATATAGTCTAGGTCAAGATAAGCGCCGTTTGATTTTAGCGGCTTGGATTGACCGCTATAAAGCTTTGTTTGATGCGGGCAGTGAATATGTGCTGCCATTTGAAAATCGCGGAGATGCTGTGGGGGTCACGCTCTCGCATCCGCACGGCCAGATTTATGCTTTCCCATTTGTACCGCAAGTGCAGCGCAGCGCCGCGACGGCTTTTGCGCAAGGATATGACCTTGAGCAGGCTTTAAAAACCATTAAACCCGATTATACCGTTGCATCAGCGGGGGATTTAACGGCATTTTGCCCGCCTTATGCGCGGTTTCCATTTGAAGTTTGGATCGCACCTGACATGCGTATGTCTGGGCCGTGGGATTTTAACGAAACACAGCTAGACGGCTTTGCGCATCTTTTGGGCGATATAACGCGTCGTTATGATGAATATTTCCAAGGCTCAACCGATTATATGCTTAGTCTTCATGCTGCGCCACGCGGCGCAGATGATAGCTTTCATTTCACCGCGCAATTTTATCCGCTATTACGCGCGCCGGGCCGCGTAAAATATCTGGCTTCAGTCGAACAATCGACGGGCGCATTTACGGTTGATGTGATGCCAGAAATGGCCGCAAAAACATTGCGCGGATTATAATTGGTAAGTTTAAAGTGACGTTTCAGAGATAATTTTTAGAGATAATTATGACCAATATCTTCAAAGACGCCTTTGGCGCTTCGCCAGTGCAGTCTGGCTTTACACCGGGGCGTGTGAATTTGATTGGCGAGCATACTGATTATAATGGCGGTATGGTTCTGCCAACGGCGCTCAAGCAGGGTTTGTCATTATCTCTCAGCCCGCGCGCCGATAATATTGTGCGTATTGCTTCGGATAAATTTAAGGGCATAGCGGAGCGTGACGTGTCACAATCTAGGACTGATGATTGGTCTGATTATGTTTTAGGCGCAATTATCTACGCGAATAAAGCCGGGTTTTTATCAGGCGGGGCGGATGTTGCGATAGAGACAAGCCTGCCAATCGGGGCTGGGTTATCTTCATCTGCGGCGACTATTGTTGGCTTGCTAAAGCTTGCGCGCACAGAGGCGAAAGGTGCGGTGAGTGATGCTGATATTGCTGTGTTGGCGCGCCGTGTTGAGAATGAATTTATTGGCGTGCCATGCGGGATTATGGATCAAATGGCCGTTGCGATTGCACAGCCAGGGCAGGCCTTGGCGTTGGATACAAAATCACTGGGTTATGATTTAATTGACCTGCCAGATGACTATCATATGGCTGTGATACATTCAGGTGTTTATCGTCAATTAAATGAAGGGCGCTACAAAGAGCGCAAAGAAGAGTGTGATGTTGTCAAAGCACATTTAGGCCTTGAAGATATATGCCTCATATCTGATGCGAAATTTGAAACGCTCGCAGGTTTGCCTGACCATATTATTCGCCGGGCGCGTCATTGTATGACGGAACATCGCCGTACAATAAAAGCTGTAAACTTATTAAAAAACAATAATATGCGAGATTTTGCTAATCTTATGATTGAAAGCCATATTTCAATGCGCGATGATTTTGAAATCACTGTGCCGCAATTAGATAATATTGTCGAAGATGCTGTGAAATTTGGAGCGCTGGGCGCAAGAATGACAGGGGGTGGTTTTGGCGGATGTATTGTGGCTTGCGTAAAAAATGAAGATTTAAATGCGATGAATGAACAGCTTTTCGCGCGGCATAAAGATGCGTTTTTCGTTGGGTAACTTTCGAATAATTGACGGTATGGCTATTCATCATAACTCGCTTTAATGCCTCTATTTTGTTCATTTTACTGGCGAGTGCGGTTCTGCTTTCAACAGAATATTATATATGTAGACCTAACTTTGGCTGAAAACGGTATGTGCCATCTAAAGATTAAACCGGCGAAGAGTAAGCCGGAGCTATTTGCGTTTATGTAACGCATCAAGCCCATTTAGCTGGCAGGAATGGCGGGGCGACAGAATAGCGGATTTGACGAAATTTAAACCGTGTTCATTAAAACCATGAAATGGGCTTAAAAAGTTATAGCTTTTTTAGCAAAATTGCGCTAAGCGGCCTTTATGATAACAGTATTGAAACAATATCTGATTGCCATTCTATTATTCTTATTGGCCTTTTTTCTAGGTCTATAATTTGATTATTTCATAGGATGTATGCGGCAAAGGTTTCTTTGCGCCTTCAATTCTGTGCGTCATTCCCAACAGTTTAAAACGACCCTTCGATAGCAGCGCATGTTGTTTTCGTATGATTTGCTATGATTGATTTTTAAAATAATATGCGGCATGGAGAGTGAATTGCCAAGAATAAGGCAGTGGCAAGCGGGCTAGTAGGACATTTTATGAAGGCCACAATTAACGATGTTGCGAAGCGCGCGGGTGTCTCGATGAAGACGGTTTCGCGAGTTTTGAACAAAGAACCCAACGTGGCTGTGACAACTCGGGCGCGAGTTTTGCAAATTGCGCAAGAATTAAATTACACACCAAATTTTGCTGCACGCGGTCTTGCAAGTTCCAAATCCTATTTGCTGGCCTTGATGTATGATGATCCTGGCCCAACCTATATTATGGAAATTCAAAGCGGAGCGATAGATGTATGCCGAGAGCATGGGTACCATCTTGTGCTAGAGCCTGTTAAAGTTCCAAAATCTGGATTGGCTGGGCCTCTCATTGAAGATCTCGAAGCGCGGTTAAAGCGCTTGCCCGTTGATGGCGTCATTTTAACGCCGCCTTTATCTGACTCGCAAATTGTTTTAGATGTGCTAACGCGGCTTAAGATTAAATATGTGCGGGTCGGCCCGAGTAAAAATTTACAGGCTATAAGAGATAAAGAAACGGGTTTAACGGTTTTCATGGATGACCGACAAGCCGCCTTTGATATGACAGAGGCTTTAATCAAGACAGGCCATAAAGAACTTGGGTTTATTCAAGGCCACCCTGACCACGGCTCGTCCTATTTACGGCTTGAGGGTTTCCAAGCGGCGATAAATAAATATGGGCTTATTGTGCCAACATCACGTATCGTGCAAGGCGATTATACGTTTCGGTCTGGCATTGCGGCGGCAAATGCTTTGTTGTCAGGCTCCAATACGCGTCCATCAGCGATTTTTGCAAGCAATGATGATATGGCAGCAGGCGTTGTAAGCGTTGCAAACCGTCTTGGGATCAATGTCCCTGCAGAGCTATCTGTTTGTGGTTTTGATGATACGCCGCTCACCCGTAAGATGTCGCCGCAATTAAGTTCTGTGTGTCAGCCCATTTATGAAATGGGGCATATGGCCGCGAAATTACTCTTATCGCGCGGGGATGAAAATCTGCCATCTGTGCAAGCCGTTGATTACAAACTTATTTTTCGTGGTTCAACAGGACGATATTTAAAGGATGTTTAAACATTGTTTTAATCGCCATAGGTTTTCTGTTAAGTGATTGTAAAGTATCAAATTGACAGCGCTGACATAAAAAGACATAAGGCGTTAGAAGTGGCAATATTGTCTTAGTTTGAGACTAAACAAAGAGAGATATTTTGACTCAAAACGATAAATTTCAGGGTGCGTATTCTGACAATGATATAGATGAAGCGGCTGAGGCCAGTTCTGCATTTCTGCCCGTCTCACCTTTTGAAATTGTCGTTTTTGGCGGCACAGGCGATTTGGCGCGGCGTAAATTATTACCTGCGCTTTACCACCGGTTTTGCGATAAGCAATTTGCAAAAAATGTACGCATTATTGCGGTTTCGCGAAGTGATATAACCCGCGAGGCTTATCTTCAACTTATCCAAGAGAGTTATCAAAATTTTGAACAAGATGAGCAGTTTTCCAAGAGCCAGTGGGATGATTTTTGCAAACTCGTTGATTATGTCTCGATTGATGTGCTGGATGCAAAAGCTGATTGGGATGCGCTCAAGAGCAAACTGGATGCAAGCGAGCAGCTCACGCGTGTCTTTTATTTGGCTATGCCGCCGCGCTTATTTTCTGATATTTGCACAGGGCTTGGTAAAGCTGGTCTTGCTCATAAAGGCTCTCGTGTGGTGCTGGAAAAACCTATCGGCACAGATTATGATTCCGCGTTTGAAATCAATGAAGGCGTTGGGAGGGTTTTCCATGAGAACCGTATCTACCGTATCGATCATTACCTTGGCAAAGAAAGCGTGCAAAACCTTATGGTCTTGCGCTTTGGTAATATCTTGCTGGAGCCTCTGTGGAGCAGTTCAGCGATTGAACATATTGAGCTAACCGTGGCTGAGTCCATTGGGGTTGGCGGACGCGGATCTTATTATGACGGGGCAGGGGCTTTGCGCGATATGGTGCAAAATCACCTCTTGCAGCTCTTATGTCTGTCCACAATGGAAGCACCAGCGTCCATAAATGCGGATGATCTACGGACGGAAAAAATCAAAGTGCTACGGGCGCTTGCACCTATCACAGCAGAGAATGTCAAGGCTGTGACCGTGCGCGGGCAATATGTGAAAGGTGTTGTCGAAGGCGCGGCGAAAGACGATTACCTCACGGATGTCGGCGTGGATCAAAGCCAGACCGAAACATATGTCGCCATTAAAGCCGAGATTAATAATTGGCGCTGGAAGGGTGTGCCGATTTACATGCGCACAGGTAAACGTATGTCAAGTCGCCGTTCCGAGTTGATAATACAATTCAAGCCCGTGCCGCATTCTATTTTTGGGCAAGATACGCTTATCAATCCCAACCGCCTTGTCATTCGTTTGCAGCCTGATGAGGCCGTGAAATTATTTTTAGAAATTAAAGAGCCGGGGGCCGGTGGATTGCGGTTGAAAACTTTACCGCTGAACCTATCCTATGCCGATAATTTCACTGTGCGCTATCCTGATGCTTATGAGCGTTTATTGATGGATGTTGTGCGCGGGAATTTATCACTATTCATGCGCCGTGATGAGGTTGAGGCGGCATGGCGTTGGTGTGATAGTATATTAGAGGCATGGGCTGAAACTCAACAGGCCGTAGCCTATTACCCTGCGGGGGCAGATGGCCCTGATGCAGCGAAAGATATGCTCGCCAGTGACAATGATGCGTGGTCAGATAGTGAATAATGTTGTCGAAACAAATGACCCTGTTAGCGCCGCGACGTTGAAAATTGAAACGGCTTTGCGCGTAGCCATTACCGCCAATGGCAAGGCCTCTCTTATGGTCTCTGGCGGCTCATCTCCCAAACCTATCTATAGAGCTTTGTCTCATGCAGATTTAGGCTGGGAGCATGTCACGATTGGGCTTGTGGATGAGCGCTGGGTAGAGGCAGGGCAGGCGGGATCAAATGAGGCATTTATCCGAGAGAATTTGCTCCAAAACGCCGCGGCTCAAGCTCGGTTCATTGGCATGAAAACACCTCATGATGCACCGAGTCAGGCCATAGAGACTTTGACCGCAGCCTTCGCAGATTGTCCGCAGCCTTTCGATGTCTGCGTTATGGGCATGGGGTTAGACGGCCATACCGCATCTTGGTTTCCGAATGCTCAAGGATTAGAGGCCGCGTTAGATAAGGAAAATCCTCAGACGTTTTGCGCCGTAAATGCGCAAGGCTGCCCCGTGGCTGGCGATTATCCGCAGCGTATGTCTTTGACATTATCGGCTGTCTTAGCAGCCAAGGATATTATTCTATTCATTCCTGGCGAGGCGAAACGCGACGTTTATCTTGCGGCCAGCGGTAAGCCTCAAACCGAAGCCCCCGTTAAAACCCTTAGCAAAGCTGGTGATAAGCTTTGCGTTTTCCTCTCAAAAGTCGATTAAGTTATGCATGCAGACCTTGTAAAAATTACAGACCGTATTTCAGAGCGTTCTAAAACTACGCGCGGCGCTTATCTGGCATATTGCAAAGAGAACATGCGCGATGGCCCGCGCCGCCGCCGCCTATCAGAGGGCAATGTCGCCCATGCCTCTGCGGCGTGTCCCGTCTTAGAAAAAACAGAATTACTTGGCGCGAAATGGCCTAATCTTGGTATTGTCACAGCCTATAATGATATGCTCTCCGCCCATCAGCCTTTTGAGGGGTTTCCGTCTATCATCAAACATGCCGCACGGCGCAACGGCGCAACGGCGCAAGTCGCAGGCGGTGTGCCTGCGATGTGCGACGGGGTCACGCAGGGCCAAGATGGTATGGAGCTATCTTTGTTCTCGCGCGATGTGATTGCCTATTCCGCTGCGATTGCACTGTCACATGATATGTTTGATGCGGTGATACATTTAGGGGTTTGCGACAAAATTGTCCCGGGTTTGATGATTGGCGCGTTACGCTATGGGTATATCCCGCAGATTTTTGCCCCCGCAGGCCCGATGCCATCTGGTATCCCGAACCCCGAAAAGGCCCGTATTCGCCAAGCCTTTGCTGCAGGGGAGGTTGGGCGCGATGAATTGCTCAAAGCCGAAGCGGCGAGTTACCATGCGCCAGGGACATGTACATTTTACGGCACAGCCAATTCCAATCAGATGCTCATGGAAATTATGGGCATGCAGCTCCCAGGGGCGTCATTTGTGCATCCGAATACGCCTTTACGCGATGCGATTACCGCTCAAACTACGCGCCGCGCTGTGCAGATTACAGCGATGGGCGATGAATTTACGCCTGCCTGTAATGTCATTGATGAAAAAGCGATTGTGAACGGTCTTGTTGGCTTGATGGCGACAGGCGGCTCGACCAATTTGACCATACATATGGCCGCGATTGCAGCGGCGGCTGGCATTAAAATTACATGGGATGACTTCGCTGATATTTCAGCGATTGTCCCGCTTATCTGCCGTATTTATCCAAATGGCCCTGCCGATGTAAATCACTTCCACGCAGCGGGCGGCATGGCTTATCTGATTGGCGAGCTACTCAATTCTGGCCTGTTGCATGATGATGTTATCACAGTTGCAGGCGGGGCGGGTCTATCTGAATATACCCGCGAGCCTATTCGCAATACTCATGCCGAAGCTGATAAGGTTCTATACCGCAAAGGCCCAAGCGAAAGCCTTGATAAAGAGGTGCTAACAAGCCTATCAGAGCCGTTTCGTCCTGATGGTGGTCTAGCCGTATTGAAAGGTAATCTCGGGCGTTCTGTGATGAAAGTCTCGGCCGTGAAACGCGATAATTGGTTCGTCGAAGCCCCTGCGATTGTTGTGAATGATCAAAATGATTTGGTTGCGATGCATAAAGCCGGCAAGCTTGAGCGCGATTTTGTAGCTGTACTGCGCTTCCAAGGCCCGCGGGCCAATGGCATGCCAGAGCTACATAAATTGACGCCAATTTTAGGTCTGCTGCAAGATAAAGGTTTTAAAGTCGCTCTTGTCACCGATGGCCGTATGTCTGGCGCATCGGGCAAAACGCCTGCCGCGATTCATATGCACCCAGAAGCGCTCATGGGCGGGCCTATAGCACGTGTTCAAGATGGCGATATTATACGGGTTGATCCGCGAAATGGCTCTGTTGATGTATTGGATGTAGATTTAAGCACGCGCGAGGCGGCGACCATGCCGCCTGCGAAAAATCTGTCGGCTTTGGGGATGAATATGTTTGCCCCGATGCGCGCGCAAGCCGGAAACGCCGAAGAGGGCGCTTCTGTTTTGGGGAATATGGAAGGTTAGTCCTTCAAACTCGCTGATTGATCGAACTGGATTTTTGCAAGGCGCGCGTAAAGCCCGTCTTGTTTAATGAGCGCCTTATGCGTCCCGGTTTCGACAATGCGTCCATTGTCTAGCACTAATATGCGGTCAGCTTTCATGACCGTAGATAGGCGGTGGGCGATAACCAGCGTTGTGCGCCCTTTGGAGAGCGTTTCAAAGGCGGCTTGCACGGCTTGCTCACTTTCAGAATCTAGCGCGCTTGTCGCTTCATCGAGTAGTAAAATCGGTGCATCACGCAAAATGGCACGGGCAATCGCAATGCGCTGCTTCTGCCCGCCAGATAGGGTTGTTCCGCGCTCGCCAAGATCTGTGTCATATCCATCAGGAAAAGCGTCGATAAATTCATGTGCAAAGGCGGCTTTGGCAGCGCGGTGAATATGAGCCTCGTCATGGTCAGCCTGAAAGCCATAGCCAATATTATCACGTGCGGAGCCAGAAAAGAGCGGTGTGTTTTGCTGTACCACGGCCATGGATTGCCGCAAATCTTCGGGCGCAAGCTGCGTAATATCTATCCCGCCAATCGAAATACTGCCCGTGTCGAGATCATAAAAGCGTAGCAGGATTTGAAACACGGTTGATTTACCCGCGCCAGATGGCCCGACAAGAGCAACCGTTTCGCCGGGTGCGATGGTGAAGCTTACATCTTGCAAAGCTTGGCTGTCGGGGCGGGAAGGGTATGTAAAAGTGACATTATCAAAGCGAATTTCACCGCCCGCATTGCTTAAGTTTTGGGGTGTTTCAGGCGGTAATATATCTGATGTTTCGTTGAGAATTTCCACAATGCGCTCAGAAGCCCCTGCCGCGCGGAGCAAATTTGTAAATGTTTCCGTGAGCGAGCTAACGCCGCCCACGGCTAAAAATGCGTATCCTGTAAAAGCGCCAATATCGCCGCCTGACATAGTGCCATTGGCAACAGAGCGTGCGCCAAACCATAATATGCCGATAATGCCTGATAGCGTAATGGCAAACATGGCAATGGTTAGGAATGTTTGCACGATAATGCGCTGTTTTTGAGCCGTATAGCTTGCTTCAATCGAGCCGCCAAATAGCCGTCTTTCTGTGGCTTCTTGCGTATAAGCTTGCACGGTTTGTATCGCGCCTAAGGCTTCGCCAGCGCGGGCAGATGCATCGGCCAAGCGGTCTTGCCCGTCGCGTGATAGGATACGAATTTTCTTACCCGCAATAATTAAAGGCAAGATAATCACTGGGACAATGGCAATGACCATAAGGGCCAATTTCCAGCTTACAATGAACATTAAAATAAGCGAGCCTGTAATGGTCGCAGCAGAGCGCAGTGCAAATGAAATTGAGCCTGTGATGACGGTTTCAATCAAGGTCGTGTCTGTGGTTAGGCGCGAGAGAACTTCGCCCGTGCGTATCCGCTCGAAATAGGCAGGAGACAGGGTTGTGAGCTTGTCAAATACGGCGCGGCGAATATCAGCAATCACGCGCTGCCCTAATGTGGTGATGAAGAAAAACCGTAAGGCGCCAATAACAGAAAACACCAAGCCAAAGACAATGGCGATAATGAAATATTTATCCAGAGATGCCGCCCCGTCCGCCCCGCCAACAGTCTGGCAATAGCCGATAGATGCGGCGTTCTCACCAAAGCCGCAATCAACAATGAGCTTCAATATGCCCGGAATAATCAGTGTCGCTCCGGCGGATAAGGTCAAAAAGACCAAAAACCCGATTAAGCGCATTGGGTAACGCCAAATGAAAGGCCATAATTTCAGCAATGGCCCGAGCGAGCGGGATTTAGCGCGGTGTCCTTTATCTTGGTCAATTTGCGCTTGCAGAGCCGCGCCAGATGCGCGCGCGGAGTTGCGAGAAATATTACCAGATTGCCGGGGTGATGATGCCATAATAAAGCGCTATTGGCATAGCTACGGAGTTTTGAAAACCCTACAAATTTGCACAGGGATTGTTTTGATGTATGCAAGGTGCTAGGTCGTCTATATCCTATTCTAAAGTGAGTGATGAATTCAGTGAATAAATAAGCGTCTGTAATTTTTTCTTATTTCGCCGCTTTGCATGACAAGGCTTGCGTACTTTGCTGTATTTTAGATTTTAGGATGTCTCATGAAACGATTAGACCAAAAGACCTGTCTTGTGACGGGCGCTGCGCAAGGCATTGGCATGGCTATAGCGCAAGCTTTCATTGATGAAGGCGCATCTGTTGTTTTGACGGATAAAAATGTAAAAGCTGTCAAAGACGTTGCGGCGCAAATGGGCGGGGCCGCTATGGGCTTAGATGTTGAGCGCGAAAAAGATTGGGCGGCGCTTTATGAAATATGGCCGCAAATGGATGTTGTGGTCAATAATGCGGGCATTACAGGGTTTGAAGATAGCCCCGCGCCTCAAGATCCTGAACATGCCTCGCTTGAGGATTGGCGGCGAGTTCATCGTGTGAATTTGGACGGGACATTTTTAGGATGCCGTTATGCGATTAAGGCCATGCGCGCATCCACAGCAGGCTCTATTATCAATATTTCCTCACGATCTGGCATGGTTGGTATTCCAGCGGCTGCGGCTTATGCTTCGTCCAAAGCCGCTATTCGCAATCATAGCAAAACGGTGGCTTTATATTGCGCGCAAGAAGGTTTGAATATTCGGTGTAACTCGATTCACCCCGCCGCCATTTTGACACCCATGTGGGAGCCTATATTAGGGAGTGGCCCTGAGCGATCTGTGCGTAAAGCGGCCTGTGTGGCTGACACACCCGCGCGCCGTTTCGGAGAGCCGCAAGAGGTGGCGGCGGCCGCAGTTTTATTAGCATCAGATGAGGCGAGCTACATAACGGGCAGCGAAATCACGATTGATGGCGGATTATTGGCAGGTTCCATAGCAACGCCCAAACGTGTTTAACCATGTTAACTGATTACATATTCACATGCGCCTGCTATGGCGGCGGGGGCGGCGTTGTCTTTGGCGAATGTGATGTTTGGCGCGGCGCTTGGGTCGTATTTAATTTGCATGATGACAGCTTGTGAGAGCGGTGTGCCGCGCGTTGCTGCTGTTTTGCGCTCGGCTTGATAGATGGTGGTTTCGCTCGGCGCGCTCACAGAGGCACAGCCTGATTGAGGGCCGGGCATTTGCGCGCTATCACCAAAACGTTGGCCGTTTATATCGCCACTTTTATGCACGGATAGATCTATATCGCCGATCATATTAGCGCTGCGCACCGTGAAAGGGGCATTAGAAACGACAAGGAAGCGTGATAAGCCTGGCTCGGGAGTTGGAATTTCAACGGCCGTAACTGTTGGACGGGTTTGAAACACCACCTTATTGATAATCTGCGCGGCGGCTGGCAGGCTCGCGCATTCTATAGCGATGATTGCCGCTACAATATAGCGTTTTTTACCAGATAGCCGTTTTAGCGAAATGTTTTTCACAAATAAATTTTTGAGCTGATTCTTCATATATAGGAAGAAAGCAATTATCGCGCCAAAACGATATGTTAACTATAAATCTAATCTATCTTATCACGTCAAATCACTAGCGCATTTGCATTTCAGAGATTATAGGGCGCTCATGACTAAGACGGCACATATGGCAGGGGTTTTGTTTTCTGGCGGCCAAGATTCGGCGACATGCCTCGCTTGGGCGCTAGAGCGCTTTGATCATGTGGAAACAATCGGTTTTACTTACGGACAGCGTCATGACGTTGAAATGGACTGCCGTTTGCGCGTTAAAGAGGCTATCGCGCGAACTTTTCCGCAATGGCGCACACGGCTTGGCGCGGATCATATTATTGATCTGGCGGCCTTAGGACAGATTAGCGAAACGTCTTTGACTCGGAATGTTGAAATTGATATTAATCAGTCGGGCTTGCCTTCTACATTTGTACCGGGGCGGAATTTGATTTTCTTGAATTTCGCAGCGGCTTTAGGCTGGCGGCGCGGCTTTACCGATTTAGTGGCTGGTATGTGCGAAGCCGATTTTTCGGGCTATCCCGATTGCCGCAAAGAAACGCTGGATATGCAAATGCGTGCGATTTCTTTAGGATTAGATAAAGCGTTCACATTGCACACACCGCTCATGCATTGCTCAAAAGCGGGCGCTTGGGAGATGGCAGAAATATTGGGCGGAGAGGCACTTACGCAGATTATTCTCGAAGACTCTCATACTTGCTATATAGGCGAGCGCGGCGCGCGGCATGATTGGGGGTATGGCTGCGGGAGCTGTCCTGCCTGCGAGCTGCGGGCCAATGGCTGGGCTGAGTTTACGCGGTGACTTATAGCGTCAAAGAAATTTTCCTCACCATTCAAGGCGAGGGCGCGCAGGCGGGTATTGTGGCCGTGTTTTTGCGCTTTGCGGGCTGTAACTTATGGTCGGGACTAGAACGTGATCGTGCCTCTGCTATATGTAAATTTTGTGATACAGATTTTGTCGGAACGGATGGTGTGAATGGCGGAAAATTTACGGCGGCTGAAGATTTAGCCGCGGCTGTGTCTGCGCAATGGCGCGGGCAAAGCGGCCCAAAATGGGTTGTTTGCACGGGCGGAGAACCGCTTTTACAGCTTGATAAAGCTGCGATCGATGCTTTGCATCAAGCTGGTTTTAAAGTTGCAGTTGAGAGTAATGGGACAGTGACAGCGCCCAGAGGTGTTGATTGGCTTTGTGTGAGTCCAAAAGCCAATGCCTCTCTTATTCAAACATCAGGGGATGAGCTAAAACTGGTGTACCCGCAAGATGAAAACCGCCCAGAAGATTTCGCGCATTTAGATTTTAATGTGTTTAGCTTGCAGCCGCGCGATGATAGATACTTGTCTGAGATGAATCGCGATGACAAATTTTTACCGAGTGAACATCAAAATACCAGCACAAAAAAAGCGGCGCATTTAGACGCCGCTATTCAATTTTGCCTGTCTAATCCGCAATGGCGGATCAGTCTGCAAACCCATAAGATTATGGAAATACCTTAAGCTTAATTTGCAAGAATTTTTGCGGCTTTATTGGCAAAACGGTTAAAACTACGCTTAGCGTCGAACCATATGCTAGCAACTTGTTGGTTTTGGCGAATATCCGTTTCGTAATATTCATGGTGTATTTTGCCTAAGGAGTTTCCGTCTTGATCGATTAATTCGGCACTTAGCTCCGCACCGCCTATCCCAAAGCTTTGGAAAGACAGGTTAATATCTTTCCTAAGTTGCGTTGGTGTTGGGCGATTATTTTTCGCCCGCTCAATCGTGATACGCATTGTTGCGGGAGCGTCATCAGATATGACAATGCCTTTTTTCGTGAATTTCTGTGTCATTGTTTTTTCTAAAGCTGACACCAACTGATCCAGCGCTTTCTCGCCGTAATATCCATTGCTACTAAAAGCATTATTAAGCCCGCGAGATGAGCTTCTATTCCGGTCAATAAGTTTCGTCGGAAGGTTATTTGCGCGGTGCTGCATCTCTTTGCTCAATACGATCTCTATTTTTACAGGCGTTGTCAGCGGCGCTGCGATTGTATTGGTAAAGACGCGCGCATCTGCATGTGCAAAGCTTGGCAGGGCGAGCGCTATAGTGCTGGCGATTATGAGGGTTTTAAATATGGATTGCATGGCGAAACTGATTTCTATTTTAAAATAAATGTTATGTGATGGATGTTAATTGGCTAAAGCTTTTGCGGACTTACTTGCGAAAAACCGAAAACTACGATCAGCATCATACCAGATAGGGCCAAGTGAAGTGTTTCTGTTGAATAAGTTTGTTTCATAATATGAATATGACATCGTACCTAATAACTCGCCTGTATCAGTAATGAAATCAGCACTCATGCTCGCGCCGCCTAAACCAAAGCTTTGAAACGATAGGCTGGGTTCAACACTGAGTTGATTAAATGTTGGGCGATTATTTTTAGCCTCTTCTATAGTAATGCGCATTGTAACAGGCGCATCATCGGATATTGGAATACCTTTTTTGGTAAATTTTTGAACCATTTTTTTTTCTAATGAGCCCACGATGACTTTTAAATCTTTCTCGCCGTAATGCCCGTTCCCAGAAAATCCTTTTCGAAGGCCGCGTGTGCTGCCAATATTACGATCTCGGAGTTTAGTGGGTAAATTATTGGCGCGGTGCTGCATCTCTTCGCTTAAAACAACTTCAATTTTTACAGGAGTCGTCAGCGGTTCGGTGAGTGTGTTTTCAAAACCGCGCGCATTGGCAAGGCTAGGAATTGCAAGGGTTATAATGCCTGCGAGAATAAAGGTTTTTACTGTAGACCGCATGGTAAAGCTCCTTATTTTTCTTACACATAGCACAAAGCGATGATAGGCTCAATCATGGTTCGCAGTTTGAGAACAGTCACATTAGTTTGAAAAAATAAATTGAACCTTTGGCCCAAGCTTCCCTTAGCCGTAAGCCGTTTCATTGGCTTTACAAAGCGTCGACTGTAACGCTCACAATATTGGCTGTATGCTTTATGGCGGCTAATTCCATATCTAGCTGCGCGGCTTTAATCTGGCGGGTGACCGTAATGGCTTTGCCTGTTGCATCTAAGGTCAAGATTGTCACTGTGAGGATTTTTGCACTTGTATCCAAGGCTTTATCGGCAATTTTAACGGGCACAGAGCCAACATAATAAACACCTTTGCCCGTTGCCCAGACGGTTTTGCCTGCAAATTCGGTTGTTTTATAGGCGGCTTTAAAGGGCAAGGCTGCTACAGTACCTGTTGTTTTTACAGCCGCACAACTTGGCAATAATAGGGTGGATATGGCTGTTAAGGCTATGATTTGACTATATTTTAACATGAAAACCCTTTTAGTTCATCTCAAATTGTATCTAAATATATTGAACAAAGTCTGAATTTTCATATACCCTTAAAAAATAGCGAGCTCTGAGGTTATTGCCCTTCTTTGCGCCAAGCCCATGCTAAGAAAATAAAGAATAGCATGAAAAATAAAATTCCGGGCGCAAGGGGCGTGCGGCGGCTTTGTGTGACGGTGTAATTTTGATGGGCGATAAGTCCAATCCAATCACGGCCAGCTGTTTTCCTCCCAGCGTTTACGCGGCGTATTGTCGGGACTTTGGCAGCGTCTAGCCCTAATGCGGTGATGGCCCCGCCTGTCGCGTTTGCGAGGGGCGCCAATATGTCTTGTGTTGGTAGGAGCTGCGCATATTCGCGCGGATTAAGTGCGCCGATGGCTGTGATGGATGAGAGCCGCCCATGTTGGAGGCGATAAGCGCCTTGACCGCGTAAGGGCAGTTCTGCGCGATAACTGCCATCTGCAGCTTGGTCAAAACTCGCAACGGCTTGTGTTCCGTTCGGGTAGATGACAGTGAGCGGGCCTGTCACATCATTTAAAGACCGGCGTTCAATTTTAAGACGCCCATCTTCACTCACAGCCCGCAGTACTTCAGCATCCAGATCAGGTTCACCCATCAGCCAATGGGCGGTACGGCGAAACATTTCGCGATAAGGCCCGCCGCCATCATGACCTTTGGCCCAAAGCCATGCTTGGTCGGACATAAGCATGGCAACACGGCCTTGTCCGACGGTATCAATGACAAATAAAGGCGCGCCATCAGGGCCGTCCATTAACACATCACCACTAATGGGGTCATTGTCGATGGCTCTGTACCAATGGCCCCAATTTTCGGCTGTTTCGCCTGCGAAGGAGGCTGTAATCGGATGGCGTGTACCTTTTTCATTGAGTTTCGGTCTGAAGGTTTCATCAATGATTTCGCCATTTGGACGGCTCGGCAATATGCTGACAAGAGGCGTTCTATAGAGGCTGCCTTGGCCCGCAAAAGCTGGGCCAGTTGCAAGAAGTAGGCCGCCACCTTTTTCGACATAGCGGGCTAGGTTTTGGTAATATTGCGGCAGGATGTTGGGCTGTCTACGCCCGCTACGTAATGGAAAGGAGCGGCGTTCATATTGGTCGAAAATTATCAGGTCAAATTCGTCAAGTTTTTCTTCGAATAATTGACGCGTTGGGAATTGAATGAGCGATAATTCCGTAGATTTGGCATTGCGGATTTTGACACCCGGCACGGTTAAAATCGTAAATTGAACAAGGTCTAAAGCTGGGTCAGATTTAAGCAAATTCCGCCAAGCCCGTCCGCCATTATGCGGCTCACCTGTAATGAGTAAAACGCGTAATCTGTCACGTACCCCAGAAATTTCAGAGACAAATAGATTATTATTGAGTGTTAATTCACCCTCAACGGCTGTTACGCTCATTTCAACTGTATTGCTTCCTCGGCGTTCAATTTCGAGCGGGATAGAAACAGGATTGCCAATAGTGATCGGGAAACGAGCTTTGAGTGTGCCGTTTAATTTTACCTCAATGCGCGCCCGCTCGCCTTCAAAACCGGGATCATCAACCTGTAATTCAAATTCAGCTTGTTCGCCAACAACCCCAAATTTTGGAGACTTAATGGCTGTTATACGGCGATCTCTTGCCGTTTCATCCCCAATAATAAGAGCATGAAAAGGAATGCCCTCTGGTAATATTTTAGCGGTTTCATCTGTAATGTCATGGGCTCTGCCATCTGTGAGGGCGATAACGCCTGCAAGCCGTGATTTCGGGATAGTCGCTAGGCCGTCAGTGAGCGCTTTTGCGATATTGGTTCCGCTTGTATTTGGCGGGACTTTAACTGTGATGACATCGAGGTCAGGCGCGGCGCTTAATTCACTTTGAAGTTCTGTCTCAATAGCGCTCGCAATGGCTGCGCGCTGCCCGATTTGCATGGATTCAGACGCGTCTGTCAGGATCAGAACTGTATCAGGCAGAGCCTCTCTATCTTCATCAACGGCTTGAGGATTCATGATCGCCAGAATTAAAAAAAGACCTGCCACAAGCCGTGCGAAATAACTTTTTAAACGGCCAATGCCCGCGGCCAGAGCCGCGATAAATAAGAGCGCCGCCAATCCTATCAGCAAAGGAGAGCTGATAAGGGGGTCAAAGGCGATATTTTGGAAAAGCTCTTTCATGTTGACTGTGTCATGCTTTCTTTTACGGATCCACAGACGGATCGGTCAGGCGGTTATTGCCGATACGTTTGACAAGCTCGGCGGCATGAACTTGGTCGGCTTTATAATTCCCCGCAAGCGCGTACATGGTGATGTTAATCCCGAACCGAATAGCCATTTCGCGTTGGCGCGGAATGTCATTATTTAGATCGACAACAGCGCCCGCATCAGGGTCTATGGCCCAAGCCGCAGCCCAATCTTGAGAGCCGATAATGACAGGGCTAACCCCATCGCGCCCGCCGCCATTTCTGTCGCCAGATTGCACATAGACAGGCCCGTTGGCCCAGCGGCCGGGAAAGACTTGCAAGAGGTAATAAGATTTTGTCAGCACATGATCTTCAGGAATTGTGGTCAGGGCAGGGATGTCCAGCCCTTCTGTGACACGCGTAAGGCCCGGGTGAGGCGCGCCAGCGCGCAGGGCACGGTCGCCTTCATCGGCTGTGTCAAAAATAATCGTTCCGCCTGCAGCCATATAGCTATTTAAGTTTGCAGCCGCTTCGGGCGTAAGAGCAGGTGTGTCGCGGCGGATAGACCAAAATAAAAAAGGATAAAGATGCAAACCATCTGCATCAGGCTGCACGCCGTGAACGCCTTCAGGTTCAATCGTTGTGCGTGCATTTAATTGTCGTTTCAAGCTTTCTAAGGCTGTCTGTGTTAAACGATCACGGCGGCTATCTCCCGTTTCAACATAGGCCAGATGTAATCCGCGCGCGGCTTCTATGATACGCGCCGCGTCTTGCTCCTGCGCGCTGGCTTGGGGGAGCGTGATGCCAATGAGGGTGATGACAATTAGGCTAGCAAATACACGCCGCCCGGATAATTTTGCAGGTATTAAATAGCGTAATCTGCCAGACATAAATAATGCGAAAAACGCATCTAGGGCTAAAAGTCCTGCGCCAATAGCCAGAAGCAAGCCTGTAAATGATGCGGTTTTTTCTGCGCCGAATTTACCTGTCTTTGTCCCGCTGGGTAATTTTATCATTGCCATGGATTCGGGATTGGAAATAGGCTGTAAGCTACGCTGCCGTGTGCCTTGGCGGTAATAGCCAGGATAGATTTTGGCACTGGCCCGAGCTGTTGCAAAATCAGCATCTTTCAAAATTTGCGCATCGGCAGGCGGAGAGGTGAAATTACCAAATGCGTCCATAGTGCGGTCTAATATCCAATCTGCTTCGCCTTGCGTTTGTACAGGCGCGCGGCCTTTCGCCAAGGGTAAAAGACGGCGTAGCATTTCAACGTAAAGCCCGTTAATCGCAAGATTAGACCATTCTGGCCCTGCTGTGACATGATATAGAATGACGCGGCCTTGACCTAAAACATCTGTCGTCACAATCGGGGAACCATCTTCGAGTCTTGCCCATGTTTTGCGATCTGTTTCGATGCCCGGCTCGGCCATAACTTGTTTTGAAACGGTGACATCTTGCGGGATGGAAAGGCCAAAAAATGGGCTGTCTTGGGAAAAGGCTGCAAGGCGCTGCGGCTCTTCCCATGCCAGCGCACCGCCAATCGCGCGCCCGCCAGAGCGCAAGCGTACGGGTAGTAAATCATCAACACGTTTTGCCAAGCGCGGGCCTGCAAAGCGTACAACCATGCCGCCTGTTTGGACATATTCGATCATGGCTTCGCTATCACTTTTCATACTGTCGGGCATGACGATAATGGACGGATCAAGCGCGAGTAATGTTGCCTCATCTCCTTCGAAAATATCTGCATAAGGCAGCAGAGCTTGTTTGGCGTAAAATGGCTCTGTTAAAAGCGGGCTAGAGGTATCGGCTGCTGGGGTTAAAACGCCAACAATCGGGCGACCAAAACTATCATCAAGTAATTTCATCGATGCAGCCGATCGAATACCGGCAGCGCGAATACGTGCAACGCGGGCGCGTAGCTGTGCAGGCAAAGAAAAACTCACGGTGCCCAGAGTTTGACCCAGCGCGAATGTGAGCGGCTGGGAGGCGATAACGGAACTATCTGCGCCAATCGCTTCGATTGTCACAACTTGCGTCCCGCTTGAGCTGGGCCGGTACCAATCACTTTCGAACCCTTGCGCAGTTTCGCGCACATTTGCAGGTAAAACCAGCGTTGATAGATCGGGCTTAATAATGAGCGCGCCTGACCCATTTAAGGCTTCAGGATTATCAGAGCTAATCCCAGAGGTCAGCCAAACAATATCTGTATTTCGCTGTGCGTTATTATCTAAAAGCGCGCCGTAATTTTCTTCGCCGACATGATAGGCCAAAGGCTGTAAGGTTTTTAGCGCATCAAGCGCGTTTTGTGCGGGTGCAAATGCAGGCAAGCTTTCATAAGTCTCCCCGCTTGCGATAAGGCGTATGTCTAAATTGCTACGGCGCGCATCGCGTGCGCGGCTTTCTGCATCTGCGATAATATCATTCCAAATCGGCGCGGCTGTGACGCTTTGGTCAAGGATAAGCGTGAGCGGTTTGGCGCTGGTAACGTCTTTGGCTTGAAAGACAGGTTTGGCCAGAGCAAAGACAATTAATGCACCGAGTAAAAGTCGAAATAATAAAAGCCATAGCGGGGTTTTATCAGGGGTTTGCTCATCGGCCTCTATGTCTTGTAAAATCCGCAAGGGCGGGAAAGCTTGGCGGCGTGGTTGCGGCGGGCTGATCCGCATAATCCACCAAATAATCGGCAGAGCGATGAGGCCAAGCAGCGTTAATGGCGCGAGTAATGTTAAACTCCCAAAGCTCACATATCACCTGATAAAGCAAGGTAAAGGGCGGTGAGGGCCTGTGTGGCGGGGGCATCTGTGCGGTGACGAATAAGTGTCCAACCCAAGCGGCGCGCTATATCGTCTATCGCGCTGCAATGGGCTTTAAATTTGGCTTGGTATCTGTCTTGTGCGTTTTCCGCGCGGCCTAGAATGAAGGGCGCAGCTTTAGTCATGCCCGGAATGCGTAGCTCTAGGCGGCCTTTATAAGGGAAGCTTTCTTCGGCAGGGTCGATAATATGAAGCAAGACACCGCTAACAGGACGGCCAGAGAGGCGTGCAAGGCGCTCGCGCCACACATCAGGTTTTTCTAGGAAGTCAGACGTAATGACCATTTTGGCATGAGGCGCAATTTTTGCGCCTAGCATGTCTGTGTGGCCTTTTGAGGCAGCAAGGCGCATAGATAAACGCTCAAAGCCGATACGGCCTGCGCGCGGCCTATCTGTTTCGCCAATAATGGCACAGCGCTCACCTGCGCGCATAAGAAGGCTCGCTAAGGCGAGTGTTAAAACACTGGCACGATCAGCTTTAAGTGGGAGTTTTTTACTCGATGACCATGTCATACCGTCATGACCATCGCGCCAGAAATAAATACTATTGGCCGCTTCCCATTCATTATCGCGAACAAAGACTTGATCGCCGCGTGCAGAACGCCGCCAGTCAATTTGTGTGGCTGCATCGGAGCTGTGATAATTGCGATATTGCCAAAATGTCTCGCCTTGCCCCGGGCGGCGGCGGCCATGTACGCCAGAGGCAACAATAGAGGCTACGCGTTCAGCTTGGGCCAGCAAGGCTGGGAAACCGCCTGCAAGGCGTTCTGCATCATTGCGCAGCTCTGTGTGTGATAAGGTTTGAACGGGCATATTCTTTTAAGGCGCCTTTTAGCGAATATGGGTTTTTAACATATCAATCGTTTGGGTAATGGTCTGGCCTTCGGCCCGCGCTGCAAAAGATAGGGCCATGCGGTGTTTTAGGACAGGGCCAGCTAGCTCAATGACATCATCAATAGAGGGCGATAGACGGCCTTCAATAAGAGCTTTGGCACGTGTCGCGAGCATCAAAGCTTGTCCAGCCCGCGGGCCTGGTCCCCAAGCGACATTTTCGCGAATAGTGTCGAGCGTGGTCTGGTCAGGACGCGCTTCGCGCACCAATGTCAAAATTGCTTTAAGCACACCTTCACTCACAGGGAGCTGACGCACAAGTTTTTGCATCTCGATAAGCTGCTTTGCTGTAATGGCCTTTTTGGCTTTAGCGTCATTTATACCCGTTGTCGCGACGAGGATATCGCGTTCTGTATCAAGAGTTGGGAAGCCAACATCAATTTGGAAAAGAAAACGGTCAAGTTGGGCTTCAGGCAAAGGGTACGTGCCTTCTTGCTCAATCGGGTTTTGCGTGGCTAATACATGAAAAGGTTTGGGGAGCGCGTGCATTTCGCCGGCCACCGTAACAAATTTTTCTTGCATGGCTTGCAGCAAGGCAGATTGCGTGCGCGGCGAGGCGCGGTTAATCTCATCGGCCATTAGAAGCTGCGTAAAGACGGGGCCGGGAATGAACCGAAATGAGCGTTTGCCTTTGGCGTCTTCTTCTAAAACTTCAGAGCCGACAATATCGGCAGGCATAAGGTCAGGTGTGAACTGGATACGTTTATCCGATAACCCTAAAACTGTGCCAAGCGTTTCGACCAATAGTGTTTTGGCCAGACCCGGTACACCGACTAATAAGGCATGACCGCCTGATAAGATGGCGGCAATGGCTAAATCAACAACATGGTCTTGACCGTAAACCACTGCACCAATATTTGTTTTGGCTTGCATAAGGCTTGCACTTGCTTTTGCCGCAGCGGTTTCTATATTTTTAGGAATGTCTTGCATGTCGGCTCGGCTCATAAGTAAAAGTCCATATCAGTGATTCTGATGAGAATATCAGCTTGTTGTAATCACTCTAGCACAGCCTTGAAAGCCTAAGATAGCCATGTCTACAGAAAACAGGTTAAATGACAGTAAGAGTGAGACACACAATGATGTGAAGAGGCATGATTTTTCACTCCGCGACTTGATGAAGGCTTTAGAAGAGACCGGTGATGGACAACGTCCTGTAGAGCGCTGGAATCCGCCTTATTGCGGCGAAATGGATATGGTCATAAAATCTGATGGAACATGGTGGCATGACGGAACAATGATAACCCGCCGCCCTTTGGTGGAATTATTCGCGTCGATTTTGCGTAAAGACGACGATGGCCGCACTTATCTTGTTACGCCCGTTGAAAAAATCGGCATAAAGGTTGAGCGCGCCCATTTTATCGCCACGCGCGTAGATGTTCAAAATAACGGTGATCAGCAACGCTTATTTTTTACAACGAATTTAGGAGAAGTGGTTGAAGCGGGGGCAGGGAACCTTATTCGCGTTGAAACGGATCCTGTCACGCTTGAACCTGCGCCATATGTGACAATACGCGGACGGCTCGAAGCAGCTTTGTCGCGGCCTGTGTTTTATGAGCTTGTCGAGTTGGCGGTTCAGCGCGAGGGGAAAACGGCTCCGCAATTAGGTGTTTACGCAGGCGGTGAATTTTTCCCGCTTGGCCCTGAAGGCGCGCATTTAGACAGCACACATTTAGACAACACACATTTAGATAATACACAGGGCAGCTAAAATTAATATGATGCCTTTTCATGACTCACTTTTGACAGACTCGCGCCAAGATCCGACAATTATGAACATTCGTCAGGCTTTACTGCCGCCGAAAATTTCAGATGGGGCAGACCAAGTTAAACGCGATGGGCAGCGCATGGCGTCTGTCTTGGTGCCGTTGGTCAAGCGTGAGCTTGGCGGGAAGCCAATCTGGCATGTTATCCTCACGCAGCGTCCAGAGACAATGCCGTCTCATCCCGGACAAATTGCCTTTCCTGGCGGTAAGCGCGAAGCGGGGGAGAGCATTATGCAAACGGCTTTGCGCGAAACCGAAGAAGAAATTGGCGTTAACGCACGTCATATAGGCATTATTGGGCGATTGCGGTCTTTCAATGCGGTGAGTGAATATCGTGTCACGCCTTTTGTCGGTCTTATATCTGCGCAAGCCAAAATCATTCCAGATGCGCGTGAGGTTGATGATGTGTTTGAAGTCCCGCTTGAATTTTTGATGGATGCGAAAAATCATGTTGAACGTATTGTGCGTTATAATGGTCAAGACATCGCGCTAACAGATATGCCCTATACAGGGCCAGATGGGGTTTACCGAAATATTTGGGGCATGACAGCTATGGTGATATTTCGGCTGTATCAACGCAGCGTTCTTGGCGTCTTTGAAGCGGATTATTAAATGGATAGATTAAACCCAGAAATGCATGAATGGATGCGCAGTCAGGCCGTTATAGCCTTATTTACGGCCTTGCCCGCTGGCACAATGCGTTTTGTCGGCGGCTGTGTGCGCAATGCGCTTTGGGGCGAGGAGGTTGGCGATATTGATTTGGCCACGCAGTTAGATCCTAAAGCTGTCGCAAAAGCCTTAGGTGAGGCGGGAGTTAAATATGTGCCGACAGGTATAGATCACGGAACCATTACGGCTGTAATTGATAGAAAACCATTTGAAATCACAAGCTTGCGAGAAGATGTTGAGACAGATGGACGCCGCGCAGTTGTGTCCTTTACCCAAGATTGGGCCAAAGATGCGCAGCGCCGTGATCTTACAGTTAATGCGCTTTACGCAGATTATGACGGACAAATTTATGACCCAACGGAGCAAGGGCTTTCTGATATTGCTACAAAAAAATTTCGCTTTGTTGGCGAGGCTGATTTGCGTGTGCGTGAAGATTATCTTCGTATTTTACGGGTCTTTCGGTTTATCGCCCATTATGGCGGACAAGAGAAAATTGATGCGGCTTCGCTAAAAGCTTGCCGTGAAAACCGTGCGGGCCTAAAACAGCTATCTGTTGAACGCGTCTGGAGTGAAATTAAAAAACTTCTCTGCGCCAAAGACCCCGCGCGTGCGGCGCGCATTATGCTCACCAATGACATCTTAGAAACAGTTTTGCGCGAAGCTAGTAATGTTGATGGGTTATCGCGTTTGATTGCGCTCGAAGCCCGTGCGAATATCGCGCCTGACCCGCTCTTGCGCCTAATGGCGATGGGTGCGCGCGATTCGGTGCAAATAACTTTGCTGTGTGAGCGCTTGAAAATGTCAAAGGCCGAGACGAAACGCCTGCGCGCATGGGCCGATGATGATGCACAGCTCTCTACAGATATGGATGAGCGCGATCAGCTCAAGGCACTATATCAGTCAGGCAAGCAAGTGGTAGTTGACCGTGCATGGTTACGGGCGGCAGGCGAGGAAGATCCCATCCAAGCTGCGCGCTTTATGTCGCTTGCGAATTTAGCGCTGAATTGGACACGGCCTGTTTTTCCGATTGACGGAAAAGACTTGTCAGAGTTTGGTGTACCAAAAGGCCCGCAAATGGGCAAAGCCATGAAGGCGTTAGAAACGCTTTGGGTGCGAAGCGGATTTCGTACAGAAAAACCGCAACTTTTGGCCGCACTTAAACTTTTAGGATATTAAATATGGCAGAGATTTTAACCGCGCAGCCACTCAAGCTCTATATTGGCAATTATAATTATTCATCATGGTCGCTGCGGCCTTGGTTAATTCTGCGCAAAGCCGAATTGCCTTTCGTCGAGGAAGTTATCGACCTTGATATACCCGGATATAAAGACCGTTTACTTGATCTTACCGATGCGGGGACTGTGCCTGTCTTGGAGGTGAATGGCGAGCGCTTGCCTGACAGCCTTGCCATTGCCGAATTTTGCGCGCAGGCCGTACCAAATCTTTGGCCGAAAGACCCCGAGATGAAGATGAAGGCCAAGGAAGTTGTCCGTCTCATGCATGAAGGGTTTCAGATCATTCGCGACGAAGCGCCTATGAACCTGCGCCGCCGTACAGAAACGCCGATGCCCAAAGCTTGCTTAAAAGAGGCTGAGGACATTTCGGCTATGTGGGACGCGCTGCTGGAGGCGCATAACGGGCCGTATTTATTTGATAATTGGTCTATCGCCGATGCCTTTTATACCCCGGTTGCTACGCGATTTGCGAGCTATGGCTTGCCGCGTTCTGTTCGCTCCGATACTTATATTTCCGAGCTAATGAGTGATCCTGATTTTCAAGATTGGGAAATGAAAGCCTTTGCTGAGACCCATATCTTGCCTGAAACTGATAAGGTAAATTTAAAACGATGACTATAAATCTCAAAGATACAATCCGCACAATCCCGAATTTTCCTAAAGAAGGGATTATGTATCGGGATATAACGACTTTGCTGACGAACCGCGTCGCTTTTGCTCAGAGTATAAAGCAGCTATGCGACCCTTATCGCGATAAGGGTATTGATAATGTAGCGGGCATTGACGCGCGCGGATTTATTTTTGGCGCCGCTATGGCGGTGGAGCTTGGTGCAGGCTTTGTGCCTATCCGCAAGACAGGTAAATTACCCTTTGATGTCTATAGTGAAGATTATCAGCTCGAATATGGTACCGATAGGATTGAAATTCATGCGGATTCCATTCGTAAAGGCGAAAAAACGCTCTTAGTCGATGATCTGATCGCAACAGGCGGGACAGCCGAGGCGGGTATAAAGCTGCTGCGGAAAACGGGATGTAAGATTGTCGGCGCGGCATTTGTGATTGACCTGCCTGAATTAGGCGGTTTGGCTAAAATTACAGCGATGGGCGTGCCAGTTACGGCGCTTATTGCCTTTGATGGCCATTAAACGCTTATTTAATCAAAGCTGTCACTGCGATTTCACCAGTTGAATTTGCAGCTAAAACGCCGTCATCGAAGCTTATAACGCAAGCGCCGCCCGCACAGTCCGTATTTGTCGCTGGCAGGGCGGGGGTTGCGAAAGTCCCGCTAACGAAGCCTGTTGAGGTCGCGGATAGAAATCGCAATGTCTCAGGCAGTGTATCAGTAATATCAATATTTTCGGCCATAGCGGTCGATGTCGCACTATTTGTGACAGTGATTTTATAAAGGACTTCATTGCCAGGTATCATATAAACATCGGTAGAGCCTGATCCGCTAGGGTCTATAACTTCCACCGATTTTACGGCACTAATGTCAGCCATAGGGAGAGGCGTAAGGCTTAATACGCCGATATTAAAGGTGCCATCGTCAAATCCTGAAAGAGCATCACAAATTCGCAATGTCCATGTACCTGCTGACATTTCGCTATTGAAAATTGATAAGGGATTTTCGGGTCTTACGCGATTTTCAAAAGGAGGCGCAACCGTTCCGTCTGCGGTAGTATGCGAGCCAGTATTGATAAGATCAACCCCATCATCATCCAGAATAATGTTATAATTATCTATATTGCCAGTAAGTGATGTATCTGCGATGGTTAACTGAGCCGTTGTATTGGCTGGTGATATGAGCCGTATATCTATATCCCCGCGCCATGTGTGATTGATCTGCAGGCTTAAATCGACATCACTGATTGTAAAATCATCTGTAACAGTAAATGTCCGAACAAGGTCGGTTGTGCCGCAAGGCGTCGGGCCGCCTATGGCACCTGTTGTGGTATTGGTAAAGTCAACGGCATGTGCAGAGGTCGCGAAAAGCGCTGCATAGCTGACAAGCGTAAGTCTCTTAAATGATGGTCTTAAGTTCAGGCACATGGTTAAAATCCTTGCATAACAAAGCTCATCCCACAAATAATTTACGGATTTTAAGTTGATAAATAGTAAATTATATGATTATGCAGCTAAACATTGAACTTGAATAACATTATATCACCATCTTTAACGATATAATCTTTGCCTTCTTGGCGAACTTTACCCGCCTCTTTCGCGCCTTGTTCTCCATTATTGGCGACATAATCGTCATAGGCTGTAGTTTCCGCGCGGATAAAGCCTTTTTCAAAATCGCCGTGAATAACGCCTGCGCATTTGGGGGCTGTCCAGCCTTTGTGAAATGTCCATGCACGAGCCTCCTTAGGGCCAACCGTGAAATAGGTTTGCAGGCCGAGCAGGGCATAGCCTGCACGAATTAAGCGGTTCAAGCCCGGTTCTTCAAGACCAATCGCGCCCAGATATTCAGCTTGTTCTTCATCATCGAGCAAAGCCATTTCAGATTCAATCTGCGCAGAGATAATTACGGCTTGCGCGCCTTCGGATTCTGCATGAGCCAGAACTTTGGCCGAGTATGCATTCCCGTCTGCGGCGCTGTCTTCATCGACATTGGCAACATAGAGGACAGGTTTGGAGGTTAACAGCTGTAGCATCCGCCAAGCCTTAGCATCCTCTTCGTCAATATCTGCTATGCGAGCAGGCTTGCCATCTTCAAGCATGGCTATGGCGGTTTCGATAAGGCGCATAGTTTGTAGTGCGTCTTTATCATTTTGTTTGATTTTCTTCTCTAGGCCGCTTTTGCGTTTTTCAAGGCTTTCAAGGTCAGATAACATCAGCTCAGTTTCAATCGTTTCAAAATCCGAGATAGGGTCAATGCGGCCATCCACATGGGTGATGTCTTCATCTTCAAAACAACGCAGGACATAAATGACGGCATCTGTTTCGCGGATATTGGCTAAAAATTGATTGCCCATGCCTTCGCCCTTGGATGCCCCTTTTACAAGGCCCGCAATATCAACGAAGTTCATACGAGTTGGAATAATTTGCGCCGAGCCGCCAATCTTTGCGATAATATCAAGGCGTGGTTCTGGCATGGCAACATCACCAATATTTGGTTCAATCGTACAAAAGGGATAATTGGCGGCTTGTGCGTTAGCCGTTTTTGTTAAAGCGTTAAAAAGTGTAGATTTTCCGACGTTGGGTAAGCCTACAATACCACATTTAAATCCCATGAGAGGCTCCTATTTTAACCGCGGCGCGGTTTGCTATTTGGCGGCGGGGCCAACATGTCAACTTTGGTTTGATATTTGTCAGTCTCGCCCGAGGCAAGCAGGTCAGCCGCGCGCGATAAAGCGTTCATGAAATCCTGTAGCCAAGGCCGCTCATCTTTAGCAAAGTCTGATAAAACATAGCTATGGACTTTATCTTTATGACCAGGATGACCAATACCAAGGCGGGCACGGTGAAAATCCTCTGACCCGCAAAGTTGCCTGATAGACCTTAGGCCATTATGCCCTGCGATACCGCCGCTAAATTTCATGCGAAACTTACCAGGGGCCAGGTCTAATTCATCATGGAAGACAGTAACGTTAGACAATGGAATCTTGTAAAAGCTCATGGCTTTTTGCACAGCCTGTCCCGACTCATTCATGAAAGTCATGGGTTTTAGCAGAAGGACTTTGACAGGGCGGCCATCTACAGAGACGGTGCCTTGACGCGATACGCCTTTGAATTGATTTTTTTCGGGTGAAAATCCATGATCGTCACCAATGGCATCTATCGCCATAAATCCAATATTATGGCGATTGCCTGAATATTTTTCGCCGGGATTACCCAGCCCTACCCATAAAAGCATATCGGGCTCCGCGATTTTTGAGCGTCGCCGAGAGGTGTTTGTCCGCTCCGCAGTTTTTGGGCGCAGCCAAGAAAAAAGACCGCGCAGCCTATGCGTCCGCGTCAGTTGCGGGTTCTTCGCCTTCAACCGCTTCGCCTTCAACGCCTTCGCCGTCTTCGTCATCTGCTAGTTTTGACGTGCGTGATGCGATGATGGTTGCAATCGTAAAATCGCGATCTGTAATCGAAGGCTTAACGCCTTTTGGCAGAGTGACTTCAGAAATATGAATGCTATCGCCGATTTCCATAGCTGAAATATCAACGTCAATCGTATCTGGAATACTGCCTGCTGGGCATTTGACTTCAATCGCGTAACGCACAACGTTCAATGCGCCGCCTGCTTTCATACCAGGGGCAACATCTTCGCCGATGAAGTTTACAGAAACTTCAACTTCGATGATAGATTTCGCTGTTACGCGGTAAAAATCAACGTGAACAGGTAAATCTTTAACAGGGTGGAATTGGACGTCTTTGGCAATGACTTTTTGTTTTTTGCCGTCATGTGAAAGCTCAACCATGTTTGAAAGAAACTGGCCAGAGTTAATGGCTTTGAGCATTTCATTAAATTTTACAGCCACCGCAACAGGGGCTTCGTCGCCGCCATAAATTACACCCGGCACCATGCCTTGGCGGCGGGCTTCACGGGCATTACCCGTACCAGTATTTTCGCGAACAGTTACATCAAGGACAACAGACATGACAAATTTCCTTTGGTGCGCTTTAAACAAATCAACCGTCCAATGGACGGCCTAGCGCGTAAGATTCTTAATTTGGGCGGCTATTATGTCAAAACAAGGCGCTTTGCAAGGGGTCTGATGGTAAAATCTCGCTTAAATATCGGCTTGAACATATAGCGCCGTTTCCGCGCTATGAATTTTAGTCAAAAAGCTTTGAAACACTCTCATCATTCGCGATCCGGCGAATAGCTTCGCCCAAAAGTGTGGCTGTGCTACATTCACGAATTTTTGGGCAATCCTTGACTTTTTGTGGTTGAGCGATTGTATCTGTGATGACAAGTTCGGTCAGCTCTGACTTGGTGATGCGCTCTACGGCAGGATCAGACAGCACGCCATGGGTGATATAGGCTGAAACGCTATTGGCACCATGGTCTTTGAGCGCTTTAGCTGCATTGCATAAGGTTCCGCCAGAATCGATAATGTCATCATAAAGAATACAGCTACGCCCCGCCACATCACCAATGATGTTCATAACTTCTGATTCGCCGGCTTTTGGGCGGCGTTTGTCAACAATCGCGATGTCCGCGCCAAATTGTTTGGCAATCGAACGCGTGCGCACAACACCGCCTGTATCTGGGGATACGAATAATAAATTATCGCGATCTTTTTTGGAAAACTTATCTTTGATGTCATTGACGAAAACGGGCTGCCCGAACAGATTATCTGTTGGAATATCAAAAAAGCCTTGGATTTGACCTGCATGTAGATCGCAAGTCAAAACACGATGCGCGCCAGCTTTGGAAATCAAATTTGCGACAAGCTTGGCCGAAATAGGTGTTCTGCCGCCTGTCTTGCGATCTTGGCGCGCATAGCCGTAATAAGGGATAACGGCTGTGATACGGTCCGCGGATGCACGGACAAGTGCGTCGATTAAGATGAGCAATTCCATTAAGTGATCATTGGCAGGGGCTGATGTGGGCTGAATTAAGAATATATCTTCGCCGCGGACATTTTCATTAATTTTCGCGAAAATCTCTTGGTCGCGAAAGCGCTCTATATCCACAGATGTCAATGGGACATCCAATACATCCGCTATTCCGCGCGCCAAAGGATTATTCGCGGTGCCGCTAATCAGTTTCATGATAAAGCCTTATTTCATCTCAGTTTTGTGTCACTTAAGCAGAGCTTTGCAAAAAGTAAATCATCTATGTGAGCATAATCGCGGATAAATTCCGTCCATAATCTGCTATGCTCTGATGTGTGTTATATCTATAGCTAAAATAGTCATCGGGTTGACCATAGGTGCAATCGGGCAGGGCATCGATTTGCGTGACGCCTTCAGCACGTAATTTGGCCAGAATAAACCGTTTGAGGTCAAAATGCGGTTTATTTGTAAGAGCGTTTGCATCAAAGAAGCGGTCAAAGCTTTCATTTTGCGCGACAATATCATCGCGAAAACCGTGACCGACCTCGTAATTGCGCTGCGAGATGCAAGGCCCAAGCACGGCGCGGATATTTTCCCGCACAGCCCCTATAGCCTCCATAGCTTTGATAGTTTCCGTTGTAATGCCTGACACAGCGCCGCGCCAACCTGCATGGCAGGCGCCAATGATTTTGGCTTGCGGATCACAAAAGAGAACGGGGCCGCAATCTGCGGATAAAGCGGATATAGCAAGGCCTGCCGTTTTTGTTACAAATCCATCCGCTTTGGGCAGATTGCCAGAAATAGGGTCTTTAAATGGCGCGTCGATAATCAGCACATCATTGCTATGGATTTGAGATAGGCTCAACAGGCAATCGGGGGATGTCCCAAGCGCCCCGGCAATAAGCGCGCGGTTTTGGGCGATATTCTCTGCAGTATCATCAGACCCTCTACCCGCATTCAGGCTGGCATATTGCGCCTGCGAGACGCCGCCTTGCCGCCCAAAAAACCCGTGATTTATGCCTTTAAGCGCAAGCAATTTATGGGTTTTAAAGGGAAGACTCATCGGGCCATATCCTTAAACCCGAGTGGCAAAGCCAGATCATCTGATTGAAAACAAATGGCTTTAAACAGCTCTCCCATCTCAGTGCTATCCGTAAGACGGTGTAATTGCCGCGCGATTTTTGCTTTGCTGTCAGCTTTGGCTCGTGACAAAGCGACAGCTCGCATTTCAAGGCCGAGTTTGGAGAGAAATTCACGCTGCATGACAGGTAATGTGGCCGCTAGGTTTAGAAGTTTTGCACTCTCGCTAAGGGCGGCGAAATCCACACGCGCAGTGAGGTCTGTATTGCCAGGGTCAGAAAAGACCCCGACTTTTTCATGGCGTTTAAGAGCTTGGAGTGTATCGCCAAACTCTGTGCTATCTGGGCCATAATCAATAAAGAGCGCGCGGCCAGAATGCGTGCCGAAACGCGCTTTGATTTGATCTAAAATTTGCAAGGCGGCGGGGCATATTTCAAGTAAGTCATCATTTTTGGCATCATCTTGCCCATTTGGGAGTGTGCTTTGCATGGTTTCAGAGATCGGAGCAGGGGATATGCCAAAACTTAGGCGGTCTTGGTCATCTAACATCACCAAACGTTCCTGCCAGCCTTTACGGCCTGCAAAGCGGTCTTTTTGGATAAATTGCCGAATGGGCAGGCAGTCTAGAAATTCATTGCCAATAATGATGGACGGCCCAGAGTCTATCTTAGATAAATCTGCGGCCCAAGAAACAGGGCAAGGGGCATTGGCGAGCGTTTGGCCTTGTACAGCCTCCAGCGCGGCTGAGGCCTCGATCAGACTAACGCGAAGGGCTTTGATAAAGCCTTTATCAAGCTGTGCTGCGCGCAAAATATCGCTCATCATAATACCGCGCCCCGGGCCTAACTCGATAAGCTGCACCGTTTCGGGGCTGCCCATATCTTTCCAGCATTGCAAGCACCATAATCCGATGACTTCGCCAAACATTTGACTGATTTCAGGCGCGGTGATGAAATCTCCCTCGCAGCCAAGCGGGTCGCGGGTCGGGTAATAGCCGTCAACAGGGTCAAGCAGGCAGAGCGTCATATATTCGGCCACACTTATCGGCCCTTCAGCTTTAATCTGGCGGGTTATACGCGAGAGAAGATGGCCCATTATTTTGCAGCTGCGTCTTTAACGGCTTGGCGCTTGGGCGAAACTGGCCCGCGCCGCGCGGCCCATATAATGACAGCTCCGCCAATCATAATCATCGGTAAGGAATAGGTCATGCCGCGTGTCAGAAAGCCAAATTGAGCAATGCCAATGTCAGGTTCGCGGAAAAACTCTATCGTGAAACGAAATAGGCCATACATGAAAATAAATCCGCCCGCACATAAGCCAGGTTTTGTGAGGGCTTTAAACCGAATACATAAAATGCGCAAAACAAGAAAAATCACAATGCCTTCCAGAAATGCTTCATAAAGCTGGCTTGGGTGGCGTGGGATTGAATCAAAATCCTTGGGGAAAATCATCGCCCAAGGTACATCTGTTGCACGGCCCCATAATTCCTGATTGAAGAAATTGCCAAGCAGTCGGACGGCACCAATACCAATAGGCGCGCCAATCGCGGCCATGTCAGCTATCCGCATAAGAGTGAGCTTTTTGCGCCAAGCCGCGTAAATTACAGCGCCGCACACGCCTAAGAAGCCGCCATGAAAAGCCATGCCGCCTTCCCAGACTTTAAAGACATCAATCGGGGCATTCATAAACATATCCGGCTTATAGAGCATGACATAGCCCAGCCGCCCGCCAACAATAATTCCGACAAGGCAGTAAAACATCAAATCAGAGAGCATATCTTTATTAGGAACAAGCTCTGGTTTGCGCGCCGCAGGGCCTGCTATCCACACATCTCTGCGCTCGCTCATACGATAGGCGTAGTAATAAGCGCCAAACAGTCCGATGATATAAGCAACACCATACCATTTAATCGTGAGCGGCCCGATAGAAATAATATTTTCAGACAGCCAATTTGGGAATTTGATGGCATGTATCAGGGATGTGAAAAACATAGTGACTAAGAGACTCGCATTTAGACTTGGATTTTCCTTAGCCTGTCCCTATCTATTATCCAAGAGAACATTCACGTAATGCGAGCCAGAACATGCAAAGTAAATCCCGCCCCCTTGATGATATTTCCAACTTACTAACCAATGCTGTAGGCGCTGTGAAAGGTGTCGGCGATGAAGTTAAAGCTATGGGCCGCTCTCAAGCCGAGAAATTTATCGCGGATATGGATTTGGTAAGCCGCGATGAATTTGAGGTACTCAAAGCGCGGCTTGATGCAGCTTTGGCAGAAATTGCAACGCTGAAAGCTGCGGCCAGTCCCAAAGCGACGACCAAACGTAAAGCGGCCGTGAAAAAATCAAATCCGTCGAAAAAATAGAAAAATCAGCTATTTATACGGTTTCTATTGCGTTTAATGACGTTTAAAATTACTAAAAGTTCATAAAAAACAAGCATTTATAGTAGGTTTGTTCAGCTTATGTTTAACTGGTCTGCGCTATCTATAATCAAGCGCGTACCCTCTTAATGATTTGCGTAATGACTTGAGAGCGCACGTTGAGGCCCTTCAGATATGAACAGGCCTCGTCCTTATCGCGCAGCAGAGCGGTGACTGCCTTATTCTCTCTCCTAGGCAGTCCCGCCTCTGTCTTATCTTTACGAGCTTGCTGTTGAAATCGCTGGAATACGCAGAACTTGGCCTGGATAAATTTTATCAGGATGAGTGAGCATTGGTTTATTGGCTTCGAAAATTTCAGGATATAGCCGCCATGTGCCGTAATATGTTTTCGAAATCGCAGAGAGTGTATCGCCAGATTTGACCGTATGAAATTGGCTCTCGCGCCCGCCGCCAATAGAGGCCGCTTTATCTTCAACGCCGCCAACGCCTTCGACATTACCAACAGCGAGTAGGATTTTTTCTTTCATTTCTTGGCTAACAGCTTGGCCAATAAGGCTAACACCGCCATCATCATCGACTTTAATCTCGACGCCTGTTGTATCAAGGCCAAGGTCTTTGACTTCTTTTTCAAGGGTTTCTTTGCCTTTACGCCCCTTTATCATCGCGCCAAGTCCGCGGCCTGCCGCTTTCACAAATGGAATCATGCCGAACATATGTCTGTCCTCCTATAACTATATTTCGAATCGATTGGCGGGATTAAGGCTCCTGCCATAATTCTATCTTGTAGCCTTCTGGGTCAATAAACCAGCCAAAAATGCCATATTCCGTATTTTGCGGTTCGCCCGTGACAAGCATTCCGCCCTCGCGTGCGCGCTCTAACATGGCAACAACATCATCCGTGCGCAGATTTATCATGACACGGTGCTGGCTTGGCTCAAAATACTCTGTGTTATTATCAAACGGGCTTAACATTGTGTGGCTTGGCGGAGTATCCAGATGTGACCATTCCATTGTTCCCCATGCTGTAATGTCGACCTCCATATAGTCGAGCCACCAGCGGCGATATGCATCTGCATCAACACAGCGTATGAACACCCCGCCCAGCCCTAAAATTTGTGCCATTATGAACATCTCCTAAATTGCAAGCTTATCAACGGTTAAAACGTGTAAGAAAGCTTGGCCTTTTCTATATCTCTGTTATAGAGCGCGAAAGCTTTTGAAGAAAGACACTTCGTATTTTAAAGGAATGATTATGGTTTCGCTCATTTTTTCTGGCGCAAGTATCAATATTTTTGGGATTCCGTTTAATCCAGCTCTGCTATGCTTCTTGCTTGTCTTTGGGATTTTCGGCTTACTAAACATCATTGAATTCAAACGATTCGATTAAGTCGACACTGAAACGATAGGTGCATCAATGGGGCTGCTTTTACCCATAGCATTATTAATCTTCGGATTGGTTATTTTGATTGTCGCAGGGGACATCATGGTGCGCGGCGCAGCGGCGCTGGCCCGCCATTGGGGTGTGCCGTCTTTAATCGTTGGCTTGACCATTGTAGCCTTTGGTACATCGGCACCAGAGCTTGTTGTGGGCGTCCAAGCCGTTTTAAGCGGTGCTGGCGAACTGGCCTCAGGCAATGTTGTTGGCTCTAATATTGCCAATGTCTTGCTCGCGCTTGGACTGCCAGCTTTAATCATGACGATCCCAACCAATATGAGCGGCGTTGCGCGCAATAGCTTTGTTGCCGTATTTGCGACGCTATTATTTATCCTTTTAGCCTTTATCGGCAATCCTTTAATGAGGTGGCAAGGCGCGATTTTATTTGCAGGTATCATATGCTACCTGCTGTGGATGTTCCGTTTGGCCAAATCAGGCGCGGATGACCCGATCCTAGAAGAAATGACAGATATTGATGAAGGCGAAGACGGACTTCCAACCAAGACAGGGCTATCGGTATTTTATGTGATAGCTGGGATTTTGGGACTGATTATTGGTGGTAATCTGATTGTTAATAATGCCGTCTCCATTGCGCAGACGATTGGTATATCCGAGACAATTATTGGCCTAACGATTGTCGCAATCGGGACATCATTGCCTGAAATTGCAACAGTTGTTGTGGCCTCTTATCGGGGGCATTCCGAAGTCGCTATTGGGAATGTGCTAGGGTCTAATGTCTTTAATATTTTTGCTGTGATGGGCGCCTCGGCACTTGCTGGCCCTGTAGCGATTAATTCTAAAATGCTTATCTTTGATTTCTGGGTTATGTTGGCCGCGATTGCCGCTTTGCTGGCTTTCGTTTTAACGCGCCAACCGATTGGCAAGAAAACGGGAGCGATTTTCGTTATTGGCTATATCCTCTACATGCTCGCACTCATTAGCGGGACATTGTGATCTGCGATGCAGTTCGAGATTGAAAAAGATTTCCAATTTGAAGCGGCGCATTATTTCGGCCATGCTGATGCCAATGATTTGTTCAAGAAAGTCCATGGGCATAGCTTCAAAGGCACAGTCACGTTGATGGGAGATGCGCAAAGTGATAAAGGTTGGGTACGCGATTTATGGAAAATCGAACAGATTATCAATGAAGTCATCAAACCGCTCGATCATAGCCTTCTAAATGAGGTTGAAGGTCTAGAGCAGCCAGCTTTGGAGCAAATTGCTAAATGGATTTTTGACCGGCTTGAGCCGCGCCTTGCAGGTTTATCCTGTGTCGAGCTTGGCCGTCCATCTTGCGGGGAACGCGCCCGTGTGCGTAAATAAACATGGGCGCCCCAAATACAGATAGTGCCAATAAAACAGTCCTTATTACAGGCGGCGCCGCCAGAGTGGGGGCATATCTCTCGCGCGGTTTGGCCGCGCAAGGCTGGCATGTATGCATTCATTATTTCCGCAGTCAAAATAGCGCGCGAAGCCTTGCTGATGAGATTATATCTGCAGGCGGCCACGCTAGTATTATTGGCGCGAATTTGGCCGTACCACAAGAGCTTGGCACGCTGATTGAACGGGCTAGGCAGGCAGCAAACCAACCTATAACGGCGCTGATAAATAATGCGTCGACCTTTAAAGATGACCGCGCGGATAGTTTCACCAATGCGATGATGGAGTATCACATGGGGGTTAATCTTGATGCGCCATTGCGTTTAGCGCAGGATTTCGCCGCGCAGCTCTCGCAAGCTCAAAGCGGTGTAATTATCAATATGATTGATCAACGCGTATTAAAGCCTAATCCGCTTTTCTTTACCTATAGCCTATCCAAAGCCGCATTATATTGGGCTACAAAAACACTGGCGCAATCCTATGCGCCGCATATTCGCGTCAATGGTGTTGGACCGGGGCCGACATTGCAAAATACAGGACAATCGGCTGAAGAGTTTGCCTCTGAAGCAGCTCATACTTTGCTGGGGCTTGGTTCTCCTCCAGAGGCTATTGTTAAGGCTGTATCTTACTTGCTTGGCGCGCAATCGGTGACAGGCCAAATGCTAGCTGTCGATTCTGGGCAGCATTTAACGTGGCAAACACCAGATGTAAATTTTGGGGGCAATGATGGCGCGTAAATCTATGCTAAGGCATTTCAAAACACGAAAATCTGCCAAGAATGTATCGACTCGTATTTTTGTGCGCGGGTTAAATATTCAAGCCTCTATTGGTGTGCATCCGCATGAATATGAAAGCACGCAGCCGATCATTATCGACATAGAGCTTGATATGGGCGATATGGACTTACCAGTCGAAGACCGCTTACATGAAACGCTAGACTACGGAATTGTTGCGCAAAAGGCTGAAGAGATTGCCTTGCAAGCCCATGTGCAACTTGTCGAAACCCTCGCTGAACGTATCGCAGATTGGGCGCTCGATACTGATCCGCGCGTACAGCGCTGCGCTGTGTCGATTTCCAAACCGCAAGCTTTGTTGAAAGCGGATGTGACGGGCGTTGAGGTGATTAAAAGCAGATGAGATTTGAGTGAATTTTGTACATATGAGAATTATGTTATAGTTAACTAAATAATAATATGAATGATTCTGTTACAACTGATTAGAGGGTGACATATGAGCATGCTTAGTAAAGAAATAGATACGTTTATATCTAAAGAGGCCGCTTTTAAAAATGAACATTTAGGGGAATGGGTCATTATTAAAGGTGATAAAGTTATAGGTTTTTTTAAAGATTTTCAGGCAGCTGCTGATAGAGTGTTTTCTGATTTTGAGACGACTCCTGTATTATTAAGGCAAATTGGCTTTGAGCCTAAAACTTACCCTAACGTTAAATTTGCTACGGCTTAACTTTCATGATTCATCAATTTGGGCCGGCAGGTCAAGATTCTCATGAACGTAAATTAACTTTACGATCAAATGGCCCAATACTTGATGTTGTTGCAAAACCTTCAAGTAAATTTGCAGGTTTAAACTGCAAAGCGTTAATTGACACTGGCGCCTCTGTTAATTGCATAGATAACAATAGAGCCAGAAAACTGGGTTTAATTATAATAGATTATAAAATCATTCAATCGGCATCAGGGCAAATAAAAACTCCTGTGTATATCGGAGTGTTAGATATTCCAGAACTGCAAATATCTATATCTGGTCAATTTTATGGAGCTGAATTAGTTGGAATAGAAAAGATCTATCATTATCTTTTAGGCCGTCCATTCCTATCTGATTTCATTTTTAGCTATAACGGTCCAGAAGGAATTCTTCATCTTGCAAAACCTTCAAATATATTAACCGAAACTACTTTTGATGAATAATGAGTAAATACGGCACAAAAAATATTCTTGGGACAGAGCTTGAGCCTTGTTCCAAAGATCCGATGACGGGGTTTTTTCGGGATGGGTGCTGCGAGACAGGGCCGCAGGATCGCGGGCGGCATATCGTGTGCGCGGTCATGACAGATAAATTTTTAAACTTCTCTAAAGCCCAAGGGAATGATCTATCCACGCCGCTGCCTGAATATCAATTTGCAGGCTTAAAAGCGGGCGATCAATGGTGTTTATGCCTAGAGCGTTGGCGCGAGGCATTTCAAGCGGGCTGCGCGCCGCAAATTATCATGGAAGCCACGCATGAAATTGCGCTTGAACGGATTCCGTTTGAAACGCTTGAAAAATTTGCGATTATAATCAAGACAGACTAATGTCAGTCTATGCCAGACTCATCTGACATCCAAGCTGATATGGCTAATTCCAAGCCTGAGCCTAAGCTTTATGGCCCCGAGCTTATTCAAAAATTTGTCAAAACTCTGCCGCATAAGCCGGGCGTGTATCGTATGTTCGATGACAACGGGACGGTGCTATATGTTGGCAAGGCAAAGGATTTAAAGAAGCGCGTTGCAGCCTATACGAAATATAAAGGTCATACGATCCGCATACAGCGCATGATTCGCGCGGCTGTGGATATGGAATTTGTGATTGCCGAGAGCGAAGCGGCGGCGCTGTTGCTTGAAGCGAGCCTGATTAAACGGCTCAAACCGCGTTATAATATCTTGCTGCGCGATGATAAAAGTTTTCCCTATATTTTAGTGCGCAAAGATCACCCTGCTGCGCAAGTGACCAAGCATCGCGGCGCGCGTAAGATTAAAGGCGATTATTACGGGCCATTTGCCAGTGCAGGCGCAGTGAACCGTACGCTTGATACGCTGCAGCGCGCTTTTCGTCTGCGAAATTGTACCGATAGTATTTATGAGAGCCGCACGCGGCCTTGCTTGCAGCATCAAATCAAGCGCTGCTCCGCGCCTTGTACAGGCGAGATTTCCATAGACGATTACAATGTTTTGATTGGGGATGCAGAAGATTTCCTAAAAGGCCGCTCTGATACGTTACGTAAACGCCTGACGGCTGAAATGGGAGAGCAAGCCAAGGCGCTTAATTTTGAAAAAGCCGCCGAGCTGCGTGACCGTTTACATGCTATGGCCAAGGTGAGCGGGCGCTCGGATATGGTCAATCCAACCACATTTACGGATGCAGATATTATTGGTATTCACTCAGCTGGCGGTCAGTCATGTGTGCAGGTCTTCTTTTTTCGTGGTGGGCAGAATTGGGGCACCAATAGTTATTTCCCGCGTCATGGTAAGGATGAGAGTGCAGGGCAAATCTTAGATGCGTTTATCGCGCAATTTTATCTCAATAAACCTATCCCTAAACAGATTATTGTCAGCGATGAATTGCCGAGTAAGCGCTTGATTGAAGCTGCGCTTTCCGAACGTGTCGAACGTAAGGTCGAGATTTTAACACCTTTGCGCGGGGAGAAGAAAAAACTCGTCGGCCAGGCCGTGAAAAATGCGCAAGAGGCTTTGGCGCGTAAGCAATCTGAAACCGCTGCGCAAGGTAAATTACTAACACATGTCAAAGAGCTGTTTGAATTAGAGGATGTGCCGCAACGTATCGAGGTTTATGATAATAGCCATATTCAAGGTACTAATGCGATTGGCGCTTTTATTGTGTCCGGGCCAGAAGGTTTGCAAAAGCGCGATTACAGAACATTTAATATCAAAGATGAAGACGCAATCCCTGGTGATGATTACGGGATGATGCGCGAGGTCTTTCGCCGTCGTTTCTCGCGCCTTGTCAAAGACGACACATTAGAATGGCCCGATATAGTCTTAATTGATGGGGGCAAAGGGCAGCTATCTTCTGTCACGCAGACATTGGAAGATTTGGGGGTTTTAAACCGCGTTACCTTAGTGGCTATTGCCAAGGGGCCAGACCGTAATGCGGGACGTGAAACCTTTTTTATGAACGGCAAAGCACCGTTTACATTACCGCCCCGAACTCCTGTTTTATATTATCTTCAACGCCTACGCGACGAAGCGCATCGTTTTGCTATTGGCACACATCGCGCGCGGCGTAAAAAAGAGATGAAAACTAACCCGCTTGATGGTATTGCAGGAATAGGGCCAAGACGAAAACGCGAATTGCTCGCACATTTCGGCTCTGCCAAAGGCGTTAAAAGTGCTGCGGTAGAGGATTTGGAAAGAGTAGAGGGGGTCAGCCAAAAGCTGGCGCAAACAATTTATGACTACTTCCATGAATGAACCAAACCCAGATAATATGTCTGATAATATGTCTGATAATATGCCTGAAAATATAGGTGAAAATATGGGCGGGGCTTTTGCCGATGCCTTAACGCTTATCCGCTTATTGCTCACGCCTGTTATTATGTTTTTAATTGTAAAGTTTTGGCCCGTAACGGCAATGGCGGCCCTTGCATCAATTTTATTTTTAATTGCCGCCTTAACAGATATTTTCGACGATTATTTTGGCGGGACAGAGACATCTGTTTTTCGCCGTTTTGGCTATTTAGACGATGTTGCAGATACGGTTTTATGTACGGGCACGCTTGCTGCGCTTTTATTTGTTACCCACCGCGCAGGATTTTTAGCGTGGCCATTTGCTGTGCCTGCGGTCATTATTATTGCACGAGAAATTCTTGTAGGCCTAATTAAGGGCAAGCAAATCTCGATTTATGGCTGGCCTGATAACTTTCTATCTAGCGCAAAGTCAGGCTTTATTATGCTCGCGGTGTGTATCCTTGTGGCAACGCCGTGGTTGACGCAATGGTTTGATGCTTTGCGGGCCAATGAAGCCAATGTTGTCGATGTCTTTAATGAAGCTTCGCCTGTGATATGGATTATTGGAGAAATTGTTTTGTGGATTGGCGGGGTCTTCTCGGTATTAAGTGCTATCAAAATTTTTAAAACTCCATTAAGCTTGGAACATGATGAATGATACCGCCACAGTTCCATCTACGCGCCATAAGTTTCATTGGTTGCCAAATGTACTGACGATTATTCGGATTTTCCTTATCCCAGTTTTGATCGCAGGCATATTGTCATTGCATTTTGGCTGGAATAACGCTTTTGGCGGTGCATGGGTTTTAGCGGGGATTTATATCTTTGCGGTCACGACAGATTTCTTCGATGGATTTTTAGCCCGCCGCTGGAATGTAGCATCTGATTTTGGCCGTATGATGGATCCGATTGCAGATAAGCTTTTAGTTGCAGGATGTTTGATTGCCTTTACGATCGCCGCGCGCGGAGCTTGGGTATTTATGGTGCCGGCGCTGGCCATTATCGGGCGAGATATTTTAGTTTCTGGCGCACGTGAGCATGCGGCATTGTCTGGACGGGTTATGCCGCCGACAAATCTCGCAAAATGGAAAACGGCCTGCGAGATGTTTGCAATCGGAGCATTGCTTATTTGGGTGCTTGGCAAAGCCTATCTGGCTATTGATACGGCTATTCCCAGTATTGCGGGCGGGGCGAAGACGCTTGGGCTTATTTTATTATGGCTGGCAGCAGCTTTGTCTGTTTATACAGGCTCACTATATTTTCGAGCCGCTTTGAAGCCCTAAGCCTTAAACCTTAAGGCTTAAACATCGTAATGCGGCCATTTACGGCATCATCATAATCCATGACCATAGCTTCGCAGATTTTACCTGGCGTGTAATGAATACCGTCAATTTCGCGCACAGGCGTAACTTCGGCTGCCGTACCCACCACAAAACATTCATCAAAATCTTTCATTTCATCTGGCATAATATCGCGCTTAAACACTTTATAACCGCGCGCTTGCGCCAGTTTAATCACGCTGTCATGGGTGATGCCTTCCAGCAAAATGTCATTGGTTGGGGTATGGAGTTCATCGCCTTTGACAAAGAAAATGTGCGCGCCTGTACATTCGGCAACGCGGCCACGATAATCAAACATCAGCGCATCATCCCAGCCCGTTGCCGCCGCTTTGTCTTTGGCCAATGTGCAGATCATATATAGGCCAGCTGCTTTGGATTTACACGGAGCTGTTGCTGGATCTGGGCGTTTCCAATCAGATATGCACAAGCGTATGCCTTTCATCTTATCAGAGAAATATGACCCCCAATGCCAACACGCTATGGCCAGATGTATTGTATTATTCTTTGAGGCCACACCCATCATTTCTGACCCGCGCCATGCCACAGGGCGAACATAGGCATCTTTAAGGCCCGATTTAGCCAAAGTGTCTTTACAGGCAGCATCTATCTCTTCGCGCGTATAGGGGATGTCATAGCCCAGCAAATTTGCTGATTTTTTCAAACGCGTAGAATGATCGGCCAAGCGAAATATCTCGCCGCCATAGGCCCGATCACCTTCAAAGACGGCCGCGCCGTAATGCAAGGAATGTGTGAGTAAATGCACTTTGGTGTCACGCCATTCCAGAAACTCACCATCCATCCAGATTTGGCCATCGCGGTCATGATAGGCTTTTTCAATCATAATATGTCCAATCTTTCCTGTTCTAGCCAGATCCGTATTTGGCGCAATAAGCTTTTGCGCGTCATTCTAACATGCACTAGGGTAAGTCAAGCGCTACAATGGCTTGGTATTAGAATAATTTTCTTTTAAGGGTTTGGCACATCATATGACACCTCACGCGACATTTTTAGATCGGCACAATACACATGTGCTTGTTGTTGATGATGATGACCGTATTCGAAACCTCTTGCAGCGGTTTTTAGGCAAAAATGGCTATCGTGTTTCAGGGGCTGCAAATGCCGAAGATGCGCGCCAGAAAATGAACGGGCTGCGTTATGATCTTTTAATTTTAGATGTGATGATGCCAGGTGAAGATGGCTTAAGCCTTGCAGCCTCTATTCGCGAATTTAATGACATTCCGATTATTTTGCTAACAGCTTTAGGCGATCCAGAGCAAAGAATTGCAGGGCTTAAAACAGGCGCAGATGACTATCTGGCCAAACCATTTGAACCCGAGGAATTACTCTTGCGGATAGATGCTATTTTCCGCCGTACAGGCCGTAAACCTATCAGTGATACTGTGCGTTTCGGGGATTATGAATATGATATGGGGCGGCGAGTTTTACGAAAAAATGGGCAGCAAATCCGCTTGACAACAGGCGAGCAGACCTTGCTTTCATTAATGGCGCAGCAGGCGGGGGCAACTGTGTCGCGTTATGTTTTATCTGAAAATATTAATGCACAATCCGAGCGCGCAGTCGATGTGCAAATGACGCGCCTACGCCGTAAACTTGAGACGAACCCATCAGAACCAGAGTTTTTATTAACCGTGCGCGGTGAAGGGTATCGTTTGGTATCGGATTTTAAAGCGTGAATTTAAAACGCTATATCCCTAAAAGCCTTTTTGTTCGGGTGATTTTGATTATCATTTTACCTGTGATTTTAATGCAAATAGCGGTGACTTATTTCTTTTTCAATGCACATTGGGCGCGTGTGACCGCCAATTTGTCAGACAGTGTTGCCGCCAATATTGCCGTAGCTGTGCAGCTTTATAATGAAGATCCGAGCGTGGAAAAAGCGCAGATATTGGATCAATTATTACGTCCCGATATGCAGCTTTCTGTCGTTCTAAGAGAAGGTGATAATCTGCCAACGAATAATCGCAATGCGTTTTTTTCTGCGCTGGATCAAACCTTGCGCCGGGCTTTGACAAATACAATCGAACAGCCTTTTTGGTTTGATACGACACGCTATCCCAATCATATCGATATTCGCGTGCAAGTCGATGAGGGAATATTGCGTTTTATTGCGGCCCGTGAACGTGTGTTTGCGCCAACGGGGTTTGTGTTTATTTTCTGGCTAATGACAGCGACGATATTGTCGACGCTTATCTCCATTTTCTTTGTAAGGCGACAAGCGCGGCCGATTATGCAGCTTGCGGCCGCGGCGGATGCGTTTGGTAAGGGCCGTGATATTTCAAACTATAAACCTTCTGGCGCCTCTGAAGTGCGTTTGGCGGGGCAATCCTTTTTGAAAATGCGCGGCCGCATTAAACGTCATTTAGAGCAGCGTACTATGATGCTGGCGGGGGTTTCGCATGACTTACGTACGCCGTTAACGCGGCTAAAATTACAACTGGCTATGCAAGATGAGGATGAGGACGTAATTGCCGCGCGTAATGATGTCAATGAAATGGAAGCGATGTTGAGTGGGTATCTCGATTTTGCACGCGGTTTGGGCACTGAAAAGCCAGAAGATGTTGATTTAAAACACTTAGTTCAGGATGCGGTTGCTAATCTCAAAGGGGTAAGTCTTGATTTTAAAATTCAGAACCAGGTGCAACTGCGCCCCGCTATGATCCGTAGAGCTGTGATTAATCTTGTCAATAACGCCTTGAAATATGGCCAACATGCTTGGATCAGTTCAAGCTTAGATATGGATAGTGTCTATGTCCATATTGATGATGACGGACCAGGTATTCCGCCTGAAAAACGCAGTGAGGCCTTTAAAGCCTTTCAGAGATTAGATGAAGCGCGCAATCAAAATATAGAGGGCGTCGGGCTAGGGCTAGCTATTGCGAGAGATATTGCCCAGATTCACGGCGGAAAAATTCTGTTAGTTGATAGTCCGAAAGGCGGGTTACGGGCGACGTTGCAGTTGCCCCTTTAATTGCGTGATGATTTTGCAAGCTCTTTGGCGCGGATAAAGGCGGCTCTGACGGTTTTTATCATTAATTGCGTTAAGCCATTTTCTGACATTAATTCATCGAGTGCAGCTTGGGTGGTACCATTGGGCGAGGTGACATTGCGCCGTAAGTCTGATGGCGGCAAATCGCTTTGCTCCAGTAATTTTGCTGCGCCAATAATCGTTTGCCGTGCAAATTTGGGGGCAAGATTTTCATTCAGTCCAACTTTCAGTGCTGCCGCTTCAAGCGCTTCGCAAAGGTGGAAAATATAAGCTGGGCCAGACCCAGACACAGCGGTAACAGCATTTATCAAGGTTTCAGTTTCAACGCGGTACACGCCGCCGCTCGCTGATAATAAGCTTTCAGCGGTGTCTAGGTGTTTTTCATCTTGGGCGGTTTTGCCTGTAATCGCTGTGATGCCTGCACCAATGGCAGCGGGCGTATTTGGCATGGCGCGGATGATAGGGCGCGGGCTAAAAATACCGTCAAGAACCTCTATGGATGTGCCAGCTAGGATGGAAATGATAAGGGCACTATTCGGCAGATAAGGCGCAATTTGCGGGCCTATGTCCTCAATCATCTGCGGTTTTATCGCCAGCAAGACAGTTGTTGTATGTTTGGAAATATCGGAAGGCTTAGTTATATGTATAGCGCCCTGCTGAATGGCAGATTGAGCATCTTGTGCGGGATTTGGGTCTAATATCATCAAGGATTTTGGAGATATTATACCCGCATCTAACCAGCCAGATAACAGGCTCCCGCCCATTTTACCTGCGCCAATTATAAGGTGAGTGGCCGCCATATCATTGCCACCATATCATTTATGGGTGCGCCGCAAGGTCAACAAGGGCCGATGTGAGGGCATCTTCGGGGGACTTTCCCGCCCAGACAACATATTGGCAAGCAGGATAGCCGCGCTCTGCTGCATCCAGCGCAAGCGCAATTAAATCCATGCCTTGTTCGGTGCGCAGATTGGCACCACCGCGCAAACTAACTGAATTCCGGTAGACCATGGATTTATTCTTATCCCAGTAGTCAAAATGCCCTGACACAAGCCGTTCATTAATGAGCGACATAAGGCGGCAAATATCATCCGAGCGGCCGCCAGGGATACGGCCTTCGAAAATCAGAAAGATTTGTACCTGCTCTAAAGCAACGTTCCATGTCAGGGACACATCATGCTCGCACCACAGGCCCGTCAAAGAGATATGAATTTCATTTATGTCAACGCGTTCATAATCATAGCCTTCGGCAATCGCGATGCGTTCAAAGGTTTCCATAGGATTGCTGCGCATCGCCAATGACCCGTTTAAAGATGGATTGGGCCGAATACAGCGTTGATCTGCAAAGGTCATATAAGTTTCACCCGCTTTACGTTTAGAATCTGTTATCGATTCTTTATTTAAACCTAGGGAAAGTCACGATTTTTACAAGATATAGAGAATATCTGTGTGTTGATAACTAAGTCTTGTGTGATTTATGGTTAACCAAAGCTGAAGCTTTATGGTTAATAAAGGGTTTGCGCCGATTTAATCCGTGATGTCAGGGGAGCTAATATCTTGCCATAGCGGATGTTTGCTCATGATGGTTTTAAAAAGCTGTGAATTCAGGTGCCGCTCTAGCCAATCATGCGTTTGAGGAAAGGGCGGTTTGCCTGCATTTGCGCTGTCCCACCATGCGCGGTCTGTATTGGCAAATTGGCGCATAAACGGAAATATGGCAATATCGGCGACGGTTTGATGCGCGCCTAACAAAAAAGCGTGCTGGGTAAGCCGCGTCTCATAGTCTCGAATAATCACTTCAGCGGCTGTGCGATGCTCTATATCTGTATCGCCGCGTTTGGCAGTTTCGTCATAGCGGCTTTTATATTTATAGCGGTCAAGATGATGTTTAAATGGCCCGTCATTTCGCGCGATGAGGGCTTTGGCCGCGCTTATATCTGTCGCAAGCCAAGCTTCGGGGTCATTTTGCTCTAATGCCCAAAATAATAGATCAAGACTTTCTTCAATCAGCGTGCCGTCACTATGTTGATAAACAGGCACCGTGCCTTTGGGCGATAAAGCGAGCATGGTAGGCGGTTTATCGCGTAGTAACACCTCGCGATGCTCATAATTCAAACCGCTTATATGTAACCCCATCCGCCCGCGCATCGCATAGGGGCAGCGGCGGAAAGAATAGAGAATAGCGGTCATAATGGTTGTGTTTTATCAGCGGTAATTTTCCGCCCAATATGTGTTTCGCCGCGGGCTTTGGCTAGAGCGATTTGTTTTTGCCGCTCGGTAAAGCGTGCTTTTTGCTCATCGCTCATATCGGCATGGCAGCGGTGACAAGCTACGCCTTTGACATATTCGGGGCGCGTTTTGTCCGCCTCAGTCAGCGGATAGCGGCAGGCATAGCATTGATCATATTGGCCTTGTTCAAGGCCGTGGCCAACGGCGACGCGCTGGTCGAACACAAAGCATTCACCATCCCAAAGGCTTTGACC
>CALFUN010000010.1 GCA_937929915.1 uncultured Caulobacterales bacterium | reverse complement strand
CCATAGCGGGACACCGGACATCACGCGCAGCTATGACGCGGTTGGCAATGTAAAGAGCGTCAAACGCGGCGGGGTGGATTGGAGCTACGGCTATAATGATGCTGATTTGCTCACATCAGAAGTGCTCAAAATTGACGGGCGCTCTTATCATAATGGGTATGAATATAATAACTCTGGCGATTTGAGCGGCCGGTATTATCCTAATGGGGCCGTTCTGCATTACAAGCCTGACGGGCTAGGCCGCGCCTCGCAAGTGGCTTGGCATTTAGGCGGCGGGAGCTATGCCGCGCCCTATGCAAATAATATCCAATATCACGTCAGCGGCGCGATGACATCTATGCGGTATGGGAGCGGGCATAATTATACCCGAACCTTGAATGCGCGCTTGCTAACGGATCGTATGCGCTCTGTTAAAGGCAATAGCATAGCTCTGGATCTGGCCTATCTTTATGATGCGCGCGGTAAGATTACGAAAGTCACCGACAGACAATCATCGCAGAACAGCCGCGAGTATCGTTATGACGGCCTTGGCCAGCTTATCGAGGCCAAATCACCGTCTTGGGGGACGGCCACATATCGCTATGATAGTCTCGGTAATTTGCGAGAGAAAAATATCGGCAATCGCAAAGTCAGCCTGACCTATGATAGCCGCAACCGTGTCACGCGCTCCGTCGATACAGGCGCGGCTGCGTCGACAGGCACGCGCACGCTTGGCTATGATAGTCGCGGCAATGTCACCACGCTGGGGTCTATGGCATTTGTTTATGACTATGCCGACCAACCCGTGACCGTCTCTGGCAGTGCCAATTTAAGCGGGCAGGCGGGCGTGAACGGGGCGCGCGGAGCTACCAATGGCAATTATACTTATGACGGGAACCTGAAACGGGTGAAGTCCGTTATCAATGGCAAGACAATTTACAACATTTACGATGCCAGCGGGACGCTTGTGCATGTGCATGATGTTAGCGCCAATCAGCAGACGAGCTATGTGTCCGTAAATGGTATGACGGTTGCGCGGATTGGGAATAATTTTATCCCGACCTATGTGCATAATGACCATCAAGGCAGCCCGCGCATGATGAGCTCAATTTCGGGCGCAGCCTTAGGCGGGAGCGTCTATACGCCTTTTGGCGAAGAATGGCAGGTTGCCGCCCCGTCCGGCCAAGCGGGCTATACCGGCCATATCCGAGACAGCGCCACGGGCCTGAACTATATGCAAGCCAGATATTACGACCCGGTGATAGGCCGGTTCTTGAGCGTGGATCCGGTCGGGTTTTTGGATACTGGAGATACAAGGTTCTTTAATAGATATAGTTACACTTTCAATGATCCTGTGAATCTGATTGACCCTTTTGGCGAGGCTCCTGGAGACCCATTCGACTCCATAACTGAAGCTGCAAAAGATTGGTCAACCTATGTTCAGTCGAGCGAAGGTGTTGATCGCAGCGGCGACGGTATTGACATTGATAATAGTGAATACAGTAGTATTATTTCGCAAACGACAAATGAAAGTGGGGATACAACTTATTCTTACAATCAACCAAGAAAGGGAACCGCAGATAATGTACCATTTGGCGGTACAAAGTCAGAACTAGATAATGCAGTGGCTTCAATACATAACCATAATGCGAGCGGTACTGTTAGTGCCAATGAGGCAGATCGGTTAGGCGCTCCTTCAACTAACAGAGCTAACGGTCGTCGTGGACTAGATGCTCGAAATGGTGTAAATGGTAATGACGACAGGAGTGCCTCAATTGCACTTAGCAATCGTTCTAACGTAAGCGATAGACGCACTTTTAGAACTGAAATCCTTGGCCCCAAGCAAAGATCTTCTGGAGAAAGTGTCCGTAAACTAAGAAGCTTTAGGTTTCGTGGTAGTAGAGCAGTAGAAGTGAAATGAAAAAAATTATATATATATCTTTTCTATCGTTAGCTATGGTCTCTGTTGCGAGTATAGTGATTGGTCAAACGAGCACTAAAAAGAAAGATTATTTAATTGGAGAAGCAGAAAGAAAGACTATTTTACCGACGACGCTAACTTACAGCTATAAATCTGGGTTTGATGATGCAAGACAATTTCAAATAAGATATGACTTTAAAAAGAAGTCATTTTTTATAATAGATGGTGATAGAAAATTAGGCCCAACTGATAATACATTGAACCAATTTGAGGTGTCCCACTACCCGTTTGTTTACGAAGAATTTTTACTCCATGTAGGGACAGACACTTCAAAAAAATGTTATAGTTTTACCTTTTATATAGACAATGATCCTTTGGTGAAAGAAGGGCAATATCAATTATGTGATGATGAATCAGAAGTTATATTGTTGAAAGGTCTAATAGACGAAGAATTTATGGAACTAGTTTATGATAGTTCAATCACTGATAAAATAATGCCAGACGGAATATGGGAAGAGGTTACCGATAAATAGGTTCTGAATTATGACAGAAAATGAAAAAGGGTCTAAAAGTGTGTAGAGGTGTCACATATACCACGAGCACGCTATGCGAAGTAAAGCGGCCATTTGACCCGCCCGCTCAACCTCGCTAGGCTCCTCCCATGAGCGCGGCCCTTGCTATATCTGCAGATTTTGACAACGCGCCCTTCGCCGCGAATGATAATGGCGCGCAAGTTGCGG
>CALFUN010000009.1 GCA_937929915.1 uncultured Caulobacterales bacterium | reverse complement strand
CTAATCCAAATTATAATATATTGCGATTTCAATGAGTTAGGTGTTTTCCGCGAGGGAAAGGATGGCTCCGCAAGCAGGACTCGAACCTGCGACAAGCTGATTAACAGTCAGCTGCTCTACCAACTGAGCTATTGCGGAATACCAATCTTTGGAAGGATTTGGTTGTCCTTCACGGTAGGCGCGCTCCATAACAGAGATTCTGGGCATGGCACAAGCGTAATATTGCCCGAATATGTAAAAAAATGATAATGCAAAATGGTGTTTGCAAAAAAAAAGGGGAGCGCAAGGCTCCCAAAGGTATTAGGTGAATGGTGGGTGTCCCCTAGAGGAGACAAGACCTTTATTAAGGAATAAGGTTAATAAGGCGTTAAAGCTGCGGAAATAAATTGAGATTTGATTCAGAAACCGCAAATAAGGATCGGCAATGAAAGGTGTGACATGAAAGATATAACAACATATTCAGAGTTTTGGCCGTATTATTTGCAAGAGCATAGCCGCGCATCTACCCGCGCTTGGCATTATGTCGGAACGGGCTTGGCACTGATTATGCTTGGTGCGTTAATTATAACGGGCCATTGGATATGGCTTCCATTGGCCTTGATTAGCGGGTATTTTTTTGCCTGGATGAGCCATGGATTGATTGAAAAGAACAAGCCCGCGACATTCACTTATCCGCTTTGGTCGCTATTTTCCGACTTTAAAATGCTATTTTGCGCGCTGACAGGACAGATGCGAAAGGAATTGGTGAAGGCGGGGGTTACGAAATAGTTTGCCGGGGAGGAGTCTGGAATGACCTGCAAACCAGACATTAAAGTTAATATCGCCGAACTTTCTCAAATTGTTGAGTGGGGCGATATTCATCTTAGCTGTCTACAAACGACACGACTTCTGAAGCCTTTACCCCGAATACACAACATCTCCGTCCTTAACTGTATGCACGGCTTTGCCAGTCATGCGGCGGCCATCGAAGGGGGTGTTTTTAGACCGGCTTTTAAGCTGTTCGCTATCGCAAACCCATGGGCGGTTGGGGGCAAATAGCACAAGGTCTGCGGGCGCGCCTGTGGCGATGCGCCCTGTATTTAACCCTAATAATTTTGCAGGATTACAGGTCAGGGCAGCTAGGAACGCCATTAAATCCAGCGCGCCATCTGCGACTTGTGATAAGCCTGCCGCCAGCAGGATTTCTAACCCAACCGCTCCGCTAGAAGCTTCTGCATAAGGCAAGCGTTTTTCACCTGCGGGGCGCGGGTTATGGTCAGAGACTATCACATCAAGGGTGCCGTCATTGACGGCCCTTAGTAAAGCTTGACGGTCATATTCTTCGCGCAAGGGCGGGGCCAGCTTGGCAAAACTGCGGTAATCTCCAATATCAATTTCATTTAGCGCAAGATGATTTATCGACACAGAACAGGCAATATTTTTATGAAATGTAGCTTTAGCTCGGCGAATAACATCAACTGTTTGCGCCGAGGAGATGAGGTCAACCAATAGCCGCCCGCCCGTTAACTCGGCCAAGGCGATATCGCGCTCTGCCATGATACGCTCAGAGGCGGCAGGCGCGGCGCTTAGGCCCAAACGCGCAGCGAAATCGCTCTCATGGGCGACGGTGTTATCCGATAGGGCAGGCGTAAGGGCGCGGTTGGCAATAAGAGCGCCGAAACTGGCAGAATAAGACAATAATCTGCGCATAATTTGGGCGTCTGTAATAGGGGTTTGACCATTGGAAAATAAAACCGCTCCCGCATCGGCCATAAGACCTATTTCTGTCATAGAGCGCCCGTCTAGGCCTTTGGTTAGGGCCGCGCCAATGTGGATGTTAACGGGTAAATCTGCGCCGCGGCGCTGCAAAAAATCAACTAAAGATAAATCGTCAATGACGGGATTTGTCTCTGGCATTATCACCATAGATGTAACACCGCCCGCAATAGCAGCTTGCGCGGCGGTTTCCAGTGTTTCGCGGTTTTCGCGCCCCGGTTCACCTGTTGTGACGCGCATATCAATCAAGCCCGGCGCGCAGATAAGGCCTGTGCCGTCAAGGGTTTTGATACTTTTGGGGGCTTTAATATTTTCGCCAAAATCAGTAATCCTGCCGTCTTGAATAAGGATATGACCGATCGCGTCATAGCCGCTATCTGGATCAAGAATGCGTGTGTTTTTTATAAATAATGCGCTCATGAGGCGGCCTTGATTTGCGCGCGGTTTTGAGCCTCTGAGAGGGCATGCAATATTGCCATACGCATGGCGACGCCAGCTTCAACCTGCCGTGTTATCAGGCTGATTTCAGGGTCATCAGCAACGTCAGAGCTTATTTCCACGCCGCGATTCATCGGGCCGGGGTGCATGACAAGCGCGCCTGGCTTGGCGTATGCGAGTTTCTCGCGTGTTAAGCCGTGATAGTGGTAATATTCACGTTTGGACGGCACAAACGCCCCGTTCATGCGCTCTAATTGTAAGCGTAACATCATGATGACATCGCAGCCTTCCAGCCCTGTTTCCATGTCATGAAAAATATCAACGCCCCAATTTTCTGCCCCGATAGGGATAAGGGTTGGCGGGCCTATCAGGCGCAGATCTGCTCCGAGTATATTGAGTAGCTGCACATTGGAGCGTGCCACGCGCGAATGGAGAATGTCACCACAAATCGCTATACGCAGACCCCCGATGTCACGCTTATCTATTTTTTGGCCCGTTTCTTGGAGCTTTTGCCGTAATGTTAACGCATCTAACAAAGCTTGAGTGGGATGAGCGTGCATGCCATCGCCTGCATTAATCACCGCGCAGGATAGTTTTTGGGCTAATAAAGCTGGCGCGCCAGACGCGCCGTGCCTGACGACTAATAAATCAGGGTTCATCGCGTTTAATGTGGTGGCTGTGTCGAGAAGCGTTTCTCCCTTTTTCACTGAAGAGCTGCCGATATTCATAGAAATAACATCTGCACCAAGACGTTTGCCCGCCAGTTCAAAAGATTTTTCCGTACGGGTCGAGTTTTCAAAAAATAGATTGACTAATGTCTTGCCTCGTAACGGGCCTTCGCGCGTTGATTTTTGTACGGATAAATCCAGATAATGCCCGCCAAGCTCTAATAGGTTTTCAATGTCAACGCGGTGGAAATCTGTGATAGACAAACAATGCGGCTTATCAAAGCTATAGCCATGCTGCGCAGGGACTTGCGGAGATAAGGGGAAAAAGCTTTCGGCTGTGAGTATATGTCCAAATTCTGCAGCGGCGATGATAATATCATTCCAGTGCTTTTGCGGAATTGTTCCTGTTTCATGCCAGCTTTGGATGGTGGAAGCGGCTTTATTTAACGCACGCGCGGCGGGGCGAATGCCGCCAAAAACATTATCAATTAAGGTCGGTGCATAGCTCATATGGGCGATGTACGATTTTCTCGTGCAGAGTCAAGTGTCATCATAGCGATATTGTTAAAATTCTGCGCGTAACCTGTCTAAAACACCTTGTAAAATATAGCTGGCTGCGAGCTTATCCACATTGGCTTTGCGTTTTTTGCGGCTCATATCTGCTTCAAGCATCCCGCGCGTGACCGCTAGGGTAGACATGCGCTCATCCCAAAAGAAGATGGGTATATCTTGCAGGCGTCGTAAATTTGCGGCGAAATCTTTGACTGATTGCGCCCGCGGGCCAGAACTGCCGTCCATATTGACTGGCATACCGATGATAAGAGCGCTGGCTTGGTTCTCTGCGTAAGTCTTAAGCAGTTTTGCCGCATCTATCGTGAATTTTTCTCGGGTAATAGTGTGCAGCGGTGTTGCGATAAGACGGGTGCGGTCGCTAATGGCCAGCCCTAGCGTCTTTGTGCCAGGGTCAAGGCCTAAAAGCGCGCCGCTGCTTGTGCGTAACTCGTCTAACGTGATGATTGCCATATCACCCCAATACGCTCTGCATTTGGAGAAAGATATAGGTAATTGCGAGCAAACCTAACAGACATTGCACCCAAAGTTTGGGAAATCGCCGCCATAGCAGAGCTATACAGATAAGCGAAAGGCAAGCCTCAATAAACCCAACCCATGCGCCGTGATGATCGGCCTCGTAGTAAGATAACGGCGAAATAAAACGCCAATCGCTTATGGGCCAGAAATGCCGATAAGCATCATGACTATGTACGGGCAAATCTGTCGCCATATGAGTGAGGGCGGCAAGAGCAAAAAATAGGGTCAGCTTACCCCAGATTTTGCCGCGTAAAATATACCCCATTATCGCCAAAGCGGTATAGATGGGGATAGAATTGAAATAAGCGATTAAATTTTGCATGGGCGGCTCAAAATAAAGCTCATTCCATAATCTGCGCCCATCGACTTTATTGATGAATGTTTGATAGGGCGCCCATAGATAAATAACCATGTCGGGGATAAATGAGCCAATAAAGATAGCCCAATTTCGGTTTGGCTCACCGTTTTTGGATAAGAGCGCCAGAGCCAGCAAGCTATGTGTTGTTGAGATCAAGGCGGCTGGTTTATTTATTGGCGTTCGGGACGGATGCCGATCCAAGTCTCATCGACATATTTTTTAATGGCGGTATTATCTGTTTTTATATCGCCCGTTAACGGCATTAATCGATCTAGCACGACCTTTTTATTTGGCCCGTCAAAAGCGCAAATAAATACGGGGACTTTGGCAGCATAGGCTGCGCGTAAATATCCTGTTTTGTAACGCTCGACCTTGGAACGCGTACCTTCTGGCGGAAACCCAACACAGACTTTATCTTCTGTGTCGAAAAGTGTTAAAAGTTGATCCACGACGTTTTTGCCTTTGCTGCGGTCAACGGGATACCCCCCCAGCGCGCGAAAAATTGGCCCAGCTGGCCAGAAAAACCATTCTTTTTTAATCAAAAATGTATATTTAAAGCCAGAGGCTAACATAGCCAGGGTTGCAGCTATCGCATCCCAATTTGAGGTGTGAGGCACACCGAGGATAATAAATTTTGGGGCATCGGGCATTTTGCCTGTGAGTTCCCAGCCAATCATTTTAAGTCCTATAGACCCAAGCATGCGTGTGAAGGCATTGCCCATGCGCGGAGAATGCTGGCTCATATGTGGATTATCATATTTCATCGGAAAGTCTTGTGTGTCTTAATATGCGTTATCTTTGGGGCGCATTATGGTGAATACGCGAATTGCGAGCTTATATGATATAAATTCCAGTTTTTGCCTAGCCTAATTCTGGCCGTATGCCTTTATAATTTGCGTCATAATAGGCTTTAATGGCCGTATTATCTGCTTCAAGATCATCCGTTAAATCCCAAACCTTATCAAGGACAACGGCTTTGTTTTCGGCATCTATGGCTACAAGGAATACGGGGATATTGGCGGCCTTTGCGATGCGCCAATAGCCTTTTTTGAGCGCATCGACTTTGGCGCGTGTGCCTTCAGGGGTGAGGCCAAGATAGGCTTTGTCTTGCGAGGCAAACCAATCTGCCATTTGGGCGGGTAGGTCTTTGGCAGCCTTTCGGTCAATCGGAATACCGCCAAGCCGTTTAAATAAACCGCCAAACGGCCAGATAAAGGCTTCTTTTTTCATCATCCAACTGGATCGTAATCCGATAGATTGCATAGCCGACACTGCAATTAATAAATCCCAATTTGAAGTATGCGGGCAGCCAATATAGATGAGTTTTTTTTCATTAGGAAAGGCACCCGTAATTTTCCACCCCATGATTTTCAGAATTGATTCTGATAGCCAGCGCGTAAAGCGATTTCCCATGCGCGGTACGCTGTCATTGATGACGGAATTATCGAATTTAGCCATCGAATGTGCCTTTACCTTGGGTAATATTTTGTGCGGCTTAGACAAAAAAGTTACAAACTGCAATGCACAAAGCATTGATGACTTGCGAGCTGGCATGGCCCCTGCTAATCGGCAGTTGAATTTTACGCCTTTGAATGGATGATGGAGCCTGATGTGAGCGAGCCAAAAAATACTGTGAGTGCCAAAGATGTGCGCAAAATCGCCTGCCTATCCCGCTTGCATGTCGAAGATAGTCAATGCGCGGCTTTGGCCGATGAGCTAAACGGTATTTTGGGCTGGATTGAACAGCTCTCCGAAGTGGATTGCGAAGGTGTTGAGCCAATGACCTCTGCGGTGGATATGCGCGCGCCCATGCGGATTGATGAAATCACAGATGGCGATAAGCGCGATGATATTTTGAAAAACGCACCCAAAAAAGATGACGGCTTCTTCGTTGTCCCGCGGTCAGTCGAGTAGGGCTATCATGACAGATTTAACGAAATTAACATTATCGGGCGCATTGGACGGTATGGCTGCAGGCGAGTTTAGCTCGGCTGAATTAACACAAGCCCATATTGAGGCTTGCGTCAAAGCCGCCAAGCTTAATGCCTTTATCACCGATACGCATGAGCTGGCATTAGAGCAGGCTAAAGCGTCTGATGCGCGCCGCGTAAAGGGCGAGGTGGGATTACTAGAAGGTGCGCCGCTCGCGATTAAAGATTTATTCTGCACCGAGGGTGTGAAAACCTGTGCAGGGTCGAAAATTCTCGGCGATTTTACTCCAACTTACGAATCTTCCGTCACGGCGAATATGAAAGCCGATGGCATGGTGATGCTGGGTAAGCTTAATCTTGATGAATTTGCTATGGGCAGCTCCAATGAAACTTCGGCTTATGGCCCTGTTATTAATCCGTGGCGTAAGGGCGAGGATCTTGTGCCGGGCGGCTCAAGCGGCGGGTCAGCTGCGGCCGTAGCTGCGGATTTATGTTTGGGCGCAACAGCGACCGATACGGGCGGCTCTATCCGTCAGCCAGCCTCTTTCACAGGCACAGTCGGGATTAAGCCAACTTATGGGCGCTGCTCGCGTTGGGGCACGGTCGCTTTTGCCAGCTCGCTTGACCAAGCAGGCCCGATTGCCAAAACCGTCAAAGACGCAGCGATATTGCTCGAATCTATGTCAGGTTATGATGCTAAGGATAGTACATCGCTCAATGTTGATGTGCCCAAATGGTCAGAGAGCTGCGGTAAATCTGTTAAAGGCCTGCGTATTGGTATCCCCAAAGAATATACGATTGAGGGGATGCCCGCAGAGATCCAAGCGCTTTGGGATAAAGGCATGGCTTGGATGAAGGATGCGGGCGCGGAAATTGTGCCGATTACATTGCCGCATACGAAATATGCGCTGCCCGCCTATTATGTTGTCGCCCCCGCTGAAGCGTCATCGAATTTGGCGCGGTATGACGGGATGCGTTACGGCTTGCGCGTTGACGGCAGCGACCTGAACGATACTTATGAGCGCACTCGCACCGAAGGCTTCGGCGCGGAGGTTCGCCGCCGTATCATGATCGGGACATATGTTCTGTCGGCAGGCTATTACGATGCCTATTATCTGCGCGCGCAAAAGGTGCGCTCGCGCATTGTCGAGGACTTTGAAACGGCGTGGCAGAGCTGTGATGCTATCCTGACGCCAACAGCGCCGTCTGCGCCGTTTGCTGTAGGCCGCAAAGTCAATGACCCCGTCAAAATGTATCTCAATGATATTTTCACCGTGACGACAAATTTGGCGGGCTTGCCGGGGATTTCCGTGCCTGCTGGCCTTGATAAAGACGGGCTACCGCTCGGCCTGCAAATCATTGGCCGCGCACTGGATGAAGACACGGTGTTTAAAGCCGCCAGCGCGCTCGAGCAAGCGGCTGGGTTTACGGCGAAACCTGAGATGTGGTGGGTATGATTATGGAGTATTTAAAATACCTCATGGGGACAAAAACATTCCGCCTAAGTTTGATTCCTACTGTTCTTTGGGTTTTATTTTATATGTTCTGGGGAGCCACAGAAATGGCTTCTGATGTTGGTTGGCATCCGATTAAAGCATTACTTGTCACCCTAGTTCTCGGGATTATTTCAAGTGGTCTTTTTTTGATGGTAGTATCAGCAATCCTTTGGGCTTTAAACCCCAATTGGAATACAAAATAATGTTTACGGCAGAACTTTCAATTAGGTATACCCTCATCCGCCCTTCGGGCACCTTCTCCCTCAAGGGAGAAGGAGAGTTAAACTGAAGCCCAAACCACATATCTTAATCATCTCCCTCTCCCTTGAGGGAGAGGGTGCTGCGAAGCAGCGGGTGAGGGTGTACGGAGCTTGCAATGAAAAACCGTGAGTTCGCCAAGTACCTTAGACGGCAAGATGTGCCTGCCGAGACCTTACTGTGGGAAGAGCTTCGCGGACGGCGTTGCGGCGGTTATAAATTTGTGCGGCAAATGCCGATAGCTGGATATGTCGCGGACTTTGCCTGTCGCCGTATGCATGTAATTGTGGAATTGGATGGCCCGACACATGAGGGCCGCGAGGATTATGATGCGCGGCGCACGCGGGAGATTGAAAATTCTGGCTATGTTGTTATGCGTTTGTCAAATGATGAAGTTTATGAAGATGTTGAGGCTTGCGTTGAAGCTATCTTCGAATTTTTAGAAGCCGTAAAAGGTCGAAACTTGGGTAAACCCTCATCCGTCCTTCGGACACCTTCTCCCTCAAGGGAGAAGGAAGATATTAGAGAGTGAGCAAATAATGTTTACAGCAAAACGGGTCGGAGACCCAAGAGATTATATTAAAGGCGAAACCGGGGATTGGGAGGTCATTATCGGCCTTGAGGTCCATGCGCAGGTCGCGTCCAATTCCAAGCTGTTTTCGGGGGCGTCGACGGAATATGGCGGCGCGCCTAATTCGCAAGTCAGCCTCGTTGATGCGGGTATGCCGGGTATGCTCCCTGTCGTGAATGAATTTTGCGTCGAGCAAGCCGTGCGGACGGGCCTTGGACTGAACGCGCAGATCAATCTATTTTCGCGTTTTGACCGCAAAAATTATTTCTATGTTGACCTGCCCCAAGGCTACCAAATTAGCCAGTTTGAGCATCCGATTGTCGGTGAGGGTGAGATTGATATTCTGCCGATTGATGCCGATGGTAACACATTGAATGAAGTGACAGTCGGGATTGAACGCTTGCATTTAGAGCAAGATGCGGGGAAATCCGTGCATGATCTCTCGCCAGATGAGACTTATGTAGATTTAAACCGCTGTGGTGTGGCGTTGATGGAAATTGTTTCCAAACCCGATATGCGTAGCCCTGAAGAGGCCTCGGCTTATGTTGAGAAATTGCGCGGCATTGTCCGTGCGCTCGGCACTTGTGACGGGGATATGGAGAAGGGCAATCTTCGCGCGGATGTCAACGTGTCTGTGCGCCGCCCTGGCGGAGAGCTGGGCACGCGCTGCGAGATTAAAAATGTGAACTCAATGCGTTTCATTCGCCAAGCGATTAATTACGAGGCCCGCCGCCATATTGAGATTATCGAAGCGGGCGGCACGATTGACCAAGAAACGCGGCTTTTTGATAGTGTCAAAGGCGAGACTCGCACTATGCGCTCCAAAGAGGACGCCCATGATTACCGCTATTTCCCAGACCCTGATCTATTGCCGCTCCAGCTAGAGCAAAGCTTTGTTGACCGTATTAAAGCAGGTTTGCCTGAAATGCCAGATGCGCGTAAGGCGCGTTTTATGAGCGAATATGGCATTCCTGAATATGATGCGCGGATTCTCACCTCGGATAAATATAAAGCCGATTATTACGAAATCGTTGCCAAGGGGCGTGATGCGAAAATTGCGTCGAATTGGACAATGGGTGAGCTATTTGGTGCGCTAAATAAGGCGGGTCTGGAGCTTGAAGATAGTCCTGTGAGCGCAGAGCAGCTTGGCGGCTTGCTCGACCGTATTGCAGATAAAACCATCTCCGGTAAAATCGCAAAAGACGTTTTTGAACGTATGTTTGGCGGTGAGGGCGATGCCGATACGATCATCGACGCGCAAGGTCTTAAGCAAGTCACAGATATGGGCGCGATTGAAAAATTCGTCGATGATGCGATTGCGGCGAATGCTGCCCAAGCCGAAAAAGCTAAAGAGAATCCAAAACTTCTGGGTTTCTTTGTTGGACAGGTCATGAAAGCCTCTCAAGGCAAAGCCAACCCGCAAGCGGTGAACGAGATTTTACGCAAAAAGCTGGGGTTATAAATGTTTCGCGCCAAGATGATGGCTTAAGCGTGGTGTGTTCCATAGGGTTTCATAATATTATGGGGTTTCATGATATTGCGCGCAGAAGACCCGCATGAGCGCTCTTCTTCGCCGCCTCAAATATACGCTGATTGCTGATATTATCAGCGGGTTAGTTAAATATACGCCTGTCTTTGACCGTAAAGACATCCCGCCTGAGATTATCAATTTTGCAGGTCATAAAAGCTTTAAAGAAGTCGGAGATTTAACGGTATCTTTGATGCAAGATCATGCGGCGTTAAAACCGCAAGACCGTGTGCTGGATATTGGTTGCGCGATTGGCCGTATTGCTTTGGCATTGCACCGCCATTTTGGTGATGATGTAGCCTATTCTGGATTTGATATTGTCCCATATGGGATTAGCTGGGCACAAAAGCATTTTGCAAAGCTGGGCGCGGATTACCATTTTTCTCATGCTGATATTTATAATTCTTTTTATAATCCGCGCGGGCGAATTTTGCCTCAAGATTTCCAGTTTCCTTACGAAGAGAATAGCTTTGATGTGTCGGTCGCAACCTCGGTCTATACACATATGCAAAAGCCTGACATTGCCAATTATCTGACGCAGACAGCTCGGGTGACGGCCAAGGGCGGACACCTATATGCGACTTGTTTCGGCTTGGATGCGGCCTCTCATGCTTTAATTGATGCCAAGCGCTCGCATTTTTCGTTCCAATATGAGGGAGATGGAACACGTATTGAAAGCCAAAGTGAGCCTGATATGGCTGTGGCGATTGATCTGGATTGGGTGTTTGCACATTTGGCAACATGCGGCGCGCGTGAGGTCAATTTACTCCCGGGTTATTGGCGCGGTGAAACAGGGCTTGATTTTCAAGATATTATTATTGCAAAGTTTTGAGAGACAGAATTGAAAGTCATAATATGAAAATTCAAGAAGGTCCCGCTTTGGGGGCGTTGATTATAGGCGTGGGTATTGGATATTTTATGATTCACTCAGGTAAGCCTATCTGGATGGGGATGATGGCAGGATTGACTGTTGGCGTTTTGGATTATGCTGTTTTGGCGTTTTTGAAATCTAAAGGTATTGGGAAATGAAATTGAATACGGATAAGGCGCGTAGCGTCAGTGAGGCGCTCAATACACGCATCACAGTACGGCAATTTTTGGATAAACCCGTGCCTGATGATGTGTTGCAACGTATTTTAACAACCTCCCTGCGTAGCCCGTCTGGCGGAAATCTGCAGCCATGGAAGCTCCATGTTATGACGGGTAAGACGCTGCAAGCCTTTAAGGATAAAGCGGCGAAGGTCACTTTGTCGGGTAAAATGGAAGAGCCGACCTATCCTGCCTATCCGAGTCCGCTATGGGAGCCGCAGCGCTCTTGGCGCTATAAACTTGGCGAAGATATGTATGCAAAACTCGGAATCCCGCGGGATAATAAAATGGGGCGGCTTGTTTGGCTGGCTCAAAATGCCAAGTTTTTCGACGCACCTGTTGGGATTATTATTACAGGTCATAAAAAACTCGATATGCCGCAGCACCTTGATGTTGGGATCTATCTGCAATCGCTCATGTTGCTCGCGCGCGAAGCGGGATTGCATACAGCGCCGCAAGGCTGGTGGCGTAATTGGAGTTCAGTCTGTCATGAATATCTTGATATTCCGCAGGATGAAGAGGTACTGGTTGGCTGCTCACTCGGTTACGGCGATCCTGATGCAGCCGTAAATCAGCTTTATGCTGACCGCGCACCACTTGATGCTTTTGCTAAGTTTTATGATTAGCTAAGGTCAAACGGGCCGCAATCTCATGTGAATATTTAAAGTCGTCCGCTTATGCGGATTTTTGTTATGCCACGTTCATCTAAACTTAGAAACAGGCTTAAGACGCAGTTAAATTTTGGGTTCAAATGGCTCTGTGTTGGTAAATAGAGAGTAAAAATTACAGTAAATTTGGATAATACTTCATGTTTTTTGACCTATTTTAGACTTTTTTCAAAAAAAATGCATCCAAATTTAGTGAATTTATACTTGTATAAAAATACATTTATACTTGCTATATTTAAAGTATAATGAAATTTTAATCTTAAGTAATTTAATAAGTAACCTATATTTACTGTATTTAACATGTATAAAGCTTGATTAACCCTCTTCCGTCTTAACCTTATATTTATCTCGTCCAGTGAAACTTGGTCTTAAGCGAAGGGCAGACGAAAAAAATCGCGTCCTAAGCTGGCTCTGAAAATCGTTTAACGCTCTCAGAGGTATTTGGTGAATGTAATGAAAGCAAAGGGGGAGGCCATGGCCTTTACTGAAGTTGAAGTAAAAGAAGTTGAAGCGGCCATCGCAGAAGGCGCAAGCTCAGAGGATTTATTCCGTTTGGGCCTGATGTACTCTACAGAACTAGAGGATCGCGGCCCAGATTATATTGAGGCGCATAAGTGGTTTAACTTGGCGGCAATGATGGGCAGTCAGCCTGCTAAAGCGTATCGCGAAGAAATTAAACGCGAAATGAGTTCAGATGATGTGACATTGGCTCAGCGAGCTGCTCGCGGTTGGTTGGCAGAAAACCGTGACTTACTGGATGCAAAAAAAGCGGCCTAATAGACCGCTTTTATAGTTCAAGGCTTAAGCCTTAGCCCATTATGGGCTATATATTAAGGCGTTAGGGCGTAATCACGGTGCCAAAGCCATTATTCCCGAGCTGATATGACAGATTAAAGTCAATCGGTAGTGTGGCACGGAAGGCTTGAACAAAATTACCCACTTCAGCCAAGGCTGTTTGCGGTACAAAGACAATATCCCCGCGGCGCAGCTGGATATTATCATTATATTCCCGAATATTAAGAAGGCCGTTTTTGATATTCACGGTTCGCATCATCATGCCGCCATTTGGCGCGCGGCGTAAGATCGCCACTTGCTGCGTTCTGGCACCTGCTGACATTCCGCCCGCTAAGAAAAGGGCTTCAATCGCGCCAATACGGCCTGGGATAGTGTATGTCCCTGGCTGATTAACCGAACCGCCTACATAAATTTGCGAGGGTGCATAGGCGCGCGGTGTGACGGCCAATGTTGGGTCGCGAAGTTGTTTGGACAACTCGCTTGTTAATGTTGTTTGGAGCTGCGTAAAGCTGCGTCCGGCGGCCATAATTGGGCGCACCATAGGCATTACAACGCGGCCATCTGGCCCGACGGTCAAAGTTCGGGATAATTCAGGGGCGCTGCTGACAACCACATCAAGTTGATCGCCTGGTGTGAGTTTATAATCAGGTTCCCAATCGACCCATTGCTGAAAGACAGGCTGTTGCTGTGTGGGTACTTGGTACGCAATGTGGCGCTTACCGCGTACTCTATCGACGAAGTTTTTATACTTTTTAGGAGCTTTGTTCGGTGTCGCTATATGGGTGTATGGTTGCGGATTTGGTAAAGATTGACCATATCTGGACTGCGCATGAGCTTGCGAATCACTTAACCCGTTAATGCCCCAAACCGCGATAGAGAGCGTGAAATAGGCCGGTAACTGCTTAAATAACTGCAATTTTTTCATAAAAATGGCTCATATTGGTAATAAATCGTGTTTTCACGTTTATTAATAAGAATGGATAAGGAATTGTTAAAATTTAAGCCGGCATATTAACCATAACATTATTAATGAGGGTTGGTTATGGCCATCTGGTCTGGAAAATCTAATATGTCGAAGCAAACACAAGCTCGTAATAACGGTATGATTGGAGGCCTATCTGTCGACGCTCAAGCTGACAGGCGGCAATCATCCACGAATGGGATGACGCCCGATGATTTAACAATCGGTGATTATATGACGGGTATGCCCAATATTCGCCTGACCACTTTATTTACAGGGTTGATGAAGCAGATGTTGTGGGTTTTGCCTTTAACATTGCTTGGAAGTTTTGGGATTTATCATCTCACGAAAAATATGCAGCCATCCTATCATGGGGAAGGCAGTCTTTTAGTTCAAATTGGCCCAGAATATATCTACACACCGATTGGCGCGGCAAATACCAATTCGGGCGGGATTTCTTTAACCCCCGATACGATTGCTTTAAACGAAGTCGGGATTATGAAAAATCCTGAAATCATACAGCAAGTCATTGGGATTATGTCGTCTCCAACAAATGATGAGGAATCTCCTCGTTATAATTTAACCGCGCAGCAAGCCCAAGATCTGTTTGATAAATCGGCATATGATAGAATTCGCAAAGCTGAAGAATTTGGGTCAAAGCGTGATATTGAAGACGCTTATGCAAATTTATATAAAAAAGTTTCAAGTGCTTATAATGTTGCTCCGCGCCCTAAAGCGTCTTTGATTGATGTCGCCTTTAAACATGAAAATCCCGATATTGCTGTGGAAACAATTAATCAATTTATTGATGCCTACATATCTTATCGGCAGACGGTGTTTGTTGAAGGTTCTGAAGATACGATTTCTGAACGCCGTGATGAAACTGAAAAACAGTTAAAAACAAATGAGGCGATGATTGCGCGGTTTTTGCAGCGTAATAATATTTCTGATTTCACTTCAGAACAGACGGGCCTGCAAAAACGTGCAGAAGATATGAAGGCTGCGTTGAATATGTTGCGCGCGCAAATCGTAGAAACGGAAACGTCTCTTGCAACGGTTGAAGATCAACTGCGCGGTACCCCGCAGACGATTAATTTATATGTTGATGACCGCGCCTCGCAGCGTATCGCACAGGCCGAGCTAGAATTGAAACAGCTTTTAGCAAAATACCTGCCGACGAGTAATCCTGTGCGCCAAAAACGTACAGAGCTGGAGGAGCTTAAAAGGCTACAAAGCGCAAATAATGGCCGTGCAGCTGGTGGTCGCCGCGTTGGACCAAACCCCAATTTTCAAGCCTTGATGACGCGCCGAAACACTTTGCAATCATCTGCGGATAGTTTGCGCGAAAAAGAAGTGACATTACAAATGCAGCTCAATAGCGCCGTAGATAAAGTTCGCCGCCTTACACAACTCTCGCCTGAATATCAGAACCTTTTGCGCCAGCGCACGACCTTATCCTCGGCATTAGATACATATAATGCCAAAGTACAAGAGGTTCGAGTGAATCTGGCTCAAGCTGAAGCGAATAATGAAAATATCAAAGTTATTTCTTATGCAAATTTCGCTGTTAAGGGCCGGAATATAGCAAAGCTTTTATGGGCGGGCGGAACATTGGCTTGGGGCTTAACCTTATTAATGATCGCGCTTTTAACGGTATTTTTAAACCCTGAAAATTATAGAGCGCCAGGTACAAAGACAAGACGTTCGCGCCGTAGCCGCGCTACGGATAACCCAGCGTTAAGCGAGGCGGATTCTATTCCTGAATCTGTTGCGCCTTATGCGCCGCAAAAGAAAACGTCTAAAACTGCGGCCACCCGCCCTGAGGGTGAACACGTACCTGAGCTTTATGACCCTGCGGCAAGTCAGGGCCAAGTCTCTTATACGGCGCCCGCGCCAGCCTCTGCGGCTCAAGCGGCATTTATATCTGTCCCGAATGCGGTTGGGACGGAAGGTGACAGGCTCGATATGCAGAATAATCCCTATTTAAATATGCAGCAATCAGCCGAGCTTTACGGTAAATCCGCTCAAGCTGATGCCCTACCTATATTAGGTCAATTTTCAGCCACAAAAAGCTAATGAGATAGGCGGCTTTAAGTGATACAAACGGAAAATCATATAATTGCGCAAACGATACTGAATCAGTTGCAAAGCTCGATCCGAAGTGATGGGTTAGGCCAGCTTGTTCTCATCAGCTCCGCACATAGCGGTGATGGTGTGAGCTATATTGCACGTTCTATCGCTTTGGCCGCCGCGGCGCATTACGCGCCGATGGGCCAGCGCGCTTTATTGCTTGATTATGACATATATAAGCAATGTCAGCTTCAAGCGCTTATGGATACGGGCAGCGTGCAAGGCCCATATGATGCAAGTTTTGGCGTCGTGCCATTTTGGCAAGTGCAAACTGAGGCCGTTACAGGTAGCACTGATTGTCTTACCGCAAATTATAATAGCCTTTACCTGCAAGACCAAAGCGGGCTAGCGACCACGGTTTTTCGCTGGGATAAAATTGAAGCCAATCAAACTGTGAATATTATAGATGCTCCGCATTACTGGACGGCTTTGCGCCAAAATTTTGCTATGGTGATTGTTGATGGCCCTGCGATTGATCGTACAAATATGAGTGCCTCGCTTTATCCGCATATGGACTCAGTTGCGATTGTTGCGAAGCCGCAAAATGCCCAAAGCGCCCAAACCTTGCAAATGGCAAAAGATGTTCAGCGCTTTGGCGGGCAATTTTCAGGTTTGATTTTAAGTGATATTATAGGCAGGCCTTAAGTGGGCGTGAGCGCAGATTATAACCATGGGGCGCTACAGCAGCGCAACCTTGCTTTGTTCTCTTTATTGCGCGGGGTTGAAAACTTTTTAGTCTTTTTGATATTGCTGTATTTTACAGGCGCGATTGCGGGTCTGCTTTTTATTGATTTAAATGACCTTGAATCAGAAAGCCCTATGGGCCGCCTCATGTGGTTTCCAATTTATCTTATGACGCTTGCGCTAAGTCTGCGGATATTGCCGCAACTTGTGCGCATCACAACGTTTAATCCTTTAATTGTGATATGTGTTTTGTGGTGTGGATTGTCGTTTTTTTGGTCAATCGACCCCCCTGTGTCTATGCGGCGGGCGGTGGCGCTCTTAATGACGACTTTATTAGGGCTTTTTTTGGCAGCGCGATATGATTGGAGTGAGCTTGTCCAGAGGCTTGCTTTTGCCTTTGCGTTTCTTGTTTTTCTAACATTTATCGTTGTTTTAGTTGATCCATTGCGCGGGATTTCTCAAGAAATTCATTATGGGGCGTGGCGCGGGCCTTGGGTGGAGAAAAACTATCTCGGCTCGTCTATGACGCGCGCGCTTGTGGTGATGATGTGCGCCTTTGTTATGCGGCCAGACCGAGGGTGGTTCTGGGTGCCTATGGGGCTTTTATGTTTTGTGCTTGTGCTGCTCTCAACATCTAAAACGGCTTTATTAGCGAGTCTATTGGCCATTGGGCTGTTTATCTTTCTCCGGCTCTATCGGCGTTATCCCGTCTTGAGATTGATTTTAGTTTACGGCCTATTTTTTATAGTGGTATTATTCGTGGCTCTACTAGCAATGTTCCCAGATGAAATGTTAGGGCTTATCGGGAAAGATGCAACGCTTACGGGACGTACAGATATTTGGGATGCGCTTATCCGCAGTATTAAAGAAAAGCCGTGGTTTGGATTTGGGTATGGTGTCTATTGGCTCGACCAGCTTGGCCCGTCATATTATGTCCGCCTGTCTTTGCAATGGGGTGTTCCAACGGCCCATAATGGCTGGATAGAAACATGGCTCTCCGTTGGCGCGGTAGGAGTTGCTTTATTTGCGATTTTATATTTTTGGACGCTTATATTGGCGTTTATGCGTATCAAGCGCGGCGGGACTGAAACTTATTGGGTGGTTATCATCTCTCTGACATTTCTTATCTTCTCAGTGTCTGAGAGCTCAGTTTTGCAGCAAAATGATTTGAGCTGGGTGATTTTTGTTGCAACAGCTGCCAAGCTCTTTGCCTTTGAGCGGCCCTTTTGGCGCAACCGCCTCCGCGAAAATTATTTTACGCAAAGAGTGCCAACTATGATTACGCGCTAGCTGCGTTTTACAATATGTGCGCCAAAGCGTTTGCGTAGGGTAATAAAGGGCTTTTCGACCCAGTAAAAAGAGATAGCCGATATTATAAAACTGAGCAGAACCGCGAGTAGGATACTACCTGCATTGCGCTCCATATAATGATGGATGATAAAATATATAGGGACATGCCAAAGATAGAGCGCATAAGAAATTTGGCCAATCCATGCGAGTGGCTTAAGCTCACATATCTTGATGGCAAATTGCAAAGCTTTTAAATAATAGAAATTTAACACGAGAATGAACAGCGCTGCGCCTTGGAGACTAAAGCGTATGGTGTAGCGAAAATTATCATCACGGATAATAAATGATGCTAGGATTGCGCCGACAGCCAAGGCCGTAGGTATAATGCCTAAGAGAGGTTTGAAAGGCTTTAAACTGCCTTTGAGGTGTAATAAAACGCTTAATAAACACCCCCAAGCCAGACTATCAAAGCGCGCATCTGTCATCATATAGTTATATTCAGAAGAGGGCAGAGCGGTGCCAAAGTGAATAAAACTTCTCCATAATGGTACAGTGATGAGGATCGCCGTCAATATTATCGCACAACGCGTCCAATTTTTGCGGCACAAAACAATGACAAGCGGAAAGATTAAATAGAAATGTTCTTCGACAGCGAGTGACCATAAATGTGTCCAAGGCATGACAGGCATATCCCCGCCATAGGTCTGAAAGCTGACTTGAAAAATATTAGTAAAGTAAAATATGCCTGCGGCAAGCTGGGTCATAGACGGTACCCCAAGCCCTAATAGACCATAAAGTAAGACACTCCCAAAGATCATAAAAATAAGGGCAGGGTAGAGCCGCACAAAGCGCCTGAGGTAAAAGTTTTTCAGGCCAATTTGGCCTTTTGTGTCTGACTCAGCTAATAAAAGCCGTGTGATTAAAAAACCTGAGATAAAGAAAAACACCGTCACGCCAAATCCGCCCGGTATAATATGTTCAAAACCCATATGGGCGATTAACACGATTAAAACTGCAATCGCGCGTATCCCGTCAAGGCCAGGAATATAGCCATATTTTGCGGTTTCGCTTAAGGCGGCGTTATGTGTTTGGGTTAACCAGCTCATCATGTATGCGGCTCTGTTGTCGCGTTTTCGCCATATAGTTTCGGCGCAAAGGGGCCAAACCAAAATATTTTTCCAACGCCTTGCGCGAGCTTACAGAAATATTGGATATGTTTGGCTTGTGCTGTGGCGCGAAATCCTAGCCATATCAGCCCGTAAATGAGGCTTTGCGCTGCGCCGATGAGCATCCATTTTGTAATGCCAAAAACGCCTGTCAGGCCTTTATCGGCTGCGTCTTGGCTAGGGCTTTGGCCAAAGGCGAAATTACGTTTCCAAATATAAGAGAGTGTCGCGCGGCTGGCGGGGACATGCTCCCATGTCTTTGCATTTTGCGCCCAAGCTAATCGAGCGCCTTGGGCTTGCAGGGTGTGAAATAACGCATCATCTTCGCCGCCTGTCTGATTATAACGCAGATCAAATGGCGGGGTTGGCAGCGTGCAGCGCGCGCGGTCAATCAAGCAATTTCCGGTCGCAACACCGCGGTGAATTAATCCATCTTTATCATGAGGCAGGCGAGAAAATTCGGGCTGCATATATTTATATTCAGGTTTATTATCTGCGGGCATGACGGCCGTTGCAGGGCCAAATACAAGCGCCGCTTCATAGGTTTGGCTGGCTTTAATTAACGGCTCTATCCACGGGCTTATCGCTTCCATATCGTCATCTAAAAAGGCTATATAGCGGCCTTTGGCGATCGCTAGCGCCCCGTTGCGCGCATTGCTAACACCGGGCTGAGGGACATGGACATAGTGAATATTGGCGGTAGATGCCTTGCTATAGGTTTCAATGAAATCTTTTGCGCTTGCAGCAGGGTCATTATCGGCGATAATAATTTCGACCTCAAACCCTGCAAGGCGCTCAGACTCGACGCTAGATAGGGCTAAAGCTATGCCATCGGGCCGTTTATAGGTCGGAATGATAATAGAGATAAGCGTGTCTTTATACATCCGCCTCTCCCATAGATTTTATATGGTCGAGCGCGGCGCTCATAGGCATGACATCTGCGCCGCTATCTTTAATCACAGCGATAATGCGGTGTATATCTTGGACGGTGCAGCCATAATCGCTCGGCGTATCGCGAACGTCATGAGTGAATAAGGTGAGCCATTGCGGTTGGGTTTTAAGGTGTTTGATAGCGCCTATAATATCGTCAATAGCCTTGCCGTGATACATACGCATTGATGGTAAGAGCGCGGTATCAAGCGGGGCATTGGCGCGGCCAATCACAGGGTTATGTACGCCGCGCGCAAGCTGAAACTTTTGCGCAATATTCTTTTTCAGTTTTGGCGATACGCAGCCATAGGGGTAAGCGAAATTACGGCTAGGCGGGATATTAACTGCGTTTAACGCTGCTTGGTTTTTCTCTATATCCGCCAGAAAGTCTCGCAGCGAAACTTGTTGTCCGTCGAGATGGCTAAATGTGTGATCTGCAATTTCATGGCCATTCTTATAGGCGGCTTTGACATCTTCTAGGCTCATATGCTGGCCAAGATGGTTGGATGTTCCGCATAGGCCCATTGCGATATAAAATGTAGCGCGCCAGCCATTATCTTCGAGCAAGGGGGCCGCGTTTGTGAGCGCGGAGCGCGGGCAGTCATCAAAGGAAAAACTAATTATTGGCCGCTCAAGTTTTGGGCTTAGATAACGCTTGCCTATGTGTCTTGCCGCGCGGCGATGCAGCTTGGCACCTAGAGTGTTACGAGGATGATAGACAATGCTCATGATCGCGGGTCTATGTTAGATGCGCCCTTCAAACTGTCAGCATAATGCGAGGCGCGCCATAATTTAAGCGCCGTTAGCCGTAATTTCATCGGGGATATGTGGGTTTTGATAATGGCTTTTAAAAATGGGCGCATTATGGCTTGTGCAGGGATTTTACCGAGTTTTGTCGAAATTTTAAATAAGCTTAATGTCTTGGCTAAATCTGGATGTTTACGCGTAAAGCGGTGATAATTTGGCCCGCTTGTTGAAAAACGGTGCAATAAAGTATCTGTTGTTTCTAGGCCTAGGTGCAAAGCGGGGTTATGGGCATGAAGTAAAGTAAATTTTTGCGCAATGCGTGCGGCCCATTCACTATCTTCCCAGCCCCAACCTGAAAATTCAGAGTCAAAGCTCTCGGCCTCTAATACGGATTTGCGCATACATAAATTCGAAGATGCCACATATTGCGGCCCCTTAGCTTGGCGCTCAGTTAATGATAAGCAATCTGATATTTGAGATAAAGCTCTGTGTAAATCACGGTCTTTATCATCCGCTTTTTGGGCAACGGTAAAGCCGCCAAAGATAACATCGGCGACATTTGTTTTTATAAGCTCTAAATAATTTATCAAGAAATCATCACTGACGGGGCGCATATCTGCGTCGAGAAATAAGATCCAATCGGCACGCGCAGCGTCTTGAAGACGGTTACGGGCGTTTGAGCGTCCTGTATTTTCCTTTGCAATAATGGCGCGTATGGGCACTGTCATATTCGGGATAATATTTTGCAATATAGAGGTGAGGGCGGCATCATTTGTGCCGTCATCATAGATAATGATTTCAATGATAGATGAAGATTTTGTTGGCTTGTCCAAAGCTTTGATAAGACCACTGGGGTCGTCTTTGAAATAAGGTACAAGCACGGATAAGGCAGGTTTAGCATGCTGCCAAGCGGCATTAGTGATATGGTCTGCCGCGTAACTCATATTTGCGTCTTGCCAATGTCTTTGGCCAAACCGTCTGGATTTGGTGTGTTGTCTTCTGAACGGTGAAATGTGTCTAGGATATTTTTCAAAACACCGCGGCAATTTGCAATATTCATGATCCAGCATATGCCCAGATAAGCCGTGCCGCCTATTATGGCTTTGATGATTAACCGAACAAAATCAAACCAGTGATCGGGTATCGGAGCCAAATGCACACATATCGCCATAAATAAGCAAGCCGCTGCAATCTCTAGGTAAGCTTTGAACGGAAGAGGCAGGGGATAATGCTTGCGCGCTAAAATAATAGCAAATGTGCAGGCACAGGCGTAGCAAATGACGGTTGCCCAAACGGCGCCCATCATACCGAATTTTGGGATTAAAATAAAATTCAGGCCAATGTTTAAAATGACGGGTGGCACCATGGCCCAGACAAAATCACCAGTCTTTCCAGATAGCATAAAAGCGCGCTGGACGTAGAAATTCATAAATCCATTAATCAAGCCTGCAAAGGCGATAAGGGGCATAACTGTTAGGGCTTGTTCGCGAATATCTTCGCCAAGGATAAACCCTGCATCTTTAGAAACAAGTGCAATGCCTGTAGCCGCTGGCATAGTGAGCCATAGCAAAGTTGTGCCAAAATCCTTCATAATGTTTTGCGAGACCCGCGCGCTTTCTTTTTCCAAAGCAGTAATTGCCATAGGCGTCACAGCCATAGCGACCCAAATGAAAATAATATCAAGACTTCGGTTGGCCAGATTATAGCCAGCTATATATTTTCCTTGTGTCGGAATATCGATGATAGAGGCGATCATATAGCTATCAGCGGTATTAAGGGCATAGGTTAGCACAAGAGATATACCGATTGGGAGGCCGTAATTAAAATAGGTTTTCACTTTCTCAGTTTGAAAAACACCGCCGCGGCTTTGACGTAGCATGAAAAGCAAATCAATTATTCCAAGCGTGGCAAGACTGGCAATAATACCAATAAAAGGGCCAGACGCTTTAAACGGGCTATACATGACAAATAAAATGCCAATAGCAAAACTCAGTAAAGTATGACCTGAATATACAACACTATAGCGTTTGATACGGTGAGCCGCTTTATGGGCTTCCATGCCAAGATTTATGAAGATTGAGAAGCAAGTTGATCCAAGTGCGATGGCCAAAACCGCCCGTAACTCTGCGCTAAAAGGTAATAGATAAACGATTGGCATGAATATCAAAAAGCCAGTTATTGATGTAATCGCGGCAAGGCGGTAGAGCGTTTTTATGTGTGAATTGACATCATTATTACGTTCTGCACGGGCTTGAAAACGCGCCATAGCCGCCTCAATCCATGTAAAAACCCCCATATGAACGGCGTGCATTGTAATCATTGCGAGTGAATATGTACCCCATTGCGCAGGCTCTAACAGGCGTGTGAGGATGACAATTGTGCCAAAGCTTGCGATAAGATTGGCAATATTGACAGGCAAATATGCCATGATGGAACGGCTTAACATAATCCGCTCCATATCAATGTTATTATCACTATAGCTCTTCGCCTAAACATTAGCGGATATTTTCGCTATCCCCGAGTAAAACGGGTAAGGTTTTTAGCATGATATAAAGATCAAATATCCAGTTCGAGCGTTCAATATATTGAATATCAAGACGCACGCGTTCGGCGACATCTTCGGCATTATGAAGCGGGCCGCGTGAGCCATTAATTTGCGCCCAGCCTGTCATGCCGGGTTTTACGCGGTGACGATGCGCATATTCTTCGACGAGCTTATAGCTTTCCGTATCTCCCGTACGCATACCTGTGGCGTGCGGGCGCGGGCCCACCAGTGACATTTCGCCTCTGAGTACATTAAGGAGCTGTGGCAGCTCATCAATACTGGTTTTGCGTATAAATCGTCCAATCTTGGTAATCCGAGCATCGCCCGCCAGAGTTTGCTGCGCGGCTTGTAGGTCGGCTTTGTCATTACGCATAGACCGAAACTTAAACACATGAAAAACGCGGTTGTTAAACCCATGTCTTGGCTGTTTGAATAAAATAGGGCCGGGACTATCCATCCGAATGAGCAAAGCGATAAGGGCTAAAATGGGCGCGCCAATGATAAGCGCCACCGAGCTTATAATAATATCCGTTAGGCGTTTTATAACCGCATGGCGGCCTGATTTTTGATTGCCTGTGATGTCCGTCATACTGACTTCAGCAATTTCCGATAGGCGCTGTTTGACGTGATTAAGGGTTTCAAACTCATCCACCACAAAGGCAATACGGTTAGGTAACAGGCGCACGCGGTTGACAAAGTCTTTTTTCCGCTCATTAGCCGCTGCGGGCAGGGTCACCACTATACGGTTGATATAGGGCAGAGCATTCCAAGCCATAAGATCATCAAGCTTACCGACAATCGGGACGCCGTGAATATTTAAGGGAGCGCGAGAGAGGCGATCATCGAATATCGCCAAAATATTCAATTCTTTTGTTTTTGCATTTTCTTCAATCAGGCGTCGCGCCGATTCTGTCGCACCAAGCATGACGATTGTCGGGGCTAATGCGCCGCGTAAATGTAGTCTTTTGATGAATTGATGATAGATTAAATGCAAGCCAACCAGCGCAAATATCCCGCCCAAACCCGCCAAAGCTAGCATGTCTGGTAAAAATGTTTCTGGCCGCACAATCAATGCAAATGTCAACCAAACCCCGAGCGCGGCAAGGCCAGCGATAAGGACAGTTTTTAAATGCTGCGTCAAAGTTTCCGCGGGCGCGAAGCGGTAAGCTTGGCTGGCGAAAAGCGAGGTGATAAATATGGCTGCGCCTAATATAGCCGCAGCAATGGGCGCGACGATCGCTTTATTGTTGATGCCGATATAGCTATTCCAAATCCCAAAGGCGATAATGACGCATACAAGAATAACATCGATTGTTTTTAATGTGAACCGCAAGGCATTCATATTGGCTTGCCGTTCGGGTACAGTGATTTCAGCCGTTGTTTTACGGCGACGGCGGCGGTCTTTATGGGCGCGAGTTTTGGGTTGAGATTGCGCCAAAACAGGCGAAATCATACTTTCGGCCTTAGAGGCCGTCCCGCGTTTCTCATCAATTTGACGCGTTTTGGGCGGTGTGAGCGCCTGTGATGTATGGGCCTGCGCGCCTTTTTCATCCGATAAGGGCACAGATTGTTTTTTTGTTGCCATGATACAGCCTAATCCACATTTCTAAAGTATGAATACAATGAAACCCCAAACATCTCGTAAAGATATGAGGCAAAATCACTAGGGATTTATACAGCTTATTGGGTTGTTCATGCATGAAATGCCGATGTTTTTTCACATTTAGGTCTATGCGCTGTAGAATATTGAAAAAAAACCGGCATTTCATGTCGATAAGTCTTGCCCCGCTTCGCTCTATTCGCTAGTCCCGCCAACGGAGACGTGGCCGAGTGGTCGAAGGCGCTCCCCTGCTAAGGGAGTATGGGCCAAAAGCTCATCGAGGGTTCGAATCCCTTCGTCTCCGCCAGTTGCCTTGTTTAAGCCTTTGTTTTTTTAGATATAGTTTTGAAAAAACAAGGTGTTGACCTTATTTTATCCTCTACTTTTGAACTTTGCTAGTTGCACTGAGTTACTGGCGTTTGTCATCACCCTTAACTTTAGACTGGCAAAATATCATGGGTCAGATTAGCTAGGCGTTTGGATTGGAAAACAGGCATCTGCAATTATTCTTTCAGGTAGCATTGGGAGCAGATTTGCAACTGGGGAGCTTGATAATTGATCTATCGTGACTTTATGAGCGTTTAGACCAGCACATTGCACATCTAGCTCCACCGTAACTGTTGCTATGTCTGAATTATATCCAAGCTGTGCGCCCTCTGCGGCGATGAAATCTTTCACCAAAACATCAGTTGCGCATAGATCATTATCCATTGATGCGCAGCGGGCAGCTTTGTAAGAGAGCTCTTCTAAGGACTGCTGTGTCCATTGCAGGCGCGAAAACTCCATGACGCCAAAGATAATCGCAAGAAATATAGGCAGCAAAATGGCCATTTCTATAGCGGTTGCTCCGCGGTCATGACCGCAGAATTTCTTGAAACATAATCGTAAATACGTCATGAAATTTAATCTAACCTGATGGTTACGTTAGCTGAAACGTCACTAGGCAGCATGAATGTATTATTAAAGACAGTTGGAACAGGAGCTTTACCGTCAATGGTCAGATAGTAACCCGCTAGAGTGCCTGATGAGCAGAGTTGGTCACAGGGCGAGGAGGTAAAAATGGGCGTGGCGTTATTATAACCCGTCACACAGGCGCATGATCTGTTCATATTTGTGCAGGCTTGGCCCGTTTGCTCGCCACTTGATGATGAATTCCCATCCGAGCTCTCACCTTGATTGGCTGGTGCTGTACAAGTTACGCTTAAATCCTGTAAATCACGGCCATATTGGGATTTAATGATCGTTTTTATATGCTCACTATCTATGGTGTCCCGAGTATTAAATGCCGTTATCATGCCAGTATTGACAGCCTTATTTAACTGAACTCGTGAATTATTATAAGCGTGAAACTGTAGACCTGTTAGCATAACCACTAGGAAAGCTGATGACAGAATGGCAAACTCAATAGCGGCCACACCGTCTTTTGCGTGTCTGAAACGCCGTAAAGCCGTGCGTATAAATGTCGGGACTAAGGTCATCCGATTAACCCTATACCTGTGCCTGTGCCATTGGCGTTAAAATCTTCAGACAAAGATTCGCATTGTGTATCTAACTGCGCCGTATTGCTAAACCGCACTTGCCTTGCGACAATAAGGGTACATTCCCCAGCGCTCGTAATTTCAGCGCCGCTATCGACCTCAAACGATGCATTTGGAGCATATATCGAGCCAATAATGGTGACTCTTGCAGATGATTCCAGTAAAACGCGGCCAGATGTCCGAGTTGCAAATAGCACAGTATCCAGAGTTGGATCGCTATCATTTGAAGGCGCTGACAAATTTGTTCCCGAGGCTGAATTTAATTCAATGTCACCACCTATAAAGAAACTCACATCAGTTCCCGTCAATGTGGCGGCAGAACTGGAGCCAAAATTACCTCCAATAAAATAACGCCCTGGACTGAAATTTAACACTGCACTTGATGACGTTTCTAAATTGCCATCAATAAAGGCTTCGCCCAATATTCCAAGATTTAACTCAGCATCTGAACCGACGCGAATTCTACCGCCAACATGTAATTCACCATTGCCTGTTGTGAAGGCAGCCGCAGAACCGACATCAATATTATCGCCTATTTTCTTCTCGCCGCTCCCAATGATTAGACTGGTTGCGGACTCGACAACGATATTGGTGGCAATGTCAATATCCCCGTCTCCGATTGTAATATCGGCATCAGATTGCGAGGCTAGACTATTGGCATAAAGCCGCCCATTGCCGATATTGAGCTGCCCTGTTGAGGCGGCAATAATATTGCCTGTAGACGCAATATCTGCATCTCCAAAGTCCAAAAAGGCTCCTCTGGTGACACGCGTATTGCTGCTTAAGGTTATGGTTGAGTTTCCGTTAAACACCAGTCTTTTAAGGCTCGTGACATTTAAGGTTCTTATATTATAAGTGCCTTCTTCTGCATACCATGTGCTTCCACTTCTATAAATTCTATTCCCTTGGAAGAAAAACTCATTTCCGCTGTTGGGAATATTAAAATTTACCCCAGTAGGGACACTCGGAATGGATGGCGACTCGGCCCGGCCGATTTTACTAAATGCAGTAGATATTTCGGATACACCTGCATAAGGATCTGTGACAGGATTGCTCAGATTTTCATGAACATTGTTGTCTTTCGGTGTTGTTGTAACCGTTGCCAATGAATTTATACTTAATGTACCGCCAAGGTTGACAGAATCGACATTAATTGATGAGGTGGTTGACGCTGTTAAATTTTGGGTGCTGCCAACACCGCAACCCGTTGCATTTAATGTGGCAGAACTACTAAAAACAGCATTGCCATTTAAAGCCATGACACAATTTTTTCCGGGATCTGAGGCTAAACCTGCATAGGATTCGACATGCATACGCAATGACGTTGTAGAGCTAACGGCTTGAGCTAAAGCTAAGGGAATATCTTTATCAATACTTACCTTGATGACTTGGCGGCCATCACCTTTGGGGGAGGGCGTCAGAATGGCCGTGACATTATCTGTATCAACGCCTGCGGCCAGAGCAATTTCTTTTGCGAGCATTTCCATATTGACTTCATTGTCATCTAATGAGTAATGCAGCGCAGCGCCAAGAGCGGCGCTATCAGAAATTGATTGGTGTTGCATACGGACGGAATGGAAATTTCCAACCTCGATTGCCAAAGACATCAAACCCAGAATAGGAATGATACAAAAGGCTCCGATAATTGAAAAATTACCATCTGTTTGGTGCCTGTAATTACGGGCATGGCAAAGGACTGAACGCGCAACGGAATTTGCGCGATCTTTCAACCCATTACAGTTCATATGTAATCGTGATCTGATCATATATACCCACCTCTAAGCGGGCAGTATGCCTTAAATATCCTAAATTACGGTGAAATTTTATGATTAAGAGGGTGTTAAAGGTCAGGCGGCTTTGGGTCTATTAAGTTCACCGGGTTCCCGCCAACATAAGCATAGCGGTTAATCCCGCCGAACAGGCCTATCGGGTCAGATTGGATATAGCGGCCCAGCTTGGGGTCGTAATCTCTGAAGTGGTTGTAGAACAAGCCGCTCTCGCGGTCATAATAT
>CALFUN010000008.1 GCA_937929915.1 uncultured Caulobacterales bacterium | reverse complement strand
CCAGATTACCTGTTATAAGATGCCCCTACCGAGAAGGACAACCAAGCCTTCATATGATTGGTATTCCGCAATAGCTCAGTTGGTAGAGCAGCTGACTGTTAATCAGCTTGTCGCAGGTTCGAGTCCTGCTTGCGGAGCCATTTCTTCATCCAAATATTGTGATAATTTATACCATCTCAACTTTCTATTATAACAAGCAAGACTTTTGTTTCCTGTAATGTCAATAGGATAACGGGAGATTTGTTGTGATAATATCTGTGATTACAAGTAAATTATTTCAATATGCATGAAATATAATTAATAGGGCTATTGCCCCCAGTAGCGGATGGTGTGGATGGCTTCTGTACCCGGCGTTTAAAACCGCTATAATGCAGAACCATCAAGAAACTGGGTAACTATAGGAGCCACCCAAATGCGTATTACCACAATAGGATTAGATTTAGCCAAGAACATTTTTCAAGTCCATAGCGTGATGGACGGCGGTAGCGTTGCCTTTAACAAGCCCTTGCAGCGCGTACGGGTCTTGCCGTTCTCGCGAAGCTGCAGCCCTGTCTCATCGGTATAGAGTCTTGCAGTAGCGCTCATTATTGGGGCCGCGAACTCACGGCACTGGGGCATGTAGTGAAATTGATGCCGCCGGGTTATGTAAAGCCTTATGTGAAACGCGGAAAGTCTGATGCAGCTGATGCGGAAGCTATCTGTGAAGCTGTCACGCGTCCGACCATGCGTTTTTTCGAAGTTAAGTCCGCGGAGCGACAAACCTTATTTTGTCAACCCGTGCACGTAAAGTGATAGTTGGACAGCGTACACAATTGTCTAATACAACACGCGGTCTTTTTGGCGATTTCGGTGTTATTATCCCGTAAGGCCTTGAGTATATCCACCGCTTTGCCGAGGATGTTCAGAAAGACATTCACCAAAACCTGCCTGACGTTGCACTCGAGGTTATACGGTCACTGTGTCAACAGCTCTTGTCCTTAAACTTACGTATCGCTGAAATGGGCAAGGCCATTGCAGACTCGGCGAACACAGATCACCGTATCAAGCTCTTGCAAACTATCCCTAGTGTCGGGCCTATCAATGCGTCGGCCATTGTCGCCACCGTTGGTAGCGCACATCAGTTTAAGAGCAGGCGAGACTTAGCGGCATGGATAGGGCTAACGCCGCTCAATAAATCTTCCGGCGATAAAAACGGCTGAGTAAAATATCACGAATGGGCGACCGATACTTGAGGCAGCTTATTGTCGTGGCTATGTCATCGCGGGTCAGAATGGCCCGCAGTTACCCTTAGAGCGTTGATCCGTGGATACTATCCATAGTTGAGCGAAAACCGACACGGCTTGCGACAGTAGCGATGGCTGATAAGACAGCGCGTATCATCTGGGCTGTGCTAACAAAGAATGAACTTTACGCCCCTAGAGCGGCTGAGTAGGAACATAAAGCGAAATTAGCTAAGGAGTAAGTGCAAACAGTTTATAAGCACGATGGGAGTGATGGCGAACCGGTTAGCCGCAAGCGAGGCTAAACTGTCAAATATCCCGGACATAAAAAGTCCGATAAGCGAAATAGAACCTTGTTCGCGGAAACCATCAGGGTCAGCGATTAGTGACCGCGCTAACAGGCCCGAAACAGGACCGTATCTAACTTAGGTCCAAACCACTCGAATTAATCCTTGCAAAGTGGGAGCCATCCACACAGGATGTTAGCGGCAAAGCCTAGTTAGATAGAAAGCTACTGCTCAGAGATTTTATGGTCGCTGTTCACGAAGGACTGGATTGTTGCAGAGAAACGCTGGTCGCAATTCATGAAGATATCGACGAGTTTGGCTAATGGACTTTCTTCGATAAAGTGGAGAGTGTTTCCTGTAATTTAGGAGATACTTATGACAGTATCCAGACAGAAGTTTATCAAAGAGTTTCGACGTGAAGCCGTTCGTTTGAGCTAAGAGAGCGGGCGAACAGTTCGCAATATTGCAGAAAATTTAGGGGTCGGCATGTCGAATCTTTCCAAGTGGCAATCCGTCGACTTTGATCAAGATCCGGCCCCTCCTCACGATGACCTGCACAAGGAACTGGCCCGTCTGAGGCGGGAGAATGAGATTTTGCGGCAGGAGCACGACCTATTAAAAATAGATAAAAAAAGATTGATTAAATATCAATTTTGCCGAATGCCTTCTTCGCAGCGGAGAGTAAGCCTGTCCGCCATCGGTTCGAGGGCTGCGAACGCCATCGTCGAGACGTTTTTCAAGACCCTAAAGTCTAAGCTTGTGTGGCGCATGACATTCCATTCAAGAGCTCAGGCTCTATCCGAAATCGGTCAATATATCGACGGCTTCTGGGGACTGCCCTTGGGGTACAATCCCGTCAGGCGGCACTCAGCCTTCGAGTATACAATTCCGATAAAATATGAGATGATAAAAAACTAAACCCAAACACTCTCCACTTTAGTGAAGTAAGTCTAAACACCCCCCGCTTGCGGAGCTCATTAGACGTGCGAACTTGACCGTAAGCGGGATAATCTGTGGCCGACCGGAGAACAGCTTCCTCAGTGGCGGGATCAACTCGGTTAACCAGATTAGGCCTCCTGCATGTGCGCTAAAATAGAGCCTCCACGCCCCCATCATCAACCGCCTGCTTGTAACGATAGAATGTATCCCGGGATAATTCCATCACCTGACAAGCTTTGGAGACATTCCCAAGCTCTTCCGCCAAGTTCAGAAGCCCGACTTTGTGTTTGATAATTTTGTCGTATACTGGCGCTTGAATCAATGGCGCGCCGCTCACTTTGCAACATCGTGGTTTCCTTTTGTTTGACGTTATGGCTGCCACCACCATCAAACCAGCAAAACCACACCCCGTTCAAGAGGTATAATCGGAACCCTTCGTGCCTTACGAAAAATCCCGACTGTCAGATCAAGTCTGAACTTCTACATATAATATTATCTTCGGAAGTTGCTAATTTATAGCTTCAACCGTCCAACATTTACGGCCATTCTGAGTTAGCCTTATCTCAACATCTAAGAAACGACGAATAATATCTATGTTAGTATGCGTATGTTGCGTGATATCAGTTGTCGTAAAGACACCCCCACCCAACAATGATATTGGCAATAAAAGCTGGTCTGCGAGATGCTCTCCAACCGCCGTTTTAATATCACCCGTGGCACTTCTGGCTGATAAGTATTTTTGGGCATGATTGACTATGTCTTTTCCAACGGTTTCAGCACGCACGCCATGTTGTCCAAGTCCAACAAAAACTTCCGTAACATTTTCATATTCCAAAAATAACGAGACAGCATTGCCAGGCCCAGGGCCTTCAACATGAATAATTTCGCCTTGTTCAGGCTTCATATTAAACGCATTCAGTATAGCTTTAAGCTCTCGGTTAGCTATATCCCTTTTTAAATTAGCCACAATAGCGACAGCCCGCTCGCTTAGACGTTCGCCACCATCGATCAATTCCAGACGTTTTGGCATCTCGGTTGGTTTAACTGTCATTGTGATTGACCCGCCGCCCGCGGGGTAGAACCCATAGGCATTCAATTCCACAGAAGCACGGCCGCCCATCTTCCGAAATTGCGGTAAGAACGCCTGATCCAAAAAGTCAAATGTAGGAGCCCATAGATTATGGGTGCCGCCAGTGATAGTAACCGTGGAAGCTTTATCGGCATACGCTAGAATTGGTAAAAGCGTTTGCGCAACAAGGTTTGTTGCGCCGGCAGAACCAATCGCAAAATCATACTCACCGCCTTTGATCTTGCCTGGATAAAACGCAATTTCAGAAGAACCAAGTTCGGCTCCTTCCATGCGAGCATCGCATATTTCAGCCGCTGCTTTAAAGGCGGTCAAATGCTGACGGAACAAACCTGGCTTTTTCCGTCGACCACGTACATTCTCAATCCGAACAGGCTTACCTGTAATGGCCGATAGGGACAAAGAGGTTCGCAAAACTTGTCCGCCGCCTTCCCCCTCGCTGCCGTCAATTATGATTTCACGTTCTGCCATTTTGTTTTCTCATTATCTGGTATAAATGCATGTATCGTTTCGCAGTCACTAAACTCTGTACCTACAAACTCCCCACAACTGCAAAGCCGATTGGGTCCCGTTATCCATCCATCTAATCCGCAGCATCCGTAATCATACTTAGCATGCCGCAGATCGATGGTTTCAACAGATTCTTTGATGTCCTTCAGGTTAATCCAAACTCCAGTCAATAAAGGTGCCCAAAGTGCTTTAGGATGGTTTTGATGCCATCCATCTGCATACCCAAAACTAGTCACACCCTCTTTAGGCGCCTTTAAATGGTCTGACATTGACCATCCAAGTGACGTTATAAATTTGATGGAGGACTGACGCTCATGTAAAACTTGGACGGGTTTCGACACAGCCTCGGAACAGTTCAGGCAAACTAATATCTGATATTCATAGCTTAGCAGCATTACCTGTTCCTTTCTTAAGTTAGGGCGGCGAAGAACGCCGCCCGTTAATCTTAGCCTTTAACACATACGACTTGACGTAATGTATGCACGACCTCAACGAGGTCTTTTTGCGCGTCCATAACATCATCAATCGGCTTGTAGGCCGCGGGCGTTTCGTCCAAAACGCCGATATCTTTTCGGCATTCAACATCTTTGACCGCGTCCAAATGTTCTTCCATCGATACGCTTTTCTTCGCCTCAGTCCGAGACATCACACGCCCCGCCCCATGAGAGCAAGAACAGAATGACTCTTCGTTACCAAGACCGCGAACGATATAAGACCGCGTTCCCATAGACCCCGGGATAATACCCATATCACCCTTGCGAGCACGCACGGCGCCTTTCCGCGTAACAAAGATATTTTCACCAAAATGGTTCTCACGTGTGACGTAGTTATGGTGGCAATTAACGGCCTCCACTTCTGCATCAAACGGCACAGGCAATACAGCGCGCGCCGCCGCAATAACATTTTGCATCATCACAGTGCGGTTCGCGAAAGCGAAGTCCTGCGCCCATCCCACGGCCTCAACATAATCATCAAAGTGATCCGTTCCTTCCGGGAAGTACGCCAAATCCTTATCGGGGATATTGATGAACCATTGCTCCATGTCTTTCTTGGCCAATTCAATGAAGTAACGGCCAATACGATTGCCAACACCCCGAGAGCCAGAGTGAAGCATGAACCAGACACAATCTTCTTGGTCGAGGCAGACTTCGATAAAGTGATTACCTGTTCCGAGCGTCCCCAAATGTTTGAGATTATTAGATTGAGCAATGACCCTATGCTTACCTGTGATGACGTCAAAGCGATCGACCAAACCAGACCAAGCTGCCTCAGAGGTCTTTGGAGCGTCATGCCAAGAGCCCTTATCACGGCGGCGACCAGACGAGCGGCCATGCGGCACAGCGCGCTCAATAGCTGAACGCAAATGTCCGAGGCTATCTGGCAAATCATTCGCTGTAAGTGTCGTACGACACGCCATCATCCCGCAGCCAATATCAACGCCAACTGCGGCAGGGATAATCGCATTCTTCGTCGGAATAACAGAACCTACTGTTGCGCCAATACCGATATGGACATCTGGCATCACCGCCACATGCTTAAAGATAAAAGGCATTTGCGCGGCCCGTAAAAGCTGCTTGCGCGCACCATCTTCGACAGGAACGCCGCGTGTCCACATTTTGACAGGCACAGAACCTTCTTGGGTTATAACATCGTAACCATATTCAGTTTGATGTTCCATTTTAGTCTCCATTTGCGTTCTTATAACGCGTTTGCTTTGGTGTGCGAGGCTGGATTTGAACCAGCGTACCCGTGAGGGTGCAGTTTTACAGACTGCCTGCTTTGGCCGCTTGCATACTCGCTCACACGTTTTGCCTTTCGGCGTTAATTGGTCGGGGTATCAGGATTTGAACCTGAGACATCTCGACTCCAAACCGAGAACTCTGACCGGACTGAGCTACACCCCGTTATAAATTTGGCTCGCGTGACAGGGTTCGAACCTGAAACGACCGCATTAACAGTGCGGCTCCCCTACCAGCGAGGACCCACGCGAACGATTGGCACTAACTAAGGGACTTGAACCCAATATCTCAGGAGCCACAATCCTGCGTTCTATCCAGTTGAACTAAGTTAGCATTCAATATTTTTGGTAACCGACCTAGGATTCGAACCTAGAACAACCTGATTCTAAGTCAGGCACCTCTAACAGCTCGGCTAGTCGGCCATGGCGCACTGCGCAGGATTCGAACCCGCAACCTTCGGCTTCGTAGGCCGCCGCTCATCCAGTTGAGCTTCCAGTGCATTCTGGTTGATCCCCCAGGATTCGAACCTAGATTTCCAGACCCAAAAACTGGCGTCCTACCATTAGACGAGGGATCAATAATAATGACGACAAAAGTTTCACGAAACGTCTAATGCCTATCCACTTGGCTACTCTGTTAATTGCTTAACATCGGAAGGAATCGAACCTTCGTTCTTAGGAGCGTTGTAATTTCGTAAGCATTCGTCATTTTTTAGTTCATAGTTCAAGGCTTCAAACACAAAGTGGTGACAAGTTGATGATGAAACAATTTCCGGTGCTCTTATCCACCTGAGCTACGATAAATCGGCAAGGATTCGAACCTCGCGACCTCCGGTGTGCAATGTAGTTCCACCGGCATTCACCGATAAAATTCAGTAGGCGACAAGGTATCTGTGAAACATCTGTGCTCTACCAACTGAGCTACCGGATTTCTCCGAGCGGGACTCGAACCCGCGACATCAGCATTAAGAATGTAGTTCCATAAGCATTCGCCGAACGCATATTCAAGCTATGACGACAAGCTGTTCTAGAGATATTTATTCCGCCACATCATTGCTGATGGAAGGGTTTGAACCTTCACTTCGAGTTTCCTCAAAACCATTCTTTCAAATGGCTGCGTCTACCAATGTAATCTCTAAGGCATTCGTCATAAAATCTGATAAGCCATGACAACAAGTTTTGTGAAGAGCCGCAGGGTTTGAACCTGCCTTAGCAAGAGCCGGAACTCGTGCCTTCAACCAATGTATTCTTCACGGCATTCGTCATGTGAATGAAGAAAGAAAGTGGTCGCGACAATAAATCGAGAGGGACCATACATATCACAAATGTAGTCCTTATAGCACTCGGCATTCGCGGCCACTTAATGTCTTCAAGACTTGAGCCTTAATTTATACTCCTTATCTCTGTTTTATCGATCTCGCCCACAAAGTGGTCGGAACCAGTATTTCCATTTGCAAACCGTCCGATGACATCAAAAACACGGTCGGAAAATCCGCCAATATTTAAGATATCTGTACGACTTACAGCCTGTGTTGTTGTATTCGGCACGATATCGATACAGATCATTTGTGCATGTGGGTTACGCGATTTTAGCTTTTCCCATTCACGCATTAGAGCTGTGGACCGTCCTGCTTGCACGCCGGCCCAGCTCTCATTGTCTGATACGATAATCAGCAAATCGACCTTCGCCCGACGCCGGTTCAAATGAACTAAAGGCGCAGCACAATTTGTTCCGCCGCCGCCAATAGCTGAGAGCTTTGCGGCATTGGACAAGACATCGTCTTTCGTATCGAGCGCAACATCCGCAACGCAAACCTCGAAAGGCAGCACTTTGGCTGTTTCGCTATTGCGCAAGACAACCGAAGCCATCAAGCCAGCGACATCAATACAGCGAACGGCTGATGTTGCGCCTTTGCGATATCCAGAAACTGACCAGCTCATAGAGCCAGAAACATCCGGACAAACAACGACATTACCGCCGAAGCTCGGAACATTCTCCAGTGAAATCTCAAGCGCCTCTCTCAAGGCTTCCTTGATTTCAATCGGCAAATCAGACTTTTGAGACGCCATATAGGCCGCCATAATCTGAAACGGGAATACTTTAGACCTGCGGATAGCCTCGACATCGCTCAAACGTTTCGCAATCGCCTTAACAGCTTTGCGGCTCTTGAAGACACCGTGACGGGCAAATGTATTCAAGTTCATACGAACCATATGCCATCCACCACGCTCAGAAATCTGAGTCCAATGATCTGTATTCAACTTCAATGCTGTAAGCATCTGAAACGGAACGTCTGGAACAACCTTGCCGCCGCGCTCTTTAAAGGCTTCAAAGTCCTTGATTGATTGCGGCAGTTTCGAAAAGTCGTGCTCGCGTCCAATTAAGTAGGCAAACAAAGCTTCGCGGCTAGCGGTCAAAGGCTTTGGATGAACCATCTTGATAACATCGGCCAATGACGGATCGTTACCGACACAAGCTTTAATCAAATCACGATCACTCGCCTTTAATAGCCAGTTTTGAACCAAACGCTTAGGCGCTGTTCCGAGAGACTTACGTCCAACAACGCCTGAGCGCATGATTTGAACGAAATTTCGGAGCATCTTTCCGTTATCAATGACTTCGTGAAAAACAGGCGCAACGAGATCAGAGCGCATTTCGCCCTTACCGTTAGGCACTGTCAAACATGCGAGCAACAAGGCTGGCATATCTTTCATAAAGCCGCTCTTACGAGCGTAGATAGCTGTTTTTGCAATGAATTCAGGCTCTAATGTCTTTGTCAATTCCAAGACTTCTGAAAGCTGATCTTGCGCAGACGCATAGAATGTTCCGTTAAGACAGCCTGTAACCGCTAGCTGCGCCAGTTTTTGACGCGGGCTTAAGTCAAAGGCTTTCCCGCCGGCAGCATTCAAAACTGACGCCGCTGGGAGTAACTTACCTCGCACTGATGCAAACATAGATTTGTTCGCCATTTTAATCTCCATTCTTCATTCAGGCTGCCCTGCTCCAATTAACAGGGCAGCCCTTGTTTTTGCTGTTGAAGGCGAACACCTATTTGTCCGCGTCATTTCCGTCTTTCAACACTGATGAAACTGAATGCCTAACCGCTTAGTGAAAAATGGTTTTTGAAGGAAAATGATATGTAATTGTTTTTATTATATATTTTATTGTTTAGAGGTAATTTTTGCAAGATAAACTTTTGAATATATAGAAATAATTTATATATTTATATAATAATTTATATTATTGAATAATCATGAAACAAAATGTTGCGATAGGATTTCTTGGAATCAACCTTGATAATGGCAAGGGAACGGCCCGTTGGGAACGTTGGCGACCGACTGTTGCCCTTTGCAGACAAGACGATCTAATCATTCATCGTTTCGAGCTACTCGTTGATCCCAAATACATGACAATCGCCCAACAGGTCGCCGATGATATTGAAATCGTTTCGCCAGAAACGGTTGTCGTTATCAATGAAATGGAAATCCACAACCCATGGGATCTTGAAGAAGTCTATGAAGCCCTATTTGATTTCACAGACCTATACCGCTTTGACACGGAGAATGAGGATTACCTTCTTCATATCACCACAGGTACACATGTCGCCCAGATATGTCTCTTCCTGCTAAATGAAGCGAGATATCTACCCGGAAAAATATTACAGCTCTCTCCGCCGCGTAGGAAAGACCAAGGCGGGCCCGGCAAGGTATCCGTCATTGACCTTGACCTCTCTAAGTATGACCGCCTTGCAGATCGGTTTGAAACAGAGCGAGAGAATGATACATCCTTCCTGAAATCCGGTATTCCGACACGCAATGCGGCCTTCAATGCCATGATTGATGAAATCGAGCAGGTCGCCATTCGAACAACGAACCCAGTTCTTATTTCCGGCCCTACTGGGGCAGGTAAATCTCACTTAGCGCGACGCATATTCGAACTTAAAAAGCGTCGTCACCAAATGGAAGGCAAGTTCGTTGAGATTAACTGTGCTACCCTTCGGGGCGATACGGCCATGTCCACATTATTTGGCCATAAACGCGGGGCTTACGCAGGCGCTATAAAAGACAGAGCGGGACTGCTCCGCATGGCACATAAAGGGCTTATATTCCTTGATGAGATTGAAGCCTTAGGTCTGGATGAGCAGGCCATGATATTAAGAGCCCTTGAAGATCAAAGCTTCTACCCTGTTGGCGGCGACCAAGAAGTCAAAAGTAACTTTCAACTCATAGCTGGTACAACAACTGACCTTACGCAGCTCGTAGCTGATGGGAAGTTTCGTGAAGACCTTCTCGCACGCATCAATATGTGGAGTTATACGCTTCCCGGCCTCAAGGACCGCCGCGAAGACATTGAGCCAAATCTAAACTTTGAGCTCACCAAATTTAGTTCACGCAACAATCGCAAAATGACCTTCAACAAAGAGGCACGTGACGCCTACCTAAAATATGCTTTGTCATCAGAAGCCAAATGGAATGCTAACTTCAGAGACCTAGCCGCCTCAATTACGAGGCTATGCACGTTTGCCGATGGTTCTAGAATTCAGCTCTCAAGTGTTGAACGGGAAATAGAACGACTCAAGAAAGGATGGCGATTGAGCGCGAGTGATCCACAAGAAGAAATATTGCTAACTGTTCTTGACCAAGACCAGCTTTCAAACATCGACCCTTTTGACCGACCAAGCTTGGCAAACGTAATTTCAATATGTCGCCAGTCAGATAATTTGAGTGACGCTGGCCGAAAACTATATGCGGTCTCTAGAGTAGCTCGGAAATCAAAGAATGATGCTGATCGTCTCAAAAAATACTTGGCAAAGTTTGAATTGATTTGGAATGACATTAAATAACAAGTTCAAACGATATAGAGATTGTCTTTGATAGAAATCTCTAGGTTATTTCGTTTAACAACGGCGTACCAATTACCAAATGGTTCTGGCGCTAGATATTTATGCGTGTCAACGCAGTACTGACCCTCTATTCCCGTCATGACCTCCATTGTATTTGTGGCAGCAGCCTTAACACCGTCATCTGTTGTTCGCGATCCAACATAATAATCATTACCAGGCCATGAGACATGATCCCAAGCTACAAAGCTATAAAGTTCGCAATCATCAAAATTATCTTGAACATCTTGTGCAAGAAATGCGGGCCTACACAACTGACTTCTACCTTCATTATTTGGAAGTAATGGCCTTACAATAAACCTAATGCCATTTAAGAGTCGGTTCTCATCTATGCATTCATTATAGGGGTCATAATAAACCGCCTTAATTCCAGAGAATTTATCTCCATGATTGTCCAGAAAACGGACTAGGGCAGCCTGAAGAACATGTCCCATTTGCCCCCTAAAAGGTCCTGCAAACTGACCACAACCTATACCTGGAATTGTTATAAATGCTGGGCTTTCCCTTCGAATGGCTTTTGTATTGATATAATCAAATGCTGGCAGCAAACGGCGTTCATATAATTCATAATACTTATCTGCGTTATATTCACCTTCAATCGTTACGGCTTGCCAATCTGCGGGCGTATAACCTTGATCATTTCGGAGCAGTGCTCCGGGGGTATAAATTAAATGGCCCGTGAAAGGTGTTTCGTGAACAGCGGGATTTTGATGTGCCCCATTGTCGTAAATCGTGACGGTCATACCGATACTGATATCACCTAAGATGCCAAGTTCGTCTAAGGTCCAATCTGTACCATCCCCCATAACAGCACTCTCGGCAAATATTTGCGGTTTCTTACTATTTAACAGAGCAGCCAATAAGGTCTGCGAGTCTAATGCTTCTAAGTCTTTACCTTTTAAACCTTTAGCGAGATTGGCACCGCTTTTCTCGCCGCCACGAAGATACGAAGCATATGCTCCTATGCGTTCAAAAGTGTTCTCACTCAGGATTATTGAGTATTCAGCTTGGGACATTTTAATTTAAGCCTCCAAAATTGATTGCCTGACTTTTTGATTGAAAAACGTCGTCGATAACACTGGTCCAATTAGGATACTTTGGGCTTCCAAAATGAATGAGCTTACCCTTAAAATTTTCTTGCCCGCGCCCTTCAGTGTGGTCGTCGATTAAAGCATTTCCGATTAGCAGAGATTTATCGGGAGAGATTATTAGTCTTTTTACCCACTCAAAACCTAAGTGATCTTCCACCCAAACCCTCTTTTCAGTATAGCTTAAGGGGTTATATATAGAGGGTGCGGTTAAAATATAGGGGTCTATATTTTCATCTCGTAATAAAGCAGCCATGGCTTGGACCGCTCCTTTGAGTGGTTTTAAACCTATGTAAAATCCCTGCCTGCTTTGCGGATATGGAATTTCGGGAAAAGCTTTTTGATCGCGAGCAAAAGCACCCTCAAAATCACAAAGCACCCCGTCCATATCGATATAGATAATTTTACGTGTCATATGATAAGTCTTTTTTTGATCTAGGATAAAAAACATCCGATCTTAGGACATATTTTTGCCCTCTGATAATTGGCAGGCTTTCGTGTTTTAGTTCATGGATAAATAAGAGGGCCATGCCTTTTTTCGGATGGATAAGCACATCATTAAATTTTGTTTCTCCGCCTTCAAAATTGGCATTTAGATAAACCATGAAGGTTAGACGACTTTCATGCCCATTCACTTTAACTCGGCCATCTATATGCCGTTTAAAGCGTTGTTCTTTATCATAACGGTAAAACCGAAATGTTTCATTCAAACCCATTGGTAAAGAATTATCACCTACGACTGGAAAAATCGCATGAAGCCTATTGTAAAGACTCTGTGCAAGATTTTTATCTTGGTAAACAACGCGATAATTATTACGCAGGCCTTTTATCATTTTCGCGCCTTCAGGCAGACTAACGGTAGCTTCTTGATACCCTTTTTCTTCACTAAAATTGATTAGTTCATCACAACGAGTAGCGCTTAATGCAGCTTCAATGGTCCAAATATTTTCTGCACATTGCATCAAAATCATGGTGCTATAAACTTTCTATCTCTACATCTAAAAGTCCCGGAAAAACATGGTCGCTCTTAAAACTGTCTGAACGTTTAAAGAGGGCAGCAGGACGCCGTGCTGTAGAGCGCATATCACCTGAACCTATAAGCAAGCCCGATGCCTCTAAGCGGCGCCTAAACGATTTCTTTTGCAGGGAAGTACCTAGAATAAGTTCAAACATTGTTTGTAATTCCGTCAGTGTGAACGTCTCAGGCATAAGGCTGATGGGCAAAGCCGTATAGCGGGTTTTATTCCGCAGGCGATTAATAGCCTTTCGAAGTAATAATGCGTGATCAAAGGCAAGTTCGCATTTAAGGGCATCATGAATTGACATCCATTGAGTTTGTTCTGAGCCCGTCACAGCTCCCTCCTTAATACTAAGGGCTTCAAAATCAATCAGCGCAAAATATAGCAAGGTGATAGACCATCCGCGCGGATCACGCATAGCATTACCAATGCTCTCAACTTGCTCCAAATAGGGGGTCTTTATACCCGTTTTCTCCGCGAGTTTTCTATGCGCGGTCGCCTCTATGGAGTTATCGCGTTTAAGGTCTGCAAAGCCCCCAGGCAAAGCCCAGCAGCCCTTATGGGGGTGTTCACTCCGCTGCACGAGAAGAACTTTTAACTCCCCCGCCTCAACAGCAATTATTGCCATATCCACTGTGCAAAGCGGGGAGTCAAAATCCTTTGGGTTATAGGACTTTAAGAACTTTGACTCTGACTCTGACTCTGTCATCGTCATACTCTAAGCTAGTCTCGCGCGAATATTTTCGAGTGTTTCGTCGACAAGCAGCCGCCCATCCTCGAAAACGATTTCAAAGGCACCTTGTTTTTCTTGCTCTTGTGTTTGTTGATCATAGAGAACGAAATCATCGCCTTTTTTCTCAACACGCAGAAGACCTTTTGCAGATTTTTTCAATCCACTGTCGGTGATAGGATCCTTGAAAATATCACGGCCCTCACCGTTCACCTGCCCCCAAGTCGCTTTCATGGCAAAGCCAAAGCTATCCCGTGTCATATATTGATAGGTATAGCTTCCAATTCCAAGGACGACATTGCTAGAGGCAAAACCCTTAGCCGCAAGGCCATCAAGAATACGCTTGGCTCGCTCTAACGTGATAGAATCGCCATAGATAAGGCCAACACGTTCATGCAGGACTTTATAGCCTGCCCCCGTTTCCGTGCCGCCAAAGACGTCCCAAAGGCACTGGACAGCGCCTTTATAGGCTGGGCTATCTTTCGGCGCATCAGGGTCCCCGCAGATAATTTTAACGGGGTCGCCGCTATCAGGCCGGAACACAACCTTAGCAAGGCCAAGCTCATTTGTTTTCCGTGCTAGGATTTTATCCTTTAGAGTAACAGTGAACTCTGTGATAACCTGCCAAAAGTCCCATGTATCGGCGACGATACTGACAATGCCTTTCGGGTATAGGTCCTCGATTAAGCGGCGAAAGGTTTCAACTTCGTCTTCTTTGGTACCCATACACATCACGCTATGTTCCGTAGCAGGAACAGAGACGCCGATAATACCATCCGCATTGTAATAGTCTTCAAGATAATCAATCGCAGCAACAGTGTCGGTTCCAATAAAACTGGTTAAGTGTCCCGCACCATGTTGTATGGCGTCATGAATACCACTCATACCGCGAAAGCTAAAGTCATGGGCCTGTATAGCAATGCCGTCTAGGTCGACGCCCGTTTTAACCGCCGCATCGCGCAGGAGCTTTTTATACTCATAAGCAATAGTCGCAGTCGCGCATGACTTCCACAGACCTGCGCTAAGGCAAGTTTCGAGGTAATTTGTAAGCCAGAAGAACTCAGGCTTTGTGTTCACCACTGTTAGCATCGGCACACGCATATTCACACGGCTACCTTCGGGTAGAGCTTTAATACGAATAGGTAAGTATCCCAAATCATGTAGCGCATCGATATGATCAGTCGGGACAGCGTCTACCCCTAAGGCACCGTCCATACGAGCTTTATAGGCTTGTACAATCTCGGCCTTAGGCTGATTGAAAAACGCCTCATTCCAAGTTTCGACAAGGAAGTGCTTCATAAAACCTTGTAGGCCAAAGAAGACGACTTTCTCATCATAAGTCTCAAGAACAGGCGCTAACTTTCCAGAGCGCGGCGTAAAGTTAGAATAAACATATTCCGTACCCTCTGGATATTGGCGGCGGTGATCGGCTTTATAAAAATCTATCGCTGTAAGTGGGTTGAGTTTCATGATGACCTCCTAAGCTTGGTCTTGGAAAAATGGGAATTGGTAAGGAATGACGGTGAGGCGCGTGTCAGGTGCATGCTCAAAGCTATCCGTCGTGAAGACATGGTCAATCAGCCCGTCAAAGACATCGAGTCCCTTGGAGAATATACCGTGAGTGACGAACAAAATAACTTCGCCCGCACCTTTGGCTTTTAACTGCTCGGCCACCTTGATGAAGGTGTAACCACCATCACAAATATCATCTGTGATAATCGCAGTTCGGCCTTCAAGACTATCTACCTTTACGTCCGTATGCGTAATCTGGCCGGTTGCAGGATCACGGACCTTTTCGCAATAAACAATTGGCTCAGGCTGGAAGTCTTTTTCAAAAGCATTGATAATCTCTTGTGTGCGGTTGACAGCGCCCTTATCAGGACAAATGACAACACTGTTTAAGTCCATAATCTTGGCACTCAGTTCAGCATTTGCTTTGAGAATATCTTGAGCGGGCACATTCTCAGCGCCGGTCAAGTCAACTCCAACTAGGCTATGACAATCCCACACAATCATTTTTTGGACATTTTGCATCTGTCTCAAAATGTCTGCGAGAACTTTTAGGGAAAATGCCTGTCCTGACGCACAAACGCGGTCTTGGCGGGCATAAGGAAGATAAGGAACCTCTATAAAAAGCTCACATTTTTCAAACTTTTGATTAAGAGCGTCCGCAGTTAATAGTAAATCAAACACATCATTAGATGTACGAAGATCAGCTCTTAGAAAATATTGAGTACAATTTTCAAACACTCCCAACTGCACATGCCGCTCACCGCCTGAGAACTGAACAAAGTTCACTTCTAGAGCATTTCCATTTTTATCAAATATTTTTACAGGCATAATTAATCTCCGTCTTGCATCTTGGGTGTCATAAAGACACTTATAAGTCAAGCATTAATTGTCATTGTGTCAATTATTATTCAAAACATCAGCAAAACCACCAAAATTAAGAAAATACCAACTCGGAAAGCAGCGCTTTTAATACTAAATATTGGGCATTTTTAAAGAAATTCCGCTGTCAGAATTGGCGTATTGGAAAGTATTATCACAAGTTAGGCTCCGTAAAGCAACTGACTCATAACGGTTTTCTAAAGCTGTTTGGATAATAATAAGTTGTGATAACATACCTGTTTTTCTAGAAATCCTTAAATATCTAACTTCCAGCGATAATCATTACCCATATCCGATATTTCAATAATAAAGGGTATTTATTTATTGGCTGCAACTTTAAGCGCTACAGAGCCAAGCGTCTTGACGCTTTTCATCACAGAAAATCTTTGAATAAAATCTAAGACTTGTGGTTTTCCTTAAAAGATAGTATATACTATTTAATAGTAATAGCTATATATATTTATATATTAAGGGGATAGCTCACATGAAGAGACATTTATTAACTAGCGCAACCGTTCTGGCCTGTTTGGCTCCAGCCATTTCTCAAGCCCAAGACCGACCAGATTTGCTGGATGAAATCGTAGTCACGGCGCAAAAGCGTTCAGAAAACATACAAGATGTTCCGATTTCAATCTCGGCATTTTCAGGCGACGATCTTAATGCGCTCGGCATCACGGAAAGTGAGCAATTAGGGCAATTCATACCTGGGCTAGAGCTAAGTACATCAAGCGGGGAAGGCAGCCAGCTTATCATTTTTCTTCGAGGTGCGGGACTCAATGATTTTAACACCAATAATGCTGGTCCGATTGGGATATATTCAGATGAAGTTTATATAAGCTCGCCTGCTTTAACGGCTTTCCAGTTTTTTGACACGGAAAGACTTGAGATTTTGAAAGGCCCGCAAGGCACTTTATATGGGCGCAACACAACAGGCGGAGCTGTTAAGTTCATTTCGAACAAGCCAACGGATGAATTTGAGTTTCAAGCCAGAGGTTCATATAGCCGCTTTGATACAACAGATGTAGAGGCGGCAATTTCAGGCCCGATAACCGATAATATTCGGGCGCGATTTGCGATTAACAAAGTCGACTCTGATGGCTTCTTGGAAAACACAATTGATCCAAGTAATATCACAGATGAAAATAGCGTCGATACATTATCTTGGCGCGGCACGATTGATGTTGATGTTACGGAGAACTTCTCACTGCGCGGTAATGTCCACGGCGCAAATGTCAATTCCGAAGGCGCGAAATTTGTCTTTATTGGCTTAGGGCCAGATGGCACAGGTCCGCTGGGAACACCTAGCCAAACCGATCCGTTCTCGGGCCAGTATAACCGAGATGATGACATCGATTTAGATTCGATTGGCGGCTATATTGAAGCCAAGCTTGATATTGGAGACATCCAAATCACATCAATCTCTGCTTATGATGAGCTTGATCGCCTTCTGCCAGAAGAAACTGACGCAAATGCTTTGGACATCTTGTTCATTAATTATGATGTGAAGTCTGAAACATTTTCTCAAGAACTCCGCGCAACGGGCAGCTATGGCGACTCCTCGTGGTTGATTGGCGGTTTCTACTTAACAGAAGATTTAGAGCAAGATCAGTCGATTGATCTCTTCGGGTCATTACGGCCGCTTTTTGCGCCTTTAGGCGTAAATATTCCCGGCGTAACCAGTCCTGACCCAACGCCCGTTTTCTTTGCACGCGCTAATAACTTTCAAACGATTGAAACATTTGCAATCTTTGGCCAAACAGACGTCGCGGTAACGGATAAACTCACTCTCACATTGGGCGGACGTTATACCGATGAAGACCGTACATTTGATGCGCGCGGCACAATCGAAGAAGAAAGTCTGGCTGATATTGTCGGTAATCCCTTGGTTGTTTATGAAGGTACGGATTTAGAGACATCAGATGGTGAGTTTTCTTGGCGGTTTGGTCTTGATTATAAGCTCGATGACGATACGCTTTTATATGGGAGCATTGCGCGCGGTTTCAAAAGCGGCGGATTTAATGGCGGCTTCTTAAGCCTTGATCCTGTCGAAGCCATAACGCAATTAGAGCCTTTTGATCCTGAGTTTTTAACAGCCTATGAAGTCGGCTTTAAGACAGATCTTTTGGACAATAAATTACGTTTGAACGGCGCTCTATTCTATAATGATTTTAGTGACCTTCAGGTCTTCACGCAAATCAATACAGGCGGCCTGCCACTACTTGTGCTTGATAATGCAACAAGTGCCGAAGTCTTAGGGGCTGAATTTGATGCCACATTCTACCCGCATCCTAACCTGCTTTTAAACCTGACGGGAGCCTTTATGGATTCTCGCATTGGCAGCCTGTCTGTCAACGGTGTCGACTTAACGGGCAACACGATACCCAACACTCCAGACGCCTCTGTCTCAGGCTTGGCACGTTATGATCATGATTTGGGAGACTATGGCAGTGTCTATCTGCAAGGGTCATTTGCCTATCGTGACGATGTTTTCTTCTCGACAGAAAATTTAGATTTCACAGGACAAGAGGCCTATACCCTTGCCAATTTACGTCTCGGCTATACCGCTGAAAGCCAGAATTGGGGCATAGCCGTCTTTGGTAATAATATCGGCGATACAACCTATTTTACAAATGTCAGTAACAATAGTGACTTTGGCTTCGCCTCGGCAACACTTGGGACACCTAGAAGCTATGGCGTGGAATTATCCGTAAATTTCTAGGCTAAAATATGTGAGTCCTAAGCCGTTTATCTTGGGACTCACAACATCTTTTTAAACCCAAAATTACAATATACAGTTCAAATAGTTTTGTAAGTTATGAAGGCGGTTTTGAACCGTTCTGACCATAAGATTTAAACTTTACAACAACATCGTGCATTTGCTGTTCGGAAAGACAAACCGTCTTTCCTATGACTAATGTGCCGTAATAATATGACGCCTGAACCTCAACTTCACTGCTGATAATAAAGGCTTCTTCCAGTGATGTTCCCATCGCAATTTGCCCGTGATTGGCCATTAAACACGCTCGGCGGCCCTGTTGCAATGTCTTTGCAATAGACTGCGCAAGCTCAGCTGTGCCGTAGGTCGCATATGGCGCTAGAGGAATATTAAGCCCCCCTGAAACCGCCGTCATATAATGCAAAGACGGCACCTCAAGGCCCGCGCAAGCTAACGTTGTCGCAAAGCGTGAATGACAATGCACCACGGCATTCATATCAGGTCTTTGTGCCAATAAATCGACGTGCATTTTCCACTCACTTGTCGGCTTGTAGCGGCTTTTTGAATGGCCTTTTATATCAAGCTTGACGATCATAGAGGGCTTTAGCTTAAGCGGCGGAACACCGCTGGGCGTAACAAGAAAATGCTCTGCGCACCTTACCGACGCATTGCCCGCAGTGCCATGATTTAGCCCAGCCGCCTCCATGGCCTTCATGACCTTGACGAGCTTATATCGAGACATGAGTTCTTGAAAATTCATCCTGTCATCTTTGCAAGTTGCGCGGCGCCGTAATCAGCCGTTAATGCGCCAAGCGTTCCCGTGGCTAAGGCAACTTGTCCTGCCACGCGGCTTGCAAATTGCATAGACTCTTGCATAGATAACCCCTTTAGATGTCCCGTAATTATCGCTGCACAATAAGAGTCTCCGCAGCTCGTTGTGTCAACAACTGAAATTTTTTCCGCTTCAACATGATGAAACTCACCATCAATAAGACCAATACTCCCCGCCCCGCCCCGCTTCACGATACAGGATTTTGCGCCCATTTGCGTAAATGCCACAAGCGCATCTTCGGGCGTAACATCTCCGCCTAAAAGCACAGAGATTTCGGCCTCACTCGGTAAAAACACATCAATATGCGGTAAAACAACTTTCAACAGATCGCTCATGCCGGGTTGCGGGGAAATTAAATCACATGTGATGAATGTACCGCTCGCTTTAATCTCGGCCAAAGCAGCAATGGCCTGCGGCGTAGAAAGATTGGGAAACCCTAAACCTGCAAAATGCAGCGCACGCGCTGTCTTCATCGCAGCAATAGAATCTGGGGTAAATTCTGTCATAATACTCGCCCCCATTTGATGAAAAGCGGGGCGCTCGCCATTGCTGCGAATGGCTAAAATCGTCGTTGATGTCGGCATCATAGCATTCAATGTCAGATAGGCCGTATCAATCGCTGCACGCTCAAATTCAGACGCTAAAATGCGGCCATTGAGATCATCACCAATTTGGGCTGCAATCGCGACATCAAGCCCTAATGTGGCGGCGATGAGCGCCGTTCCGCCAGCTGTCCCTGCTGGCGCTAACGTAATGTTTTCTATCAAAATTGTCTCTTGTATATCAGGCAGCTTATCAATCGGACGGGCGGAAATGTCGAGCGTTGTTAACCCCATACATATTAAGTCGGACATTCTTGGAATCCTTGTTGTTTTGTCATTGTAAATTAATATAGTAATTGCTATCATAAGGCAAGTAAGCAGAGGGGTATTGGACATGAGCGGACCAGCTGACCAAGCGTTAAAACAACGGGCGAGTAAAGTCATACCTGGCGGCATGTATGGCCATCAAAGTGTCTCTTTTTTACCGCCCAGCGCGCCGCAATTTTTCAAACGCGCAGAAGGGGCTTATTTGTGGGATCATGACGATAAGCGCTATATCGACTTTATGTCAGCTTATGGCCCAAACCTCTTTGGGTATTGTCACGCTCAAATCGATGCCGCTTACACACAGCAAATGCAGAGCATTGATGTGGCAACAGGCCCGACAGCTTTAATGGTTGATCTTGCAGAAGCCTATGCTGATCTTGTGACACATTGCGACTGGTCTATTTTTTGTAAAAACGGCACTGACGCTACCTCAATCGCATTAATGATAGCGCGCGCGCATCGCAATAAAAAGAAAATCCTGATGGCGACAGGCGCCTATCACGGAGCAGCCCCGTGGTGTACCCCCATGCCAGCCGGCACTGTCGCCGATGACAGAAAACATTTCATTTATTATCAATATAATGATGCCAGCAGCTTGCGCGCTGCGGCCGAGGATGCGGGAGAGGATTTAGCGGGTATTTTTGCCTCCCCGTTTAAACATGATGTTCTGATAGACCAAGAATTGCCTAATCTTGAATATGCCAAAGCCGCACGGCAAATCTGCGACGACAAAGAGGCGGTTTTAATTATTGATGATGTACGCGCAGGGTTTCGCATGGAGCGCGATTGTAGTTGGCACAGCTTGGGCGTTGAGCCTGACCTATCAAGCTGGGGCAAGGCAATAGCAAATGGGCATCCTATTTCCTGCCTAATGGGCTCTGAGCGTACAAAAAAAGCCGCATCAGATATTTACACAACAGGGTCGTTCTGGTTTGCAGGCGCAGCCATGGCCGCAGCGCTTAAAACTTTAGAGATCATCAAAACAAGTGATTACATTGAACATACGGTTACATTAGGCACGATATTACGAGATGGGCTCAATGATATTGCCTCCAAACATAGTTTGAACATTAGCCAAACTGGCCCCGTTCAAATGCCGCTCATTATGTTCAATGATGACGCTGGCAACCGAGATATGATGGTTGGCACCGGCTTTGCTGACGGCATGATTAAGGGCGGGGCTTATTTTCACCATTTCCACAACATGTTCATCAATGCCGCGATGACGCAAGACGATATTACGCAAACGCTTGAATTGGCCCAAAAGGTGATAAGTTCAATCACTACGCCCCAAAAGGCCTGATTTTGGTAGATATTTCTCCTAAGACATCTGCAGCCGCCCCGCCTCAGAGCCTGACAACGCTTCGTGTGGCGCTTTGCTGGGGGATGATTGCGCTTGTGCCTGTTGGGATAGCCCCGCTGCTGCTCACGCTCATGGTTGAAAGCGGCGCTATTTCCCCGCCTATCATTGGGCTGAGTATGTTTACGGAGTTGATGGGGCTAGCTTTTGGCAGCGTTATTGGCGGTTATATCCTGCGCGGCACCCGCCAAACACCCCGCTTATTGATTGCTATGCTGATTGTCATGGTTTTGAATATTGTGACACCCTTTTTATCAGGTATAAAAGTGCCGACTATCCGTTTATTTGCTGGCTGCACGAGCGGGATATTTATTTGGGTCGCCGTGCAAGCCATTTTAAACACCAAACGCCCCGAATTCTTCTCAGCCATCCTCATTACAGGACAGACAATCGCCCAGTTCCTATTTGCGATGATTTTAACATTTTTTATTGTGTCATCTTTCGGCGAGCTAGGCGGGTATATCGCTTTGGCTGTATTGGTTGGGGCGGGCCTATGTCTTTTACCAATATTTGCTGGGGTCTGTGAATATATGGCAGCAGACACAAAACCCTATAGCTTAACATTGTCTGGCTTTGCCGCGCTTGTGAGTATTGGGTTTTTCATGGCCGTCTTATCAACGACAATTAGCTATGCCGAGATTGTCATGATGGCCCAAGGTATCCCGAAAAGCGCGACAGCTTTGGTTGTTCCTGTCATTCTTGGCTTTCAAATTCTTGGCGGCTTTGCAGGCGCAGCCATGCCAAACCGCATCAACGCAAAAACTATAATTTTCATAGCTCTTATTATTTTAGGTATCACGGCTAGCATTTTAGCAACGCCCTTATCCGTAAATGTCACATATGGCTTTCTGGCGATTTTAGGGTTTGTCTGGTTATTTGCAGCTCCCTTTCAAGTCGGCTGGCTTCTCGCGATTGATAGCTCTCGGCGTCTGGCCGCTTATAATCCGCTGGCACAACTCTTAGGCTTGGCTTTAGGGCCATTCATCGCCGCTCTGCTTTTAGATGAAGCTGGGCGTCCCCCGTCAAGCTATACATTGATATTATGCGCTATCAGTTTTGTATGTTTCATAGTCGCCATCATGCACTCTAAAATGCAGGCTTAAAATATGTATGATAAGGCATGCATATCTCTACAATGTTTTTATATCTATCCATATGCCATTACGCGCGTTAGACCCTCCCAATGAATCAGCCCTCTACAAAAACGAGTAAATTAGCCACGATTGCCCCAAAACAATCTCGCGGCCAAAAAACTTTGGAAAAACTCTTAGGCTGCGCACAAGACATATTAGTGGAAAGCGGCTTTGAAGCCCTGAATTCAAACGCCGTTGTCCAAGCCGCTGGCATGACCCCGCCCGCCTTTTACCGCTATTTTAAAAATAAACATGATTTGCTCAGAGTTTTATGCGAGCGCTTAATGTCAACCCAAAACGCAGTCCTAAAAAGCAATCAGAGTTGGATGACATTACCTGAAAATGATCCTGAAGAATCTGTATATAATGACTTAGTCAAATCACTCAATGTAACCCGCGAATTTAAAGGCGGTCATGTGCTTTTGAAAATTTTACGCGCCATACCAGAGTTACAGCCCATTCGCCTCGCCTCTCATGAAAGAACCACACTTCTTTTAGTCGACCAAATCTATTCAGGGCCCGATCAAGATATACGTAAAGAGCTTTTAATCAGAACCCGTATGGCCCTTGAAATAGGCTATGCCATGATAGAAATGCTCTTTGAAATTGGCTTCGAAGATCAAGACGCTATTTTACGGCGCAGCAGTGCTGCGATAGCGAGGCTATATGAAGATATTCAATTAGATCAAGCCTAACGGATTTAAAAAAATTACCGTTGGGCATAAGCATGAAACAGGCAGCTAAATGTGCTGCCTGTCTAAAGGCTTTGCTTTACTCCCCATCTTCAAACAACGTCAGGGCCGCGACAACCATTGCCTCAGTACCAAGCTTGACGGAGGGCTCGGGGGAGACTTTGAAAAAGGGCGAATGATGGGACGCCGCTTTTTTCAAATCGCGTTGCGGCGTACCGCCAACATTAAAATAGACCCCTTTAACCCCGTGTTTCGGGTCAACAAAATAAGCAAAATCCTCGGCCCCCATACCTGTGCGCGGCTGCTCTAGAATAACATTATCCCCTAAATGCGTTTTGAATGCTGATTTTAACATACGGGCTGTTGCGCCGTTATTTTTTGTCGGCGGCGTGTTTTCTTCGCGGCGTATGACCGTAGGCAGCAAATCTTTGGGCGTGCCATGTGCAAGCGCCACCCCTTTGGCCACACGGTCAATACCGTCAAGCAAGGCTTGGCGGACTTCTGGCGAATCCGATCGCACAGTTAGCTGCATCTCGACACTATCACCAATAATATTATGCTTCGTTCCCCCGTGAATAGAGCCAACGGTAATCACGCCAGGCTGTAAGGGTGCGATAGAGCGCGAGACAATACTTTGCAGGCTTACAACGATTTGCGAGGCCACCAAAACAGGGTCAAGACCCAAATGCGGCGAGGCGCCATGCGCGCCAACACCATGAACCGTAATATCAACGGAGTCAGAGCTGGAATAAGCCAAACCTTCATTGACAATAATTTTCCCAGTTGGCGTTTGCGAGGAGACATGTAGCGCAAGGGCATAATCAGGCTTCGGAAAACGCGTAAATAAACCGTCTTCGATCATTGCATTTGCGCCAGAAATACGCTCCTCGGCGGGCTGTCCGATAAGGACTAATGTGCCTGACCACTTATCTTTGCGGGCTATTAATTGCCGCGCTGTGCCAATAAGAGAGGTAATATGCACATCATGACCACAAGCGTGCATAACAGGCTTTTCTTGGCCATCCACACTCACTTGGCGGGCTTTGGACGCATAAGGCAAGCCCGTATCTTCAAGCACAGGCAGCCCGTCCATATCGGCGCGGATCATCACGGTTGGCCCAGCGCCATTTTTCAATACGGCCACAATCCCTGTCTGGCCAACACCTTCAGTGACATCATAACCCAGCGCACGGATTTCACTGGCTAAACGTTTGGCAGTTTCAAATTCTTTAAAGGACAGCTCTGGATTTGCGTGGAAATGCTTATAGAGCGCATCAAGATTTTTCTCATAATCCTTGGCAATATCACTCCGAAGTTTGCCATCAATCTCAGCGGCATAGCTCGGCGGCGCAAGCATTACGGCCATCATCGCGGCGGTTATGAAACTCATTTTTTTAAATAGCATAGCTCTCTCCAAATATATGTCGGCCATGTTGGCGTAATTTCGCGCTCTCTATGTGGCTCATAGTCTTATTTCGCTTTACGGGCGCAATCGCAATGTAAAAAATCACCTAGCTTTCAAGACATGCCGTAAGATTTTCCTTTTATGTCACGCAGGCGAGCGTTAGCGTAGCGCGAATCTGGAGGGTTTATGTTAAGTTTGTTTGAAATCGCAGCCATGCTGCTTGTTCTTTCGGCCATTTTATCATGGGTAAACCGCGCTTATATAAAGCTTCCCCATACAATAGGCTTATTGCTCATGGCGCTTTTTGCCTCATTTGCCTTGCTTGCCTTACAAGCAGTATTCCCAAGCCTTGGCCTGACCGACACACTTCAAAACGCGCTTAAGCAGATTGATTTTAACGAAACTCTTATGAAAGGCATGCTGGGCTTTTTGTTATTTGCCGGCGCGCTACATGTAGATTTCAATAAAATGCGAGATGCGAAATGGGCGATTGGCTTAATGGCGACATGCGGCGTTATTCTCTCGACCTTTATTGTGGGTACAGGGTTTTTCTATTTGGCGAAAATCTTTGGTGTCGCCCTGTCCTATATATGGGCGCTTGTCTTTGGCGCACTGATTAGTCCAACAGACCCCGTGGCTGTGCTATCTATATTGAAAACCGTCAAAATGCCAAAAAGCCTAGAGGCCAAAATCGCAGGTGAGAGCCTATTTAATGACGGCGTTGGGGTTGTGGTGTTCACTATTATCCTCGCCATCGCCACAGGCAGCGCAGCCAGCGGTCATGCCATATTTGACGGCATATTATTTGCGGGGCCGATTGATACATTTGCAACCGCAACCCAGAGCGGCAGCGGGCATAGCGGCGTTGGTATTTGGGATGTTGCAGAGCTATTTATCGTTGACGCGATTGGCGGGGCGGCACTTGGTTTCACCGCAGGCGCAATCGCTGTGAAAATGATGGAGAAGATTGACGAACATGCGATTGAAATTCTGATTAGCTTGGCCCTTGTGGCAGGCACATATGCCATCGCGCAGCGCGTAAATATTCTCGGCCACCACCTCTCGGGCCCGATTGCTGTTGTCATTGCTGGGCTCATGATAGGCAATAAAGGCGCCGCTATTGCCATGAGTAAACACACCCAAAATTATCTCTTTGGCTTTTGGGAAATGATTGACGAGATTTTAAATTCAGTCTTGTTCTTACTGATTGGTTTGGAAATTTTAGTTCTCGGCCTTGCCCCAGATTTCGCGCTGATAACTTTATTAGCTATCCCGCTAATTCTGTTTGCACGGCTCTGCGCGGTATTTGCTCCGATGAAAATTATCGGAACGTTTAAGAGCTTCACCAAAGGCGCGATTCCTGTCCTGACATGGGGCGGCGTGCGCGGCGGCATTTCTGTCGCGCTTGCGCTCTCTTTACCTGATAATGACTATAAACCGCTCATTCTTACGGCCACGTATGGCGTTGTGATATTCTCTATCATCGTCCAAGGCCTCACAGTCAAAACCGTTGTCGAGAAAAGTGTTAAGGCAGATCCTGTCTCAGGCGCGTAAGAAATAGATAATCATATCTAAATTTATGTGATATTTAGGCTAGCCTTCTCAATAAAGCTTTGTTAGTGACCCACCAGAAATAAGGGTTACTATATTACATCGTGACGATGCATATGACATATCGTACACCTCATAATTGGGGGCGCCGCTTTATATTGAGCGTAATTTTGGGGATGATTTTCATTGCTCAAAGCTTTTCGCTCGCCCATGCCACACGCTATAATGATAATAGTCATGAACATAATGGTGTCGCCTGTGAGATAACGCTCACCAGCTCAGAAGATAGTGTTATCGTGCCTGATACCCTGCTAGTTTCGAGTTTTAACCCCTACACCAACACACCCTCATATAAAGCCTTTATCTCGGCAGTTTATATCACACCTCAAGGCCGTGCGCCGCCGCCTCGAAGCCCGCCGGCTATATTTTAACAAAACTACACGAACTCCCTATCTACTCGCACGGTCATGATTTTGCATGGGCCTGCGTCAATTTTGTTAAAATAATGAGTATTCTTCATGTCTAAATCTAATTTTTCCCACCTCCCTATGGTGGCTCTTATCGCTGCCTTACCGGCAACCTTCATTCCGACTACAGCCTATGCGCAAAATCACGGCGAACAGGACGAGATTATCGTCACAGGCTCTCCGCTAGGGCGCTCTGTTGACGAAGCCGTCACAGGCTTATCTGTCCTCTCTGGGGATGATCTTGCAGACCGGCTTGCCGGTACAATCGGCGAAACACTAAAATCTGAACCCGGTGTATCATCCACGAATTTTGGCGCAGGCGCATCGCGCCCCATCATTCGCGGACAAGGCGGGGATCGCGTACGTATCCTTAGCAATGGTATTGGATCCATTGACGCCTCATCAACATCACCTGATCATGCTGTTGCTGTTGAACCTGCACAAGCCGAGCGTATCGAAGTTCTGCGCGGGGCATCATTGCTGCGTTATGGCAGCTCGGGCTCTGGCGGCATTGTTAATGTTATTGACGGACGTATCCCGAATGAACGTCCAGAAGATGACCGCGAAATCTCCGTACGTATTGGGGCTTCCAGTGTAGATTTGGGCCGCGAAGCCGCAGCCTCTATCGACCAAGCTTTGACGGATAATATTGTTGCTCACGCAGATGTAACTTACCGCGAAACCGATAATTTCCGTCTGCCAGATACAAATAATCCAGAGCTAGACGGACAGCCTTTGACCAATTCTTTTGTTGATACCAGTTCTTTTACTGGCGGGCTAAGTTATATTGGTGAGCGGGGTTTCTTCGGGGCGGCTGTGCATAATTATAACTCGTTTTACGGCATCCCCGGCGATCCCGATGAAGCCGTAACGATTGATGTTGACCAGTTGCGCGTGGATGTGAACGCGGCTTTAGAACTAAATGGGTTTATCGAGCGTTTGCAATTTTTTGGCGGATTTGCTGATTATGACCAAATCGAATTTGAAGCCCCGGGCGAACCTGGAACTGTCTTTGCAAATAACGGTTTTGAAGGCAGGCTTGAAGCCATTCAAACTCAGCGCGGCGCGTGGAAAGCTGCACATGGCGGACAATTTCGGCGCCGAGATTTCTCTGCCATTGGCGAAGAAGCTTTCGTGCCGCCAACTGTGACAACACAATATGGGCTTTACAGTTTCCACGAAGTTGAAATCGGAGAAGGTCATATCGAAGGCGCTGTGCGCTATGAGCATACTGACCAAGAAGATAGCACCTCTGATGATGACCGCATATTTAATCTCTTTAGCGCGTCATTCGGGGGGGATATTCATATTTCAGACGAATTACGCTTTGGCGGAACCGTGTTTCGGACGGAACGCGCGCCAACGACAGAAGAGCTGTTTTCCAACGGCCCTCACCTTGCCACAAGCCAATTTGAGCTAGGGGATGTTAATCTGGATAAAGAAACCGCACTTGGCGTAGAAGGCGCTCTGCGCTATCGCGGCGACGGGCATTTTCTAACGCTCAATGCGTTTTATACCGATTATGATGATTATATTTTCGAGCTTGAAACAGGCGAAATCGAAGATGATCTGGCTGTGTTCCAATTTGTAGGTGAAGATGCCCGCTTCCGTGGTTTTGAAGTTCAAGGCGGGGCAGATGTGGGCACATTTGGCCCTGTTGACGTCAAAATTGACGCTCTGGCTGAATTTGTTCGTGCGACAACCGACTCGGGTAATCTTCCGCGCATTCCGCCGCTCTCTATCTTGGCAGGGCTTGATGCCGATACAGAAAATTTGCATTTCCGCGCCGAGATTGATTTTAACGCAGAACAAAACCGCATCGCAAATTTCGAAACGGTCACGGATGATTTTACACTGATAAATCTATTCGCAGCGTGGAAAGCTGAAGTTGGAGGCCAAAAAGTCCGCTTTAGCGTATCTGCCTTAAACCTATTCGACGTAGAAGCACGGCAAGCCACATCATTTTTGAAAGATGAAGTTCCGCTGCCGGGTCGCAATTTCAGATTTGCGCTGTCTGCTGACTTCTAAAGGCATTGCCGCTTTTAAAAATACGCATTTTAAGAGCGGCAATATCTCTGCCGGGCGCTAATCAAGCGTTGCGATTTTTAGCGTATCTGTTGTTCCCGGACGTCCAAATGGGATACCTGCGCTAATCATGACGACATCGCCTGTTTTAAGACCTGCTTTTTCGCGCGATACAGTTTGAATATCATCAAGCATAGCGTCAAAGCTGATCGGATCCCCCGTTACAACAGATTGTACGCCCCAAGATAATGTTAGGCGGCGCGCTGTTTTCGGATTGGGCGTTAAGCCAATAATACGGCAAGGTGGCCGCTCGCGCGAAATGCGCTGTACGGTCGATCCTGTGCTTGTGTAACCCAGAACGGCTTTGGCTTGCAATGTTTGGGCAATACCGCTGATAGATTGGCTAATCGCATCTTCGGGCGTGGCTTTATGGGGTAGCTGAATACGGCGGAAATACTCCCAAAACTCTGGATCATTTTCGGCCGCTTGCATGATACGGTCCATAATCGCCACCGCTGTTGCTGGGTGACGGCCAACGGCCGTTTCAGCAGATAGCATCACCGCGTCTGCGCCTTGATAAATTGCCGTTGCCACATCGGAGGCTTCGGCGCGCGTTGGCGTTGGCGCATCAATCATACTCTCTAGCATATGCGTCGCAACAATTACTGGCTTACCCAGAGCGCGGCACTTACGAATGATTTGGCGCTGCACAATCGGGACTTGTTCCAGCGGTAACTCAACCCCCAAATCACCGCGCGCGACCATCGCTGCATCAGCAGAAATTAAAATAGAATCTAGATCTTCGACAGCAGACGGTTTTTCGATTTTGACAATTATGCCGGCCTTATCCCCAATAATCGCGCGGGCATCTAAAACATCTTGCGCGGTTTGAACAAAAGATAGTGCAATGAAATCAACATCTTGAGTTAAAGCAAAAGCCATATCCTTGCGGTCTTTATCCGTCATAGCCGACATTGGCAAAACCGCATTAATGACGTTAATGCCCTTCCGATTTGACAACATACCCGGCACATCAACTTTGGCCGTAATCGCCTGTCCATCATTGGATTGAACCGTGACCATCAGCTTGCCATCATCAAATTTTAGCACTGTCCCAGCTTTACACGCCTCCATCAGTTCAGGATGCGGCATGATAACATGCCCATCAGAGCCATTATCTGAGCCTTGGGTGATTTTAATCGTCTCGCCGTAACGCAGCTCTATCTCATCCTGTTCAAATGTCCCGCAGCGCAGCTTTGGGCCTTGCATATCCGCCACAATGGTAATGGGATTACCCGTTTCTTTTTCGATCTCTCGAATGGCCTTAACACAAGCCGCATGGTCTTCATGCGAGCCATGGGAGAAGTTTAGACGAAACGCATCGACACCAACATCATGCAGCAAGCGCATCATAGAGGGCGCGCGGCTCGCAGGGCCGAGCGTGGCGAGGATTTTGGCAAGACGTTGGCGCATGAGGATCTGCTTTCGAAAATATTACTTCGGACACAAAATAAATACTGTAAAATTCATTCGGAACCGAACATTTCAAGCTCCATACCGCCAAACGTCATTAAGATAAAGTCCTAAAGCTTCATCATAGCTCACAAAATATAGCGCAAAAAAGCCTATGCAGATATTCTGCATAGGCTCAGGGCATTTTAAAAATAACAGTCTTAGACAGACATGTCAGATCAACAACGATTTTGCGGCAGTTGAATGGTTTGGCCAATATTGATGCCATAATTTGCACTGATATTATTGTGTTGTTGAATGTCAGCTACGCCAACACATAATTTACGCGATAGGCCATAAACCGTATCACCTGGCTGTACCGTATAGCTTTGAAACACAGGGATTCCGCTTAAAATCCGTGTTTCATCCGCTGGGTAACTTGCCGAATCAATAGGCGTATCTGCGGAAATTAGATTGGCTGAATAATCATAATTCGTCACCTCTACGGCCCCATTTGTCAGATTTTGCGGCGGCACATTAGCAGGATAAGTTGATGAGGCCGAGTGAATTGGCCCAGATATTGTCACTGTAGACGGGTTCACAGACGACCCCGTTACTGGCGAAACATTTTCATTTTGAAAAATTTCATACCCTGGCGTTCCTGTCACATCTTGTCCTGCATATTGCGTATCCGTTGGTGCATCTGGACTGTAGCTTTGCACAGGGGCCGCTTGATAGGCTTGCGCAGGTGCAGGTGCTACAGACGGACTACAATCGACAGAAATATCGCCAATGCCGTAACCTGCAACGCCGCCAGCAACAGCCCCAGCGATTGTGCCAGCCGTGCCGCCAATGAGTTTCTTACCCGCAATCGCGCCAAGAGTTCCGCCTGCCGCGCCGCCAATAATCTCGCGATTACTTTCCTTGCGGCGACAATCTTGCTGCTCGGCTTGTGCGGTTGAGTATCCCTGATAGGTTTGGCCCTGATAAGCTTGGTCTTGGTAAGCTTGATTTTGATAGGTCTGAGATGTAGGCTGCGTGCTATAGCTCGCTGCCGTTGTCGTGGCCCCATTAGACGCATAGGATGTATCGGCAGCCCCTTGGTATTTCGTTGAATATTGATAATTCGGGTTTTCTTGTACGGTTGAACACGCAGCAAGGCCTAAGGCCAAAGCTGCGGATATGATAATGTTTGCGCGTGCCATAAGGCGCTCCTGTTTAATTTCTTACCAATCATGAGGAAACATGGCTAAGATTTCCTTAAAATATATGGTTAAGACTGGCCTAAGAAACATGGCTAATATTATATTAACACCGCAATCGCCCTCACATTCATTGACCCGACAGCTTTGATGCGTAAAACACACATCAACCGATTATTGCTAAGTGAATTAAAGGTGCTTTACATGACGATCAAAACGAAACCCGTAGAATATATGCATGGCAAAACGAAATGCGTGGGATATATGGCGTGGAATGATACATATGCCGACCCCAAACCTTGTGTTATAATCAATCACGCATGGGGCGGTCTTGATGGATTTGCGCAAGACAAGGCCATCGCTATGGCGGCCAATGGCTATATTGGCTTTGTTCTGGATAATTACGGCGATGGCGCGCAGCCTGAAACCGTGGAAGAACGCTCTGCGGCAATGAATATATTCATGGAAGACCGTAAATTACTACAAGAGCGCCTTAAAGCGGGATATAAAGCCGCTTGCGCGCAAGACGAAGTTGACCCGAGCCATGTCGCGGCTATGGGCTTTTGTTTCGGCGGGCTTTGCACGCTTGATATGGCCAGAGCGGGCATGGATTTAAAAGCTGCCATTTCCTTTCACGGCCTACTCGGCGCGCCTGACCTTCCGAAGAAAGCCATAAAAGCGAAGGTCATCATTGCACATGGCTGGGATGATCCCATGGCACCACCCGCCGATGCGATGGCAATTTGCGAAGAAATGGTACAATCAGGCTGTGATTGGCGCCTGCATGCTTACGGCCTAACCACACATGCTTTTATGAACCCAGAGGCAGATGATCCAAAAATGGGTTTGAAATATAATGCTGATACGGAACGCCGCGCGTGGAATGCAACGCTGGAACTTCTTGATGAAGTCTTTGGACATCACGGGGTAAAAGCGGCATAAGCGCATTATGAACATAATTACAACCAATGCGGCATTGGCAGAATATTGCCAAGCCGCCAAATCAGCGCCTTTCATCTGTATTGACACAGAATTCATGCGTGAGAGTACATTTTACTCTATCCTATGTTTGATACAGGTCGCGACCTGCCAGCAAGAAGCCATTATCGACCCGCTTGCAGACGATCTGGATCTTGCGCCTCTCATTGATATTTTAATGGATAAAAGCATCACCAAAGTCTTGCACGCAGCCCGTCAAGATATGGAAATCTTTTATCAAATCTGCGGCGCTGTGCCTGGCCCAATATTTGATACGCAAATCGCTGCCATGGCGCTCGGTTTTGGTGAAAGCGTAGGATATGGCAGTCTTGTTAAAGGCCGCCTAGGTCTTGATTTAGACAAAGGCGCGCGTTTCACAGATTGGTCGCGCCGTCCGCTCTCCGATAAACAGCTCTCTTACGCCCTTGCCGATGTGACCCATTTGCAAAGCCTGTATGAGCCGCTCGTGGCTGAACTTGAAGATAAAAACCGCCTGTCTTGGGTCCTAGAGGAAATGGCTCCGCAAATGGAAGAGGCCCTTTATAATTTTGAGCCCGAAGACGCTTGGCGACGCCTAAAAGTCAGAAACCCCAAAAAGCCTTACCTTGCAGCGCTAAAAGCCGCCGCCGCATGGCGGGAGCGTGTCGCACAGCAAAAAGATGTGCCGCGCCGCCGCATCCTCAAAGATGATGCCATATATGACCTTGCCCAGCAGCGCCCGCGTGATTTGAAAGCTCTCACAAAATTGCGCGCTATCCCACGCGGATTTGAAAAATCCAGCCATGCCGAAGCTCTTGTCGACGCCATTCGCGCAGCGATTGATAATGCCGATGATTATGCCCCTGCAGCCCCGAAAGTCCAGCATATGCCCCCCTCCCTTGGCCCGCGCGTGGAAATGCTACGTACCTTATTACGGCTGCGCACAGAAGTTGATGGCATCGCCCCGCGCCTTGTCGCTACGACACGCGACATTGATCAAATCGCGGCCTTTGGCGAAAAGGCCAAAGTGCAAGCTTTGAAAGGTTGGCGGCGCGATATTTTTGGGCAAGATGCGATTGACATGCTAGCTGGCAAAATCGCTTTGCGTCTTGACGGCGAAGATGTTGTCGTCGAACGCGTGGATTAACGCGATAAATTCCGTGGCTCCTACACTCCCAGATCGGCGTGATTTTATCTATGCTCCGCCGCCGGGCGATATTGACATCATCTATCACGGCGAAGATTATCTTATCATCAATAAGCCAGCAGGGTTATTATCTGTCCCCGGTAAAACCTATCCTGATTGCGTAGAAAGGCGTTTGCAAAATCTATTCCCAAACGTTTTAACCGTACATCGTTTGGATATGGCCACGTCAGGCTTGATGATTTTCGCTCTCACATCACATGCACAACGCCATATCGGATTACAATTTGAAAAGCGCCAGATCGAGAAAACATATATCGCATGTGTGGACGGTTATGTTGAAAAAGATAGCGGGCAAATCGACTTACCGCTCATCGCAGATTGGCCAAATCGTCCGCGCCAAATGGTGAGTATTGAACATGGGAAAAAAGCGCTCACTGAATGGAAAGTTTTAAATCGGCAAGACAATGTCACCCGTATAGCGCTTTATCCTAAGACAGGGCGTTCGCATCAACTGCGCGTGCATATGTTCGCAATCGGGCATCCTATTTTAGGGGATATGATTTATGCAGAAGACCGAATATTTTGCGCCGCGCCGCGCTTACAACTTCACGCTCACTGCGTGTCATTAAGAGAACCTACAGGCGGAAAACCCGTCACTTATAAAATGAACTGTCCATTTTAAGCTACTGAATATATTAAATTTTATATTATCTAATTTCCTTAAATTATAAATACTCTTTTGTTTTTGACCTTGATAGAGTGTCTAAAAAACGTTCCGCTGTCTGCATCAGAGCGGATCTATATTGTACATCCATTTTTTCAAGATTACGATATGGCATAGAGAGACGCATATTGTCTTTTAACTTATCTTGATGCCTATCTAAAAAATGCCAATATAAAGCATTAAACGGGCAGGCTTTATCACCTATTTTTTGCTTCACATCATAACGGCAAGATTTACAATAATTACTCATCCGGTTAATATATGCCCCGCTTGACGTATAGGGTTTAGAGCCCAGCAATCCCCCATCGCCAAATTGACTCATGCCCAGAGTATTTGGCAATTCCACCCATTCAAACGCATCTAAATAAACTGATAAATACCACTCATGCACAGCATATGGATCGACCCCCGCGAGCAACGCAAAGTTTCCTGTAATCATCAAGCGCTGAATATGGTGCGCATAGGCATATTGAAGCGTTTGCTGAATTGTTTGCGACAAACACTGCATATCTGTGTGACCTGTCCAGAAAAAATCAGGCAAATCTTCTGTGGCATTTAAATAGTTAAGCGATTTATAAGCTGGCATCTTATACCAGTAAATTCCGCGGATATATTCACGCCAACCAATAATTTGTCGGATAAACCCTTCAACCGCATTTATAGGCGCTTTCCCTGCGGCATATGCCGCTTCGATGGCCAAACACACTTCCATCGCAGATAATAAGCCTGTATTTAAATAGGGCGATAAAATGGAATGAAACAAAAAGGGTTCATCAACCATCATCGCATCTTGGTAATCGCCAAAATCAGCTAGCCTATGGTCTATAAAATGCTCTAAGGCCCGCAAGGCATCTTCGCGCGTGACCGCATAGAAAAACGTATCTATATCGCCAATACGCGTATCAAAACGCTGCGCGACCATATCAATAACGTCCTGCGTTACCAAATTGGGTGTAAATTTGAGCATAGGCGCAATTTGCATATTTTTCTTTGGCGGCTTGCGATTATATTTATCGAAGTTCCAAGCGCCGCCAACGGGTTTATCTCCGTCCATTAACAGACCTGTTTTTCGGCGCATCTCACGATAAAAATATTCAAGACGTAATTCTTTACGTCCGTGCGCCCAATCCGCAAATTCATCTTTTGTAGCAATAAACCGATCATCACGGAAAATATGTACGGGCCTATCCAAAACCGCCTGCCATTCTTTCACCGTCTCTAAAACACGATAAATAGAAGGCTCTGTAACATAAATTTTTTCAATCTTTTGGCTAGCTTGCGTATGGCGCGCAATGGCCCGCTTCACTTCACCTGTAAAATCGCCCGTATTGGCAGGCTCATCAAGATAGATATAATCAACCTCCCAGCCTGCATCTCGCAATCGCTGCGCAAAATGGCGCATCGCTGAGAATAAGAAAACAAGTTTCGTACGGTGATGCGGGACATGGGTTGCCTCGCCCATAACCTCCATCATTAAAATCACAGATTCCGCGCGGTCCGCAGCCGCTAAGCTACTCAGAGATTGCGTGAGTTGATCTGCAAATATTGGAATAAGAGTTTTAGGCATAATATTATCTATCACGACCACACATTGAATGACCGTGACATATTGCCCAATGAAAGCTCAGATATATCGTTTATAAAAACCCATGGCCCATAAAAAACTGACCTTGCCCACCAAAGATTGCGCCGTTTGCGGCCGTCCCTTTACATGGCGCAAGAAATGGCAAGCTGTTTGGGATGACGTGCGCTATTGTTCTGAAAAATGTAAGAGGCAACGCTAATGTTATTACCCACTATGGCTCAAGATTTACGTGTCATCATTGTGGGCGCGAGCGGCGGGATAGGCAGTGCGCTGACTCAAGCTCTTGCAGATTCTGCGCAAGTCTCGCAAATCTATGCACTCTCACGAAACCCGCAGCCATATCCTGATCCAAAAATTCACCCTATCCCATTTGATTTCACCCAATCGGAGAGCTTATCTGACGCCGCGCAGCACTTAAAAACTACAGGCAAGTTTGATCTTATCATCATCGCAACAGGCTTATTACAAGGCGAAGGCATAGCGCCAGAAAAAAATATACGCGCAATGTCGCATCACAGTTTTGCGCAAAGTTTCATGTGCAACACAATCGGGCCTGCCATGTGCGCGCAAGCCTTTCTACCCTTATTACGCCGTGATAAAAAAGCCGTCTTTACGGCCCTCTCCGCGCGGGTGGGGTCTATTTCTGATAACCGTATCGGCGGCTGGTATGCCTATCGCGCCGCCAAGGCTGCACTGAATATGGTGATAAAAAACCTCGCCATAGAATATGGACGGCGGTTCCCCGAAACAATCATCGCGGGGCTGCATCCTGGCACTGTTGACACAGCCTTATCCAAACCCTTTCAAGGCAATGTCCCCGAAGGCAAATTATTTACACCAGAATTTAGCGCTAAAAAACTCTTAGACGTCATAGACGGGCTACGCCTTCGAGATAACGGCTCACTTAAAGCTTGGGATGGACAAACAATCCCATTTTAATAAACCTCGTTAATAAATCTTGCCAAAAAAAAGCCTCCATAAATATGGAGGCTTTCAAATTTAAACATTTAGCACATTTTATTCACAGGCATACATGTAATTACCACATGTTTTCATAAAGTGAACCACTGAGCCATTTGCGCTTTGAATACGGAACGCTTGGCGATCACGATCATTGGTTGGCAAAATAGAGTAGCTATAGTGATGCTGCTTACCTAAGCCCAACAAGCCGCGTGTGCCAACTGGTAGAACTTCTTCGGAGAACATATAAGGCTGCGCATCTGCCCATCCATTAGAATAGCCCATGGATTTAAACAGATAGTTCAAATAAGCCTTATCGGTTGCGTTATCATTATACCGTGCATTAAGTTTGTCATAGAATTGAGACGGTGACAGATCATGCGAGTCGCCAAATTCTGGCAAAGTCCCCAAACGCGGCATTTGCTTCGGCGTTGAGTTCACAGGTACATTAAAGATAGCCACGGACGACTCACCGCAAAGGTTAAGGTTTGCACGCACTGGCTGCGGAGCAGGTTGCGCTGGGCAAGTTGCAAGGTCATATGTGACGCTTCCATCCCAACATGAATACGTTGTTGGCGCGGGCTCAGGCACTGGTTGCGCTGGACATGTCGCATTCGCATTAATGACGGAGCCATCCCAACATGTTTGTTTCGGCACTGGCTTTGCAGCACATTGACCAGAATTAAACACGACATTCCCATCCCAACATGTGAAGTCTGGCTCTGGAGTTGGCGGCGTTACTATAGGCTTAGGTGCATGATTATGACCAAATTTATAGCGTAAACCTGTTACAACACTATGCGCGCCAACATCTTCAAGCGTTGCAGTAATCGGAAATTGACCGCCTGTGACGCCGTTCGTACGCGCGCCAGACAAATCTAAATTAGGCCCGTTTAAATATGTGTAATGCGTATCCCATGTCAGATTATCTGTCAGCTTATAGCCTAGACCCGCCAATAATTGCCAGCCAAAGCCTCTATCAAAATCACGGATATCGCAACTTTCACCTTGTCCGGCTGTTCTTGGGCCTACACAGGCAGGCGAAGTGTCTAAAACACCATTATTTAGGAAATCATGGGCAACTAAGTTAGCATTGCCATTCACAATACCCACGCCAGCCCCGACATATGGTTCTAATTTCCCGAAACTATCAAAATCATAAAGCGCGTTTAGCATCAATGATGACGTCCGTAATTTAGCTGAACTATTTGGTAACTGTCCAATAGACCCAAGATCCGTTTGAAGATAATCGCCATCAAGTTCTAAACGCCAATTATTGCCAAAATCATAGCCTATACCCGCAGAATAGGCAGGATCGCCTTGGCTTTGGATACCGCCCGCATGGACGGCACTACGCAAATCACCTCTAATGTCACTGTCTGTATGAATACCATAGCCAGCACTGCCGCGAATATAGATACCATCATCATCATTCGCACTCGCAGGTGCAGATGCCATGATTCCAAGCGCTGAAACTGCGCTTAATAAAATGACTTTTTTCATTGTAAATTCCCTTAAAGTTATATCATTCATAACCCTGCCGCCCCACCACGGGAATTGGCATATGATTAACAAACAGGAAATATATAGACCTAAGTTGGGTGAATAAAAACTGAATTTTTAAACTTGGGACGTTGAAACATTCGCATCATAATGATTATCACAACCTAAAACCTACAATAAACGTATGATTTAATTAAACTTTTTAAGCGAATGAAAACCTTATTAGCTCTAAAAAAATAATTTCAAACAGGGAGCCTATTTTCAATAAATTTTGCGCAAATACTGATTCAGAATCAAAAAAAGGTAAATTATTCGCATGGAGCAGGCAATGTATGAAAATCTAAACAGCCTATCGTGAACATATCCCGCGCATGTTTTTCGCATCGGCGATGATTTCGACGTGGGCCACTTTAAGCTCTGGATGCTCAGTCTTAAATCCCTTTAAATCCGCTGATTGGAGCTTACAAGGCGCGCACCAATCGGCTGAATATTTGACAAACACTAGATCGCTATTAGGAATATCGGAGATATTTAGACCCGCATAATGCGCTACGGTTTCAAGGCTGGGTGCATCATTGGCGTAAGATTTACCAGTTGCCGCTTTATCCCATGTCTTTTTATGAGATGATGAATAACCATTATTATGCAAAACAGGGTCATTTTGTTGATTATAAATTGTCAGCCAAGGAATAGAAATTGGCGCGCCGCTTTCGGCATTGGCAACATGAACGTTAAACGCATCCGCACATCCATCCAGCCATGTCCCCGTCACATCTGCGGCAGACATTTCGCTCACATTTGGCAGAGATTTATCCTCAAGCAAGACAGTTTCCGAAGAACATCCCATAACAGCCATCAAAGACAAAGTTACTGAAAATCCCCGAAGCCTATATTTCATACGTCACCCTTTTCCTATGAAAGATAAACATGCAAACACCCACATTACAAGCCCGTTCAGACGTATTTTACGAAAATCAATGCGGAGTTTAAACGGCGCAAGCGTAAACTATTAAAGATGACGCGCCTTCAAATAACGGCTCACAAAATATTTGGTAACATCCGTTTTTGCAGCGCCTGCGGCAATATCAAGTTCGCTAACAAGATTACGCAGAGCGCTGATAGATCTATCTGTATTTTCGAGCATAAACGCGACGACATCTTTTGAAACCTCCCGCCCGGTTTGCGCAAATAAATGCCGCAAGACAGGTTCTAAACTATCTTCATCATGGTCTTGCAAAACCGCCTTTGGCATGGCGTTAAGGCGTGAGCGTAAATCTGGCATATTGGGTGTAAAGATTACAGAGCTTGCCAGCAACAGTCCTGCGATGTCCCCGCTCAATGCGCGGTTTATCATATCGAATAAGGCTGTTTCCTCTTGATGCTGGGCATTATCTATAAAGACAACTCCAGCATGGCAAGCGGCCCAAGCGCAGCCTAAATGCGTCTTGCCGCTGCCTTGCGGCCCTAATAATAACAAGGCTGCACTTGGCCAATTTGGCCAAGCTTGCACAATTTTGAGCGCATCGCGATTAGAGGCGCTTTCAATGAAGTTTTCAAAATCATAAACGGGCTCTGGGCGCAAATTCAACGGGATTTGCTTTGGGAAAGGCGCGCCAGACATAAATACCTCTAAAGTCGTCCAGACGTCACGCTCGCGAAAACAAGCCCTAATTTAGGATCTTGCTGCACGCTCACGCCTTTAAACTGAAGCTCCGTGCGCAAGCGGTCTAAATTGCCAAAGGTGACAGTCATTAACGCGCCGTCTTTTGAGAGCGCATCAAGACGCGCATCTTGAATTTGCGCAGAGGTATTAATCGCTTGTTGCAAGCTTTGCCATTCACTGTGAGAGTCATAAAGCACGGTGACAGGCGATGTCATGGCCTCAGAGGCAAGCGTTACAGATGCCGCTTTCCAATCATTTTCGAGTTGTGCCACAATTTGTCCCGCTAAAATAGCCGGATTTGACGCGCCAGTGACACGGGCTTGTCTCGAATCGCCCGTAACCAGAGATAAATCCGTAATATTTGCCGAATAGCCAAACCCCGCATTTGACCCTTCAACCAAAAGCACTTGATTCGTACCATATTGTGCTGCGAGGGCTTTGAGATCATCTTCACTCGGCGCGAAGGCTTGCACATCACTCACCCCAGAAATCGGTGTTAAGGCATGGGCAAAACCGCCTGTTTGAAACGCCTCAATCAGGGCTGTTGTTGATGTTCCTGCAACATCATCCCCAATAATCGCAACGGGCACTACAAGACGTGGCCGCGCTTGTGATGATACTAAGGTCAATTTATTGGCTTGTAAAAAGGCTTGTACTTCGCGCGGGTTAAAGGCGACGGATAAATCCCCTAAATACCGGTTGGCCGAACGTTTTTCATTATCAACAGAGATGGCGCGGATCATACGCTGTACATTTTCGGCTGTTAACTCAGGCAAAGGACTTACAAGGCGCTGCGTGTCCAATGTAACGCGCTCTAGCAAAATCTGAGCGGCCCGGAGTTGTCCGTCTTGAGATGCCAAGGTTTGCGCTTCAATGGCATTGCTGGCTGTCGCATCTACTGGCACGCCCGTCACGGTAAATGGGTCAGCCGCATGGGCCAAATGGGCGACGCTAAAAACTGCCCAGAATAGAAGCGCGAAAAAGAGAGTCAAAAATCTTGTCATGGAATCTGATTAAACCGCTTTTATGGCCATGAATAGCCCTAACCACGTTGATTTTATGTCATCTCGTCAAATAATATCATGCCATTCACGCGCTATCCCCTTGCCAGCCACCCAAAAGCCGTGTTGTAAGCGCCCGAAATGAGTCTATATATAAAGCCGTACAGAATGTGCGGCATGAACGGGCATAGGGACGAGTAATGAGCGCGAAACAAACAGGATTGACCTATGCCGATGCAGGCGTAGATATTGATGCAGGCGAAGCTCTTATTGACCGTATCAAGCCTATGGTCAAAGCCACACAAAGATTAGGCGCGGACGGCTCTATTGGCGGGTTTGGCGGAGCCTTTGACCTCAAAGCGGCAGGGTTTAAAGACCCCGTGCTTATTTCCGGTACAGATGGTGTCGGCACAAAGCTGCGTATTGCCATAGATACGGGTATTTTAAATACAGTTGGCATTGACCTGGTGGCCATGTGCGTCAATGACATCCTTGCAAACGGGGCAGAACCGCTTTTCTTTCTCGATTATTTTGCCACAGGACATTTAGATACAGACAAAGCGGCAGCCGTAATTTCAGGTATTGCCAAAGGCTGCACAGAATCAGGCTGCGCGCTGATTGGCGGGGAAACTGCTGAAATGCCCGGCATGTATGAAGGCGATGATTTTGATCTGGCAGGATTTGTTGTCGGGGCCGCAGAGCGCGATTCTATGCTGCCGCGACACGACGATATGGCCGCAGGTGATATATTAATCGGCCTTTCCTCATCTGGACCGCATTCCAATGGCTATTCGCTTATTCGTAAAATTGTCGAGATTTCAGGGCTATCATGGGATGATAGCTCGCCCTTCGCTCAAGACCAGACGTTAGGGCAGTCGCTGATTACGCCAACACGGCTTTATGTGAAATCATTGCTCCCGCTAATTCGCTCAGGCCAGATTTCAGGTCTTGCTCATATTACAGGCGGCGGATTAACCGATAACACCCCGCGTATGTTGCCAAAACACCTGCGCGCGGAATTTGACTTTGAGAGTTGGGAGCGCCCGGCCGTGTTTAAATGGCTACAAGAGACAGGCAATATAGCCGAGGACGAAATGCAGCGGGCCTTTAATTGCGGTATTGGCATGGTCATTTGCGTCAAACCAGAGGCGGTAATGGATGTGCTATCAGAGTTAGAGGCGAGCGGCGAGATAGCCACTGTCATCGGGCAACTCAGACAGACTTAAAATGCGCGCAAAAACCCGCACAGCGATATTAATATCTGGCCGCGGCTCTAATATGGTCGCGATTGCCAAGACCGCGCAGGCGCAGACAGACTACCCTGCAAATATAGCTTTGGTAATTTCCAATCGCCCTGAAGCGGCGGGCCTGTATAAAGCTGACGCAATGCGCATTCCTGCCCTCGCAATAGATCATAAAGACTTTGAAACTCGCGAAGATTTCGAAAATGAACTTCACGCCGCCTTATTGGCGCATGAGATAGAATTTGTCGTTTGCGCAGGGTTCATGCGTGTTTTAACTGCGGGGTTTGTTGAAAAATGGCAAAACCGCATCATCAATATCCATCCATCGCTCCTGCCTAAATATAAAGGCCTTAATACTCATGCCCGCGCCATCGCAGCAAAAGATAAAGAACATGGCTGCACTGTGCATTGGGTTAGCGAAGGCGTAGATGAAGGGGGTATTATTGAACAGGCGCGCTTAAATATCCTGCCGGGTGACACAGCTGATAGTCTGGCAGAGCGTTTATTACCCCTCGAACAAGCCCTTTACCCCAAAGCCTTAATCAAAGCCCTAAACACGAACATCATTGATAGTTAAAACGAATTTAACCCTAATCCCAGTTCATTCTTTATTAAATATATCTATCAAGACGCTGTAAAACCCTTCCCTGTAACTTGACCAAGATTATAGCCGTAATGTGCGGCATCGTGGGATACTAATACAATGTTTAAAACAAATCATAGTTCAAGTTTGTTACATAGCTTTCGTAGCTTTCGTAAAAATGAAGAAGGCAATCTAGCGCTAACCTTTGCTATATCTTTGACCGTTCTTGTTGGAGTCCTTGGAGCTGCGGTTGATTTTTCTGCATTAAGTAGTGCGAAAAGCAAATCACAAAGTATTGCCGACTCAACAGCTTTGGCTGCTGCAATTTACATTAAAGATCATAACCGCCCCCCAAAGACGGATGAAGAAGGTTACCGTGATGGCATTACTTATAACGCTTCGCAACTCGGTTATGATTTTAAATCATCTGTTGAGGGCGGTGCCGAAAAAGTCAATATACGTGTCGATTATGATGATAATGCCAAAGAGGCAACCGTCACAGTTTCGGGGCAAACCAAACCATATTTTGCACAAATATTTGGCAATGATACATTACCTTTCACGTCGCAATCTGTCGTCTCTTACCTAGATGCCGAATCGGCTTTCCCTGCGTCAATTTCACTTGTCCTTGACAATTCAGGATCAATGGCTTGGGATGATAAGCTCGCTCTTGAGAGTGGACGTAGTCCTTTTGGCGCCGCTCCGCGCATAGATGGGCTGAAAAATTCAGTCAATACATTTACAAGAGAACTCGAGTCTCGGTTAAACATAGGCGAAGATGATCAGAAAACTATCCGTATGGGCATGTTGCCCTATAGCTCTGATATTGTCAGTAATAACCGTGTGGAAATGCAATTTGGTTTCTTATCACCTTCTCAGGTGAATAATATGAGACCTTCTGGTAGCACAAATTCGAACCCGCCTATGCGGGCTGCATTGGAAGAAATGCGCGATGAAAATGAAGCGCATCGCCGCGAGGCTGTAAGAGCCGGTAAAGCCTATGAAGAACCATTAAAGTTCGTAATCTTTATGTCAGATGGTCAAAACACATCAGGACAGTTTGATTTTGTTCCTAGCCGTAGGTCACGTTTCTATTATAAATTTGATACGTCAAGAAATTTGTGGCTGCGTAGCTACCGGAATAGAAGCGGCTTTGAACGTGGCTTCTTAATCTTAGCCTCTGACCGATTAACAATCGAAGCTTGTGATCAGCTTAAAGCCCAAGGCACGGAGATATTCACCATTGGATATGCACTTGAAGTTGGAGAATATAATAGAAATCGAAGCTCAGACCCAACATCAACAGCCTCTGTTTCAGTTGCTAATCAATCAACAGCATTCTCATTGTTGAATAGCTGTGCAAGTTCAGTGGAAAACTTCGTACGTGCAGATAATAACGAAGAGCTTGAAGCCGCATTTGATACAATCCAAAATGCGATTGTTGAAGAACTTATCCGAATTAAGTCCTAGGACGTTATTCATATGGGGTGACACAAATACTAATTGGTACTCCCAATTAGAAAAGGCCAGAGCTTGCTCTGGCCTTTTTGTTTTGTCATATCGGTCTATTTTATCCGACAATTTCGTCATCAGAGAAAAAGAACGGGATTTCTTCCGCCGCGGTTTCCGGTGCATCAGACCCATGAACCGTATTGGCATCAATACTTTGTGCAAATTCAGCCCGAATTGTCCCCGCATCGGCTTCGGCGGGGTTTGTCGCGCCCATAACTTCGCGATATTTTGCAATCGCATTTTCGCCTTCTAAAACTTGAACAACAACAGGGCCAGATGTCATGAAAGACACAAGATCATTATAGAATGGACGCTCTTTATGGACAGCGTAAAACCCGCCCGCCTGTTCAGCTGTAAGCTGGATTCGTTTTTGTGCAATAATACGCAGACCTGCCTCTTCGATCTTAGCATTGACCTTACCAGTCAAATTCCGCGCTGTTGCATCAGGCTTAATGATAGAAAATGTACGTTGGATAGCCATTTTGGGCTCCTTTAATGGATGAAAATGTTAAAAAATCTCGCGCACCCGTTAAAGCCCGTTTCACCAAATGTAAAGCCGTGATAGCGAGCTATTGTGCTACATATTAACGATTTAACATACCGCATAGAGGGCCGCCCCCTATTTGAGCAAGCTACGCTGGCGATTTATGAAGGCAGCAAGGTCGGGCTTGTTGGCCGAAATGGGACGGGGAAATCAACGCTTTTTCGCTTAATTAAACAAGACATCAGCCCTGATGATGGCGAGATTAACCTACGTAAAAATATGCGACTTGGCGTGGTTGACCAAGAAGTCCCCAGCGGGCCGCAATCCTTGCTCGACACTGTTTTAATCGCTGATACGGAACGCACAGCCCTTCTGGAGGAAGCTGAAACCGCGCATGACCCTATCCGAATCGCAGAAATTCACACTCGCCTTGCAGATATTTCGGCCTATTCCGCCGAAAGCCGCGCAGGCTCTATACTCTCTGGTCTTGGGTTTAATGGGGACGACCAACTCTTGCCTTGCTCTGAGTTTTCAGGCGGCTGGCGTATGCGTGTGGCTCTCGCCGCGATGTTATTTGCACAACCCGACATGCTATTGCTTGATGAGCCGACAAATTATTTGGATGTCGAAGGCGCTGTCTGGCTGGAGAATCATATTCGCAAATATCCCGGTACCGCTTTAATCATCTCCCATGACAGAGATTTCTTAAATGAAGCCGTCACACATATTGCGCATTTGCGGGGCCGTAAGCTGTATAATTACCCCGGAAATTATAATAATTTCGAGCGGCAACTGGCCGAGCAAAACCGCCTCAACATGGCCTTGATGGGTAAACAAGAAGATGAACGGCGCAAACTCGAAGCCTTTGTGACACGGTTTAAAGCCAAAGCCTCCAAAGCCAAACAGGCACAAAGTCGCGTGAAACGGCTCGAAAAAATGGCGCCTATCGCCACAATCATTAGTGACCCGATTGCCCCGATTGTTTTGGAAGGGCCAGAGCGCGCGCTCAACCCGCCCATTATTCGCTTTGACAAAGTCAAACTTGGCTATGGTGATTTGGTTGTTTTGAAAAACCTAGAACAGCGCATAGATCATGATGACCGTATTGGCTTGCTCGGTAAAAATGGGCAAGGCAAATCGACATTTGCAAAAGCGATTATGGGCGAGATTTCCCCGCTGGAAGATGGCTTTATTAAACGCCATAAAAAACTACGTATTGGTTATTTCGCCCAGCACCAAATTGATGCGCTTAACCCGCGAGCCTCTGCCTATGATCATATCGTAGATTTAATGCCCGATGCAACCGAAGCGCAGCGCCGCGCAAGGCTTGCGGCTTTCGGGCTTGGTGTTAAAAATGCCGAAACTGCCGCGGGCGATTTATCAGGCGGGGAGAAAGCCCGATTGCTCTTTTCACTCATCGGATTTCATAAACCGCATTTGCTAGTTTTGGATGAACCTGCCAACCATCTCGACATTGATAGTCGCGCGGAATTAATTAAATCTCTTAACCAATATGAAGGTGCCGTCTTGATTATTTCTCATGATAGAAATCTGCTTGAATCTGTTGTCGATAGATTATGGCTGGTTAATAATGGAACGGTTAAAAATTATGACGGATCTCTTGAAGACTACCGTAACTTCCAATTAGAGAAAGAAAAAAACCATAATAAACAAAACTCTAACGAAGAAAACTCACGCAAGCGATCTCGGCAAGATAGAGCCGATGCTCGAAAGAAGATAGCGCCGCTTAAACGTATTGCTGAGAAGATTGAAATGAAAATTCAAACGGCACAAACGGATTTGAACGCCATAGATAAGGCGTTAACAGCTAAGGATTTATTTACCCTAAATCCCGATAAAGCTGTCAAATTAGGCCAAAAACGTGTAGAGTTAACAAAGATTATTGAGCTTCTGGAAGAAGATTGGTTAGGCGCACTCGAAACATATGAAACCGCCAAAGCCGAGCTTGATGCATAAGTGTAATCTCTAAAAATTAGTCTGGGGGGATTAATTTTACGATCTTTATGATCGGTTTACGTGGGATGACATCATGTTTAATACTCGTCTTGTGCGCGAAGAAGACGCGCTTTTATATACAGAAACACTTGCACAATTAATCCAAAAATTTGGGCCAATCCAGCGCCCTAAAGTCCCCTCTCCTCTACACAAATCTGACCGGCTTTATCGTATGGCTTGGACAGATACAGACACCCGCACTGTCACAGATTGGGCGAGTGATAATTTCATCACAATTAAAGCCGAATGCAATATGGAAGATTGGCCTGTCGACATACATCCACTTGCCTCGCCAGATAATCCGCAAGACATAAATGGCGGATTTTCTGACAATTTAGGCCAGACAATCATTTTCTATAACCCAGAGCTATGCAGCCAGACAGGTTATTTTGCCGCCCATATTATACTCAAGCTCGCTGAGTTACGGCTTTCTGAAATTCAAAGCGAATATGCCCAAAGCCCGCTCATGAAACGCATGGCAATATTATCAGCCGCCTGTTACAATCGCCAAGGTTTTAACTTAATGAACCTAACATCTTATGTATCAAATTACCTCACCAACACACTTGATTTAAAACCTATACCGCTGCGTTTAATTGAGAACACATTATGTTTTGTAACCTGCATAGCGCTGCGCGTGCGCCGTCAATCATCAGAGCAAATCACGGCGACTTATGGCCCAATCATGCCCAAAACCTGCCGCAAAAAGATCGCGCAGGCCTATAAGCAAATTGAAGATTACCAGACAGATGTAAAACTCATGCAAATCATGAATGAGCCAAATGCGCGTAATCTAACCTTTGATAAACATTATGTGCAAAGTGCGCGGCAACAATATGGGTAGCTAACCGCAGCGCACATCCGCAACATAGCCTTCATCGTCGAGCTCTAACGTCAAACGTGTTTCATCTTCATTGGTCAGTAAGAACCGATCCATAATGGTTCGTATAGAGGACAGATAGATAGGTTGTTGCGGTAGAAAGTCGATGATTTCAACCAATGGCGGCGGCGGGGTAAAATCATTAGGCTCATCAGACTGAAACCCTTCAAGGGTTGCAGGTTTCACAATACGTTTGCGCCCTGGCAAGCCAGCAATAAAGATCGCCCCCTCATGCTGGCCCACAAGTGTCAAATATAGCCGCGAACGACATAAATCTTCAGGCGGTAAAGTTTGAATGGGTATAGGCTCCAAAAATTCAGGGCGGATATATTGTCCTTGCCCTGCAACAGGTTGAAAATTTGGCAGATTAGACACAGCACTGCCCCCAACACCATAGCTCGAGGCCGTATTGGCGCAGGCAGCTAGGCCCGATATGGCCATAAAGCCAATATATGTCTGAATATATCGTCGAATCATAAAGCCACTAAAAACGTCCTTTATTGTTGATGCCTGCAAAGCCTTTACACTTGGTTAACCATAATCGCCCGAGCCTGCTCTTTTGATCTAAATTACGCCCAAACCGAGCTTATCCATGTATCATCTAGCCAAATGCCATTTGAGTCTCTAAACCGCCCATCATGGCTAAAACAGAGCGAAAACCATGGCGTGTGACCGCCCTCACCCTCTTTCCAGACGCTTTTCCGGGCGTTTTAGGGGCGTCAATCATTGGCGGGGCTGAAAAAAGCGGCATTTGGGCGTTAGAAACGGTGGACATCCGAGATTTTTCCACTAATAGACACCGAACTGTTGATAGCCCGCCATCAGGCGGCGGCCCTGGCATGGTGTTAAAACCTGACATAGCCGCAAAAGCCATTGACAGTGTGGCCAGCGCCGATGTTTTATCGGGAGATGAGCGACCACTTATATACATGACCCCGCGCGGTAAGCCGCTCACGCAGAAACGCGTTAGAGAGCTTGCAACAGGTTCGGGGATTATTGTGTTTTGTGGACGGTTTGAAGGGCTTGACCAACGCGTGATAGACACACGGCACATGGAAGAAATTTCCATTGGCGATTATGTCCTCGCAGGCGGTGAAGTTGCAGCACAGGTCATGATCGAAGCCTGCGTGCGCCTGCTGCCAGATGTTCTGGGGGATGCGACAAGCGCTTCGGAGGAGAGTTTTGAAAATGGCTTGCTAGAGTATCCGCTCTATACCAAGCCAAGAGAGTTTGAAGGCCGGGCTATCCCGGAGGTGCTACTAAGCGGCGATCATAAAAAGATCGCAGATTGGCGGCGCAAGCAACAAGAAGAGATTACCAAGGCACGCCGAGCTGATTTATGGCAAGCCTTTGACCAAGGAGACGATCATGAACGTGATTGAAAAATTGAATGAAAAAGAAAAAGCCCGCCTCCTCGAGTCTGGCAAAACTATCCCTGATTTCTCGGCTGGCGATACGCTCGTTGTGCAAGTCCGCATCACAGAAGGCACGCGCACACGTCTGCAAGCCTTTGAGGGCGTTTGCATTGCCCGTTCTGGCGCTGGCATCAATGAGAGCTTCACGGTTCGTAAAATTTCTTACGGCGAAGGCGTGGAACGTGTGTTCCCAATCTATTCACCGCTTGTTGAAGACATCACAATTAAGCGTCACGGCAAGGTTCGCCGCGCAAAGCTTTATTATCTACGCGATCGCCGCGGGAAATCAGCCCGTATCACAGAGCGTACTACAGGCCGCGGCATGAAAAAAGCCGCAAAAAAGTAGTCTTTACGGTACGTATTACAAAATATTTTAAAACCGCCGCAAAGTTACCTTTGAAGGCGGTTTTTTTATGGCTGAAATTACAGATGATTATTTGACATTACCTATGTTGGCGACGAAACGGACATTAATTACTAGCTTCAAGAAATGGAAGGTCATCCTCGAATCGAACATAAGTTTAAAGACTGACTTTGGGCGATTTTAAGACAATTAGAATATTTGATGAAAACTTTAGATTGACTCCAAGAATTAGTTTTTCTGGCACGTCTTACTGAAATAATTTGTTTTCAAAACATGAGATGATGCATTGCGGATATTTATCAAAATTACAAATTCAATAATTTTAACGCTCCTTCTTCTAGGGTGCCAGCAAAGCGATGAATCTGCAGACTCTCTTCAAGACAAAATAAGTGCCTACCAATCGCAGACGCCTGCTTTCGTGCATGACGGTTCTACAGGCGGAGCATATGGCATTGGAGTGCTTTGGAGCCTTGAAATTGCACCACCCATATATGAGACATACACGGAAAATAGTATCGTTCAAGAAGGTTCAGAAGAGATCATCATTTCCGCTAAATATAAATGGGTAAAAGAGGACAGTGAAGTTTTAGAGACCTATCCGAAGGTGGAAACAAAATTCGTTTCAATCCCCGCTCAATTTGAGACGATCACTGAGGTTATCGAAGTTAAGCCCGCGAGAATTGAATATTATCTGACTGACCCGACATACAATCCCGACGGAACCCTAAAGACAGCAGGAACGGTTAAGTCACGGGATATTCGGGCCGTAAAGAAACGCGTAAGTCGAAGGGTCGTTAAAACCCCTGCGCGGATTGAGGAACGGCCCGTGGCAAGACGAGACGGCTATATACGTATTTTGAAAAAACCAATGACTGTGCAAAAAAGAATTATTCCTGGTGTTTTTGGAACAATAACAAAAAGCAGAGTAAAATATCCACAGAGATTTGTCATTAAGCGTTCTGATGGAGAGATCGCCCATATATTTGACACCGTTGAAGATTTCACGGCCTTTACAGATAGTCTGAAATAGTAGGCTTTGTGTGGAACAAAACGAATTGTGTCACGTTTTTTAAGTATCTTTATTTGAGCGTTTATTGCCTCTGGTAAACGGCGCAAGATCCCCACTGCGGACCTTAGCTCAGTGTCTTATTTTAGGCGAGTTTAAGCCGCTCAGTTTTATAACCTCTACTCGGCGGTCCATCTTTTCGTATCTGTCGTCGCGAGACGCTGGATCACTTCGGTTAAAGGCGGGGCATCGGGATGTGCTGTCATCTCCAAAAGCGCGTCTTGGAATGGCTTGAACCTCGTAAAGCCGCGGTCATTGACCATAGTCTTCGATATATCCCGAGCGACTTCTGATGCGGTTGCTTCATCCAAACGGCTTTGGGCATAAACACTCATCAGCGCCCAATTCAGCATTTCCGTAAAGACCGCAGTATGACCGTTATATGATGGGGATGTGGCCGCAGAGCCCGCGCGCGCATAGGGCGTCAGATCTGCACCCATAGCGGTGTAGATTGCACCAGTCATGTCGTCGGTGACCAGGTTTATGAAACCGTGATTAAGTTCGGTAAAGAGGAATACGCCACGCATCGCTTCATCTGCGGCATCTGAGCGGTCGCGCGATTTTATGAGGTAAGGAAAATTGACATGAGGTTGAAGTTCTCGAAACCCATTATCGTCAAAAGTAGCCAAGGATTGATTATACCCCACTAAAGGCGAAAAGAGCACGCGAACGGTATCGTAAGCCTGCACGTCGGGAAAGGTGATTTGTAGCCAATCCCACATTTCTTGAACATTAATATCGGTTTCAATTTCATTGACTTGCGCTTGGTAAAATGACCGATGTTCGTCATAGAATGTCCGAAACCCCGAGCGTTTTGCGAAGTCGCTCATCTCCGACTGTAAGGGTATGAGGACATTTCTTCCCCAGCCTATGGTTTTGTAGACATCACTTCTTTTTATTGTATCGCCTTCCGCAAAATCAAACGCCGCCCCTTTCATCTTTAGGATTGGGTACATGCCTTGATTGCTCTCAAACAACATATTGACGGCTTGGATGAAAGGATGGTCTGCCCAAGGGGTGAAGTGCGAACGAACCTCATCCGCATAGGGCGACTGTGCAATGGCACCCGGATTGCGTTTCGCATAATCCGAGAGCGTAATGGCAATATTCACCAGCTCGTAAACGTCTGGCACCTCTATTCTGACCTTGCTTTTATGGGCCTCTCGATAGGCGTTATTGAAGGTTGCTGGCGGACCAGGGTAATTCACGACGAACTCGTTTTCCGTACCTTCGTAGATCGCAAAAAGCGAAACAGGTTCATCTGGAACAGCAACCGCGCAGGCTTCCTCTTCTCCTTGCGCGAGACAAACACGCAAAGGGGTGGTGCCGCTTGGTAAATTGATGTCGCTCGGGTTTTGATCGTTGGGAAGTGTGATAGCACCGTTCAAACGATCATCACCGAAAATGAAATCGAGAGTGGGCGTTTCCACAGTCATTTCGACCCTATTTAATTTTTGAGGCTCGGCAACTGAGTCACGCTTAGCTGCGCAAGATGCAAGACAAAATACACTTCCCAGAAGACAAATAAAATTGGTGGTTGATTTAGATTTATTCACTACTGCCCCAAGTCTCGAGTATAATGTGTTAATTTGGACCTTAGTACATATTTGAATTTCACTATATAGGAAATTTATTAGGCGGCGCTCAAAAGGGAAAGGTTTCAAAACAACATTTAGGTCAAAATTGCCGAGCGGCCTTCTTTAGGCGTTTTGAGCCGCTCATCCAATGTCTCCCTCGTCCCTCAATTAACATCATGTCAAAATGTTCAGATGTTCGCTTTCGGGAGTAGTAGAATTCAAAATCTGAGAGACTGTAACTCTTCACTGTCTAAAATCACCTACCCTTTCAATTAACACGCATCGCATCTTACCAAATCCCCTTTGACAAGCCTGCGCAAATCACGGCAGAACGGTTTTATGAAATATCTTGCTCTGACCCTGACCGCCTTTACGCTCCTCTCTGCTTGCGCGGATAAGCGGCCCAATGTCGTGCTACAAACCGAGATGGGACCGATCGAGATTGAAGTTTATAAGGACAAAGCCCCCATATCGGCGGCAGATTTTCTTTATTATGTCGATAATGGCCTTTATGATAATGAAGGCTTTTACCGCGTTGTACGCGCCGATAATGACCCGCTTGAAATGGGCATGTCTCTGATACAAGGCGGACGGCTCGATACGCTGCCTCTGACCAGCGGTATAGCCCATGAACGCACAACGCAGACAGGGCTATCCAATATCACAGGTACAATATCTATTGCTCGTGATGAACCTGGCAGCGGCAGCGCGGCCTATTTCTTCATCAATATTGGCGATAATAGTTTTCTGGATACGGGCGGCACGCGTAACCCTGACGGCGAAGGTTATGCCAGTTTTGGCCGCGTTATAAGCGGTATGGATGTCGTACGCGCCATTCAAAACCAAGAGGCAAACGGTGTTTCAGATAACGGTGTGACCGAAGGCCAAATCCTAACCAAGCCCGTGCGAATTACGCGCGCCTATCGAAAATAATCCACTTGGCGCGCCAATATCCAACATGGCCTAAAAGACAGGTTGAATAATATTCAAAATCCGCTTGAATGTAGAGGCTGGGTCAGACCTATTGTTCATGATTGTCCCTTTTGAATACTAGCTGCCTTTCCCCCCAAAGGAGCCAAGCTCTGGCCCAGCAATATTTTCCCGATTAATAATAAACCTGTGTGTTCAATGCGTTAGGGTACACCTAATTTGTTTGAGTGTTGAGATTTAAAGTCCCGCTTCAATAGCCACCCTAATCGCCTCTGCGGTGGTCGAGACATTAATCTTACTAAAAGCCTCAGCGCGGTGCATCTTGACGGTACTCTCACTGATTTGAAGTATATGGGCAATTTCTTTGTTCATATACCCTTTAGAGACTTGTTCGAGGACACGTTTTTGTTGCGGGGATAGCAACTTCACCAATTCAACTGCCAAATCCTGCCGCTTTGAACGCGCTTGGGAGGCATCTTCGGTAATCTCCATTTGAGATCCTAGATAATAGACGACGTTACCAGCCTCATCAAACATAGGCGCAATCATAACAGCATTAAAAAAAGGCGTTCCGTCACGTTTATAATTCGTCAACTGGGCTAAAACAGGTTTATGCTCGCTCAAGGCCTTGACGATTTTTTGCGTTTGTTTGGGTTCCGTATCTTTACCGCGTAGAAATCTGCAATTATGGCCTATAATCTCATCCTTATCATAGCCTGTAAGCTCAAGAAATGCGTCATTGCACATGACAATAGGATTGTCATCTAACTTGGGATCGCAAACAATAAAAGCCAAAGTGCTATTGGCAATCATGTCCCTTAAACAAGACTCATAGTGTTGTCCCATGTTCCTCCTCAATCGCATTTTCAAAATGCGACATGGGCAATATACATCAAATATTCTATAATGAAAACACTCCAATTTACTGTAAAATAGAGTTATTATTCAGTTTGCAAATTAAGGTAAGTTATGACGTATCTGACCGATCATCACTTAAACCGCTTGGCTATGCTGGTTTGCGGGAAAATAAAGCCTTACCTCTCACCGATCCTTTACGCCGTCTTCATCCGCGTACCGCGCGCGTTTTGTTGATAATAGGCAAGGCTTACGCCTAATTTTAGATAGGCGCTAAAACTTACTGCCCCCGACTATCTGTATCTATCTTTACTGCATTCATATCAGACTGAAGCATGGCAGCTCCGAATGCAGGGAACAAAATGCTGATAAACCCAATAAATTTATGAGATCGTTTTTTAAGCATAACATTTTCAGGATATGTTTCTTTGAGGGCTTCTCGCATGCGTGCATACCAGAGCGGGGTGATTAATCCTGCAAATAAAACCATAGCTATCATACCACCGCCCGTTGGCGTTTTAATCTCTGAACCCAGCGTTTTTAACTCACGCGGGCGCGTGGCTATAAAATAGTAATAATAAAATGGAACAAATGCAGAGAGCAAAGCAACCGCAACGGGACTGCGTCGTTCTGCTATTTGGGGTTCAATCGTTTTTGTTGGCGCAAGGGTGAAAAATTTACGATTAGCAAAAGCCAATAAAATAATACCGATAATGGCCGGTATAACTATGAAGCAATACTGCCACGGCTCATCTAAACTCTCAAGAACTCTTATTTTATTAGCATACATACCTAATATCAATGCCGTGACTTGCGATGTAATATAGGTACTGATTGCAATTATAGTTAGGGAGCTAGTGTTTGAGCGACCTTGCAGGATAGTAACGACCACCGTCACCCAAAAGACAGCCGAACATATTGCAATTAAAGTCATTAAAGACATAAGAATTGCGGCAGGCAAATCTCTTAATAAAAAGAAAGCTACAATCAATATAACATATAATATGGCAGACGATAATAAAGTCGTTTTAAAACGTTTTCTTACAGCATAAAGGACGAAAATAGCACCGATCATGGTGCTGAAAATATAAATAGGAAATATTGCTTCAAAGAGATCACTCGAGCCAGCGCCAGTGTTAGAAAGAAACTGAAAGCGTGTGTTGTTAAATAAAACCCCAGTGAACTGAACAAACATTAACCCCAGGCTTAAGGCCCAGTAACGATAATGACTAAAATAATCTGTCCAATGCCAGGGTGATAGACCCTCATCTGACATATTTTCATCTACGTGAACCATTATTACCCCCTATAGCTCTGTAACTTAATAACCCTTTATAAGTCTTCTGGTAGATTGAGCATAACGGTTTGTCTAGCTTTGGTCTTGAATCTTTTGGAGAAAATTGAACTTATCAATTCACAATAAGCATATCTCTATAGCGGTTGAGTAACCCAAATTATGCCGCTCAAGCGCACTTACTTTCAAGACAATAAAGCCTTACCTTTTACCAGTCCTCTACGCCTTCTTCTCCCACTTACCGTGCGTATTTTGTTGGTAATAGGCTAGGCTTACGCCTGTATCTTTGAGCTGTTTCCAGCGCGCGCGTTCGCGGGTGACATCGGCGCTGTCGCGGCCATTTATCATCACCATTACGCGGGCGGCACGGCCCATATCTGGCACATCTGTCCCGCCAATGAGAAACACAGCATCAAAGCCTGCCGCGCTCTGCGCTTGCGCGCTAAGTAAGATAGGTTGCTGCTCGGCTTGAGGTTCATCATCTCGGCCATGCGGCAGAAAACTATTCTCTTGGAAGCTCCATAAATAAGCATCCATATCCGCCAGTTCCGCTTCGGGAAGTTTGACCAAAGCTCGCCAACCTTTTTGCAAGGTTTTTTCTAGCAAGCCCGGCAGCACACCTTTTAAAGGCGAGGCTTCAAGGTGATAGAACCAATAATCAGTCACAGCGATTCATCCTTGATGACATTTGACCTGAATAAGTTTTGGCCGCAATTACCCTTCAAAATTATCAGCAATCCACCGATTGAGCAGGCGCACGCCATAGCCTGTGCCAAAGGTCGGCTCGCGCGGGTCTGTGCGTTGGTTCTTCATGCCCATGCCCGCAATATCCAAATGTGCCCAAGGTGTATTTTCACCTACAAAACGTTGCAAGAATTGCCCTGCCGTGATTGACCCTGCCGCTGGCCCGCCGATATTTTTCATATCTGCATTGGGCGAGTCGATGAGCTTATTATAAGCGGGCGAAAGCGGCAGACGCCACGTCTTTTCTGTCGAGGTTTCAGAGGCTGCCGAAATCTGCGCGGCCAATTCATCATCATTTGAAAACAAACCTGCATGCTCATAGCCAAGCGCAGAAATAATCGCGCCTGTGAGCGTAGCCAGGTTAATCATCGCGGCGGGCTTAAATCTCGTGACAGAATAATGCAGGGCATCAGCCAGCACGAGGCGGCCTTCCGCGTCAGTATTTTGCACTTCAATCGTTTGGCCCGACATAGAGGTAACAATATCCCCTGGTAACTGCGCTTTGCCGTCCGGCATGTTTTCAACAAGGCCGACAACACCAATAACATTCGCTTTAGCTTTACGAGAGGCCAGCGCCATCATGGTACCCACCACCGCAGCGGATCCGCCCATATCACCTTTCATATCCCACATATTATTACCCGGCTTGAGCGAAATCCCGCCCGTATCAAAGGTTACCCCTTTACCGACAAGACAAGCAGGCTTTGCGCCTTTTTTACCGCCATCCCAGCGCATAATAACCATCTGCGATTCACGTTCTGAGCCAAGGCCAACGCCCAAAAGCGCGTGCATTCCCAAACTCTCCATGCGTTTTTCACCCAAGACTTCGACTTTCAATCCCAAATCTGCGAGTTTTTTGATGCGCGCCGCATAGGCTTTCGGATAGACAATATTGGGCGGATCATTGACCAAATCCCGTGCCAAAATCGTGCCATCGCCAACTGGCCCGTAATAATTCTCATAGGCTTTTTTGGCCGCTGACGGATTATCACAAGTAATTTTGACAGTTTTTAGAGGCGATTTTTTGGACTTTGTCGCCGCGGATTTATGCGTATCAAAAATATAGCCTGCCAAGCGCGCGCCAAGAGCAACACGCGCGGCATCATCTGGCGTTGCATCTGTCGCGGCTAAATGCACAGTTAACGAGGTTTCTCCGCTACCGCGCAAGGATTTAACCACGCTCGCCGCGCAGAGTTCATAATCAAAAATTTCGGCCTTACCGCGCCCCGCCGCAATAACCTTGACAGCTTTGCTCCCATTCACAACATAAGTTGAAAACTTATCCCCTTTTCCGCCACTAAACCCTGCGGCTTTGGCAGTCGCTACCAGACCAGCTTTGTCTATATCGTGATAGGCCGAGCTATCTTTCGCGCCGAGAATGATAAGCGCCGCGCCTGATTTTGCTGCTGCGTCTTTGCCGAAACTGATTTTCATGGATGTGACCTCATTTTAACTCAAATGCTAATTTCATTGACTGGTAAACTAGTCCAGCTTGTATTAGAAGGGGCATTATAAATTAAGACGGTCAATAAGATTGCAAATAAACTGTTAATTTTGGAATTAGGGGCAAATTTACTGCCATGCGCTTGCTGCAAAGATATATATTATCACAAGCGTTCTGGCCGCTTGTCATTAGCCTGAGCGCATTAGCGGCTTTAGCTTTACTAACGCAAAGTCTGCAAACCTTGGATTTGATTGTCGAAAACCGCCAAAGCGCGGCAACATTTTTTTACATTACCCTATTGGCCTTGCCGCAACTTATCACAATCATCCTGCCTTTAGCGACATTTATGGCTGTGCTTTACGCGCTTAACCGCTTGAATATGGATAGCGAACTGATTGTTGCCAAAGCTTCAGGCATCACACCTTGGCAAATTGCCACGCCGATCATACGGCTAGGTGTCTATGCCATGATGGCGCATCTTATCATCAACCTTATCGTGCAGCCTTTTGCCTTTCGTGAACTGCGCAAAGAAATCTTGACCGTGCGTACGGACATTGCATCGCAAATGGTGCAAGCGGGGCGCTTTATCACTCCTGCGCCCAACCTTACGGTCTATGTGCGCGAAATCGGCGCAGATAATAGCCTTAAAGATATTTTGATTTTTGATGCGCGCACTCAGGATACGGAAATCACCCATACGGCTAAATTTGGCGTCATAAATGGTCAAGGCAATGCTATTAACATAAATCTCAAAGACGGTTTTGTTCAACAACGTCTACCTAGCGGGAAAATAGACCTCATTGGATTTGATAATTACCAAATCGATATGTCCGATATTATACCGCTTGATAATGTGCTGCGGTTAAAAACGACGGATAGATATTTACATGAATTATTACGTCCTAATCCGCGAGAATATTTAACCCGAAAAATCAAACGCGAATTACGCGCAGAAGGCCATAGCCGTATCGTAGCCCCGCTTTATAATCTAGCCTTACCCTTATTGGCTTTATGCTTTATGATTAGCGGACAACATTTACGGCTAGGATATGGCCGCCACATAGCCTTATGCGCCTGTATCGGATTTTCAGCGCGCATCACTGGTTTTGCTTTAACCGCTAGCGCCGAGGCCAATACGGCTATGAATATCGGACAATATACTTTACCGCTCTTGATTATCATAACCTCTATGGCTTATTTATTTTGGCCCCAAATGAAAGAGCGTAAAGACGCTGCAAGCATTTCCCGTTATGATATAAAACCAAGCATTTCAGCATGATGGGCAAAACACTTCATATATATATCGCGCGATGTATTATTAAATCACTTCTCATCGCATTCCTGATTGTCACGGCAATCATTATGCTTGTGGATTTTGTCGAAAGCTCTCGAAACCTTGATAGTGATACTCAAATTTCATCGCTTAACTTGCTATATTTAACTCTTCTCAAAGCGCCTAAATTAATTGAGCAAACCATTCCCTTCATTGTATTATTCGGCGTTATGGGCGCACTTTATGGGATGAATAGGCGATCGGAATTAATTGTTATTAGGGCCGCAGGATTATCGGCTTGGAAATTTCTCAGACCTGCTTTGTACGTCACGGGTGCTTTAGGTATTTTATGGTCAACCGCCTTAAACCCACTCGCCGTAAAGCTGACAGATAAACATGCAGATTTAAGCGCGCTTTGGGGCGCTTCGCTTCATTCCAATGATGGTGGGCAAGTCTGGTTAAGAGACGGGAATGAAACCCAGCAAATTGTTATTTTTGCCCGCGATTTGAAAATTGATGAGAAAACCATTCTATCGCCGACATTTTATATCCTCCAGCTTAGTCCAGATGGAACATCGGAATTTACCCGTAGATTTGATGCAAAATCTGCCGAACTTATTACAAAGGGTTACTGGCAGCTCAATGACGCTGTAGAAACTGCACATCGCAAACCTCCCAAAAACCATACCGTGATTACATTACAAACCAATATCACTTTAGATGATTTACAAAACCAAACCGCGCAGGTTTCAAACCCATCTTTTTGGCATATCCCGGCGGCCATTACAGCCAATCAACGCGCTGGCTTTTCTACGCGACATTTACGGATGCAGTTCAACAGTCTTCTGGCTTTACCCGTAACCCTGATTGCTATGACATTCATCGCCGCTGGCGTATCTATGCACCTTGCCAGAGAGGGCGGGTCTTTACGCTTATTGATTACAGGTTCAATCATTGGATTTGGCGTCTATTTTATGGATAATGTCATCAAAGCCTTTGGCGAAGTTGCGATATTACCCGTTTTACTAGCAAGTTGGACGATTCCTGTGCTTATCTTGCTATTTGGCATAAATTATCTGGCTAGAATTGAGGATGGCTAACTGCATTTATCTCTAGCGTGACAGAAAATTAACTGCACAAATTTTCAAATTTCGGTTAATGATTTACTACGAAATCAAATCTATATAGTGCATATTATTGATAAATACGCTCTATAAAGCATCCGATAAACCAACAAGATATGTTATAATTATGTTTAAATTTTCTCAGAAAATGGTTCAAACGGTAATTGCGCTAACTCTAGCTTGCGGTACAGCTTTGAGCGCTTCGATGGCCTATGCGCAAAATAACGCCCAAGGCATTGCCGCCATTGTCAATAATGACATCATTACCACATATGACCTAGAACAGCGCGTGCTTTACTTACTGGCAACCACAAATGCCCCGCGCGACGAAGAATCATTGGCGCGCCTTCAAAGACAAGCGATGAATAATCTGGTCAATGAAAGGCTACAGGTTCAAGAGCTAAGTAAATATGATAGCACCGTCAGCGATAATGAAGTCAATAGACGCGTCGCCCAGCTTTTAACACAAAGAGGTGTTGACCCTCAAGAAATGGCTGGAAAGCTACAAAGCGTTGGTATTTCTATGGAAACCCTGCGCGAACAAGTCCGCTCCGAAATCGCGTGGCAGCGTATTATCAACAATGTTTACGGCTCGCGCATTCGCATCACAGACTCACAAATCGAAGAAATGATGGACCGCATGACAGCCAATGCGGATAAACCAAAATATCGTGTTTCTGAAATTTTCATTGAAGCTACGCCAGAAATCAATGGCATGACAGGCGCGCTTGAAGGCGCAAATGCTATGATTACGCAGCTCAAAGACGGCGCTCCCTTCCAACTCCTGGCTCGTAGTTTTTCATCTGCGACATCTGCCGCTAATGGCGGCGATATTGGATATATCCAAGAAGGAGAGCTGCGCCCCGAGCTTGACGCAATCATTCGCCAGATGGAACCTGGGACAGTTTCCACTCCAATCGAAGTCCCCGGCGGGTATTATGTCATTGGGCTTATTGATAAAAAAACTTCTGAAACCGAAACACTTTATAATCTACGCCAAGTCACAGTGACCTCCGAAGATAAAGAGCTTGCCATGAGCCAACTTAAAGACCTGAAAGGGAAGCTCACCTCCTGCGATACGGTCATTGATGACGTGGATACCATGGAGGATGTCTCAACAGAACTTATGGGAGAACTAAAAGCCTCCGATCTGAGCGATGCAATTATTACCAAGATCGAAAATACAGAGATAGGCGGATTGTCAGACCCATTTGAACGGCCAAACGGAGCTACCTCCATTATGGTGTGCGACAAAGAGCTAACGGGTACAGGCATACCAACTCGCCAGCAAATCGAAGATGGTTTGACAGATGAGCAGCTTGCGCAAGCCTCAAAGCGCCTTTTGCGTGATATACGCCGCAAAGCGACCTTGGTCGTTCGCTAGCTCTACGCCATTTCTAACATGACCCATCGCCCGCTTATTCTGTCCATGGGCGACCCTGTGGGAATTGGCCCTGAGATCACCTTAAAAGCATGGCAAGCTCTCAAAGATGATAAGCGTTATAGCTTCGCGGTCTTAGCACCGCCATCCATTTTTAGTGCACAAAACATAAGCTGTATTGATGACATAAAAGACGCCGCCAACACTTTTTCGGGCGCCCTGCCCGTCATCCCAATAGATGCGCCCGTCACGACAAAACAGATTAGCCCGAGCAATACAAATGCGATTACGGCCAGCATAAAGCGCGGGACGCAGCTATGCCTAACGGCCCAAGCTGACGCACTTATCACCAATCCCATTGCCAAAGAGGTGTTATATCAAGCCGGCTTTCAACATCCGGGCCATACTGAATATCTCGGCGCGTTAACACAGCACCGCCCAGCGCCCTATACACAAGGCCCGGTCATGATGCTCGCGGCGCAAGATTTGCGTGTAGGGTTGGTCACCGTCCATATGCCGCTCAAAGATGTCGCAAAGCAGCTCACAACGGATATGATTACGAATAAAGCCCGTGTCATGCTCGGCGCTCTTAAAACCGACTTTGGTATAGATACACCGCGATTGGCGCTATGCGGACTCAACCCTCATGCAGGCGAAGGCGGTGCTTTAGGGCGCGAAGAAATTGAGATTATCAACCCCGCCGCCGCTATTTTACGAGCAGAGGGCCATGATGTCACAGATGCGCAATCTGCTGATACATTGTTCCATACCGAAGCCCGCCAAGGCTATGACGCCGTTCTGGCTATGTATCACGACCAAGGGCTTATTCCCGTCAAAACACTTGATTTTCATGGCGGTGTGAACATTACGCTTGGCTTGCCAATTATTCGCACATCCCCTGATCACGGCACAGCTTTTGGCATTGCTGGCCAAAATATCGCGCGGCCCGATAGCTTGATTGCAGCGATACGCCAAGCCCGCATAATCGCAGATAATCGCCATTCGGGCCATCATGATGACAGATAATATCAAAAGCCTGCCCAGCTTAACAGAAACGGTGCGCGCACACGGCCTTGGTGCCAATAAAAAACTTGGCCAGCATTTCCTATTGGATATGAACCTCACCGATAAAATTGCGCGTCTGGCTGACCCTTTAGCAGGTCATCACGTTGCAGAAGTCGGCCCTGGTCCTGGCGGATTAACGCGCGCGCTTTTGCTGCGCGGCGCACAAAAACTCTTGGCTCTTGAAATGGATGAGCGCTTCATGGCACCGCTCGCAGAAATTGGCGATATGGCAGATGGCCGTCTTGAAATTATCCATGGCGATGCCTTACGTATAGATATAGCTGGTCTTCTACCCGCGCCGCGTAAAATCGTAGCTAATCTGCCCTATAATGTCGGGACAAAAATGCTCATTAATTGGATTAGCGCCAAACCCATATTCTGGGAACAAATGGTATTGATGTTTCAAAAAGAAGTCGCCCAGCGCGTCGTTGCTCAGCCGGGCGATAATGCCTATGGCCGCTTGGCGATATTATGCCAAAGCACAGCTAGCTGCTATATGGCGTTTGACGTGCCAGCCCGCGCCTTTACCCCGCCGCCAAAAGTCGATAGCGCCGTTGTGGTTTTGGAACCGCTTAATAAGCCTTTCCAAGACCTAAAAACCCTTGGCGAAATCACCGCCGCAGCCTTTGGGCAAAGGCGTAAAATGTTGCGCGGCTCGCTGAAATCTATCGCAAAAAAATATGACCTTATTTTAGACGATTGGCTAAGTGCATGCAGCATTGACCCCACCGCACGCCCCGAAACCTTACCTGTAAAATCGTTTCAAGATTTAGTCTTAAAAATTAAAAAACCGTAGCTCTGGTCACCCATTTTGCTGGGTAAGGCTTAATCTGAGCTTATGGATTTCTGTCAATATTGCGCGGCGGTTCATGCGCATATTAATCCACATCTTAAAGGCTATTTGTGCCGAATTTCCCATGATAGCTATTGTCGCAAATAAAATCTGCTCCCGCGTTGTTTCCGCATGAAAGGCCTTTATAAGGCAGAAAATCAGCAAAGCGCTCATAACAAAAACCGCTATCCAAGCCGCGATATTTAAGCCGCCGCCAGGGCCTTTTAGATTATTAAAAACATCTTTATAAAACCCCGTTTCATCAAGTGTCTCTTTTAAAAATTGCTGATCACCATCGCTTAAAACAGATCGCAGTTCATTTTCAAATTCATTCATAATCATTTCCTTTCAGTGTTTATATTCGCATCATAAGCCAATTTCAGATGGGCCCGTGCCTTATAAAGGCGTGACTTCACTGTTCCCGCTGGCACATGAAGACAGGTGGAGATTTCGCTTACCGACATACCATTTACGTAATAGGCACAGAGAACTTCTTGATCGCTCAAAGGGAGTTTGGGAATGAGGTCGATGAGATGTTGTGCCTTATCTGGCACAGGCTCTGGCGCTAACGGCCCATGATTATATATCTCAGATTCCATACGAAGCGTGTCTTTTATCATTCGGTGTTTTTGCAGATTTTTAATATGATTGGCCGCACGGTTACGCACAATGACATATGCCCAAGGCCCAAAACTGTCGGGATTTTTCAAGCGGTGAATATTCCGTGCAATGGCCATAGCCGCATCTTGCATAACATCTTGTACCGCGTCAGGATGCCCAACCAAGCGCCTCGCATGACGCAATAAACGTGGGTGCCAACGTTGATATAACAGCGTAAATGCCTGCTTATCCCCCTCCATAGCGAGCGCAATTTGCAAGGCATCCAGTACCTTTGATTGATATGCTATTTGCTGTGGTGTCAATCTGAACCCTTTGATCGCTTATATGTGTATAGTCCACAATCAGCCAAAAACGGTTCACTCAATATTATTTTACAGGTTTAAATCCGAACATTCCCAATCGCCATGCCCATATCTTCGGGTGATAAGCCAAGCGATTGCCCGATCTCTACAAGGCGGTTTATCGTGCGCTTATTCGTATTACGCGAGTCGCGGGCGAGTTGACATAGCTTGGTAAACATCACACGCGCCGAGCTGTGATTACCATTAATCGCGCGCCAATAAGGATGAATAATATCCTTGAGGCTTTTTTCATATTGGCCATCTGCAACAAGCTTTTGATAGGCGTAATATCGCCGTCCATCCCCCAACTTTAAGGCGCTTTCCAGGGTCGCTATCGTGTATCTATCGCGGTTAAAAGCAAACATGGACAGTTTAATCAAAGCCGTTGTTTTCACATCTAACCCTTGAACGGCAAAGCCAGCTGTTGAGGTTCCCATAAGCGCCGCTGATATTTTTGGCGGGACTTTCATGGCGATTCCGCGCTGTCCTGCGCCTATAAAATCTGTTGGGGCGGAGGCTGGGTGAATGCGCCGCCAAAGCCAGCCAAATGTGCCTTCGAGATACATAACAAATGCCATACCAAAAACGGCGCCTATCACAGTTATCGCCATATGCACCGTAAGCGCTTCGCCAATTAAATAGTTAATCATATCGCGCGGGTCCACCAATCCGCCTTCTTGTATCCCTAAGACAATGCCTAATAAAACCAAAGCTGCGAGCGCCGTTATCCCTGCACTTTGAATACCATCATCTTGGTCCATAACGGCAAAGCAGCCCATCGCCATGCCGCCAAACCCCAGAACAAATGCGAACACCATTTCCAACATATATGCATTTTAACACAGAAAGCTTGAAAGAGATTTAACACATCTGCAAGACACGGTTAACCTTAAGCCATTTGCAGCTACATTTAACCGCCAGAAATCAATGACTTAACAAACGCCCCTAGCCAAGGTTGACGGCGACGACGCATGCGTTCTGCCCCGACGATTGTAAGGAGTTCGGCAAGCGCTGTTTCAAGGGTCTCATTGACGATAACATAGTCATATTCGGCCCAATGGCTGATCTCGGCCTCGCTTTTACTCATACGTTTAGCAATAACCGTATCGCTATCTTGGGCGCGCGTTTTCAGGCGGTGTTCTAACTCTCGCATATTGGGCGGCAAAATAAAGATTTTTACAAGATCATCAGCGGCAGCTTGGGTGAGCTGCTGGGCGCCTTGCCAGTCAATATCAAACACAATATCGCGGCCATTTTGCAGCGCCGCTTCGACAGGGCCGCGCGGGGTTCCGTAAAAATTATCAAAAACCCGGGCATGTTCAAGAAATTCATCATCCGTTTCAAGCTGTGCAAAACGGTCTTTGCTCACAAAAATATAATCTTTCCCATCAACTTCGCCGGGGCGCGGGGGCCGCGTTGTCGCCGAAACGGACATCGCCATATCAGGGTTTTCCTTAAGCAATAGCCGCGTCAAAGTGCTTTTCCCCGCCCCAGACGGTGAGGACAAAACCACCATCAAGCCGCGGCGTTGTGATTTTAAATCATTTAAGGCACTCATATTATCGTCTCAATTTTTGCGCCGCTTTGTCCCGCTTTTTCTGCCGTTCAATCTGGCGCCATTTTCGCACATTGGCTTCGTGTTGGGCCAATGTATTGCTAAATACATGCCCGCCGCTGCCATCTGCCACAAAAAACAAGGCTTTGGTATCGGCAGGGTTTAGCACAGCCCGAATCGCATCTGCTCCCGGGTTACATATAGGCGTTGGCGGTAAACCGTCAATTTGGTACGTATTCCACGCGGTTTTCGTATCAATTTCCGAGCGGTAAATTCCGCGGCGCTCGCCTTTTTTATTTCGCAAAATTTCGCCTTTAGAGACTCCGTAAATAATTGTCGGATCAGATTGCAAACGCATATCGCGGCGCAAACGATTAATGAAGACACCCGCGACCTTATCACGCTCTGCCCCAACACCCGTTTCTTTTTCAACAATAGAAGCTAAAACAATCGCCTCTTGGCGGGTTTTAATGGGCAAACCTGCGGCGCGGTTATCCCATAATTTATCCAGTAAATCTGTCTGTGCGCGGCGCATTTGCGCGATAAGCAAACTTTGCGTCATCCCTTTGGGAACATTATAAGTTTCTGGTAATAATGTCCCTTCGGCAGGAATGGCAGGATTATCATCTTTGAGCGCATCAAATCCGTCCAGTGAGCGCATTATCATCGCGGATGTCAGACCTTCTGGCAATGTCACAGGATATTGCACAGCCTTACCATTGGCGAGACTATCGTAAATCATAGCCATAGATTGCCCGCGCTGTACATGAAATTCACCCGCTTTAAACTTCGCTTCATTGCCGCGAAGTTTTGTCACCAATTTAAATATAAATGCACTCTCTATGAGATTTTCAGTTTCAAGGCGCGTAGCAATAGATGACAAGCCAGAGCCTTTGGGAACGGTGAATATAACCGTTTCGCCCAGGTCAGATTTGCGCTCATATTTGTAATTCACAGTAGAATACAGCGCAAGAACAATACCTGCCAATAGCGTCAAAAGCCCAGCGAAACCAATGAGATATAAAAGGCGTTTATCGCGTTTGGGAACGCTTGTTACAGTTTGAGGCCTATGCGTTTTGTCTGTCACGCGCCGCTGTTAATCTTGTGCAGCTTGCTTGAAAATAACAGCCGCATTCGTGCCGCCAAATCCAAAACTATTTGACATCACAGCCTTGGCTTTAATGGGCTTGGCTTTATGCGGCACAAGGTCAATATGCGTATCCACATTTGGATTATCCAGATTAAGCGTTGGCGGGGCCATTTGGTCGCGTAAGGCTAGGATAGAAAATATGGATTCAATCGCACCTGCCGCGCCAAGCAAATGCCCTGTCGCAGATTTCGTTGACGACATAGAAATGTTACCCGTATGCTCGCCCAATAGTTTTTCAACAGCCCGCACTTCAAGCTCATCTCCCATCGGGGTCGATGTTCCATGTGCGTTAACATAACCAATATCAACGCTCTTTAATCCTGAATTTTTCAGCGCCGCTTGCATGGCGCGGTGTCCGCCCTCACCCTCCGGGGCAGGACTGGTAATATGGTACGCATCTCCAGACAGGCCGTAACCTGCCAGTTCTGCATATATCGTGGCGCCGCGCGCTTTGGCATGTTCATATTCTTCGAGAACAACAGCGCCCGCCCCTTCGCCCATCATAAACCCGTCGCGGCCCGCATCATAAGGGCGCGAGGCTTTTTCAGGTGTATCATTGTAGCCTGTCGTCATCGCGCGGCAGGCCACAAAACAGGCAATACCGAGGCGGTTAATCGCACTTTCTCCGCCGCCCGCGACCATAACATCCGCATCACCATGGGCAATGAGCCGTCCCGCATCACCGATTGCATGCGCGCCCGTCGCGCAAGCTGTCACAACAGAATGATTTGGTCCCTTAAGGCCATGACGAATAGACACTTGCCCTGAGGCCAAATTAATCAACATACCCGGCACAACAAATGGCGAGAGCCGTCTTGGGCCTTTTTCATGTAGCGTTATAGAGGCGTCATAGGTTGTTTTAAGACCGCCAATGCCGGAGCCCATAAGTACGCCTGTGCGCCATTGCGCCTCTTGGTTTATCTCTTGAGGATTCCAGCCCGAATCTGCCAAAGCTTCATCCGCGGCTGCGATGGAATAAAGTATAAAATCATCTATGCGCTTGGCATCGCGCGCACTCATAATGGCATCGGGGTCAAAGACCCCGTCCATGTCAGGAAAGCCGCCACCGCGGCCATCGACCCGAGGAATTATGCCAGCCACCTTACAACCAAGGTCACTGACATCAAAATGTTCGATTTTTTTAGCGCCTGAATGTCCAGCAAGGAGGTTTTTCCAAACCGTCTCTACGCCGCATCCAACGGGGGTAACGAGACCTAGGCCTGTGACAACAACCCGTCTCAAGGTAAAACCTAGCCGACTTTTTCAGAAATGAATTTCACAGCATCGCCAACAGTTTGGATATGTTCGGCTGCATCATCTGGAATTTCAATATCAAATTCTTCTTCGAAAGCCATAACAAGCTCAACATTATCAAGGCTATCTGCGCCAAGATCGTCAATAAAATGTGCGTTTCCAGTAACTTTTGCTTCTTCAACGTCGAGATGTTCCACGACCATTTTTGTTACGCGGGCTAATACGTCTGACATAGTTTTTCCTTTATTTGTGACTGGAGATAATCTTCCAGCAGTTATGCGCAGTAAATGGGTTGATATGTCAAAAAGTCAAGCCCAATGCAGTCGAAGCGGCACCTAGCATAGGATTCTTTCAATGGCTAGGGGCATAAATAAGATGTTACACAATTAAAACCAAGACGGATATTTAAATCATCGCCATCCCACCATTTATGTGCAAAGTCTGCCCTGTAACATAAGCGGCTTCTTCACTGGCAAGGTATAACGCCCCATGTGCAATCTCTTGACCTGTGCCGAGCCGCGCGGCGGGAATTTTGGCCAAAGTTGCCTCATGTTGTGCCGCGTTCAAAGCGTCTGTCATGGGCGAACGAATGAAGCCAGGCGCGATACAATTCACGGTAATCCCGCGCGAAGCGACTTCTTGAGCTAAAGATTTCGAAAACCCAATCATACCCGCTTTCGAGGCCGCATAATTCGTCTGCCCTGGATTGCCCGTGACACCGACAATAGAGGTGATTCCAATAATGCGCCCCCAGCGCGCCTTCATCATTGGACGCAAACAGGCCTTAGACAGGCGAAAATAGGCTTCAAGATTGACTTTTTGCACCAAATCCCAGTCATCTTGCTTCATACGCATCAACAAACCATCGCGCGTAATACCCGCATTGGCGACAAGAATGTCGACAGAGCCGCCAAGCGCCTCAGCCGCCTGTTGAGGCAAGGCATCCACGGCCTCGCCATCTGATAAATTACACGGCGTCACATAAGCATTATCGCCTAATTCTGCCGCAAGAGCTTCAAGCTTTTCGGCCCGCGTCCCAGAGAGAGCCACATGCGCGCCGCATGCGTGCAATATGCGGGCAATATCTCCGCCAAGTCCCCCAGTTGCGCCCGTCACAAGGGCGCGTTTTGCGCTTAAATCAAACATATCTCTACCTTTTCATCTTATTTTTAAAGGTTTACCCTTTTATCTCAGCCGCGAAAGCCTCTAATGTGTCTGGCGTGTTTAAAGCCTTGCCGCTTACGCCTTTGACAATTCGTTTGAGCATAACTGTCAGAACCTTACCTGTGCCTGGCTCGGCAAATATCTCAATATTTTGAGCCGCCATCCACTCAATCGATTCGCGCCAGCGCACACGCCCCGTCACTTGCGCGACCAGATCAGCTTGGAGCATAGCTGCATCCGTAATCGGCTGTGCCTGTACATTATTCACAACTGCCACAGACGGCGTGTTAAAAACTGTCTCTGCCAGCGCTTCTTTCATCGCTTGAGCGGCAGGCGCCATCATATCACAATGGAATGGCGCTGATACGGGCAGGATAACAGCTTTTTTCACGCCCATATCACGCGCGGTTTGGGCGGCTAATTCAACCGCTTCTGTTTGGCCCGACAAGACGATCTGGCCCGTCGCATTATCATTGGCAATCTGGCAAATCCCTTTGGCTTGGCCAGCCTTGGCCGCAGCTTCCGCATCTTCAACAGACGCGCCCAATAAAGCGGCCATAGCGCCCGCACCGACAGGCACTGCCGCCTGCATGGCATCCCCGCGAATACGCAGCAAACGGGCCGTATCGGCTATAGAGAGCGATCCTGCCGCACATAGCGCAGAATACTCTCCCAATGAATGTCCCGCTACATAGTGCGCATCCGTGACATCGACGCCAAATTCAGATTTCAAGGCCGCCATTGCTGCCAAGGAACACGCCATCAAAGCGGGCTGTGTGTTCGATGTCAGTGTAAGGTCTTCCATCGGGCCGTTCCACATCAAGGCCGATAATTTTTGCGACAAAGCGTCATCAACTTCCTCAAATACGGCGCGCGCAGATGGGAAAGCCTCAGCAAGAGCTTGGCCCATGCCAACATTTTGACTGCCTTGCCCGGGGAATGTAAATGCAAAGGTCATGATTCGATTTTCCTTATGTAAAGGCTCATGTGATTTTCATTATGCGCCCTGATCTAAGCCTAAAATGCACAAGGTCAATCCATAAGTCGTATAATATGGTCTTGCATTATCATATAAAGCTTGAATTTTCGTAAGAATCACAGCTCATTAAGATGTTGTTAACTATGGTTAACTATCCCAAGAGGGGGATGAATGTGGTTGGGACGCACTATGACGTTTTTAAAAAAATCAACATCAAAACTGAAAGTTTTGAGCCGTAAAGCTTTAAATGGGCAAGCCGTTGATGAAGCCCGCGCCGCATCAGAAGCCAGCGCGGCTATGCGCGCTAAACCTCAATCCAAACATACACCAGAAATATTGCAAGAGGCTTGGAAGAAACTTGAACAAGAGGCTCCAAAGCCAGAACAAAATTCTCTCTCACCGTCTATGTCTGCTGACTCTGATCTCGCGCAGGAAACTGATATGACATTTGTTGCAGAGACTTTAAAATCCTATCAAGCGCCAGAATTTAAAGCCTCTCTTGGGCAGCCTGATAACCATATTGATGTCACCCCGAACGAAACGCCCCCGCGCGCGCAAAATGAGGACGCATTTGATGTTGGGGTCAACCCAGTCCTTCCGCGCCCTGCCCGCGCAGATGTTAGCGCTATGCGCCTTGATGTAGCGCGCATAAGCGCTGACATCCAAAGCGGCGAAGAATTATATCGCCGCGCGCAACAACGTATTGAAAACCTGACCAGCTTTGTCGAGCGCGCAGACATTGATTTCTCGCTCCTCAATAGGCTTGAACCTGAAAATCGCCGCCTTAAAGCGCGCAACCGTACGCTTGAAGCCGAGATTGATGATAAGCAACGCAAATTATCTATCATGCAGATAGATTTAGAAGATCACCGCAAGCGCCTTGAAGAACGCAATGCCGGATTTGAGCAAGCCCAATCAAAATTATCCGTCGCAAAAAAATCTTTGCAGACATATGAGCGCACATTGAGCGATGTTCAGCAAAAACTCGATAAAAGCGACCTGTCTCAAGAACGCATACAAACGGCTTTGGAAATCGAACGTAGAGAAAATGAAGTTCTACGTGAGCGCGTCACCGTTTTATCAACCGATCTAGACGAAAAACATAATTACTATCTCGAAGCCAAAAAAATGGCCGATTCGCTCGTGCAAGACTGTAATGACTTCCGCCACGCCAGCGAGACAACCCATAAAGCGAATATAGATCTGCGCAATGCCTTGGACGCGGCCCAAAAGCAGAATAATGCTATGAAGGGCGAAATGATTAGTCTGCACGAAGATATTCGCAGCTTCAAAACACAATATGAGTTTAACGTCATTAGCCGCGAAGATGAAATTACGGCGATGCAAAATCAAATTGCAACTCTCAAAAAGCAGCTTGAAATCAAAGACGAAATTGTCCGCAATGCAGCCCGTGATGTGACAGACCTTCGTAAGATACGTACAGCCCAAGACCTTGAGCGCGAACGCCTTGAAGCCCAAATCGAAGCGCAAACCTTCCAGCTTGAGGAAGTCAATTCTGAACTCGCTCAAAGCCGGCAAGATGTGTCTGATTTTGACCGCCGTTACCGCGATGTCGCCACGGCGCTATCCGTCACACAAGCGCGCCGCGCCAGCAATGCACCCGCGCAGGCACCCGATATTCAGCCCCGTGCAAATCTACCATTAGAACCAGCCCCCGCAGCGCAAGCTCAGGATACACATGCTCTAGCGGCGGCCCCTCAAACGCCAGCCGCTCACATACCCAGCCAGCCAATCGATGAATATGATGATTTAACAGATGATGACATCATCAACCGCATCACAGAATTCAAACTTGGCCTGCGCGAAAATATTGGTTAAAATTAAGCCCGAACTCAGCCTGAAAAACCACTTGCACTTCACCGTCTGCCCTGTATAAGCCGCAGCTTCACGGATGCGGTCTATGTATTCACTATCGACATGGGGTTGATATAATAGGTAGAGCCATCGTTTCCCTCTCCCCCTTCAAGGAGAGACAGCGCCGCACCCTTAAACAATGAAGGCTTATTATGTCTCTTTATGAGCACGTGGTTATTTCACGTCCAGACATCTCTTCGAACCAAGTCGAAGAATTTGTCCAAAACCTTGCAACGAAAATCGAAAATATGGGCGGCACCGTCGAAGGCGCCGAATATTGGGGTTTACGGAACCTCGCTTACCGTATGAAAAAGAACCGCAAGGCGCATTACTCACTGTTAAAAGTCAATGCTGATTCCTCTGTCGTTCACGAAATTGAACGCACGCACCGCATTAATGAAGATGTGCTGCGTTACATGTCTATCCGTGTCGATGAGTTTTCCGAAGACCCATCTCCCATTCTAAAGAAACGCGAAGAGCGCAAGCGCCGCGACCATAAGAAGGATTAAGAACATGGCTGTAAAAGACGCAATTAAAATCGAAAACCTGCCATCGCGCACACCTTTTCGCCGCCGCCGCAAGGTTTGCCCGTTCTCTGGCGATAATGGCATCAAAATCGACTATAAAGATCCGAAAATGCTGCAGCGTTATATGTCTGAAAAAGGCAAAATCGCACCGTCACGTATTACGGCTGTCACGCATAAAAAACAGCGTGAGCTTGCCCGCGCTATCAAACGCGCACGCTTTTTGGGCCTATTGCCCTATGAAGTGAAATAGGAGATACGAACATGCAAGTAATCTTACTCGAACGTATCGAAAAGCTTGGCGCCATGGGTGACGTGGTCACTGTAAAGCCTGGTTTTGGTCGTAACTTTTTACTGCCGCAAGAAAAAGCCCTTCGTGCTACGAAAGCCAATTTGGCCCGTTTCGAAGCCGAGCGTGAATATCTTGAGCAGCGCAATGCTGAAAACCGCGATAAAGCCGCAGATGACGGCAAAGCTCTTGACGGCGAAACCGTTATCATCATCCGCAAGGCTGGTGATACGGGGCAGCTTTACGGCTCTGTATCTGCGCGCGATGTTGTCGAAGCCCTTGAAGGCAAAGGCGTTAAGCGTAATATGGTTGTCCTAGAGCAGCCTATCAAAGCCTTGGGCATGCATGATGTAAAAGTGAAGCTTCACCCAGAGGTCGCGATTACAATCATTGTGAATGTGGCCCGCTCCGAAGACGAAGCGATACGCCAAGCCAAAGGCGAAGATGTTATCGCAACGCAAATGGCGTCTGAACGCGCAGATGAGCTTGAAGCCAATGCCGAACGCGCGGCCAATGCTGTATCTATGTTTGAAGGCGATGCACCTGACGATTTCATCACCCCTGACACAGATGGCAGCGAAAATGATGCAGACCAAGCGCCAAAAGGCGAAGAAGAGTAATCTCTTTTATAAAAACAAGTTTTAAAAAGCCTCGCTCATGCGGGGCTTTTTTATGGGTAAAAGCCATTAATAGACTTTACCGCCCCATCACTCTCCAAGCGCATCATAGGTGACAAGGCGGTAGCGCGAGCCTTCGGCGGCTTTCATATTCGCCGCTATAACGCCGTGCAGATCTTCGTCCCAGACCGTCCATTTATCGACAAAAGCATTGGCCGTATCGCGATCACCTTGATATTGCAAATCAAGCACCTCTTTGAGCAAGCTATTAACCACGCTTGGATAACGACGATAATCCATTGATAAATTGCCATTTTCAAATCGCAACAAGCCCTTATCCATAAACCAGTTCCATTGGATAAGCTGCATGGTTTGATAAGCTTGTGTACGGCGCGGTTTGTTTTTTTGCAGAACTCGCAAAATACCCGCTGCGTAAATTGCGCGTAATTGCTCATCTGTATAGCCGCCAGAGCGGTGAATCTTTTGCGCTGAAAATAGAGATACAAGATCAGATTTCATTTCTTCAATTAAATCTGCCGTATCTTGCAAAGCAGCATCAATGTCCCCGCCCGTCTTGGTTTGATCTGGCCCCATATAATGCCCGATTTCATGCCATAGCGTACGGTAAAAATTCCCTTGCAAAGCATGATCCCCGTGATGTTGAGGTGCAAGAGCAGCCTTAAAGCTCTTATCTGCTTCACTGAAAATTTCAGGGTTGGTCAAAACATTAGAGCGGATCAAAATCGTACGGCCATATTGGCGCGATAAATGCCCTTCATTCGGCAATATTGTCGCTGTATTTGTCCCGCGCGCTTGGCCGAAATCTGCGATGACGTCATAAACGCCGACAGGGATATTACTGCGCACCTTTTTATTTGCACTATATGGCAGAGCATCTTCAATCGCTTGAATATCGCCAATCGCCGCAGCCAACGTATTGCTCTGCGGAATATCGCGTTTTAGCAGTGATAAACTAAAAAAGCTTTTCACGCCAAATAAGCTATCATCATATGTTTCATAACTGCCAATTTGCGCATTTAGATTACCTGTAAATTGGCTCGTCACCCATGCCGCATCACTCCCGTCATAATCATCTGCGAGTAAATCGCGTGCGCGCAGACGTAAATAACGCGCAAAGGCGATGTCTTCACCTGCAATATAATCAGCCGCCGCATAAAGACGCTCACAGACATAAAAAATATCATCTGCATAGGCGACGGAATATGGCAGCGCAAAATAGCTATCGGCTGTCTCGATATAGTTTCGAATACCGGGATGCAAAGTTTCAAGTGCCGGGCGCGTATCCAGTGTTTTTATCGCCGCAGCTTTATTTTCAGCCGTGGCCGTTTTCACCGCAGAGCGCAAATGCAGCAGCTCGTCTTTCCGATCTGGATTTGCGGCCATAAAGGCATCGAGGTCCGTTTTTTCAAGCCCTTTTGGGTAGATATTACGCTGCGGGGTTTCTGGCGCGACCTGCACAAAGGGTTCACGGGCATTGTCCAATGTCGTGGCGATTGGGCCGTTGAAAATTCGAAATAAATCAGCTTGGTCTGTGCGGCCTGATGTTTGGATTTGAGCCTCGACAGCGCGGGCTTGCGGGTGGCGCTGTTCTATATAAAGCGTGTGCAAACGCAAACCGGCTAGAAGCAGCTCATCCACCGCCTTAACCTCATTTTCCGTTAAGGTTGACGCATCATAAGCAAATTTCAACCGCATGGTTTTATCAAGAATTTCAGACGTTTTATCTGTGCCCCACGCCCCATCCACAAAATCAATGGCGGTCGTTACTTGCGCGCCATTTGCGCCTGCGGCAGATAAAATTTCATCCGAAGCGCTCTGCGTGCAACCTACAGCCAGAATTGCTGCACTGATCAGTAAAAGTTTTCTCATGATGCTCCACCCTTGAAATATATACCATCTTTAAACAGATAATATCGACGCCGCATTATAAAGATTCACAGAAATCTATAATGATTTGACTTAGTTCTGGCGAAAGGTCTTCTTGGAGGAAATGTCCGCCGCCTTTAAGATATTGATGCGGCTGCCCTTGGCAGCCAGGTATAAGTTTTTGGAAAACCGCATCGCCCCCTTTCGTGATTGGATCTTGATCGGAAAAACACGTTAAAAACGGTTTCTCCCACATCTTTAAAATGCCCCAAGCCTCGCGGTTATCTGCCGCTCCGTCCATATCAGGCGAGACAGGGACAATCGCAGGGAAAATTCTCGCCCCTGCTTTATAACTCTCATCGGGATATGGCGCATTATAGGCCGCCTCAACGCCCTGTCCCAGCGGCTTAACTGTTGCGCCTTTAATGATACCGCCTGTTGGAAATTCTGGCACAGTTTGCGAAAATACCTTCCAAGCTTCAAAAGCTTCTGACGGTTTGGCATCGCCTGTCGGTAAAAATGTATTCGCCGCCACCACGCCCGCAAATCTATCAGGATTAGCCGTTACGAGGCGCAAGCCGATCAAGCCGCCCCAATCTTGACAGAATAATACGGCCTCTGACACGTCCATTTGCGAGAGCCAATCCTGCATCCAAGCCACATGTGAGCTATAGCTATAATCAGACATATCGCGCGGTTTATCAGAGCGGCCAAAGCCGATAAGGTCTGGCGCTAACACGCGGTAGCCCGCCGCGCTAACAGCTTTAATCATATGGCGGTACAGATATGACCAACTTGGCTCGCCATGCATCATAATGACCGTGCGGCCCTGTGCTGGCCCTGTATCGACATAATGTAAGCGCAGCCCGTCTCCGACAGTCACATAATTGGGTGTAAAGTCATAATCGGGTAAGTTATTAAACTGACTATCGGGTGTGCGCAGAGCTTTCATGGGAGGCTTTCTATTTTATTCTTTTAACGCTGAACATTTTACATTCGATTTTTATATCGTGTGTCAATGAAGTTGTCTTGTAACTCATGCTGTCTTGTAACTCACGCTTTCTTAGCCTGAACGATATGGCCGTCAATCATGACCTCGCCGAGCATCTTCATGGCTTCAACGCGGTGCAAGCCTTCTTGGAGAACATAACGATCTTTGCCAATGCGCACATAGATCGGGCTTTTCAGACCATTTTCAAGAATATCTTCAGCGAGCGGCTCGACTTTGTCCATGTCCAATGTTTTGCGCTTTGCCGCAGTCACATAGATTTTATCAATCGGTACATCGACAATTCTCATATGTCTCTCCTTGAAATTTCTTTTAGACTAAGCCAAAGTTCGGCCAGATTGCAATGGAGCTTTGATGTCTAAATTCGCTTTTCCGCCCGCAGATCCGGTGAGCTTGCCAATTATTGGCATGGATGCACGCTTCCCTGTGCGCCGTATATATTGTGTTGGTAAGAATTATGCCGACCATGTCAAAGAAATGGGCGAAGATGTCAAAAGATCAGAGCCTGTCTTCTTTACCAAAGCGGCCGAAACCATTGTCCATTCCGATAGTAACATCCCCTACCCGCCCAATACAAAAGACGTGCATTACGAAGTCGAGCTTGTCGTCGCAATCGGCCCAGATGGTATTTACGCTTATGGTGTTGGTATTGACCTGACGCGGCGCGACTTACAAGCGCTTGCAAAATCAAAAGGCGGGCCATGGGCGCGCGCGAAAAACTTTCATTATTCTGCGCCATGCTCTGCGCTTACGCCAGCAGGTAGAATTCATTTAGAAACAGCCAAAATTGTCTTACGCAAAAATGGCGAGATCGTTCAGCATGGCTGTCTTTCGCATATGATTTGGTCTGTCGATGAAATCATCTCACGATTAAAAACTGATATGGATTTACAAGCAGGTGATCTGATTTACACAGGCACACCCGCAGGCGTTGGGCCCGCAAAGATCGGGGATGAATTATCAGGCGGCATTGAAGGTTTGGAACGCATTACCGTCCGTTTTATTTAAATGGCCTATTGAAATAATGGCGGCTGAACACTCTTAATCAAGCTTTGCGCGTGATAGACATTCGGATCATTTGGCACCGCTGCGCTGAGTAAACGCACTTCAATCGTTTCTCTGACTTTATTACCTTCAATCACACGGCCAACATCGTGAACCCCTATGCCCACATCAACTATCGGGCCTCTACCGCGGTGAAAGCCGCGCCCGCCAAAACCTGTCGCCACACCAACAGAGGTGCTAATTGGTGCATTTGGGCCATTACTTTGCGTGCCGCCATGAATGATACGAAAATGCGTGTAGCCTTCAGCTTCGGTCAATTCCGCCGCGCGCAGCAACGCATAATCCCGCGCTTCGTCAACATTTCGCGCAGTGAACGACACACGAAAGCGGTCAGGATCAAGTTGAATCTGTCTAAACCCAATGCCATTTTCATCAGACGGGCCATAGGCGGTTTGTGTGCTAGCGCAGGCCGTCGTCAATGTTACGATAGCCGCACTTATGAACATTACTTTCTTCATGAAAACTCCAATTCAGACTTTTTTAAATTACAGCATCAGATAGTTCTGTCCAATTACTTGTTTTTAACACAAATAGCCCGTAATGTAGACTCATGCCCCATAGTGTTGATGACATATTAATGCCCTTGGCGATTACCGTTGTGATTGACCATAAGGTAAAAAATCTCGAAAAAACGACATTTTTTGAGCAAGCTCAAGGTTTGCTTGAGCTATTTGACATGCCAGCAATGGATGAGGCTACTCTTATGGAGTGGTTTAATTCACATGCGCCAGAGCTTGAAGACAAACTATCTGGGAAACGTAAAAACACATTGATTTTAAAAGCGTTAAGCCGTTTCAAAGAAGATATTGAGGTCGAAAACATTTATGACGCTATGGTTGCAATCTCCATATGCGACAAAGAGTTCGTTGTTGACGAATCTGATCTTATCAAATCCGCTGCGGTATTATGGGGGTTTTCAAGACCCCCTATTAAAGTAGATCGCAATTAGGCATTCAAGCGCTATAAACAGCTCTAACCGCCCATGGCATCCATCTTACGCGATTCTTTCTTACGCTCATGCTCAAGCAAATAGCGCTTACGGACACGAATGCTCTCAGGCGTGACTTCAACCAATTCGTCATCATTGATAAATTCCAGCGCATATTCTAGCGTAACAGGAATAGGCGGCACCAATACATTGGCTTCATCCGTTCCCGAGGCCCGCACATTTGTCAGCTGCTTGCCCTTAAGCGGATTGACAACAAGGTCGTTCTCACGCGCATTAATGCCAATAATCATACCTTCATAAACCTCCGTTGCATGGCCAATAAACAGACGGCCACGTTCTTGGAGGTTCCAAAGTGCATAAGTGAGCGCCTTGCCGCTATCTTTAGAGACAAGAACACCTTTCTGGCGACGCCCAATGCCAGCCTTTGTACGCGGCGCATAGCGGTCAAAATTATGATACATCAAGCCTGTTCCTGATGTGAGGGTCAAAAATTCAGACCGAAACCCGATCAGCCCGCGCGTTGGAATATCATAATCAAGGCGCACGCGCCCTTTTCCGTCAGGCACAATATCTTTGACATTGCCTTTACGTTCGCCCAGTTTTTCCATGATCTTACCTTGATGATCTTCTTCAAGGTCAACTGTCATAGTTTCCCACGGCTCGCATAATTCGCCATCAATCGTCTTATTGATAACTTGCGGGCGCGAAATTGCCAGCTCATAGCCTTCGCGGCGCATATTCTCGATAAGAATAGACAGATGCAATTCCCCGCGGCCCGAGACGCGAAACTTATCCGCATCGTCAAGTTGCTCAACCCGCAGCGCTACATTATGAATAAGCTCTTTATCAAGGCGGTCTTTAATATTGCGCGAGGTTACATATTTACCTTCGCGGCCTGCAAATGGGCTGTCATTGACTTGAAATGTCATGGAAATTGTCGGTTCATCAACGGTGAGCGGCGGCAAGCGGTCAACTTGATCTGGTGAACAAATCATGTCCGAGATACCCAGCTTATCAATCCCTGTGAAACAGCAAATATCACCTGCGGAGACTTCATCCATCTCAACGCGCTCGAGCCCCATAAAGCCGTAAATCTGTAGAATTTTCGCCTTGCGGTCATTCCCTTGCGGGTCGGCGACAATAACGGCTTGATTTTTCTTCATAACGCCGCGCACAACACGGCCAATACCAATCACGCCCGTATAGCTATTATAATCCAGCGCTGAGACTTGGAGCTGCAACGGCCCATCAGGGTCAACATCAGGGACAGGCGCATGTTGCACAATTGTTTGGAACAAGGCTGTCATATCTTCACCGATAGTATCCACCTCATGTGACGCCCAGCCATTGAGCGCAGAGGCATAAACAACGGGAAAATCAAGCTGCTCATCCGTAGCGCCCAGACGCGCAAAAAGGTCAAATGTCTGGTCAACCGCCCAATCAGGACGCGCCCCGTTACGATCAACCTTATTGACCACCACAATCGGCTTAAGCCCTTGGCCCAGTGCCTTTTTGGTCACAAATGTCGTTTGCGGCATCGGCCCTTCAACCGCATCCACCAAAAGAACAACCGAATCGACCATAGACAAAACGCGCTCAACCTCACCGCCAAAATCCGCATGGCCCGGTGTATCGACGATATTAATGCGCCAATCTGTGCCGTTTTTATCATCCCAGCGAATAGCGGTATTTTTCGCCAGAATGGTAATCCCGCGCTCTTTTTCAATATCATTGGAGTCCATAACACGTTCTTCGCGCTCACCGCGTTCCGTTAACGTCCCTGACTGGCGCAAGAGCTTATCAACAAGCGTTGTTTTCCCGTGATCAACGTGAGCCACAATCGCCACATTACGAAGGGTCTGAATGGAGTCTGTCATGACATTATCTACCTGTAAAACCCGCACATAATCGCGGTGTAAATCTCATGCTGCGCGCCTTAACGCATATACGCATAAAGTCTAGTGCTGTTTTCAACTTGAAAGCACCGCTAAAGATGCCACATAAGGGTGAGACAGATTCACAGACCAACATCACATTTGGACATTTCATGCGCACCGATACAGCTCCTGCACCGACACGCCTTTCAGCTTACACCCCGCCAAGCCATAAAATTGAGAGCGTCTATCTGGATTTTGATCTTTCGCCAAAGCGTACCAAAGTGCGCTCAAAACTGGACATTACCCGACTGCGCGATGAACCTTTATCGCTCAATGGGGAGAATATCGAACTTGTCTCTGTGCGGATGAATGGTGAATTGATGCCGCGCTCGGCTTACCGCTTAACGCAAGAACATCTGATTATCAAAGACACGCCCGAGAGCTTCACAGTTGAGATTGAAACCATTTGCGATCCGAGCGCCAATTCAACCCTGATGGGGCTTTATGTATCTGGCGGGCGGTTTTGTACACAATGCGAGGCCGAAGGTTTTCGCCGCATCACCTATTATCTTGACCGCCCTGATGTTTTATCTGTTTTCACTGTGCGCCTAGAAGCGGCGCTCAAAGACTACCCGCATTTGCTTGCCAATGGGAATATGACCGAAAGCGGCGCCGCCGCGGCAGGGCGGCACTATGCCATCTGGCACGACCCATTCCCAAAGCCCTGTTACCTCTTTGCCCTCGTCGCGGGAGATTTTGACATTTTGGAAGATAGTTTCACAACAATGAGCGGACGCGAGATTCCGCTTTCCATTTTTGTTGATCCTGGCAATGCCCCTAAAGCCGAATATGCTATGGACGCTTTAAAACGGTCTATGAAATGGGACGAGCAGGCTTTTGGCCGTGAATATGACCTTGACCGCTTTATGATCGTGGCTGTGCGAGATTTTAATTTTGGCGCAATGGAAAATAAAGGTCTGAATATCTTTAATTCCGTATTGATATTAGCAGAAGCCGCAACGGCGACAGATATGAATTTCGAGCGGATCGAATCCGTTGTTGCTCATGAATATTTCCATAATTGGACGGGCAATCGTATTACCTGCCGCGATTGGTTCCAACTTTGCCTTAAAGAAGGCTTCACCGTTTATCGCGATCAAGAATTCTCCGCAGATCAGCGCGGCGCGGCCGTACAGCGCATCAAAGATGTGCGCGCATTGCGCGGGCGGCAATTCCCCGAAGATGGCGGCCCCCTTGCCCATGCTGTGCGGCCGAGTGAATATCTCAAAATTGATAATTTCTACACGGCCACAATCTATGAAAAAGGCGCAGAGCTTATCCGTATGTTGCGCACATGGCTGGGCGCGGATCAATTCCGCAAAGCCTGCAATTTATATTTCGAACGGCTCGACGGCACAGCCGCGACAGTGGAACAATTTATTGACTGTTTTCAAGATGCCACGGGTAAAGACTTATCCCAATTCATGCTATGGTATGAACAGGCAGGCACGCCCAAAATCAAAGTCACACGCGATGACCCAAACGGGACCATTACGTTCTCACAAAAAACACCAAAAACACCGGGGCAATCGTCAAAAAAACCTGTTATCATTCCAATCGTCTGGCAAGCCATTGGCGATAATGGCCCCATAGATCAGCCGCAATTAACCTTGCTCAATACCGCGCAAATATCCGTAGAAGCTCCCAAAACGGATGCGCCTTATAGCTTATCAATTTTGCAAGATTTCTCAGCTCCAGTGATATTAGACAGCGGGGCGACAACGGAAGATTTATTGCGCCTTATGGCCCAAGACCCTAATGCCTTTAACCGCTGGGAAGCGGGGCAAAGTTTGGCCCGTAATCTTATGTGCGACATGACACGAGCGATTGAAACGGGCAAAACGCCAAAGACCAATAAAGCGCTAGCTCAATATTGCCGCGCTTTACAAAACACATTATTAGATAATAATTTCGATAATAACTTCAAAGCATTGGCGCTAAGTCCTCCATCAATCGGTGAGGTCACACAGGCGCTGTCCCAAGCGGACCCTTTGGCTATATCAGAAGCGGTGCGTTGGTTATCGCGCGCCGTTGGTGAATATTTACAAGACGATTTATTATCGACATATCAAGCGCTTTCTATTGAAACAGAGTTTAGTCCTGACGCGACAGCTGCGGGACGGCGCGCGCTTAAAAACCGCTGCCTGGCCCTACTAGCCGCGTGTCATCATGCCCGCGCGGCGAGCCTGACCACAGAGCAGCTTGCCAGCGCAACAAATATGACAGATGAGCTAGCGGCTCTTGTCACCTTAACACGGCTTGGCGGGCAGCGCGTTCATCAGACAATGGAAGACTTTTTTACGCGCTGGAAACATGATCCGCTTGTAATTGATAAATGGTTTTCTGTTCAATCCATGCGCAAACATGCTGACGGTATTAGCGCCATTGAAGCCCTCACGAAGCACCCTGCTTATGCCCCTTCCAACCCGAACCGCGTTCGCGCGCTTATTGGCGGTTTTGCCATGGGCAATGCTGATTTATTCCATAAGATGGACGGCAGTGGATATGCATTTTTCACGGATAAAGTTTTAGATATGGATAAACGCAATCCGGGCGTGGCCGCACGTTTACTCGGAGCCTTTGGGATATGGCGTAAACTCGATAATCACCGCCAAGAGATGATTAAAGCACAACTAATGCGGATTATTGCGGAAAAACCGTCCAAAAATGTTCTGGAAATTGCCCAAAAAACTTTGGGTTAATGTATCGAAGGATAATATATTCCGAAACTTATGCTCTCTAGTAACGACATTTTAGGAGCTATAGTTTAAGCTATATTTATGACGGATAGATCTAACAACATTACTCCATTGGATAACGCGAACGCCTCTTCTGTAGACAATGTCTTGCATACTGCAAAAGGGTTTCGCGATCATGTCTCGGAGCAACGGTTTTCAGTATTTCGGCAACCCATTGTCGCGCTCGATACAGGCAAAACACACCACTATGAATGGCTTGTGCGGTTTGACGATGCAGATCATCTGGAAGGCGTGTTACGGCCTGCTGAAATTAGCGGCGTGATCCGCGATCTTGACTTATCTATGCTGGCCCAAGCGATCTTAGTTTTAAATGATAACCCCGAAGGCATTGGCATTGCGATCAACCTATCTGGCGCCTCTGTCGATAAACCAAATTTCAAAGGCTCGGCTTTGGCCTGTTTAACAGCGTTGAACGCATCTCCAACAAAACTCATCATTGAGTTAACAGAGAGTTGGAACATGCTTTCACTGATTCATGCACAAGATTTACTCAGTGAGCTTCAATCTCGCGGCCATGTCATTTGCTTGGATGATGTAGGTGCAGGTGCAGCTTCCATTCGGTATTTACGCGCTTTGCCCGCAAATTGGCTTAAAATTGATGGAGGTTTCGTTGCCGCTGCGCTTAATAATATGCGGGACCGGGCTATATTAAAGGCGCTTTTATCTCTACGCCAAGCCTTAGATGTGCGTTTCATTGCTGAAGGCGTTGAAAACAAAGAAATTCTTGAATTTGTGACAAAATTAGGCTTCGATGCAGCGCAAGGCTTCGCCATTGGCAAACCTGAGCTAGAAACCCGTATTTAAAATCAAAATAATAGCCTTTTTTATCAAATTTAAACAATTCCTTAACGACGATTTGGTCGATATGTGATTAGGTTAATTCATCATAAGACGAATGATTCGAAAGGGACATTGTGGCACCTAGCCCTGTAAATCCGAAAATGCCATCCGCAGTCTCGCGGCAAGGCCATTCGCCGCAGAGCCGCATCGCTGCACCTCGCAACCCAACACCCCCGTCAAATCCAGTTCAATCCAACACGACGACAGCTCGCCATCTGGTATCAACAGCCCGCAGCGCTGGCTCTGATATGATGATTGCGCAAAAACCTATTGGACAAGCGGATGAAGGATTGTTCGAGTCTTTCTCGCAGCGCATTGGCGGTAAAAGTTCAGTCAAAAGCTTGTTAATCTCGACACTCATGTTCTTCATTTTAATCGTCATTTTAACAGCGACAAAATTTATAATCGATCAATCTCGATATAAAGATCAGGCAATCACATCATTTTCCTCAAATCTAACAGGCCATGCCCAAAATACGGCGCGCGCACTTGATAATCAGATTAGCTGGATCAATAACGCTATTTCCATTCAAGGCAGTCCGCAACAAACTGTTGATTTCATCGCCCGCAACACAGACGTTGTTGGCGTGGCGATTATTGACGCCTCGGGTAAAGTCATTGCCGCAACCCCTGGTGCTGGCCCAACATTAGCCAGATTAAGCCGTAATCAAATTCCGCAAAACGGAGTGCAAATTAATTCGCTAATTTCAAATAACGGCACCCCGACGCCCGTAATCATGAAACGCCATAATAATTTATTTATAAGTGTTGCCTTGCAAACAAAAAGCCTGATCGGCCTAGATGACCCCAGTAGTGCGATTATCTTTTCTAACGGCCAAGTTATTGACGGCTCGGCCGCCTTGGGACGCGTTGGCGCGCAAGATTTCTATAATATCACGCCCAATATGCTCAGTGATTTAACCAAGGGTAATAATGAACCCAAAGTCCTCCCGCATACAGCGGAAGATCATTCAATATGGCTGGGCGCAACCCGTATATCCAAAGACTCATACCTAACAATCATCTCGACTTTACCACGCGGTTTAGCGCCAAATTTAAAGCAAAATCTGTTTTTGTTTGGCTTATTATTCCTTGGGATGGCATGGCTTATCACAACCTTAATGGGTCAGCTTTTACGGCAAATTGATGCTGTGCGGGATCAAAAAAACGAAGACGAAGTCTCGCGTCAACGATACCGCGCTGCTGTCGATGGCTCTCGCGGCGGCGTTTGGGAAATTGATTTTGATAATAACACAGCTTTTCTAAGCCAATCTTTAGCGAAATTACTGGGCATGCCAGAAGTCGAAACGACACTGACATTTCCAAAATTTTTAGATTTATTTGCACAGGCAGACAGAGAAAAGCTTTACAACACAATTCGCCGCTCTCATGTATCTGGTGAATTTGATCTAGAATTGGGTGTGGCCCATCTTCCCATATTTATCGCCTGCCGCGGCAGGCCCTCTGTCCGAGGTTCAGACCAAGCAAAACTCGTGATCGGGGTTGCCCTAGACATCACAGAAATGCGCGGTACGCAAGCCCGCTTACAATCTGCCGAAGCGCGGCTATTCGATGCTTTACGCTCTATGAATGATAGTTTCGTGATTTGGGATCAAATGGGACGGCTTGTCCTTTGGAATAATAAGTTTGAAGACTTCTTTGGATTTCAACCCGGAAATCTTCAACAAGGTATGGAATATGCTCTGGTGGAATATCACGCCGATCGCTCGGTCGAAAACATATTTAAAACGAGTGATAGCTCAGGGGCTGAAATCGAACTAAAAGATGGGCGCTGGTTACGTTATGTTGAAACGGATACTTATGATGGTAGCCGAGTGAGTATTGGCACTGAAATCACCACCATTCGTGTGCGTGAAAAGCAACTACAAACCAATCAAGAAGCTCTTGAGCGCACGATTAACATTTTACGGAAATCTCAAGTCAGAATCGTTGAACTGGCTGAAAATTATGAACAAGAAAAAATCAGAGCCGAAGATGCTAATCAATCTAAATCTGAATTCCTGGCCAATATGAGCCATGAATTACGCACACCGCTTAACGCGATTAATGGTTTCTCTGATATTATGAAAAAAGAGTTATTCGGCCCCTTAGGGGATCCGCGCTATACGGAATATGTCAATGACATTTTATTTTCCGGGCAGCACTTACTCAGTCTCATCAATGATATTTTGGACATGTCTAAAATTGAAGCGGGTAAGATGAATTTAAATGCCGAATCCATGAATATTAATGATATTATACAACAGGTTGTGCGAATTGTGCGCGGTCGTGCCGATGAAAATCGTCTCAAGCTGATTTATCGCCAAACGAGCGTTCCAGAGATCGAAGCCGATCCGCGCGCTGTCAAACAAATCCTACTCAACCTGACAACAAATGCGATTAAGTTCACCCCTGAAGGCGGCGTCATTAGTATTTCTGTAGAACCCAAAACTGCGGGCCTCATCATACATGTTAAAGATACAGGCATTGGTATTTCTCAAGACGACATACAACGTCTGGCACAGCCATTTGAGCAAATTGACAGTCAGCATTCTCGGCAGCATGAAGGCACAGGGCTTGGTCTGGCTCTGTCTAAATCCCTTGTTCAGCTCCATGGCGGGAACTTTAAAATCAGCAGTGTCGTTGGCGAAGGTACAACGGTTACCTTTACATTACCCCTTAAACCTCTTGAGCAAAAAGTTAAGAAGGATACGAATAAAGTTGGATCAGAAATTTCTCGTCTCGCACAAGATATTGCAGATGTTTTGACAGCTGGAGAACAAAGTTTTGCCGTAGATAGTGAGGCCGCGCAAATCGTTGAGCCAGCGACAACACCCGCGCATGAAGCCGTGCCTTACACTCCGCAGGCGGTGCCAGCATATACCCCTGCTGCGGCGCAACAGCCCGCTAGCTATCAAGCTACGGCCAGCCATGCCAATACGCCTTCAAATATACCTCCCATGCCTGCGGCGATGAAAAAATAGGTAAGGTTGGTTGTGCGGATATAGCTTTAATGACTATAGTAAACGCTGAATATTACGTCCATTTTTCCGCTTGCGCGTGAATTAAAACACATTGTTTAAGTCGTCGTTTCAGTCATCGCCTTATTGGGTAAAGCCGATTTCACATTGGGAAAGATCAAACTGATTTTCAACCCTGGTCGATTCACATCTTCATCGAGCGAGTTTTTTCCAAGGCCATCATCCATATGCAGCTCGGCTTGGTGTAAATCTGCTACGGCGTCCACAAGCGCCAAACCCAATCCGCTCCCTGGCAACGTGCGGCTCTTATCCAAACGCACAAATCGTTCTTTGACCCGCTCTCTATCAAATGATGGAATACCCGGCCCGTCATCAGCAATAGAAATCTTAACGCGATTTTGTTTACCGCGTTCTGAGCTTAAATGAATATGCCCGCCGCTTGGCGTATATTTAATCGCATTTTCAAGCAAGTTAGACACGGCCTGTGATAGCAAACCTCTATCAGCCAGAATTTGTGTTTTTGCCGCAATATCAAATGTAAATGTCAAACCTGCATCTTCGCAAGCGGGTTCATAGAGTTCTGCCAAATCTTCAAGCGTGTCTTTTGGGTCGAGCGGTTTCAACAGCTCTCGCCGCTCACCCGCTTCAAGACGTGCGATGCGAAGCACACTATCAAATGTTGCCAATAGCTCATCAGCATCCCCTGCCGCGTCAAACAAAATATCAGCCTCGGGTGTATCCCCTAATTCCACAGCGGCACTCTCAAGGCGCGTACGCAAACGCGTGAGCGGTGTTCGTAAATCATGCGCCACACTATCACCCGCATAGCGCATAGCTTGCATGAGACGGTCAATATGATCGAGCATAGAGTTCAAATGCTCGGCGAGCATATCCATCTCATCTTCGGAATAATTACGCGGCGCGCGGCGATCAAGGTTCCCTGCCCGCACATCCGTCGCTAATTTGTTAAAAGCATCCACACGGCGTGCAAAACGGCGCGAAACAAAGAGAGATGAGAGCAGACCTAAAAATGCCGCTAATGCAAGACTTTTCAATAATGTTTTCGCAATCTGATCTCCCGCACGAGAAATCGCTTCCACATCACGGGCGACAATAATGGCGGCGACCGCTTCGCCGTCCAGTAATAATTGTCCTGTAATACCTCTAGCGCGGCGGTTAATATATTCGGCATTGGAATAACGCGTTTCAGAATAGCTAAAGCCCACACGTTTATAGGTAATACCCTCAGGGCCAGGCAAAACAATCTCGGCTTCTTGGGTTTGCTCACCTGTACTATTACGTAAATTGCCTTCAGAGTAACCTGGCGTTTGCACCAAATAAAGCCCCTCAAAGGTTGCTCCGCGCAAATTCATCACTTCGCCAACCGCGCGCACAGCATTACCGTGATAAACGGTTTTATAGTCATCAGATTGCGTGTCTATATCTTTTGGAAGGCGTTTTAGTGCAATAGCCGTTTCAACCGCTTTTTGACCAGAGCTATCGTAAATATCCTGAAACTGGCTAATTTCTTCTTCTATGGCGGCGTCAACACGGCGGATTTCCGTGCTTACCATCGAATAATAGACCACATAAATGGCTGCGCCCACAGATAGAACCGTGAGCAAAGCTCCGACTAAGGAGAGCCGGAACAATGTATTTCTGAAAAGTTTTCGAACGGCCTCTATCACAAGGCCGTTCCTAAAATAGACATCTTAGACCTGCAAGCGATAACCTGCACCGCGCACTGTATGTAAAAGCGCTTCATCAAAATCTTTATCAATTTTCCCGCGCAAACGCGAAATATGTACATCAATAACATTGGTTTGGGGGTCAAAGTGATAATCCCAAACCTTTTCAAGCAACATTGTGCGGGTCACAACCCGTCCAGCATTGCGCATCAAACATTCCAATAGGCGAAATTCACGCGGTTGTAACAGAATTTTCTGGCCATCGCGGCGCACAGTTCGGGCAAGCAAATCCATCTCAAGTGTTCCCACTTTCAATTTGGTCACAGCAGCCGTCGGGTCAGATCGGCGGCCAATCGCCTCTACGCGGGCTAATAATTCTGTGAAAGAATAGGGTTTCGCCAGATAATCATCACCGCCCGCGCGCAAACCTTCAACTTTATGGTCAACTTCGCCTAAGGCAGATAAAATCAGCACAGGTGTGGTATCTGCATCCTCGCGAAGGTCGGCCAGTAATTGCAGCCCATCACGTTTTGGGAGCATACGATCTAAAATAAGCGCATCATAATCTGCCGCACGAGCCATTTCGAGGCCTAAATCCCCATCAGGGGCCAGATCAACAACATGCCCAGCTTCCATCAAGCCTTTACGGACATATTCCGCTGCAACTTCATCATCTTCGACAACAAGTATTCTCATTTTTTTCTCCATAATGCCACCCAGTCAGATGTTTAAGCGCAGCCCTGTAAATATTACCCTGCAGATTTTACCCTGCAGATATTACAAAGGCAGCACCATTAAAGTTTCACGCCCATCTTTCAATCTCACCAAAATGACAAGGCCATCTTGATTTGCCAATCGTGCGTTAAGCACAATAGATTTAAATTTTGCCACTTCGAGAATGGGTTGCGAGTCGGCCTCTAAAAGCACCATGCCCGTTTTAAAACCAGCTTGAGCTGCGGCGCTGCCCGGCTCAGTCGACTCGACATAGACCCCAACTTGATCAGAGCGCATCCCAATAGCGGAGCGAAACTCAGCCGATAAATCCAAAATATGCAGCCCCGTATCAATATTCACCTGTGGCCGCGCGGGATCTGGCGGGGGCGGGGGGGGCGGCAGGCCTTGAGAGATCGCAGATGAGCGCTCAATCTCATATTTCTCTGGCCGTTCACCAATCGACACATTTAGCGCATAGGTTTTCTCGTCGCGCTCATAAATAAATTTGGCAACATCCCCTGGTGCAAGTTCCGCAATGGCACGTGTAGCTTCAACGGAATTACGTGTTGGCGTATCATTAATACGCAGAATAATATCATCAACTTTCAAGCCATAAGCTTCGGCAGGACTGCCTGGCACAACATTATTGATTGTCGCGCCCGCTTTAAACACACCAGGGCGGCCTGTTTCCTCAAATGTTGCCGTGCGTAAGCCTGCCCCCAGATACCCACGGCGCACGCGGCCATCACGGCGGATAGAATTGACAATATCTTCGGCTGTGCCATGCGGTATCACAAAAGCAATGCCAACACTCGCCCCTGTTGGTGAGTAAATTGCAGAATTCACACCCACAACATCACCATTTAAATTAAATAACGGCCCGCCAGAATTACCACGGTTAATCGTGGCATCTGTTTGAATGTAATCCACATAAGACCCGCTATCAACGCGCTCGCGGCCAATGGCAGAAATAACGCCCAGACTCGTAGACTGTCCAATCCCGAACGGATTGCCAATCGCAACAACCCAGTCTCCAATGCGGACATCATCACCGCGGTGGAATTTCACATGCGGGATGCGTTCTTTGGTATTGATTTTTAATAAGGCTAAATCTGTTTCTTCGTCTGTGCCTATAATTGTCGCGGGATATTTGCGGCCATCATTAAATTCAATATCAATATAGGTTCCGCCGTCAATCACATGGTAATTGGTCACAACTTCGAGTTGGTCAGAAATAACAAAGCCTGACCCTTGGCCTTCCGATGTCGTTTCCCCGCTATCTGTCGTGACAATAATATTGACCACAGACGGGCTAACATTTGCTACAAGATCAGAAATAGAGGGCAGACTATTAATGGGAATATCGAATTGATTTTGCCCAATCGCGGGTTGCGAAAGAGTTGGGTTAGCGGCATTCGGAGATATAGGCAGCGGCAAGCCCGCCTCTTCAATCCGTGTATTTGGTACATCTGTAATAGCATTTGGCGTAGCCGTTTGCCCTAAATCTCTTAAAGGCACAAATTCATTGAGTTGTTGATTGGCTGGGATTTGTTGATTGGTTGGGCCTTGCGCATTTTGCGGCTGTTTTGATTGCGTCTGGCGCACAGACTTATCATTAATCGCAGGGATCGCAGCATCGGATTGCGAAACGTCAATAACGCGCTTTTGCGAGGGCAGTTGGGGGTACGTTTGCCCTAAAGCGACAGGCGCGCTCGCAAGAGCCACAAGTGTTGACACAGCGCCCAAACACGTAGCCCGTAAAGACTGTGAGCGGCGAGATTTCAGGGTTTGTGAACGCATGGGTTCTCCTGTAATTCATTTATAGACTGACAGGTCGGGGGTGACCTAAAGATGTCTAAAACATGACGAAACAGTCATGTTGTAAGAATTTACCGTGAGAAACCCAGTAAAAGGTTATTTTTAGGCAAGTCACGGCGCGAAAACCCATTAAACCCGTGCTTTGCAAATATATGCTTAACAGAATCTATAGAACGTACGCCCCACGCTGAATTTCTACGTTTCAAGCTCGCATCAAAATCTAAATTGGACGGCGCGCTCGCTTCCCCGTCTAAAAATGGCCCGTAAAGCCAGATTGTGCCCTTGCGCGATATAATTTTCTCTGCCCCAGCCGCCAGTCCCAGCGTGGCCTCCCACGGAGCGATATGCACCATATTGGCCGAAAACATAGCCTCAAATTTGCCTAGACCATTTGCCCAATTTTCGGCGCACATATCCAGATAAAGCGGCGCAAGCAGGCCTGCCGTTGTGGTTTCAGTCGCTATATTTTGCGGTGAAATATATTTGGCCCAAGCCGATTGGCTATCTTGGGATTGCGCGTCAATATCGGAATATTGCCAGCTTATATCGGGCCTAACACCAATAAGCTCCGCGCCATGTTCCCCTGTTCCAGATGCGATTTCTAAAAGCTTAGTATTTTGCGGTAAAAGCTCGGCAAGGTTTTGCGCAATCACCGCTTTATTTCGGCCAGCAGACGGCGAAAACATACGCCCATCAATATGCTCGCGCTTTTCAAGCGAGACAGAGTTATTATATTGAATGGGCGGCGATGTATCAGGCATGTTTTAATCCTTAAGCCTTGTTATGACTTCAAACTTTAACCTTAATCTTTCGCGCGGGGCAATGTCAGTGTGACTTTCAGCCCGCCTAAAGCAGATTTACCCAACACTAAATCCCCTTTATAGGCTTCGGCCAGTTCATAGACAATCGCAAGTCCAAGTCCGCTGCCGGGCGTGGCTTCATCAAGGCGCGCGCCGCGTTTCAAAGCCTCAGCATAGCTTTCCGGCGCAAGCCCTGGCCCATTATCCTCAACGGTAATTAGCATCTGCGTATCATCTTCAGCCAATAAAGTCGTGACAATGACTGTGTCGGTCGTCCATTTGGCAGCATTATCCATAAGATTGCCTGCCATTTCTTCAAAGTCACGCTTGGCCCCGCGAAAGCGCAAAGCTGTCTCGCCTTTTCGCAAAATATCGAAGGCTTTATCTCTATAAATTCTCGGCAAAGTCCGCACCATTCCGTCGAGAACAGCATCAATATCTGTGACCACACCTATCTCTTGCCCGCGCGCAGCCGCTCTTGCGCGCCGCAAATGATGATCGACTTGAGAGGCCATTTCAGCCGTTTGGCGCGCGACAATTTGAGAGGGTATTTGCACACCCATTTGCGCTTCATTTTGTAAAACAGCGATGGGAGTTTTCAGAGCATGTGCGAGATTTCCGACATGTGTTCGAGCCCGCTCAACTATGGTTTTATTGTGAGAAATCAGATTGTTAAGCTCTTTCGCCAGCGGGGCTATTTCTGGCGGATAATCTCCATCAACTCTTGCATCACGCCCTTCGCGCACATCCGCAACTTTATCGCGGAGCGCAAAAAGCGGACGCAATCCAACGCGAACTTGCGTATAAACGGCTATAACAAGCCCGCCGGTCAGTATAAGCAGCAGACTAGACGCGATAAGTCCAAAACGGTGGACGGATTTCATCGCTGCCCGCCGATCCGCGCCTGCCAAAACAATAACGGGTCTGGACATATTTGGCAGGATCACTTGGCGCGCGACCACCCGCAAGGACTCGTTTTCATCGGGCCCTTTGACAACGGTATGAACAGCTTCGCCAGCTTTGATGGTCAGTTCTTCAATCGCAGACACTGGGAGCGTCACCGTTTCATTCGATAAGGATCTCGAAGCGGTTATCGGCGTAATAACGCCTGTCGTCTCACCATAACCGATCAGCCAATATCGTCCTGATAAAGCCCTTTGATAACGCGGATCCAGCGGAACTCGGTTCAACCTTAGCGCATCATTTTCATCAATATCAGCCGAGGCAATCAGAGATGTCACCGCGCTTTCAATCGGATCATCAAAGCCGCGGTAAATCGTATTACGATACACCAAAGTTAGTGTAATCGCTGTGATTATAAGCACAGGAATGGCCCAGATTGCGGCCCCTCTGACAAGAGACGAAACGAGAGATCGACTAGACACACCCGCCATAAAACTTGCTAGGCTACGTTGCCATTCGGATCAATGAGTCTGTACCCAAGGCCGCGAACCGTCTCAATGCGATCTGTCCCGATTTTACGGCGTAAGCGTCCAACAAACACTTCGATTGTATTCGAATCGCGATCAAAATCTTGATCATATATATGCTCGACCAATTCAGTGCGAGAAATAACGCGGCCCTTATGTGAGGCCATATAGGATAAAAGACGAAATTCATGGCTCGTCAGCTTAATGGCCATGCCGTCAACAAAGGCACGCGCAGCGCGGTTATCAACGGTTAAATCCCCGATCTCGATTGTATCCGTGCTATGACCAGAAGCGCGGCGCATAAGGGCGCGCAACCGTGCCATTAATTCTTCTGTGTGGAACGGTTTAGTGAGGTAATCATCAGCACCTGCGTCAAAACCTGCAACTTTTTCTGACCATTGATCGCGGGCCGTGAGGATAATAACAGGGAATGTTTTCCCATCGGCGCGCCATTTTTGTAAAACACTCACGCCGTCGATTGAAGGCAAGCCCAAATCTAGGACAACAGCATCATAAGGTTCTGTATCACCAAGGTAATGCCCTTCTTCGCCGTCATTGGCTACATCCACAGCATAGCCAGCATCTTTGAACATTTGTTTGAGTTGACGGGATAAGTCTTCATCATCTTCGACGATTAAAATACGCATAAAGGCACCTCTTAAACCAATTTAGGGCGGTTATAGGCTACCTATTTGACACGTCCAGTGTTGGCGTCAATCAAAACATCCACGACACGCCCATTCTTTGCGATAACGCGCACTCTATAGGTCTTACCACGCAGGGATACATCGACAACCTCGCCGCCTTTCACCCGAGAACGAGCAATCATTTTAGCTTTAGAGGCAGAAATTATCTTTTGCGCAAATTGAACGACAGGCTGATTCTCCGCCGCCAGAGGCATATCTGCTAGCATAGTTTGCGGCGCATATACCGTTATTTGGCTTGTTTTGCCATCAACACTTGCGCTTGCAGATGAAACCACCATCACAGACATGGCCATGACACCGCCTATAAATATATGTCGTATATTCGTTATCATAGTTGGTGTTTACGCCCTCACCTCTGAATGAAGTCTGAATATACAGTTCAAACTTCGTAAATAAAATCGTTAAAACATGTTCAAACGTAAGCTCTTAGAATTATTTTCAGCTATTTTCTCTAATATCTCAGTTTTTTTTGTTAACTCACCCTCTGTGAGCGTAATCACAGGCGAAACAACCAAATCACCCATATTGACCCCCTTACCTTTAAGCCGTAATTTCTTACCCGTATTGGTTTGCGCAGGTAAATTTAGCGATACCGCCCCATTTGGCATGTCAATTTTTATTTTCGCGCCATTTAAAGCTTCATACAGGGAAATTGGCAAAGTCAGATGTAAATCATCTCCTTTGCGAGAGAGATATTTATGCGGTCGAATTTTTATATTGACCTTAGCATCGCCTGAAGGCCCGCCATATTGCCCTGCTTGGCCTTTGCCGCGTAGCCGTAATGTTTGCCCGTCTTTGACACCTTTCGGCAGCTTCATTGACAGGCCTTTATCAATCGTGCGCGAGCCGCCTTTTAGCGCATCAGGCAAACTTAATGTCAATTTATAGACAATATCACCGCCTTTTGCAGGGCGAGGCTGCATACCTCCGCGCATACCGCCCATATTCATACCAAACATAGATGAAAATAATTGCGCCATATCATCATGACCGCCAGCTTGGCCTCTTGGCCCACCGCCAAATGAATGGCCTCCAGCTCCGAATGGATTTTGTTGTTGGCCGCTACTATCGACTTGCCCGCTATCATATTGACGGCGCAAATTTTTATCCGATAGTAAATTATACGCCGCCGTGACCTCTTTGAATTTATCCTCAGCGGCTTTATCGTCTGGATTAACATCAGGATGCAGCTTTTTTGCCAAAACACGGTAAGCTTTGCGTATTTCAGCATCACTTGCGGTCTTTTTGACACCAAGCAGGGTATAAGGGTTCTTAGCCATGCTCCATATTTAAGTACCCATTGCGCATTTTCAACCCGCAGAATTGCGCAAGGCTTATATCAATAAAATCCACAAATATTGATGTTAAAACGCAATACTCGCCGTCGCGCCCCATCCATAAATATTGGAAAATTGTGAAATTTGTGCGCGGGTGGCTATGCCCATATCACCTGAATAATGTGGCTGCGTGACCTGTCTATCAGATATTAACGTTTGATTATCAAAACATTGCACACGATAGCGCTCCTCAGCTTCGCCAAGCGGCACCTCACCAGTCCACATATCGCCATTAATGCGCGTTTGGCGAATCCAGCTTAGATGCAGTATCGCACCCTCTTTTGTAGCTTTGACATGCACAGGCGCAAGCGGACGTAAATGCCGCCCTGTATAAATTAGCTTTGCTGCATCGCCCTCACGGCCATTGACATCGCATTTAAATGTAACCGTCTCGCGTAGAAATTCAGAGCTTAAATCCATGTCAAACACACCTTGATTAAGCCATATAACCCGCGCGCCTGCATGAATACGCGCCGTCATATCCGCTTCGCTTCCATCAAGGCCGCGCAGCAAAGTTTGGCAGATATATCGATCAGGCCCAATCAATGTAATATCGCGGATTTGAATAATCTCCCATCCTGCCTGTGTTTCAATCGCGAATTTATTGCCTCCGCCAAGTAACGCCTCATCTTCGAGCGCAGCAAAGCGCGCATTTGGCATGTAAAACTCAAATTGATTAGCATGATCCCATCTTGCAACGGGCCCCGCATCTAAATCTGTCAGCAATGCACCAATGCGTAATTCGGTATTTGCCGATAAAGTGTCGGATGGCCCGTTAATTTGCACCGTTTCATACGGTGTCATAACTGCGCCTAATACTGGCCCATTATATACGCCTGATATATCGAACGCAAAACAGGCTGGGCGCCCTTGGAATATAGGATCAGCAGATATTGCGGGCACACTTCCTGCTGTTCGAACATTTGCATTTTCTGGCACGCGCGTCAGTGACAAGCTCGCGATTTCGCCCGTTTCTAAATTATCTAAACGCCACAAGCCGTTATACTCTTCAAATGTAAATTTATCTCCGACATGTAATGATAGCGCGGCTAAAGGCGGCAGGTTTAAAGATAGGCTTTGCATTGATAAATGATGTGTTTCGAGTTGTTGCTCGGCCAAAAAACTCGCATAGTTTTGATCCATAACAAGCGGTAATCTAACATCGGAAATTCGAACAGTTTCTGCAGCGCGGTCACGGGCTGAAATTGACCCTAGTTGATAGTCATTTGTGATGTCGATAAAATGCACACGCACATCCCGCAAAGCTTGATCTGGATCACTCTTACTAAAGCTTATAGGCGAGATGGAATTTTGACGTAAATAGGCAGCATCAAGCGAAATGACGGGCGCATTATCAGGCGACTGAAACACCAGTTTTCCGTCTCGTTCACTTAGCTCTAAATTAAGAATATCCATCAAAGGCGTTAGGGCTGAACGCGCGCTCATCGGACGATCAATAAGATAGCCTTGTAAGACACCATTAACCCCCGTTACATCTAAATTACTAAGGTCTGTTTGCTGCGATAAATCTTCAATCACATAGCTTATCGGCATAAGGCCCATGCGCCCCGTAAGCCAATGTCCAACCTGCCAATTTTCTCCATCAGACCACACAGAGTTGCGCGCTGGAAAATCTGGAAAAGGCCGCGCATCCCAAGCCCAAACACAGATCATATCTGTGTCTATCATTTCCGCTTTATAGCTCTCTGAGATCGGATTGATTTGCGGGTTGTCCCAGTAATTAATCAAAGCCTCAAGATAATGTCTTTGCATGAGGTCATCACGTGAACCATTTGAAAAATATGGAATATTACTTTCAATACTCTTTGGGTCAGAGAACACATTAGGTTGATTGGCTCCGTTGTGAATAGCGGGACACCCAATTTCAGTAAACCAGATTGGTTTACTTTGCGCTTGCCATTTTGTCGGGGTATTGAATTCAACACCTTTGCGGCGTTCATAATGTGAATTTAGCCACCAGTTGCGCACATCTTTATACCGAAAAACCCAAGGCTTCTGCGCGGCGCCATCGGTAATATCAGAGCGAATTTGCGTCTGTCTATCTGCAGCGCTCGCATAGAAATAATCATAGCCTTCCCCGCCTTCTATCTGTGAGGATAGATAAGATAAATCATAGATATTATCCGCGGCGTCTACATCCTTATTTATCGCAGTATCACGCCAATCTGACAGCGGGAAATAGGCGTCAATTCCAATGGATGAAATCGCATTATCTGCCCATAAATTATCTAAATGATAAAAGACATCACCGCTACCATCAGGCGGTTGATACCCGAAATATTCCGTCCAATCTGCAGCATAAGTTATGCCTGTCTTCGGCCCTAACATGGCTCTAACATAACGGGCTAATTCTATCATTTTTTCAACGGCAGGGAAGGCGTCATTTTGATCGCGCAATGTCGTCAAAGACCGCATTTCTGACCCAATTATAAACCGGTCTACCCCGCCTGCACGGCGCGCTATATTTGCGTGATGCAAAATAAAGTTATGATACTTATAATCTGATGAGCGGTGATGCTGATCTCCTGCACCAACCGAGAAATCCGCAGGTACAGCATTGCCAAAAAACTGATCAACTTCACTGCGCGTTTGCACGCTTTTATCTCGGTTTGCTGTAATTCGGCCGCGCCACGGAAAAGCAGGCTGAAACCCAATACCATCAACATTAGGCAGTTGGTTATCAGGCGGTATATCCATTAAAATAAAAGGGTATAATGTGACGGAGAACCCGCGTGATTTAAGATCACGTATCGCGCCGATTAAGCTCTCATCCGATGGTGATCCACCAAAATTTGGGCGCCCATCTTTATCGCTGCTCACAAGATAAGCATTGCCGCGATCATCACGCCCAACCTGCCATTTCAGATTACGAATAACACGTTCACGACGCTCTATACCTGGTTTAATCTCGCAGTCTCTGCAGCGTAAATCTGTACCAAACCATGACGATACGACAGATACATTTCGGCAATTTGGAAGCTGGGCTTCAAGTTGGTCAAGGGCTTGTTCTATATCTGCTACGCCCGAAAGATTATTCATATTCACTGGGCGCGTTACCCCTGGACGCGGATTTTCTTCGATAATTTGCGGGCTATAAGCAAATTCTCCAGACCCCGGCAAAAGACAGACACTCTTTATCAAATGCTCCAGACGCGGCTTCCCTGTTTCATTGCGCGGCACACGAATAACCTCAACATTTATCTGCGGCAATCGTGCGCCGTAATCATCAAGCGGGAAATCTTCAAAAACAATATAAGCCGTACCGCGAAACGCCGTTACATCCCCGCCTTCCGTGGCAGCAATAATAGGGTCAGGGTTTTGCCTCTCATTGCCCGTATAAACACGCATTGTCAGGCCCGCCATTTGTAAAACATTACCATTGGCCCAAATACGGTCAACCCCAAGGATTTCCCCTTCGCAAAGTCCAATCGCAAAGCTAATCGAGTAACTAAAGTTACGTTGCCGCGGCCCGCCGCCTTTCCCGCTAGACACGCGCTCTTCTGTCGATGTTTCGCGAATCTGAGAGGCCCAAATCACCTGCCCTGCGAGCCTTACGCGCCCATAAACGCGCGCCATGGGCGCACCATCACGTGAGGTTTGCAAGTGAAAACTATCAAGACGCGGGCCTTCAAAAACCCGATTATCAAACACCCTTGAAATTGCGTTTGTCGCCGTAGACAGCGCAAGGCTCGTGGCTGTCGATACAGCCGTTGAGGCTAATGTACTACCTGCCGCTTGGGCAGCAGAAATGGCAAGCGTGGTCATAATGTATCTTTCAAATCAGACAAATTTGTAAGCGGCGGAAAAGCAAAACTATAGACCCACCGTTTGCGCCAATACGGCACAAGATGGCTTTCAACGACAGCTTTGCCCCAATAGGCATGGAGCAATTTATCAGGCGCAGATAAAATCCCAATATGTTTACAGGGCGCCTCACTATGCATCCGAAACAACAACACATCGCCGGCCTGTGTTTGAGACTTTGGAATAGGCACGAGACAGCGCTTGGCAGCATCATATAATGTTTCTTGACCGTTTTGTTCAGCCCAATCGGGCGTATATGCAGGCGGTGTTTCTGGCTCAAACCCGTAAATTTCGCGCCAAACTCCACGGATAAACCCAAGGCAATCTGTCCCTGCCCCGCGCGAACTGGCTTGATGTTGATAAGGCGTATTAAGCCAAAGATAAGCTGCCCGCAAAACAAGCATGCGCGTGATATTATCTCCAATAAAGGGATTAGACATTATTTGTAACGCGAGCTTCCGTCACGGCGCTCTCCGATTTGCGGTGACGCTTGCAAAGCATCATCTCCCAGCAAATAAGGAAATCCACGAAAATTTTGAGCATTTGAAAACTGCATCTGACAGGCTTCATATGTACGCGGACAAACTGTGCCGTCTGGGAAATCTTCTCGGTTTAAACGACAGCGCTTATCGGCAAATTCAGCATCGCATTGCTTTGAAAATATACGCCCCGTATTGCGCTCAAGCTGCGTTGCCAGTCCAACCCAATCAGCCTCAAACCCATCTGCGCTCGCCTGGATTTGCCCAACGCGCCCAACAGATATGAGAACATATTGCGAGACATCTTGCCAGTTCACACGGTAATGGAATAAGCGCGCCTCATCTAAAATACCGTTTTGTAAACTCTCTTGAGTCAGTTGCGGCAGGTTAAATACCAAACGTAGCGCGCCGCTATCTGCGGCAAACCCCAGACGGTTTTCCGTATCACTAGCTTCAAAACTATTTTGTGGTTCATATGACAGATCTTGAAAATCCAAAACTCTATCATGATCTGTTAGACCAATCTGCGTATCATCTTTGAGCTGCAATCGCCATAATGAGCATAAGGTCGTCACACCTTCATTGACATGTTCCTGCAAAGCTGAATTAATTATTTTCATAATCAAACACCTCTATCAATGGAATATCTGAGACTTGCAAACCATCAAAATCTTCATAGGCAATATCAAGCCTATCTGTATCAAACCGAACAGCGACATCAAATTCAAACCCTGCCGTAATAATAGCTTTAAGCGCCGGCGGTGATGCAAGTTCAACGAGGCCCGTTAACCCATTTACAGTAAAATCTGATCTGTTTAATGCTTGCCCATTCACAGCGATCATAACTGTTTCAATGATAGGTTTTGTAATTGGCCGTATGTAGTTTTGCACGTCATCACTATATGATTTAATTAATTGAAAGGTTGTTGTCTGGCCGTCTCCCTGTCCTAATATCTGATCATTTTCTTGAATCGCTTCATCACCATCTGACGAAGAATGGTCGAGTAAATCCCGAAATCTAAATGCATATAATTGACCGCAGCGAAGTTCAAAAAATTTATTTATTTCAATAGCATCCTGAAGATTTTTAATAGATGTGCTGGCGTTATATTGACGCCGAGAATGATATTGTCTTGTATTTCTAACCTCACACCCATTGGCAAGCTGCACTATCTCTGTGCGGCGTTGCGGGCCGCCGCTCGCCCCAAAAGCAAGGTTCGCAGGAAAGCGAACATCATGGAAACCTGTCATAGAATTTTACCTAAATAAGAGACGAATAGTGAAATAAAATAATTTAATTATTTGAATTAAATACGTGATTGGCCACGCTGCACGGCTTGCGCCAATTTAGACGCCACTTGCCCTTGCGAGTTTTTAAATCCTGAAGCTGCATTTCCAGATACATTCATGTTCACAGTCACAGATGATTTATTACCGCCGCCCGTAATCGCACCGCCAAGCGCGCCAGATAATGCCCCGCCTATACCTCCAACAAGCTGCTCAAGCGGTCCTGTAATAAATTGATCAACAGCGAGTTTCGCTAAATCACGGGCCACACTTTCTGCAAGTGAGTTAAATGAAAACTCACCTGTTTTCGCAGCCCGCGTTAACGCATTAGAGATTCTATCACCCGCAAGTTCAAAAGCTCTTGCAACATTTTCAGCCCCTTGAACGCCGCCATTATTAGCGAAATTTTCTAAAGCACTTGCGGAATTATTCAGATCATCCATTTTTATATCTTTCTATTCAGCTGATATTTTCAGCACTTGAATCAGGAAAATCTTGCATGAGCTTGGCAAGATTTATTTGCGAGAATTGCTTTGCCTCTTGTCGATGACACAACGCAAACCAATCTCGAACGCTGATATTCCAAAAATCCTGCGGCGACATATGCATATGTAAAACAGCCAATCGCAGCCATGTATCAAAAGGCCAATCTTGATTGCTCTCTGGCTTGGAAACTGGCTCTGACCCTGGCCCTGGCCTTGGCCCTGTCCCTGCATCGCTCATGATTGCCCCTCAAAGGCTTGTTCAATGATACGGCACATTTTTGGTAAAGCCTTTTGCACATCATCATTAGAAATTTGAGCGGCTAACCTGCCTGCATCCAACCGAGGGGCATATCGGGGGAGAGAGGGACGCAAAAGGCAGGCTAGCAGCTCTCGGGCATCCGATATAGTCATGCGGCGTAATCGCGCCGCGAGCTCTATCGGCCCCGAAGCTCTAAATCGGACGGAGATTTCAGCTAATGCCCCCATCGTTAATTGCAAATTATAATTTTGGTTTACGATTGTAATGGATTCCGTACCAATCTGGTAAGACATTAAAGCGCCGTAAAATCTGGCGCGCCAGCACTAACAAGGGTTAATTCAAATGTCGCTTCGCCCTGATATGTTCCGCCATATGTTAGATTACTTAACAGAAACGGGCCTGTGATTTGCCCGAAGTCAGGAATGATAAATTGATAATCCTGCGCGCTTTGCTCAAAAAAACTTTGCCGCGCAATCGCATCAGAACTTGCATCCCGAAACACACCGCTACCGCTAATTTCAGCAGAGCGAATACCCGCGCCAGGCAGCAGCTCTTTCCAGCCGCCAACTGACGCCGTATCCGTTACATCTACAGGACGCGCATTCAAACGTAAGGACTTCGTCCGCAGCCCTGCTATTGTGACATAGTCTCCTGTATCATTTTTTATTTTAAGCAACATATCGCTGCCGCGTTGGGCCGTCATACAGCCTCCCTTAAAGTCGTTTGAGTGGAAAAAGACATACGCAAAAGTCCGTGCATTGTGCGCCCATCAGCGGCCCGCAAGACATCCACATAAATTGGATTCACATTGATAATCGACACAGCATCATTTTGGTTTAGGGCTGTTACATTCAGCGCATCTGCTATATAATTTAAGCTAGCAAAAACTTCTGCACGACCTTCATAACGTGACCAGATATGCAGCGTCATTTGATGCGAAATAAGCTCCGTTTCATCTGCGCCAATATCAACAGAGCGCATCGGGCCATATGTCAAATACGGAAAAACAGGGTCTTCGGGCGCGCTATCATAAAGCCTCGGCGGATCCCCTAGAATTAATTGCATATGCGCATTGGCAGACAGAGCCGCATGGACAGCTTTGGCTAGGTCCTCTGCATTACGCGTTAAAGATAAGCTCATTGTTTTTCCTCCTCGCAGATCAAATGTAGCCGCTCACGCCGTGTATCTGGGTCTGATGCGGCGATGACCCGCAAGATGCGGTCTCCCCACATAAACCTCGCGCGCTGTGGGAAACTCTTTTGGAAACGAATAATAACACGGTAAGTCTGAGTCACAGCAAGCCGCCCATTTTCTTGCCTTTCCGTTAAAGATCGCGGCTCTATCGCAGCCCAAAGCGAGCGGGAAAACACCCAGCTTGTTGCGTTACCACCCAATTCATCTGGAGCTTTGGAAGGGACATAAAGCCCGAGGCGAACGCGCAGATCGCCAATCATAATCTTAAGCCCCGATAAGGCATAAGCAATGCATCCACCATCATCGGCATTGCATGCGGACCATCATCCCCGCGATGCTCAAAGCTTTGCGCAATCAGTAGCATAATTGCCTGGCGTATAGGCATAGGCACATCCTCAACGGTTGCTCCAAACCCAGCTTCCAGTTCAACACGTAAAGCCTGAGCCTGTTGGCTGGATCTTGATAATAATCGTAATGTTGCTGGACGCGCATGAAGATTAACCAAGTAATCAGACGGGTGAAGGCGTTGTGTTTCATCTGCGAAAATAGACTCAACGGCAATAACGCGCTTTATTGGGTAATGATTTATATATAAGCCCGCAGTCTCAGACACGGATTTTTCATAATATTGACGACGCGTAATAAGGCTAATTGATAAATGGCTTTCAATTCGCATGCGAGCGGCTTTAATCAAATCCGTAATTAATTCATCTTCGCCGTCATGATCCACACGTAAAAAGGCTTTCGCACTTTGTAAGCTTACAGGCTCTATATTGGGCGGGTCTATATCTTTAATCATTATGCCTCTCTTACGGTCTTATCACAGGGGGTTACCAAACCCGCGCGGGTTTAACGCGGGTTTGGGCATTGAATAAAATGGCTTTGTTTATGCTGATGTTTTCAAGACTTTAATCGCGTCAAAATCTTGCACGCCCCCGCCAACACGTTTTGTTGTGTAGAACAACACGTATGGCTTGGCAGAATATGGATCGCGCAGAACGCGAATACCTTGGCGGTCAACAATGAGATAGCCGCGACGAAAATCACCAAAAGCGATTGCCGCCCCGCCAGCGCTTACATCTGGCATGTCTTCCATCTCAACCAATGGATAGCCCAGTAATGTGCTCGGCTGACCAGCTTTGCTTGAAGGTTGCCAAATATAATTACCGTCCGTATCTTTAAACTTACGCACATCATTAACGGTGCGCCGGTTCATGACAAAGCTGCCGCCTGCGCGGTAGCGTGACTTAGGTGCGTAGATAAGATCTAAAATGGCATCAACAGGCGCATCTATATCGAAGCCGCCCGCCACACCTGTAGACACAGTACCAATTTCGCCCCAAGCTTGAGAGCCATTGGCAGCCTGTACATAAGAGAGGAAGCCGCGTGGTTTATTAAGACCATCGCCATTGACAAAGGCCGCCGTTTCTTGCGCTGCAAATACATCGCGAACTTCTTCTGCCAGCCATTGATCCACATCGGCAACGCCATCATCTAACAAAGCCTGAGTGGCTGCTGGCATTGCATAAAGCTCGCCTGTCGGAAAATCGAGCAGCTCAAGCTGAGGGGCATCTGTTTCAATACGCGTATCAACCTCACCTGCCCAGCCAGAGGCTGCGCCTGTTGCGCTCACAGGTTTTTTAAAGCTTGACGTGCCAATAGACCGAACCGCCGCAATACAGCGCATCGGAGACGCCTCACGCAACACACCATCAATACGGCTCTCTGTTTCAATAGGGGCAATATAGCCGCCATCCGCATCGGATGTGCTTAAGGCCTTGCCTTCAATAGAAACTAAAGCAGAGGCATCACCCGTTCGGATAAAAGATGACCAAGCCGATTTAGCCTCATGATTTACAGTTGGGCTGTAGCTCGGCGCTGATAGGGATACAGACAGATTTTCAATCTGTTTAGATTGGCTATCCAAGGCAGCATTTAATCGCGAAACTTTATCATCTAGCAAGGTGTCGCTAGATGCTTTTTTTTCAATTTCAGCAAGGCGTTGATCATTAGCGTCCTTAAACGCGGCGAATGTAGAGGCAAAATCAGCCTGAGCGGTTTTTAGGTCGCTTGGCCCCATTTTGGTTTCAATTTTTGGGATGTGACTCACGCTATACTCCTTTGTAATTGCGGGTGTGATGTCGATATTTGATTTGGGGTGTCGTCTATTTGAGTGATCCGCGCTGTGCGCTGCATCGGGAAGGCAACGACAGAGACCTCCCAAAGATCGAGTTCTGTTAATATACGGCCTTGCGGATGGGAGGCTTTACGGCGGACACGATACCCAATGGATAAGCCGTCAACCGCGCCTTCCCGAATGAGGCGAATTGTGCGATCTGCCTGTATAGTCCCTGCAATAACTCGGCCCGAAACAAACAAGCCTGTACGGTCTTCAATGATGCGGTCCCACACACCAATCGGATTGGCTATTTTATGTCCAAACAACATTGGCAGTCGGCCATTTTCGAGCTGTAAAATACTGGCTGCAAAAGCGCCAGCTTTGATACTATCTCCGCCAAGATCGGTTTGACCAAACAGGCTCGCATAACCGCTAATCCGTAGATCAGCGTCATTAAAAGTTGTCATAATTAAATCCTAGTTTAAGCGGCCCGCTGTAAGGTTTATTTCTCGGGCTGCATTAAGCGGCGCTCAATGCGCGACAGGCTTTGAGCCATGACAATGGATTGTCCTTCCAAACGTGCCAGACGTTCAGCCACAGCTGGGGTCAAGGCCATTTGCGTTTCAAGCGTATTCAGCCGTGCCTCGGTCGCCCCAACCCAGACTAACGCACCCGCCGTTTGCAGCATGACTGTAACCACAAGGCCTAATGTTATTGTTCGGTCAAATGATGTATTACGCTCTGCCATTATCTCGCCTCTTGAGCGCCGAGGCTTAATCCTGCCATATGGCGACGCTCATCATCCGAGATAAAGCGAGCCTCTGACAATCTACGCCAGAGCGTTGCGCGTTCTTCGGCCATCGCAGGAACATCATCTAGGTTTGCATGAATTTGCAAATCATCCCCGAAGAAAGGCTGTAACCACCCTTCAAGACCGCGCGCTGTTTTGCGCACAAGCGGAATAATTGTCTGCCGCCAAAAGGCTTGATTTGCCTCTTTATAATTGGCGTAGCTATTATCACCAGGAATACCCAAGAGCATTGGCGGGACACCAAAAGCCAGGGCAATATCTCGCGCAGCTTCGCGGCGAGTTTGTGTGAAATCCATATCAGATGGCGACATACTCATAGATTTCCAATCTAAACCGCCCTCCAGTACCATAGGTCGTCCAGCATGGCGCGGGCCTGAAAAATCCCCTTCCAGTTCAGATTTCAGTCGGTCAAATTGCTCATCCGTTAAGCGCTCACCCTGCCCGCCTGAATATATTAACGCACCGCTCGGGCGGGCTGAATTATCTAATAAAGCCTTCGCCCATTGTCCGCCTTGATTATGTAAATCCACCGCCTGCGCCGCCGCTTCAAGCGGGGATAAGCCATAACAATCATCCGATGGATTAAACAAACGCATATGATGCACCGCACATCGCCCCGTAGCAATCTCACGATTATAGCGTCGCTTCTGACGGCCATTTTCAAAGTCCCAACCAAGAACCCGCCCTGATTTGTCTAGAGCGATTTTCATTTGATTAGGCCGAAGCGATTGCATGGAAATCGGGACGCCGCTGCTCAGGACAGCCTCAAGATAAGCATTGCCGCCCACTTGTAGATAGCCGTAAAAGGCTTCCATCATTTCCGTTGCGGATTGCTGCGGATGACTACGGGTTAAAAACCGCGCGGCAGGATCATCAGCTAAAGATTGCCCCGCACGCCGCGTTTGAAACGGAACAGAAGCCGCCGCTTCTGAAATCATCCTAACACATCGATACGCCACAGGGTTACGCGCATAGCCCTCTCGGCAAAGCGCTGAAAACTCACGTGGTGTCCAATGCGCACCATTGCCGCCAAGCTGCAAGGCGATTAATGGCTGCGCGGCCATTTTTGTCTCGGGTGCAAATTCAGACACGCTCGAAGCGGCAGTCTTATGACTGCGAAATGGATTTTTCATGAAAGGCTGTCCTGATAAAAGCGTGTAGACAGTTGAGAATTTTATGTCTCAATTATGTCGATAAGCTGTTTATAGGGTCAAACCAGCATGGTGCGGATTAATCCGTAGGATTATCTATAAAGATATTGTTTTTTAAAGCTTTTAAGCGACCTTAAACAAGGACACGTTTTTCGGTTTGTCACCTAGCAAACTTAAAGTAAAACGGTAATTCTTTCGGAGTTCTTCTCGCAAAGCATCATTGCCTGAAATCGACGCCAATGTAATGGCAGAACGATGCGCGTGTTTGGCTTTTACCAATATTTTCTGGTCATTAGTTTTGCGGCCAATACGCAAAAATGTCGCCGCAATCTCACTTTGTAATATGACATGGTCATGCACAGTGCTTTCCATAGACAAAGATTGCGTCATTGCAGATAATACAGCCAAAGCATCATCCAAATGAACAGCTTCATTTTCTTGGCGTGCCAATGAAATAAATTCGCGTATGAGGTCAAATTTGACTTGCGTGATTTCTGCCCCTGTCGTTTCTAGCTTTTCAGAGAGCTTTGCTTTTTTCCGAAACTTCACAGATTTAACCATTTAATTCTCCCACAAAGAATATAAGGTGGGAATATGACGCCTTATCGTTAATGGAAGCTTAATTGCCAACAAATTGTGGCGGGAATTTGTCCAAATACTTTACTTAAACCACTATAAGTTACAAAGACTTATACTTATATGGTAAGTTTGGCTATTCGCTTATACATATGCAAAGCAGACCGTTATCATGGCCAGCTGCGCCGCGCGCTATTTCAGCTTAAGTTAGCGAGGAAATCCTATCTTAAACCTGCCTGACACGAGGGATAGGTCTATTTTTCAAGATAAGCTCATGCACGGCCCAAACCAAGGCATCCACGCGGTCTGGACTATGTTTCATCGCAGCAGACCCCATCAACACCATTTCATCTTCGAGCGCATCAAATCGGCCCATATGAAACACGCGCCCTTGCTCATAGAGCGCCGCAACCGGTTCTGCGCGCGCTGTTTTACCACGGCTAGCATGCACGGTTCTGACGGGTACATTTGGATCGCATTGATGCAAAATCGTTTTGACCATTTCGCCCCCTTGATTGACTTCTGCTAAGAGGCAATCGGCCTTCCATTCATGGTAAAGCGCCACACTGCGCCGCGCCCAGCCTTCTGGTGTTAAGCCCTGCACAGAGGCATCTTGAAGAATATAAACGCAGCTATTTTTTCCATCTCCTGCAAGACCTGCAACAACCAAACCGCACCGATCCGCCTTTGGCCCCGAACTGGCGGGCGGGTCAACGGCAATAATCACACGGTCTATGTTTGGCAGCTCATTGCAGCGGCATGTTTCAATCAGCGCCCGTGTCCACAAAGCGCCAGCGTGATCTGTGATTAGATCGCCATCTAATTCTTGACGGCCTAATTGTGTACCGCCATAACTGGCGTCTATCGCTTCCAAAAAGCTGGGCGCAAGATGCGCGGCGTTATCATATGTCTTGGCGCGAGATATAACTATTTTCGGCAGTATCATAAGAGACTTAAGCGCCGCTATTGGCCGCGGCGTTGTGGTCACAACAAGCCGCGTTTCACAGCCAAGGCGTAAACCAAACCGTAAATTTGATAAAGTATCCTCTGGATAATTCCAGGCACAAAACTCATCGGCCCAAGCCGCATCAAATTGCGGGCCGCGCAAGCTATCTGGATCTTCGGCGGAGAAAATATGTCCTATTGCCCCGTTGGGCCATTCAAGGCGTCGCCGCGAAGATATAAATTTGGGACGCTCAGAAGGAAAGCCAATATTGAGCAAACCGCTCTCGCCCTCCAGCATGACTTCACGCGCATCCGATAAGCTCGGCGCGACCAAAGCAATGTGACGGCAAGATTTATCCGCAACTTGCGCCCGAATCCATTCAGCTCCAGCTCTGGTTTTACCGCTCCCGCGCCCGCCCATTAAAAGCCATATGCGCCAATCCTGTACGGGTAGATTAAAGTCAATTTGATCGTCTCTGGCAAGCAATTCCCAATCATGGCTCATCCCGATCAGATCGTTCCCCGCCATGGCGGAGAGTAGCGCGCTCAATCGCTGCGCCGAGGTCAATACTGGCATAAAGTTTTTGCAATCTTTTGATGAAGCGGGCCCGTTCTTCAGGGCTTGGCGGCGGGAGATCTTCATAAGCGGTGTAGTTTTGCAGCCTCTTTTGTGTCAAAATGCGATCTTGATGTATCTTCACATCATCCACAGTTTTCACATAAGTTGAGATCGCTTTTGCAAGGCGTTCAAACTCTATGGCTTTCACCGTGCCTCCCGCGTCAACCTCTTGAGTGAGCCGCTCCATTTCAACCAATAGCGCGGATAGACCTGCCTGTAATATCTGTTCAGAAACCTGTGATGACATAAGACAAGATTAGACGCATTTTGACGAACGTGGATTAATCGCATCTATACTGGTTCATGTTTGACACCCGCTTCGGTGCCATAGAGTTTAACAAGGCGCGACAAACCTAATTTCAAAATTGTCAACCCGCTAGACTTCACCCAACGCTCACTGCGCTCAATAGATTCTAAACTTTCATCATGACAACAAACCGCCATCACAGCCTTATCTAAACCCTCCCCCATGGCAGAATTGGCAGCTTTAAGGCGCGTACGCGCTGTTAGGCTTCGTAAAATTTTATCCTCTTGCTGTCCGTGGCGATCTCCGCCATCCGCGCCGGCACTCATATAATTTTGCGTGGAAACATGCCTTAAACCTGCAAGTGCATAATCTTTGGCTAGCCGGCGCCCTGCCTCAACTTCAGCTGCATTTAAGACCAGCCGTCCTTGACGGTCTTTTTTACGGGCAAGACGTTCAAGCGCATTTGCGCGTGTATTAACATTGGCTTTGCGTATGACACCTTCAGGAATATAAATATCTTGCTCTTGGCAGTTTTGGTGTTGTCCTAAAGCCCCATCTTTACCGAGGCGGATACGGCGTGCAAGGCTCGGCGTAACGATATAGCCTTTGGCCGTACGCTTAAGGGCATCTTCTGATATAAGCCACCTGACTTCTTTATCTGTAAGCCAAAATACAGGCCGTTTTCGGCGGTCACCATTTGGAAAAACCTTACAAGCATCGGACCGTGTATCCGCATCAACAAGGCCTTTATACTCCATGATACGGCGAATAATCCGCATATCCATTTCACCTAACATTATGCCGCTCGTTTTACATAATTTGGTACATGGGGGGCTTGCACTAAAAAGGCTTCAAGCCGTTCAAGCTTTGTATTAAATATTGGGTCATCTCGGCTATCTTCAACAACATTACACGCATGAGAGACGGTTGATCGATCCCGAGAAAACATCTGCGCCGTACGCGTTAAGTTTATATTGAAAATAACATGTAACAGATACATCGAAACTTGCCGAGCAAAACAAATCTCCGCAGACCCTTTCAAACGCGCATTCAGATCAAGTTCTGGTACACCAAATTCTAAAGCGACAGCCGCAACTGTTAATTGCGCATGGGAATAGTCTGTTGGGGTTGTTTGTTTTTGCCGCATATAGTCCTCCGTAAATAGCTGAAGGCAAGTTAACACAGCCTCAGATTGCGAGGATTATATTCCTATTATTTTCAAGATTAAGCAAGTTTGTTCTGCATATGTTCCTGTTTAAAACATTGCAACTTACTGTTTTAGGCGTAAATTTTTTCTTCAGTCACTTGCATCTCTGGAACCGCAGATAATTTTACCAAATGGTCAAAACCGAGGATCATGTTTACGTCAACGCCATTATCGGACAATGGTAGTCTTACCCAAAATTGCGCTAAATGTGTCCCATTGGGGGTATTAGGGCGCGTCACTCCAACATAGGGTTTGGCATTCTGCATCACTTGGTCGAAAACTTTTTCCCAGTAATCAGCCCTACATCCAATGGGTAGATCATCAAGATAGCAGCCTTGTATCTCGCTATTATAGAGATTCCAAAATCCAGTCCCTGCAAGGCGAAATCTATAACGCGTATCCGTATCATCGCGTTCAACAAGAGACACCATGGGTAATTTCTCAGCTATATCTTCTGGTAGAATATCATGTCGTGATGGCAATCGCCCAGCTTTACATTTTGAACGCCAATAATCATAGAATGATTGTTGTTGTGGTAAAATAATCTGATGCCTTAGAGCATTGCCAAATAGCACAATCTATCCCCCTGTTCCCATAAGATATCCTCTTACGAATCAGACAATTCATAATTTTGAGAATCACGGCAAGGCTTTGTTAACCATATTTATGCAGAAAAATGAGAATTGACTCAATATATCATTACGCGTCCGATTCGATTGCCCAAAACGCCGTTAAAATAGGACAAATTTCACCTATCACCGCGACTTGCCAAGCCCCGAACGTTTCGCGAGCGCCGAGCGGCGTTTGGCATAATTGGGCGCAACCATCGGATAATCCGCCGGTAAATCCCATTTCTTACGGTAAGCTTCTGGCGTCATATTATACTTAACACGTAAATGCCGCTTGAGAGATTGAAACGGTAATCCATCTTCGAGGCAAATAATCACATCATCTTTCAATGACTCCGCGATTGGCACAGCAGGGTCTGGCCGGTCTTCTATTGCGTTCACATTTGGAAACGCAGCTTGAGATAGGCTATCATAAATTGTCTGGATGATCTGTGGCATATCCTCAAGCTTAACATCTTTAGCACTCACATAAGCAGAAACAATCTTAGAGGTATGTTTAAGCAAAGACGTCTTATTCGCTCTGTCTTGTTCATTGGATATGTCGTCGGATTCCATCATCTGACGAAATAAGCTATAATGAGAATAAGCACAAGCATCGCGGCCGTCATAAGTGCGGGCAGTCCAGAGGGCGCCGTTTCAGATAAGCGTCCAGTAGGGCTAAAAACTTGATAAAGACGTCTGCCAGCTTCCTGCATCGCATGATTTCGCAGACGTTTCGTCAAAATAGACACATATGCCCACATGGCTGAAATCCATTTTGCAATACCTACCCCAACACGGCGATAGATCCAATCCACATCCAGGATTTCGGCGCGCCGCTCGGCAGGATATAATCCGCGGCGCTTAAGCAAAGTAAATGCAAATATAGCCGCAAATAAAAGCTGCATCTGGAAAACAACATGGTCAACCGTATAGGGATGATACTCCACAGCCTCGCCAAATGGCATCAGCGCATAAAGCATTTGATAGCCACCCCAAGGAAATGCCAAGACGATACATATCCCCGCAGCAAGCGTCATAGCGAGTAACATATTCCACGGCGCTTCTTTGACGCGGCGACCACTATCATGTGCAAAGAATGTAAAATGCGGAACTTTAATACCCGAATGCTCCATCACACCTGCAGAAGCAAAGAGCATCATCAAGAACGGAATATAAAGATGTTCCTCAACGGCGGCGGCTAGAATCATAGCTTTGGTCACAAATGCAGCGAACATTGGCACAGCCGCGATAGAGGCCGCGCCTATTAAACATAATACAGCCGTAAACGGCATAGAACGAAACAAGCCTCCAAGCTCCGAAGCTTTGGCCGTGCCAGTGCGGTACATAACGGCGCCGATTGACATAAATAACAAGCCTTTAAAGATAACATGTAAAAATACCTGCCCCACAACACCATTTAGCGCGAGAGTCGACCCTATCCCGATACCGCAGACCATGAAACCAAGTTGGTTATTCAACGAATACGCCAGAACCCGACGTAAATCATTTTCAACAACGGCAAAGAACACAGGGAAACATGTCATCACTGCGCCAATCCAAATGAGAATATCTGTTCCGGGAAATCCGCGCGCCAGCGCATATATAGCAAATTTTGTTGTAAATGATGCCAAGATAACTGTGCCTGTAATTGACGCTTTAGGATAAGCATCTTGCATCCACATATGCAGCATTGGAAAGCCGCATTTAATACCCATAGCCATTAATAAGAGCCATCCGCCAGGGTTTTCCAGTCCAATATAATTAAACGCAAAATCTCCGCCATTAGCATCAGCGTACATCACCGCACCTGCGAGTAATAAAACACCCGAGAACACATGAATGGCCAAGTAGCGCAGCCCAGCCGCATAAGCTCGCTTTCCGCCCTTCCAAATCAGAAATACAGATGAAATAGCTGTTAATTCCCAGAAAATAAATAGGGTAATTAAATCGCCCGCCATCACACCAGCCACAGCCGCGCCCGTATAAATCAGAGCCGAGCTATCCGTCATCCGGCATTTTTCATGCAGGCCATATAGCGCGTTTAAAACACCCGCTAGGCAAAACAAATAGCCCCAAACAACGCTTAACTTATCAATACGCAGGGTGGTGAGTTCTATACCGCCAAAATTAACTTTCCCTGCAATAATTTCTTCACTGCCAAAGGGATAAATCATGTAAATCATAAAAGCCGCAAATATTGGCGCGGCTAAAACAAGCGCTTTGCGAAGCGAACCAACTGGCAGAAAAGCACAGATCGCACCCGCAATAATAATCCAAAGGCCTGGATTAATGAATGAAAGAAGGTCAATCATGACCGCCTCTCTTCTTCGGCGTGATGTTCGACCGAATAATCAGGGTCAGGCAATCCGCCCTCTTCGTAATAATTCTCATCACGCGCCAACACCTTGAAAATTAATGGCGCGCAAAGCACGATAAAGCTATAGGCTAAAAATCCGAACACGGCCCAAGAGCCAGGGATATAGGCTTCAATCGGCAGAGGATGTTTTTGCGGAAAGAAAAAACCCAACACCACACAAATCATCATGCCTGCAAGCACGACCCACATGAAATTCTGTTTCACGCTCTGCTTGCCGAGAAATAGAAATGGCTTTGCGGCAGGATGAATGGCATCAATTTCATCATTATTATTCAGTGGAGTATTACTCATGGAAACACACCTCCTGGCAATATCGGCACAAGAAAATCAACAATGCCGCCTGCAAAGAAAAATAATATCAAGGCACCCAAGGCGGTAAAGACTGGCGGAATAATCACCCAACGGTGCTGCCGTCTCACCCTCGCAAGATGCGCATCATCTTCTGGGTTTGCTGGCGGTTTCATAAAGCCGCGCACGGCGATTGGAATAAGATAAGCTATATTGAGAATAGACGAAGCGATTAACGCCGCAATAAGTATCCCCTTACCGCTGTCATGCGCGCCAACCATTAGGAAAAACTTTGGCCAAGATCCGCCCATTGGCGGTATACCGATAATGGATATGGATCCCACTAAAAACGCACCAAACACCCAAGGCATCGTACGCCCTAACCCATCTAGCTGCGAAATTTTCGTCCTATGCGAGATTGTGTAAATCGCCCCTGCGCACATGAATAATGTTATTTTGCCCCAAGCATGCATGACAATTTGAAGCCCGCCGCCAATAATCGCCGCTGGCGTTGCTAGCATCGCGCCAAGCGTGATATACGATAATTGCGAAACTGTTGAATATGCCAGACGCGCTTTTAAATTATCTTTACGCAGCGCAATGACCGAGGCCAAAACAATGGAAATTGCCGCAATCCATGACAAAGTTGTCGCAGCAGGTGTCTGCGCCGCTAATGATGGCCCAAATGTGTAAACCACGACTTTGAGCATTGTAAACACACCCGCCTTCACAACGGCAACAGCATGCAATAAGGCCGAAACAGGTGTCGGCGCGACCATCGCATTGGGCAGCCATGGATGAACAGGCATCAGCGCCGCTTTGGCAATCCCAAATGCAAATAAGAAGAGCAATATCGACAAGCCAAGCAAGCTAGTCCCTTCTGCAAAGACACCGCCAATTTGGAAATCTGTTGTGCCTGCAATAACTTGCGTGCCAATAATGGCAGGCAATAATAAAGCCAAAGACGTCCCCATCAACACAAGCGCGTAAATGGTGAGGCCTTTTTTCGCTTTCTCATCGCGTTTATGCGAGACGAGCGGAAATGTTGAAATTGTCAAAGCCTCGTAAAAGATAAATAATGTAATAAGGTTGGCGCTGGCGGCAATCCCCATAGAGGCTGCAATCGCGATCGCGACACATGTGAAAAACCGCGTTTGGTGTGTCTCATGATTACCGCGCATATAACCTAGCGTGAAGACTGAGTTAACAATCCAAAGCGAACTGGCAATCGCCGCAAATGTCGCGCCCAGCGGTTCTAATTTTAGCTTTACGTCAAAATTCCCCGCAAAGGTTCCAAGCAGTAATTCGGGCCTCGCCCCTTCTGCCACAATCCTGCAAAGATAGATCACATTCACAAGAAGCAACACACCCGCAATAAAGGTAACGGCTTCGCGGATATTACGAGATTTTCCGCCTATAAATGGAATAATAAAGGCAGCGGCTAGCGGGATGAGCAGTAATAAAATAAGCGCAATTTCAGACGAATAATTCATCTTATTGCCCTCCGCCCAGTAAGAATATTGCCGCTCTCCAAGACGCATCAACAATCACGCCGCCGCGCATACCAATGACGATAGAAGCAAAAACCAACATCCACATCGGGACTAACATGGCAAGCGGGGCTTCGTTTTTAGCAACAGTTCTGCCCTCAATTTTTGGCGGGTCTTGGAAATACGCCAACAGTAAAGCTTGGCCAATATAGAAAATAGCTAAAATAGATGTTACGACAATTACGCCGACAGCCCACCACCAACCAGCGCCTGCCGCGGCTGTTGCTAGTTGATATTTCGACACAAAGCCTGCGGTAAATGGCACGCCAATGAGTGAGAATCCCGAAATCGTAAAAGCGCCCATCGTCCATGGCATCATTTTAGCCATGCCTTTAAAGTCAGATATACGGGTTATGCCAAAGCGATACCACATTGCACCTAGCGCAAGAAACAATCCGCCTTTAATAATCGCATGATTAATTAAATGCAGATACCCCGCCGCGACACTGGCCGTTGTTGCAATCCCAATACCAAGCAGCATATAGCCAACTTGCGCTATTGATGAAAAAGCAAGCATACGACGTGCATCTATCTGGAATATCGCCTGCATGGAGGCAAATAACATACCAACAACCCCCAGCGTAACCAGCACATATGTCAATACAGATGCGACATACTCGAAATCTGGGTCAAATACGAAAAATATAAATCGCAATAAGAGATAAAGCGCAGCTTTCGTGGCTGTCGATGAGAGAAATGTTGTCACCGGTGTTGGCGAATAAGCATAAGCTCCCGGCAACCACATATGTAGCGGGAACATGGCAAGTTTTAACCCAAGGCCAACGATGATAAAACCAAAGGCAACTTTCGCAACTCTTGAGCCACCCTCCAAATCGTGCAGAATACGCGCCATACCTGCCATATTGAGCGTACCTGTCTCCATATAAAGAAAACCAATTCCGATAACAAAGAAGGTCGCGCCAATAGAGCCAAGAATAAGATAATTATAAGCTGCCCTTAAAGCGCGGCGATCTCGGCTCGCGCCCATGGCGACCAATGTATAAGTCGCAATCGAGCTGACTTCGAGAAAGACAAAAACATTAAACGCATCGCCCGTCACAACCATGCCCAACAAGCCTGCCATGCACAATAAAAAGGCTGCATAAAAAGGCGCGCGTTTCTTCGGTTCCACTTCAGCTATCGTCGCAGGCAGAGCATAGATGATCGTAATCACCGCCATGAAAGCTATCAGAACAAGAATGGGGGCATTGAGCGCATCAATAACTAAGGCAATCCCATGCGGCGGGTCCCACCCGCCAAGCGGATAGACACTCACACCGTTTTGAATATTATTTAAAGCCAGAGCAAAGGCTGTGACTGTGCAAATCAAAGTGACGGCAAAACTAGAAAACCAAGCTATTTTTTCATTTGGTAAAATTGCCGTAATCGCCGCGAGCAATAAAGGCAGTGCCATGAGAAAAGCGGGCCCGTGAGCCAAGAGCCAGTTTGGAAAAATATCGAGCATCGTCATTATTTCGATATACCTTCAAGGGTATAGTCGAAATCAAACCCCTCTATTCTGTCCTCTTCAATACAGCCATAAGCCTCGCGTATGCGCACGACCAAAGATAGACCAATCGCCAATGTGGCAACGCCCACAACAATCGCTGTCAAAATAAGCACATGCGGCAAAGGGTTGGAATACACAACATGATGTGCGCCCCCATGTGCCGCTTCGATAGAGGCTGCTTGTGTCGCAGCCGCCGCAAGAGCTTCGTCAGAACTGACGTGGTCTTCCACTAAAATCGGCGGTTGTCCGCCAGAGACTTTACTAATGGTGATATAGAGCAAAAAGACAGAGGTTTGAAAAACGGACAGACCTACAAGTTTTTTAATCAGATTACGCGAGGCAAAGACAACATAAAGCCCGACCATCATTAATATAATAACGGCGATATAATTAAATTGCGAAAACAGCGTTGTAGATTGCATCATAAATACAGACATCTACCCATCCTCATTGGCATTTTCAATATTCGGGACACCAGGTTGACGTGAGCCAAAAGCATAGAAAATTGCGACCATTACACTGGCAACTGTGCATAAAACGCCAAGTTCAACAGCCAGAATACCGTAATGTTGTCCGTGGCTTGGATTATGAGAAAAAACGCTATAATTGAGAAACTCACCGCCCAATAGAAAACTCAGCACACCCGTCCCGCCGTAAAGCAAAACACCCAGCGTCATACCTATACGTATCCAGCTTGGCGGAAAGGCCGTTTTTGTCGCGGCTATACCGAAGACTAGCCCGTATAAAATGACAGAGGCCGCTAGGATGACGCCAGCTTGAAATCCACCTCCAGGACCGTAATCCCCGTGAAACTGCACATAAAATGCAAAAAGAGCTATCAGCGGAATAAGGAATTTCGAAACAACACGGAGTAAAATATGAGGGTCACGCATCATCGGCTCCCTTTGTTTTAAGCTTGGAAGGTTTTGTTTCACCCTCGCGTGATGAAGCCAAAGACCCGCTTTGCTCAATAGAAGCGACACTGTCAGAATCAGAGACACATTGCCCATTCGGACACGCTTCCCAGCGTCCTGCATTACCATTTAGGCCTAATAACAACAAAACGCCCAAACCTGCGGCAAAAATGACAACAGTTTCGCCAAATGTATCATAGCCGCGATAGCTCGCTAAGACAGCCGTTACCACATTAGGTATGTGGATCTCTTTGGCAGTACGTTCAAGATAATCCATCCCAACATAGCTATTGGCTGGCGATGTTGCAGAGCCATAGGCGGGCATATCTCCCACGGCATATAACATCGCCATACCTGCAATAATTACAATCACGAGCGGGCCAATTTGGCGCGATATGGGCACAGGGGCAGAGCGGCAATCTGCTAGTAGCATCGCAGAGAGCATAAGAACCGTAGACACACCCGCCCCAACGGCCGCTTCGGTAAAGGCTACATCCACAGCATCAAGCGAGACAAACCAAGCGGCACAGACAAGGCTATAAACGCCCTGCAACATGACAATAGCAAAAAGTGAGCGCACCCGTATAATCGCAAAAGCTACAATAACTAATATTGCCAGCAGGCCATAATCCAAAATATAGACGGGCAATGCGTGAGAGGTGGATGCAAAAACCATCTATTCTGCCTCGTCCAGCTCTGGCGCTTTGTAAGGGCCTAAGATAGGCTCCAGACCTTCTTTATGAGCAGAATGGGCTATAACATGTGTGGCCGTAGGACTCGTTATCAAAAGGAAAAGCGCAACAAGTAAAAGCTTCAAACTCATTTGCGAAAAACCCGATTGCACGATTAATGCCAGTAAAATCAGCTCCGCGCCTAATGTATCTGTCATGCCCGCAGCATGCAGCCGTGTATAAAAATCTGGCAAACGCAGCACGCCCAACGTACCCGCTAACACAAAAAATAAACCCGCTCCCATAAAAACAACTGTCAGGCACCAACGTAATAGCTCCAGCCAATCAATATGCAATGCCAATTCGGCTTCGGGATGACTTGAGGAGGCCGCCAGCATTAAATCTATCATCATATGCTTGTCTCCTCATCTGCAGTTTCGCAAATCAAGGTGACATCCAAAGCTTGATAGTTAAAATATTTCAGCACAGCGATTGTCGCAATGAAATTCATCAAAGCATAGAGCAGCGCTATATCCACACCGTCGGGCCTATCAATAATAAAGCAAAATACACATAAAAACAGGACAATTTTTGTGCCAAAACTATTGACCGCTAAAAGCCTGTCATAAAGTGATGGCCCGCCAATTAAACGCACAAGCATCATCACCATAGACACAATCAGTAAAAAAGCGCTGGCTAAAATTATGTAACCTAATGAAATAGCCATATTTATTTCACTTTATTTTCCAAAGGTATATGCGTTTCGCCAACTGACCATGCAGCACGCTCACCCATCTCTTTAAAGTCGTCAGGATCGCTCATTTCACTTAGAAGCGCATGCACAAGAATTTCATCATCTTCCATATCCACGCTCACAGTTCCGGGCGTTAAAGTTATGGAATTCGCAAATATCGTTCTGCCAATATCTGTTGTCTGTGGCATTGGCACACGCACGAGTGTAGGAGATATTTCTAGGTTCACATTCAAGACAGCTTTGACAACCTGCATATTGGCTTTGACAATTTCTATAAACAACCATGCAAAATATCGTATAGAGCGCACTGTCGTTTGGTAGGGTGCCGTTTCAAAATCTATGATTTTCATACGATGACACAGCCCAATGACGGTTGCGATAGATATGACGCCGAGCGTTAAGAGCATAGGCTTAAAATAGCCTGACAACATGAGCCATGTCGCAGCTAGAGCTAAGGTGAGTGAAACGACAAACCGCAAAAAACTACCATTCTTAAAATTATATGTTAGACTCAAGGTCTTGCGAAATGTCTTTAGCTTGCAAACGCATAATGCGAAAGCACTTACAATCACTTTCTCATAAATTTGCAGTAAATTGAGTGCCAAACAGGCAAGATTTTCATGTTTTAAGCAAGCCCGTTGAGCTTACCCCTTATGAGAGAACACGAGCGCCGCCGTAATCGCCGCCGCGCCAAATTCCTCCTCACGCGGGATAACGCCATTCTTGATATAGCGCAGAACATCGGCATTTAGTGAAGATGTCAAAGACCAGTTCCAGTAACGCAATACGGTTTGTGCTTTATCTGTAGAAATTGCATTATATGTTTCAATCACGCGCTGCAAATCCGAATGAATCGTCTCATCCATATTATAGACGGGCCGCTTTAATCCTTTCCAAAGGCGCGTAACATATTCGCGTTTTAGACCTGTTGCCTTACAAATAATCGCAAGACCTTCGCCGCCTTTATCTGTCAAAATTTGCGCGCCCGTTGCGGGTTTAACACCGCACATATAAGAAATTTCTTCGGTTAACTCACGCGTAAGACCTGTGCTTTCAGCCGTTTGGATTGCCACTTCAAGACTGTCAAATGCCGAGCGCTCAATCGCAGCCCGGTTGCGTTGACGCCGTTCTACAAATTGAAGTGCCTTACGCACACCTGCATCCGTCCAGCCTTCAGCTGCGGCTTTTGGAAATAAATCACCGCAGCTCTCTTGTAAGACTTTACGTGTCACGCCAAAACGGTGAAGGATTTTCTTGCGGCTTGCGGCATCTGCCCACCAAAACATCGTTAAACCATGTGATGGGCGCAACTCCACGCGCTTGGCAAGAAGCTCAACATAAGGCTGATGGGACCGCGAAACTGTCAAAATACGCTGCAAGGCCGTTTCAGAAAATTCTGCACCTTGGTTTTTCAATAGCGTTTCAACAACGTCTTCTTCTAAAAACTGTACCATGACATCAACAACTGAGTCAGAGATTTTACGGCGCTGCGCGATCATTTTGCGATGCTCCGTAGACACTTTTTGGGTAATTTGTATCAAATCAGAATCCGATAACCCCATTGCATTTTCTAAGACGTGCCGCGCAATTTGAATTTCATCCTTGGCAAGAATAACCAAAATTGTCCGAGGCGCTTCATTGAGCATAACAAGGCGCTTGGCCACACCTTCGCGTAATTCCACATCCGTTGTGCGCAAAAGCTCAACCAATACATCGCCCGCCATATGACGTTCTTGTGGTGTTAACTGACTCGCGGGAATACAGATCACATCGGATAAGCGCTTGGTTAATTGGCGGCGCACACCATGCTCTTTCGGCAGCTCTGCCATAGGCATGACGTCATCAAGCTTTAATGCAGCAGCGTTAGTCGACATAATTTCCCTCGTCATAGCCCAAATGGCGACAATTCATGTAAACTCTAAACAAATATCGTTAACTAAGCGTGACTGCGAGGCGGAGAATTGTCATCTGAGATATTAGCTTCATTACAGGCTTGATTCACCGCGCATGCAGATTTAGAGCAGCCCAAAAGAACGGAATAGCTATGATTAAACGCGCAAACATCCCTGCCCCAAGCCCTAAAAAACGGCCACATACCCAAAGCCGGTTTGGTCATGAATGGACGGATAATTATGCATGGATGAAGGATGAAAACTGGCAAGAGGTCATGCAAGCGCCTCAAAAACTTAACTCGGATATTCGCGCACATCTCGAAACCGAAAATGCTTACACAAACGCCACCTTAGCGCCAATTACCACACTTAAGGACAGTATTTTTGAGGAGATGAAAGCTCGCCTTGAACCCGAAGCGCGCGGCATTCCTTTGCCTGACGGAGCTTATGCTTATTTTCATTATTTTCGCAAAGGTGATCAGCACGGCGTTTATGCGCGTCATGATCTATCTTTAAAAACGCCAGATGACATGACCATTTTAGACGCCGAAGCTTTGAGCCACGAATCCGAAGGTTTCTTTGACCTTGGGGATGTCTCCCATAGTCATGACCATAATTGGTTGGCCTATTCTGTAGATCGCAAGGGGTCAGAAAATTACACCGTCTTTTTGAAAAATTTAAATCAGATCGATGATGACCTTGAAACAGCTATTACCCGCTCCGCTGGCGCGTTAATTTGGGCGGCTGATAATAAAACACTTTTCTGGGTCGAGCGCGATGATAATCAACGCCCCTATGCTGTACGTTATCTCAACCTCTTTGATAAAATGGCCCATGTCCAAACGGCCTATGAAGAAGATGACCCAGGGTTTTTCGTAAGCCTTAGCCAGTCAGATGATCGTAAATATATTGAAATTAGCGCGCATAACCATACAACGTCTGAGGTCTGGCGTATCCCAAGTTCGGCGCCAACAACCAAAGCGGCTTGTTTTGCGCCGCGTCGTTCGGGCATAGAATATAGTCTGCATGAACAAGGCGGCAAAACTTACATTTTGACCAACACTAATGGCGCAACAGATTTTACCATTATGGCGGCAAATCCCAATCAGACAGATTGCGAGCATTGGCAAGATTTTATCCCGCATAAGTCTGGTACACTTATAATAGGCATGGAGAGTTTTGAAAACCACCTCGTACGGTTAGAACGCGAAAACGCCCTGCCCCGTATTGTCATCAGAGATATGCGCAGCGGTCAAGAACATATCATTGCAATGGAAGAAAGCGCTTACTCTCTCGGCCTTGTCTCAGGTTACGAATATAATACAGCGCAGATTCATTTCAGTTACGCGTCGCCAACCACGCCCAGCACAATTTATGCTTATGATATGAACACCCGCGAGCGGCATATTGTCAAAACACAGATAGTGCCAAGTGGACATGAGCCGACCAATTACCAAACAGAGCGCATTATAATCACAGCACGTGACGGCGAGAAGGTGCCTGTCACCTTATTGTACCGCAAAGACATGCCCAAAGACGGTAGCGCGCCGCTTTTACTTTACGGATATGGGTCTTATGGCATCACGATACCCGCATCGTTTCGCACATCAATTTTGTCACTAGTCGATAGAGGTTTTGTCTACGCCATTGCTCATATTCGCGGCGGCATGTCAAAAGGCTATCAGTGGTATCTCGACGGAAAATTAGACTCCAAAGTCAATACATTTAATGATTTCGTAGATGCCGGCCGTGCCTTAGCCGCGCTAGGCTGGACGTCCGAAGGTAAAATTGTCGCGCATGGCGGGTCAGCGGGCGGGTTACTTGTGGGCGCAGCCGTCAACCAAGCACCAGACTTATTTGGCGCCGTTATTGCCGCCGTGCCATTTGTCGATGTCTTAAATACGATGAGCGATGCCGAGCTACCACTCACCCCGCCCGAATGGCTTGAATGGGGCAATCCGATTGAGGATAAAGCCGCCTTTGAACGGATTTTGTCATATTCGCCTTATGAAAACATCCGCCGCCAAGCCTATCCGCCCATGCTTATCACAGCCGGGTTAACTGACCCGCGTGTTACCTATTGGGAGCCTGCAAAATGGGCCGCGCAATTACGAGAGCACCAAACATCCGAGGCACCAATCCTGTTCAAAGTCAATATGGAAGCTGGGCATCAGGGCGAAAGTGGACGTTATGACAGTCTCAAAGAAATCGCATTAGAATATGCCTTTGCCGTCAAAGCCGTCGAGTAAACTGCAAACACCGCTCAAACTGCGCCGTCATTCAGGCTTAGAGTGACAAACGGTTTTTCTAAAGTTCCAGAAGACACATTGTCAGGTAAAACAATGAATATCACATCAAAATAAAAACACTGGCGGTTGGATACTATTTCGGTCCAAAGTGTAAAAGGAGTAGGTTATGCTAGTCTTTTTGTAAAAGGTTGAGCCAATATTTGCTTACGCAATTAATAGGCCATAATCTCAAATGAACAACTAAAAACCTTTTAGCTCATTACATTAATTTATCTAATTAACCTTCGGGGATTAAACGCCCTCTTTCATCTGTTAGATTAAATCTCACAATATTCTCTACATTTTCAACGGTGATAGGGCGCCCGCCAACCGTTTTGGGTAGATACTTCCAATTCTCTACAGATTTAATTGTATTGCGCGCAAAGACTCTATCCGTGCAAGAGACAAGCTCTATATTAAAGGGTAGCCCCTGAGAAGATACGTCAAAGCGAACTCTGCAATGTCCCGAACGGTGTGCGTTAAGCGGCATGATTGGTGCTGCGCGCACAATCGGTTGATACTGACTATCTATGTTCAAACTCACAGCTTTTTCAGGCAATATACTCGCCCAATCAAGCTCAAACACCACGTCTTTTGGTGTGATAATGCTCAAATTTACGGATTCGGTTTTCGCTATACTCAAGCTTGGCGGTGGTGGTGGTACCTCTATTTCTCTTGGGTGCCTTGGTGGAACAATACAATTAGTGCGAAAAATATCCACTGCCACAGGGTTTATATTTGCTCTAACAACAGCGCGCTTATCTTGCGGGATAAATTCGGCAGCGATTAAACTGGCCATAACAGCCCCTAGCCCTATTGTTATCAAAACAGCGAATGGCAGAGCCAATCCCCAACGCATCGACTGTGTCATGGCTGGTTTTGGGGTTTCAGACATGTCTTTGTGTAGCATTAAATGTCCTCCATATCAGTTAATGATATATTATAACATAATTTACTGGCAGTGTAAAGTAAGGTGCCATCTCACTCCTTTTAAACAAGAATTTGAAGCCGCCATGGTAAATATAGACCTAAAAAGGAAATATAATTGAAGCGCATAGGTGTAAATACAGCTTTACGGTATAAAGACCTCAAAGCCTTTAGCCAAAGAAAAACCCAGCCTCAAGACTGGGTTTGAGCTATCTATGATTTAACAGACGCCTTATTATTCAACCGTCACGATACGGAACTTCGTATCATATTCTTCTTTGAAAACGGCGCATTCTTCAGGAATAATGAGCTTACCCACAAAGACTTCTTCGGCATAAGCCCCTTTAATTTTTTGAAAACATAATTCTTTTTCAACTGAACGTTCAAATTCGCAACGACGATTAATCGCATCACGCTCAGCATTAACAAATTTGATCCATTTTTTCGCATCACCACTTTGACGTGATGAGCTTGGTACGTTTTTGAAGGCTTCAATAGCAGAGAGGCGAGATCTCGTAATCGGCGCCTCATTCATCTGCGCATCTGTCATACCACAATTTAGTCGCGCTTGTTGTTGCGTTTTTTCATAACGGCAATTTGCGATCAAACTCCATGATTTCCCAGCATCATAGCCTCTATTAATCGCCTCTTTAAAGGCTGTTTCCGATTTAGAGCAATCACCTTCATTATATAAAGCTTCGCCAAGATCAGCATAGAGTTTTGCTTCGCCAGAACTCTTAGCGGCTTGTTCTAAGATAGGTATAGCCCGCTTATATTCGCGGGCCTGCCGGAATAAATTAGATAATTGCTTTAACTGAACTGTTGATCTGGAAATCCGTCCAGCATTCATTTCACGTTCCAAAATTTGTGCCGCTTGATATGGCATTTCGTAGAAACTGTAATATTGAACAACCTTCAAAAGATCAGATTCACTATTTAAAGCGCCGCCAAGATATAGCATTTTCGTCACTTCGAAAGCTTCTTGCTCACGTCCGCCATTGGCTAGCATAGAGGCCCACGCATCCCAAAGCGCTTTATCCTCTGGCCAACGATTAATCATTTGCTTAACAATATCAGCCTGCTTACCTGTCTGGCCAAGATTATTATATAAGAAGTTCATCAGGTCGAAATGCTTGCGTTCTTTAGGACTTGCATTACGGAACCATTTCTCTGCCCATGGCAGAGCGCGCGAATAATTTTCAGCTTGAACCCAAGCTTGTGTTAAAAATTCAACATATTGCGGCTTTTCTTGTCCGCCAGAGTTCAAATAATTCTCTAATCTTTGTGCGCCTTCAGCAAATTGTCCATTCCCAATGAGAAGTTGCGCAATTTGAACCTTTGTACTGTCAACCTCATTTGGCAAAAGACCCCCAGAATTTACAGCATTTTCAAAGGCATTAATCGCAGGGCCATATTGATCAAGTTCATAATATGAAGCGCCTTGCATTTGATAGATAATAGCTTTTTCATATGAGTTCAATTCAGGGAGCGCCAGAGCTTCAGACAACTTCCCAAGAGCTGCGCTATATTGCTCAGCCGTCATGAAATTTTGCGCTTCTAAGACGATTTCTCCGGTCTTAGCAGAAAATTGACGTGGCTCGGGATCCTGCGCATATACGGGCGAGATAACCGCCATATTTACGGCCCCGATGGTAGACACAGCAAGAAAACTCGCGCTCAATAGAGTTTTTGCTTTCGCAGTCACGATATTTTTGAGAGATAAGTTCGCCATTAGAATGCCTTGCTATTGTTATTGTTATTGTCGGTCTAAAATTTAATTTACGTATCTAATTCGTTACACTGACACCCGTTTATTCAGGTATTATACGCCCACGTTCATCAGTGAGTTTGAATGTAATTTTAGATTCAACGCCTGTACGAGATACAGCCCTGCCATCAACGATTTTTGGATTATACTTCCATTTTTGTACGGATTTTGTCGATGAACGCTCAAACAAGCTTTGTGTGCAATATGTCGCCGTCACATTAAACGGTTGACCTTCTGGGCTCACATCAAATCTAACCTTACAATGACCAGATTTTTCCGCGCGCGTTGGCATAATTGGCGGAATACGAACCAAAGGCTGCGCGTCGCGATCTGACACAGCGATCTTAAAGTTTGAGCGATCAATTTTAGGTGCCTCAAATTCAGGAATAGCCCCTTCTAGTGACGCAATAGGTTCCGAAGGTTTATCAGATTTTGCCCGTTCAATCGTTGGCGGCGGCGGCGGCGTGACAACTTTTTTGACTTTATCAATTTGAGTTTCGCGTTGGATAACTTTAATATCCTCAACCTTTGGATTGATTTCAAAGCTTGCATTTTCGAGCTTATCTTGCGGTTTAAATTCATCCGCGATTAACGTCATCATAAGAACAAACAAACTAACGGTGACAAATGCAGCTACAGGGATTAAGACCACCCAACGCACAATATTATTATTCATAATAATTCTCCTAAACCGTTTTATTCAGTACCAACACGCGTATCGACACCTAATTCCTGCATGAGTTCTTGAACACTCATGACAACCCCCACTTCGGCGTCCCTATCTGCTTTGATGATGCCTTCTGCTTTTGGCGTTTCATCTAAAATCGCTTTAATAATAGGACGAATTTCTGTGACATCATAAGGTGATTTATCTATCCAAACTTCATTTTGCGCATTAATCGCAATGAGAATAGATGGCTTCCAATCCGCATCCGTAATGGCATCAGGTTGTGTTGGATCAAAACCAGGTGTTTTTACAAAAACAGATGTAACAATGAAAAAAATCAGTAGAATAAATACAACATCCAACATGGGTGTCATATTGAGTTCTGTATCCTCTTCTGGGATAGATGTTCGACTACGTCTTGCCATAATGTTACCTTATCACACTTTTAAGCAGTTTGCAAATTTAAAGAGCAGTTAAAATTTTAACCTAAGTCCCGCGAATAATTTCTATTTTTGTAGGCAGACCATTTGTATCCAAACCATCCTTCAACTCGACAAGAATTTTGTGTTGGGCACCCTCATCCATTCGCAAGATAACTGACGCCCCTGGTTTATCGGCCAAAAGACGCTCAACAGCCAAAGTCACACGGTCACAAGTCGTTGAACGACCATCAACAGCGCATTGATTTCGGGCGTCCACATAGACAGTAATCGCAGGCGGTGAATTAGGCGGCACCTCTGTTTCAGGCGGCGGCGGCGGTTGTGTCAGGTCAATCCCTGTTTCATCAAGGAATGTCGCTGTCACGATAAAGAAGATCAGCATGATAAACACAATGTCGAGCATTGGTGTCATATCAACTTCAGCTTCGTCAGATTGAGAATTACGGCGTCCGCGTCTCATATCAAATCCTTCTCTTACTAACTTAATGAAAGGTCGTCAGCAAACTTGGCTGTTTCGCGCGCACTCCAGCGCGGCAGAACAGTCGAGAAATACAGACCAGACAGAGCCGTAACCATGCCCGCCATTGTCGGAATAGTGGCTTTAAAGACACCTGCCGCCATGAAGCGCGCATTAGACGAGCCAGACAAGGCCATAACGTCGAACACTTCGATCATGCCAGTTACTGTGCCAAGCAGTCCCAAAAGCGGAGCTAAAGCGACGAGCGTTTTAATAATACCTACATTGGTATCCGTCCGCTCTTTAATTTGGCTGACCAATTCATCGCGAATTGCGTGGGCCTTCCATGATGTCTTATCTTCACGCGCATCCCACTCAGCCTTCAAGCGAGCCTTAGTGGGCTTATGCGCAAATAGATAATATGCAAAACGTTCCATGATGAATGTCCATAAAAACAAGGCCGCAACCATGATTAATTTTAAGACAAACCCACCGGTCTCAAGGAATTCCATGAGACCGTTAAACGTATTTATGGGGCTAAACATTTCCATCGAAATGACCTCTCTTGTCCAAGCCTAAGCTCGGTCAGTTGGGGTTAAACAGAACCGCGTGTTTCTACGTGGCGCGCAACAATACCAGCCGATTGCTCTTCTAGAGTTCCCTGAACAGATCGTGCAATAGACGAACAGAAACTATGTAGAATTAACAATGGGATAGCGGCATATAGGCCAAGCATTGTCGTCACAAGCGCAACAGAAATACCGCCCGCCATTAATTGTGGATCACCTGTACCGTAGATCATCATAGCTTGGAAGGTTTGGATCATACCCACAACCGTACCGAGAAGACCAAATAGTGGTGCAATCGCGGCCATAAGCTTAAGCATATTCAAACCTGTTTCTAGCTTAGGCGATTCTTTCAAGATAGCTTCGTCTAGCTTAAGCTCAACGGTTTCCGCATCCTTATTTTGCGCGCCTTCATACGCCATCATGACACGGCCAAGAGGGTTGCTTTTAGAAGCCTGCGCCTTACGCTTTTGGCCACCTACAGCCATTTTCACAAGGAATAAGCGAATAATATTAAAGATACCAAAGAGTGAGCCTAAAGCAGCCATAATGATAATGAACTTACCAATCGGGCCGCCCTGTATCCAATGACGCTCTTTAAAGCTTGGAACACGCTCGAAAGATTTTAGAAGCTCACCGCGGGTCGGATCAATCGGCGCATATACAAGACCGCTACCATTTGCGACATTCTTCGCAGCCGATGCAATTTGTCCGGCGGGTTGCTTTGGAAGCTTCGCGAGTAGAATATCCGAATTCCCCTCAGCCGTTGGAGCAGTATACCCTAAAAACTCAGCACTATTGGCCGTGAAAACAGCAAATGGGCCAACACGTGTCACAGATTGAGTCGCACCGTCATTTACATTCGCAACAGGTGCATCATATGTCGCAACCTGGCGCTGGGCCTTGATTTCTTGAAGCATTGTCTGCCAAATCGCATTTAATTCATTTGACCCTGGAAGGGCTTTAGAATTAGCCACTTCGCCAAGAACAGTTGTCCGTGTTGGATATTGCGACGTAATCAAAGAGCTATCCAAAAGCGCTTTAAACTCACCCGCCTTGGAACGCGCCAGACCGAACACTTCACCAAAATCACCTTGAGCCGCGCGCAATTCACCTTCGAGTTGATCGATTTCGCGGCGATTTGCTGCAAATGAATTTTCAACTTGCTGCGCTTGGCGCTCTAATGTTGCAAGCTCCCCGCGCGCTGTTGAAAGAAGCGCCTGCTGCTCATTAGCCCGAGCGCGGAATTCCGCCTCGCGCTGTTGATTTTCCTGCTCAGTCTTGGCCGCGTCTTGACGCACCTTGTTAAAGAGATCTGGAATAGAGCTAATTTGCGCCGTTACGGGGGTTGCCGAGAAAAGAACAGCCGCGCCGAGGGCAGCCACTGTCGCCTTTGTAAAGATTTTCATTGTCTTACTCATTGTCTTATACCTAACTTAATTTCCGACCACGACGGGCGCGTACACAATACCTGGAGCCGCTTCGCCTTTGGCGATACGAATAGCTTGGCGCATTTGAATGGCATCGCCCCCCGTCAAAGTTTCCCATGATTTCGACGCTAGATCATAACGCGCCAATTCAGCCTCATCTTTTGAGACATAAACAAGTGATGTCCGCCCAAAGCGAATGAAATTCACAACATTACCCGGTTTCGTAGGGTGCGCGCCTTCGTAACTATCAATACCTTGGCCGTAAGACACCTCAATCTTGAAGGCGTTTAATACGCGGCGATATTGCTCAGCGGGTGAAACATCCGGATTGACCAGCGTTTTCTTGACATCTTCGATACGAGCTAAACGCTCATTCAAGTTAAAAGGCAAATCTTCATTAATGCTATCTTCTAGCGCTGCCGCCATTTTTAGCATCATAGGCGACATGCCCTGTTTAATTTGCTCCACAGTGCCTAATTGACGCTTCAAACTCGCAATTTCAGAAAATTGTGATTCTCTGAAAATTTCTTGTTGAGCGACGAACAAGCCAATATTGTCTTTTTGCTGCAAGACTGCGCGATATTCACGGATAGCTGAATCCGCAGCATCATCTTGATCAGAAATACGTTGCTGAGACGCTGCAGAAGCTCGCGTTGATGCGCTTGCGGCTTGCAACGCGCTTTCGAGTTGGGCACTTGCGGGGGATGACATCATCACACCAACAGCACCAGCAAGCAATAAACGCTTGGCGATTGAAGATTTTAACATGGTTTCCTTCCAGGTCTGCGTTAATTATTTCCCCAGCTTTCAACTGGACTTAAACTTAATAAATTTTGAATTATGGTGCGGGGTCAATCGCGATTGGGGCCGTTAAAACACCTGTTGCACTTTCACCGCGCGCAATACGCACAGAACGGCGAACCCCCAAAATCTCACCCTGAGACAACTCAACCCAGGCTTTGCTGTCTTTATCATAACGATAGCCTTCAGAGCTATCAATTTCCAGATATAGAAATGCGAGGCGGCCAAAATGTATGTAATTCCCATCATTAAGATCGCCTTCTTCAGAGAGCTGATCTAACGTCGCGCCGCCTTTTAACGCTTCGCGCAAGTCATCTGTAATCGCGCAAGCCGTTGTCTCCAGATTTGCCTTACATGCCTCAAGACGTCCCTTAGGGTTTACTGGGTTTTCCCCTGTGTATGACCCAACAGTATTCCCGTAATTCGCTTCAATATCATATAAAGTAATAGCCTTACGGTAGATAACACTTTCACCCACATTCGCATCTGCCAAATCAGATTTCAAACTATCTAGCCGCGCATAACGCTCTTGGGCACGAAAGGGTAAATCTGCATTGATGACTTTTTCAATTTCAGCGGCCATTTGCGTGACAATCGGACGGATAGATTCTTTGAGAGCTGGCATGGCCTCGATTTGTGACTTCAAGCCATCTATTTCCGATTGTTGCGTGGCTAGGTAGGCTTCTTTTTGAGCAATCACGAGCTTAGTATCTGCAATTTGTTGCAAAAGCATGGCATAGTTAGCTTCGTTATCATTATTTTGCGCGGTCGCCATAACGGAACTAAATGCAGTCCCAATGAACAAGCTAGCGCAAAACGCAATACGGGCGGTGTTAAGCTTCACTACTCACGTCCTCCAAAATCATTATACGCCTTTTGGCGTTTATTATCCCAGTCGCTTACACGGACGAAAATTCTTAATCAATCCTTACTGTGACATTAAAATCATATTTTTTCAGAAAATTCACAGTTTATACATATATTGTTATAGTATCACATAAAAATAAAGAAGGCAAGCTGTAATATAACAGCGTCAAATCAACACTGACCCTGACTGCAACAGGATTATGAGATTCGGCAAATCGGTAGATAAGGAATTGGTTGGGGCGGCTGGATTCGAACCAACGATCACGGGATCAAAACCCGATGCCTTACCGCTTGGCTACGCCCCATCAATAGGAAATATGTATATATTGAAGCGGCGTTCTATGCGCAATATTATAAAAACGCAATGGGCTTTCCATGTCTTTTCTCATGATTTGGCAAGATAATGCACAGAATTAAAGCTGCTTCACAAAAAGACTTATATATAACGGCTTACAGGCTCTTTTATGGCATAGAAAAAACTGTAACTGCAATTACATTTATCGTTTATCAACAAAAATCTTGTATATTTTCCTATATGCTGTAAAGCGAAGTTAAATTCATTGAGGATAATAATGCGTCATTTTATTGTAACCGTCCTAGGCACAGTCATAGGCATCTTTGCTTTTTTCTTTGTAAGCTTTCTGATTCTTTTGGGATTCGGTATGCTCGGCGCTTTATCAGCCTCATTTCAGCCTAAAGATAATTACGTATTGTCTTTAGACTTACGTAAATCCATGACAGATCACGATGCGGGCGAGACATTATTTGGCAATAGCGCCCCGTCTGTTGTCAGCACAGTTCGTGCATTAAATAGAGCCAAAACAGACAATACGGTTAAAGGCCTATTCATTCGCGCTGATAATGCAGGCATGGCACCAGCGAGTGCCGAAGAATTGCGTTTGGCTATCCTTGATTTCAAAGAGAGCGGTAAATTTGTTATCTCACACGCTCAAGGTTTTGAGCGCACATCTATCTTACCCTATCAAGCCGTATCAGCTTCGGACGAGATATGGCTTCAAGATACAACAGGTTTTGCTGTATCTGGCTTACGCTCTGAAACAGAATTTTACGGCGGCGTGTTTGAAAAATTCGGCGCAAAACCGCAATTTGAACAATTTCACGAATATAAAAATGCCGTTAATACATATATAAAGTCCGGTTTCACAGATGAACACCGCGAAGCCACGACAAGCTACCTTACCTCTATTTTTGATAATGCCGTCGCGCAGATCGCAACAGATCGTCAGTTAGATATAGAGGCTATAACGCGCATCTTGCAATCTGCACCGCACAGCGCCGAAACGGCTCAAGAGATGGGCATGGTTGATAAGCTTGGCCATCTGGAAACGGCCCGTGAATATGCCCGCACCAAAGCAGGCGGGAAATCCATTAAGTTCAAATCCGTATCGAGCTATGGCGTTGGCGGGACTGTGACTGGCAATACGATTGCCTTTATTGGCGGGCAAGGCGCGGTCATATCAGGCAGTTCATCTGGCAGTTCTCCTTTTTCATCAAATGTGTCTATGGGTGGGGATACAGTCGCAGCAGGATTTGATGCTGCCCTTAAAGATAAAAACGTCAAAGCGATTATTTTTCGCGTAAGCTCACCTGGCGGCTCCCCATCGGCATCCGATCAAATTCTTGCTGCTCTTGACCGTGCCCGCGACGCTGGCAAACCTGTCATTATAAGTATGGGACAATATGCAGCCTCTGGCGGATATTATGTTGCCGCGCATGCCGATCATATTGTTGCTATGCCGCAAACCATCACAGGTTCCATCGGTGTATTTGGCGGAAAAGTTGCGCTTGAAGATACATTCGCTAAGGTCGGATATAATGTTGAAGGCATTACAATCGGCGGGGATTATGGCGGAGTTTTCTCGCCAGACACGCCCTTTAGTGAATCTCAGCGCGCCGCCTATCATGGACAATTACAAGATATATATGATGATTTTACTGGCCGTGTTGCAAAAGGCCGCAACATACCGATTGACCGGGTTCGCGAAATCGCGAAGGGCCGTGTCTGGACAGGTGAGCAAGCCAAAGAGCTTGGCCTTGTCGACGAACTTGGCGGATTTATGAGTGCGCTTGCGACGGCGAAAAAACTGGGAGGCCTTGAAGCAGACGCAAAGGTGCGCATCAAAACCTTCCCGCGACAAAAAACGACGCAGGAGCAATTTCAAGAGCTTCTATCTGGAACCGCGCAAATGCAAGCTGACATCGCAACATTACGTGAAATTACAGCGCTACCAGAAGTGCAAGCCGCTTTAAGAGCCAGACAAGCCAGTCATATTGGCCAAGAACTAAAAGCCGAAATTGCTGAAATTAAGTAATAAAACACCAGAAAGCTTTAAAGGCAAATGAAGGCTATTTCTGTAAATGCAGCGAAATGGTGGGACGCTAGATTATATAATATTGGCCATGAACACACACCATTATTGGTGATAGACAATTTCTACCCTGCGCCCGATATGCTTATTCAGGACGCTGCCTTGAAAACATTTTCAGCCAATGCACCATATTACCCAGGCATCAGAGCCAAAACCCCTCAAGCCTATTTCAACCCTATCATAAATGGCCTAAATGAGGTGTTTGAGGCCGTATTTGATTATCATCACGGTCAATCCAGCCTGCAAGAATGCTTTTATTCTCTCATAACAACGCCGCCAAGCCGTCTAAACATGGTGCAGCGCTTACCTCATGTAGATGGCGGAGATGATCGAAAACTCGCGCTCTTACATTATCTATGCGATGAAGAGTTTGGCGGAACTGCCTTTTACAGGCAAATTAAGACAGGCTTTGAAACCGTCCCTAACGCTAAGTTTGAGCTTTACAAAAAGGCGGTGGAAGCCGAACATCAAAGGCTAGGGCCGCCTAATGCGAGCTATTTCAATAAGAGTGATGAACGTTTTGAAAAGATAGACGAAGTTAAGGCGAAATATAATCGTGCCGTTATCTATTTTGGGATTAATTTACATGCTGTTTTAACGGGGTGTAAAACTTTATCTGATGACCCGTCTGCAGGACGGTTAACTGTAAATAGCTTCTTTAACCCCCTATAAATATAGCTTCAAACGCCGCCTCTCCAAAGCCCAAATAGACAGATTTCGTATAACAACTAACTAAGCTACTATTCAGCCATAAAAAAACGGCCACCGAAGCGACCGTTTCTTAATCTTAAATCTAATCTCAAACTAGAAGCGTGAGCGGATGCTTAATCTATAGGTCCGCCCAAATATTTGTGCAGCATTGAAGTCACCTAAGGCATTTTCTAATAAACTTGGTTGGCGATCAAATACATTATTTACACCAAACTGTAAGATCGTATCGGACGAGCCAATAACATCCTCAAGGTTATATGAGATCGATGCATTATTAATAAATTGCCCGCCATCACCTTTAGTAATCGCATTAGCTGGATTTAACCGGCCATCAGCATCAACACCAGCTACAGGATCAGCTGCATTTGGTGTAAACACATTAAAAAACTCATCCGTATTTAATGGGTTAGTCGTTACAAGTGGGTTATCTTGCCACAATACACCCCAGAATACACGAAGATTATCTTTCGTGTAATTGGTTGCAAAGTTAAGACTAACATTCGGGTCCGCAAAACCACCACGAATATTATTTAGTGCGGGGTCTTCATCACCAACAGCGTTATCTCTTTGAAGAGGTGAGAACACAGTAAGATTATGAGAAACACTGCCCCAATCTGAACTCGTTGATGAATTTCCTAAGAGGCCACCAAAGTAATTAAAAGCATCAGATACATCATAAAAATATGATGCCTGAGCTTGCAAGAATTGTGTCTCAAATGTAGCCGCATTTGCCTGACCAATTACAAAATCAACAATTTGACCACCTGCATCGCGAGTAAATGTATTACATTGTGGTACATTTGGGAAATTCGGACTATCAAAACATGCATTTAAGTTTTGTGTCAAACTCACACCTTGAATGGCATCATCAATATTGACTTGAATATAATCAAGTTTAACTGAAAGATCAGGAATAAAACGTGGTTCTAAAATCACACCGACTGTAAAGGCCTCTGCTGTTTCTGGGATAAGATTTGGATTACCACCATTGGCCCCCAAAGCTGTCGCATTAACAATATTTGATAAACCTGTTCCTGTACTTGATCCAAGGTTTGTACTAAAGAGATCAGGCAAACCAACTGATGCACAGTTAGCCGTACGCAAGGCAACATCAGCAGCTTGATTCAAATTCCGAGGATCACAAGGATCACCAGCACCTGAGAAAGTACCAGCCAGAGGCGTGAATAATTCTGCGATTGATGGAAGACGTGTTGATTCAGTGTAATTACCAACAAATGTAATATCCTCAATCGGTGAATATTTACCACCAACCGTAAAGGCTTCTGTGTCGTTCGCTAACGTACTTACCTCAATCGTTCTGTAAGCACCTTCAGCTGACAATTCACGCACAAATGGAATATCCAGATCAGGTGAGACGATTGGTACAGACAACTCACCGTAAAACTCTTGTGTTCTGAATGACCCAGCGTTCTCACTAACTGCAGCTGCACGACCTAAACCAATTTGATTAGCTAAAGATGGCTGAAAAGCGCCTGATTCCAAACGTCTTTCATAGCCAATATTAAAAGCCAAAGGTCCTGCAGGTAGATCAAACAAACTACCCGTTAGGTTAGCTACAAATTGTTGAGACGTGTTGTCTGCTGTTATTGTAGATGGCCCTGTAACAAAATCAAGTGCCGCTGTGGAACCACGATTAACACCAAAAACATCCAATGGTGCGCAACCTTGCACGAATGGATTATTATTCGCGGAAACATTATTGCCTTGTGCAACACCAGCATCAGGGTCAATAGCGGCATCAATAACAGATTGACAAACAACATCACCAACACCAACGGTTATTCCAGACAATGCATTAATTGAATCAATGCCACCAGCCGCATCAACATCAGCTTGCGTCAACACCACAGCATCTAAGGCGTTGAAGAATGCAAAGTCATTAATGGCACTCGCATTTTGTTCTAGATTGGATTCACCATGCGTGAATTGCGCATCCCAAGAAAACTCACGACCCGCAAAGTCAAACGTTCCCTCGAAACCACCTGAAAAACGCCAAAGACTTGTTTCAACATCATTAGATGAGTCAATAATATCGTTATTCAAACGGTTTACTACAAATGTTCCCGTTACAGGGTCTACGCCATTTGCAAGTAAAGTATTTCTCGCCTGAGTTGTTAGCAATGGATGATTAACACTAAACGTTAAAGCCCCGCCAGATCCCCCTTGAAACGCAAAAGACTGGAAACCACCTTGATTTGTTAATTCATCGGCATTGGTGTTTGCAAATAAGAACTCAGCATTTGCAGTCAGACGATCACTAAAACTATAATTAAACCGAGATGTTCCAACAATACGTTCAGCAGGTGTTTGGAGTTGCCCTACCTCTTGGAACAAATTTGACCCATCACCACCATCAGCAAAAAATGCACTTTGCCCAGGAATTGGCGCGCCTGCATTAAACGGGACCAAGTTACCCGCAGCATCGAACTGTAACAGACCATCAACTGGAAATGCGCCAGCTCCAAACGTACCAATAAATACGTTACCTGGTGAAGCTACACCGCCATTTGTGAAGATATTAATTTCTTGACCATTAAATATAGCCAACTGATCTTCAAAGCCATTTGCGGCAGTTCCATCGAAAAACTCACTAAAGAAAGCTTGTTGTTGAGGCGCAAAAATAGAATCTCTATCAAGCTGACTTAAACCTTCTTGTGTTTCATATTCAAGTGAGAACGTCACATTACCCTTGTCATCATCAAAATTTGCACCCGCAACAAGTTGAATATTTAAGTTGTCTGCATCTCCTTGCTCAGTCACAGTATACTGAGATGACGCCTCAAGGCCCTCGAAATCATCTCTCAAAATAACATTCACCGTACCAGCAATCGCATCAGCACCATACACAGCCGCGCCGCCTACCCCAATTGTGTCGACACGCTCAATCAAAGCTGAAGGGATTACATTAAAATCAACCTGTAATCCATTCGCACCCTGTAGCGAGGCAGTTGCAGAGTTAACAAAACGACGCCCATCAACAAGAACAAGCGTTCTTTGCGACCCCAAGTTTAAGAAGTTAACGAAGTTCTGCCCGACTGTCGCGCCATTTTGACCGCCAAAATCAGTAGTGTTGCCGCCAAATGAAGGAATTTCACCCAAAGCATCAGCAATATTTGTAAAACCACGATCTTGTAGCACTTCTGAGTTAATGCTGTTTGTTGGAAAAATCGTTTCGATTGAACGGCGCCGAATACGTGAGCCTGTTACAACGATTGTATCCTCTTCCTCGAACCCATCTACTTGGGCTGGAACTTGGTCTGGTGTTTGCGCGTATGCAACTCCACCTAAGCCTAACATCAGGCTCGATAGAATGGACGTCTGTAATAGGCGTGCTTTATCTGTGATATTCATTTATTAAAACCCCTTCGAACTGGTTTTTGTGTAATAATTATTTTGTACGGATTCATGTCCGCTTATTATTTATTAAAAATGATTAAGGCCAAACACTCAAGGGGACTCTACAGGAAAACAATAAAAAGCCCACGCTTTTTTACTCGATGTTGCATTTTTACCACCAAGCAACACAAGCAGGTTTTGTAGCTTAACATACAGCTTGTAACACTATGCAGATCACAAAAATATCGTTATGTGTTATAAAAGAATAGTTAATGACTAAGACATAGGTACTCGAATGCTACACGTAAAACGCCGCTATATCGCATTATCATCCCTTACATTTTGTGCCTTAAGCTTCCCAGCGCTTGCACAAGAAAACCCCAATGAATTCAAGGCAGTCATAGCCTGCACAAACATCACTGATGCCACAGAAAGACTTGAATGTTACGACCTAGCCGCGGGCAGGCTTGCTACTGCGCAAAAGAGCGGCGAGATTGTTGCAATCAATAAAAAAGATATTGAAAAGGTTGAACGCGACGCATTTGGGTTCAACATTCCCTCACTGCCAAGTCTCTTTGGACTCGGCAAATCAGCTGACAACTCAGCCGCCAAAACAAAAACACCGAAACCGCGTGAGAACCCGCTCACCTCACCTGTTGAAGCACCAAACCCCAAAAATACTCAAAAATCTGTTGAAATTAGAGAATCAAAAATAAAATCTGTAAAGCCGCCATCCGTCATTAAACCTCTTGAAAGACCGCAAGTCAAAGAAGTCACGTTAGACATTGCGAAAACAACTGAATTTGGTCGCGGCAAAACTCGCTTCTTTCTTGCTAATGGTCAAGTTTGGGAGCAAACTAATGCTGAAAAATTTCGTATTCCAAAAGTACGAAATGGCCGGTTAAACCAAGCGGAAATCACCAAAGCCTCATTTGGGTCATTCAACTTACGTGTTAATGGCAAAGGCCGCGCTGTGAAAGTCAAACGCGTAAGATAAAGGCGCGAAAATTGATATAAAGCAAAAGCCTCAAATCATAAACGGTCTCGAAGCCAGACTTCAAACATCTCAGATGGCTGAGTAAAGCCCCTCCTGTACCATCGACACTCCATCTTGAGCTTAAGTTTAATGGCAACATGGTTAAAATTACATCTAACATTTATCCAAGTTTAAGGTATAGAGCGCTTGAGACAATATAAGGTAACATCTGTGGCAATCCCCTTTGTAAGACAATTTGACTTTGAATATGGACGTTTAGATCAACTCAGCCCGCTTGTTCAGCGCGTTATCGCTGATAATCCAGGCCCTTTCACCTTCACGGGGACGGGCGTCTTTATTATAGGCGATAAAAATGTCGCAGTGATTGACCCAGGCCCAACAACGCCGGCTCATAAAGCGGCTCTAAAAGACGCCTTAAAAGATTGCAAAGTGACACATATATTGGTCACACATCATCATATGGACCACTCCCCTATGGCGCGGCCACTTGCCGAAGAACATGGTTGTAAGGTTTACGGCTATGGCGTGCAACCTGTACCGCCAAAAGGCGGCGACATTCGTCTTGAAGCGGGCGATGATCTATCCTTCAAACCAGATGTCGATATTCGCGACGGACACATCATTGAAGGCGATGGCTGGACAATCGAAGCCATACACACGCCTGGCCATACATCTAATCATTTATGTTTTGCCCTGAAAGAAGAGAACACGCTCTTTTCTGGCGATCATATTATGGGTTGGTCAACGAGCGTTGTAAGTCCGCCCGATGGAGATATGGGCGATTATCTTGAAAGCCTTGAAAGAGTTTTAGCACGAGATTTTGATATTGTGCGCCCCACACATGGCACAGCCATTACGAATGTCCGTCCATTTATCGAGGCTTATATAGCCCATCGTCATACCCGAGAAGCGCAAATCCTGAGTGCTCTTGAAAGCGGCATAACATCAATCGGAGATATTGTGACCAAGCTTTATGCCGATGTGGATAAACGCCTACATCCTGCGGCCGCGCATAGTGTTTTATCGCACCTTATACATATGCGTAAAACGGGGCGCGTAGCCGCGCAAGGCACAGATGGCTTACGGCAGGTTTACAAAATTGCATCTTAACTTAACCGATTGAATTTAAATAAATAAAACTGCTTATCACGCCGCTTTTAGTTTTTTTAAAAACGCACGGACTCGCTGTGCGTTTTTACCAATATCCGAGCCGCCAATACGCGATAAAGATCGCACATCCACAACAGTACCCCCGCCTTCCGATGGACGGATACGAATAATGACATCATCTTCAAATCCGAACCAAAATGTCGTATGAGTCGCTTCAATCACGCCTGCATCCACATCATTGCTAGCAATATCCCAGCCAAAAACTTTAACAATAGCTTCAGCTTTACCAAAAATAACCTTTGGCTCTTCAGAAAGAATGAGCGGGCGAATATCAGGAAAAGCTTTTGTTTGAAGAACAGAGACAAGCTCTTTATCACGCGCATCGCGTTTTCCGACATAATCTGCGCTATTCACGCCCTGAACCTTGGCCCGTTGTTCCATAATCGCCGCTGTAAAACGCGGTACATCTTGCGTATCTGTTGTTACGTCATGGATGAAAGGTAAGTTAGCAACCTTATTCCCAACACCTTTCGCATAACCAAGCCCCGCCATAGCAACAATCAACGCAGCGGCCGCTGTGAAAAAACCCTTACGCGGCTTAATGGCGCCCGCTAAAATCAAGCTCACAATGCCTAATAAGCCCGATAACATCAGTATTTTTGGGCCTATATTACGAACTAATGTTCCAAACCCAAAGTCTAGACTCCACCAACCAAACTTAGTTCCTAACGCCCCAATCATAAATATCAGCGGTGCAAAAACCGTAATAACGAATGTGAGCTTTAACACCCATTTACGCATAATCTGACGGCGTGTACCTTTGGGGGCATGGTTCGTTTCAGTCAGAGCCGTTGTCATAATAATCTCTTTTTATGTTATAAAGGCCGTTAGGGCTTAGGCCTGTGTAAACGCTTCGCACCCCTAAGGAAAGAGCCGTCTGCGTTGCCATTTATCAGCGTCCCGTGTAAACACAAGACGGTCATGAAGACGAAACGCTCCGTCTTGCCAAAACTCTATCGTCTCAGCTATGACGCGCCATCCAAACCAATGATCGGGACGCGGGACATCTTGGCCCTCAAATTGCCCGTCTACGACCTCCACAGCATCCACCATAGCCGCGCGGCTCTCCACGGGACGCGATTGCTGAGACGCCCAAGCGCCGATTTGTGACCCGCGCGCACGCGCGTTAAAATAAGCATCTGATTCGGCTGCGCTCACAATTTCCACCGCCCCGCGTATGCGGACTTGCCGTTTTTGGCTTTTCCAGTGAAAGCACAAGGCCGCCTGTCCAGAATGTGCTAATTGCTCGCCTTTTGCGCTTTGGCTATTCGTGTAAAAGACAAAGCCGCGCTTATCCAAACCCTTGAGCAAGACAATCCGCACATCAGGACGACCCGAAGCATCAACTGTGGCCAGGCTCATTGCATTTGAATCGTTAAGCTCTGTCTCCCCTGCTTTTGACAACCATTTTTCAAACAGACTTATCGGCTCATCCGCTTCCAGCCATCCCATTGGCCGGTCCCCTGTTTCAAGATATTGCGCCCGCGTTGGTGTTGGCGGAATTACATTTTTGGGCTCAGACGTCATAAAAATCCTAAAAAACGCTCTATTAACTATATTTGTGAGGGCTCTATTAACCAAAATCTAGGCTATATATATGTATAGTTTAGAAAATGGTGATTAGGGGACTTTGAATGACACGGCAAGACGCACTCATGACTTTAGGTGTATCCATGTCTGCACGCGAAGCTGATATTCGCGCAGCATGGCGCAAGAAAGCTAAATTCTTCCATCCCGATAGCCCCTATGCCAATATTGGTGCCTTCATGCAGGCAAAAAATGCGTTTGAAACCCTCATCCCTCCTGCGCCGCAAGCTTACCGCGTCCGTGCAGGTTCACGTAGTTTTTAAACCTAGCAGAAACGCTATAACAGCGCTAAGAGAGCGCTATGTCACACAATAGTTTCGGTCACTTATTTCGGTTTACCACATGGGGCGAGAGCCATGGCCCTGCTATTGGCTGCGTGATTGATGGCTGCCCGCCGCGCATTGATATATCCGAAGCCGATATTCAAACTTATCTTGATCAGCGCAAACCTGGCACATCACGCTTTGTTACCCAACGCAAAGAGCCAGACGCCGTAAAAATTCTATCGGGCGTCTTTGAAGGCCAAACAACGGGCGCGCCAATTAGCTTATTGATTGAAAATACGGATCAACGCAGCCGCGATTATTCTGAAATTAAAGATCGGTATCGCCCGGGCCATGCTGATATGACGTATGATGCTAAATATGGCATTCGTGATTATCGCGGCGGCGGGCGCAGTTCTGCGCGCGAAACTGCTAACCGAGTCGCCGCTGGTGCTATCGCGCGTAAAATACTGACTGGCGTGACTATACGCGGCGCCGTGATAAGCCTTGGCACCCAAAATATTAATCCAGATAATTGGGATTGGGAACAAACCCGTCAAAACCCATTTTGGTGTCCTGATAAAGTAGCTGCTAAGACTTGGGAAGATTATCTAGACGGGATTCGAAAATCCGGAAATTCTGTTGGCGCAATTATTGAAATCCGTGCATCAGGTGTCCCTGCAGGTTGGGGCGCACCTGTTTACGGTAAACTCGATAGCGATATTGCCATGGGTATGATGTCTATTAACGCCGCCAAAGGCGTAGAAATCGGCACTGGTTTTGCCGCAGGGCGCATAACAGGCATAGAAAATGCCGATGAAATGCGCATGGAAAACGGCGCGCCAAAATTCCTATCAAATAATTCTGGCGGTATTTTAGGGGGTATAAGCAATGGCGATGAGATCATTGTGCGTGTGGCGATCAAACCGACCTCATCAATTTTGACGCAAACCCAATCTATTGACGCGAAGGGCAATGAAATTGATGTGCGCACAAAAGGGCGTCATGACCCTTGCGTCGGGATTCGCGCAGTGCCTGTTGCCGAAGCTATGCTAGCTTGTATATTGGCCGACCATAAGCTGCGTCATCGCGGCCAAATGGGGTCTTCAAACTAAAATTATTTATTTTTATTTGAATTTATAATTATAAATCAATACTTTATCTTAAATATTTGCCTTTCTGAACGAAATATGAATTTCAAAGTCAGAGAGTATTCAAAGCCATCTGCCTAGATAGGTTTCATCGGACGGGCATTTTCCCTTTCGTTGCTTAAATAGGAGACACACATGAAAAATATTGTATTTCATAAAAAGAACCTTGTAGCCCTCACTTTAGCGGCGGCAACGCTCGTTTCACCTCTGGCTGCATCTGCACAGACTTATTCTAAGCACCGAAACAATAATAATGATGCTGGCGCGCAGATTGCTGGCGGCCTAATCGGCGGCTCACTTGGCGCTATTCTTGGCGAAGAAATCGCAGGCCGTGGTAATCGTACGGAAGGCGCAGTTCTAGGCGCGATTATTGGCGGCGTAGCTGGCGCAGCGGTTGGCGAAGGTATCGCAAGCGATAATAAGACAAGTCGTCGTTCAAATCGCCGCTTTAGTCAGACCCGCAACCGCGGCTTTAACAACAATCGCGGATTTAGAAATAGTGGGTTTACGACCCGCGTTGTCCATCATAATCGAGGGTATAACAATTATGGATATAATCGAGGCCACAATCACCGTAATGGATATGGTCAGCGTAGATCTGCCAATCTCTATTACAAGATCGATAAGGTAGATTATCGGATTGATGCCCTAAAGCATGAGAAAAGAGATATTCGTGACGCACTCGAATATAATGGCTATGATCCATATTTGAAAGATCGTCTTGTGCAAATCGACTATGAGATCAATGAGTTAAAAGATCGTCGTCGGTTCTTAAAGCGCAAAAAGCGTAACATCCGCCGCCGCGCACATTATCACGGATCTAATGCGTGTTACGCCACGCATTAAGCGGATAACCCCCAGTTTTGGCGCACATTACGACCCCAGCCTTATAGGCTGGGGTTTTCGTGTTTTAAGCGAATAACTTTGAAGGCAGCTTCTATTCATCTTATATGTTATAAGAGTGGTACAAGACTTGCATAAAGCAGGCTTAATAAACTTATGGTGGGGGAGTACCTTTTAGGCTCCCGAATTAAGACACAATATTCGGCACTAAGGAGCTTAGGCTTATGAAAATTTTACTAACAAGTGCAGCTATCGCTGCAATCACATTCACACCAACTTTGGCATATGCCCAATTTGGTGGTTTTGGCAATAATTCAACCGCTGGTATTTTAACTGGCGCAGGTGCGGGCGCTGGGATTGGCGCACTAATTGCGGGACAAGGCAATAACGTGGAAGGCGCTCTGCTGGGCGCAGCTCTTGGCGGCGTAGCGGGTAGTGCATTTACGCCTCAAAACCAAGGCTTTAACGGCGGATTTGGTAACAACCGAACAAATAGTACGCTTATAGGAGCTGGCGCGGGCGCGGGCGTTGGCGCACTTATCGCTGGACGCGGTAATAATGTAGAAGGCGCTCTGCTGGGCGCGGCTCTTGGCGGTGTGGCTGGAAATGCCTTTGCACCGCGCGGGCGAAATTTCAACGGCCGCTCTGCGAGCCGTTATGCTGGCGGCCCTGTTCATGGAGGATATCCTGTACAAGGCCAATATGCCCCGCAATATACGTCAGGCCCAATTTATAATAGCGCGCCGCTCTATGCAGCGCCGCAATATGTAAATTCTGGTCAATATATCGCTGGCCCTGTTGTCCCTGTAACACGTTATGTACAGCCAGCTGTTCAGCCTGTTTATGTCCAGCGTACCGTTTACGTGCAACGCCCTGCGCCTGCCCCTCAAGTGCAGCGCGTTATCGTGCCAGCCCCTCAAATGGCAAGTTGTCCGTCAAATACAACTCCGCAAGCGGACGGTACATGCCTTGACCGTCATGTCACACAATATGTGAACCCTGCCCAGCAACGCTCAACAAGTAGCCGTCATGCACCTTGCCCAAGCGATAGCGTCAAGCAAGCGGACGGTACATGTTTAACGTCTACAGTGACCCATATTGACCGCACAGCCCATGTTACAGCTGCGCCCCAACCTACGACTTGGGTAGAGCGGCAACATGTTGATACTGTTATTACGCATCAGCCAACGAATACATATTGCTATCAAGGCAGCTCCAAACGTTATGATCAATGGGGACATGATATTTCAAAAGGCCATCATAATCAGTGTCACAACTAAAAACTGACACATAGCGAGCGCCAAAAGGCGCTACCATAAAGGTAAATATGAGGACGATTTCGTGCAAATCACGGGATAGTCCTCTCTTTGTGATTGGATTTACAACTTAAAAGAGTGTTAATTATCATTAAAACCGTATTTTGTCAGATTTCGTTCAGGTTCATCCTATATTGTAAAGGCATAATTTAGAAAAGGAGTCCCTCATGACTTTTAAATTTGGAATCGCGCTAGCAGCCATCGCAACGGTAACGCTCGCGCCTATCACAGCCTCAGCCCATAATACAAATTTTCAGCATCGACATCAGGGCCAAGTCCAAAACAACAATGCTAATAATCAAGTCGCAGGCGGCCTCGTCGGCGCAGGAGTTGGCGCACTTATCGGCAATCAAGTCGCTGGCAGAGGGGACGGCGCAGAAGGCGCAATTATAGGCGCAGTCGTTGGCGGCGTAGCAGGCGCAGCCATTGCAGGACAAGGCAATGGTCAAAACTATAATGGGGGCTATTATAATGGCGGCGGATATTCGCAGCCCTATTACAGTAATGGTGGCGGATATTATAATGGCGGGTATTCACAGCCTTATTACAACAATAACGGATATTACACCCAGCCCCGTTCGTCTGTAAACATCAACATAGGCACAGGTTATAATCGCGGCTTTAGAGGCCATCGCAGATTTCATAATGGACATCGCGGGTTCAGAGGACATCGTGGTTTTAGAAGAAATCGCGGCTTTAGAGGCAATCGTGGTTTTAATCGAGGTCACAGAGGGTTTCGCAGAGGTCATCGTGGACGGCGCTATTAGGCCGCTCTAGCTGAGCTTATTCACCCCATAAAGCCTCGCATATGCGGGGTTTTTTTATGCGCGCCTATCTTTGGGCGACCCAAGAGAAATATGCGAGGTAATACTGCCAACTTGAGACAAGGTTCCCAATGTATTAGAATGGAAATCTTTATATGCCGCCAAATCAACAGCTTCGACGCGTAAAAGGTATTCAACAGATCCCGTAATATTATGACATTCGCGCACTTCTGGCGAGGCCTCCATAGCCCGTTCAAATGCCAGAGAATCTTTCTTTAAATGCGCAGATAAGCCAACCATCACAAAAGCCGTAATCCCCACACCCAATTTGGAACGATTTAAAACAGCACGGTATCCCGTAATAAACCCCGAACGCTCTAATTCTTGAACGCGGCGCAAACATGCTGATGGCGAAAGGCCGACTCGCTGCGCGAGATCAATATTACTGATCCGCCCGTCTATCTCTAATACAGACAATATAGTGTTATTTATAGCATCTATTTCCATGATTTATTGCTCAATATATCGCATTTAAGCGCATAAAACACGTTAATTGCGCTTATGGCAATCTATTATTGCAAAAAATAAGTATAAGGGTAAAAAATGCGCATAGAGTTAAGCCATTATGGCATGTCAGCCGATCGAGGATTTCTCTGCCAGCATAATGCGAATGATATTGAACTATCAGGCAGTCTCAAAAAGATTCGCGAGATTGCGATGCGCCTGCCGCAAATCCTGCCATCGGGCCGTGTGCGGCACTATTTAGAACATCATCTTCCCGATATAGATTTAGACAGCGAGCTTAACGCCTTATCCGATGAAGCCATACGCATGGCGATGGTGCATTATTCTTTCATGGTACAAGCTTATGTTTGGGGGGAGCCAACCCCGCCTGCAAAACTACCGCGCTGCCTAGCCCGCCCCATAGTCGCCCTTGCCGATCATTTAGGCCAGCAGCCATTATTGCCCTATAGCGGTTACGTTCTAGATAATTGGGGCAAGCTCGACCCAACAGGGCCGATTGATTTAGATAATATTTACATGATTCAACACTTCCTTGGCGGGCAAGATGAAGCTTGGTTCGTTCTCATCCATGTCGCGATTGAAGCCCAAGCTGGCGCCGCCTTAGATTTAATGGGAGATATTATTCAAGCCGTAAAAGACGAAGACAACCAAACTATCCACGCCAGGCTCATGACCATGACAGAGGTTTGGGGGCAGATAAACGCTCTGTTTGACCGTATGCCAGAGCGCTGTGATCCCTATATCTATTTTGAACGCGTTCGGCCTTATATTCATGGCTGGCGCGATAATCCTGCTTTGCCAGAGGGTATCATTTACGAAGGCACACGTTATGGCGGCAAAGCTCAAGCCTTTCGCGGACAAACAGGCTCACAATCCTCTATCGTTCCGTCTATGGACGCCCTTTTGGGCATTGGTCATGCGCCAGACCCATTGCGTGAATATCTAGACCAATTACATATTTACCGCCCGCCCGCCCATCGTCGTTTTATTGACGATGTTCGCAGCCATAGCCAGCTGCGCAGCTATGCCCAAACATCAAGGGAAAAAGGCCTCATTGAAGCGTATAACGCTGTTGTGCAGGCCGTGGCCGATTTTCGCACACGGCACCTAGAATATGCGGCTAGCTATATCAATAAACAGGGAAAAAAAGCCGCTGGCAATGATACGGATGTCGGCACGGGCGGAACGCCCTTTATGAAATATCTCAAAAAGCACCGCGATGAAACACGGGCTAATCTCATCAGCTAAGATTTACGGGCATGGAGTACATATTCTATATTCCCAGAGCCGCCCTTTATTGGCGATATATCTATACCCAAAACCTGCCAGCCTTGAGCTGCCATCCAAGTTTTAACGGCGCTTAACGCTTCTAGGGCCAAAGCTTCGCTTTTAACAATACCGCCGCGGCCAATACCCGATTTACCGACTTCAAATTGCGGCTTGACCAGCGTCATCACATCAGCGCCCTGTTTCGCTAATGATAGCGGCACCGTCAGCACTTTGGTGGCAGAAATAAAGCTCGCATCACAGACAATTAGTTCTGGCGGATGGGTAAAATGGCTGGGCTTTAAATCACGCGCATCTTGCCCTTCCATTGCGGTAATTTTTGCATGGCCCTGCAAATATTTGTGAAATTGCCCATGGCCAACATCAACTGCATAGACATGCCTCGCGCCGTTTTGAATCAGGACATCCGTAAACCCGCCCGTAGACGCGCCCACATCCAGACAAATCTTATCTGTGACGGCTATACCGAAAATATCTAAAGCGTAAGAGAGCTTTACCCCGCCGCGCGACACCCAAGGATGCTCTTGCCCAGCTTTGATGACGACGCCGGCGAATATCTTATCAGAAGGCTTCTTAAGAGCCTTACCATTAACCGTGACCAATCCCGCCTTAATCGCCGCCTGCGCCCGCGCGCGCGACTCATAATAGCCATGTTCGGTCAGATAAATATCAGCGCGCATATTTGCGCAAATTAAGCCAAATGCGCTTGGGCGTTAAAGTCGCGGCCCAGAGCCTTAAACGCTGTTTCAACAATCGAATCTGCATCAAGCTTTGCTTGCTTATACATCAAAGCGGGGCTGTCATGATCGATATAAATATCAGGTAGGGTCATTGTCCGCACCTTCAGGCCATTATCAAGACGGCCAGCATCCGCCAGACCATGTAACACAAAGGCTCCAAACCCGCCCACAGAGCCTTCTTCGATGGTTATCAGCACTTCATGTTCATCTGCGAGTCTCTTAACCAAATCTATATCGAGCGGTTTGGCAAAGCGCGCATCGGCCACGGTTGTGGATAAGCCAAGCCTATCAAGCTGCTGCGCGGCTTGCATAGCTTCGCCAAGGCGCGTGCCATAAGACAGCACAGCAATGCGCGAGCCCTCTTTCATGATACGCCCTTTACCGATGTCGAGCGGAGCTGGGTCATCTGGAATCTCAATACCTGTTGCCTCGCCGCGGGCATAACGAAACGCCATTGGCCCGCTATCATAAGCCACAGCCGTTGCGACCATGCGCCTTAAATCCGCTTCATCGGCTGCGGCCATTAAGACCATATTGGGCAGGCAACCCAGATAAGCTACATCAAATGCGCCCGCATGTGTTGGCCCGTCCGCCCCGACAAGCCCTGCCCTGTCCATCGCAAAGCGTACAGGTAGGTTTTGGATGGAAACATCATGCACAACTTGGTCATAGCCGCGCTGCAGGAAAGTCGAGTAAATCGCGCAAAAGGGCTTAAATCCATCCGCCGCCATACCCGCAGCAAATGTCACCGCATGTTGCTCGGCAATGCCAACATCAAACATACGGTCTGGGAAGACTTGGCCAAATTCTTTCATGCCTGTTCCGCCCGGCATAGCTGCCGTAATCCCAACGATTTTATCGTCTTTGCGGGCTTCTTCAATCAAGCTATGCGCGAAGACTTTGGTATAGCTTGGCGCATTGGCGACGGGTTTAGATTGCTCACCTGTAACAACGTTAAACTTGGACACGCCATGATATTTATCAGCAGATTTTTCTGCAGGCGCATAGCCTTTACCTTTTTGTGTCACAACATGAACAAGCACAGGGCCATTTTTCATGTTTTTCACATTCTCCAAAACAGGCACAAGCGCATCTAAATCATGACCATCGACAGGGCCGACATAAAAGAAGCCAAGTTCTTCAAACCATGTCCCGCCCGTAAACATACCGCGTGTATATTCTTCAGTTTTCTTGGCAGTTGATTTTATCGGCCTTGGCGCATGACTGACCATGGATTTGGCCGCACCGCGAATGGCTTGATAGCCGCTACTACTCACTGTGCGCGCAAGCAAATGGCTCATCGCGCCAACAGGCGGCGCTATTGACATATCATTATCATTTAAGATGACGATTTGGCGGCTATCGGTTGCGCCTGCATTATTCATCGCCTCATAGGCCATACCGGCCGTAATTGAACCATCACCAATCACGGAAATCACATGGCCGTCTTTGCCAGCTAAATCTCGCGCCGTCGCAAAACCCATACCCGCAGAAATAGAGGTGGAACTATGGGCTGCGCCAAATGGATCATACTCGCTCTCAGCGCGCTTGGTGAACCCAGACAACCCGCCGCCTTTACGCAATGTACGAATGCGATCTCGTCGTCCCGTCAAGACTTTATGCGGGTAACATTGATGCCCAACATCCCAGATTAGCTTATCATTGGGTGTATCAAAAATATGGTGAATAGCGACTGTTAGCTCAACAACGCCCAGCCCCGCGCCCAAATGTCCGCCCGTCACAGAGACAGCACTAATAACTTCAGACCTGACTTCATCGGCCAGTTGTTTGAGTTGATTACGTGTAAAGCCGCGCATGTCCGCTGGAATTTTAACCGTGTCCAGTAAAGGCGTATCAACCATTTTCATCTCTCTCTTTTGGTCTGACATCCACCATATCTATTATATGGTATAAATGCCAAACACCTTAAGTTTCGTCAAAGACACATTTTATTTAATGTGTCCGTTCAAGTACGAAATCCACCGTCTCGCACAAAATCTGCGCTTTATCACCATAAGCGGCAAGGTGACCCTTCGCCGCGCGGCCCAAAGCTTTTGCCCTATCTTTCGCACCTTGAAGGCCTAAAATTGATACAAATGTGGCTTTTCCAAGGTCTTGGTCTTTCCCCACAGCTTTGCCCATTAATTCAACATCGCCTTCTATGTCCAAAATATCGTCTTGAATTTGGAAAGCGATCCCCATATCGCGCGCATATGCCGAGAGTTGCTCTAAAGCTGTATCATCAACACCGCATATGATACCGCCCGCGCGGACAGAAAAATCAATCAAAGCGCCCGTCTTCATGGCTTGTAGCTCTGTGATAAGCCTCTCGTCGCGCTCGCCTTCAACAACCGTTATATCCACAACTTGTCCGCCAATCATACCGCTATGCCCGCTGGCTTTGGCAAGTTCAGCGACAAGGCGCACACGCACGCTTGGATCACTATGCGCCGCTTCGCTGGCCAGCAATTCAAATGCCAAGGTCAGTAGGCCATCTCCCGCTAAAACAGCCATGGCTTCATCATAGGCTTTATGGACTGTGGGTTTACCGCGGCGCAAATCATCATCATCCATACACGGTAAATCATCATGGATCAGTGAGTAAACATGCAAACATTCTAACGCACAGCCCGCGACCATCGCATTATCCAAATTCCCGCCAAGCATACGCACAGTTTCTATCATTAGAAATGGCCGCAAACGTTTACCGCCGCCAAGCGTAGCATAGCGCATTGCCTCCATTATGACGGCTTGATGACCTCTGGGCTCTGGAAGTAAATCTGAGAGCGCAGTCTCAACATCGCCTGCCACAGATTTAAGATGCATTTCAAAATTCATATCTGTCAAAACCTATTAAATCTGAATATCTTAATTATCAAATGGCGCTGTACTTGCTTGGCCTTGACCATCCAAAACAATTTTTTCAACTTTCATCTGCGCGTCTTTAAGCTTGCCTTCACAATGGGCTTTTAATTTTGCGCCGCGTTGATAAATTTCAATACTGGCCTCCAGCGGGGCATCGCCGCGCTCTAAACGCTCAACAATCGTTTCCAGCTCTGCGAGGGCCGCTTCAAAACTCATATCTTCAATTTTCACATCACTCATTTGGTTTCATTCCCTAAATTTGTAGGCCGAGTAAAACGTCTGTGGCTCCAATGCAAATCACCATTTTGACTCACACATTTCCAGCCTTGTTTTAGCAAAGAGCCTTTGACCATGCGGTTGAACCATCCATGCGCCGATACATAAACGATTTTGCCGCCTGCCGCTTCTTCGGATAGTCTTTGCGCCATTTTATTAGCGCGAATACGCGCGTCTTTATGCGATTCCATCCCGTCAGACCAGCCAACATACCAAACAATTCGTGACCATGTTCCCCAGCTTTTCGGGCGCAAAGTTAACGGCCCAAAATTTGGCGAAGGTAAAGCCGCTTCAATCAAATCCTCTAAAATAAGATCTGCTTTTCTGCCTGTGGCAAGCTCTAACGATTCACGCGCGCGTAAAAGCGGGCTAGAAATGAGAACATCGGCCCCTTCTACCAATTTTTTAAGTTTTACCGGGACTTTTTGGTCAGGGATAATTCCGCCAGCATCATATAATTTCCACCATTGGCGATATTCACGCCATGTCAATCTGACCTTACGCGAGAGGGCGGGCTTTCCATGCCGCGCTATGATGATCGTATCATGAGACATTGAATCTATTTATGTGAAATCACGTCAATGAGTCGAGCATATTCATACGCAAAGGCCAATTAACAGAGCCATTAAAGGGGTTTTAACGCACGAAAAGGCGGGCAACGTAGCCCGTCTTCTTTTTTGCAACGTTTAAACGAGAACATCATCAAATCAGCGCGGCCAATCAGATAGTCGGCTGGCACAAATCCTGGCCCGCGCGGATCGCGCGAATCTGTTGAATTATCGCGATTATCTCCCATGAAAAACACATGTCCTTCTGGCACTGTAAATACATCCGTATCATCAAGCGCACCCAGATCAGTTTGCTCATAAATTTCGTGAGCGTGTTTCTCGCCCGGTAATTGTTCTTTATAGACATCTACGCCAGTTTTTCGGCCCAAATGCTCTCGGTATAAATAATTACCTATATTTTCACGCTCCACAATCACATCATTAATATATAAACGCCCGCGTAGAACCCTTATTCTATCGCCCGGCAGACCCGTGACACGCTTAATCATAATAATCCCTGCATTCGGGTTTCGAAACACAACCACATCCCCGCGCTTTGGCATACGAGAAAATATCTTACCTTCTGGCAAGCCTGGAATATGATGCATGCCGAGCGGCAAAGAATGTTTGGAATAGCCATAAGCAAATTTTGACACATATAGATGATCCCCGACTTCTAGTGTCGGTAACATGCTTTCTGATGGTATTTTAAAATGCCCCCATACAAATGTGAGCAAGGTCAGCATAATAGCAGCCAAACCTGCAAAAAACTTTGCTTCTTCAACAATACGCGCTTTCAAGGATTTCGCTGCAACATCACCCTTTTGACTTTTTTCGCTTTCTTGAAGCGGCTCACTATGTTGTGTATCACTCATAATGCGGGAATGGCGTAAGAGCGCAGCAGTTTCAACACTTTCTTTGCGCTATTACGAGGTTATAATGATACATATGAAGTCAGAAATAAAAATCCTTATCATAACAAGCCTTTTTTCAACAGCCCTGATGAGCTGTGCAACGGCACCTGTTCTGGAAGTTACGGCAGCGCCAGCAGGCGCCTATACGCTTGACCCAACCCATGCGAGCGTTACTTGGTCGCTCTCTCATGCGGGATTATCACAATATACAGCTCGGTTTGAAACGATCAGCGGGTCATTGGACTTTACGCCCGATAATCCGGAAAATAGCCGCCTGAACATCCGCATTGACCCTGCGAGCGTGAGTACGGGATTGCCAGCCTTTGACGAAGAACTCTCAACGGACGGAAAATATTTTGATAGCGGCAGCCACAAAGATATTTTGTTTGTCTCCACGCAATCTGTCAAAACGGGTGAGAATACAGGCCAAGTCACGGGCAATCTCACATTAAAAGGCGTCACAAAACCCATAACGCTTGATGTTACCTATAACGGAGCAGGTAAATCCTTTGGCAACCCTGGTAAAACACTCGGCTTTTCAGCGACAAGCGAATTAACACGGTCGGAATTTGATATGGGCTATCTTTCCAATTTCGGTATAGGCGATATTGTGACATTACGCATTGAAGCCGAATTTAACGAAACCAACCCATAGCTTTATCCCCTTTTAAAAACATGACCCAAAACCGCGCGCATAATCATATCCAAGACTATAAGGCGTTGGATGACATTTTCGCGCGCGGCGGCGTTGCCATTGTGCCAACGGAAACCGTTTACGGCCTTGCCGCCCAGCCTAAAAATACCGCCGCAATCGACAAAATTTACGCTCTGAAAGGCCGTGACTTTAACAAACCACTCGCGCTTTGTGTCGCCCATGAAAAGCATTATAAAGATTTGGTGCAATGGTCGCCCCTAGCACAGGCTTTGGCGCAAGCTTTCTGGCCCGGGCCATTAACGCTTGTCATGACAGCAAAAATGCCCTTAGCGCTTGATAAGCGCATTTACGGGCAAAATCCTGACGGCCAACCAACCATTGCTTTGCGCTGCGCGCAGACAAGCTGGCCCGCACAGTGCCAAACAATGCCGCTCGCCCTGACCAGTGCAAACCGTTCTGGCGATGCAGATGCAACATCTTTTGACGCAGCCTATGCAATATTTGGCACACAGGTTGACGGCATATTTCAAGACAAAAACACTTGCCGCGGCACACCTTCAACTATCTTGGCCCTGAATGAGCGCAAAGCCACACTCTTGCGGCGCGGGGCCATGACGGCCGCTGATTTTGCAAGTTTTGACATAGATTGGCAGTTTTAATGGCCGCGCGCCAGCCTCATGAAACGGATGGTATAGACGCGCTCAAAGCCGCTCTGCCCGCGCAAGCTTGGACGCAAGATACAGATATTATCGCTCCGCATCTAAGCGAATGGCGAGATAAATATTTCGGCAAAACCCCAATTATGCTGACCCCCCGCACAACAGCAGAGGTTGTAACGGCCGTTAAAATATGCGCGCAATATGGGTTAAAAATTATGCCGCAAGGCGGGAATACAGGACTTGTTGGCGGCAATACTCCGCAAGGCGAAATTTTAATGTCTCTGAAAAAAATGCGCCAGATTCGGGACATAAACCCTATCGCAAATTCTATTATCATCGAAGCTGGCGCAACGGTACAAACGGTACATGACGCTGTAACACCGCATAATAAGATTTTTCCTATGCTGATTTCATCGCAAGGCAGTTGTACAGTTGGCGGGATTTTATCCACCAATGCAGGCGGAAATCATGTCCTCAAATATGGTACAACCAAAGAACTGGTTTTCGGAATTGAAGCCGTATTGGCCAATGGAGATGTATTTAACGGATTAACCAATCTTCGCAAAGACAATACAGGATATGATTTAAACCGTTTACTGCTTGGCGCAGAAGGCACGCTTGGTATTATAACAGCCGCGAGTCTCAAACTCTTTCCAAAACCCAATCACACGCAGCGCGCCCTTATTGCGATAGAGAGCGCAGAGGCGGCGGTCAATTTGCTTGAACCCTTGCGCGCGGGCGGGCGCTTATCCATGTTCGAAGTGATGCCAGCCATTGGTTACCGCGCGGTTGTCGATAATATTGCATCTATTCGTGACGCTTTTACCAAGGCGCATCCTTGGTATTTACTGGTCGATTGGGATGTTGATAGCCATGCCAAGGGTCAAGCTTTGGCCGAGTCTCTTCTAGCGCCGCATTTGAATACAGGCGTGATACGCGATGCCGTTATCGCACAATCAGACAGCCAAGCCCAAGACTTACTCGCCATTCGCGAGAATATGTCGGCGGGGCAGAAATTCCTTGGCGGTTCGGTTAAACATGACATCACAGTCCCGATTGACAAAATCCCTGAATTTTTCAAACGCGCAAATAAAGCCGTGCAAGACATTATTACAAATTGCCGCCCCGTTGGGTTTGGACATTTTGGCGATGGCAATATCCACTATAATATCGCTCAACCCGAAGGGGCGGACCGCGAGACATTTTTACAAAATTGGGACGCATTATCTCAACCCATTTTTGATATTGTTGACAGCCTTAACGGGTCTATTTCAGCGGAACACGGCATTGGTATTATGAAAAAAGATGATCTTGCCCGCCGCGCTGATCCTGTGAAAATTGCGCTCATGAAGGCACTTAAACACGCGCTCGACCCGGATAATATTATGAACCCCAGAGTTATGATTGAGTTATGATTGAGTTATGATTTAAATTATAGCTCACAACAATCACACTCATCGGCATAAGCGGCTTGAAAATTCCAAAGCCGTAAATTATATCATCACCAACATATACCCACGCATACGGGCGCGAATATCTTGCGCCGATGTTATGAGGACAGGAGTTTCCTATGTTGACATTACTCTCCCCTGCTAAAAAATTAAATATGGAGCCAGCAGCCATATCGCTAGACATCACGCAGCCTGTTTTGGACAAAGACACGCGCGAACTCGCCAAGCTCGCCAAAACGCAAAGCGCAGATGACTTAAAACGCCTAATGCATATTTCGGACAAACTCGCAGAATTAAACGCACAGCGATTTCAAGCCTTTAACCTTAACAACCAAAGTAATAGCGCCAAGCCCGCAGGGCTAGCCTTTGACGGGGATGTCTATTGGGGACTTGAAGCCAAAAGCCTGTCAGAGGCTGATTTGGCTTATGCCCAAGATCATCTTCGGATTTTGTCAGGCCTGTACGGCGTTCTGCGCCCGCTGGATTCAATACAGCCTTACCGCTTAGAAATGGGCACTAAGCTCGCCAATTCACGCGGAAAATCACTATATGATTTCTGGGGTACGCGAATCGCCGATACGCTCAACGCAACGCTTGCAGCGCATGCCGACCAAACTATCGTCAATCTGGCATCAAATGAATATTTCAAAGCTGTCGATAAAAATAGCCTACAATCCAACGTCATTTCAGCCAAATTTCTCAACATCAAAGATGGCCAAGCTCGCGCGCTGATGTATTACGCCAAATATGGCAGAGGCCTTATGGCGCGCTGGATTATGCAAAACCGCATAGAAGATGCGCGTGATTTGAAAGCCTTTAATCTGGACGGTTATAGCTTTGACGCATCTGTTTCCAGTGATACCGAGCTTGTTTTCACGCGGCCACAGCCGCCCAAAAAATAGAGCTAATAAAGATTTTGCTTTGAACTCGGATGAAACACATGGTTGCTGCGCGACAAGCCCGCTTGGGTTTTCCCTGAAAGACTGGTGGATTATTACGCGGCTAAGTTATGCCGAAATCGAGCAAGACAATGTTTCCATTGTTGCGGCGGGCGTGGCTTTTTTCTCCATGCTTGCGATATTTCCAATGATAACAGCGGGCCTATCTATTTACGGATTTTTCGCAGATCCCGCCATCGCGCAAGAACAGCTCTACGCAGTTTCGGACATCTTACCCGAAGATGTCTGGGTCTTAATTAACGACCAAGTTCAAGCTGTTACAAGCGCATCGAACACAGCGATAGGCTTTAAGATTGCACTGGGTATTTTTGCAGCGCTTTGGGCCGCAGGCGCTGGCATTCGCGCAATGATACGCGGATTGAACATTGCTTATGGAGAAACGAATAATCGGCATTTTTTAAAGAACTCTGCTCTCGCAGCTGCTTTTACGATAGGCACAATTTTAATGACGCTGATCTCTTTAACAGTGATTATTGGCGTACCTTCTGTACTAATGGTTTTAAAATTAGACGGCATTATAGCCAAGCTCACCAAAATCTTACCGTGGAGTTTATTGATATTTGCCTTTAGCTTTTCTTGTACATTCTTATATCGATATGGCCCAACCCGCAGACCTGCCAAATTACGCTGGGTGATACCGGGGGTTATATTTGCAACACTTTCTTGGCTGATAATTTCCGCTGGGTTTTCGAAATTTGTCGCAGCCTTTGGCACCTATAATAAAACTTACGGCAGTCTTGGCGCGGTGATTGTGCTACTTGTTTGGTTATGGCTGACAAATCTAGTGATTATTGTCGGGGCCGAAATTAACGGCGAAATGGAGCGCCATACGAGCCATGACACAACACGCGGGCCTGACCGCCCCATCGGGCAACGCGGCGCAGCAATGGCGGATTATGTCGCAGACACAACACCTATTGAAACATAGACGGTATAATCAACTCTGCGCCGCTTGCGCGGCCAGAGCTAACTGCGCGGCCCACCTCGTAAAACTCTAAATCACCTGCGCCGAGTTTTTGCGACAGTGTAAAATCAGGATCGATCTCCCAATCTAACCACCTATCCCATTGATCTTTTGGCAGGCGTACTGGCATGCGGTGATGTAAATGCTTTAACCCGTCTGTTGCAGGCGTTGTTAAAATCGTACAGCTCAGTAGCTCTATGCCCTCATCCACGCGCCATTTATCCCATAGGCCCGCAAAAGCGAATAAATCACTGTGATCTTCGTGAATATAATAAGGGGTTTTGGGCTTTTCTATACCTTCCCATTCATACCAGCCTGTCGCTGGAATGAGCGCGCGGCGGCGTTTATAAGGTGTGCGGAAACTGGCTTTTTCTGCGGCGGTTTCACTGCGCGCGTTAAAAAGCGGGCGGCCTTCGGGCGGGTCTTTTTTCCAATGCGGATGCAGCCCCCAGCGCATCGGAACAATCTTGCGCTGTTTATGCCCGTCAAAAGCCAAAACAGGTACAACACTGGCGGGCGCAATATTATAATTGGGTTGCCAATCCCATAAAGGTTTATCAGAACGGCCAACATCGCTAGGCTGCGCGTCAAACGCGGCAATAATCTCCATCAAAGTCTTGGCCAAGCTATAGCGTCCACACATAAAACCGCTATAGACAGTCTATATGAGCAATGAAACGTCAAAAACAAATCGCCCGACAGATTGTGTCGGTGTTATATGTATCCGCGGCAATGACGTGCTTATCATTCAGCGCGGCAAGCCGCCGCGTAAAGGCGAATGGTCAATTCCGGGCGGACGCATAGAAGCTGGCGAGAGCGAGCAAAGCGCAGCCCTGCGCGAGCTATTTGAAGAAACAGGCATACGGGCAAAGCTTGGTCCAAAAGTTGCAACTATTCCCGCATTATTTGAAGGGTTTAACTACCGCCTACATGATTATGCCGCTATTTGGGAAAGCGGCGAGCCGCGTGCGGGTGATGATGCCGCGCAGGCCAAATTTGTTCCTATATCAGAGATTTCCTCCCTCAATATGTGGCCAAAAACCGAAGAGGTTATTTTTACAGCTTACGAAAGATTATCTGTTCAAACGGATAAAATTGATTAAATTAAGACTGTGAAACTGCGTCTTGTCATATCTTCATTGCTCGCCCTATGGGTCATAAGCACAGCCATGCCTATGCAAATAAGTTATGCCCAAGACGCGCAAGACACGCCTGCTAAAACCGAAAAACAGCTCCGCGAAGAAGCCCTCAAGGCCCGCGAAGCGGCGGAACTGCGTATAGAAGCCGATATGCAAAATATGACAAATATCGCCGAAGCGCTTTCCAAAAATCTTGGGCAAATTCACTATTTACGCACCTTATGCTTTGGAACGAATGATCAAAAATGGCGCAATTACGCCAGTGACATGATGGACGTCGAGGCCGCAAACGATTCTGCGCGCCGCAGCCAATTTATCCGCGCCTTTAATGCAGGATATTACCAAGAACAAGATCGTCATAGCCAATGCTCTGCCAGTGTCGGTGTCGATGTCGCTGCACTGGCTGAAAATAGCCGTAACCTTGCCGCTATGCTCGGCGATCCATTTCGGCAGCGTTAATTATGCTACAAGCCCTGCCATTTATCATCCGCACCGCTATCCTAACAGGCGCAGTCAAAGCCATTTCCAACATATATAAAAATCGCGATATGGGTGATTTGTCAGGTACAAATTGGGTGATTACCGCTAAAAATAAATCTAACATTAGACAAAAATTAAGTTTTAAATCTGGAGAAATTTCAGGCTTTGGTGGGTGTAATCAATTCTTTGGACATTACACGCAGCATGCCGATAGGCTAACCATTGGCGCGATAGCATCTACGCGCAAAGCAGGCCCGTATATGGCCGAAGAAACGAAGCTGCTTGCGGCGCTCCAATCCGCGCGCCGATTTAAAGGCACACCTTCAGAGATAAAAATTTACGGCGAAGATGACAATGTTTTGCTCACCTTAACCCGCACAAAATAAGCTGATAAAATCATGCGGAAAAGGTAAGCACATCTTGCATATTCTGGGCCTGCACGTTAGGCCGCATCTGATAAAATAAGAGATAGATTATGACAGACCGCCTCACAATAACGCGTCCTGATGATTGGCATGTTCACCTGCGCGACGGGGTGATGCTCAAAGATGTTGTCAATTATACAGCGCGTCAATTTGGACGCGCCATAGTCATGCCTAACCTCACCCCGCCTGTCACGACAATTACTGCGGGCCGCGATTACCGCGCGCGTATCATCGCAGCTCTTGATCCTGCGTTTGATTTTACTCCGCTTATCACGTGTTATCTTACTGATGATATTGCCCCTGATGAAGTCATTGGCGGGCATAGCGAGGGCGTATTTACGGCCTGCAAATTATATCCTGCCAATGCGACAACAAATTCAGCCCATGGCGTGACCAATATTAAAAATATCTATCCCGTTTTAGAGGCGATGCAAAAAGCTGGCATGCCACTACTTGTCCACGGCGAAGTTACGGATAGCCAGATAGATATTTTTGACCGCGAAGCCGTTTTCATTGAGACAATCATGACCCCGCTTTTGCGCGATATGCCAGAGCTGAAAGTCGTTTTTGAGCATATCACAACATCCGAAGCCGTTGATTTCGTACGCGAAGCAGATGCCAATATTGGCGCAACAATAACGCCGCATCATTTGGAATTTAATCGTAATGCCATATTCCAAGGCGGTATTCGCCCGCATAAATACTGCTTACCGATTGCCAAGCGCGAAACACATCGCCTTGCACTGCGAAAAGCCGCCACATCTGGATCTTCGCGCTTTTTCCTTGGTACAGATACGGCCCCTCACACTGTTGCCGCCAAAGAAAGCGCGTGTGGCTGCGCGGGTATTTTCAACGCCCCGCATGCCATTGAAGCCTATGCCAAAGTCTTTGACGAAGAAAATGCGATGGATAGGTTTGAAGGTTTTGCCTCCCTATTTGGCCCGCAATTTTACGGCCTGCCTATCAATGAGGCGACAATTACCTTGGAACGCAAAGCCCAAAATGTGCCTGATAGGCTTAATTTATCAGGCGCGGATATAATTCCGTTTCATGCAGGCGAGACATTGGCATGGTCAATCGCTTAAGCCCAGTCAATATCCTCGGTACAAGCCCGAAGAAGACGGAATAAAACAAATTTGTTTTAATCATCACCCTAGGACTTGTCCCTAAGGCTTTTACTTACGGCCCGTAAAACTCCGCCACAGCAACGGCATCACGCGGGGTGATGTCTTCATCATCAGACGGTTTAAAGTATTTCCAAGAGCGTTCGCATTTACAGTAGTGAGGATTTTTAACCAAACTACTCACATGAATATTTTTAAATACATCGAGTTCACCGCCAGTAACAATATCAGTTTCTAATTTGGGAATACAACGACTTACTACGCAATAATCAGCAAAAGTATCTTTAGGGTTATTAGATGATTGATAGGTTTCATTATCAAATTCAGCGCCTAATAGGCTTATTAAATGATTGTGAATTTTTTTCCCGACTTCTAGTTCTACAGATGCTTCAAGGCTTGAACCAATTTCTTTTGCAGCCCGCATGGGCTCAATCACTGCATAAATTTCTTCTCTCAATCTTTGAACAGTCGCCATATCAGCTGCTAGAATATCATCTCCCCATTCTTTCTCCGCATCCTTAAACGCTTCCAAATGCACAGACCCTGCCTCGGCGCCAAAGCGCGCTTGCCAGACCTCTTCCATCGTAAAGCACATAATTGGCGCGAGCCACGTTGTCAGGCGCAGGAAAACCTCATTTATCACACTACGGCAGGCACGGCGGCGCGTACTGCCTAGCGGATCACAATAAAGCGCATCTTTGCGAATATCAAAATAAAAGGCCGAGAGATCTACAGTACAGAAATTAAATAATGTGCTGAAAATCTTTTTATGATCGTGATTTTTCACAAGTTCTGCATGTTCAGATGTGATCTGCGCAAGGCGGTGCAGCACCCATTTTTCCAGCGCAGGCATGTCGGCATAATCAACTTTATCCGCATCGTCATAACCGTCTAACGCCCCGACCATATAGCGCAGTGTGTTGCGAAGTTTGCGGTACGCATCCACATTGGTTTGGATAATCTCTCGGCCAATTTTCAAATCATTGGCCCAGTCAGATGAGGCAACCCAAATGCGCATAATCTCTGCGCCAAATTGCTTGGAAATATCCTCTGGACTCATTGTATTGCCGAGTGATTTGGACATTTTCAAGCCCTTCTCATCGACCACAAAGCCATGGGTTAAAATCCCGTCAAACGGTGCTTCGCCATATACAGCGCAGGATTCGAGTAGCGAGCTTTGGAACCAACCGCGATGTTGGTCAGAGCCTTCAAGGTACAAATTCGCGCGGTTTGGCAAATCTTCGCGGCGCTTAAGACAAAAAGCATGAGTACTGCCGCTATCAAACCAGACATCTAAAATATCTGTGACCTTCTCCCAGCCAGGGTTATCGCCCAGCATGAAGTCTTCAATCGGCGTATCAAACCACCCATCAACACCTTGTTTTTCAACGGCGGCGATAATACGTGCGTTAATGTCATCGGCATCCGCGCGGTCTGTATGCAACTGTCCGTCAGGGCCAACTATGAGCGTAATCGGCACGCCCCAATTCCGCTGACGAGAGATAAGCCAGTCGGGACGGTCAGCGACCATCGCGCTAATACGGTTACGTCCCCGGTCTGGCCAAAAGCTCGTTTTGTCAATCGCCTCAAGCGCTTTATCGCGCAGCCCGCCTTTGCTCATAGAGATAAACCATTGCGGTGTTGCGCGGCGAATGACAGGGGCTTTAGAGCGCCAGCTATGCGCGTCGCGCAAGGTCATCACCCCACGCGCGAGCAGATTCCCGCATTCAACGAGCGCCTTGAGAACTTCGCCGTTGGCTTTGCCGTCTTGGCCGCGTTTTTTGCCAGAGGTGCGGATAACATCAAGCCCTTGGAATCGGGCCGGCATGACATCGGTATAACAGCCCGCATCATCGAGCGTCATGGGAACGGCAGGATCAATGCCTAGGCTTTCGAGTTTTGTCTGATTGGAAATCCAGACGACATAATCATCCTCACCGTGGCTCGGCGCGGTATGGACAAACCCCGTCCCCGCATCCGCCGTGACATGAGAGCCTTCGAGGAGCGGGACAGGGAAGTCGTATTTGCCTTCGGAGTCGGACATGTTTTTGAGAGGGTGATTGAGGGTTAAATCAGCAAAAGTTAAACTTCCAACTTTAGCAATACGTCTAAATGATTTTATCAGACCTGCCTTTGCAACCGCTGGCAAAAGATCATCCGCAATTATCAACAAATCGCCTGCTTGTGACCATGGCTCAAATTCGCTTTCCTCCATTTCGATGACCTCATAAAGGCCATAAGAAATTTTAGACGAATAAGAAACGGCACGATTAGCAGGTATTGTCCAAGGCGTCGTTGTCCAAATAACAACAGATGCATTGGGTAATTTTCTACGAGCTTCTTGATTATCATGATCTAATTCAAAATTTGTTGTATAAGATGAGAAATCAGTCAAACCGTATTCCCGAACAGGAAACTTCACATAAATCTGCGTGGCTTTTCTATCCGCATATTCCACTTCGGCTTCGGCGAGGGCTGTTTGCTCGACAGGGCTCCACATAATCGGTTTAGAACCGCGGTAAAGCTGCCCCGTTTTGGCAATTTTTAAAAGCTCGGCGCAGATGTCTGCTTCGCTCTGAAAGTTCATGGTCTTATAAGGATTATCCCAATCCCCGACCACGCCAAGACGTTTAAATTCTTCGCGTTGAATATCCAGCCAGCCAGCCGCATATTCACGGCAGCGGGCCCGAAACTCACTGCCTGGCACATCATCTTTGGCGCGGCCTTTGCCGCGAAATTCTTCTTCGACTTTCCACTCAATCGGCAAGCCGTGACAATCCCAACCCGGTACATAATGCGCATCATAACCGAGCATTTGATGGGAGCGGTTAACTATGTCTTTAAGGATTTTATTGAGCGCAGTGCCCATGTGAATATGGCCATTGGCATAAGGCGGGCCGTCATGTAGCGTATAAGTCGGCTTACCTTTGCTTTGTTCGCGTAGCCGCTCAAATAGGCCAATCTTGTTCCAATAAGCGAGCCATTCAGGTTCCTTTTTCGGCAACCCTGCTCGCATCGGGAAATCCGTTTGCGGCAAGAAAAGTGTATCACGGTAATCGCGTTTAGAATCGTCTTGAGTGGAGGTCATTTTAATCTCGAAAAAAGGTGTTGAGAGTCAGGCGTCATTATCCCGATACGTCTTTAACGTATCGGGCCGATAATTCGTATTATGATAGCGCTATTCAACATAAGTGCGAGGTAACACAGGCAAAACTATGCGTCTATAGATTTAGCGTTTAAATTGCTCTCGCATTGCACGCTTTTCGTCAATTAACTCACGCTTTATCCGTGCAAGCGTAAAGCCAATATTGCTGCGTTTCATAGTCTCTGGCGTAAAATTACCTAATTTTTCGTGGTAACTCTCTGTATATGTCTTTTGCAATTCCATATGCAGGCTACGGGTCATAAGAATATGCCCGCCGCGTATCAGGATAAAATAAAGCGTGAAGAAACCAACAATGACGGCTTTATGATCGAGCGCCTGCGCCGTGTCTGTTATCATTTTGAGTCCAATTAACAAGACACATAAAATCACACAAGATGGCATCACGCAGCGCATTAACCAACAGCGCAGCGAAAGCCAATCACGTTGTAGGGTTTCGGGTGTCATACTCTCTCTTAACGCCGCAATACCAAAATTGCGATGCGGCATAATGCATTTATGGCCTATTGCGCATCTACCGCTTTGATAAAATCAATCAATGCAGGGAAGAAATTTTCAGTATCGTCATATTGCGACAAATGCGAGCCATTTGGCATTAGCGCGTAATGCCCGTCAGGGAGTTGCTGTGACATCCATTTCATATGTGCTGGATCCATCGTATCATGTTGCGCGCCGATAACGAGCGTGGGCACAGTGATATTTTTCAAATCCGCCATACGGTCCCAATTTTCCAAATAACCGCTCGCGCCAAGCTCACTTGGGCCTTGCATGGGGATATAAACATTCGTGTTTAAATGCTCAAAAGCGCGGTTAATCGCATCGGGCCATTTATCAGCAGGTATACGCAGAATATGATCGACGTAATGATGCTCTATGAGCAGGTCTAAATATCGCGCATTGCCGTAATCTTCGCGGGCCTCATAGCCTTTGATCTCAGCCAAAATATCAGGGTCAATACCTGCTTCCATGACTTTAGCTGCATACTCATTATAGGCAGGGATAGAGGCCATCATATTTGAGATGATAAGGCCTTTGAGATTGTCTTGATATTTCAGCGCATATTCAATCCCTAAAATTCCGCCCCAACTTTGGCCAAATAAATAGAAATTATCATCTGTTAGGCCTAAAGTCTTGCGGACTTGCTCGACCTCTTCAACAAAACGCGCCGTCTGCCAAAGGTCAGGTTCATCAGGTTGATCCGCAAAATAAGAGCCAAGTTGATCATAATAATAAAATTCAATACCTGCTTGCGGGAAATAATCCTCAAACACTTCATAGATTTCATGGGTCATCCCTGGCCCGCCATGCAGCAGTAAGACTTTCATATCGGGATTATCTCCGACTTTTTTCGTCCAAACTTTAAACTTACCTTTCGGGGTCGAGATTGGAATAAACCGCCCTTGCCCGGCCGTTGGAACGGGTTTGCTTGAGGCGTCAATCATGGCTGTCGCGCTGTTGTCTGACCTATTGGGCGTGCAAGCCACGGCTAAAATCACGGCCACGCAGAATATTATCAAATATCTCATATCTCTATCTTTATCCTATCCCTTTGGCTTATCTGTAATCAATATGTGGCGGGGATGATCGCTAAACCTATCTAGCCAAGCTATAATATTCGGATAGCGCGACACATCAAACCCGCCCGCCTCTGCGACATGGGTATAGGCATAAAGCGATATATCAGCAAGAGTGCGCCCGCCGCCAACAAACCACGCATTATCCGCCAAATGCGCCTCCATAACACCCAGCGCAGCATAGCCGCGCTCTGTTAATGCAGGCAGTTCATCTGCGCGGGCCTTTGGGAAATAATTTCGAATAAAGCGCGCCACGGCAATGCTGGGCTCATGCTTATATTGTTCAAAAAACATCCATTGCAAACACTTGGCTTGGTCATAGGGATTTTTCGGCCAATAGGGCGTACCTTCGCCGAGAAAATATAAAATTGCATTACTCTCTGCGATACGGCGACCATCTGATAATTCAAGCAACGGAATTTGCCCAACAGGATTGCGCGTTTTAAAGTCATCCGTGCGCGTTTCGCCTTGGACAACGTTCAAATTCACCCACTCATAGTCTATATCCAAATAAGCCAGCAGCAAGCGCACCTTATAGCTATTGCCCGATGGGAGGTAATCATAGAGTTTCATAGCTGGCCTCAGATTGTGACGCCTAAGAGGAGCCTAGGCCGCACATAAATCCTGTATAGGCGCAGCCATGAGCGATTGCCAAGTCGGATTTTTCGCTGAAATCAGTGCGTCTATCCACTCACGCGAAGCAGCCTTAAGCGCCTTAACGCGCTTGCGAGCTTGAAACGGGCAATCATAACTTTCCGTATAGACGAGGCGATCAATGCGCATAGCCGCGCTGCGCGCGCCACCCGTCCTGTGCTGTGTCATACGAAATAAAAGGTCAGAGGTATGGCCAATAAAAATCGGGCCATATGTCTGTGTTGTTACTATGTAAACTATGTGTTTTGTCATGAGAACAAAATAAGAACATATAGATTAATATACCGTTAATGCCCACAAAGTTTTAGACATGATTTGACCTGAATTATCCCTCTTATTGCGCGCGGTAGCTAAAGCGCACATCTAAGCCTTACGCCAAGTACTTTTCCCGTCAGGGCCAGATTCGATGACGATACCTTCGGCAGCAACTTGATCGCGGATCTCGTCAGAGCGTTTGAACATTTCGCCCATTTTGGCTTTATCGCCCGCCTCTTTCGCTGCGATAGCCTGCGCGCGAACAGAGTCATATTCTTCGACTAAAACATCGTAATCAAGACCGCCTTTACGCCACACTTCTGGGTCTTTTTGCAGGAAGCCGAGGAGGTTGGCCCGCTTAATCATAAAGTCTAAATCTACAAATATGTTCCAGTCTTCATTTTCAGACATTTGTTCATTCGATATACCTCCCTCACTGTTAGCTGTGTATAGAGTTTCAATATATTCAGAAACATTATCTAAACCTGCAAGCAACAGAGGTATATTTAACTCATCAAGAAGTTCATCTAAATATGTTGGCACATTACTTCCAGCTCCGAGACTTTTAACACGGAAGTAGTCAGCTTTTTTCCGATACCACCCATCCAACTGCGCCTTACTCTCCTTGAGCAAATCCTCAGACCAATTTAGCTCGCTGCGATAATGCGCCTTGAGCAGCGCGAGGCGTATCACCTCCCCGTCCCACTCTTTGAGCAGATCATGGACAAGCGTGACATTGCCGAGCGATTTGGACATCTTCTCGCTCGACCCATCAGCCTTAGCCATGTTTAGGAACTCATTATGCACCCAATAATTGGCAAATTTTTCATGGCCATTCGCGCAGCAGCTTTGCGCGATTTCGTTTTCATGGTGCGGGAATTTCAAATCCACCCCGCCGCAATGAATATCAATCACCTCGCCCAGTGTCGCTTTGGCCATAGCCGAGCATTCAATATGCCATCCTGGCCGTCCTCTACCGAATGGCGCGTCCCACCCCACACCATCAAGCTCTGGTTTCCAGAGTACAAAATCGGCGCTATTTTTCTTACGCGCAACTTCGCCCTCACCCACACGGTCACCACCGCGCAGCGCGTCTAGCGTATTGCCTGATAGTTTTCCGTAATCATCATATGTCGACACATCAAAAAACACATGGTCGTCAGAGGCATAAGCAAAGCCATCCTCCATCAGCTTCGAAATCATCTCAATCATATGAGAAATATGTTCTGTGGCTTTGGGTTGATATGTCGGCGGCAGACAGCCTATCGCGGCCAAATCATCATTATAAATTTTGGCATATTTTTCGGTAATTTCAGAAATCGGCTTGCCTGTTTCTTTAGCCGATTGAATGATGCGGTCATCTACATCGGTAATATTACGTGCATAAACCACCGCCTCTTGTCCGTAAATGTGGCGCAGCACGCGAAACAGAACATCGGCCACCACCGCCGCACGCGCATTGCCAATATGGGCGTAGCTATAGACCGTAGGGCCGCAATTATACATGGTTACGCGCGATGGATCTTGCGGCGTAAATGTCTCTTTTTGGCGCGTCAGCGAGTTATAAAGCGTTAATGTCGGTGTGTCATTCATAGCCAGACGCTCTATAGAGATATGACTATGTTTAAAAGCCCTTTTAGAAACTTCCAACAAACAGACATCATCGCCGCCCTTATTGTCGCAACGATTTTGGGCGTGGGAGTCGTTAGCAATCTAAAAAATCCTATTAGCACGCGCGGCCTATTGCAATTTGACGTCAAAGGGGAGCGCGCTTACGGCAATGGTTATACGGATGCACGCTCGGTGAGCTACGCCAAGTCATTCTTTAATGATAACCCGCACATCAAAACATTGGTTTTGCAAAATATGTCAGGCACACAAGATGCTGACCAAAACCTACGTATCGCGCGCGAGATTAGGCGGCGCGGGATAGAAACGCATCTGGAAAGCGGTAGCCGCATCGCATCAGGCGCAGTGGATTTATTTCTCGCCGGCACTCGCAGAACCATCGCTTGCGGCGCGGCCATTGGCGTCCATAGCTGGAGCGCAGGCGAGCTTTATGACGCGCAAGATAGCTATTTTGATGATCGCCGCGGGATTCATGAGCGGTTTTTGCGCGATATGGGCATAGACACTGATTTCTATGTCTTCACTCGTGACGCCGCCCGCGCCGATGACATACATATTCTGACGGATGATGAAATTCGCCGCTTTAAACTGACAACAGAGCCGCATGAATGCTCTGAATAATTGATATGTATAATCACCATACATAGATGCGCGGCTTTGCCTCTAGCAATTTATCTCAAAATCCTGCATAGGCACCTCCATGAAAAACGAGACTCCCAAAAAGCCTATTCTGAAGGCCGTCAATTCCATCCAGCGCCCGTCAGAAGAGGCCGCCATGGACGCCGTGCGCACTTTAATTGCATGGGCGGGGGACAATCCAGAACGTGAAGGCCTAAAAGACACGCCAAAACGCGTTATCAAGGCCTATCGTGAGTGGTTTCGCGGCTATGATATAGACCCAGCCACAGAGCTTGAGCGCACATTTGAGGATGTTTCAGGCTATGATGACATGGTTATTTTGCGCGAAATTGACGTGGAAAGCCATTGCGAGCATCACATGGCTCCATTTTTAGGCACGGCCTATGTGGCCTATCTACCCACGGATAAAGTGGTCGGGATTTCAAAACTTGTGAAAGTGGTTGAGGCTTTCGCCAAGCGTTTACAAACCCAAGAAACAATGACAGCTCAAATTGCTGACGCGATTGATAATGCCCTCAAACCACGCGGCTCAGCTGTCATGATTGACGCTGTGCATCAATGTATGTCAACGCGCGGTGTGCATCATCCCAATGTTTCGACAATTACAACGCAGTTTACAGGCGAGTTTAAAACAAATCCAGCCTTACAAGAGCGGTTTTTGCGCCTGATAAAACCCGCTTAAAGTCAATGCTCTAAAAGCTACGGCTTTGCTGAAAAATTATGATGGCGCGGCGGCTGGATCGTTGACACAAACGTCGTAATTTACGAACAACCTCCTCTTGAAAAGACTGAGATGTTCGGTTGGGCGGCCTGAATGCATGTTGCCCGTAATTACAGCGCATATATCCCCTTAATATGATTCGTGTCTCTCATTCTTGTCAAAGACTATCAGAATGGCAAGCCCCTAACATATAATATAAGATTGAGGATTTATGGTTAACGCAACATTAAGATATAAAAAAACCCGCCAATAAAGACGGGTGATTTTCAAAATATTCGCTAAATTTAAGCCGCTTCAATAGCCTCTTGACTTTTAATGATCTGTTTTTTGATCTTTTTAGCTTTATCCGTCAATTTGCTGTTCTTTGTTCCCATAAGGAAACTATCAAGACCGCCTTTGAAATCAACAGTACGAAGTGTTTTCGCAGCAATCCGCATTTTGAATTTTTGACCCAGCGAATCTGATGCCAAAGTCACATTACAAAGATTGACTTCAAAACGACGACGCGTTCTGTTTTTGGCGTGAGAGACATTATTACCTGTCATTGGGCCTGTATCGAGTAAATCGCAACGACGTGCCATGGGAATACCTATTTTTAAATACACAGAGAGCCTGCACGGGCAGACTCATAAATCAGAGCGCCGATTAGAACTTGATGGGCGCGGCGTCAATAGAATTCTTTCGCTAAGTTGAAGCAAATACAGCCCTGCGAGCTAATTCTTTTGCATTTTTGTCACAACTTCCAGAAAAATAACGCAAAACACACCTTGTCACTAGCCCCGTTCATGTCGCTTGGGCATATTCTTTTTATGTTCAGACACACGAATAATATACGGCTACGATCGGCCAAGATACACTGGTTATGTTATGCAGCTTTGTTCGGGTTTATTTTCGCAGCATGTCTCTTTTTAACGCAAATAGCACATGCACAATCATCATCGCCCAATACTCCTAATATTCTTGACCAAGAACGTTATTACCCCACCTTAAATGTGAAAAACCTTAGCAATAAAACCTATACCCCCCCCAAGCCAAGTGCAGATGCAATCCAATTTAAATTCAAGCTAAAAGGTTATGTCTTTGGCTTACGTATGATTAAAGCCAATTATGCAGGTTGGTTTGATGAAACACACTATACAGCCTATGCAGATCTGCAAACAAGCGGATTAGGCGCGCTCCTCAAAAAGCTGCAAATATGGGCTGTCTCAAGCGGAACCCATAACGCCCAAATCGGCGTTCGGCCTGATTTCCATGTGCAACAAAATTTAGATAAGAAAAACCGGCGTGTCGAAATGAATTACGACAATACGGCTAAAAAAGTCGATGTCGCGATAGTTCCGCCGCTCGGCAGTCAAGGCATACCCGCAGCCTCCCCAGCAGAGCGCTATGCAGCTCATGACACCGTTTCTGCGATTATGGCCATTATGATGCAAAAAAACTATAATGACGGCGAGATTTGCAACGCAATCGTTCCTGTATTTGACTCCAAGCAACATTATAATCTGCGTATGGAGCGTATCGGCACGAGACGGGTTAAATTTAACGGCAAAAAGTCCGAAACTATCCGCTGTCATACCTATTATGAGCCCGTCTCAGGTTTTGATCCAGAAGACTTACCTGAAAATGAGGAAAGCGCGACACCGGTAAATGTATATATGCATTACCAACCCGAGCTAGATCTCTATATTCCCGTACGCTTTACCTATAAGATAAGTGCCATTACGGCCGTCATTAAAGTCACAGACATTGATATAACGCCCAATTCAGCCTATAAAACAGCTTCGGAATAGGTGTAGAAAACACAATAAATACAGTAATTTAAGTATATCCACATATATAGTTTCGCGGAATACAGATTGCTAATCTGGCCAAACCATTCTAAACATATGGCCAACCTCTATAGCGCACTTATTCCGTCCCAATGTCCTATCAAGATCAACCCATCCTCAAGGCAATTTTAGGGCCGACCAATACGGGTAAAACGCATTATGCTATAGAGCGTATGCTGGGCCATAGCTCTGGCGTTATAGGCCTACCGTTAAGACTGCTCGCACGCGAAATTTATGACCGCATTGTCCTGAAAAAAGGCAAAGCGGCCTGTGCATTGATCACGGGCGAGGAAAAAATTATCCCGCCATTTGCTCGCTATTATGTCTGCACCGTCGAAGCCATGCCCGTAGAAAAGCGTTTCGCCTTTTTAGCGATTGATGAAGTGCAGCTTATGGCCAATCACGAACGCGGTCATATTTTTACTGACCGCGTTTTACATGCCCGAGCTATGGAAGAAACGCTGTTTTTAGGCGCAGAAACTGCACGGCCCGTTTTAGCCGCTTTAGTGCCGAAAATACGCTTTGAACATCGCGAGCGCTTTTCAGTTTTAAACTATTCTGGGGCTACAAAAATCACACGCCTGCCCAAACGTTCTGTTATTGTCGCTTTTTCCTCGGCGCAAGTTTACGCGCTCGCAGAGCTGATAAGACGGTTTCGCGGCGGCGCAGCTGTGGTTATGGGCGGATTATCGCCGCGAACCCGCAACGCCCAAGCCGATTTATTCCAAAGTGGCGAGGTTGATTTTCTAGTGGCGACGGATGCCGTCGGCATGGGGCTTAATCTGGATACAGATCATGTCGCTTTTGCAGGTCTAACAAAATATGATGGCCGCAGGCGGCGATATTTGACACCTATGGAAGCGGGCCAAATCGCAGGTCGTGCAGGACGGTTTCGCAATGATGGTACATTTGGGACAACAGGCGATTGCCCGCCAATGGATGATGAACTCATTAAACGTATTGAAACGCATGAATTTGAGCCGCTACATTATGCAGAATGGCGCAATTCCGACCTTGACTTTACCTCATTACAAACGCTTTTTGACACATTGCATACCCCGCGCCCAGAAAAACGCCTACGCCGCATTAAAGGTGCAGATGACGAAGCTGCGTTGGAGCGCCTCACGGCTATCGACGAAATTTCCAACACACTTCATACTCGCGCGCAGGTCAAACAATTATGGGATGTGTGCCAAGTGCCTGATTTCCGTAACCTTACAATAGATACCCATGTAAAGCTTTTACAGGATATTTACCGTATGCTACTGAAAGGCGGCGGGAAATTGCCTAATGATTTCATGGCCAAACGAATTGAAAGCTGCGATGATATAATGGGCGGGGTTGATATTTTATCCGCTCGGCTTGCACATATTCGCACTTGGACATATTGCGCATCTAAAACAAATTGGATGATTGAAAAAAATCATTGGATTAATGTAGCGCGCGAGGTTGAAGATAGGCTATCAGATGCGCTACATGAGAGCTTAACAGAACGATTTGTTGACCGCCGCACAAGTAAGCTGCTTAAAGGCATGGGAGCCAAGGCCTATATGAACGCAACGATAAAAGATAATGGCGATGTATTCGTAGATGACGTCCTAATTGGGCAGCTTGATGGCTTACGCTTCACAATCGACAAAACAACAACAGGGCTTGAAGCCAAAGCGCTTGAAGCCACGGCAGCGCAAACGGTCGCTCCTGAAATTGACCGCCGTCTCACATCGCTTTGTAGCGGCACGCATCAAATCTTCACTTTGTCAGATAAAGGTGAAATTCTTTGGGGCGGGACAGCCATAGGTAAAATTGCGCCAAGCGGCTCCGTATTCACGCCTGATGCCGCCATTATTGGCGCTGAACTTGGCAATGAAAATCTGCGCAGATTAGCCGAAGACCGAATGCGTGAATTTTTGCGCGCCGAAGTCGCTTTGCTGTTAACCCCTTTAATTGCGCTCAAAGAGTTTTGTGACCTAGAGACAGCGTCTGCCGAAGCTAAAGGCTTTGCGTTTATCTTGCTGGAGAATAACGGCGCGATTGAGCGTTACCCGCATTTAAAAACGATTCGCGCACTCGGGGCTGACATACGGCGCGAACTGCGCACGCTTGGTATTGTCTTTGGGCAATATAATGTTTTCATGACCGAAATGCTGCGGCCAAAGCCTGCAAGATTACTCAGCTTGCTTATCGCTTACGGTGCGGGCGGGGATAAAAATCCGTTTATTCCATTCGCAGGTGTTACATCCATTCCGAATACTGGCGCGTTGAGTTCTGAGAATTTCTCGCAAAGCGCTATGGCCCTGGCTGGATATAAAGCCGTCGGGACACGTATTATTCGGTTTGATATTCTTAATCGTCTGGCCTTCATGATCCGTGATGCCCAAGCTCAATTCAAAGCTGAAGCCTTGCCAGGTAATCACGGGCAAAAATTCCAGCTTATGCAAGAAATGCTCGCGCTTTTAGGCTCTGGCTATGAAGATGCCGAAGCCGTGTTAACGGCGTTACGGTTTAAATCAGAAACCGTTAAAGCCTCTCTGACCCAAGACATTATGCATCCAAATGCAAAAAGCAGCGATGCCCCCACCCCTGCCCTTACAGCAGATATGTCTGCGCCAGACAGCCTTGAAGGCGTCGCAGACACACAGAAACAGGCACAGGCACAGGCACCTGAATTAACGCCTGAGACAACTTCTGAAACAATTTCTGGCACAAGCCCCGAAAAATCTTCAACTGCCGAGCAAGCTGATACACCTCTCCAGTCACAAACACCCCCTGAAAAGCACATTCCTGATGATAGCAGCGCATCGGGCACGGCCTCTGGCGCAGCACAAATGGCGGCACAAACAGAACAGCCTCAAACAGAGCCGATTAAGACGGAACCAGCCAAACCCGCAGCGAAACCAAAAAAACAAGACACAAATAAACGGATGACACCGTATTCCCCTCGCGATGTCGCCGAAGATGGCACGGTTACATTTAAGCCCAATCTAACCTATTGGTTCATACCTGCGCGCGGCCAAAAAGGATTTAAGCCTAACCAAAACAAAGGGAAAAAACCAAATCCGCGATATAACAAACATAATAAATCCAGTAAAAATGATTATCAAAACCATCGCCAGAAAAGCGCCAAACCAGCTCAAAACCGCGCGCGAAAATTAGAAAATTCACCCTTTGCCGCCTTGGCTGCGTTGCAAACGCCTAAAAAGGACACATAGGTCTGCGCCAGAAATCTGCTAATATTACACCTGATGAGACACGCCAAAATGAAGCCTGCCGCCTTGACCTTTGGCTCTATCGTACACGTTTGTTAAAAACACGTAGCAGCGCAGTACAGCTTATCAATAAAGGCAAAGTCCGAATCACCCGCAATAACCGAACGGAACGCACAAAAAAACCGCATACGCTTATTCGCCCAGGCGATGGCGTCACCTTCATGCGCGGTACATATTTGGTAGATGTCATTATGATTGGCGCAGGCACGCGGCGCGGGCCAGCCCCCGAAGCACGGCAACTTTACACCAATATCGCCGAAAATCACATTAAGATGAGTCAAGATAGTGATTAGTCTCACAAGACTATATTGACAGCGCGCCATTATAGCGCCACATCGCAGCTGAATAAGTTAAACAGGACGAGAATACCCATGACCTACATCGTCAAAGACGAATGCGTAAAATGTAAATTTATGGACTGCGTTGAAGTGTGTCCCGTGGATTGCTTTTATGAAGGCGAGAACATGCTCGTTATTCACCCCGATGAATGTATTGATTGCGGTGTGTGCGAACCTGAATGCCCTGTAGATGCCATCACGCCTGACACAGAAGATGATCCTGATGGCAAATGGCTTGCGATCAATACAAAATATGCCGAGCTTTGGCCTGTTATTACAGTCAAAAAAGAGCCGCCAGCGGATCATGAAAAATATGAATCTGAAACGGGTAAATTTGAAAAATATTTCAGCGAAAAACCTGGCACTGGCGACGAATAATCAACAGATTTCCTCTTGCGGAATAAAATTTGTTCCTAAGGCTAGTTTTTTGCCTATTTTTGTGTTATATTATCATTAGAACTGGGTACGTATGACGTGCCCTTCACTGTTTATAGATGTCCATCGTTAAAATTGGACGCAAAATAGATTAAAGGCACTTCCCATGAGCACACCCAAAAAAGCAGCTGGTAAATCCAGCGGCAAGAAATCTGCGCCGAAAAAACAATCCTTCAAAGTCGGCCAACATATTGTCTATCCGGCTCACGGTGTCGGCGAGGTCATCGGAATCGAACAAGAAGTCATCGCAGGCTTTGACATCGAAGTCTATGTGGTCAAATTTGAGCAAGATAAGATGACTTTGCGCGTTCCAACCGTCAAAGCGGCCACATCTGGTATGCGCCCACTATCTAATGAGCTTGTTCTCAAAGATGCGTTTACCACACTCAAAGGCCGCGCGCGTATCAAACGCACAATGTGGTCACGCCGCGCGCAAGAATATGAAGCTAAAATAAATTCTGGCGACCTTATTCTTGTTTCCGAAGTTGTCCGTGACTTACACCGCACAGACGCACAGCCTGAACAAAGTTACTCTGAACGTCAGCTTTATGAAAGCGCGATTGACCGTATGGTACGCGAAGTTGCGGCCATTCGCAAAACAGACCGCGGCATTGCCCTTGATGATGTACTCGAAACACTCTCTAAAGCACGGTCTCGTCAAGCGGCAAAAGCTGCGGCTGAAGAAGAGGCCAATGATGCCGAAGATGCAACAAAAGGCGATGTCGCTGCGGCATAAATATCTTTAAAACCAATATTCTAATCTAAACCCTGCCAAAGGTAAATTTGCGCAGGGTTTTTTATTGCGATTTCAACTCAGGCATTATGTGGCAATATTTCAAGCTGTGCGGGGTGATCTGCCCAAATAGACGGGCCATTGATAAGTTCTATCCAACCGCGAATCCGCACATGCGCACCTTCAAGACCCAATAAGTCAATATTGGCTTGCGTAAATCTCTTAACATTTCTCTTAGCAATCGTAATGGTAAAGTCTGTTTTATAATCTGTGCCAAAATTTAGATAAATACGTCCTCTTACATTTGCAGCGGACACAATAATGCCCTCAACAATCTGGCTGCTATCTACATATTGGGACAGTACGTTTGGATCTGGACTGCGAATAGCGTAGAAATCATGCCCCCAAATGCCTCGCCCTGCTGCGCGCGCCGCGCCTTCAGCCGCGTAAAGCCGCGCGCTATCTACATCTTCATTGGCCCAGGTATAAACACGCGCCAGTCCAAGCCGTACCATTTCTTCTTGCACCCATAAATCAGGCTGGCCGCTGGGCGTAAGCGTATAGATATGGGCTATAGCGCGTTTATATCTATCACGCTTTGCTCCGCCGTAAAAAAGCTGCACATTTCGTCCTTTGATTAACCCAGACAAAGCGGCGCGCGCTTCATCTGCAAACGGCCAAGCGAGGCGGTTTTGATACCGCGAGGCAGGGTGCGGGGCTTCAATGGACGCCAGTTTCACGGATAACCCTGAGTTCAACACACAGCCATCCCCGTCAATAATCCGCGCCGCAATATCTATTTCGCCAGCTTTAAGACCAACAAGCTCGCTCGCTCGCGTTGATATAGACAAAAGGCTCGCCGCCCCCATACCCATAATTACGCGGCGGCGAGACACTCTTAAACTGTTCCCAAAAGCTGATATGATGTCAGTCATAAACGCATATTGCACGATAATGGCCATAAGGTCGAATCTCGCGCTATAAGACCATGTGATGCCAAGCCAAATCGATCTCTATTGATCTTTCAGAGCGCCTTATTCTTACCCCGCCTTAAAGCCGCAAGCTATAAATTCGCGACATTCAAGCAGGCCGCGATGTGCAGTTTAATGCTAAAATCATTAGGCTGCCAAACCCAGGTCCCATTATCTAAAATATGGCCAGTATAAAAATCGCAAAGCCGTAGCTTTACATATGGCAGTTAGGTCAAAATAGTATTGTCTGAATTAATTATCTAATTCACTGCGCAAATGCTGCGTGAACCGATCGGCCATAATCTCAACACCCGCTTGAGTTGGATGCAAGCCATCACTTTGCAGTAAATCAGCTCGTCCGCTTACGCCCTCAAGCATGGAAGCAAAGAAGGACAGCTTATATTCAGCCGCAAGTTCAGGGTAGATAGAGGCGTAAGCCCGGCCAGCCGGGCCTAGTTGATCGAGCTGCGGAGTGGCCACACCAGCCAGTATGATCTCCATGCCATCATTTTGCGCGCGCTCAATAATCATTTTCAAATTTTGCCGCGTTGTTGCAGGAGACACGCCTTGCAAAAAATCATTTGCCCCCAAAGCAAGGACAAGAATATCTGCCTCCGCAGAGCCTACGCTCCAATCATAACGCGCCAGTCCATTGGCTGTCGTATCACCAGATACGCCTGCATTGATGATCGCGGTTTTATAGCCTGCGGCTTTAAGACGTTTTTGCACCTGCTCAGGCCAAGCCTGCTCTTGCGGCAGGCCAAATCCTGCCGTGAGACTATCTCCTAAAAAGACAATTTTTATGACGTCTATTTGCGTTTGAACGGAGGTAATTTCATTCGTAGCTATCAGCGTACTCATATCTCCCAAAACTGTAGCTTGAGGCGTTATTTTTGGCTCGCTACTTCCGCACGCTGTCAAGATAAAACCCGCATAAAAGCTAATCACGCTTACTTGAATTTTATATCTCATAAATTGCCTTAGAAGACGGTGAAAGATTAGGGGCGCGCCTAACTTATAGCGCATGTGAAACGCCTTTAAATCCCACAAAGGATAAACATATCGTGACACAAATAATGAGAGCCAAAAATGCGGCAGATTTGGCGCAAAACCATGCCTTGAAACTCGTAAATGTTGATCTAACCTTACCTGCGATTTCTGGCCCCGTTGATATTTTGCGCAGTGTAAATCTGAGCGTAAAATCAGGGGAAAGCCTTGCGATTATCGGCCCGTCTGGCTCTGGAAAATCCTCTTTGATGTCTATATCGGCTGGATTGGAAAAGCCTAGCTCTGGTGATGTTTTGTTATTGGGCCAAAAAATTAATTCACAAAATGAAGATCAACTTGCAAGATTACGACGCGGACGTGTGAGCATGGTTTTTCAATCCTTTCATTTACTCCCGACAATGACAGCCTATGACAATGTCCGCGTCCCTTTAGAAATTGCCAAGCTCAAAAATATTGATACGCGCAGCAAAGCCATTCTCAACGATGTCGGGCTCAGTGATCGTTTGCATCATTATCCGGGGCAATTATCAGGCGGAGAGCGTCAACGCGTTGCCATTGCTCGCGCTCTAGCCAGTGACCCAGAACTCGTATTTGCTGATGAACCCACGGGTAATTTGGATCAAAATACAGGGCAAGGCGTTGCAGATATGCTCTTTGATATGACTAAAAATCGCGGCACGACTTTGGTCTTAGTCACACATGATATTGCATTAGCTCGCCGTGCAAGCCGTATCGTCACCATGCAAAATGGGGAATTATTGGACGGCGAGATCGCATGAACCAGGTTGCGATAAAAATTGCATTTCGGGAATTATCTGGCGGCTTAAAAGGTTTTGGGATTTATCTGGCCTGTATCTTACTGGGTACGGCCGCTATTGCCTCGGCAGGCTCTGTCACTGAAGTCTTTTCGCGCGGTCTTGCCAGCGAAGCCCGTACATTATTGGGCGGAGATGCAATGTTCTCTCTCAACCAACGCCAATTCACCGCCCAAGAACGCGCATTTATTACAGATTTAGGCACGGCAACAGAAAGCGCAGGCATGGATATTATGGCCAGTGCAGGCGAACATCGCCGCCAAATTAACTTACGCGCAGTTGATGAAAACTATCCGCTTATCGGGACAGTCATATTAAGCGGAAACGCAGGCGAGAATACGCCACACTTTCAAACCGCTTTGACCAGAACTGATGAGCTTTGGGGCACCGTAGTCAGTCAGTCTTTTCTAGACGCGTTTGATGTACAAATCGGCGATACCGTCCAATTTGGGCAAATCAAAGCCATAATTCGCGCACGTCTTGACGGCACACCTGATCGTGTGGGAACGCCTGGCTCTTTTTCACCTGAAGCCATGATAAGCCTTGAAGCCGTCAAAAAGGCTGGACGGCTTGGATCTGGACAAATTTTCGGTGTTGGTTTTCGCGTTAAATTTGAAGATACAAATAGAGATTTTGAGAGCCTTGAAAAAACTGCCAAGGATAGCTTTAAAGATGCTGGCCTGCGCATTCGTGAACCGTCTGATGCGGTGGACGGCTTGCAAAACTTACTCACCACATTGAATAGCTTTTTAGCCATTATCGGTATTGCATCACTTGTCGCAGGCGGTGTTGGCGTTGCGCAAGCCACGACGTCATTTTTAGAAACGCGCATTGCTTCTATTGCGGCGCTCAAAGCCTTAGGGGCTGATTCGGCTACAATTCGGACCGCCTATATTATACAGCTTGGTATATTGGCGTGTATTGGTGCTTTAATAGGTATGGCAATAGGCGCCGCTGCGCCTTACATGCTCATTGCCTTATCCGCCAATGGCATTCCACTACCGCAAAGTTTAGGAGTCTATCCCGCCCCCTTATTCAAAGCCTTTGCCCTTGGTATGTTAGCGGCTGCTATATTTGCTCTGCCCGCGATTGGCCGCGCGCGCGCAACGCGGCCGGCTGCATTATTTCGTCAATTAACGCAGCGCGCTAAAACAAAAACGCCCTTTATAGAGACAGCCAGCGCCTTTTGTGCCGCCATTTTACTAGCCCTACTGGCAATATTGACAAGCGCCAATACTATCTTAACAGCCGCCTTACTCATCGGCGCGATTTTGGCATGGGGCGTGTTTTTACTCGCCGCATTTTTAGTCCGAAAATTGGCACAAAGTCTGGCTAAGACGGCAAAAGGCTTTTGGCGATTAACGCTCTCTAATCTTAGCGGGCCAGGCTCCCTTGCACCGACAATCGTACCTGCACTGGGCTTAGGTCTTGCCTTATTGACCCTTGTGACATCTGTTCAAACGAATCTACTTCGGCAAATCAGCCAGACAGCCCCGAGCAATGCGCCCTCACTCGTATTTTCGCAAATTCCCAATTCTGAAATCGCACAATTTGATACCCTTATAAGCGCCCATCAGATTGATATTAATAACCCTGATGCCTTTCGCCGTGCACCATTTTTGCAAGGCCGCGTCATCTCTTTAAACGCAAACCCGATCGATAAAGACAAAGTTTCCCGGTCAGAACGCTGGGTTGTGCAAGGCGAGACAAGCTTGACATATCTATCTGAAAAACCGCCCGAAACCGACTTGGTAGAGGGTACATGGTGGCCGCAAGATTATACGGGCGACTTACAAGTCTCTGTAGAAATAGATGTGGCAAAAGGCTTAAATGTCACCCCTGGCGATACAATCGGATTTCGTGTTTTTGGCCGAGACATTACAGCCAAAATAACATCATTGCGCCGCGTAGATTGGGGAACATTTGGCGTATCATCCAACACAGCTTTCATCCTATCACCAGGTACATTAGAAGCTGCACGGCCATATCATGTTGCCATTGCCAAAACTCCAGCAGACAATGAAGCGGCTATTATCAGAGCCATAGGCGATGCCTTGCCTGATGTTGTTGTGTTTCAAACACGGCCCGCACTTGCAACAGCCGCGCGTTTATTTGGCAATATAGCAACGGCAGTCAATGCCGCAGCGGCCATTGTAACCATTGCTGGCTTGCTTGTCTTGCTTGGTGCTTTTGCCGCTATGGCTCGCAAACGCCAAACCGAATCTGCCTTATTAAAAGTCTTTGGTGCAGATCGCAAAAACATCCTTGCACTATACGGGGCGGAGTTTGCTTTTGCGGGCGGCGCGGGGGCTATCATTGGCGCAGCGATTGGGATTGCAGGCGCTTATCCGATTGTCACACAGCTTTTCGAAGCGCAGTGGCATTTCCCATGGCAAGAAAGCTTTGGGATTATAGGCTTGGCTATAGCTGTTTCGGCCCTTGGAGGCATGAGCGTCGGCATTGCCACATTACGCCAAAAACCTGCGCGGATATTTAGCGCAGCATAAACCGATACCTTTTAAATAGCTGCCATTTAAATGATGACGGTCAATATCACACCCATTACTTATCAGTGATGCCGCCATAAAACATTAATCCGCCGCGATATTTCGGGAAGCCGTAACCATGTATCATTACCAAATCAATATCAGAGGCTTTAAGCGCAATCCCTTCATCCAAAATGGCCCGCCCTTCGGATAACATAGCCTCCATGATACGATTTAAAATTTCGGTATCAGATATATCACGGCGGGTTATATTTTTAGCCTGTGATGCCGCAATCACAAGATCATCCACCAATGGCGAAGGATAAGCCGTTCGGTCGCCAGTTTTATAATCATACCATCCCGCTTGAGTTTTTTGGCCAAAGCGTCCTAAGTCATATAGTTTATCGGCTATATCCACATAGCGTGCATTGGGATCGCGCGTGCTGTCTTCTTTGCGGCGATTATGCCAAGCAATATCTAACCCTGCTAAATCCGAGACTTGAAATGGCCCCATAGCAAATCCAAACTCGCGCATGACACGGTCAATATCTTGCGGTAAAGCGCCGTCTTCTAAAAGAAATTCAGCTTCGGCGCGGTAGGTTTTTAAAATTCGGTTCCCTATAAATCCATCGCAGACACCTGATAAAACAGCAATCTTGCCTAATTTCGCCCCAACAGCAAAGGCCGTTGCCAAGCTTTGCGCACTGGCTTTTTCTGTGCGCACAACTTCGAGCAATTTCATAATGTTTGCAGGACTAAAAAAGTGCATCCCCAAAACACGATCCGGCCGCCGCGTCGCGGCAGCTATCTCATTTATATTTAAATAAGACGTATTGGACGCCAATATCGCATCGGATTTACAAATAGAGTCAAGTTGCTCAAACACAGCGCGTTTGACATCCATTTTTTCAACAATCGCTTCAATAACCAGATCAACATCAGCAAGGTCTTGCATATCAGAAATAGGGGTGACACAAGCTTTTGCACTGTGCGCAGCTGGCTGGCTCATGCGGCCTGTTTTGATATTATGGTCGAAGGCTGCGTGAATGCGGGTGATGCCTTTATCTAAGGCATCTGTATGTGCATCAAATAACAATACATCATAGCCCGCGCTTGCGCAGGCAATAGCAATGCCGCTCCCCATTGTGCCCGCGCCCAATATGCCAATAGACTTCACATCTTGAGGTACAGCTGCTTCAAGAAATGGGATTTTCTTAGCTTGTCGCTGCGCAAAAAACGCATGTATAAGTCCCGCCCTTTGCGGGTTTTCCAAGCAAGTTTTAAATATCTCGCGTTCTGCTTTTAGGCCGTCTTCAAAAGATAAAGTACATGCGGCTTCCACCGCCTCTAATGCCGCGATAGGTGAGACTTGTCCCCGGGCTTTGGCTTTTGTTTTGGCCATTAACGCGTCAAATGCGGCTTTATCCCAATCTTCTGGCGGCCCCATTTTAGAAATAGGAGACCGGGCCGTTGTACCAATCAAGCTTCGCGCGAAAGCTTTGGCTGCCTCTAAAAGATCCGTTTCAACAATTTCATCAATAATCCCGAGTTTTAAGGCTTCTTTGGCGCCAACAGGTTTACCGCTCGTAACAAATTCAGCCCCTTTTTTCATACCAATCAAGCGCGGCAGACGCTGCGTGCCCCCTGCCCCTGGGATGAGGCCAAGATTAACTTCTGGCAGGCCGACTTTCGCGGCGGCGACCGATAATCGGTAACGACAGCTTAAAGCCACTTCTAAGCCTCCGCCCAAAGCCGTCCCTGGCAAAGCGGCGATAACGGGTAAACGGCAGCGTTCAATATAATCTAAAACATCTGGCAGGCTCGGTAATAAATCGCCTTTGCCAAATTCTTTAATATCAGCGCCTGCGCTAAAGAAACGCCCTTGTCCTGTTAAGATAACAGCCTCTATATCGAGATTTGTCTCAACAGTTTTAAAGACATCAACCACAGCTTGCCGCACAGCTTGACTGAGCGCATTCACGGGCGGGTTCGTTATGTAAATCACAAGGCAGTTGCCATCTAACTCTGTTTTAACATACATATTTCTGGCCCGATATTATTGTAATTAAAGATATGTCGCGTGAAATTTATAAGGCATATCACGGCGCGTACATCGTTATAACAAGCTCGCCGCCAAAAATCATTGCCAAACTTTACGCTCACATTGCAAATTTATGCTGTTTCACAAAATATCGGTGAGCCTGTATCAGTAAGTAACGCTTGGCCGTATCGCCTATGTCCCATATAAGCCTGTGAACATTACGGTTATACATCATGTCAAATATCTTCATCATTTGCGGCGTATCTGCCTCTGGAAAATCGACGATTGGGCGCCTATTAGCCGCTGAATTAAACGCCGTATTTCTCGAAGGTGATGATTACCATTCCGATCATAATATAAAAAAAATGACATCCAATATACCTTTAACCGACAAAGATCGCGTAGATTGGGTTCATAATCTTGCACACGCCATTAACGCATTTGACCCAGATAATTCAAATGTAGGCAATATTGTATTATCATGCTCGGCCTTAACACAATTTGTGCAAACAGAATTACGGCGGCGCTGCAAAGCCCCGATTACATGGATAAAGTTAGATTTACCTTTAGACATAGCTTTAAAACGGGCAAAATCACGCGAACACTTCATGCCGCCTGAATTAATGGCCAGTCAATTTGCCGCCTGGTGTCCGCCCAGTGACGGCATTGGCGTTGACGCCGTACAATCAAAGCAAGATATAATAGCTCATATTATGACAGCTTTACAGCCCAAGCTACTTGGCCCAACATCTTAATTACATAATACTCCTAAGAATTGACAACGTAGGACATATTTTCTTATAATCATGAAATATAAGCCTAAATTCAGCTATATTGTATAAGCTTATCCTATAAACAACCCTTCTACTGGCCCCGCTTAAAACCTTCACTGCATATACGAATTGACCCAAATATATTTGTATAACCACACATAAATACAAAGTTTTTCGTCTAAAAATAAGAGCAATCGCATGGATTTAATTTTAAATAATCAAGCCGTTTTTGCGTCCCTTTTTGGGTTTTTACTGTTGATTATTTTAATCTTACGGTGGCGAGCCAATGCCTTTGTAACATTATTAGGCTGCGCAATTTTAACAGCTCTTCTCGCGGGTATGACGCCAGAAACAGCTTTCTCCACTGTCCAATCCGGCATGGGCGGAACGCTTGGATTTATCGCGCCTGTTATTGGCCTTGGCGCATTATTTGGCGCAATTATGGAAAAAAGCGGCTATTTAGAAATCTTGGCTCTGCGTCTTAGCGGAATTAAAACAGATACTAATCGGTCAATGGCAGCAGGGTTTATGGGGTTAATCGCTGCCATTCCCGTTTTCTTTGATGTCGCCTTGATTATCTTACTTCCATTCATAATGAAACTCGCTCGTAAAGCTGGTAAAGCTCCTTTATTTTTTGGTTTGCCGCTTTGCGCAGGACTTGCAATCGGTCACGCCTTTATCCCGCCAACACCCGGGCCGATAGCTATTGCAGAACTGATTGGCGCAAATTTAGGTCAAGTGATTTTAATTGGCATAATAATAAGTATTGGGTGTCTGATTATCTCTGGGCCTGTTCTCACACTCTGGCTTGATAAAACAAACCGCCTGCCCGTCTCTACACATGTCATGCCGCAGCTTGAAATATCTGATACTCAAACGCCAAGCGTGAGTTTTGCACGGGCACTTGGCTTGATGATATTTCCTCTTATTTTAATCATGGCTGCGACCGTTGGGAAATTACTTTTACCCGAAGGCGGCCTGCGTACAACTCTAGACATTATAGGCCATCCTTTTTCGGCCCTCATCCTTGCCTGTCTCACAAGCTGGTTTTGTGTAAATTTTAAAACGGAAGCGGACAAAAATCAGTTCAAAACAGCTTTAGCTGGAGCTTTTGAACCCACAGCCGTTGTGATTTTAGTCACAGGCGCGGGCGGCGCTTTCAAACAAGTCCTTGTCAATACGGGCGCAGGGGCGCAAATGGCAGAAAGCTTACTGGCATGGGGCTTAACGCCTATCTTGCTGGCTTATCTTCTTGCTTTACTCATTCGTGTTGTCCAAGGTAGCGCGACCGTTGCCATGATTACGGCAGCAGGATTGATTGCACCGATTCTCATAGAGTTTTCATTAAGCGGCTGGCAGCTTGCGCTCATAACAACAGCCATTGCAGCGGGCGCAACGGGCGCATCGCATGTCAATGATTCAGGGTTCTGGCTCGTTAGCCGATTATTTCATCTGACAGAAAAACAAACACTCCAAAGCTGGACAGTCATGACAAGCCTCATATCCCTAACAGGCTTATTATTATCTTTGCTTTTATATAAGTTTCTTTAAACAAAGATCAGAGCGAGTCAGGGGACGTTTTGGATAAATTTAAAAAATTATTCGGGTATGGTATTGGCGACTTTGGCCTGAACATTTACTGGAAAACTTTATCTTTATATTTAGTCTACTGGTACACAACGGTTGTTGGACTTGACCCAGCCATTGCTGGTATTTTGTTTTTTATCGGCATGACATGGGATGCCTTATCTGATCCGATCATGGCTTCAATATCCGAGCGCGTAAACACACGTTTTGGTACCTATCGTCCATTTCTGCTTTATGGCTGCGCGGTATTAGGCGCGGCATTTATTTTGCTATTTTGGGTGCCGCCATTTGAGGGTATAAGTTTAATCGCAATATTAATTGTAATATGTCTCATCTTTCGTACAACATATACGCTTGTCGCCATACCCTATGCGACAATGGCATCGCGCCTTAGCTATGACAGTATTGAACGCGCGGATTTTTCAGGTGCGCGTATGTTTTGTGCATTTCTAGGCTTGCTCATGGTGTCCATGTTCTTGCCGCCGCTTGTTGAAAAATTCACAATTATGGCAGGCTCAGAAGCCATAGCCTTCCAATATGCTGCTGCTATTGGCAGTGTTGCGGCAACGCTTGCTATATTATTATGCTTTGCCTTGACCAAAGAGATTCCATTACCTGAAAAAACAATTCAGCATAAAAAAGTATGGTCGGGTATGTTGCAAAATGTAAAATCCAACCGCCCGCTTCAAATGTTGCTTATCGTTGTTTTATTTAATTCCGCGGCGAGTACATGTTTAGGACTATCATTGGTATTTTACATAGACTCCCAACAAGAATCTTTAGCCTCTAAAGAAGTTGTCTTGACAGTGTATGCGATAGCGACCCTAATCTTAGTGCCTTTTTGGACATATATTATTCATTTACTTGGCCGCAAGAAGGTCTGGATATTGGTCACAATCATCCACGTCCTAACCGCCGTGCATTTTTTCATATTCTCGACCACCGCCATTTACGGCATCCCCATACAAATCACCTTATTTGGCGCCTGTAGCGGAGCTTATGCCGTTATCTTTTGGGCTTTTATACCAGATTGCGTTGAATTTGGACAAATGCAAAGCGGCTATAGGTCAGAAGCAGGTGTTTTTGGATCTGTTCTTGTAACGCAAAAACTATCTGGCGGCATTATGGGGGTCTTTGTCGGCTTGATGCTCTCACATATCGGTATATCTGATAATGTCAATTTTGTTGCCAATAGCGAAAAAATTACGCTCTTTTTAGCCATTTGCCCCGCATTTTTCCTAGCCCTAACAGTCATTCCTATCTTATGCTTACCTCTAGGGCGACATGAACATTCTAAAATTATAAGGCAACTTGAAAACAGGGATACATCACATGGTTAAAATGATCGACGTTGCCAATCATGCGAGCGTGTCCATCAAAACTGTCTCTCGCGTCCTCAATAATGAACCTCATGTTCAAGACAAATTACGTGAGCGTGTCCTTAAGGCTGTCAAAGACCTTGGATATGTTCCCAGCGCATCTGCGCGCAACCTACGTAGTAGCCGCACCTACACCATTCATCTTATCGTCCATAACACTAGAAGTAACTTTATTTACGCCATCCAATCGGGAGCTTTAACCGCCAGTCAGCGCCATGGATATACGCTACATTGGACATTTTTAGACCCTAGCATTTCTGAAAATAAAAAAGATTTAAAGGCTTGGTGCGAACAGCTTGTGTCGCAAAAAAGACCCGATGGTGTTATTTTAATTCCGCCTTACGCCAATAACGAAGCCGTCAATACTTATTTCAATGCGTTAAAGATTCCCATCCTGCGTGTCGGCCCGAATGATATTGAGGATGATAATACAACCGTTAAAATTGACGATTGCTCTGCTGCGCGCGATGCAACGCAGCATTTAATTGACGCGGGGCATACGCATATTGCATTTATTCGCGGCTTAGAAAATCAAAATGCCACACATGAAAGGTTTAGAGGCTATCAACAAGCCCTTGCAGAATCTGGCATCGCCTTTGACCCAAATATCGTTTTCTCAGGGGCCTTTGATTTTGCCAGCGGTATGGCCGCAGGTGAAAAAATCACGCACCTCAAAAATCGGCCTAGCGCTGTTTTTGCCGCAAATGATGATATGGCCGCAGGCGTTGTTGTGACCGCCCATAAAAATAATCTGCGTATTCCCGAGGACATCTCTATCATAGGGTTTGATGATTCCGAACTTGCCGAAAAAATTTGGCCCCCCCTCACCACAATCCGGCAGCCGCGTATTGCATTTGGCGAACAAGCCGCTGAAATACTGATCTCTCAGATTGGCACGCGCGGTATAGATAAACCTCGTACAGTCTTGATGGATTATGAAACCATCATTCGGTCATCGACAGGGCCTAATCTTAAAAAATAAGACAACGTCTATGCGAGGCTATGTTAGAATCGCATCGCTTTAATCGCATTATAGCTTTGCGATAATGAAGCCGCATACGGCTTAGGAATAGCGTCATGCTCGGCTATGAAATACGTCATACCCGATACATCATTTAAAGCGAAAAATGTTTCAAAAGGCAAAATACCATCGCCAACATTTTTCATTAATTTTGAAGAAATGTCTTCATAATTTCCATCTATGAAATCAGCTTTATTTGGCCCCATATCTTTAATATGGCAAAGCTTAAACCGCCCTGGATTGGCTTTAAATAAAGCTGGAATATCCGCATTACCTAACACGGCCCAAAACATATCCAGTTCAAAGATCAAGTTGTCTTCTTTGCACTCATTCAAAAGAATATCCATAGCTACCGTACCGCCGCCTAGATCTTCAAATTCAAATTGATGATTATGGTAAGCAAGCTTAAAGCCTTTATCCCGCAAAGCTTCGCCCGCTGCGTTCATAATTTTCGCGTGAGCCTTCCAATGTTCAAGCGTTCGCATATCTTCGCCAATATAAGGGACAACTAAATATTCGATGTCCAATATTTGCGCCGTTTGAATCAAGCCCGATAAATCCCCTTTAATCATATCAAGCGATATATGCGTCACAGGAGCTGGCAAGCCAGCTTCATCTAACATCCCGCGAAGCACCGCAGCAGATCTTTCGGCAAAATTTCTGCTATTTAGCTCAACATAATCATAGCCAGCAGCTTTGATCATTTTCAACGTCCCCATTGGGTCTGTTTCAAAAACATCGCGCAATGTATATGTTTGAAGGCCAATTTTCGTAATTTTATTCTGCGCAATGCTCTGCGGCGCATTAAAACAGCCCGTGGCCGCAATCAAGCTGCTGGCAGTCGCAGTCGTTAAAAAGTCACGTCTTGAAAACATTAGAGCGCCCCTTGTTCTAATAAATCAGCGGCATGATGCGCCGCTCGGGCAGAAAATGCCATATAACTCAGTGACGGATTTTGACACCCCGAAGAGGTCATGAATGATCCATCTGAAATAAACAAATTCGGCACATCCCAACTTTGATTATACTGATTAAGAACCGAGCTAGACGGATCACGCCCCATACGCGCAGTCCCCATTTCATGAATACCGTCACCAACGATAATACTCGCTGCATCCTCTGGCTTTTGCAAAGATGTAATTTGCGCGCCAACGGCTAGTAACATGGCCTTCGTATCGCGCGCAGCTTGTCCCATAAGCTTTAATTCATTCTCACGAAGTTTGGCATCAATAACAGGAATTGGCATCCCCCATTTATCTGTTTTCGTCGCATGTAAACTTATATTATTTCTAAAATCAGGCAGCATCTCTCCTGCTGAAACCATGGAGATTGCCCAAGGCCCAGGTATGCGCATAGCAGATTTATAATCCTTTCCTATGCCAGCATTGCCCACTTTCGTTCGCCAATTTGCCCGATAAGCGCGCCCTTGATAACCGTAGCCTCGTAAAAAATCTGACCCGTCTTCTGTATTATTTCTAAAGCGCGGAATGTAAAATCCATTGGGTCGGCGACCAGAATGATATTTATCGAGCATTCCCGGTATAATTCCGCCGCCGCGAGAACCGTAAAGATGATCCATTAAATTACGGCCCAACTGCCCCGAAGAATTGGCCAATCCCGTTTGAAATGTTTCTGTGGCTGAATTTTGCAAAATCATAGTTGTCGGAATTGTTCCTGCATTTAGAAATACAATTCGCGCCGTATAAACTTTTCTCTCTTTTGTCTTTACATTTAAAGTTTTAACACCAGATATTTTTTTTGTCTCTGGATCATAATCTAACTTTTGAACCATCGTATCGGTTATTAAAGTCATATTCCCGGTGCGTTTTGCAGCGGGCAAAGTTGCGGCAACAGAACTAAAATACGCCCCGAAACTACAGCCGCGCTCACATAGAGATCGGCTTTGGCATTTACCGCGTCCAAGCGCTAATTGCTCCTCTGTTGGCTCTGTTAAATTTGCAGATCGCCCCGGAATCACCTTGCGAGTTGGGAAAGTTGTCTCAACCGTTTTTTTGAAAAGTTTTTCGGCCGTCGTCAGCTCATGAGCTGGCTGAAAAACTCCGTCAGGTAGAATATCTATATTCTCTTTTGACCCAGAAATACCTGCAAAACGCTCAACGTAATCATACCACGGGGCAATATCATTATAGCGCACAGGCCAATCAATCGCGACCTTATCTTTTTTATTAGCATTAAAATCTATTTCGGACATGCGGTAGCTCTGACGGCCCCACATAATAGATTTCCCGCCTTTATGATAACCGCGCCGCCAATCAAAGGCTTGTCCGTCTGGCACAATATAAGGTTCCTCTCGGTCATCGACCCAATATTGTTTTGTATTTTGATTAAAAGCATAGACCTCTGACTGTTTCGGATGTTTCTCAAGATCTTCTTGTGTTTTACGGTCCAGATGGGGTGTATCCCATGGGTCTACCCAATCTTTATAATCTTCCACAGGGTCAATATCACGGCCGCGCTCTATGACAGCAACTTTCAAACCGCGCTCGGCTAGCTCTTTGGCAACCCACCCCCCAGACATGCCCGAGCCTACAATAATTGCATCAAAGTCAAACATTACGTCGCCCACGCTTTACCAATTTCAGAAAATAAAACATCGCCTCGAAAGTCACCGGGAACAGGCTCATAATGTAGCTCTTCCGTCGCGCCTAATTCCGACATATAGTAAGCCGTGCCAACCGTGCTTTTCATATCATGATAAAACTGATGATCCGCTAGATTGGCATAAATTTGAGCATCATATTTTTTGAGTGTATTAAGCCGTTGCGCCGTTGATAATGTTTCAAAATCTTGCCCGCCTATGCCGCGCAAATCTGCGGCAACAGACGCCAAACCTTCGCGCCAATAAAGACGATAATTATCATCACCCCATACAGACACAAGGTCTTGTATATCGTCAGGCACGCCCGCTTCAATCGCTCCGCCCGTCTCTGTTTGCGGGATAATTGTTTGCGCTATAGCTGATAGGACAGCGAGTTCGTGTGCGCCGAAAAAAGCGCCTTTGGCTGCATATTTTAGCTGTGCTTGCGCCGCTTTTCCCGTTTCACCAGAATTTTGTCGTTGTTGGCAGGCCGCCAAAGCCCCCATAGCTGAAATAGCTAGCAAGCCTTTAAGTCCATCACGGCGCGAAACTGTGAGCTTATGTGTCATGCGCGCCTCCTAATTTCATGGTTTTCTTTTCATGGAATGTCAGAGCAAACCCGACCGCTATCACAACCGCCAGAACAGCTGGAATTAACCAAACCGTTTTCCAATCAATCTCGCCGCCATTTGTATTGGCATTAACAATCGCATTTGCGAGTTCTCCGCCCACCAAAGAGCCTATGCCCAATGTCACAAGAGTTAAGAAAGATTGCGCCCGTGCGCGGGTTTGTGCGGGCATGGATTTATCAATATATATCTGCCCTGCGACAAAGAATAAATCATAACACAAACCGTGAATGATAATACCGCCAATCGCCATGACCATAATAATATCTGCGCCCGCATAACCAAATGCAAAGAGGACATAGCGTAAAGCCCAGCACAACATGCCAATTAGCAAGACATATTTAAATCCAAACCTGACTAAGAAAAATGGCAATAAAAGCATGAAAGCAATCTCTGACATTTGCCCGAGAGATTGAAGCGCGACAGCATGTGATGTGCCTTTTTCTACAAGGAAGGTGTTGGTATAGCTGTAATAAAATGTCAGCGGGATACACACCAATAAAGAAGCAAAGATAAAGACCCAAAAGGCATTTGATTTTACATGTTTAAATATATCCAGCCCAAGCAAAGCTGATATGCCCGGCAATGCCTTCCCGCGCAGAGCTGGGGGCGTATCGGGCAAAGTAAAAGAAAACATGCCTAAAATAATCGCCGCAACTGCCGCCAAACGGATTGGCCAGTTTGTTTGCTCAATCGTTAAACTCGCGCCAGTTGGTAAAACAAGCTTTGAGATAATAAAGCTAAGACTTAACCCTGCAACAATCCAGCCGACTGTCCCTAACACCCGAATGCCAGGAAACTCTTTTACCGTATCCGTCATAGCTCCAAATGCGATGGCATTAGATAAGGCCAAGGTCGGCATAAAAGTTAGCATGTAGCCCAATGTCGCAAAGTAAAAGAGCGTCTTATTGCCAGTAATGGTGGAAATATAAAATAAAAATGCAGCCCCTAAAAGATGCAATATACCCATAACTTTTTGCGCCGAAAAATACCTATCAGCAATCATACCGACAAATAGAGGGGACACGATCGCAGCAACGCCTTGGGTCGCGTAAGTCCTGCCGATAATATCGCCAAAATTAAGCGCGCTCATATAAGCGCCCAATGTGACCCACCATGCCCCCCATATAAAATACATAAGGAACATCATGATAGATAATTTAATTCGAATTTTACCTGTCATATGACAGCCCCCTTGGCTAACTTAACCCTAGCATTTTTCTATTCGTTTCAGCATCCGCCTTGCCGCCCGCAAAATCATCAAACGCCTTATCGGTGACACGGATAATATGATCGCTTACAAATTTCGCCCCTTCGCGCGCCCCGTCTTGGTTATGTTTCAAAGCACATTCCCATTCGACAACCGCCCATCCATCAAAATCATAGGCGGTTAATTTGGAGAAAATGCCTTTAAAATCAATTTGTCCATCCCCGAGCGAGCGGAAGCGCCCCGGTCTTTCCACCCAGCCTTGATACCCGCCATACACCCCCGATTTACCATTGGGCAGGAACTCAGCATCTTTAACGTGGAACATTTTTATACGGTCATGATAATGGTCAATAAACGCCAGATAATCGAGTTGTTGAAGTATAAAATGGCTCGGGTCGTAAAGTATATTACACCGCGCATGCCCATCAACTTCCGCTAAAAATCTCTCAAAGGTAACACCATCATGAATATCTTCACCCGGATGAATTTCATAACAAATATTCACGCCGCAATCTTCATAATGATCCAGAATAGGCCGCCAGCGCCGTGCCAGTTCTTTAAAACCTTCTTCAACCAATCCAGCGGGCCGTTGCGGCCATGGATACATAAAGGGCCAGACCAGCGCGCCCGGGAAGCTCACACTATTGGCAAGCCCCATACGCTCGGACGCTTTGGCAGCGAATTTCACCTGCTCAACTGCCCAGCGTTGACGCTCATCGGGTTTGCCATGCAAATGCTCTGGCGCGAAGGCATCAAAGGCCGTGTCATAAGCTGGATGCACCGCAACTAATTGCCCTTGAATATGCGTTGAAAGCTCTGTGATTTCCAAACCATACTCAGCTATCTTGCCTTTATAATCATCGCAATAGGTCTGGCTTTCAGCTGCAGTTTTCAGGTCAATACAGAGCGGGTTATCCGTTGGTATTTGCACGCCCTTATAACCCGCCTTGGCCATCCAGCGGCAGGCATTTTCTAATGTATCAAATGGCGCATCCCCCATAAATTGCGCGAGAAAAATTCCGGGGCCTTTAATTGTTTTCATGATGCAATTTCCGTCCATGCAGATCCATTATTTTGGCTCGTAATTAAAGCCTCGATAAAGGCCATACCGCGTACCGCATTATCAATAGAGGCGCTTAGCCCCTTTTCCTGTCGGATGGCCTCTGCAAATTCGAGATATATATTCGCAAAAGCTTCGATATATCCTTCTGGATGCCCCGCAGGCACACGATACCGCCCTGAAATATTATCTGGTAGATAAGACTGCGCTGCTGTCAGAATCTCAACAGGACGGTCATGATAATAACGCATCATACGGTTCGGGTTTTCATGTGACCACTCGAGCCCGCCTTCCGTTCCAAAGACACGGATACTTAACCCATTCTCACATCCTGTACAAATCTGAGACGCGGACAAAACACCTTTAATATCACCATCCATTCGAAATAAAGCAGAGCCATCATCATCAAGCTGGCGGCCTTGTCCAAAGATATTTAAATCAGCCGCCACATGCGTCATACGCGCCGCGGTGACATATTCGGCAAGGTTATGCGCATGTGTCCCAATATCTGCCATACAACCAGATTTGCCAGAGCGTTCAGGGTCCATACGCCATGCAGCTTGCTTATTCTTGACATCTTTGGCGAGCCACCCTTGGAGATACTCGACAAAAACCTTTCGAATATCGCCCAATTCACCCTTTGAAATTAAATCACGCGCATGGGTAATTAATGGGTAGCCAAGATATGTATGTGTAAGGGCAAATATCCGCCGCGTTGATTTTACAATATCCCGAAGACTCGCCGCTTGCTCTAAATCTTTGGTCGCAGGTTTATCACTTAAAACATGAAAGCCGCCAAGCAGAGCCGCCTTAGCAACAGGATAGTGGAGATGATTTGGTGTCACGATCGACACAAATTCCATACGGTCATTTTCGGCGCGCGCGGCCTCTTCTCGCATCATTGTCTCATAATCTGCGTAGACACGCTTTGGGTCCAGACCGAGTAATTGTCCGGTTGCGCGCGAATTTTCCAAATCACGCGAGAACACACCGCAGACAAGCTCTAACTTATCATCTAGCCGAGCCGCCAAACGATGAACATCTCCAATAAAGGCCCCTTGGCCTCCGCCGACCATACCAAATTTTACACGTTGTCCTTCAAACATGCGGTCTCTTCTTCTTAATATGCTTTTATAACTTTGATACCTAATATGACATCGTTGTCAAATTATATTTACGCTCTCATAACAGTCAAGGTTTCAGACCCGCCTGCATATGATCGTACCTGTTTCATCAGTCTTAACATTTCATATCCACGTCCTGATGTCTATTGACCACCAAGCCTGGCCGCTATGAAAGTCTGATTCACCAATTTTCTAGCTTAGGACTTCGCACGCCCAATGCCGCGTAAGAGGTCAAAACGTAACCCCTGCAATAAAAAAGACATAAGCCACATTGTCTCGCTCCCTTATAATTTAGAGGATAAAAAAACCGCCAAACAGAGTGGCGGTTATATTATTAAAAGGCGGTCTCTGTTATTTCAAAACCCTAAAAAGAGAGAGGTTTGATATTTCACCAAACCCCTTCAATTCATAGCCTTCAGCGTTAGAAGTTAAAGCGTAACGCCGCGGCAAAGCGTCGATCATTCGTAAAGAATGAACGCGGGGCAACATCGCCAGCTTCATTAATTTGCTGAGATGTTTCAATGACACGATTGGTTAGATTAACCGCCTGAATACCCACTTTAACATTGTCCGTCACATTTATAAAAATAGATCCATCCAATGAGCCTTGGCTTTCATTAAACACAGGCAAAGCCGGGAATGGTGAGCCAACATCACGCTGGGTGAGCAAGAAACGAGAGCGCCAATTATAAGCTAAACGCGCTGACAAAGTCTCATTTTCATAGATAGCTGTCGCATTAATTGTATGACGCGATAACCCTTCAAGATTTGTAATTGTAAAGGCATTGGCCGCATTTCCGCCAAAAATATCATCCGCATCATTAAAGAAGCCATCCCCGCCCGGCGCATTCGCAATCGGCGCATTTGTCGGGATAGCACTTTGATCTACGAAAGTATATGTGCCTTCAAATCCGATATTTCTTAACGGCCCCGGTAAGAAATCATAGAATTGACGATAAGCCAGTTCAAATCCACGAATATTACCAGATGCAACATTTGCTGGGCCAATAATTTCTGTATCTGCGAATGTAATGCCATTCGCCGATAGAGGCGGCCCAACAGTTTCGCCTTGCTGAATAACATTTGACAGTCTTTTCCAAAATGCAGAGGCCGTTACTGAACCCGCATCAGAGAAATACCACTCAAATGAGCCATCAAGGTTCACAGATGACACTGGCGATAAGAAAGCATTACCACCATCGGCGCGGATGCGGAACGCCCCCGTATTGTCATCATCTTGATTGACAAATTGATTGTTTCTGAAAAGACCGAAATCAGGCCTAAAGATTGTGCGTGATGCAGCAAATCTAAAGAGTTTACCGTCCCCCAGATCATATTTCACATTAAAGCTCGGCAAGAAAAGATTAGAGACATTCGTTGTGGTAAGTGGCTGCACGCTACCATCCAAGAATGTGACAACATCTTGCTGCTCGGCGATAGACAGAGAGCACAATGCAGACGCTTGGCCCGCCTGAGTATTACCAAGATCAATATCATCTGGTAGGCCTGCAGGATCTTGACACGCAAGCGGCGTACCAATCACCGCATCCGCGGCCGCTTGGCCACTATCAATATTGGCTTGTGTGACAGGCACAAGGAAGCCTTGCACTTGGTTACCCGTTGTTGTCACATTTGTACGCACCCATCTGACACCAATATTTCCGTTAATCGGCCCCTTTTCAAATTTTGCAAGCGCGTAAGCTGAGAAAATTTCTTCGGAAGTATCCGTTACCTCGGCTTCCCTGAACGGCGTTCCGGGAATAATGTCATTCACCCCATCGTCAGCGAAGTTACGATTAGCCAAAGTATTAAATACATTACCAAGACCAGGATTGTTAAATTCATTAATAACAGCCTGTAGCGGAGACCCGGCTACACTACCATTTGACCTGAAAAAATCACCTGCAAACAAAAATGCCCCCGGATTAGGTACATTACCGCGTTGGAGCCCTCTGAAATCAAAGGTCTCAACAAGGTTTCCAGCCCCTAAGCCAAAAGCCGCACTATTTGGATCATTGGTTAAATTCGCCAGATCAGAAATTGAGAACGGAGTACTACCATCAAAAATTTCATTGACAAAACTAAAATCAAAAACCGTGGCTCTGGCAAGCTGATCTCTATCGGCATAACGCCCGCCAAATTTGATGCCAGTTATCCATTCATTATCAACATCATATTCAAAGTTAGAGGCAAGCGCGACTTCATCCGTATCGGAATCTTCGATAAATCTTAGAGTACTTCTAAAGAAGAAATTATCTGGATTTGTGAAAAATGCATTCACATCAGCCTGCTGCTCTGGTGTTAAATTCCCCTGAGAATCTGGCAGGATATTTGTAACGCCTAGCTGAACATTTGCACCTGGCAAAAATTGCACATCAGGTACACCGCCATCATTCAAATTCAAGAATGAATTGGCAAAGACTGTAAAACCAGCCGCTCCGTCAAACACTTCATTATTTGAGCGGATATATTGCGCATCGAAGTCACCGCGGAATCTATCCGAGAACTCATGCTTAACATTGAATGTATAGTTAGAAACATCCGAATCCTCATCTCTGCCGCGATTATTCGTCAAAAGAGGTGTGGCTTGAATGAGGGTATTAAACACATTGCCAGGCTGTCCACAATCAAAGCCTGGGCATGAACCCGGCGCTTGCGGAGCCGTACCGCGCCAACCTGAATTTGCTGTTGTAATAACGCCAGCTTGGAATTGACCATTTTCGTCAAGCTCTAAAAATGTTCCGCCGGTTGGTATCTGGATATTCGGCCCAGGCCCGCCATTGACGTTAAATACAGCGCCAGCAGCATCAATCGCCACAGCATTACCGCCCGTTCCTCCCGGGTTATTATCCCGAGCAAATGCATCGCGTTGCAACTCAATCACATTTTCAGACCATGACAATGTCGCATCCGTGCGTAAAAACTCTGCCGTTGCAACAGTACGCTCATCGGGGCTTTCCCACTGCAAAGAGGCGTTAAAGCCATAACGCTCACGTTCGCGTTCTTCGCTTCTAACGCCGCCGCCTACAATCTGGAAATCACTATTTGGGATGTTATTGGGCAGCACACCACCAAATACACCATCGATAATACCATCTTGAACGGGCCCCTGAGGTGAGAAAGCTGCCACAGCCACTTGCGAGCCATTTGACTCACTGACAATCCGAGAAAATGAGCCACTTACCAATGCGCCAAACTCACCATATTTCGTAGACCAACGGTCACTCAATAAAAGCGACCCGCCGGGTGTCACAAATTGTTGGTCTTGTAAATCTGAGTAATTAGCTTCGATACCACCCGCAATCACACGGCCAGGAGAATCGAAAGGCTTGCGTGTGACAAGATTCACTGTACCCGACAAACCGCCTTCAATTTGGTCCGCAGAATTGTTCTTATACACTTCGATGGCGCTAACAAGCTCAGACGGGAAGTCTTGAAAGTCGATTGATCGGCCAAGTCCTGTTGTGAAAATATCGCGGCCATTCAATTCACTTCGTGTTAAAGACAATCCCCGAATAACAACGCCGCTGCCCTCAATCGAGAAATGATCAGGGTCATTGGGTCCTGCGAAATTTGAAATGGATACGCCAGGTACGCGCTGCAAAGCTTCTGCGACAGACCTATCTGATAAAGCCCCGATGTCTTCGGCTGTAATCGCATCTAGAAATGTGTCGGCATTTTGCTTTAAGTCTTGCGCACTTTTGATACTGCTCCGAATACCAAATGCAATAACTTCATCATCATCAGAAATTTCAGTTTGCGTATTTTGGTCTTCGACTTGCTGCGCATATGCTGGACTTGCGGCCGCGATGACCATCAGCGCCGTCCCGCCCATCAATAATATTTTTTTATTCTTATCTTTAATTTCATGCCAAAGCCGTTCGCTAGGTCTCGCCATTTTCAGAACTCCCATTATTATTTTAGTTTCGCCCAAACATAGTAATCCCGAATTACATAGATAAAGTGCCGCGCACTCATCCTACAAATTGCTATGTTTTAGATCCCCTAATTATTCTGCAATCATTTTATAATCTGACATCGTTGTCATTTCTTATTCTCTTACGGGACAAGAATTTTGTCAATCAGCACATACGTTTTTTTATCAGTAAGCCGGTAACGCATAAGATATTGATTTTTATATATTATTTTTTACACCGACAAATTTACGTGAATAAAATTATAAACCCTTGCAAAATAGCAACACTAAAAATTCGTAAATTTCCATTTGAAGGATTCTGTTTTAGATACCCCATCCGAATGAGAACCTATCATAGATTATGCTCTATAATAACGCTTTATAGCAGCATGATTTACAGATTAAATGATATGACAAAACCTTATCATCGGCGGCACATGCAACTCACTATTGCCGTGACATTATTCACAGTTTACTTTCACCGTGTCATTTTAAGGCTTGATAAAAGACGACCTTTACGCAATCCATAGCCAGACTTTTTTTGAAGCCTTTACAAACGCATGAAACCGAATTTTCTATTTTGGCTTCACCTTGACACTTTACGACGCTTAATTTTACTGGAAGATTTTAATAATGTCAGAAAAACGCATAAAAAACATTATTATTATTGGCGGAGGTACAGCGGGATGGATGAGCGCAGCAACCCTCTCCCGTATCCTGAAAAACGGATATGCCAATATCACACTTATCGAGTCCGAAGCCATAGGCACGATTAGTGTTGGCGAAGCGACAATTCCGCAAATTCTAACTTTTAATTCTATGCTCGGTTTAGATGAAAATGACTTTGTTAAAAAAACCAATGCGACTTTTAAACTCGGCATTGAATTTGTAAATTGGAGCCAGATCGGAGATAGCTATATCCACCCGTTCGGGTCTTATGGCATTGATATGGAAGGGGTTGCCTTTCACCATTTCGTCCTCAAAGAAAACGCTCGCAGGAAAGCGCGAGGGCAAGCCCAACTTGATATTGAAGATTTCTGTATTCAATCCGCCGCCGCAAAAAAAGATAAATTCATGCGCCCTATTCGCGCGCAGCGCTCTGTCCTAGAGCGGATTGTTTATGCCTTTCAATTTGATGCTGTTTTATATGCCAAATATCTGCGGGAGTTTTCTGAACATCATGGCACGAAGCGGATTGAAGGCAAAGTTGTAGAGGCACATCAAAATAGCGAAACAGGCTTTGTCGAATCCGTCACACTTGAAAACGGGCAAAACATCGAAGGTGATCTCTTTATTGATTGCTCGGGTTTTAAAGGCCTTCTTATAGAAAAGACCCTTAAAGCAGGCTATACAGATTGGTCAAAATGGCTACCTTGCGACCGAGCTGTCGCTATCCCATGCGAAAGTGTTGGCGAGCCTATCCCTTACACGCGTGCCACGGCGCATAAAGCTGGTTGGCAATGGCGTATTCCTTTGCAACACCGCGTCGGCAATGGGCATGTCTATTGCAGTCAATATATGTCTGAAGATGAAGCCACACAGATCTTAATCGACAATCTCGATGGTGAGCCGATTGCAGAGCCGCGGCACATAAAGTTTACAACTGGACACAGAAAAAAATTCTGGGACAAGAATGTCGTATCCTTCGGCCTTGCCGCTGGCTTCATGGAGCCGCTGGAATCCACATCAATCCACCTGATTCAATCTGGCTTGGCACGCTTAATGACACTCTTTCCTTATAAAGGCATCGAGCCAGCGGAAGTCGATCATTTTAACCGCTCAACCTTGATTGAATATGAGCGCACACGTGATTTTCTGATTTTGCACTACCATCTTACAAAGCGTAACGATTCGCCATTTTGGGATTATTGCCGCACGATGGAGATACCTGAATTCCTTCAAACAAAAATGGATTTATATCGCACTAATGGACGAATTTTCAGAGATAATGATGAATTATTCAATGAAACAAGCTGGTTAGCTGTATTTTTTGGCCAAAAATTGGACGCTCAAGGTTATCACCCTATCACCAACACCGTGGACTCAAAAGAAGTCGAGCGCAGGCTTATGCATATATTTGACGCAACGAAACAAGCCGCAGACGTTATGCCTCTGCATTGGCAATATATAAAAGATAACTGCCGCGCATAATTTGCCCCATCACAGCCATTCCCACAAAATATAACATGCAAAAAATATAATATAATGAGACCTCAATGCAAAATTTGAAACCTAGCTATGATGTGAAAACATATGGCACTCAGTCTGAAAAGGTCGTCGTGATTGATAATTTCATCGAAGATTTTGAAGCCATACGCCAAATGGGGCGCTCTGCGCAATTTACTTCGCAAGGTGGGTTTTATCCGGGGGTACAGGCGGCAGGAAATATGAATTACATCGCGCCGAGCAGCCAAATCCTTTTAGACATCATCCAAAATGTCTTTGATTTTCGACAAGGTCTGAGAGTTGAAAGCTGCGCGTATGCCCTTGTCTCTCAACCCGCAGACACACTGCATCCCTTGCAACGCATCCCGCATTACGACGCGCAGGAAGGAGAGCTTTTTGCTCTCTTGCATTATATTCAAGGCCCAGAAAATGCTGGGACAGCCTTTTACCGTCATAAGCGCACAGGGTTTGAGACGGTGACTCCAAACCGCGCGGATAGTTATCAAAAAGCTCTTGAAGCGGATTTTAAAGAATATGGACACCCTCAAAATGCCTATATTGACGGCCACACAGACGCATTTGAGATGATGCTCAGTATTAAAGCGCGTCCCAATCGCGCAATATTCTATCGCGGGCGCACCTTACATTCAGGCATTATTCCTAAGGATATGCTACTCAGCGAAGACCCGCAAAAAGGCCGCATGACCTTAAATTCCTTCCTCTGGGCAGCATAAGCGATAGCATCTGCCCCATTGCTTTGGCCGCATATATATTTAGCGCAAAACAGCACAACCCTATCCCTAACGCAGGCCACAACTAGTATAATGAAAATCAATATTGAAAATTGACAACGTAAGACAATTTCTCCTATAGCTGTTCAAACTTTCCAAAATGCAGCCCTTAGCGAGTTATATGTCTATAAATAGAAGATCCGTTTTATGGGGCATCACAGCGCCTTTAACCGCCGCAACTTTGCAAGCTTGTGCTAATCCCCCGCATAAACCTTCCCATAAAGCACAAAGTCGCACGCAAGGCAGCACATCTGCTTCAAATATATTCGAAGCCTTTGATGACAGATTTTATAAGCTTGTCGACACAACCCAATCATTTGAAACGCTTGGCCAAGGATATGGATGGTCAGAAGGCCCAACTTGGGACTCTCAAAGACAAGCGCTTTATTTCACAGATGTTCCCGGCAATATAGCCTATAAATGGCAAGCTGGCGCAGGCGTCACAGAGTTCTTAAACCCGTCTGGCGCGCAAGGCCTAACAGGCTTTAGAGAAGTTGGCGCAAATGGCCTGCTTTATAACCGTTTCGGAAAATTATTAATTTGCAATCACGGAAAACGCGCCGTGCAAATTATGGATATTGACACAAAAACCCGAACAACGCTGGTATCAAACTTTGAAGGACAGGCATTGAATAGCCCAAATGACCTCATAGAAAGTGCTAATGGCGACATATATTTCACAGACCCGCCTTACGGACTTGAGGGGTTAAACGGCTCGCCTCTCAAAGAACTGCCCCATAACGGCGTTTATAAGCTGGCAAAATCAGGCCAAGTCAGCCTTATCTCTGATGCTTTGACGTTCCCTAATGGCATCGCTTTATCACCCGATGAAAAAACGCTATATGTTGCGCAATCAGACCCCAAGGCCATGCATATTTACCGCTGCAATCTAACACAAAAAAATGCACCATTAGAGCTTTGGATAGATTTAGCCCCTTATGCGGATAACACAAATCCGGGCCTGCCTGATGGCATGGCCGTTGATATAGATGGGCATATTTTCGCAACAGGCCCGGGCGGTATATTTGTAATATCTGCGCAAGGCGTAGTCCTTGGCCGTATAAAAACAGGCAAGGCCAGCGCGAATTGCACATTTGGCGAAGATGGGCACAGTTTATTCATCACCAATCATGACCGTTTACGCAAATTACGAGTGACAACACGCGGCCTAGGATGGGCGTGATGTATATCTCAGAGATATAATCTTAGCTTTTGAGGTTTACGATTTTGTCAAAACCTGTCTGGCTATAGTTTTCCGAAAACAAAATTATACCCTATGCAGATGAGATGAAACCTCATAGGAGGAGCGCGCGGCGTTGAGGCTGCACCTCTTACGCGCCACTGCGCTTTATATGAGCCTGCTGGCCTTGTCGCCGCGGCTTTGCCTGAAAGAATATAATGTCTAATATTTCCCACGCGCATCGCGCCTTGGCTGATGCTTTGAGCAAAAAAGGCTATAGCACGCTAACCCCTGTCCAAGAGGCGGTGCTTGCGCCAAACCTTATGGCGCAGGACTTACTTGTTTCTGCGCAAACAGGGTCAGGGAAAACGGTCGCCTTTGGCCTCGCTATGGCCAATACATTGTTAGAAGAGGCAGGGGCATTTCTGCGCGCGGACGCCCCACTAGCGCTTGCCATTGCGCCAACGCGCGAGTTAGCTTTACAGGTCAAACGCGAGTTGGATTGGCTCTACCGCGAAGCTGGCGCAAAGACCGCAAGCTGTGTTGGCGGCATGGATATGCGTGATGAGCGCCGCATTTTAGCGCGCGGCACACATATTGTTGTCGGCACACCGGGACGCCTTGTTGATCATATCAAACGCGGGTCTTTAGATATGAGCCACCTCAAAGCCATCATCTTAGACGAAGCAGATGAGATGCTCAAAATGGGCTTTCGCGAAGAATTAGAACATATTCTTGGCAAAGCACCCGAGGAGCGCCGCACACTCATGTTCTCGGCAACTGTCCCGAAAACGATTATCGGCATGACCAAGAAATATCAACGCAATGCCATACGCGTACATACCGCCGCAGAAGCCAAACAGCATATGGACATTGAATACCGCTCTATGACTGTCGGGATGTCTGACAAAGAAAATGCCATTATCAATGTATTGCGATATTATAATGCCAAAAATGCGATTGTCTTTGGTGATACACGCGTGGCTGTCAACCGTATGACACAACGCTTTAATAATCGCGGATTTTCTGTAGTCGCTCTCTCTGGTGAATTATCTCAAAAAGAGCGCACAAATGCCCTACAATCTTTACGTAATGGCCGCGCCCAAGTCTGTATCGCCACGGATGTGGCTGCGCGCGGACTTGATTTACCCGATCTCGAATTAGTTATCCATGCAGATGTACCGAAAAATCGCGAGTCCTTACTGCATAGATCAGGCCGTACAGGCCGTGCAGGGCGCAAGGGCGTTTCCGTTCTTATCGTCACGCCTAACCGCCGCAGAAATGCAGAACGCCTATTACGCGATGCTAAAATCACGGCTGAATGGTCAGGCCCGCCAAGCGCCGAAGACATTATACTGCGCGATAATGAGCGCCTGTTAGCAAATATGAGCCTCGAAACAGAAGTTAGCCATGAGGAACGTGCTATGGTATCAAAACTCTTAGATGCCTATAGCCCCGAACATATAGCGGCAGCCTTTATTCGCCAATATCGTGCTGGGCAATCTGCCCCCGAAGAACTCACCCACTCAGCCTATGATCCAACTGTTGAAGACCGCAGCGCGCGCCGAAATTCTGCGCGGAATGATTTTTCAGATGGCGTTTGGTTCTCTCTTAATCTTGGACGCAAGCAAAAGGCCGAACCCAAATGGATTATGCCAATGCTCCTGAAATCTGGCGGTCTAAAAAAGCCAGAAATCGGCGCAATTAAAATTACTGAAACAAAGACATTTATTGAAATCGCACCCAGCGGGGTTGAGCGCTTTATGGACACTATCGGCCCAGATATGAAAATTGAAAAGGCCATTACCGCCACACGGCTCAATGGCCAGCCAGATTTTGATAGCGGCATGCCAAGCCGTAAAGCTCGCGGCCACAAAGGCCGAGATAAAGCTAGATCAAAAGATGATTACAAAGGCACCAAAACACAGTCTGAGCGCACAAAGTCCCATGACGACAAGCATGAAGAAAAACGTATATATAAAGATAATCCAAAACGTAAATCGAGCTATGATGAAGGTTCTTTCAAACGTAAATCGCGCGTGAAAACGAGTGCCGAAGATTACGCTTTTGGCGACAATAAACCCAAAAAACCGCATAAGAAAAAACTCGCCAAAGCCAGCGGCGCTAACCTCAAAAAAGGCGGTGTCAAAAAAGGCGCGCGTAAAAGCACGCGCAAAAAAGATCGTGGATGATTTGAAGTATCGTCATCTTCATGCCATAAATAAATAGCACTCAGGCCTTAATTTCAATGTCCTAGCGGAAAGTCTATTTTGCGAATACGAAATCTTATTCTTATAGCTGGCTTATGGTTTACATGGCCTTTGACCGCTTTGGCTGATGGACATTCAACTGCCTATTCCAATGATTATAAAAAGGCTGTATCCGCGATTGTCACTGCGGCTCAAAACCGCACAACTCTGTCCGTGCGTTACGATCCTAAATATGTGGGCCTATCTTATCCAGGCGGAGATGTCCCCGCAGATACAGGCGTTTGCACAGATGTCATCATCCGCAGCTATCGCGCCGCATTTGGCTTTGATTTCCAAAAAGCTGTGCATGAGGATATGAAAGCTAATTTCTCTAGCTATCCCAAAAATTGGGGGCTGACGCGCGCAGATAAAAATATAGACCATCGCCGCGTCCCAAATTTAGAACATTATTTAAAACGCCAAGGCGCAAGCCTTAAAATATCTCAAATAGCCGCAGACTATAAAGCGGGCGATATTGTCTCCTGGCGGCTTGGCGGGCGCTTGCCACATATCGGGATTGTCTCCGATAAGAAAACGCAAGATGGCACGCCGCTCATCATTCATAATATCGGCGCTGGCCCTGTGGAAGATGATATTTTATTTTCCTATAAAATTCATGGCCATTTTCGGTTTTTCCCATAAAGCTATAAGGTCTTATAAAGTCCTGATACACATTCGAATCAGTAATTCATCTATTGAATTCATCCTCATATCTGGCCGTAAAAAACCTTCCCAAACCTCATAATGAATACTGCGAATCCACATATTCACACAAAGTTCATCACAAGGTTATTACACAAGATCAAAACTGTAATTTTTTGTTGCATTTACAACTTTTAACATCCTAGACTTAAAGTCATAATGAGCTTTGCATAAGATGTTAAGGGCGTCTGCAAATCTCTTAAATAAGGGAATATAAATAATGGTCAGATCTCACCTACAATCTTTCACACTTGCATTGATGTGCTGCAGTGCAATAGGCCTTGTCGCCTGCGGAGGCGGCTCATCTAGCGCCGCGCCAGCCCCGATTGCTGCCGCAGCACCGCCCCCCGCCCCGCCAACTCCTCCGCCCGCCCCAGCAAACGCGCCTTCATTTAGCCCAGGCGTTTTTGAAGCCGCTGATGAGTTTGAAGCGATGTGCGAAACCCCGCGTAGCGGCGTTGATTCAGAAGGCAATGCGTTTACTGATGTGGCTGGCTCCGAATTAATTGAAAAATTTTGGCTGCGGTCTTGGACCAATGAAACCTATCTTTGGAATTTCGAAGTTCCAGACCAAGATCCAAATGATTTTGGTGACAGGTTAGAGTATTTTGAAATCTTAAGAACACCAGACATTACACCGTCAGGCGAAGACAAAGATGATTTTCACTTTAGCGAACCTACAACAGAGTTTCTTGACCGCAGAAATTCAGCTCCAAGGTCTGGTTATGGCGCCAGATTTACCTTTATTCGCTCGAGCCCGCCGCGAGAAGTTCGCGTCCTTTACACAGAACCAAACTCGCCAGCCTCTGCTGTTCAAAACGGAAATGTTAATTTCCCGCGCGGCACCGAAATTTTAACGATTGATGGTGTTGATCTTGTCAATGGCTCGGATGTGAACACATTAAATGATGGACTTTTCCCAAGACAGGCCGGCGAGACACATAGTTTTCAAGTTAGAGATGCAGGGTCGACACAAATCCGCACCATCGACGTGACATCCGCAGACATTACCCCTGAGCCTGTCAACCGCGTGAAAATTATAGACACACCAACGGGCCGTGTTGGCTATGTTTTATTTAATACATTTGGCCCATTTTCATCCGAAGCCTCTTTAGCCAATGCCTTTACGCAATTAGCGCAGGAAAATGTAGACGATCTTGTACTTGATCTACGCTATAATGGCGGTGGTTTACTGGCGGTCTCAGCGCAGCTTGGTTATATGATTGCAGGCGCAAACCAAACCCGTGGCCTAACATATTCTTTGCAAGAATATAATCCAGATGCTGGCAACCGCAATCCTGTTACGGGCAATATCATCGAACCCTTCCCTTTCATTGATGAAGGCATAGGCTTTTCTGTCGCAGAAGGCACGCCGCTCGCCAGTGTCGATCTTCCGCGCGTCTTTATCCTATCTACCGAAGGTACATGTAGCGCCAGTGAAGCCCTCATTAACGGTCTTTTGGGGATTGATGTCGAAGTCATTTTAATCGGAGATACAACCTGCGGAAAACCATATGGATTTTTCCCAACAGATAATTGCGGAGAAACCTATTATACGATCCAATTCCGGTCTTTAAATGAAAAAGGATTTGGCGATTATTCAGATGGATTTTCTCCTCAAGATTCTGGTTCTCAATTTGCAGAAATGACAGCGGGCTGTAGCGCTCAGGACGACCTCTCACAAGAATTAGGTGAGGAAGGCGAAACACTACTCTCGACGGCTCTATATTACAGAGAAAATGGCCAATGCCCCACGCCATTATCCAACTCTAAACCAAGCGCGCCCGCTTACTCTACAAAGCGCAGTGCCTCTTTGTCTGGAGTTTCACCCCAGAGCGGCGCGATAAATACATTTGGCGACCCATTTGTAACAACGGCAGGGAGTTATCTCGATGCAACCATGCCAGAAAAGTAGGCTCTGATGCGGATTACACGATATGTTGCGCTTTTTTTCACGCCTCTAATTATGGCGTGCCAAACACCATCGGCAGCAGCCCCCGTGCCTGCTGTCCTTATCTCTGACGATGCCCAATCCGTTGCGCAGCTTAAAACCGCACTTGCCAAAGCTATGGGGCAAAACTCCATTGAGCTTGGCGCTGTAGCCTTGACAAAGCGCTCGGTCATTCCTGTACTGCCTCCAAGATTAGGGGATCCCAGCAACCCTGCTTTCAATGGAAATAGCGTTGCTAAACCCACACAATTTGAACTGATGATGGATGCAAATGGCTGCTATGTGGTCAACCGCAAAGACAACACGATCCATAAAGTTACGGATTTAGCCTGCCGAAAGCTATAAATTCCGACGACCATATTGGGCATTATCCCAAAAATGTGACTTTAAAGATTAAAAATGACTGAATAATCAGCTTTACAGCTATGTAAAAATCAGTATTTGAACCATAATTATACAAATCAAGGGATATATCCCACGGATAATTATGACTCAGATTTCAGATTTTCTCTCACGCGCGGAAAGCTTTGCGGTTATGAGCGGCCAATCCCTCTCAACCCTATCTCGTAAACTGCTCAATGACGGCAAAGGCCTATCGCGCCTCAAAAATGGCGGGCAGTTAACCCTCAAAACTCTCACCGAGGCTATCAACCGCTTGGACATGCTCGAACAAGATGCTTCTGGCGAAGCGGCAATGCGCATGACGCATCTTGACCGCCTTGAAGCTGAGGCCATCCACATTATGCGCGAAGTCGCAGCAGAGTGCCAAAATCCTGTCATGCTATATTCCGTCGGCAAGGATAGCTCTGTCATGTTACATTTGGCGGAAAAAGCCTTTTACCCATCACGTCCGCCCTTCCCGCTTATGCACGTCGATACGCGCTGGAAGTTTAAAGAAATGATCGAGTTTCGCGACCGGCGCGCCAAAGAAGTTGGTATGGATTTAATCGTACATATCAATCCTGATGGTGTGCGTGATAATGTTGGGCCGTTCACTCACGGATCGGCTGCCCATACAGACATCATGAAAACACAAGGCCTTAAACAAGCATTAGATGCTCATAAATTTGACGCCGCCTTTGGCGGCGCGCGGCGCGACGAGGAAAAATCGCGCGCGAAAGAACGCATTTTCAGCTTCCGCTCTGAACAACATAGATGGGACGCCAAGAACCAACGCCCCGAACTTTGGAATATTTACAATACACGCGTCCATAAAGGCGAGTCGATGCGCGTCTTTCCGCTATCAAATTGGACAGAGCTGGATATTTGGCAATATATTTACAAAGAAAACATCCAAATTCCGTCTCTTTACCTATCCAAAAAGCGGCCCGTTGTTGAAAAAGATGGTGTCCTCATTCTTGTTGATGATGATCGTATGCCCATCGGCCCTGATGATGTGGTTGAAGAAAAAATGGTGCGCTTTAGAACCCTTGGCTGCTACCCGCTTACAGGCGCGGTTGAAAGCGAGGCCGTCACCCTGCCTGATGTTATCCAAGAGATGTTACTGACCACCACATCAGAACGCCAAGGCCGCGTCATAGACAGCGATGCAGGCGCATCTATGGAGCAGAAAAAAGAAGAGGGGTACTTCTAATGGCGCATCTTGACGATCTCATTGCGACAGATATTCATGCCTATCTCAACGCTCAAGAAAATAAATCTTTTCTACGATTCATCACTTGTGGCTCCGTGGATGATGGCAAATCCACCTTAATTGGCCGCCTGCTCTATGATTCAAAACTCATTTATGAAGACCAACTCGCCACGATAGAAAAAGATAGTAAGAAATCTGGCACGCAAGGCGATAAGATTGATCTTGCCTTGCTAGTTGACGGTCTTGCTGCGGAACGCGAGCAAGGGATAACGATTGATGTGGCCTACCGTTTTTTCTCAACAGATAAGCGTAAATTCATCGTCGCAGATACGCCTGGTCATGTGCAATATACACGCAATATGGCGACAGGAGCTTCAACGGCTGATGTCGCCGTTTTATTGATTGATGCCCGTTACGGCGTGCAAGAACAAACACGCCGTCATGCATTTATTGTATCCCTGCTAGGGGTTAAAAATGTCGTTGTCGCGATTAATAAAATGGATTTGAACGGCTTTGACCAAAGCGTCTATAATGCAATCGAAGTTGAATTTCGCGAATTTGCCAAAGACCTTGGCTTTACGGATATTACTTGTATTCCAATGTCAGCCCTAGACGGCGATAATGTGACAAGCAAATCAGACAAATCTGCGTGGTATAAAGGCCCGAGCCTATTGTCTTATTTGGAAAATGTTGAGATTGACGCCGTAGCGCTTGAAGCGCCGTTTCGCCTGCCCGTCCAATGGGTCAATCGTCCTAATTTAGATTTTAGAGGATTCTCTGGTACAATCGCATCAGGCGTTATCCATACTGGCGATGAGATTATCGTTATCCCGTCAGGCAAACGTTCCACCGTCAAAGACATCGTCACCTATGACGGAACACGCGAAAATGCGCGCGAAGATATGGCGGTTACGCTGACACTCACCGATGAAATCGATATTTCGCGTGGCGATATTATTTGCCGCACAGATAGCCCCGCCGAGCAGGCCGATCAATTCCAAGCCCATATTTTATGGATGAGCGAAAATGTACTCTATCCAGGGCGGCAATATCTTCTGAAAACAGGTAATAAAACCGTCCCAGCAAGTGTTTCTAATTTAAAACACCGCATCGACATTAATGATTTTTCCGAAGCCTCGGCGAAAACTTTAAACCTCAATGAAGTTGGCGTCACAACGCTTTCACTCTCTGCACCGATTGCTTTTGATAGTTATAATCAAAACCGCAACACAGGCAGTTTTATCCTGATTGACCGCCAAACCCACGAAACGGTGGGGGTCGGCATGTTAGACTTTGCTCTGCGCCGCGCCAAAAATGTCGTATGGCAAGATTTGGACGTGAATAAAAACATTCGCGCACAACAAAAGAACCAAAAGCCAGCCCTTCTGTGGTTCACGGGTCTTTCTGGGTCTGGCAAGTCCACGATTGCGAATTTGGTGGAAAAGCGCTTGCTTGATTTAGGGCGGCATACTTACACGCTAGACGGAGACAATGTACGCCATGGCTTAAACCGTGACCTTGGCTTTACCAAAGCTGACCGCATAGAAAACATCCGCCGTATTGGCGAGGTTGCCAAGCTAATGGTCGATGCAGGCCTTATCACGATGGCATCCTTTATCTCGCCTTATCGCGCAGAACGGCAAATGGCCCGCGGCCTACTCGCCGATGGAGAATTTATTGAAATTTTCATCAACACGCCACTGGATGTCGCAGAATCGCGTGACGTTAAAGGGCTTTATGCCAAAGCGCGTGCAGGAGAGATTAAAAACTTCACGGGTATTGATAGCGAATATCAAGCCCCTAAGAACCCTGAAATTGAGATTAAGACAACGGAAATATCCGCTGACATTGCGGCAGAACGTATCGTCAATTATTTACAAGAGAACGGCTTTCTATCAGGGCATGAAGACGAATGACCTATTTTGATGTTTTTAATGGTGATGCGGACGGGATAATCTCGCTTGTGCAGTTACGCCGCGCAGAACCGCGCACAGCCAAGCTGATTACAGGGCGCAAACGCGACATTAATTTACTCAGCCGCGTTCAAGCTAAAAAAAGCGATTATGTAACGGTTCTGGACATATCCATGCGCAGCAATATGGCAGACTTGAAGCGTATATTGGACGCAGGCGCGCGGATATTTTATGTCGACCATCATAATCCCGGCGATATTCCTGACCATCCAAATTTAAACGCCGTTATCGACACATCGCCCGAAATTTGCACAGCCATGTTAGTTGATGAAGCCCTCGATGGCGATTACCGTGCATGGGCTGTTACAGCCGCTTTTGGTGATAATTTCCCGAAACTCGCTTATGCCAAAGCCGAAGGTTATGATCTGCCGCTGCGTACATTAAACCGTCTGGGCATGTTAATTAATTATAACGGTTATGGCGCAAGTCTAGAAGATCTACATTTTGATCCTGCCATTCTATATAAACGCCTTGCGCCCTTTGACACTCCTATGGAGTTTTTGGCCGCAGATATAAGCATCTATAAAGCCTTAGAGGACGGATATGAGGCTGATCTTTCACAAGCTGCACAATCAAAAATTTTAGATAAAAGCCAAATAGGCACCATATTATGCCTAGACAACACGGCGGCATCTCGGCGTATATCTGGCGTTTATGGCAATAAGCTAGCGCAGGAAAACCCTGACAAAGCTCACGCCATTTTAACGCAACAAGAAGGCGGGTTTTTAGTGTCAATAAGAGCGCCAATTTCAAAGCGAAACGGAGCTGATACACTGGCTCTGCAATTTGAAACAGGCGGCGGCCGCACTGCCGCAGCCGGTATTAATCACCTACCACATGATGCCTTAGACCGCTTCATTACCGCCTTTAAATCCGCCTTTTAAAAGCCGCGCGTAACCCAAAGCCGCGCTTCAATATCTGGCGAACTATTGGTTAGGCCAAATAATGGGCCGCCAAACACAGAAAATCCATGACCAACAGGCATAGATGCAAAGGGGCCAATCGTATGGCTTTGCTCTGATAGTTGTCTGAAGTTGCCTGTATTTCCGTAATTACTATAATTTTCTAGCCCTATCGTTGGGCCATTATTAAGCCTCTTGGCGATACGGGTACGTGTTTGGACATTCACGCCATCAACTGAATTATCTCCGACCTGTAAAGATGTTAGCAAGAGGGCTCTTGCGCTCCATCCGTTATCAAGGTTCCATTGATGTATCCAGTTAAAGCCAAGCTGTTCACCGCGGTTATCTCCTCTTATGCGCGCATCAAATCGAACGCCATGCTTGTAATTATCTGCATTATCGGAAAACTCCCAAAACAATTCAGCTCCGATAAAATCAAAATCAATATCGTCATCATTTGTTCTGCGCGTCTGGCCCAATACACGCCACATGAAATCATCATTGATTGCTTGCTGATAATGCAGGCGCTGGGCAAAGCCTATGTCACCAGCCGAATTTTCCGGATCAATAGCCGCTCTATATTGTACAGAGCGATGACCTTCATCAACCGTTGGCGGGAAGACACCGCCTGTATTTTGCGCAAAAGCGGGCGCACTCAATATGACAAAGCTGACAAGACAATAACACAGCCATTTCAAAACCATCAGAAAGTCCACACATATGTTAGAATTTAAACATTTACGAAATAAAAAACCAACACCTTATAGGTGTTGGCCGTTATTATGATTGGCTCATTATATGAGCCAAGGCTTTATTTATACAGGCTGCGCTGTCTTATTCATCCCGCTCGTTGCAGCTATAGCCGCTTTTAAAGCCTCTGTGCGGTCTGTGAAAATATGGTCCTGTGTAAGCGCTTTATAAACATCCAAACCAATTAGCTTAGATTTTACAGTCTCATTAATACCAGACGCATAGACAAGTTTACCAACATCCTTGGCATCCATTGCAATCGTTTCAATCGCATGAGCCGCGGACACATCAATAAATGTCATACGTGAGAAATCCAGTACAACCGCTGTTGAGCCAGCTTTCATGCGTTGACGCACATGATGCCCTAAATCAGCGGCTGCGCCGAAACTTAGCGGGCTACCGAAATCAAACATGGTGACCGCGCCGTCTGATTGTTCAATCAACTCACGTTCTTCGTCTGTGACCCGTACAGGCACAGCCTCGCCAACAGCTTTGATTTGCTCATCACCGACAAGCTTCACATATGCCAAAGCTGCGAGGAATACACCAACACCAACGGCTATGATTAAGTTCACAAAAACGGTCATCAATAAGACAAGCATCATTAAGAAGAAGTCCCAGCGCGGGCCTTTAAAAGCGGTTTTGATATATTTAAAATCAATAATATCGAGGCCAACTTTCACCAAAATACCAGCAAGAACGGCATTTGGTATTTTTGCCGCTAAAGGCGCAGCCACAAGAACAATCGCGGCCAAAGCCAAGCCATGAATCATGCCTGAAAGTTTAGTGACACCGCCTGTACGGATATTCACCATTGTCCGCATTGTAGCCCCCGCACCCGGCAGCGCGCCAAAGAAACCAGCAATCGTGTTACCAATACCTTGGCCAATTAATTCTTGATCTGAATTATGCCGTGTACGCGTTACATTATCAGCGACCAAAGACGTGAGCAAACTATCAATCGCGCCAAGAACAGCGAGAACAATCGCGGCTTCAAGAACCAATAAGATTGTGCTTGTCGAGAATGACGGAATGATAAAGCTCGGAATACCCGCTTGAATTTCACCTAGAAGCGGCGCGCCTGGGATAAACATGCTAATAATCGTGACAATGATAAGCGCGGCCAATGTGCTTGGTAAAAATTTCCCGATCTTTTTAGGCCAGAAAAACACAATAACCAAAGTCAACGCACCAAGCGCTAAGGCTAAATAATTTGGCGACGCAAGCGCTTTTGGAATTGCAGAAAGCGCTGCAAAAACAGTCCCGCCATCTGGTTTGCTTCCAAAGAGCTGAGAAAATTGGAGCATGATAATAATCACACCAATCCCGCTCATAAAGCCAGAGATAACGGGGTAAGGCACAAGTTTGATATATTTACCAAGACGCAAGACCCCCATGCCAATTTGCAAAAGACCGCCGAGAATAACGGCGCCAAACAGCAATGGAATCGCCATAAGCGTTATATCTAATGGTGCCGCACTAGGATTAGCCGCACCCAGCGCAGCTGTCAGGGATGCGAGAAGCCCCGCAAAAACCACAACCATCGGCCCTGTTGGACCAGAAATTTGTGTATCCGTTCCGCCAAAGGCTGCAGCAAAAAAGCCGACGATAATCGCGCCCCATAGCCCAGCCGTAGCGCCTAATTGTGGGTCATGCGGGAAAACACCCGCACCGAAAGCAAGGCCAAGTGGTAAAGCCACAATACCCGCCGTCAAACCTCCAAATAGGTCACCTCTAAAGTGAGAAAAGTCGAAAATTTTAGCTTTTTCTGTCGTTTGAACAGTCATTTCAAATACCCTTTTAGAGTTTAACTATTGCAATTATGCGCTTCACGTGCTGCAATTTCGGCAACTTCAGACGCATATTTTTCATCAACAAGGACAAATTTATTTTGCGCCTCATCATAAGCTGTTACAGCGCCAGATTTAATGTCATAAACCCAACCATGCAACTGGACTTCACCTTTAGCCAAATGCGCAGCAACAGATGGATGCGTGCGTAAATGTTGAAGTTGAAGCAGAACATTTTGTTCGATCAACATAGACATTTTTTCTGCGTCGCTTTTACCCGCGCCAAGATGCTCGACAATAGATACGGCTGCCTTGGAATAGCCGAGCCATTCTTTAACATGCGGAATTGTATCCAAACCCTCTGGGTTCATCGCACCAGCCATAGCCCCGCAACCAGAGTGACCACAGACAACAATATGCGGGACTTTTAAAACATCAACAGCATATTCAATCGAAGCTGTCATGCCGCCTGTATGATTTGTATGCGGCGGGACAATATTGCCCGCATTACGGCAAATAAACAGCTCGCCTGGGCCTGTTTGCGTAATCATGGCCGTTTCAATGCGGCTATCTGCACATGTGATGAAAAGCGCTTCAGGCTCTTGGCCATGACTCAACGTTTCGAAAAGCGATTCCTTTTCTGGGAAAACATTATTTTGGAATTTTAGAACACCAGCTGCGAACATTGGCATAGTGAATATCCTTTCAGGTTTGTAAGAGTTAAATAAAGGGAAGAAGAAAAATTATAAAATTTACTTAGGCATCAGTCGTAGGTTCAATCGTTTTTTTGCTAGTTTTTGTCCCAGACCAAAGTTTTCGGGCCTTACGAATATCGCTTTGCGTAACGCCCCGCATAGGTTCGACAATAAAATCAAGCCCTTCGACAATCCAATCTGCGATTTCAGGTTGCCTGAGTTTGTAAAGATGACGGCGACCATCGCGTGATTCATCAACCAATCTATGTGCGCGCATCAAGCTAAGATGCTGCGAGACTCGCGCCTGCGGCAGGTTAAGAGATTCAGCAAGCGTGTTGACGTCCAACCCGCTCGACTTTAGCTCTTCGACCAAACGCAACCGATCTGGGTGCGAGATTATTTTAAACAATTCAGCCAATTCCTTGGCAACAACACTTCGGCTTGCCATGTTACATTCCTATATGCGAGTATTTGAATATTTGAAGCTTTGTATATATGCCTTAAATCATATGTAAAGTGTTTTATACAGTTTTTTACATATCTATTCTGCGAACCATGTAAAATACTAGGCGCAACGCGTCACTGTTAAAACAATCAATCCAAAGAACTATTATGATTAGGTTTTAAGTAAATTTACGCTTTAAAAAAATACATTTTATGCTCGGCACGTTGATAAGGCAACAATAGGCGCGACACGTTCCAAGCCATCTTCTATGATCTGTATTAACGTCCCAGCTTTAAACCGTGTACTATCCAATAATTCTTCACTATTGCGTAAATCTAGCTTCAAATTCGGTACAATGGGGGCGTTTTTATCAGAACTGGTTGTAGCAAAGCTTTGCTTCGCAAATTGCTCCTGATATACTTGTCCTGACTGATCGGCTATTAGAAGCGGCACTTCACCTGTTGGCCCAGCCCATACAGCCTGTCTTTTTTGAGATTGCGCAAATAAGATAAACCGTCTGGATTGATCTGCCGTCCAAACAAATAATCCGCATTCTCCTCTGGGTAAATCGCGCGCAGAGAGCCTAGGCGCATCGCCCGCGATCTGACGTCCGCTTGACGTCGATGAAGCATCTTTGATTTTATTGGCCTCATAAGCCTCTAAACGCTCATAAGAGGTTGGTGTCGCGCAATTCGTAAGAAACAGGCTCGCTGTGAAGGTCAGAGATAAGGTCAGGTAATATTTCATAATAAGAGCTTAGTACCAACGTCCTGTTTCTGAAAGCACGAATTGCGTCCCGCGAGCCTCAAATCCATAAAACCCTAAAACAATAGCGGCCCGTGCATCTGATGTATCAACCTGCATTTGAGCCGTATAAACCCCATCAGACTGTAAGCGCAGTTCCGCGGCAAAGGACTGGCTAGCATCCTGTCCTGTCATATCCACAATTATATGGCCATCCTCGCACCGTATCGGCCCAGATAAGGCTGGGCCACGCCAAAACCATGTTGCTTCATTCGCTTGCAGAAAATCTGTAGTCGCTTGCCCTGAGATCGCCTTGCAGCGCGCGCCGAACTTAGCTGAAGAAATTTGCGCGTTAATACGGCCTTTAAGCCCTCGAATGCGCGGGTCCCGCAAAGGTAGCTGAGGGATACTCGCATCTATTTCTATATTTTGCGCGCGGCCAAACCCGCCAAGACCTTTCAGATTAAACCCTGAATTTTGCACTGTGAAATCTAAAAAATTCTGCCCTGTAATAAGCTTTAACGGCATTGTTTTAAATGTCACGGGCGCGCGGGACTTGCCAAAGGGGATATTCGCATGGCCTTGCCATATTGTCCCTGAAAATTGCGAATCTTGCGCAATATGAGATGGAACTATACGTGGCCCTATCCATGCCAATGGTAAGGCCGATATAATCGCAACCAATCCGCCAATCATGACGCTGAATATTATGAGCGTTTTTTTCATGATAGCTAAAAGGCTTAACTAGGCTTTATTGGTGCTGATTGGCCGAAATGTAAATTGCGCCGAAACAAGTCCGTCTTGGCGGCGATTAATTTGCGCCGTACGAATATCGACTCCATATTGCCCCTTAAGCGTTTGTAGAAAATTAAAAACTTGCGTGGATGTCGTTTCGTCAAACCATACTTGTAATTCGCCATTCGCCGTAGGTTGAACCCTCGAAATTGCAATATTAACACTGCGAGCTGCCTCAATAAGCGCGCCTCGATTAAAAGCTTGTTGCGTGCCCGATTGCGATGTGCTGGGCGTTAATCGCGGAAGGGCACGCTGCACGATTTCATAGTCCCGCAGAGCCGCACTATATTGCGACTCGCTCTGCGACTTGGCCTTGAAAATAGGTTTTAGGATAAATTGCCACCCGCCCAGAATGATACATAAAATTACAGCCAGACTTACAAGTCTTTTTTCACTGACAGATAGGTTGGACAACATATTCATGAGCCGGCTCCCAAACGTAAGGTCGCATCGCCAATAAATTGCCCGCCCTGCTCTCTAACGCCGCCCGCTTCATAAACGCCTCCAAGGTTTAAAACTGCCACCTCTAGGTCTGACGAGCTTGCAAATCCAGGATAGATAATACGCAAAGATAATTCCGCGCGGGATTTATCATATTGCACGCTCTCAATAATAATACCATTTGTCTGCGCTACAGCCTCAAATAACAGCTTTGATAGCGTTAAGAAATCTGCGCTTTGGACTGGGCCTGATTGCATAGCCCGCGAGGCAGCTAATGCAGGGTTAGGTGGTGCGGCCTGTCCTGTGGCTTCGGTATAAAGGCGCGATGTTTCTGATTTTATGAAATCTGTCTCTTGCAGTTTCACGCGGGCTGAAGCGGCTTGAAACCCCAGCCATGATACGCCGCATAATACAAATATAGCCGCTAGCCGTCCAAGGCTTTGAACATTGATTGTCTCACCTGAAAACGCAATAGATTTACGCGGCGCAAAATCATTTTGCCGTAAATTAATGGCCGTTTCAGTATTTACAAATTTTGCCAAAGACCGTGAATCTGGCACAATCTCCAGCGGCTCTTTCGGATCATACCAAGCCTTATCTAATGTATGTCCAAGCGGGCGGGCACATATCACACGATCTTCTAAAGCAAGGTTTTTATTTGCCGAAGAGAGCGCATCAAAATCTGCATAAATAGCCACATCAGGCAATCCAGCTTCATCTAGCGCGCTCATCACTTCTTGCATCTTAGCCTTTGTAATCACCGCAGCCCGATCATCATGTTTCTCGCCTAAGACAATATGCTGGTCACCCAGACTGCAAGCAATATTATCTTCCATGGCAAACCCTACCGCCGCCAAACGCTCCTTATCGCGTAGCTTTGGTATATCATGGGCGTGGATACGAACAGATTGCCCAGCAATAATAGCGCAAATATCTTTATGCCCCATCGCAGATAAGGCCGCTTTTGTCTCACGACTATCTGCATGGCCTTGGCTCCCATCAGGCGATGTCCAATACCACGGCCCCATAGGGTCAGTTCCAAGCCATATAATTAATTGCGATGTCACCAATCTTGTCTCTTCTTAATATCTATATTTAAATATTTATATTTAATTACGGCCGTTTAAACGATCACGCGGCGTAGTAATCCCGTTTTCTGCTTTAACGATAGGCCGTCTGGCTTCTGCACCCATGTAGCGCGAAATCCGCCTTACATCTGTATTATCAACAGCAAATTCCATTGACACGACACGCCGCGCATTTTGGTAGCGAATATCAACTTCTACCCAAATATGACTGGGTGCAAGGATAATATTTTCAAGATTTACGCCTTCTGGAATGCCTTGTTCATCATCTACATTTCCAAGCACATCTGTTGGGTCTTGGTAGCCTTGCGGCGGACGGTTTAAAATTAACGACTGCGCGCGTTGCTCATTTTCAAGCCCGCCGCCAAGCGAAGCGGCCAGCAAAGGCAGATGCGCATTCGTCATCGTATTCACATTAAGCCCGCCAGTCTCGCCGTCAGGCCGCGCGCAAAGAAAGGGTCGAATAGATTGATAAATCTCCTCATCCACGCCTTTAACAGCGCGTAATTCCATCACACTGGTAAAAAACGTATTTGCCGTACGATAAGCAGGGTCACGCACAAGATATGTGAAATCCTCCGCGCCATTTGAACTAAGCTGGCTATCCTCATCAATCCAATCTAGGGTCGCAAATGAAATACTACGAGCTTCAAAACTATTGACGCCAACCCCTGTTAATAAATCTTCAAATTCATTGCGTGCGGGCGCATCAACAAGGCGCGATAGCGAGAAGCAGTGACTCCCATCGCGCACAGTTAGAGTTAAGACACCGCCATCAATAGGGATAATAACAGGCGCAATATTATTTAATTTCTCATTGATTTCCGTTGGCCCCAGATCAGCAAATTCGCTGGCAAGGTATGTCACCGCAAAATCTTCGGCACTCACAGCATACCAATCAGCTTGCGCATAAGCTTGGGTGCTAGATGCACGTTTAACCGCAAAGCGAATATCTTCTATAAGCGCGACAGACAAAACCGCCATGAGCGTCATAATCAAAAGCGTTGTGAGCAAAACAGCTCCGCTTTCGCGCTTTTTATCGTATAACTTACCTATCATAAGCCAAGCTCGAAATATTGTTCAAGTACATCACCATTGATAAAAACAAGGTTTAGTTTCACCGCCTTCACGGGGGAAGTTGTGTAAGGTTCGACAAATATCTGGGAGCTTTCAGTATCAGGGCCAACAAATTTCATAGTCGCCGATTTCAAACCTGAAATCATGACACGGTCAAATTCAGGCGTGTTGGGCGCAGGGTTTTCATGGGCTAGATGACGGCGGATAAGCTGTCCATCTTCAAACAAATATGTCACGCGCTGCATATCACTGCGCGGCTCCAGCCCACCAGGATTGGCCCGGCCACCACGCGTGAAACTCATCAAATCTGTCACCCCGCCAGATAATGTATAAAGCGCCTCACTGCCTAAAATATCACGCGCAGGCCGCAAAATGACATTACTCATATCCGATTTAATTAAAGCCCGCATAGTTTCAATATTTTGTATATCTAAGATACGCTCATCCATTTGCGCTTTACCGCGCAAACTGGTTGTCAAAACCGACATTGTGCCAGCCGAAATAATTGCAAAAATAAACAGCGCAATGAGCATTTCAACAAGCGTGAAACCCAAATCTTTGGATGCCTTTTGTACTTTAAATATACTATGCGCTGCAAACATTACGGCACCTCATCTTCGGGTGGTATGTCATTTGGCGGTATATCATTTGACGATATAGTCTCTTGCGGGACAATTTCACGTTTAAAGCCAATACGTTGTTCAAGGACTTGAGAACTCTTTAACTCACTCACTTTGACGGTAATTTGAAAAAGGCGCGGAATGTCTGTTGGCCGCGTTTCCACACTGTAACGAAATGGCCGTGAGAGCTGCGAGGTTTCGCCCTCCATGATACCTGTTTCAATGCCGCGCGCGCGCGCTAGAATTAATTGGTTATCCGCGGCAATAGCTGCGAGCATTTTTGAATCAAGCGCTGATACGGCTCTTGCGCTTTGCGACCCAGCTTGCGACAAGCCAATGATCGCTAGGCTAAAAATCAGTAAAGCCGCCAAAACTTCAATGAGCGTAAAACCCGCCTCGGTTTTACGGTTCGGCCCTTTAAACATAACGCTCATGACGGCGCACCATGTTTAATACGGCCATCACCATCGCTATATAGATCAAAGCTGAGGTTATTTTGGCGCAATGTCAGCCTGAAAATATCAGATTGTCCCGTAGGCTCAAATATAATAATCGGTAAAGCTTTACGCGGTAATTCCAAACGGCGGCGATCTTTTTCAAATCTGACAGACACATTTTCAGGCCAGTTTTTTTGATCGCTTTGCCGCCAAACTTCATCTTGAAAATTATAAATAATATAACCGTCGCGCGTTAAGCCAAGCCCTGAGGGTTGTCCCGAAATCAGGCTTGTCTGTGCCGCAAGATTTAAATCTCGCACAAGATCATCTGTAAAATTTTGTGCCACAGGTTTTTTATCAGGAATTGTAAGCAATACAGCCGTAGACATAAGACCAATGATAAGCAGCACCATCATCATCTCAATGAGGGTAAAACCGCCCTCACGCCGCATATATTTGGCGCGTGCAAAATTTATGTCCGAGCGAAGCTCCAATTACTCAACGGCCCAATTCACAACATCTGCGGCCAAACCTTCGCCGCCTTCTTCGCCGTCCGCTCCATATGAAAACACATCAACAATCGCATTTTGCCCAGGATAGCGGTAAACATAATCACGGCCCCACGGGTCTTTGGGTAAATTGCGCACATAACCACCTTGGCGATAACGCTCTGCGTTTAAAACACCTGTTGGCACAGTTCGCAGCGCGGTTAACCCAGCCGTTTGTGGCGGGTAATCGAGCATATCAAGACGGTACATTTCTAAGGCTTGTTCAATAATGCGAATATCACCCTGCGCTTTTGTAACATTGGCTGTATCACGCGCAGGCGTAATATTGAGGACAACAAATGTCGTCAGCAAGCCAATAATCACCATCACAACCATGACCTCGACAAGGGTAAACCCCGCTTCATATAATTCTTTTTTTGTCTTTTTTATGGACATATCCATCTCCTATAAAACAAGCGTATTGAGGCGTAAAATTGGCAGAAAGATCGCGCCAATAATCAACAAAACAACAATACTCAGTAATATGATTATAAGCGGTTCGAGCAAACTCATAAAGACAGATGTTGCACTTTCAAACTCATCTTCAAGATAATCGGCTGATTTCGAGAACATAAGCCCGACATCCCCGCCCGTTTCTCCGCCAGCCACCATCTGCGTCACTAATGGCGGGAAAACCTTCGTTCGCTTAAGCGCCCCGCTCATGGGACTGCCTTCGCGTACATAGCTCGCCGCCTTGATCGCCGCATCGCGCATAATCAGGTTCTTAAGCGTATATTGCGATGTTTCCATCGCAGCCAGTGACGGCGTACCGCTTTGAATCAGCCCTGCCATAGTTCGCGCAAACCGCGCTGCATTTAAATCTCGAATAAGACGACCAACCAACGGCAATTTCAATAAAAACTGATGCCATTTACGCCGAAAGGCATCTTTTTTAAGCGCTTGCCTGAACCCAAAAATACTCGCAATAAATATAGCCAAAGCCATTAATCCGTAAGCTTTAAGTCCATCTGACACCGCGATTACGCCTTTGGTCAAAAGCGGCAAATCTTGACCAAAACTGTCAAATTGCGCGACAACTTTGGGCACAACGGCGACCATTAAAATCGTTACAACCCCCAATGCAACCACGGTTAAAACCATCGGGTAGACTGTCGCAGCTAAAATTTTACGCCGGATTTTTTGGGCTGCCTCAAGATCTAGTGCAAGACGCTCTAAGACCGATGCAAGCCGTCCTGATTTTTCGCCAGACGCGACCATCGCCGTGTAAAGCGATGAAAAGGTTTTTGCATGGGCTGACATAGCCGTAGACAGGCGCGAGCCTTCCAAAACACTCGACCGAATATCGAGCAAGATTTGCCGCATAGAGCTACGCTCAAACTGTAAAGCTGTGACTTTGAGAGCTTCCTCAATAGGTGTGGAGGCATCGATTAAAATCGCGAGCTGCCGTGTGGCCTGTGTGAGCTGTTTATGGCTTGTCTTTTTTTCAAATTGGAATTGCGTTTTAGAATGCGTTTTGGCAGCGCGCAATTCAATCGGCGTGAGCGAACGTCCGCGCAAAAGGTCGCGCGCTTCTCTAGAATTTGTCGCAGCGATAGAGCCGTTTTGACGCTTGCCAGCTTTATCTATGGCTGCATAATCAAATGTCTCCACTGAGGGCCTCCTCCCCCCGATTAGCGCGGCAGACCCGCAGCACATCTTCTACGCTTGTCGCCCCAGACATAACATGAGCTGCGCCAGATTGCAGTAAGGTACGCCGCGTTTTAAACGCATGGGCCGATAAGTCGGTTTCAGGGGCATTATCATGGATCATATTACGCATCTTATCATCCATCACAATAATCTCATACAGTCCCAACCGTCCAATATAGCCAATATTATGGCAGCTCGCACAGCCTTGCGCTTTATAGAATGGCTGCTTGGGTTTGACTTTAATCGCAAGGTCATCAAGCTCGCGGCGGGTCGGCGTATAAGGTATTTTACAATCTGTGCAAAGACGGCGAACAAGGCGTTGGGCAACAATACCTGTGACTGTCGAGGCCAATAAGAAAGGCTCCACGCCCATATCGCGCAAGCGCGTAATTGCTCCAATCGCAGAATTCGTATGCACCGTTGATAAAACCAAATGCCCCGTTAAAGAGGCTTGCACAGCTATCTCAGCCGTTTCTGGGTCGCGAATTTCCCCGACCATCACCACATCTGGGTCTTGGCGTAAAATTGCGCGAAGGCCCGCTGCAAAGCTCATCCCAACTTGGCTATTCACTTGCGTTTGGCCAATCCCGTCAAGCGCATATTCAACAGGATCTTCAACGGTAAGAATATTACGTGTCCCGTCATTTAGACCGCTAACCGCAGCATAAAGTGTAGTTGTTTTACCCGAGCCTGTCGGCCCTGTTACCAGAATAATACCATTAGGTTTTTTCAGGCTTATTTGGAAGGCCTCTAATTCGCCATCATCCATGCCCAAATCAGACAGGTTCATCAGCGAGCTTGTCTTTTCCAAAATCCGCATCACAACGCGTTCGCCATACTGCGAAGGCAATGTTGACACCCGCACATCTACGGCGCGCTGCCCAAGGTTTAAAGAAAAACGGCCATCTTGAGGGATACGTTTTTTAGCAATATCAAGCTGCGCCATCACTTTGACACGCGACACTAATGTAGATGATAGGCGCGAGGATAAAGAAAGCATATCTCGCAAAGCCCCATCAATTCGAAAACGCACAGCCAGCCGGTTTTCATAAGGTTCAATATGAATATCGGAGGCGCGTGTCTTAATCGCTTCTTGTAAAATTCCGTTAATTAATTTGATAACAGGCGCATCATCATCACTATCAAGCAAGTCTGAACTGCGCGGTAGATTATCAGCCAAAGCCATTAAGTCTTCGGGGCCATCTAGTGCATCGGCAGCCGTCTCTGTTAAATCGCCATGCGCGTAAGTTTGGGCCAATATCGCTTCAAATTCTGACCCCGTAACCTCTTTCATCTCTAATGGCCGCCCTGCGATACGGCGCGCCTCAAGGCAGGCCTCAAGCGGCGTATCTGCCCGCCGAACCAACACAGCCGCATCGTCAACCATATGCGTTATGACCCCATGTTGACGCGCAAAACTATAGGATAATTTATCAAGGGGTATGTCAGAAGGGCTGCGCATATAAGCTTATGGCTCCTGCTCGATGAAAGGATCAATTTTTGAAAAACTACGGCCCGTTTGGCGTAAATCTTCATCGCGTAAATACCGCAGACGCTCTTGAGTTAACGGCCTTGCATCAGCGCCGTTGCGGATAATCGTTGGGCGTAAAAACACCATTAGGTTCGTACGAACGCGAGAGGTACTTTCGCTCCGAAACAAATTCCCAATGATTGGCGCATCGCCGAGTAAAGGTACTTTTTCAAACTCGATCTGCTCATCATCTTGGATTAAACCGCCCAAGACAATAATCTCGCGATCATTAGCCAGTACCGTTGTTTCAATCTCGCGCGTATTGGTCACAAAATCCTGCGCAAGCGTTGTTAAAGCCCCTGCCACAGACGAAACCTCTTGTTTAATCTCTAAACGAATGACATCGCCTTCGCTAATTTGCGGCAACACATCGAGCTTGATTCCGATTTCTTGGCGATCAAATGTTCGAAACGCATTGAGATTATCTTGCCCAAGACTTTCACCCGTTGCGATAGGGATTTCTTGACCGACGAGGAATGAGGCGGGCTCATTATCTAATGTTGTGACAAATGGCGTAGAGAGAATATTTGAATTTTCATCTGTTTCAATCGCATTTGCGATGACAGAGAAAAATCCATCATCATTACCCACACCAACTCCCAACACAGTTCCTGGCAAACCTAAAAGCGCATTGACTGCCGCCGCTTGCGCAGGCCCTGTATCAAATCCCGCTTGTTCCGCCACAAGCGCGCCTGTGAGAGCTAAAACATTTCCGGGTTGCTGCTCAAAATTCGTACCTAAAAATGGTACAGCATTACCATTGGCCCCGCCAATCGCAAATTCAACACCGAGCGCTTTTGCCGCCGTGTCGGAAATCTCAACCACCATAGCTTCGACAAGCACTTGCGGGCGGCGTTGATCAAGTTGCCGAATAACCGTTTCGAGCGCCTCTTGCGTGTCTGGCGATGCGCTAATAATGATTGTATTACTACTGGGCTCATAGGCCACACTTGGCGGCGCATCGCCCTCCCGCACATAGGCTGGAAGTAGGGTTGTCAAAATCTCAATCACAGACGCACCATCTGCAAATCGCAATGGCACAACACTGACAGGGCCGCGCGTAATCGCAGATGGGACATCCATTTGCCGCAAAATAGGCACAAGGCGTGAAATTTCTGCAGCCTCACCTTCCAAAACAAGGCTATTGGCGCCCGGCACAGCAATCACTTTGTACTTTGGCTGCGCCCCGCCCAATGACCTCATAGCATCTTCAGCATCAATCGCGCGCATATGCGCAAGCTGAACCGTTTGTACAATGCGGTTATCCGTATCTAAAGCTTTGACAATCTCGCGCGCTTTGCGGATATTTTCAGGAAAGTCTGTAATGACAATTAATGAACCATTGGGGTTTGCTGTTAAGACGCCTTGCGGATGTAAAGCAGGCTTTATGAGGCGCGCAGCCTCAGCTGCATCTGCATATTTCAGGCGTATTGTCGTGGTCGCAAATGCACCCGCGGCGCCTTCAACATTCACAAAAGGCGCATCTGCCGCCGCCCCTTGCAGCAGGCCAATACGATAATCCCCCGTCGCTGTGCGTGTGACGGCATAGCCATGTACGCGCATCACATCTTTAAACACCATGAAGACTTCGGCTTTTGTCAAGGACTGCTCCGAAGAGATTGTCACTTGGCCATTTACACGTTGATCCACCAGAAATGTTTTACCGGTTACAATCGCAACATCGTCAATAAATGAACGAATATCAGATTGTTGCATTGTAATAACATGCGTCTCTTGCGCAAAGGCAGTGCAGGCTGGCAACGCAGCACTTAGAGCTGATGTCAGACAGGCTGTTGCCAATATTGTTTTCATTGTTTTTTTCATTATTGTTTTCATGGATTTCCAACTTTTACACTAATGGTTTGGCCATTTCGGATAAGCTCTACCGTCGTGGAACGGCGGTTTTGCAAGCTGTTTAAGACAGCCCCGAGATCAATATCTTCATCTTGCAAGCCTACGCGGCCAATACTTGTAATGATGTCGCCGTCTTGCAGCCCTAATAAGCCTGTCTCTAACCCAGCTTGTTTTGGTGAAATTTTATACCCAGTAATTTGATCATTCACACGTTCGGGCGTAAAATTAATCGAATTTAAAAGTGGGTTTGACGTATAATTATTCTGCACTGGAGATGGCGGCGTTGCATCAGGTGTTTCAATTTGGCGCAAACCTTCCGCCTCGCCCTTTTCAAATGTTAGGCGCTCAAGCCGCCCTTCTTGAGAGATAACAATATATTCGGCGTTCACCGCTTCTAAGGTCACACCTGGTAGAATTTCATCACCAACCTGAAAGCTTTCTTGCTGGCCATCAGGTTTCCGTAATGTGGCTGTGCCTTTTTTACCTGAAATACGCCCTTTTAGCGTCAAATCTAGACTGGTTTCAGGCGCATCTTCCCCCAGATTATTGGGAAGTGACGCGGTGATTGCAGCGCTACGGTAAAACGGGTCAAAACTTGTATCAATCGTCCCTACAACACCTCTTGCACTCGGCACATTTGGCGCAGATTGTTCAAGGGAGGCTGTCGGTAAAGGCGTCCAAGCTGATTGCGGGGCCACAAACAGCATAACTGCCCGCACACACAATAAAGCTGTTAAGCCTATCAAGACAATTTGCAGTCCTGTTATAACCCTAGCAACATTCACAAATACTCACCTTTTGCCATCACATATCGATTCAATGCAATTTTCATGCACATTTTAACTTTAGGATGTTCATTTTAATCGTCACGCCCTTTTATTACCCGACAGCTACACTCTAAACCCCATGATGTATCAGCCTCTTTGTAAGACAATAATATGACGAGTTTATAACGAGCAAGCCATTAATACCGCTCTTGGCAGTCAGATTACAGCAGAAAGGATTAACAATCATTCACCTAGGCGAAATTTAACGCAAATCAGTTATATTCATGCAAATATATGGCCTCTAACTTATATGGTCAGTAACTTATATAGTCTGTCACCAGAATAGCTGTTATCCTAATATAAATTAGGCAATATAGGTGGGCGGCATAAACCTAAATTAGGCTTTCCATGTCCCCGATTTTCCGCCTGATTTTTCCAGCAGCCGCACTTGCCCAATCACCATGCCTTTATCTACCGCCTTAAGCATATCGTAAATCGTCAAGCAGCTAATGGATATGGCTGTCAAAGCTTCCATTTCAACGCCAGTTTGCCCCGTTGTTTTCGTCTCAGCCGTAACATGCAAGCCAGGTAAATCTGCGTCGATTTCTATACGTATATTCACCTTAGATAGCGGTACAGGATGGCAGAGCGGGATAAGGGTGCTTGTATGTTTCGCGCCCATAATACCCGCCAGTTCAGCCACGCTTTGCACATGGCCTTTCTTATTCTCATCCAAGCGAACTTTAGTCAGCGCCTCGCTAGACATTTTGACATATCCTTCTGCCACAGCCCGCCGAGGCGTCACGGATTTATCAGACACATCCACCATGGCGGCGCGGCCTGTTTCGTCAATATGGGTTAGCTGGCTCATAACGGCTATCTCTCATCAAGGCGCGGCATAAGCTCCGCCATATTACACGGGCGATGACGACTATCGAGCTGGTCTTTAATCACACGATCCCAGCCATCTTTGACAGCCCCATTAGAGCCTGGCAGGCAGAAAATAAATGTCGTTTTCGCGAGGCCTGCCATCGCTCGGGATTGCAAGGTCGACAGCCCGATTGTCTTAAAACTTTCCATATGAAACACGACAGAAAATCCGTCTATGACTTTATCCAATAAAGGCGCGATAGCTTCAACGGTGACGTCTCGTCCTGTCAAGCCTGTGCCGCCAGTCGAGATCACAACATCAATGCTATCATCATCAATCCAGCTTTGCACAAAAGTGCGAATATCAAGCTTATCATCCGTTATAATATGCCTCGCAGCGCAGATATGTCCTGCCGCTTCAATGCGGTCTTGCAAAAGCTGTCCTGATGTATCAGTTTCAAATATACGCGTATCTGACACAGTTAGCACAGCAATACGAACAGCTTTAAACACGCGATTTTCATCAATCCCAATCACTTAGCTCTCCCACCTTGATTTATCTTTTATATCCTGCCCGCGCGGTTCAATCCAGTCTTGCGTTCCGCCGCGCATTTCTTGTTTCCAAAATGGCGCTTCGGATTTCAGATAATCCATCAAGAAATCTGCCGCTTCAAAAGCAGCACGGCGGTGTTTGGACGCTGTCGCCACAAAAACAATCGGATCTTTGGGGGCCATCGTCCCAATGCGGTGCGTAATATGCCATGCCTCAATCGGCCAGCGCTCCATGGCTGTTTTGCCCATATTTTCTATCAAACTTTCGGTAAAATCAGGGTAATGGGAGAGCGTTAAACTCTGCGGCGCGTTTTTATCATCCGCGCCGCGCACAACACCGATAAACGTAACTATCGCTCCTACATCGCCGCTTAAGCTTTGCCGAAATTTAGCGTGTAAAGCCTCTGGAGAAAAGGGTTGATCTGTGATCGTTACGCGCACAATTATCCCCCGCTTAGAGCTGACATAAACGCAATTTCGTCGCTATTCGTAATAGCCGCATTTTCACTAATCATGACTTTATTGACCGCGATACGGTTACCAGAGCGCGCAAATTGCGCCGCTAAAGCCGCGTCTGTTTTGGATAACCATGCCACCAAAGCATCGCTATCTTTGATAGATTCAGGTAAATCTATATCACGCGCAGGCGCAATATCACTAAAGCGGCCAAAAAACAATAGCTTTGCCATTATGTGCTTACATCTTTCATATGCTGTTCTAATGCCTGTAAATCATCAAGCGTGTCTATATCTTTTGCTGCCCATTTTGACAGTTTCTGGCGAACCGCATTTGCGCCGCGCAAGTGCCGTCTTGCGCCCTCATCGCCATGGGCTTGTGTCAAACGCTGGAGCGAACTGCCTGATAATACGCAAGGCGGTAAGGTGATCGCGCATCCGTCAATCTCTGTTTCGCTCACAACTTGCGCCGATGTTTTAGCTAAATCTAACATCGTTTTAAAATGCGGGCTTGGTACGCAGGGCATATCAGCAAGTGCTATGCAAGCGCGCTCAAACCCAGCGTCCAATACGGCCTGAGCGCCAAGCGCCAAAGAACTGCCTTGGCCCTTTGCTGGCGCGCGGTTGAAAATGATTTGATACCCAGCCTGACTCAAACGGTCTTGCAAATCTGTCTTAACATGCGCATGCGCGCCAATGACCGCAATTTTCAAACCAAAATGCACAGGGTCGATATTGGCAATCGTATGGTCAATGACAGGTTTTCCGCATAGCTGGGCGAGTAATTTATCATCCGTGCCAAACCGTGTCGACAATCCGCTCGCCAGTAAAATTATAGCGCAATCTTGCGCGCTCACAAAACGTCCGCCTTTTGGGCTGTATCGACAATTTCGGCTAAGGTCGAGAGCGCTAATAAATTTGCATCCCGCATAGACCCAATCAAGCCAATCGGCCCGCGAATACGCGCAATGGTTGCCTCACTCACCCCTTGTTCTTGCAGCATCTTTTTACGTAAATTATGCGTGCGCACACTCCCCATTGCGCCAATATAAAACGCCTTGCCAACGCAAGCTTGCGCCAGAATATACGGTTCCCAATCATGGTCATGAAACATTACAACCACCGCTGTCCAAGCATCATCATTTGCAGGCGGCGGCATGTTTGGATCTGTTAGATGGTCAAATTGAACCCATGAAAGTCCAGCCCGAAGCTCTTTATCTGGCGATTGCAATATCACAGAAAATCCTGCGCTATAGGCTTGCCGCGCAAGTGCATGCACAGCATCGCCGCGGCCCGCAATCCGCAAGCGCACAGGCGGGACATAGGTATAATGAAAATCTTCGATATGAAAGTCTACCGAGCGCCGCGCCTCTAAGGCCGCGCTTATTTCATAAAGATTTATCTGATCCATATTGGCCGTAATCAGAAGGTCAATTCGTCCGCCGCAAGGCAGTTCTATATCTTTAAAAGGCGAGCCGTTTCCGTAACGCACCCGTTTCACCCCGCCTGTTTTTAACATATCTCGCGCTTGGAAAATAATATCCGCATCGACACAGCCATTAGACACATATCCCGCCACCGCCTCTTGCGTTACACACATCATGGCGCCGCGGCCACGCATAGCTCCGCCCGTCACATGCGTTACAATAACAAGTGCCAAGGCTATATTTGCGCGTTTTGCCTTGGCGGCAAAGCGTAAAACATCTGAAGGGTGATCATAAGCCTGCTGCATAGACAATCCTTTAAACGGCAATTTTGCGCGCGCCTAGGAAATTATGATTTCATCTGTGCATTAAGATGATATGAGAACGCATGATTTCACTCACAGATGCTCTTAAACTCATCGTAGATAATCGTCCGCCTTTGGAGATTATCACTATCGATTTAAAACATGCCCTTGGCGAGCGATGCGCGCAAGATGTCACCGCCCAACTCACAATGCCGCCTTTTGATGCTTCGGCTATGGACGGCTATGCCATCAAAGCAGAAGATGCAGATGTAGGCGCCGTATTATCCGTAATCGGCGAAGCCCCCGCTGGCATGCCCTATTCTGGGCAAATCCAGACAGGTCAAGCTGTGCGGATTTTTACAGGCGGCCCCGTTCCCAAAGGCGCAGATACAATCGTCATTCAGGAAAATGTCACGGCGAAAGATAATTTCATCACGATTGAAACCCCGCCGCTTTCTGGCAATGCTATTCGTAAGGCTGGCATTGATTTCCAAATGGGCGACACTCTTATTCCCAAAGATACGCGCATAACACCAGCCCATATCGCCCTTGCCGCATCTGGCAATCATGTACAAATTTCGATTTATCGCCGCCTCAAAGTCGCATTTATCGCAAATGGCAATGAACTTCGCCCGCCTGGCAGCCTCTTAAAAGACGGGCAAATTATTAGTTCTAATTCTGCAGGGCTTGCGGCGCTAACGACGTTTTGGGGGGCCGATTATATAGATATGGGCATTGCCCGCGATGATGTAGAGAGCATTACCAGCCTTATCAGCGCCGCGAAAGATGCCGATATTCTTGTCCCTATTGGCGGGGCATCTGTCGGGGATTATGACTATATGAAACACGCTTTTCGCGCGGCAGGTTACACTCCCATATTCACGAAAATTGCTGTGAAACCTGGAAAACCCACATGGTTTGGCAGGCTCGGTAAACAACTTGTTTTAGGTCTACCAGGCAATCCCGCTTCGGCCAATGTTTGCGCGCATTTATGTTTAAAAGTGCTACTCGGGCTGTGTGATAAGCCAAATTTAATTCCAGCCATAACCGATAGTGCCATAGGCAAAAATGGCCCGCGCGAGACATATTTACGCGGCAGGCTTTACATGCGAGATGACGGGCAGATCGGTATCACAGCCTTCCCGCGCCAAGATAGCTCTCTAATCACCCCGCTCGCAGCGGCCAATGCGCTCATTCAGCAACTCCCCCATAGCGGCCCGTGGCAGACTGGCGATAAAATCAACGCTTATCCTCTTGGGCAAGGGCCAGATATTTTTGACCCTTACTTGAAAGCACAACCTTCATGAAGTTTGCTTTGCTTGCTATTTTATTTAGCCTCACAGCCCTGCTTTATGCCAGTGTTGGTTTTGGCGGCGGATCGACCTATACGGCCTTGTTGATTATAAACGGAACAGATTACCGTTTAGTGCCTATCATTGCGCTCAGTTGCAATATTTTAGTCGTCACTGGAAACGCTGTGCGTTATGGCCGCGAAGGCTTTATCTCTTGGCGGCGTATCTGGCCGTTAGTGAGTTTGTCCGCCCCCGCCGCATGGATTGGCGGGCGCATAGAAATCTCGCAGCATATTTTCATAGGCCTATTAGCGCTCGCTCTGTTCATCGCAGGCATTCGTCTGCTCATACATCAAAAACCTATAAACGCCGAGATAGAGCCGTCCAAAACATCTATCTGGCTCAACGCTATCATTGGCGGCGCAATCGGGTTTTATGCAGGACTTGTCGGGATTGGCGGCGGAATATTTCTGGCGCCTATCCTGCACGCTATGCGCTGGGGGACGAGCCAATATATCGCCGCAACATGTAGCTTATTTATACTTTTAAACTCTATCTCGGGCATTGGCGGGCAATTTACAAAATTAAATAATTTATCGCTCACCAGCGACGCGCTCGCCTTTTGGCCGCTCCTCTTGGCTGTCTTTATCGGCGGCTTTATTGGCAATCATTTAGGTGTGTTTAAGCTCTCAGAATTTTGGCTAAAACGCATTACGGCTATATTGATTATAGCCGTAGCGATCAGGCTGACTTTAAAATTATTGGGCTTAAGTCTCTAAATATCAAACTTGAGCCTAAAGACTTAAGCAATAAATTGCATACCCATCCAATCCGCAATCAGCGCAGGCTTATCTTCGCCGTCAATTTCAACCGTTACAGTATATGTAAATAAATATTGCCCGGGACGTTTTTCATCTATGGATTTTAACACAAAACGGCCACGGATTTGCTGTCCAACTTTCACAGGCGCTAAAAAGCGCACTTTTTCAAAGCCATAATTCACGCCCATCTGCGCGCCTTTAATCGTAAAACCTGCCGTTTCTGCGAATTTGGATAATAGAGACAAAGTCAAAAAACCATGCGCGATTGGCCCGCCAAAAGGGGTCAATTTAGCTTTCTCGGGGTCAACATGGATAAATTGATGATCCTCAGTCACTTCCGCAAAAACATTTACACGATCTTGGTCAATCAGCATCCAATCTGTCAGGCCAATCTCTGTCCCAATCAGCTTTGGTAATTCATCAGGTGTCACTGACTTCATAATTTATATCCTTAAAATTGGTTAGATTTGGCAAAACTATTCATATGGAAATTGGCATCTCCAAGTAATTCTTGCAAAACTCGTATCCGTTTCATGAAAAGCCCGATGTCATATTCATCTGTCATGCCAACGCCGCCGTGCATTTGCACGCCTTCTTGGCTGGCAAGTTTCGCCACAGCGCCAAGTTTCGCTTTCGCCATTGCGCAGTAAATATCAGCCTTTTCATCACCATCATCTAAAGCTGACAAAGCGCCAATCACAGCAGAGCGCGCCAGTTCGAGTTCGGAATATAAATGCGAGGCACGATGTTGCAGCGCTTGAAACTCGCCAATGATAGAGCCAAATTGCTTACGCTCTTTTATGTAAGTCACTGTGTCTTCAAAAGCTTGCCCGCCTGCACCGAGTAATTCTGCGGCTAAAACCGCACGGCCCGCAGATAACACTTTGCGAAGCCCGTTCATACCGCCGTCCAATTCACCAAGTAACGCATCGCCAGAAACTTCAACATCATCCAGATCAATCCGGGCTGCATTGCGACTATCGACCATAATCGTGCGCTCGGTCGACACGCCTTTTGATTTCGGATCAACGATAAATAAAGAGATACCATCCTCATCGCCCTTATCACCAGATGTACGCGCCGCGACAATGAGCGCGTCTGCAACATGGCCATCAACAACCATAGCTTTGGCACCGCTTAATTTAAATCCATTCCCAGATTTTTCCGCCCGCGTAGATATAGCCGCAGGATTATGTTTCGCGCCTTCATCTATTGCCAAAGCGATGATGGCATCACCGCCTGCAATTTTTGGCAGCCAGTTTGATTTTTGCTCATCTGTGCCATTTTCGCGCAAGGCCGTAGCTGCCAATATCGCCGTTGAGAAAAATGGCGAAGCCGAAAGATTACGGCCCATTTGCTCGGCCACAAGGCCTGCCGCCATAAAGCCCATATCAACGCCGCCGTGATCTTCGTCAATGACAATTCCCGCAAAACCCATATCGGCCATTTCCGACCATAGGCCGCGATCAAACCCCGTTGCATCCGCAGTATCCCGCAGAGCCCGCAGAGCTTTAACAGGGGCTTTATCTTTGAAAAAACCTGATGCGCTATCGCGCAACATGATCTCATCTTCATTTAAAACCAGTGCCATTGATTACGTCCCCGGTAATTGTAAAATATGTTTAGAAATAATATTAAGCTGTATTTCAGACGTGCCGCCCTCAATAGAGTTGGCTTTCGTGCGCAGCCAAGTCCGCGCAAGCTTTCCATCTTCAGATCGCTCAGACTCCCATTCAAGACCCTCATGGCCTGACGCGTCCATCATAAGCTCATAACGGCGCTTATTTAATTCTGTTCCGTAATATTTTAGCATGGAACTATCTGCGCCCAATGATGCACCCGCTTTGGCTTCGGCTAATTTACGGCGCATCGTTAAATTAAAAGCCCATTCGTCAATTTCCGCTTCGGCGATTTTCGCGCGCAGCATTGGATCCGATAACTGGCCATTTTCAAGACCAATAAAAGCCGCGGCGACTTCATGCATAGGCCGTGCTGTATCATGACCAGAAGCACCAATCATTTCGCGCTCATGGGTAAGCAAATATTTCGCGATAGACCAGCCTTTGCCTGCTTCGCCAACAAGATTCTCTTTTGGGACTTTGACGTCATCAAAGAAAGTTTCGCAAAAGGGCGACCGGCCTGAAATAAGCTTAATCGGCCGGGCCTCAACGCCTTCGCTTTCCATATCAAAGAGAACAAATGAAATGCCGTCATGTTTACGGCCCGAATTATCAGTCCGCACAAGACAAAAAATCCAGTCCGCTTGATCGGCATAAGATGTCCAAACTTTCTGACCATTGACCAAGTAATGATCGCCTTTATCTTCGGCTTTTGTCGCCAAAGAGGCAAGGTCAGACCCGGCATTTGGCTCGGAATAGCCTTGGCACCACCGGATTTCACCGCGCGCGATTTTCGGCAAATGTTCAGCTTTTTGCGCGGCGTTCCCGAATTTTAGTAGCGCAGGGCCAAGCATCCAAATGCCAAATGACGATAGGGGAATACGCGCATTTATACGTTTCATTTCTTTGAGCAGCACAACCTCTTGCGCGCGCGATAAGCCCGCACCGCCATACTCTTTGGGCCAAGTCGGCACAGTCCAACCCTTTGCTGCCATACGCTCCAACCAGATCTTTTGCGCCTGGCTTTGGAATGTCCAATGACGGCCTCCCCAACACGCATCTTTATCCGTTTTTACTGGCTCGCGCATTTCGGGCGGACAGTTGTCTTCAAGCCAAGCCCGAGTCTGAGCCGCAAAAGCTTTCAAATCACTCATGATGTATAATCCCTTATTTATAATCGTTTATGTATAGTCACCTGTTTGAATACGGCCCAAGAATTTTGCCCCTTGCTGGCCGCCATTGGTAAATTCCTCTTGGCCGTTCGTATCGCGAATAATATCGATATGTTTGGCGACATTTTCTGCTGTTTGATCAGACTCGCGCAGGACAACACCTTTGGTTTCAAAAACCTTTGTCTCTGAATACCCCCCCGCACCTGCACATAAAATCATGCGGTTTGGCGCATCATCACAGACAAGGTAAACAAGTGCTGCCGTGACAGATTCAACCGTTAGTTTTTCCAAAACCTCTTCTGGCATCAGATTTTCTGTCATGCGAGAGCGTGCAGTTGGCGATAATGTATTGACGCGAATATCATATTTCGCGCCTTCAAGGCACAATGTCCGCATAAAGCCAGACAAGCCAGCTTTGGCGGCCCCGTAATTGGTTTGGCCAAAATTACCATACATGCCAGAAGACGATGTTGTCATGACGATACGGCCATAGCCGCGTTCTTTCATATGGTTCCAAACTGCCTTGGTGCAGGTCGCAGAGCCATGCAGATGCACATCCACTACAAGCTTCCAATCTGCCATTGTCATTTTTGAAAATGATTTATCGCGCAAAATACCTGCATTATTGACGAGAATATCAACATGCCCCCATTTGGCGATTGCCTCATCAACCATGGCTTGAACTTCATCTTCCTTGGTGACGTTTGCGCCGTTTGCAATGGCCTGCCCGCCAGCTGCTATAATCTCAGCCACAACATCATCCGCCATGGTTGAACCGCCGCCCGTGCCATCAACAGAGCCGCCAAGGTCATTGACAACAACTTTAACACCGCGCCTGGCCAGCTCCAGTGCATGAGAGCGGCCAAGCCCGCCTCCTGCGCCAGTTACAATCGCAACGCGGTCTTTAAATTCAATACGCATTTTCATCCCTTATATGTTTACGTGCGGTTTATTAGCGCTTATCGCGGCTTCGCTCAATTTGATTATCACTCAAATTATCCGTGTGCGGCGCAGGCTATTATGCAACTTCAAACAATCCAGCCGCGCCCATACCACCGCCCACACACATTGTACTAACAACATATTTCGCACCGCGGCGTTTGCCTTCGATAAGTGCATGAGCCACCATACGCGCGCCCGACATACCATAAGGATGCCCAATAGAAATGGAACCGCCATTGACGTTCATATTTTCCATTGGAATACCGAGTTGGTCACGGCAATAAATGACTTGAACTGCAAAAGCTTCGTTAAGTTCCCAAAGATCAATATCTTCCATCTTAAGCCCTGTTTTCTTGAGCAGCCTAGGAATTGCATAAACGGGGCCAATGCCCATCTCATCTGGTTCAAGACCTGCAACAGCAATACCGCGGTAGATACCTAGCGGTGACAAACCGCGCCGAGACGCTTCTTTGCCTTCCATTAGCACAGAGACTGATGCGCCGTCAGAGAGCTGCGAGGCATTACCAGCCGTGATCGTCTTGCCTAGGCCGCGCACAGGCTTTAGCCCTTGTAAGCCTTCGAGATTTGTTGAGGGGCGATTACCCTCATCCTTAGTTAACGTCACCTCTTGTTTTGAAACCTCTTTTGTCTCTTTATTGACCACATTCATTGTTGAAGTTAGCGGGACAATTTCATCGTCAAACTTACCCGCCTCTTGCGCGGCATGTGTGCGCTGCTGGGAGATAAGCGCATATTCATCCATTGCCTCGCGAGATACGCCGTAACGCTCCGCAACCACTTCTGCCGTGTCAATCATTTGAATATAAGCTTGAGGATGTTTTTTTATGACATTCATATCGGGCGCAACGCGCATGTCTGCCGTTTGAACCATAGAGATGGACTCAACGCCGCCGCCAATGACGATTTGCTGATTATCGATGAGGATTTGTTTGGCCGCCATACCAATCGCCATCATTCCTGATGAACACAGACGATCAACGGATTGTGCCGGCACTGTCACAGGCAGATTAGACGCTAGAACCGCATTACGGCCCATTGTAACCTGCACGCCTTGTTGCATAGCGCACCCCATACATACATCTTCAACTTCAGTGCCGTCTATGCCTGCGCGCGCCACAGCCGCGTCAATCGCATGGCCGGCTAGCGTTGGTGAAGGTGTGTTATTAAAAGCTCCGCGATATGCACGGCCAATCGGGGTGCGGGCTGTTGATACTATGACTGCGTCTCTCATGGGGGTGTCTCCGTACAAGCTTTAAATTTAAGTGGCCTAACCATTGCGCCTGAAAGACATAAAATTCAAGCACGTTTCCAGACACAGAGTTTCACATTTTCAGGAAGTTAAGTCCCTGCCCTAAATATGTTTAGATTACATCCGTATTTGCATGTTATGCGTAAAACCCAGTTCAGCCTTGTTATTATACCACCCAAAACAAGATAAAATTCCAAGGTTTTTTCATTTTCAGCTCGTGTTCAGCATCATTATCCTATTAAATATCTCATCGGCACTTATTTATATAAGCCGATTAAAATGTTACTTTTATCCCAAAGAAAGACACGATTATGGATATAATGAACCTAGCTAAAGGCATGTTGGCAGAAAAATTAGGCGGAGACAGCGACGCGGTCGGTGATGTTATGAACAGCCTACTCGGGGACGGCGACAAAGCTGATCTTGGTAGCCTTGTGAGCGGTCTAAAATCTAAAGGCCTTGGCGATGTCGCATCGTCTTGGTTGGGAGACGGCGCCAATCAAGCCATTTCAGCCGATCAGCTAAAAAATGCTTTAGGCAGCGAGAAAATTTCAGCGGCTGCGGCCAAACTCGGCGCTGATGAAGGCACATTATTAAGCGGCCTATCAGAAGCCCTCCCACAACTTGTTGACAAAGCCAGTAGCGGCGGATCGCTTTTAGAGTCTGTCGGCGGTGTTGGCGGCCTTGCAGGCATGGCGAAAAAACTTTTCTAACTTAGCTTTCAATTTGGTTGAATAAAATAATGAGGCGTAGCTGGCCAGCTGCGCCTTTCTTTTTGTGGTGTCTTTGCTTAAACACATTCAACAATCGGTAAAAAGCTTAGATAGGCTTTTCATACACCGCACATCAGGAGCCTTATATGCGCGCACTTGTCTGTCATGAATTTCAAGATTACGCCAAGCAAAAGATCGAAACTCTGGAGCCGCAACCGATAAAAGCAGGGCATGTACGCATCGCGCTCAAAGCGGCAGGGGTGAATTTTCCTGACATATTGATGGTAGAAGGCAAATATCAAATGAAGCCGCCTTTTCCCTTTATACCTGGCGGCGAGGGCGCAGGTATTATTACCGAAATCGGGGATGGCGTAGAGCATTTAAATATTGGAGACCGTGTGGCGTGCCTTGTCATGCACGGTACATTTGCCACAGAAATCGTCGCGCCCGCCATGGCCGTTGGCCCAATCGGCGATATGCCCTTTGATGTCGCAGCTGGCTTGACGCTCGTTTACGGCACTTCATATTACGCCCTTAAACAACGCGCGCAGCTACAAGCAGGCGAGACAGTTTTGGTTCTGGGCGCAGCGGGAGGCGTAGGGCTTGCCGCGACCGAGCTTGCAAAAACCATGGGGGCCACGGTTATTGCTGCCGCCAGTACAGATGAAAAACTTGCTGTGTGTAAATCCCGCGGCGCTGATCATTTAATTAATTACACAAATGAAGACCTCAAAGCCGCCGTCAAGGCGTTGGGCGGTTGTGATGTGGTTTACGACCCTGTTGGTGATAAATTCGCGCAGCCCGCCATGCGAACATTAAAATGGTATGGACGTTATTTGGTTATAGGTTTTGCCGCGGGAGATATTCCGAAAATCCCGCTGAACCTTGCCTTGCTAAAATCCATAGATATTCGCGGCGTGTTTTGGGGGACATGGACGATGAAAGATGCAAAAGGCCATCTGCAAAATATGAAAGAGATTATGACGCTCTACCATCAAGGTAAAATTAAACCTCATATTAGCGGGCATTACCCGCTAGAGGATTTCGCGAGCGCTTTTGACGATCTTACCAATCGGCGCGCAATGGGTAAAGTCATCCTAACACTGGATCATGAAACATCATAAATTTAAACGGCACGCAGCGATAATCTGATGACCTTTAGTAACCAAACCATCTAATGAGCGAAAATCTATTACAGAGCCGCATCTAAGCCTTACGCTAATTCTAGCTGGTCGGGTATAGATTGACGCAACTCAAATTTTAAAACTTTTCCCGTACCGCCGCGCGGAAGTGCCTGCACAACATGTAAATGGCTTGGTAATTTATATTTTGCCAACCGCCCGTCCAGATGCGCTAAAATCGCTTTTAAATCCATGTCTTGTCCATCTTTAAATACAGCAACGACGCAGCCTGTTTCGCTCCAATGGCTATCAGGTACACCGATAACGCAGACTTCAGCAATATTTGGTAATTCGTATAATAAACCTTCAACTTCAGCAGGATAAACATTTTCACCCCCTGAAATATACATATCTTTCAGACGATCTTCGATATAAATAAAACCTTCCTCATCTTTGCGGCCAATATCGCCAGAGCGAAACCATCCATTTGAAAATGCTGCTTTATTCGCTTCAGGGTTGCGCCAATATCCTGGTGTAATGGCAGCGCCTTTAAACCAAATCTCGCCTGTTTCATTTGGCGCGCAAGGCTGTCCATTTTTATCTGTAATTTGAATTTGAGAATGGATAAGCGCTTTACCAGCGGATCCAATTTTACGCGGAATATCATCTTTGGCTATCAAACACCCCGCCGCGCAAGTTTCGGTCATGCCGTAACCCTCTTGAATGATGATGCCTTTATCGAGCCACCATTTTATCAAAACTTCGGGCACAGTTTCCGCGCCGCAAAGCGCTAATTCTATGCGCGAGACGTCTATTTTATCGACATCAGGGTGTGATTTGAGAGCCGTATAAGCCGCAGGCACCATAAAAATAGTATTGATAGCAAGCGCCGCATCATCCAAAGCCTTAAGCGTTGCCTCTGGATCAAACATGCGCATCATCACGCATGTACCGCCCGACCAAATCGTTGGTAAAGAGGTCACATTTAGACCCGCAATATGGAAAATCGGCATATTATTCAATGACACACTCTTTTGCACCGACTGGCCTGTGCGTGCCGCAGCACTATTCGTAAACTCCAGCATAGCATGAGTGATAATCACGCCTTTGGGCCGTCCTGTTGTACCTGAAGAATACATCAATAAGGCTTGATCTTCGATGGATTGCTCAATCATATCGTAAATCGGCACAGCTTTTGCCAAGCCAGCTTCATAGTCACTCTCTCCGCCAACCCCATCTGTATGAACCCAATCAGGCACATTCGTGATTGGCTTTGTTGCCTTCGCAAGCGGAGCAAATGGCGCATCAACCAGCACCATGGAGCAATCTGAATCTTTTAAGATAAATGCAAGTTCTGGCGGGGTTAGGCGGAAATTTAAGGCAAGACATATTGCGCCAATCCGCCAACACCCAAATATCAATTCCATAACATCCGTAGTATTGAGCGTTAGAAATGCAACACGGTCGCCTTGTTTAATACCGTTTGCTGTCAAGAAACCTGCGGCGCGCGCAACACGGTCATGCATTTGCCGATAGGTAAATTGGCGCTGACTGGCCAAGTCTATAAGCGCAATATTATCAGGGGCCACCGCGGCGTGATGCTCCACCCAATCTTGAACAAAAATCGTCATAAACCCAACTCCCCTGCTTATGCTTATTTATAATTTATCATGACAGCCTGTGTAATTATAGCTTTAGAACCATAAAAGCTTTGAGCCGTATTTACCATTCTTTGTCTTTGGCAATTTATCAAGTTTAATTTGTGAAAACATAAGTTTGACACAAAAAAGACCGCTCAAAAGCGGCCTTTTCTCTCTCATTTGAGCCTTGCAATAAGGCTCTGAATTTTTGTTTAATTTATCCGCCGAAATTATAGCGAAGTGAAACGCCATAAGTCCGCGGCTCATTTGGATATGTATTGACAGTACCCGCCTGGATAACGCCCGGGAATGCACTGGTAAATGAGCGGTCATCCGTGATGTTACGCGCCCAGAAACGAATGCCAACGCCATTATCCATGTTAAAGCCAAGTGCGCCATTAAAGATATTTGTTGAACGGTTCACGCCGACAATATTATCGACGACCTGTACGTCATCTTCGAACTGATAATCACCGCGTAGGAAAGCGCTAATACCATTTTCAAATTCATATTTAAATGTCGCTGATGTTGATAGGGACACTTGATTGATACCCGCAGGGCGTTGGCCCGATAGATCACCAATACCATCGGCTACACCATCGGCCAGATCGACCTCTCCGCCAGTAATAACAGGCGCGCCTTGGAAATCATCAAATTCAGGATCTTGAAAAACACCCGCCGCTGTAACGGTTAGCCAATCAGCCACATCAAATGTGCCATCAAATTCAATACCTTGTGTTGATTGCTGACCCGCATTTGCCAAGACAAAACCTGTCCCTTGGAAAATAGTTGATTGGAAATTTTCAACTTGCTGATCAAATAAAGCAATGTTTAATGCGCCGCGCGTAAATCTCGACTTTACACCAACTTCAAATGTCCGAATATCCTCTGGCTCGGCAAATCTTGTGCCGAAGTTACGACCATTTGGGAATGCCAAATTATTAGGATCAGGCAGTGAGAAGTTATTTGGCAATAAACCTGCTCCAAGCAACGCTGCCCCGTCAGCAAGGAATGGGCGCGAGTCGCGTGTTAGGTTAAATGATGAGGCTTTAAAACCCGTCGCTGCGCTGGCATAAACCGTATAATTATCATTTAACTCATAAGCGCCTCTGATATTCCATGAAAAATCTTCATCGCGTGTTTGGCCATTCTCAACAGAATTAGGGAAGTCCAAAAATTGCGGTTGGAATTGGAACGCCGTTAACCCAACAAGCGGGTTTTGTGCAGGATCTGTTAAATCAAGTGCAGCCACGCCAGCCGCCACTTGAGCTTGGAAGCCTGGGAATACAACAGAGCCAGGCGCCGTATTGCCCATCGTGTCAATGAAACAAGCTGGAGCTGCCAAAACCGCACCAACATTTTCAGGACTAAAAGCTAACTGACCTAACCCGCATGACGCGGCGACAGCTGGGAAGTTTGCAGCTAACCCGCCGACTGTAAGAACAGTAACCCCATCAGCGCCCAAAAGGTCTAAATTACTGAAAATATCATTATTGACCGTACTCACAGCGACATCTTTATTATCATCCGTGTAGTTACCACCAACTGTCAGTGTAAGCTTATCTGTGACATCAAAGTCAACTGTACCAAAAATAGAGAAAGATTCATTATCTTGCTCGAAAGTTTCATCGATAACGACCTGATCACCAAAGAATGTGTTAGGTTCAAACCCTAAAGCTTGCTCGACACCTATCAGAGGTGAGTTCACAGCCACGAAACTGCGCAAATTACCTGTAGCAATCGCTTGGCCCAAGGCAATCAACTGACTTGGATCACCGCCAGCAGCCGCAGCCTGCGCGCCCGCGCTTACACCTAAAGCGTCAAGGAAAGGACGGGCATCTGAACCAAAATCAATACCTGAATTTAAATCAATCGTCTCATCAAAATAAGTTGCACCAATCTGCCAATTAATTCGGCCATCATAATTTGATGTGAGACGAAATTCTTGTGTAAATGTATCAATATCAGCCGCTTGGAAAACATTTTCCAAAATTTCAATAGATGTGAAGTCACTATCACTATCAAAACTTGAATCATTACTTCTGAAAGCTGTAATCGATGTCAAAGAGATATTATCTGTAACATTCCAATCAACTTGTGCTGAGACACCTTGATCTTCAATATCATTTGGAGTGCCTGAATTAAGCGTTGTTTGCTGACTAAATGCATTTGGGTTCAGGCCTTGTGCTTGGCCCAATCCGACACTCGCTAATTGTCCGCCAAGACCTTGGACAAGCGGCACTGTTGGCCCCACGACCGCCGTTGTTGTGCCGCAACAATTTTCATCAATTTGGCTTCTATCTGCGATAAGACGAATTTTAAAATCATCCGTAGGCTGCCATAAAACTTGGCCGCGCAAATTGAAACGATTGCGATCATTCAGCTCACCGCCTGATGTCCCGAGAGCTGGCTCAAATAAACCATCACGCTGCTGGAAACCGCCGCCAAGACTCACGGCGACCGTATCAGAAAGTGCGCCCGTTATATAAGCCCGGCCAAATGTAGCGTCGAAATTACCATAGCCGCCTTCAATATAACCTTGTGTCTCAAATTGCGGGGCTTCAGTGACAATGCTCACAACACCCACAGAGGCATTTTTACCAAACAATGTTGTTTGCGGGCCAGCTAGAACCTCAATACGCTCAAGAGCAGGTAAATCTGCAATTTGCGCGCCCGCACGTGAGCGGTAAACACCGTCAATAAACAAACCAACGGCCGGTTCGATACCTAGGTTATTACCCCCATTACCAAAACCGCGAATGGTCAGTGTCGTATTCGCTGTATTTTGAAGCTGAGAAACACGAAATGTGGGTACAATACTTTGAAGCGATAAAATATCCAAAATCTGAGCTTGCTCAATCACTTCGGCAGATGTCACGCTGACGGAAATAGGCGTATCTTGCAGAGTTGTTTCGCGTTTTGTCGCTGTCACAATGATTTCATCTTCAAATTGCGCATAGGCTGGACTTGCCATCATCGCTAAAGCAATCGCTGATGAACTAATTAATGTAGAATATTTAGACATATTTCCCCATTTGTTTTTGTTGATTTTCACAAACTTATGTAAGCTTCCTTAAATTTGGGATAAGATGCGATGTCGAAAAACTCAAGCAAATTACAAGACTTACCATGCAGTTTTGAAAATGTTGTGCTTTATGCGCAACAAAATATGACGAAATCTGAAAAAAGCCATTACGATAACGGATATTTTAGTTAAATTTGATAATTGGACATGCAATATTACATGCCACACAAACAAGTTTGTAAGCCCTCCATTCAAAGGTAAAGCCTTTTCTTTTTACCTCAAAAGGTTTCTAACAAAGCAAATTCATATTCAATGTGGAAAGGTTTCCCATGACAGACGCTTATATTTTTGACGCAGTCCGCACCCCGCGCGGAAAAGGCAAACCAGACGGCTCTCTTCACGAAATTACACCTGTCGCCTTAGCAGCTCAGGTGCTTGAAGCTATCAGAGACCGGAATGAAATCGACTCAGCCGAAATCGAAGATGTTGCCTTTGGCTGTGTCTCCCCTGTCGGCGAGCAAGGCGCGGTGATTACGCGCACGGCCATTATGAATGCAGGATATTCAAACACGACTTCTGGCATTCAAGTCAATCGCTTTTGCGCCTCTGGTCTGGAAGCCTCCAATATCGCAGCCGCCAAAGTCATGTCAGGCGAATGTGATTTAGCCATCGGCGGCGGCGTTGAGAGCATGTCGCGTGTGCCAATGGGCAGCGATGGAGGCGCATGGCCAACCGATCCAGCCTCGGCCTTTAAAAACTATTTTGTGCCTCAAGGCGTATCGGCAGATTTAATCGCAACAAAATATGGCTTCACCCGCGATGATCTGGATGCTTATTCTGTCGAGTCTCACAAGCGCGCCAAACAAGCCTGGGATGAAGGCCGTTTTAAAAAATCCATTATCCCTGTCAAAGATGTTTTGGGCCTGACAGCCTTGGATTATGATGAAACCATTCGGCCCGACACAAATATGCAGAGCCTTGGCGCGCTCAATCCTGCTTTTTCTATGATGGGCGAGAATTTCGGTTTTGATAGCGTTGCACAGCAAAAATACCCTGAACTCGAGACAATCAATCACTTGCATCACGCGGGTAATTCATCAGGCATTGTTGACGGCGCGGGCGCTCTTTTAATCGGAAACAAAGACACAGGCGAGCGTCTTGGTTTGAAACCGCGCGCACGTATCCGCTCTATGGCCTCTATCGGATCAGAGCCAACCATCATGCTAACAGGCCCAGAATTTGCCGCCAAAAAAGCCCTTAAACGCGCCGGTATGGATATTAATGATATTGATATTTACGAGTTAAATGAAGCTTTCGCCGCAGTTGTATTGCGCTTTATGCAAGCGTTGGACATCGATCACGGCCAAATTAATGTCAATGGCGGCGCGATTGCTATGGGTCATCCGCTTGGCGCAACTGGCGCAATGATCTTGGGTACAATGGTTGATGAGCTAGAGCGCGCAGATAAAGAAACGTCACTTGTCACACTTTGCATTGGCGGCGGCATGGGCACAGCAACGATCATCGAGCGCGTTTAAATACGTATCCCGAAACACACACGGAAAGTAGATAAAATGAGCTATAAGAATTTCTCAACTCAGATAGATGCAGACGGTATTGTTTTGGCGACGATTGATGTGCCAGATCAAACTATGAACGTCATTACCCCTGATTTCATCACAGAACTTGTTCAATTTGCCGATGAATTTAACAGCAATGACGATATGAAAGGCCTTGTTTGGGCTTCTGGTAAATCTAACGGCTTTATGGCGGGCGCAGATTTGACCATGATGAGCGGTATAAGTGGCGAAGTCACGAAAGAGAGTGTCGAAACCGCCATGTCACTTTCCAAAGCCTTCCGTAAATTCGAAACGGGCGGCCATACAGCGCGGCAAATCGCGCGTGAAGGTAAAAAAGCGAAACCTGTTGCAGCAGCTATTGAAGGCCTTGCCCTTGGCGGCGGACTAGAAATCGCCCTCGCCTCGCATTACCGCGTTGTCGCAGACAGCCCTGCTGTGAAACTCGGCTTGCCAGAAGTGCTTGTCGGATTACTGCCTGGCGGCGGCGGCACACAGCGCACCATGCGCTTACTCGGTCTACAAAATGCCGCTGTCATGTGTACACAAGGCAAAAATTTAGACGCAAAAAAAGCCAAGGCGCAAGGCCTTGTCAATGAAGTCGTTGAAGCTGGCACAACCATTGAGGCCGCGAAAGCTTGGGTTAAAGCCAATCCGAAAACGCTCGCTCCGTGGGATGTACGCGGCTTTAAAATTCCGGGCGGCTCTGGCGCTATGAACCCAAAATCTGTACAATTCCATATGGCGGCTAACGCCATGGCGATGGAGCAGACCAAAGGCAATTACCCCGCCGTTCAAGCGATCATGTCTTGCTTCTATGAAGGCTCTATCTTGCCCATGGACAAGGCCCTAGAAATTGAAGTGAAATATTTCGTCAAGCTACTCTCGGGCGATGTGTCAAAAAATATGATCCGTACATTATTCATCAATAAAGGCGCAGCAGAAAAAGGCGCGCAGCGGCCTAAATCTGTGCCGAAGATTGACATCAAAAAAGTTGGCGTACTTGGCGCAGGTCTGATGGGGTCTGGCATTGCTCATGTGACGGCCAAGGCGGGGATGGAAGTCATCTCGCTTGACCGCTCGATGGAAGACGCGCAAAAATCCATCGCCTATTCCAAGAAAATCTTAGATAAAAGCGTGAAACGCGGGCGCATGACACAGGACAAAGCCGACGCGTTCCTGGCCCGTATTACACCGACCGATGATTACAATATGCTCAAAGATGTCGACCTCATTATCGAGGCCGTATTTGAGCGCCCTGATGTCAAAGCCGATGTGATTAAGAAAACTGAAGCCGTGATTGGCAAGAACATCGTCTTTGCGTCAAACACCTCAACCTTACCTATTGGCGGCCTTGCGAAAAATTCATCGCGGCCAGAGCAATTTATCGGCATGCACTTCTTTAGCCCTGTTGAAAAAATGCCGCTTTTAGAAATCATCCCGCATGAAGGTACGGGCGACTTGGCCCTTGCCGCCGCCTTTGATTATAATAAGAAAATTCGTAAGACGCCGATTGTCGTCAAAGACGTGCGCGGTTTCTTTACCAACCAAGTCTTCCCGCCATATGTCAACGAAGCTAGCCTGATGGTCACAGAAGGCGTGTCTATGGCGTTAATTGAAAATTGCGCGGCTCTGCTTGGTTTGCCAATCGGCCCGCTGGCCGTGTCAGACGATACGACACTCAAGCTGGGTTATGACATTATGACATCAACCCAAGAAGAGATGGGCGATAAATATGTCCCCTCTGGCACCGAAGATTTCATGACCAATATGGTGACGAAGTGGAACCGGGCTGGCCGCCGCTTTGGCGCAGGCTTCTATGATTATGATGAGAACGGCAAGCGCCTTGATCTGTGGAAAGGCATGAGCGATCATTATCCATTATTGGACGAACAACCCGATCCCGAAATTGTCAAAGAGCGCCTGCTCTATGCGCTCCTAGCGCCGACTGCGCGAACCTTTGCCGAAGGCGTTGTGCCCGACCCGCAAAGCGCCGATTTGGGCGCGATATTCGGCCTTGGCTTCCCGCCTTATACGGGCGGCCCGCTCTCTTATATCGACACGATTGGCATGGAGGCTTACATCGAAATCTCTGACCGCCTCGCCCAGCGCCACGGCGCGCGCTTTAGCCCGCCTGTGAAATTCCGCGAAATGGCCAAGGCGGGCAAAACTTTATATTCGTAAACTGCCCAATATATGAAATTCAGCCCCGCTAAGTGCGGGGTTTTTTTATTGCAACAAATCCGCCATAGCTTGCAAAGTCTTATGCCTGTCAGGGACGGGATAAAACATCCAGTAATGACCATATGGCGGCTCAACGCGATAGCTTTTTAGCTTATCTGCCGCCTTTAGGCGCTTGGCAAAAATATCAATATCGTTGAATAAAACATCTTGTTGCCCCGTTAAAATATGCACAGGCGGCAAGCCGCCCAAATCCATAAAAGCAGGGCTGATGAGCGGGTCTTGAAGGTCGCGATTTTGGGCGTAATTCTCACGCGCAGGAATAAGCGCATCGGCGGTAATTAAAGCCTCGTTATTTTCTTTCGGTGTTAAATCGCGTTTCGTGTAAAGATCAAGCCAAGGCGACCAAAGCTGTATGTGATTTGGCTGTGGCAGACCGCGCGCAGTTAAAAGCTGGCTAACGACCAGCGCCAAATTCGCCCCCGCACTACAGCCGCCCAAATAGACATTGTCTTGGCCGTAACCTTCGACGATATTGAGATATTGCCGTAAGCACCAATCGCCAATATCGGCGGCAGAGACAGGCGGCAGCGGATAATCAGGGACAATGACCACCGCGCCGCTTTTATCGGCAAATTCACACAGGCTCATATAATGCCCCGCTTGCAGACCATAAACAAAACCGCCGCCGTGGATATGCACATAGGCTTTGCCGCTTGGCGTCGTTTTAGGTTTACATATCCAAACCGCTTGGCCGTCAAATTCTTGGCGGGTAAAGCGCGGAGCATATTTTCCTCGCGGTTTCATATGACGGGCATTGCCGCGCGTGAGGTCTTTGAGCATATTGTCGCGAAATTTCGTAGTGCGCAAAACACCTTGAACTATTTTATAGCGAAGTGACGTCATAAGACACTCTTTATATTACTAGCTTATTACATTATTGGCTTACGCGAACCTGTCACTGACTCGATCAACTTTCCAGTTAAATTTTCAAATTACATTTATACAGCTTTGCGCAGTTACGCGCTTATGATATGTGGCCTTAAATAAAATATTCCAGCGATAGGATAACGGCCCCCATGTTTCTTGAAAAATATCTGCCTGCCGCCCAAAACCAACCGCCTCAAGCCCACATCACAAATATATCGCGGCGCGGATTTGTCGGCGTGGCAGGCACATTTGTTCTAGGCGTTAGTCTTGCCGCCTGCTCTGCTAAAACCGAAGCGCCAGCCCAAGTCACAAACAGCGATAACGGCATAACCCCCAGTGTGGCAGGCGTTGAAACCGCAGACTCTGGCCCGCTTTTATTCATCGGCATCGCGCCTGACAATCAAGTTACCCTCACCGTTCACCGCTCTGAAATGGGACAACAAGCCTGGACAGCGGTGACACAAGTTCTCGCCGATGAGCTAGATGTC
>CALFUN010000007.1 GCA_937929915.1 uncultured Caulobacterales bacterium | reverse complement strand
ATGCACTGGGTAAAACTGTGATTGAGGCAAGCTTTTTAAATATAAAAGATGGTCAAGCCCGCAAGCTTATGTATCATGTGAAATATGCCCGCGGTTTAATGGCCCGTTGGATTATGGAAAACCGTATTGAAAAGGCCGATGATCTAAAAGGATTTAATTCCGAAGATTATCAATATGATGCCAAAGCATCCAGCGAAGGAATATTAATTTTCAGCCGAAAGCAACCTCCGACCAAAAAATGATTTGCATTATAGCCTATAATATTTAGCTGTATAAAATATTAAATTAGGTTAAGGATGATATTTTAGATTGATTGCCTAAATCAATCAGTAAGTATCAGAAAATTGATTGGATCGATTAATATATATCGTCTAATTTCTATGTAATTTAACATTCAAATAATGGAGTGATTATGAGCGAAGAAAGTAAATGTCCGATGGGTTTTGACCAAGCGGGATCAAGCGGTTTAAATGCCGATTCCACGATGACATCAAACCAAAAATGGTGGCCCAATCAGCTGAATCTGAAAATATTACACCAAAACTCGGCAAAGTCTGACCCAATGGGCACAGATTTCGATTATCGTAAAGAATTTGCAAGCATCGATATGGATGCACTGATCGCCGATGTTGATGCGTTGATGACCGATATTCAACCTTGGTGGCCTGCCGATTATGGTCATTATGGACCATTCTTCATTCGTATGACATGGCATAGCGCAGGTACCTATCGTATCCAAGATGGTCGCGGCGGCGGCGGCACAGGACAACAACGTTTTGCACCGCTAAATAGCTGGCCCGACAATGGCAACCTTGACAAGGCACGCCGATTGCTCTGGCCGATCAAACAAAAATATGGCCGTAAAATCTCTTGGGCCGATTTGATGATCCTAGCCGGTACACGCGCTATGGACACAATGGGCTTTAAAACATATGGTTTTGCTGGTGGTCGCGCCGATGTTTGGGAACCTGAAGAAGATGTCTATTGGGGTCCTGAAACCGAGTGGCTTGGTGATGAACGTTACAAAGGTGATCGTCAGCTCGAAAATCCATTGGGCGCTGTGCAAATGGGTCTTATTTATGTGAATCCAGAAGGACCAAATGGCAATCCTGATCCGCTAAAATCTGCATTTGACATACGTGATACATTTGGCCGCATGGCGATGAATGACGAAGAAACCGTGGCTTTGGTTGCGGGTGGCCATACTTTTGGTAAAGCGCATGGTGCGGGTGATCCTGACAAATATGTGGGCCGTGAACCCGAAGCTGCTCCTATCGAACAAATGGGTCTTGGTTGGAAAAATAGCATGGGCAGCGGTCATGGCGGTGACACAATCACCAGCGGTATCGAAGGCGCATGGACAGCCACCCCAACGCAATGGGACAATGGCTATTTTGATGCGCTATTGGGCTATGATTGGGAATTGACCAAAAGCCCAGCAGGTGCACATCAATGGACACCAACCGCAGCATCGCAAGCAGCACGTGCACCCGCTGCACATGATGCATCTAAAAGCGAACCATTGATGATGACAACTGCGGATATGGCGCTGAAAATGGACCCTGATTATGCCAAAATTTCCAAGCATTATCATGAGAATCCAGAAATATTTGCGCAAGCCTATGCCAAAGCATGGTATAAATTAACCCATCGTGATATGGGCCCGTATAACCGCGGCCTTGGCAAGCTTGTGCCTGCTGAACCTGAATTATGGCAAGACCCTATTCCAGCGGGCAGCACATTAAGCGACGCTGAAGTATCGGAGCTAAAGGCAAGCATTTTGGCCACAGGTCTAAGCATCGCGGAATTGGTAGAAACCGCATGGGCATCAGCCTCCACATATCGCGGCAGTGATATGCGCGGCGGTGCAAATGGCGGCCGTATCCGTCTTGCCCCTGCGAAGGATTGGGACGCCAATAAGCCTGCTCAACTGTCCAAAGTATTGAGTGCATTAGAAGGCGTTCAAAGCAGCTTTAGCGGGACTGTATCCATGGCGGATATTATCGTCCTTGGTGGTAATGCAGCGATTGAAAAAGCATCGGGCAAAAACGTGGCCTTTACATCAGGGCGCGGCGATGCCAGCCAAGAGCAAACCGATGTGGAATCTTATGCCGTATTAGAACCTATGGCCGATGGTTTCCGCAACTTTGTCAAAGACGGTATTACAACACCTGCTGAAAAATTGCTGGTCGATAAAGCGCAATTATTGGGCTTAACCGCACCAGAAATGACAGCATTGGTTGGCGGTCTGCGCAGCCTCGGCGTCAGCAATGGTGATCATGGCGTGTTCACCGATAATGCCGGCACGCTCAGCAATGATTTCTTCAAACAATTGATGGATATGGGCATTTCATGGTCTGCTGCCAATGATGATGAAAGCCTGTTTGAGGGCAAATGCTCCGAGGGCAATGTTAAATGCACGGGAACACGTGTTGATTTGGTCTTCGGATCAAATTCACAGCTCCGCGCATTAGCCGAAGTTTATGCATGTGATGATGCAGCCGACAAATTTGCGGATGATTTCATTGCAGCATGGAATAAAATCATGAATGCTGATCGTTTCGACTTAGCATAAATATCACGTAGCATAGACTCCCCCCTTCCTACTGTGCTTGTGATAAAGTTGGCGGCGTTCTTCGGAGCGTCGCCATTTTTTATAACAATAATGATTATTATTTAGAAACATTCTTATTGCTAATCAAAAAAGAAGGTTAATCGGTAATGCCCGCTGCGGCCAACACCGCGAGTGATACCAATTCCGATGCGCTAGAGGCCATAGTGGCGACTTGCACAGGTTTCTCTATGCCTATGAGCATCGGCCCAATGGTGCGGTCTCCGCCCAATTCACGCAAAAGTTTCGCTGATAGATTGGCCGATTGCAGCCCTGGCATAATCAGCACATTGGCTGGGCCAGAGAGGCGTGAGAAAGGATAATTTTTCATAACCTTTGGATTTAGCGCCGTATCGGGTGCCATCTCGCCCTCATATTCAAAATCAACGCCGCGCGCATCGAGTAATGTCACGGCTTCGCGCAGATTCTCTAGCCATTGTCCCGCTGGATTACCAAAATTAGAATAAGATAGAAATGCCACGCGCGGTACATGGCCCATACGCCGCGCAACGGCCGCTGTTTGCTCTGCAAAATCCGCCAATTCACAGGCGCTAGGCCGTTCATTCACAGTGGTGTCGGCAATGAAGACGGTATGGCTCTTACCCACCATGACATGCACACCAAAGGCGGTTTTACCCTCGGCAGGGTCAAGCACACGGCGCAATTCGCGCATCGATTGCGCAAAGGTGCGCGTAACCCCCGTAATCATAGCATCAGCATGGCCCATTTTCAGCATTGCTGCGCCAAAAATATTACGATCGCGATTCACCATGCGCTGTATATCGCGCATCAAATAGCCGCGCCGTTGCAGACGTTTATAAAGCAATTCGACCATATCATCGATTAACGGACTGCTTACACTATTATGGATTTCAAAGCTTGAGGGGTCTTCTACGCCCAATTTTGCAAGCTGTTCGATGACCTTTTGATCGCGGCCCACCAATACAGGCGTACCATAGCCATCATCGCGAAATTGGATGGCGGCGCGCAATACAACTTCTTCTTCGGCCTCGGCAAAGATAACACGCTTTGGATTAGCACGGGCATTTTCGGAGACTTGCGTCAGTACCGAAGTGGTTGGGTTAAAGCGGCTGTTTAATTCGGTGCGATAGGCATCCATATCTTCAATAGGTTTTTGCGCAACACCGCTGTCCATAGCCGCTTGCGCCACGGCCGAAGATACAATCGTTATAAGACGCGGATCAAAGGGCGATGGAATGATATAATCTTTACCAAAACTGTGATTGGTGCCGCCATAAGCCGCCGCCACTTCTTCGGGAACGCGCTCGCGGGCCAATTGCGCAATCGCATTAGCCGCAGCAATTTTCATTTCTTCATTAATCGTGGTTGCACGTACATCCAAAGCACCGCGAAAGATGAAAGGGAAGCAAAGTACATTATTGACTTGGTTAGGATAATCACTCCGTCCTGTGGCAATAATGGCATCGGGCCTGGCTTCGCGTGCCAATGGTGGCAGGATTTCAGGGTTGGGATTAGCCATTGCAAAGATGATTGGGTCTTTAGCCATATCGCGAACCATATCCTGACTTAAGGCATCCGCTGCTGATAATCCTAAAAATACATCTGCGCCTTTGATAGCTTCTGCTAAGGTACGTTTTTCAGTTGGCACTGCATGCGCCGTAGTAAATCCTGCGCCAGCATTGACGCTGGGACAAATAACACATCTCGCTTTATATATTGGATAACTTTCTTATCGGGATAGGTTTTCCCGCTGCGTCCCTTTGCATCGAGCATTAAATAAGGCAGCAGGTCTTTAATATGAATCATACCTATTGGATCATCCAGCGTTTCTTTATAAACTGGCAAGCGTGAATGCCCAGCCGCTTTAAACGCATTAGATAGCTCCGTTAGGGTCGCTGCCGTGTCTATCGCTGTAATATCGGCCCGCGGCACCATGACATCATCAACCCGCAGCACATGAAAACGCTGAGCGGCGTCCATCATCTGCTCTTGCGCCGCATTTAACTCAGCTTCTAATATATCTGCATCTTTGCCTTGAGCCCGTCCAAATAGCCGCGAGAGCCAATTTGGCCTATCATCGTCATTATTCATAATTGTCTACTCATCACGCTCTAGCTCTGTGCAATCTCATAAGGGTTGTCAATCCCCAGCCTCTGTAAGGCTTGAATTTCTATCATCTCCATAACGCTCGCACGCGCGTCTTCTTGGTGATCATAACCTTGCAAATGCAAGAATCCATGTATCAAGAGATGTATAACGTGATCTCGTAATGCCACAGGCTTATCCCCAGCCTCTTTAGCAATCGTTTCATAGGCAAGAATAATATCACCCTGCAAGGCCTCTGGAAAAGGCGTGGAGAAAGATAGCACATTCGTCGCTTTATCTTTCTGCCGAAAATCACGATTAAGCTGCTGGATATGCGCATCATCTGTAAAAACAACGCTCAATTCCCCGCAAGGGACATCGCCCAATTCTTGTAAAACCGCCTGCATCGCTTGATCTGTCCAGTCTCTGACGGGGGCATGAACAGACCAATGATTTGACAAGACATCAATATCTATATCGAAAGGGATAGGTGCCATAATTTAAGATCAGGACTTATCCGCCTTCTCATAAGCATTAACGATTTTGCCGACCAAAGGATGCCGCACAACATCAGACGCAAGGAACTTAATTTGTTCAATCCCTTTAATATCATTTAAAATGGACAATGCATGAGCCAGACCAGAGGTTACCCCATTGGGTAGGTCTGACTGCGTCGGGTCGCCCGTCACCGCATATTTGGCCCGCTCCCCAAGGCGAGTCAGCACCATTTTCATTTGCGGGATTGTCGCATTTTGCGCTTCATCAATCACAACAAACGCATCCGATAAAGTCCGTCCGCGCATAAAGGCCAGCGGAACCACCTCAATATCGCCAGCCGCCTTACGGCGGTCAACTTCATCTCGGCCCAAGACCATATGCAGAGCATCCCAAATAGGCTGCATATAAGGGTCGACTTTTTCATTGAGATCGCCCGGTAAAAACCCAAGCCGCTCACCCGCTTCAACCGCTGGGCGGCACGCGATAAAGCGTGCAATTTCACCCCGCGCCAGCAATGACGCCCCATAAGCGGTGGCAAGAAATGTTTTACCCGTACCCGCAGGGCCAACACCAAATGTAATCACTTCATCGCGTAGCGCATGGATAAATTTTTCTTGGCGCGGTGTTTTAGGGACAATCGGACTGCGGCGCGGAAACGGAATAATAGCATCAACTGTTGCCGCTTTGACCTTGCCTTTACCCATCGCCCGAATAAGCGCGCGAATGTCGCTCGGCCCGCATGGCCAACCACGCTCTAGGCGTTGGTAAATCTCTTTAACAAGCTCGCCAGCCCGCGCGCGGCTCGGCCCGTCGCCATTAATATGCACAGCGCTACCTGGGGCTTCGATATAGACTCCGAAAGCTTCCTCTATGAGGGCTAAATGCGCGTGATTGGGGCCACACAGCTTGCGCACCAAATCGGCGTCATTAAATTCAAATATTTCAGTTTGTTTGGACATTTGGCTTATTTAAGCGGGTTTCTGGACGATGACTAGAGAAAATCACAAATTTCGAAATTCCATAGATTTATGCCAATCACCAAACCTTAACTCTGGCCTTCAATCAAAACGCGTTTACGCAACATAGAAAAGCACTACCCAAGCAAGGTCGTTATAAATTCCGTTGTAAATTTATTAAATTATTAGAGGTTTAGATCAGTAAATTTGGTGGAGCCTAGGGGAGTCGAACCCCTGACCTCTTGCATGCCATGCAAGCGCTCTACCAGCTGAGCTAAGGCCCCTTTAAGGTGTTTGCGATTTAGGCCGCCCCGCAGCCTAGGTCAAGATAAGTTTTACAGGCCTTAAATCGGCTATGTTGTCTGGAAAATTTAAATCTCAACCTCTTCGGCATCATCATCTGTATCGTCCGCATCTGGCGGCGGAAGCTCATTATCATCATCATCGGCAACAAGGGCGGCGTCTTGATCTTCGTCCTCATCTTCGGAGTATCCGTCATAACCAGGTTGGTCATCACCCCCGTCCGATGCACCGCCAATGACGGCCACATCATCACCATCAAGCTCTAATTCTTTGGCCTGCTCTTCTTCTTCGTCAATATCGTCTTCATCGACTTCGGCCACGAGGGTTTCGTCATCATCCTCATCATCTGTCGATTTTTGTGGTTTCAACGGCCCTGTTGGAATCACAGGTTTCGCGTCTAGTTCTGACGGGTCAAAACTGTTTTGGCACATAGGGCAAATGGCCGGGTTCTTCGCAAGGTCATAAAATTTCGCTTCGCATTCAGGACAGATACGTTTTTTGCCTAAATCAACTTTTGCCATGTGTTTATTCCTTAAATTTCGTCTCGCTGGTTAACTATGGCTTGCGCATCATCATCAGGTCTGCAAAACCCATTTTCCAGCAACAAGGCGTCATAGCGACTCATATAGTCAAGTCAACCATCAATGGAGTTTTGAGTCATAGATTATGAATATAGAAGCGAATATGAAAAGGGTGCAATCCGCAAAATCTACAAGCCTAACGGGGACGATATTTGCACCTGGCGATAAATCCATATCGCACAGAGCTATCATATTAGGCGCCATGGCAGAGGGGGAAACGCGCATTGATGGACTCCTTGAAGGAGCTGATATTTTATCGACCATCGGCGCTATGCGTGCCTTTGGCGCTGATATTTACCGAGCAGATGACGGACAGTGGCGCATTAAAGGGTGCGGAGAGTCTGGTCTGCATCACCCTCGCGAAGATATAGATTGCGGCAATGCCGGCACAGGGGTGCGGCTTATCATGGGCGCGGCCTCTGGATATGCGCTAACCGCAACCTATACGGGGGATGCGTCTTTATCATCTCGGCCTATGAACCGTATATTAGACCCTTTGCGAGATATGGGCGTAACAGCCAAGGCGCAAAAGGGCGGGCGGTTGCCCGCTATTTTAACATCAGATGGAGATTTATCGCCCATTCGCTACACACCGCCGATAGCTTCGGCGCAGGTGAAGTCGGCAATATTGCTGGCAGGGCTTAATATAAATGGCACAACAACGGTTATTGAAAAAACTCCGACGCGTAATCATACTGAAAATATGCTATCGGCCTTTGGGGTTGAGGTCAGCGTTAAGCAACGCACTGGCGGCACAGAAATTTCCGTGACAGGCCCCGCAAAAGGCTATGCAAAACTCACAGCAGCCCATGTGAGCGTGCCAGGCGATCCATCCTCGGCGGCCTTTTTAATCGTTGCTGCGCTGATTACGCCAAATTCTGATGTCATCATCAAAAATGTCATGATGAACCCAACGCGCACTGGGTTATTTGAGTGTCTGACTGAAATGGGTGGTTATTTACGGGCGGATAATTTTCGGAAGTCAGGCGGAGAAATTATCGCCGACTTACATGTTAAATATTCCAAACTTTCAGCCATTACCGTGCCGCCAGAGCGGGCCGCCTCTATGATTGATGAATATCCCATCTTAGCCATCGCCGCAGCCTTTGCGAACGGCACAACAATTATGGATGATATTGGCGAGTTACGCGTCAAAGAAAGCGACCGCATCAGCGCGACGATTGCCGCTCTATCGGCGAATGGCGTATCTTGCGAAGACTTAGCTAACGGTATGAAGATCAAGGGCAATAGCGGGCATTTGGTAGCAGGCGGCGGCATTGTGACAACACATCATGATCACCGCATTGCAATGAGCGCACTCATACTGGGCCTGCAATCTGAAGCCCCTATTTGCATAGATGACGGCTCTATGATTGCTACAAGCTTTCCAAGTTTTTTCGATTTAATGAACGAGCTTGGCGCAAAGATAACGGCAAAATAGATGACAGTCATCGCCATAGATGGAACCTTTTCGAGCGGGAAAGGGACTTTGGGTAAAAAGCTCTCCAGTCATTATAACCTGCCCTATCTGGATACGGGTAAACTATACCGAGCCGTTGCAAAAATAATTTTAGAGGCTGGCGGAGATGTAAATGACCCGAACCAAGCCGCCAAAGCCGCTCAGGCTTTGGATGTAACCACACTTGATGACCCAACGTTAAAAAGCGGCCCAATCGGCGCAGCGGCCTCCAAAGTCTCTGTGCATCCAGAGCTACGTTTAGCCTTATTAGATGTGCAACGAGATTTTGCCGCAAAAGGCGGCATTTTAGATGGCCGCGACATTGGCACGGTGATTTGTCCAAATGCGACAGTCAAGCTCTATGTCACAGCCCGCGCTGAAATCCGCGCAGCTCGGCGGCATAGAGAACTGCAAAGTTACGGTGAAGAGATTAGCTATGAGACAGTCCTTGCCCAGCTTCATGAGCGCGACAATCGGGATATGACCCGTAAAAATGCCCCTTTGCGCCCCGCAGATGACGCGCATCTTCTCGATACAAGCGGGTTAAGCATTGAAGAGGCTTACGCCGCCGCGATAAAAATTTGCGATGCTGTTTTTGCCGTAAAGTCTTAGCTAATACCAATAGCCTTGCGGATCATATCGCTAGCTTTTCCGCCAAATCGTTCATTTAATAATGATAAATCATTGACGCAAATTAAACGAAATCGCTTGGGCCAAAATTTAATCAAAGCGCAATTTACTTTAAACACCCAATAGGGCACTTTTTTACAATAGCTCGCAGACATGTTTTGATCAAAACGGCGCTTTGGAAACGTAGCTGATTGTGTATTTATAATGTGATGCGCGAATAAGCCTTGGACGAGATATTGATCTGCACCGCGAAAACGCGAGGCTGCATTATGCGCGAACCAATTCGGATAGGAATCAAAGATAGTCTTAAGGACGCTAACCCGCATCGGCATGGCGACATGGGCTTGGGAAAAGAATTTTTCTGCTGAAAATCCCATAGCTGCTGCGGCATTTAATTTTGCGGCCCTGTGAATGCTCTTAGCAAAGCTTGCTGCTTTGCCTGTAGGTAAAGATACCCACTTGCCCATTAATGTTGTTGTGCCGCAGCTAAAAAATAACTCTGGTTCACAAGGCGCGGTTAAGAACATATCATCATTAAAAAAGATGAATTGCTCGGATAAATCAGGAATTCTCCACATAACTGTTTCTATGGCGATAGCATTAAAAGTTGGCAGATAATCATGATGGCCAGCAAAGATGACTTTATGATCTACGATATTAATTTTGGCCTGCAAGTCTTCGGGCAAGGCGTCTAAATCTTTTGGGATTTGGCCATTTGTAATGATGAAAACTTTTCGAACCCACGGTGCATAACGATCAATACTGCGCAAAGCTATATCAAGTTCATTGGCATAGCTTAAGCGGCGTGCGGCATTGACTTCTGCAGCGAGTGGCGGGGCTTCAGACGTATTATTATGCTTGGCGCTATACTCAGAACGTATTTTAAGATGTTCAATATCGCGGCCATCAAACCACGTAATAATAATGTCTATTGGCGCTCTATTAGTAGAGCGTGTGTTAGTCTGCGAATTGCGTGTCATATCGCCCCATAACGTGGTTAAACGGAGGCATCAAGTATTTACAAAAGCTTACAGCATCAGGCCTTGCGCGCACCAAAAATGTCACCTATAGACTTTTCACGTTTTACGGCGAGCCTCGCGCTTGCCGTTTTGCTTTATAAAACGCTCGGATTGGCCGAGCTAGACCGCGGCTCGCAAAATGCATTATCGCCGTTGGCATACTTAAATTTGGAGATCCAAGAGCATGGCTCAGGATACACTCAACCCCACCACTGATGATTTTGCTTCGATGTTCGAAGCGTCCTTTGAAACAAGCCCAATGAATGAAGGCTCAGTGATCAAAGGCACTGTTACCGCTATCGAAAAAGACATTGTTGTCATCGATATTGGCTTAAAGACCGAAGGCCGCATTCCAATGCGGGAATTTTATACCCCTGGCTCAGACGAAACTGTTGGCGTTGGCGATACTGTCGACATTTACCTTGAGCGCATTGAAAATGCTTTGGGCGACGCTGTTCTCTCGCGCGACAAAGCGCGCCGCGAAGAAAGCTGGATTAAAATGTCCAAATTCTTCGAAAAAGAAGAACCCGTCACAGGCGCTATTGTTGGCCGCGTTAAAGGTGGTTTCACAGTTGATCTTGGCGGCATTAATGCCTTCTTGCCAGGCTCACAAGTTGACATCCGCCCCGTGCGCGATGTTGGGCCATTAATGAATCAAGAACAGCCATTTGTGATTTTGAAAATGGACCGCGCCCGCGGAAATATCGTTGTCTCACGCCGCGCTATTCTCGAAGAAAGCCGTGCAGAACAGCGCGCCGAGCTTGTCGGCCAGTTGGCTGAAGGCGAAGTTCGCGAAGGTGTTGTCAAAAACATCACAGATTACGGGGCATTTGTTGACCTTGGCGGTATTGACGGCCTTCTCCATGTCACAGATATGAGCTGGCGCCGCGTAAGCCACCCAAGCCAAGTTTTGGCGGTTGGCGATACGGTTCAGGTCAAAATCGTCCGCATTAACCCTGAAACACAGCGCATCAGCCTTGGCATGAAACAACTCCAAGAAGATCCGTGGACAGTGGCAGCCGCAAAATACATCGTTGGCACACGTCATACAGGGACAGTCACAAATATTGCCGATTACGGTGCATTTATCGAGCTTGAAGAAGGTGTTGAAGGTCTTGTTCATGTCTCTGAAATGTCTTGGACGAAGAAAAATGTTCATCCAGGTAAAATCGTATCAACATCGCAATCTATTGAAGTCGAAGTTCTCGAAGTTGACCAAGAAAAACGCCGTATCAGCTTGGGTATCAAGCAGGTTCAAGCCAATCCTTGGGATAGCTTCTCTGACCGCTTCCCAGTTGGCTCTGTGATTAAAGGCGAAGTACGCTCTGTCACAGAATTTGGCCTGTTCATTGGTTTGGACGGCGATATTGACGGCATGGCGCATTTATCTGACCTGTCATGGGATAAGGCCGGCGAAGAGGCGCTACAAGACTACAAGAAAGGCGACGAAGTCGAAGCCAAAATTCTTGAGGTCGACATTGACAAAGAGCGCATCTCTTTGGGTATCAAGCAGCTTATTAAAGATTCTGGCCCTGCGGCTGGTAAAGGTGCAGCCCGCGGTGCCACTGTCACATGTACTGTCACAAATGTTCAGCCAGCCGGTCTGGATGTAACCTTTGGCGATGAAGGCGAAACACAAGCCTTTATCCGCAAAGGTGATTTGTCACGTGAGCGTTCAGAACAGCGCCCAGAGCGTTTCGCTGTCGGCGACAAAGTTGACGCAATGGTCACTCGCGCCGCGAAAGGCCAATATCAGCTTTCTATCAAGGCGCTTGAAATTGCCGAAGAGAAAGAAGCTGTGCAGCAATATGGCTCTACTGATTCTGGCGCGTCCCTTGGTGACATCCTAGGTGCTGCCTTAAAAGGGAATGATTAAGCCGCAAATACGCGCTTAAAGATATAAAATTCATTATAAAGTCCCCATTGGGGGCTTTTTTTATACCTAATTGTAGAAATAGATTGACGCACCCCTTAAGTTTTTGATTAATAAAGGGCATGTTACGCTCTGAACTTATCGACATTATGCACGAAGAAAACCCGCACTTAACCCGCCGGGATGTTGAGAGGGTAGTATCTGTGTTTTTAGAATCAATCACCCAAACCCTTGAACGCGGCGCGCGCGTGGAATTACGCGGTTTTGGAGCCTTTTCAGTACGTCACCGCAAGGCCCGCTCTGGCCGCAATCCTCGCACTGGCAAAAGTGTTGATGTCCCCGAAAAGCACGTTCCCTTCTTTCGAACGGGCAAGGAACTTCGTCACAGAATAGACGCCTCAACATAAATTAAGACTTTATTAGTCATTTTGCCGCAGCTATAAGACTCGCAGGGGCATTATATGTGCGGATATGACATTCACACATTATCATTAATTATAGGGGAATACACATGGGAATGATTTCTGAATTTAAAGACTTTGCGATGAAAGGCAACATGATGGACATGGCTGTCGGTATCATCATGGGCGGCGCTTTTGGGACAGTGATAAAATCACTTATCGAAGATGTCATCATGCCTGTTATAGGTCATTTTAGCGGCGGTCTTGATTTTAGTTCTAAAAAAATCGTGCTAACACCTGCTGAAATTGATGCAGCAGGGGCTGTAGTTGAAGGCACAGGCTCGGCGATTAGCTATGGCTCATTCATCAATGCTATGATTGCATTTGTGATCTTGGCTTGGGTTTTATTCATAATGATCAAAGGTATGAACAAAGCGAAAAAGGCTGAAGAAGAAGCGCCAGCAGCCCCGCCTGCAAATGAAGTGCTTCTCGCTGAAATTCGGGACTTACTCGCGAAGAAATAATCATTTATTTCCATTAAATTTAATAACCCGCTCTCTATGAGGGCGGGTTTTTTAATGACTGGATAATTAGCCGAATATTTTAAGCGTATTTTTCGCCCAAATACACACGCCGCACATCTTTATTGGCGCGAATTTCATCAGGCGTACCTTCAAATAGCGCCTCACCTTGAAATAAAATAGAAGCGCGGTCTACAATATCGAGCGTTTCGCGCACGCGGTGATCTGTAATCAATATCCCGATCCCGCGCTTCTTCAAATAAAGCACAAGTTCAGAAATATCAGCGATCGCGATCGGGTCAATGCCCGTAAACGGTTCATCGAGCAAAATAAAGCTTGGGCGCGAGGCCAGCGCTCGGGCAATTTCAACGCGGCGGCGCTCACCGCCAGATAAGGCAAGGGCGGGGCTTTTTTTAATATGACCAATGTTAAGCTCATCTAAAAGCGCATCAACATTATCATTCCATTTAGACCTATTTTTTTCTGTTAATTGCACAACTGCGCGAATATTTTCTTCAACCGTTAGCCCGCGAAAAATAGATTGCTCTTGCGGCAAATAACCAACACCCAAACGGGCGCGTTGATACATAGGCAGTTTTGTAATATCTTGGCCATCCAGTGAGATTGATCCGCGGTCGGCCTCTATCAGTCCCATAATCATGTAAAAACTGGTTGTTTTACCCGCACCATTTGGCCCCATCAGAGCCACAACTTCGCCGCGCTGCACGGTCAAAGTAATATCTTTGACAACCACGCGGCCACGATAGGCTTTACCGATATTATTCGCGGCAAGCCCTGTGCTTGGCAGACTAACACTTGATGTTGATTTTTTAAAAGGGTCGGCTTCAGCCATAATTATCTCATTCTTTGTTAGGTTTGAGCCACGCCATAGTCATTATTCATTATTATTCCGCATTTGCATTATTTTTAATTAAAATGGACACGCGGCGGCGCGGGCCACATTTGCGCCCTTTACAATCACTCACAACGCGCGCCTGTTCTGTTTTAACATTATAAATGAGCCGTGACCCTGTCACCACGCTATCATCTTGCAAAAGTATAACATTACCCGTGATGGTAAATTCATCGGTTGCACCATCAAACACGCCTTTATCTCCGCGCACTTCTTGTTCAGGCGTTATGTAATAGAAATTCCCTGTCGCAACAGCGCTTTTTATGCCTGAATTGACATTAGGGTTACCGCTACGGTCTAACACAACCTTATCAGCTAGCATACGCGTATCGCCTTGCCGAATATCAACCTGCCCTGTCAAAGTTGTCAAATCACCTACGCTGACAGTGTCATCTGCATCAATTATGGTATCTTGTCCCGAATTACGAGCAAATTGCGCTTGGGCGGCGACGGACATTAAAAGAACATAACCTGCCGTCAAAACCACAGGCAAAGCTTTTACCATTATTTTCATGCCAATCCTCATTCATTTGACCTTCGAGCGCATTTAATTTGCGGTTTCGCCAGAAATCACAATCCGCGTACGCCCACCAGAAAAACTTTCACAGCTTGAGCCCGAACAATCTCCGATAAACCGAATCGCTTCTGTATTTGTATTATAGATCAAGCGATCAGATTTTGCTGTATTTCCATTAGCTTGTTTGGCCAATACGTCACCTGAAATTGTGATAATATTTTTGTTACGCTCATATATGCCTTGTTGGCCTGTGACATCATTTTCGGGCGTCTTATATCGGAAATTACCTTTAGAGGTAATTTGCTTAATTTCTCCCAATCTCAAACTATCCGTAGTCTCTGATGCCGTTTCATTTCGCAAGATTTCCATTGTATCAGAATAAATCGTCGCCGTGTCTTGCTTGACAATAACATCCCCCTCAAGGTCTGTGGTTCCGCCGCGATATGTCGCAATTTCAGCCTTCACATGAATGGGGTCATCACCTGTAAATCCAAAGTTTTCAGTCGTTGGGTCAAGACTAGCAGGGTCACGCTCAATGATGCCGTCCATACCATCTTTAAAAATAAAGACCGTATAATTGTCTTGAATGGTATAGCTATTGCCATTGACGAGCCCAAAGCTACCTGTGCAGCTAATCGGCGTATCTCCATCAATGCGTTTGGCATCCGTTATAATCCGCGCCTGCATTGTTTTACAATTATACCCATCATCCGTATCTAGCGTTACATTTTGCTGTAGGTTCAAAACCTTCGTAACATCATTATATGTCCCAGTCAGAGATTCAACAAATGAGCTTTCAACGCCATCATTGCGCGTAAATTCTAAAACAGGGTTTACCAAAGAGACTTCATCTGGATTATTAAGCCGGCGCGTTGCCGTATCAGCTGTTAAATAATATGGGAGGCCATCATCGGTTTGGCCGCTATATTGCGGGAACACCATTTTGACAGATTCAGATGGATTATCTGCCAGAAAATCCGTGGTCGAAGCCTCATTGAAAAACTGATACACTAAGGCCGCCGCCAGAAGGGCTGCCATGCCCAATAGCCCAAATCTAAACAGCTTGACGCGTTGTGTATGGCGGCGCGCAGCTTCTAGCGTTAACGTCCGCTTTGGCTCCCATAAGCCAAGGTTCTCACTGACCTGATGAGACCTTTGAGATGTAATTGTGGCATCCATACGCGAAGCTATAGATTAAATGCCCCTATAAGGCGATAGAAAAGGTGAGCATATGAAGATTTCTTAAGGATGACCTTATACCCATTTAATCACTTCTGCGCATACGGTGAGAGAAAATATCCACATCATGCCAGCCAAGCAAATCAAGATCAGCGCGGCTTGGTAAAAACTCAAAACAGGCGGTTGCAAGATCAAAGCGGTTTTCACGGAGCAGCCTTGCCGACAGAATGGTTTTAAGTTGGTGCAAATAAAGCACATCAGAGGCGGCATAATTAAGCTGCGCTTCGGTTAACTCATCAGCGGCCCAATCAGAGCTTTGCTGTTGTTTGGAAATATCGACAGATAGCAATTCTTTGCAAATATCTTTCAAGCCGTGGCGATCCGTATAAGTACGGACAAGACCAGACGCAATTTTTGTACAAAATACAGGCGTACAAATTACGCCTAAATCTCGCTTAATCACAGCCACATCAAACCGCGCAAAATGAAAAATCTTTTCGATGGATTGGTCGCTCAGCAAAGCTTTGAGGTTTGGGCACGCATATGTTCGGCGGTCGACCTGTACGATATGCGCCTCGCCGTCACCAGCAGAGAGCTGGACAAGGCATAATTTATCGCGCACCATTGACAAACCCTGTGTCTCGGTATCAACAGCAACAGCGCGTCCAAAATCCAAGCCATTGGGCAAGTCGCCTTTGTGAAAATGTACTTTCATGATGTTCCCTTTAGTTTGGGCCTGATTAGGCAGTCTTTTTAAAAATAACAATGCTTGATTTAAAAGAGTCACCTAATCGTGTATAAGAGAAGAATATTCAAAGGTGACTTCACAAGCATAAGTTACCCAAAGATAGAGCCTATATGAGAGGTTGGCATGTTAGACACACAATCAAATATCAATCAAACCGGGTTTGAAAATGCCGTGAGTTTCACCGCGCATCACGCTGCCTATTTTTCGCAAAACTTTCAACCCAATACCCAGCCGCCATTATGGCTTGATTGGATAGATACGCCTATGGGGTCTATGCTGGCCATTTGTGATAACACACATATTTTTATGCTCGAATTTACAACGCGCAAAGCCATGCTAAGGCAATTTCAAACCCTATATAAAACTCGTAAGCGGCCAATCAAAATTGGACGTACGGCTGTGACTGAGCAAATAGAAACCGAATTGTCCGAGTATTTTAAAGGTCGCCTCAATCAGTTTAAAACAGCCATCATGCCAACAGGTACAGACTTTCAGGCTGCGACATGGCAACAGCTTCGCCAAATTCCGCATGGCCAAACCCGCTCTTACGCCCAGCTTGCACAGATGGTTGGGAACCCTAAGGCTGTGCGGGCCGTTGCCAATGCAAATTCGCGCAATGGCCTAGCCATTATCATTCCATGCCACCGGGTTATTGGGAGCGATGGCGGGCTTGGAGGCTATGCAGGCGGGGTGCGGAAAAAGGTAGATTTATTAGCGATTGAACGCGCCTAAAGCTATTTTTCTTATCGTTTATCGAAAATTATTGTTGTTTTTCGATAAATATCATGTATATCTAGCCCTTATATTTGTTGTTGCGTAGAAGGGCGGACACCATGCTATCCATTCAAAATATCCATAAACGCTTTGGCGATACTCATGCGATGAATAATATCTCGCTAGATTTAAAGCCGGGTTTATTTGGCCTGCTTGGGCCAAATGGTGCGGGGAAATCAACTTTGATGCGCACGCTCGCTACATTGCAAAAGCCTGATGAAGGCTCGATAACCTATGATGGTCAAGATATTGTTGTAAATCCAGATGTGATGCGCTCGACATTAGGTTATTTACCACAAGATTTCGGGGTCTATCCTCGCATGAGCGCCAAAGCCTTGCTCGATCACATCGCTGTTCTTAAGGGTATCAACAATAAAAAAGACCGCGAGGAACAAATTATCTCGCTCTTGCAAAATGTGAATTTGCTCAAGCATTCTTCGGCGTCTGTGGCAACATATTCTGGCGGAATGCGGCAAAGGTTTGGCATAGCCCAAGCGCTTTTAGGAGATCCTAAAATTCTAATCGTTGATGAACCAACGGCAGGGCTTGATCCGTTTGAACGCCAGCGCTTTCTTGATCTTTTATCGGAAGCAGGCGAAGATAAAATCATTATCCTTTCCACTCATATCGTTGAAGATGTACGCGATCTTTGTCCGGATATGGCCATTATGGGCGAAGGGAAAATTGTTGCCCGCGGCGCACCTGAAACATTAATTGATAAAATTCGCGGTAAAGTTTGGCGCAAGAAAATTGATAAGGATATGCTGGATGAGACAAAAACCAAGCATCAATTCTTATCCTCTCGCTATCTTATGGGCGGCGTTATTGTCTCCGTTTTAGCCGACACCAAACCCGAAGCGGGTTTTGAAAAAAGCGATGTTATCCTAGAAGATGCCTATTTCGCACATCTTAACGGCTTGGTTTAGGAGGCATTTATGTTAGCTAAACTCTTAAAGTTTGAACTGTCCTATCACACAAAACAAATTGGGTTTTGGGTGACGATTGGGGTGATGCTGTTATTTGGTTTTTTAATGGAATCGACAGATTTTATTTCTGTATCTCTTGAAGGCAGTGAAAAAATTAAAAATAATGGAGCGATTGCTATTGCATCAAATGTCTCTGGTTTAAGTTTGGTATCCATTTTTTTCGGCGCAATTTTTGTCGTCAATGGTGTGATGCGGGATGATACATTTAAATCCATGGAGATTATCCATAGCTCACCCATTTCAACATTTGATATGATTGTCTCTCGGATGCTCGGCGTTTGGATTATTGTATCACTCTGTATTATAGCCTCTGTAATAGGTATGATGCTTGGGCAATTTGCGCCTTGGGCAGATAAAGAAACATTTGGGCCATTTAATCCACTTTATTATTTACACCCAATTTTTGTTTTCGTTATAATCAATGCTTTATTTGTGAGTGGAATATATACAGCTATAGCTGCAGTCACACGCAATAAAGCGGTTGTTTATGTTAGTGCTATAGGGCTGTTAGTGCTGTTGATTGCGGCAGGTTTGTTGACAGGTGATAATGCCCCTAAAGGGCTAGCCGGAATGGTAGATCCTTTCGGAAATGAAGCCCTAACTGAGGTTGTTCGGTTTTGGCCTGCGGCAGAAAAAAATACAATTCTAACCCCCCTTTCAGGTTATGTGGGGTGGAATCGTTTGTTATGGGGTGCTTTAGGCGCTTTCTTATTCATTAGCTCATTTTCATTTTTTAATCGCGGCCTGGTAATTCGTAAAACCAAACGTGGGAAATATGATAATGTTGCTCTGACAGACCATATTCAATTAACACCAAAAACACCTGAATTAGGCTTCAATAATATACTGACAAGTTTTTTGACGAGGCTGAAATATGAATACTTTACAACAGTAAAAAGTACTGCTTTTATTATTTTAATCGGAATAGCTTTGGTTTTGTTTGGCGTATCAATTTTAGGTACATATCTACTTGATCCTGATCCAACTTTGCCAACAAGCTCTTTTATATCAAACCTTGTTCTTAGTTCTATTGCTTTACCTGCAATTATTATTATGGTTTTTTTTGGTGGTGATATTATATGGCGCGATCGCGTCGCAGGCATTCACGAAATATTGGATGCAACACCTATCAAGAACGGCGTTTTGATTGCTTCTAAATGGGTATCCGTTACACTTGTTATGGTAACTTTAATTAGTGTAGGAATTATATTTGGAATTATAGCACAATCAGCTATGTCCAAAGGTGTCACTGAAATTAATGTAGGTGTATATCTGAAAACAGGACTATTGGCTTTTGCCGTTACATTTACATTTCAAGCTTTTTTAGTGATGTTTATCCAGAATTTTGCACCAAGCCGTGTTGTTGGTATGTTGACGGCTGCAGCCATCGCCATTGCCTTCTTGTTTTTTGTTCGATTATTACCGTTCTTCCACCCTCTTATGGGATACGGGTCCGTCTCCCCGGGTAATCTGTCTGAAATGGCAGGCTATGCGGACCTGACGCGGTTTAAGTGGTTTGGCATATATTGGAGCGCCTTTGCTCTACTCCTCGCGCTTATTTCAACATGGGTCTATCGCCGAGGCCTGCAAACGAATCAGTTCAACCCTGTATATTTAACTGTGGCTGGGCTGATCGGTATTTTTGCCAGTATATTTATCTTCAAAAGCGCTGTAGGCGTTGAAGGTTTCAATCAAATTCTAGCATTCATGGCGGGCGGGCTCCTATTCATCGGAGGGCTTGCTGCGATAATTTGGGGTTATAAAAAAGGCCTTGGTGAAAGCTTGGGATTATTACGCAGTAAAATAACACCCGTAACAGGCAGTTTGGCTGCGCTAGGCCTTGCCGTTTTTATTGGCACTGGCAGCTATATTTACAAGTCTTTTGAAGACGGTCAATTTCGCAATCGCAAGCAAACTGAAAAGCGCAGTGTGGCTTATGAAAAGCTCGCCAAGCCTCTCGAGGATATGCTACTACCGCATATTACGGCTGTGAGCGCAGATATAGATATTCAACCCACAACACGGTCCGCTTTGGTGAAGGGCCGCTATAAGCTTATCAATAAGCAAGATAAGCCCATTACAACGCTGCATGTTTTAGAACCGACAACCCATGACGAAGATGTACGCAAGCTCACACTTAATGGCGCAAAGATTGATACGGAATCTGAAACGGCGAAAGCTTTGATTGAGTATGATTATCGTACATTTGTCTTTAACCCGCCTCTTGCTCCTGGCGCAGAAACTCACATGGATTTTGAGACATATTACCACCCGCCACGCTTAGGCGATGGCAGCCAAATTAATGGCAATGGGACATTTGTAAATAATGGCGCTGTCATGCCAACGTTAGGCATACAAGGTAATTATATTACCAATACAGACACACGCAGAAAATATGATCTTCCGCCGCGCGAGAAAGCGGCCGATAGAGATGATGCGAAAAACCGTGCGCGGCACTTTATTTCTGCAAATTCTGATTATGTAGATTTTGAAGCCAAAATTTGTACAGATAAAGGGCAAATCCCTATTGCACCCGGTAAGCTACGCCGCGTTTATGAAGACAGGAATGAAAATGGCGTGCGAGCCTGTCGTGATTATAAAGCGATTAATCCCATCTTGAATTTCTTTAGCTTCATGAGCGCTGATTTCGATGTACTCGAAGACAAATATAAGGATATTGACCTACGAATTTTCTATCATAAAGATCATGATTATAATGTTGAATTAATGATGGATGCAGCCAAGTCGGCCCTTGAGACTTTCACAACAACATTTGGGCCATATCAATATAGCCAAGTGCGAATTATGGAATTTCCTTTTGGCAATTTTGCTCAAGCTTTTGCAGGCACAATACCCTTTTCTGAAAATATCGGCTTTGTCCGCGATCCTGGCGACCCAGAAGATAATGAAAGTGTTGATCTTGCCACTTATGTCACGATGCATGAAATTGGACATCAATGGTTTGCGCATCAAATCGTCCCTGCCAATACGAAAGGCTTTAATGTCATATCAGAAGGCATGACAGAAAATGCCGCAATGACAGCTTATGAAAACAAGTTGGGATGGCAGAAAGCGCGCCGTCTTCTAGAACAACGTGCAATCACAGGCTATCTTACGGGGCGCGTGACTGACCGCGAGGATGAACAGCCCCTCGCCCTTGCCGAAGGCGGGCAACAATATCTGGTTTATAATAAAGCCAATTGGGTCTTTTGGGGTCTCAAGCAATATATTGGCGAAGAGACATTGCAGGGCGCGGTTCGTAAGCTTTTGCAAGATTACGGCTCTAAAGGCGCGCCTTATGCGACCACAAAAGAGTTAACCGATTATCTTCGCGAAGCGGCTGGGCCAGATTATGATCAACTTATCACCGATTATTGGGACCGCATTACCTTTTGGGATTTGAAATTTGCCAAAGACACAGATCTTAAAATCAAAGCCAATGGGTCGCTTTACACAGTCTCTCTATCTATAGAGGTCGATAAAAAAATCGCCTCGGAAAAAGATGGTAAGGAAACCTCTGTGAATGAGATGGATGATGAAGCCTTAAATGAATGGGTTGAAATCGGGTTTTATGACAAAGATCCAGAAGACACTTTTGGAGATGAATGGATAAAGTTGGAGCGTGTCCGCATCACGGATAGCGTCACTAAGCTATCCATAGATATGGACAAGCAACCAAGCCATGTCTTAATCGACCCGCGGCGACTTCTTATAGAGCGCAATGTCGAGGATAATGGCAAAGAGGTGCCTGCACAGCTTGCATCCAATGAGTAGCCCAAACATAAAATAAATAAAATTACTCTTTCAAGAGATATAAGGGGTAAGCTTTGCGGCTTGCCCCTTTTTGTATCCCCTGTTAGAGGGACGGCAGAAAATCTGATTAATTCACGCACAAGGCATAGCACCATGAAAATCAATGGCAATGAAATCCGCCAAGGCAATATCATTAAACATCAAGATACGCTTTGGGTCGCGGTGAAATGTAATGCGGTGAAACCTGGTAAAGGCGGGGCTTTCAATCAAGTTGAGCTTAAAAACCTATTAGATGGGCGGAAACTCAATGAACGATTTCGCGCCGCAGAAACTGTTGAACGCGTGCGTTTAGAGCAAAAGCCGCATAGTTTTCTCTATAAAGACGGCGATATGCTCGTCTTTATGAATTCCGAAAACTATGAACAGATAAGCCTAGCCGCAGAATTTATTGGGGATCAGGCCGTTTACCTTACGGACGGTATGGATGTTGAATTAGAATTTTATGAAGACCGAGCCATCACTGTCGCACTGCCCGAGCAAGTTATCCTCAAAGTCGCGGATACAGAACCTGTTGTAAAAGGCCAAACAGCAGCTAACTCCTATAAGCCTGCCACATTATCCAATGGCTCTCGCACGACTGTGCCGCCTTTTGTTGGCGTTGGGGAACGGCTTGTGATTAATACGGCTGACGGCACTTATATTCGGCGTGCAGACTGATGAGCGGCCCTTCTGCAATTATGACAAGCATGCAAGCGGCGGCGCGTAAGGCGTCGCGCGGATTGCTACGAGATTTCGGCGAAGTCGAGCATCTACAAATTTCCCGCAAAGGGCCAGCAGACTTTGTCTCACGGGCCGATAAAAAATCAGAAAAAATACTCTATGAAGAACTTTCTAAAGCTCGGCCTGGCTATAGTTTTCTTATGGAGGAAAGCGGAGAGATTGCTGGAACGGATAAAACCCACCGCTTTATTATTGATCCGTTAGATGGCACGACCAATTATTTACATGGCATTCCGCATTTTGCTATTTCCATCGCCCTAGAACGCGAGATTGATGGAAACCCCAAAGAACTTGTTGCAGGGCTTGTCTATAACCCAATTACCGATGAAGCTTTTTTTGCAGAAAAAGGCCGCGGAGCCTTTGTTAATGATGGAACGCGCGGGGGCGCTGACAGGCGGCTTTTACCTGGGCGGCGCGATCTATTTTCAGATGCGCTATTTTCGACAGGTATTCCTTTTTTAGGGCGCCCTGGCCACACCAAATTCCTCAAAGAACTCCATCAAGTCATGGGGGCTAGCTCTGGTGTTCGCCGTATGGGCGCAGCATCACTAGATCTCGCATGGACTGCCGCTGGCCGTTATGACGGATTTTGGGAGCGCGGCCTTGCCTCATGGGACATCGCCGCAGGGCTGTTAATATGCCAAGAAGCTGGCCTTATCACAGAGAGCTTATCTGGCGGAGATGTTTTAGAGACGGGCGATATTATCGTTTGTAATGAAGCTTTGATGGGACAGTTAAAAAGCAAAGTCATCTAAAGCGAAATCAACTTGACGGCGCGCAATGTCTCTTCTATATCGCGCCTTCGAGCGGGGGACCACCCAAAGCAAACCCGTGACCAATAGGCCAGTGTGTATGGCCGAGGAGCATATTATGAAAAAAGATACACACCCAGATTACCACATGATCACCGTACAAATGGTGGATGGTTCAACATATCAAACGCGGTCAACTTACGGCAAAGAAGGTGACACATTAGTCCTAGATATTGATTCAAAAACACATCCTGCTTGGACTGGCGGTGATGGCAAACTTATGGATCGCGGCGGACGCGTTTCTCGCTTTAAAGACAAATTTGCAGGTTTCGGCGTTTAATCGGCCCGTAACTTATGATGAATTCAAGGCGGCTTTATGCCGCCTTTTATGTTATAGGGTTGTGAAATACTCAAGCCCTAATCTTCAGGTATAAACACCTCTTCAATCGCTTTATTGAATAATTTAGCAATAGCGAAAGCCAGCGGCAAAGATGGATCAAACTTACTTGTTTCAACCGCATTCACGGATTGCCGCGATACACCAAGATGCTCTGCCAGAACAGCTTGGCTCCACCCTTTTTCGGTACGCAGTAATTTAATACGGTTTTGCATTAACACTTACTGCCATCAGTAAAGCTATTACGGCGACCATAGGCTATACAATAGCGTGTATATTGCGCATATATAATATAAAATACCAACCATAGGCCCGGCATCATATGCGGCGTAATAAGATAAGTTCCATTATTATCCTGCTGAAATCCGATATTAACCGCAAATGAAATAACAAACATCATAATGGCCGCATAGGTCATTGACCAGTTTCGCAATCGGCGCTCAAACATATCTTTTTTATACGGTACGCGCATCATCCACAAAGCGGCATAAAATGTCCCCATAACCAAGAGAACCCCCATCAAGGCCCCTGCATAGCTATTGCCAAATGCCAGCTGGCTGCTTTCTGTCGTAAAAACATATAAGCTGGCATAAATGCCGCCCGCAAATGCGGTCAGACACACCCCAAGCTGCCACGCAAATTTCCGCCATTGTAAGTCTATTTTTTCCTCAATCATAATTGTCTCCTTTCAAACTATCATGTAAAGCTTGATTGACTATATGACAAGTAACATTGACATGTCAAGTGTGGTTGACATGACTTTTCCTGCGTAACCTTTACCTCACAACACTTGAAAAATTTTCTGATGCTCTTTTACTAAAGTCAACGCAATCAGGGGACGATTTAAGTATAACAGATAAGCTCGCGGCATATTTAGGGAAGGCCTTTGAGCCACAAACGCAATCTGCTCTATCTCAAACTACCATTTGGCAATGCCAAAGGGTGACAACCACAATGTGACCGCAATCATAGCTGTAATGGTCACAAAATACGCAATCCATCGCCATTTCCAAGGGTTGAGCGAGACAGCACTGCTTTCGGGTTTTTCAAATGGGGTATCTTGCGGCATAAGTTTTCCAAAAATGAGCATGATACAAACACCAATAACAAAGAATATCGCCGCCCAATGCAGAAAGTGCAGCCCAAAATCATTGATAAGCTGCGTGAAACCATATCCAATCAAATAGGTTATTAAAGCAACTTTAGCGCCGATTGGCGGTACATCTTTTGTAAACATACCCACCACTACAACCGTAAAGATTGGTACACTAAACAAGCTCGCGACTTTTTGGAAATAATCATAAAAACCGTCACTGGCAAAATATATAAAGGGCGCAATAAACATCGCTAAAATCGCCAACATAACTTGTGTGGATTTCCCTATTTTAATTAAATCACGATCAGCCACCTTGATACCGCGTTTTTCCTGATACGGCCTGTAAAGATTTAAGACGGCCATAGTGCTTGTGCTATTTAATCCTGAATTAAATGTCGTCAGCGACGCCCCAAACATAATGGCCGCCATTAATCCTATCAGTGAGGCAGGCAGAACGCCTGTGACAAGCGATGAATAAGCTTCGTTACTTTGCTCCAATGATGGATAAATCACTAAAGCGATGACGCCTGGGAAAACCGTAATTAACGGCGCGATAAATTTTAAGACAGCCCCGAACATCATACCTTTCTGACCTTCAGAGAGGTTTTTAGAGCCCAAACTGCGCTGTAAGATATATTGTTCTGCGCCCCAATAATTCAAGTTCACCAGAAGCATGCCTGTAAATAAAGTTGTCCAAGGCACAGAATCCGTAGGTTTCCCTACGGCATTCATATGTTCTGGATGTTTCGCAAGAACTTCGACCCAACCTGCCGATACACTCCCATTACCAATAAATTTAAGACCAAAATAAGGGACAAGAATACCGCCAAGCACAAGTCCAACACCGTTTAACGCATCCGAAGCCGCAATAGCTTTCAGGCCGCCAAAAATTGCATAAGCACTGCCCACAATACCAATGCTCCAAACCAATATCCAAATCGCTGTCCAATATTGAACGCCGAGCAAACCATCAATGTCAAACATACCATTTAAAACAACAGCGCCCGTATAAAGCACAGGCGGCATAAGATTTATAACATAAGCAAAGATAAGAAGTATGGCGACCCAGCGCGTTAAATCTGGCCCAAAACGCAATCCCAAAAACTCAGGTGTCGTGGTGACGCCAAAGCGCAAATAAATCGGCAATATAAATTCTGAAACCACAGCCATAGCAAAGATTGAGGCAAACCCATACATCATCACAGTCATATTTGTCAGGTAAGCCGACTCCGTTTCTCCAACGATGGCAATCGCAGAAATATTAGAGAGAAACAGCGAACCGCCAACAAGAAACCACCCCAAATGACGGCCGCCCAAATAATACCCTTCAACGGTCGATAAATTCTCTTTTCGCGTAATCCACCAAGAAATAATCGCAATACCGATTGTTACGGTAAGAAAGGTGATGATTGACAGAGTATTCATATTAAGCCGTGCCTTTATTGAGATTCATAACCTGCAGATATATATCTAATTTTCAATGATATGCGCTGTTTCATCAGAAAAAGGTAAAGCCTCATCCAGCCCTTTAGCTCCGTCCAAAATTGTATCATGGGGGTAGCTCGGTACATCTTTATTACGGTAACGCGGATCAGCTTGTGTAGATTCATTATCGCGCCTAAAGAAGCTAGAAATTAATATTAGGCGCGACTGATCTGATGTATTTGGGCCAGAGGCATGTAGTGTATTGGCATGAAAAAATAACGCATCCCCTGGGGACATCTCACAGAGAACGACTTTATGCTGGTCTAAAATCTGGGTGACTTTAGCCATATCCGCTCCCGCTTGCTGCCCCTTTAAGCCATGATCAAGGCGGCCATATTTATGCGATTCTGGAATCACACGTAACGCGCCATTTTCCTCTGTACAGGGATCTAAAGCTACAAAACAGCTCCCCATATCTGCGCGCGGAAATCCATCATCATGCCAATAGCCATAATCTTGATGCCACTCCCATTTCCCGCCAACTTTAGGTTCTTTATTCATCAGCTTTGCGTGGAAAAATGACACATCCCCGCCCAAGAAACATGACATATATTCATTCAAAAGAGCCGAGCATGATAGGCGGCCAAAAACATCATCTCCAGGCGAATACCAAAGCGTAAGCTTACTTTCACGGCCATCACTATCTTTAACACTGCGCATATTTGCCGCCATAACTTTATCCGCGCGCGCAATAATTTTGAGTTTTTTAGCTGTGTCTTCAGGAATAAAACCAGGTATTATTGTATATCCCTTTGCGCTAAATTCGGCTTTATGCTCCTTTAAATCCATCCCTACTCTTCCTCAGCTTTTTTAGTCCTAATATTTTACGACACTTACGAAAATATTTCATCCTAAATCAGACTCATCATAGAGCTTTCTAGCGCCTCTACAAAGCTCTTTTCATGATTTGCGTAAGCCGTGTAGTTTAGGCGCAACTCAAATTGATACTATGTGTGTCCATATAAAGACATTAAGCGATTTGTTAAAAGTAACACATTGGAACTATTCTAGCGCCTAAACGCATAAATATATTTGAGGCCGACGGAACGGAGGCAGCTTATTTTATATATAATAAATAAGCCCAAAGTTTAAAATCTGCGTTTCAAACTCACGCCATAAACGGTTCCAACATCAAAGCTATCTGTAATAACCCGTTGACCCTCAAACTCACGGAAAGATTCATAATCCTCACCAAGCAGGTTTTTAATAGAAAAACTAAATGTATAATCTCCGCCTGCAACAACACGGTCCCAATTAAAGACAAAATCGAGTGTAATCGGGATAGATTCTTGAATAGGAACATCAAATAAAGTGTTAACTCCATTCACGGCTGAGGTTACATTATCAATCAGACGTGTTCGGTCAGATTGATAGTTAAATAATAAACTGGCCTCCCATCCTTGCTCATAGTCTTCAACACCCAGTTGGAGGTTAACAATATGGTCGGATTGACCTTGTAATCTCCGGCCATCAACAAACAGCTCTGAGCCTTCAAACGTTTGAATCGTGACGGGTTGATCTAAAGTTGCCGTCGAGCTGACTACGGCTGTAATGTCGCCATTTGCGCTGACATCTGATTGTGTAAAAGTATAATTAGACCGAACGACTAAATCTTTACCACTCGTCCAATCTCCTTTCAAAAAATCTAAATCTGCAAATTCAAATCGGCGTTCAAATTCAACTTCGACACCAAAGAGCATGGCTTGCGGCGCATTGATAAAGCCCGTGGCTGCACTCTCGCCAATTTCAAGATTAATTTCCTCAATCGGATCGTTCAAATCTTTAAAGAAGCCTCCAATAGTAAAAAATTGATTGGTGCCAAAATACCATTCCACCCGCGCATCAAGATTGATAACTTCTGAATTTCTCAAAGTTGGATTTCCAAGAAAATTTTCATCTGTGGCTGAATTAATAAATAATGTTGGCGTAATTTCACGAAATTGCGGACGGTTAATGGTTCGGGACGCGGCCAAGCGGAGTTGAAAATTATCGATGAAGGTCCATGTCAAGGTTGCTGAAGGCAAAAAGAAACTTTCTTCAAGCGGGTCAAATGCAAATAAAGGATCGTCTGAAAAAGCTTGTCCGACAGCTGTAATTTGTTCCGAATCTTCAAAGCGGCCACCTGCTGCGATTCGTAGATTTTCTGTAATCTGTGCATCAATACCTGCATAGACCGCAAAGAAATCAAGGCTGGCGTCAGATAGTTCTGGAAAACCAATACCGCCAACACGCCCTAACGAGAGTGTATTTACACCCTCTAAGGCATTTGCGAACACAACATCATCAGAGAATAATATATCAGGCCGCAATCCTAATAACTCACTATTAATATTGTTAAACCGGAAGAAAAGTTGATCGGTTTCACGGTCTTTTGTGATGTATTGACCGCCAAGTTTAAGCGTTGTTTCACGGCCTAATATATCCACCGGTACAGTAATATCTGACCCAACTTCAAAATTTTGATCATCTAAATTTGTAAAATTCAAGCCATTATTATTCGTGTCATCAGAGACATTAAATTCTGTAAAACTCGAAAAAGGCGTAAACTCATCTGAATTGCCTACAGGTTCAAAGAGTGTAAATCTTTCCAGTGGTGCATCACGGCCCGCGATAGAATAAGATGCGCGCCATTGCAGCTCAAGATCATTAAGACTTGGGAAAAAATGCTCTCCTTTAATCTGACTGAAATAAGCTTCGCGTTCAAAAAATTCAAAATTCTCGCGGCGAAACCCTTCATCAAAATCAAAACTTGTACCTTCTTGTACTCGGACTTCATTTTCCGTTGAGCGTGTGGCCAAACCAGATAATGTCACACTATGGTTGTCATCAAACTCTACGCCAACGGATAAGAAAGCATTGGCTTCAATCGTATTTTCTGTTGATCTTTCTTCGGTCAATTCCGATGCAGTTAATTGGCCCGCACTTAAAAAGAAAGCGTTATCAAGGCCTTCTTGTACAACCCATCCATTTGAATATCCAAGAGTTGCAAGGACTCCGATCAATGTTCCATTATCTGAACTATGAACAAAGCCGCCTGATAAACGGCCGCTAATATTACCCGGTAAATTATCTTGCCTACGAATAACCGCCGTATCGAAACTATTAACATTACCGCCAGGTGTTAAAGTCACGCCATCAAATATTGGCTGAATAACATTCCCTTGCGCATCTAAAGCTGGCAGCGCTCTAACGCCATCTGAACTAAATCCAAGAAAATCTGTATTACTCCCATTGGTTAAAAAGCCTTGCTCAAGAGTTGAAACTGTGTCAGCTGATCCTGACAATGAGACTTCAAAAAAACTTTCAGTCGGAATAGAGCGCGTTTTAAGTGCAATATTACCACCGCCAAATTCACCTGTGATTTCAGGTCGAGACGTTTTTGATACAACAACATCAGCCAAAACAGATGTTGGAAAAATATCCAACGGCGCTACCTTACGCAAAGGCTCAGGGGATGGAAGCGGAGACCCATTTAAACTCACAGACGTATAGCGCTCATTGAGGCCTCGTACGACTGGGAATTTTCCTTGAGAAATAGAGATGCCTGTGACGCGTGTTAAAGCAGAGGCAATGTCGCTCGCACCAATAGTCTCAAAGGCTTCTTGATTCAATACGCTAGTAATTTCTGATGTAATTAATTTTTCATTCGGCATACGCGTGGCTGATACAATAACTTCATCTTCAATAGGGGTATCTGGCGTGGGTGTCTGTGCCAGTACTGGCGCTGTCATTATGGCTGAACTTAATAATAAGGACAGTGAATAAAATTTTTTATTTAACATGGTTTAATCCAATTTAAAAAGGCGGGCCGGTGATGAGGTTAGTTATCACCGGCCCTACACCCGTAGGCTATAACGGGTGGTTGTGTTGTGCGGGCGTTACTTAGTTTCTAACTCCGCAGACATTCCGATTACTTATTGATCGACTAATAACGTCCATCCAGCGAACCAATCATCATCGCTATTTTCAACGGCCCCGACATAATCAACGCTATCAAAAAATGGATTAAAGGTAGCCGGGTCCGTAGCTATAATCGCCATTTCATTGGCCCCTGGGTCAAAAGCAGGTGGGCTCGTTGTGATCGTTAATGTTGAAGGAATGACAGGATTGCTCGTGTCGCCATCAACATTATTAACACCTGCTGCAAAAATATTTGCTAGTGCCGCGCCAGAGCCATCATCATCGTCTGAATCCAAAGCTCCGTTTGGATTATCGGTTAAGAATAAACTATTAAGAACGAGATTTGCGTTATTGGCCTGCGTAACAGTTGCAGCTTCATCAATATCAATCGCATCATCTTGCTGGAAACCTGTGATAATGCCATTAATAAATGTACCGGCCGTACCTGCGCGCAGGAGCATAGCTTCATTTGAAACTTCACTATTAGCTGGCGCGTCGGCACCAATTAAGGTGAAATTAGATATTGTTGGGTTAGAGCGCGGCAAGGCATCCCGGTCACCAGAGTTTCCGCCTTGATTATCCATTTCCATGGCCCGATCGCCTGCATCATTGGCGATATTAATAATCATATATTGAACATTACCTGTCCAACCATCCGTGTAATCAAAACTATCATCTGAATTACCCGTCAATACAATGTGGCTGGCGTTCACAGTCCCGCCAAAGAATTCAATGCCGTCATCTGCGTTGTTATGTACTTGAATAAAGTCGACTTCCGTACCACTGCCAACACCTTGGAATGCAATACCGTTAAGCTCATCATCATTATTAATTTGGTTGCCAGCATAAGACACACGCGTGAATAAAAGACGTCCGCTATTGTCATCAACGGATCCGCCGCCATAAAGACCTGATCCGCCTTCACCCGCAGCCTCACAATCAATAGTTCCGCCACTTGCCGATGCTGAGATACAGTCATTTTGCGGGGCGCGCCCATTTAGAATTAATCCACCCCATAAACCGCGGCTCGTCACTTCACTAAAGCCATTTGTCTCGCGAACATCATCGGCAGCCGTCAGAATAACAGGGTTTGATGCAGTGCCATTTGAAAATATCTGTGATCCACGTGATACAACTATAAAGCTTTCTGCATTTTCGCCAAATATGGTCACGCCCTGATTAATTGTTAAAGAGGCTGTAACGCCATTAGGAAGCGGGTTTTGCGGGTCTGGGCCCATATCTTGCCCAACGAATACAGGTTCATTAAGCTGATAGATAAAGTTATCTGTCAATGTAACATCTGTAAGGATAGGGGCGTTAATAGCGCACACATCTTTGCCGCGAATGGCTTCACCTGCTGCTGTTGTGCCAGGTGGGCATTCAGCTGTAACTTCGGGCAGAAGATTAAATGTCCAGCCTGTTGCCCAGCTTTCTTCAGGACTCTCATTTGGCCCAAATGCGCCAATATAACCAATATTTTCAATGTCTAATGATGGGTTACTCGCTTCCGCTGTTAAATCACAGGCGGGTATAGCAAGCTCGGCACCGCCAGGGAAAAAATTATCAATAAGGGAATTCGCTGCTTCTTCAACATTGGGGCTTGCATCCACAAAAGCTTGCGCATCAAAAGTTTCGCCGCTATCGCCATTGCTCACATTATTCTGATTATCTAGCAAGAGGCTTTCTATCGTCAAATTACCAGCTTGCGCCTGCGTGATTGTTGCATCTCCATCAATATCAAAGCCATCATCATTAAAGCCTGTGACGACACCATTACAAAACCGTCCCGCCGTGCCTGCGCGTACCAAAATGCCGTCCGAGTCAGAATTGGCCGAATTAGGCGCACCGATAAGTGTAAAATTCGCTATAGTCGGGTTAGAGCGCGGCAATGCATCACGGTCACCAGAATTGCCGCCTTGGTTATCAAATTCAAAAGCCCGATCCCCCGCATTTTCAGCGTGCTGAACCAAAATAAATTGTGCAGAGCCTTGCCAACCATCTGTATAATCAAGGCTATCATCAGCATTGCCCGTGAGCGCGATAAAAGAACAATTAACAGTCCCGCCAAAAAACTCTATCCCGTCATCAGCATTATTGTGCACCTGTATGTGGTCACATGTTGTCCCATTACCAACGCCTTGGAAAGCAATGCCGTTAAGCTCATCATCATTATTAATTTGATTACCCGCAAAACGAACCTGCAAAAATTGCAAGGTTCCGCTATTATCAGCTGGATTGCCGCCGCCATAAAGGCCAGAGCCGCCTTCGCCTGCTGCTTCGCACTCTGCGCTACCGCCAATTGCCGTGGCCGAGATACAATCATTTTGCGGCGCAAATCCATTGATAATCAAACCGCCCCAAAGGCCGCGATCATTAATAGGGTCAACGCTTCCTTGAACATCTTGTATAGATGTCATCACAACCGGATTATTAACTGTGCCAGTCGCTTCAATACGAGACCCGCGTGATATGACAAGGAAGTCTTCACCCCCTGAGCCAAATAATGTCGTACCCGCGGGTATCGTTATGCTCGCCGCGCTGCCATTAGCGCTACCCGTGTCTTGCCCAATAAAAACAGCGCCTTGAATGACATATCCAATGGCAGAGTCTAACGTGATGTCATCCGTAATTATACCCGTTAACAAGCAAGCTTCTACCGAGCCTTCACTATTCTCTAGCATTGTTAAAGTGGTGCCAACCGTACAATCATTTGGGACAAGATCAATATCAACTGCTTGTGCAGGCGGCGTTGACGGGACAGGCGGCGGGTTAATAATAACTGAGGTTTCGCCCGGCGTAGCAATATCCCCGCCTGCGCAAGCGCCTAGTGAAAGACCCGCAACTGAGGCCATTAAAATATTACGGAATGAAGCATTTAATGTGTTAAACATTGGGAGGCCCTTGACTGAATAATAAAACTTACCATGCAGCATTCTGGGACAAATAATTGACAATCCATGACTGCGCTTGTGGCGCGTATTGGCAAGGCTTTGTAACAACCACGTTACAATCTCATGTCAATTTAGTGAAACATCAATGACGATTAAATGACAAAAATTTTCATAAATACGTCACAGTATAAGATATAAAAAAACCAGCACTAAATGCTGGTTTCAAACTCGGGGTTTAAATATTATGTTGAAGGCTAGGGCTTAAACTTTCGCTTTCAACCGAGCCAGTTCTTTGCGCGGGGCTTGCCATGTGGGATACATATTTGATGCAGCTTTATACGTTTCAACCGCCCCTTTTAAGTCTCCTGAATTTTCTTTCACCATAGCAAGACCATAAAGTGCGATTGGCGCAGCATTTTTATTCGTGTTGCAATCGTTGAAATATTCTGTTGCGGCAACATAATTTTGTTGCATTAATGCAATGTAACCTTGGCCGAGTGATGTCAATTCAGTCTCGCCGTTCAGTTTCGAAGCTCTGTTGAAATCCTGACTGGCCTTATCAAAGCGGCCTGCCGATAATTGCAATAAACCACGGCGCATTAGAATTTGAGATTTAATGTCGCGGCGCGGAATCGCGGCTTTATAAGCTTTGGAACAGGCCCGAATGGCTTTACTCGAAGACTGTTTAACATCTGAATAAATACAATCATTCAGGTTTTGGGAAATTTTAAAATTCATCCGAGATATACTCGGCGTCACTGAAGAATTTGTGCTTTGTCCTAATGCTGACAATGGAAAAGCAGTCGTTGCTACAACCAAAATTGATGCTGTAATAATTTTTCTCACGGTGATCTCCTTATGAGTATCACCAACGCTTTTAAGACTGCAAACGCGCGCCGTTGGCATACGCATCGTTAGCCTAACCTCTGTGACAGTTTTATTACACTAATTGTTACAAAACTGTCAAGATTGTTATAATCTATTTGGCCTGTGCGCATAGACTCCAGTTTCATCATAAATAATTTGGTTCAAAATAGCATTACTTGGTCGTCCAAATTGACCTTCCCTCATAAAAGTGGTCCATTTTAAAAGTTAGAGATTTGGTTATTTTGAGCTTGAAGGCGCACATTATGGCTAGAAAACGCTACACCCCAGAACACATCATTTCGATGCTGCGCGAAGCTGAAGTTCGATTATCTCAAGGCGAAAAGACAGGTACTATTTGCCGATCACTGGGCCTATCAGAACAAAATTACTATCGACGGCGCCGCGAGTATGAGGGACTAAAGATCTCTCAGGCTCGGCGGTTAAAAGGGCTTGAGAAACTGAAAGTCCAAACGCTCTTCATCACACACGGTTCCCCTTGGGGGGCTAAATTATAGTGTTGACTTCACAATACCAATTAGTCTTTGGAATTCATCATTATCGCGGTCAGATTTCCAAAAATTAGCGAAGCGGCATACGATTTGTAAATTACTTGCTTCATAATGCCCATTGCTGTCAATTCGGTCCAATGAACACAATAATTGTTTGTCGGCGTCTGGGTATTGAAACTCAAGTGGAATATTTGTCAGTGCGCATAAACCATCTTGGTCTTGATACTGTTGTTCAAGAAATTCAAAAAATTCTTCCCGATCTTTGAATAGGAATTTTTTGTCCTTGGCTATTGAAACCCGCCTTTTACCTGATTGCCGCGTTGCTGCATCCGCGTTATAAAACATAGACTCGAAAGAAAGACTTTTCGCTGTTCGCTGTCCAATCATGCCGTTTTTGGATTTCTTGAGTTCGTCTTTCCATCCTGCGCGGCTATGCCATTTATCGAGTTTCTGACCATTGATTAGAGCGTAAGAGTACGCTGGATTTTCTCCACGTAGTTGCTGCAGTGTGGCTTCCGTATGAAGAAAGTATCGGGCCTTAGGGTGGAGGCTTTGCCATAGCAACCGTTTTCCGTTAACATCAGTATTCCTCCAAGGTTTGCAAGGCTTTCGACAAACATAAAACTCTGGAAACCCAGGATTAGGATCAGGGTCAGTTTCTAAAGCAATAGAAAATGGGTCATTTGTTGTTTCAGTCCACCAAAGATCGTCTCCTGCTCGATGGATCCAAATATCATTTGAGCTTTGAGAGATGATGGTCATCAGGTTATACCAACGCGATGCCGTACTTCTTCCAATAGGTTTTCCAGAAGTAGCCCTTTTGTTGGCTATGCAGTAGTCAACAAACCCATCACGGTCCTCTGCCTCCCAAAATGGTTGCGTATCGACATCATTCATTGTGGCGATATTGTTCTCGTTGAGACAGCTTTCCCAAATGTTATTTCTGAAACCGAAATTCGCAATAAATACGCGTGGGGACTTATTTGGCTCATTGCTAGAAATTGTATTCAACAGTTTAAATTTTAGAACGGTCGTTGGGCTTTCGACTGGACCGGAGTGGCCTAAATATTCAAGCGCATTATCGTTTAAGAAGGCCGAAGCCTTAAGAGCCGAGATAACTTGTGGATACCGGTTATTAAAGCCGAGTGCCTCATGAATTTCGCGAACAGGTACTTCGAGTTCCGACAAGCCTTCGTTGCGTGCATGAGCGACGAAATTATCAGTCCCATAATTTCTTATTTCGTCAGAAATATTCATGAGTCATGATTACAATTGAAACGCGAATTTTGCAATTATATATTATCTTTCCAAAGAGCTTCTATTAGGGCCGTTCCGCCCCTCGTTTGAAAGCAGAAAATCGGTTCCCCTTAAAGATTGCCCCCAATTTTCGACTTGCAAACTCACCCTTGTGTTTAAGGCTTAGCAAGAAGTTTTGGTGCAGGCTCCAAAACTTCGTTTTGAATAGGTTTTGGGAAATTTACACTTACAATGCACTTACATGTAAACACTACTGATTTGCCTTTTTGGCAGGTTTCTACTAATTTATTGAAATATAAGTGAAAAATGGAGCGGGCGATGAGATTCGAACCCACGACCCTCACCTTGGCAAGGTGATGCTCTACCACTGAGCTACGCCCGCTCATATTTTGCGTAGTACGGGTAAACCCGTTTGGCAGATGGCGCTATATACGCAAATTTTCAGCGATTACAAGCGTATCTTAGAAAAAAAATCAGACGGCTTTCTTCATTGCCTCATTATTCCGAACCTAAAGGCAAAATCTTATCAAAATATAGCATATCTGATACGGACGCAGTTTATATACGCATAATCATCTTTCAGTGCATTGCCTGAACACATAAAATTACCCATATGTTCGTTTCAATAGACATTATATGCGTATATTTGAGTGTAAACCATCTAGATCTGCGATCTTATCTTTTTATTTGAACACAGAAAGCCTCAGCCCTTATGCACACACCCATCACACGCGATGCCTTATTTGCCTTGTTAGATGAGAATGATATTGCGCATAAAACATTAGAGCATCCGCCTGTTTTTACCGTCAAAGACGGACAAGATATTAAAGCGAAAATGATAGGTGCAAATACCAAAAACCTATTCTTGAAAGATAAGGTTGGCGCTTTTTTTCTAATTTGCGCACAAAGCGATACTCAGATTAAAATCAACCGCTTACATACTATGCTAGGATGTAAGCGTTTATCATTTGGAAAACCAGACTATCTACTCCAGCACCTAGGCGTGACGCCTGGCTCCGTGACGCTATTTTCTGTCATGAATGATACTGAAAACAGAGTACAGCTTATTATTGATAAATCCCTTTTAGATCATGACATAGTCAATTTTCACCCTTTAAAAAATACCGCGACAACAGCGATTTCCAGCTCAGATATGATAAAATTTGCGAAAATCGTACATCATGAGCCTCTTATTATGGATTTTACCAGCTTGACTGATGAAACATCACATTAATGTGCATATGGCTGATAAATCTGCTGTTTAATTCCCTCTTGCATTTTTGAGTTATACGCCCACATTATCTCCAAAATCGACCTTCATCACAAGGAAACCTTATGTCTGAAACAGCCATTAACCTTATTAAAGACAGTTCCGATATGGCCTTTATGTCTGATGTTATTGAGGCCTCTAAAGATACCCCTGTTATTGTGGATTTTTGGGCGCCGTGGTGCGGGCCGTGCAAACAGCTCATGCCAGCGCTTGAACGCGCCGTGAAAGCTGCGGGCGGCAAAGTTAAGATGGTCAAGATAAACATTGATGAAAACCCAGATGTCGCTGGCCAACTTGGCGTACGCTCTATACCCGCCGTTTTCGGGTTTAAAGATGGCCAACCCGTTGACGGATTTATGGGCGGGCAGCCAGAAACGGAATTGAATAAATTTATATCCCGCCTATCTGGCGAAACAAACCCCGCAGATGAGGCCAAAACATTAGTGAGCCGCGCCAAAGACAGTCTCGCGGCAGGCGATCCTGGCGGGGCGGCGCAAGACTTTGCCAGCGCAATGCAGCTTGATCCTGAAAACGCTGAAGCCGTTGCGGGCTTGGCTCGGCTTTATCTTGAAAGCGGCAATGATGAAGGCGCTGCACAGCTTATCTCGAACATATCCGAAACTATGGCCGGCCATCCAGAGATTACAGCCATTGCCTCGCGTTTAAGCTTAACCTCCGAAACCGTAGAGGCTGATGTTACAGATGAATTACTGACGAACGTAAATGCCAATCCAGATGATTTGGACGCACGGCTTGAGCTGGCCAAAGCTTATGCTGCAAAAGGGCAGAACGCAGACGCCGTGCCGCATTTATTATACTCAATCGCAAAAAACCGTATGTATAATGACGAAGCGGCCCGGATGTTTCTACTAACAATTTTTGAAGCTGAAGGCACAGACTCAGACATTTCAGTCAATGGCCGCCGTGAATTATCATCTATTTTATTTGCTTAGATATTTATTGGCTTTTGCACAAAATGCCGCAAACATATGGCCATCAAATTATGCTATAGGAAATTATGAGCGCACATTATAAATCCCTTACTCGCCGAACAAAACCGAGTCATATTGCAGTTTTTCCGCTCAATGGCGCAATGTTATTGCCAGCTTGTGACTTGCCGCTCAATATTTTTGAACCCCGTTATCTAAATATGGTTGATGATGCTTTAAAAGGTGATCGATTAATTGGCATGGTGCAAAATCAAGATGATAATTTAGCGCAAGTCGGGGGATTAGGGCGCATTACACAATTTTCCGAATCTGATGATGGTCGTTATTTGATCGTTCTTAAAGGCTTGAAGCGATTTAAACTTGCAAAAGAACTCGATGTAAAAACACCCTATCGTCAATTTGAAATCAGTTTTGATGAATTTGAAGATGATGCAGATATTCATGCAGCCAAACAAACCTCAGAGGCTCTATCTGAATCTGGACGTGATGATCGCGCTGCGCTGACTGTCGCGATGAAAGCCTTTGCCAAATCGTTACAAGTACAAGTCGACTGGGACGGCCTTGCAGAAATCCCCCTACCCATTTTAGTTAATCAAGCCGCAATGATTAGCCCCTTTGAGCCGCAAGATAAGCAATCTTTATTAGAAGCCCAAAGCACAGATGATCGCCGGCGGCTTTTAATTGGACTGATGCATCTTTATTCAAATAAAGATAATAGCGCCTCGCCAAATTAATCTATAAATTATGCTAAGGGAATTTATGACTGACAGCAAACAGACCACATCACATATTGATCCCAAAATGCTTGGTATCATTATATGTCCAAAAACACGCGGGCCTCTTGTCCATGATAAAGCCGCAAATGAATTAATTAGTAAAAAAGCCAAGCTGGCTTATCCAATTCGTGATGGCGTGCCGATTTTACTCGAGAGCACCGCACGCTCATTATAGACAGGATATTATATGCCCAATCTTAGCCAAGCCGAGCAAGATGCTTTGGACGCTGCGACCTTTCGGCGGTTGTTAAAACATTTAGATGACAATAAGGACGTGCAAAATATTGACCTGATGATCTTATCTGGGTTTTGCCGAAATTGCTTATCAAAATGGTATAAATCAGCAGCAGATGATGCGCAGCTCCCCGTTGATATAGATGCCGCAAGAAGGCGTATTTACGGCATGGATTACGCGAAATGGAAAGCGGCATATCAACCCAAAGCCACAGCCGAACAACTTGCCGCCTTTGAAGCCAGAAGCCGCTGTTAAACCCTCATCCCTTGACGCCAAGGCTCTCTGCCCCCATTTGATCTCTATGATATATAACCCACATCACGATTATGCCGATGCGAGCCAATGGCGCGGTACAACAATTCTATCTGTTCGAAAAAACGGCAAGGTTGTCGTCGTTGGCGATGGGCAAGTCAGCGCTGGCAATACGGTGATGAAAGCCAGCGCGCGCAAAGTCCGTACGCTAGCAGGCGGAAACGTTCTAACGGGGTTTGCTGGCGCGACAGCCGATGCTTTTGCTTTGCTAGAACGCCTTGAAGCCAAATTAGAGCAACACCCAACACAGCTTGCGCGGGCTTGTGTTGAGCTAGCTAAAGATTGGCGCATGGACAAATATCTGCGTCAACTCCAAGCCATGATGATTGTCGCAGATAAAAACGAGACATTTATTCTCACAGGCAATGGTGATGTTGTACAGCCTGATAGCGGTATTGCTGCGATTGGTTCGGGCGGTAATTACGCCTTATCCGCAGCGCTAGCGATGAATGATTATGAAGAGGATGCTGAAACTCTGGCCCGCAAAGCTATGGCGATTGCAGACCGTGTGTGTGTCTTTACAAATGGGAATTTAACTCTCGAATCTCTCAAAACAGATACATAATCTAACGCGTAAAATAGTTTTGGGTTCCCTGCGGAGATACGTTCACAACCTCACCAAATGGGTCCGCCTCTATCAACCAATTTATCAGCTCTGATGCACTGTCTTTATGAGGTCTTGCATAAAATCTGCATCCGCTCTCTTTTAAACGGCCAATAATCATCGCCCCAACAGCATGGTTCTTTTTGTAATCTACACAAAAAGTTTCAATAATGCCCTGCCCTTGCGCGCTATCGGCTATTTTCAATGCAGGGCCATCTTCGGCTATATGCCGCATAATCGGGGTTGGATATTGGGCTGGTTTTTTGCTGTAAATACCAACAGCATGTTTACTCATAAATCCGCCATTGGCATGAATGAGTCCGAAATCATCGGGTCTTTGCGCGCTGCGTAGCTTATCAACCATATCTGCAATACCGTGCAATACGTAATTATTTCCTGCATTTCCAAAAAACGCCAGGCCGCCCGTTAATGTTAAATCATCCTTATATATATCCAAGCCCAATGCTTGAGAGCTTTCTTTAAGGACGATCGGAAAGCAGCTATATAAATCTCGCAATGTTATATCTTTTGCGGCTATATTTGCAGCATTTAAAGCTTGCTCCACACACGCTTTTAAAACGGGGGATTTGTCTAGCTCTGGTCGTCCCAAAACTGGCGATTCACTGCCTTCAACATGAGCCTGCAGGTAGATAAAACGGGCTGGATCTAGTCCCATACCCACCGCGCGGCCATAGCTTGTCATTATAATAGCTGCGCCCAGGTTAACCCCGTCTTTCGGCAAAATAGATTTACTATAAATATCCGTAAACAACGGGTTTGCTGGTGTTATACTATTTAAATCTGGGTCTATGTTTGAAAAAAAAGATAACGGATTTTGGCGCGATGTTTTCAAAAGCCCTGCCATAATTTTTGACATAGACAAGCGGTAGTCTTCACGCGACGTGCCCTGCTTTGCGCGCCGTGCATTTTCCAAAAGCGTATAATATTGTATGGGTTTATAAAATTGATGTCCCATCGCCGAGCGGCTTATAAGAGGCGGAGAGTTAGGCGCAAACGGGCCTCGATCTTCTAAAGGCGCATCTATCTGACCACCATCTGACCAATCCAAGGTGGCCCCAGCGCGCATGGCCGCTTTCATATTTGCTATCGCTTCGCCCCCGCAAATCAATATGACCTTAGAGGCTTGGGCCTCTATCTCTTCCGCGGCCTCTGCAATAAGGCTTTGCGGTGTATGCCCGCCTATCACATCATAAACATTACGAGAGGCCTTAATTCCGACGGCACGTCCAATGGCGGCTGGCATATTTTTAGACGTATCAAAAGGACAGGTAAATAAAGGGCCGCTATCACCAAATGTCCTTACGCATAAAACCGTATCAATTTGCGCTTTTATCGCTGCGCAGTTCACATCATTTAAAGCCGCATTTACAGCTTGCGCGGCCATATAAACAGGGCCTTGAGCCTGAGTTAGCTTTGTTGGAATATCGGCTTTATATTGCCCAACCCCAACAATAACAGCTGTGTTTTTATCTAGCGGCACGTCAGAGGCTTTTGTGTTCATGTAAAATAATGTAAGCAAAGATAAACGCGCTCACAAGCGTATAAACAGCCTTGGCCTAAATGGGGACTGCATGACAACACAAATGACCGAAGCCCAAATTCAAGCGGCTTTAGAGGCGGGTATAATTTCACCCAGTCAAGCAGCCTCTATGCGCGGTGATTTAAAACCTCTCACAACACCAAGTGTTTCAAATAATAATGCCTCTATTGGCCATGAAGATGATATGCGGTTTTTACGCAGCTTTTCAGATGTCTTTATCGCTATAGGGCTTGTCTTGTTCGCGTTGGGTGTTGCAGGGCTAACGCGCCTTATGGGCGGCGGGGCTTTATATCTTCTGGCTGCAGCCGGTATGTGGATAGGCGCCGAATATTTTGGCCGAAAGAAGCGCGCACATTTACCAAGTTTAATACTAGCGCTTACATTTTTAGTTTTCGTTCAAACGGGCTTTGCAGCTTTATTGTCTGGCGGAGGGATTTTAGCGGCGCTTATTACTGTTGGCGCAATGACACTTTTTTATTGGCGTATAAGATTGCCCTTTTGTATAGCCCTCATTGCCGCATCGGCTTTATTTTTGCTTTTTTCAGCTTTAGGGCAATTTGCTCCTAACTTAACCAAAGCCCAGCTAGGGTTTATTCTTAGCCTTGCAGGCTTGGTCATCTTTGGCGCAGCCCTTGCCTATGACGTTAATGACCAACACCGCACAACGCGATTTGCGGATAATGCCTTTTGGCTACACTTCCTTGCCGCGCCGCTTATCATTCATGGCCTTGCCGTTATGGGGGTTGCGTTAAAAACAGAAAGCTTGTTTGGCGTAATAGCCATTCCGAGTCTGGGCACGTCTGATGCTATTGTAGTTCTTATGATTGTTGCAACCCTTATTGTAATCGGTCTGGCCATTAACCGCCGTGCATTAATTGTTAGTGCCCTTGGCTATACAGCTTTTGCGATGGGTTCATTATTTATTGACGCAAATATAAGTATCGGCACAAGTTTCGTTTTAACTTTATTGATGCTCGGCTTGATGATTGTTTTTCTCGGGGTAGGCTGGCATGGTGCGCGAGCTATTTTACTGAATATTTTGCCAAAATGGCGAATATTTCCGCCGCCTTTTGATCCAAATTTCAAACCATAATCAAGCCTTGAAATCTACTTTAACTCTCCCATCTATGAAATATGACAGAATTTTCCCCACGCGAAATCGTATCCGAACTTGACCGCCATATTGTTGGGCAATCCGCCGCCAAACGCGCCGTTGCTATAGCTTTGCGCAATCGCTGGCGACGCGGGAAGGTAGACCCAGATCTGCGCGATGAAATCACACCCAAAAACATCTTGATGATTGGCCCAACAGGGGTTGGAAAAACCGAGATTTCGCGCCGCCTTGCCAAGCTCGCTCAAGCCCCTTTTATAAAAATCGAAGCAACGAAATTCACCGAGGTCGGCTATGTTGGCCGCGATGTTGAACAGATTGTCCGTGATTTAATAGAGGCCGCCATAACCATGCTGCGCGAGACAAAACGCGGGCAATATCGCGCGCAAGCTGAAAAGGCCGCTGAAACCCGTATCCTAGATGCTCTGGTCGGGGAAAATGCAGGTGCAGCAACACGTGAAAAGTTTCGCAAGCAACTGATTGCCGGAGAGCTTGATGATAAAGATATTGAACTTGATTTATCCGATAATAGCTCACCTTTTCAAGGTTTGGACATCCCGGGGCAACCGGGCGCCTCAATGGGTATGCTCGATTTATCCGCTATGTTTGGTAAGGGCGGGAAAACAAAAAAGGTGACAATGAAAATTGGGGAAGCTCACGCACCGCTTCTCTCAGAAGAAGCTGACAAATTACTTGATGATGACGCCATAAAACGCGAAGCCGTTGAACGAGCCGAGCAAAACGGCATTGTATTTTTAGACGAAATTGACAAAATCACTGCACGCTCTGATGCGCGCGGCGGGGATGTATCACGCGAAGGCGTACAGCGCGACTTACTCCCGCTTATTGAGGGCACAACTGTTGCAACAAAATATGGCCCTGTGAAAACTGACCATATATTATTCATCGCATCTGGTGCGTTTCATATTGCCAAGCCTTCTGATCTACTCCCAGAGCTACAGGGCCGCCTACCTATTCGCGTGGAGCTGCGCGGGCTTACCGAGGAAGATTTTGTACGGATTTTAACCGAACCCGAAGCCAGTCTCATTCGCCAATATAAGGCTTTAATGGCGACCGAAGACGTTAGCTTAGAGTTTACAGATGACGGGGTTGCGCAAATTGCGAAAATATCGGCACAGGTCAATGCCAGCGTTGAAAATATCGGCGCGCGCCGCTTACATACTGTCTTAGAGCGTCTATTGGACGAGGTCAGCTTCACCGCTACAGACAAAGGCGGCGAAACCATAACGATTGACAAAGCTTATGTCGAAAACCATGTCGGCAAACTCGCCCAAGACCAAGATTTGAGTAAATTTATATTGTAGCAAAAAGGGCTTAAACAAAATGTCTAAGCAGGCTGTACGGCGCACAGGACAAGATGAGAACATATTCAGCTAAAGCTTGTTTCGCCTAATCCTCGAGAGAGGACGTTAGCTCTGGTCGATTATTTTCATAATCTTGTTATCCCGTAGTTCAAAAGCAGAAGCGCCAATAAATGAGAGTTCTTGGCCTGACTTCCATCCGTTCGGTAAGTCAGCAGCGACGACTGCCTCATAACATATTTCAACGAGCGATATGTTACTGACACACATAAACTGTGTGACAGTCTGTTTGCGGCTTTTGAATGCTGAAACACCCATATTGGCAAGAGCTTCAAACTCTTTTTTAGAATTTGTATGCGTGTTGACTTCGCCATTTGAAATGTTTCGAAATTCAACATCCTCGGTGAGGCAGTCCAACATTCTTGCAACATCCAAACTATTGTACGCAATAATGTATTTGCTAATTACTTCTGGCAACTCTGACATAATTCCAACCTAACAATCGCACTCATTGCAACATATTGCATAAATTGGCTCTATCGTCACTATGTCTTAAAAGCCGCTAACAACAGACCTTAAGTTAAACGAAATAACTTCGCATTAAAATTAAAAAGCCGTTTGCAAAAGCCTACGGCTTTTGTCGATGCTTTCAAAATAGTATTTAATTTGATACATTGGAATCGCGGGCTAAGAGCGGGGCTCTGCCGTGAAGGCAGACCTGCGCCCGCTTCCCCTCACCGATTGTATTGAGACATTTCTATTGAGCCCGTGATGAGACATCTCTAAATAGATTTGACATTTGAGCATAGGTTAAATGTGCGGGCTGCCTAACCGTCGAAAAGTTACTGGCAGTCTGCGCAACACTATGAAGACTATTCTTCATACTACATATAGTGATTAAATTTAATTACTCGTCAACACCTAGTATATCGAAAAATAGAGCTTGTTATACAAGCCTTTGAGTCTTCACATAATTTTTATTTAGAAATTATACAAAACTCACGAGTCTTTTCAGAATCTTAAGTGAAATTGGTAGAAATCGCCTAAACTATTGTTTTGACTCGATAAATCGATTCTCACCCCTTTAAAAACACATACCACGCTCCACTGCCGCCATGCCGTATATGGGCTTGGGCGTAGGTTGCTATGAGAGGACGAATGGTTGGGTCTTCTATCCAGCCAATAAAGCTGCGGCGCAATATGCCCTCGCCGCGCATACCCTTGCCCGTTATCACAAGCAGGCATTTGTAATTTCGGTTAGAGGCTCGAATTATCGCCCGTTGCAACGCAGGCCTCGCTTGAGCTTGGGTCATATCATGTAGGTCAATTTTCGTATCAATCGAGACTTGACCACGGCGCGTTTTTTTATCTCGGTTAAGGTCAAGACTTTGCGGCAGTGCCTTTGGGGCTTCGGCTGCTTGCGGCGGCACGCGGAGCATATTCGCAAAGTCTTCGCGGCTTGGGCCAGAGAGCGGATAGGGTTTGGCGGCCCTATGACCATGCGGGCGGCGGCGCGGGCGCACAGTACGTGCAACCCTGCCCCAGATTTTTTTCTCATCCGGCTTTATCGGACGATCTTTTGTCATGAGATTGGCTTAGGTCCATTTTTGAGCGCTAAGGCCTTTGGTAAAAATACAGACCATTGCGCGCGGTGCTTCATGACGCCCGCTCGCTCACCTGCCGCCTGTCCAGAGCCAAAAAATAAATCAGCTCGTAATGGGCCGCGAATAGCATTACCCGTATCTTGCGCCATCACGAGAATAGATTGTTGTTTTCCGCGAAAATCACCCCCGCTTTGCGGCAGGGTTGTTTGCAACCAAATTGGTACACCGTAAGGATGATAACGCGGGTCAACCGCGATAGACCCCATTGCTGTTAAAGGCACGCGCATCGCCCCGCGCGGGCCTTCACCGGCTTCAATCTTTTGTTCTGTGAAGAAAATATAGCGCGGATTTTCATTCATCAACGCGCGCGCAGCCTTGCGGCCATTACGCGTCATCCAATCTTCAATCGCATCTTTCGACGCTTTTTCTAGCGTTAATTCTCCGCGCTCTACCAAAATCTTCCCAATGGATTTATAAGCTTTACCATTATTACCTGCATAAGCTGCTCGGAATATATTACCGTCTTTGAAACGCAATCGGCCTGACCCTTGAATTTGCAAAAAAAACACATCAATCGGGCGGCCATAAGCAATCACTCGCGAGGAAATCGCGGTGAGTTTTTCACGCGGCAGGTTTTGAACTTTGAGGCTTTTTGGTTTTGCAAGAATGGGCGCATGAAACTCTTGAGTTGGAGACAGTCTTACCTCTATTTCTGGTTCATAATATCCCGTTAAAAGGCCGTCTATTTCCGTCTGTGTTGATTGCTGTATAGGTGTAAAATGCGCTTCAAAAAAGCGGTGCGGGTTTGTGGCAGCTAACGCGCCATCGCACGCATCCTGCCAATCAGAATACCGCCCATATTGCGGTAAATTAGGATTAAGCAATGCGCTTTGGTCCGCCTGCGCCCAGCTCTCACAGCTTTTACGAAAGCTACTAAGTGCAGCGTCTATATCAGACCATAACCAGCCATCAAGATCGGCAAATTCATTTGGAAGCTCATAAACAGGCACGGCGGGCGGCTCGGTTTCGGGCGGCGGCGGCGCTGGGATTGGGTCAGCAGCTTTAGGCGTTAATATAGGCTCTGCAATTATAATAACGCCTGGGTTTTCAACATCCGGGCTAGGAAAGTTTGGCCCTGTTGGGCTTGTTTGTGGAAGTGTTGTACAGGCCGATAAGACAATTAGAAAAAAACCTGCAAAATATCTGGATAGAGACAACATATATCTATGTCATCCTATTTTCAGAAAAATACAATTTATTTTACCTTACTAAACCGCAATATCTATTTCGTATCAGGCGTTGGGTCCGCTTCGAGACTGTCGCCTTCCGACGGGACAACATCAGCTAGCAACCAATTTGGGTTTGATGATTTTAAATTACGCTCATACTCCCAGACTTCGGAAATGGACGATAAAACATCTGGGTCACCCTCAACAATATCACCGTCTTCATTCAATAAGGCCGACGTGAGTTCAGCTTCATAAATAACGTGAATGCGCGCTATAGCTCCGTCCATTTTAACATTTTGGATTTTAGCGCTTTTCAGGCGGCCCAAATCTGTGACTTGGCGATAATTTTGAGCCTCTCTGGCATTTATCGCGTCTTGATAAACGGCATAAACATCCTTTGTAAGCAGTGACTTTAAAAGCTCTTTATCCCCGCTGGCAAAAGCTTCGAGGATCATTGAATAAGCCGCCTTAGCTCCGTCAATAAAATGGCTTTCTGTAAAATTTGGATCCAAAGCTTGAATCGGGCTAAACATAGTTTTTGTTTTAGAGGCCAAAGATACAACATTAATGCCCTGCTCGGTCATAGCTTCATTGCCTTTAAGTATTTTATCCAGATTTAGCGGGTCCTCAGAGCCTTTGCCAACCTGTTTACCTAAAATAGAATACATCATGACACAAACAACGGTCGCAAGCGCTGCATAAATGATAACTTCGTAAATCATATTTTTACCTTACTCACGCCCATCTGTGTTGCTTAGCTAATGCTTTGCAGTCAGAATCGCAATAAGCAATTGCCGTTTTGCCAGCGCTATGTTAGCGCAGTCGCCATAATTGCACAGTCTATTTGTGCGTAACATATGAGTTTAAATATGGCCAAAAAGCCTAAAGAAAGCGAAACACCCGCGGATGCACCTGCTCAAAGCCCATCTAATCCAGATCAAGGGCCAATGCTACGAGTTCTTGCACAATATACGCGGGATGCAAGTTTCGAAAACCCACACGCCCCCGATAGTCTTCGGACAGGGCAAGAACCTCCAAAAATTGACATTAACATTGAAATTGGACGGCAAATGCTCGAGGAAGATGCTGTTGAAGTCACGCTTATATTGCGCACAAGTGCAACGCGCGGCGATCAAACTGTCTTTATTGCCGAGCTTGAATATGCAGGCCTCTTTGCTTTTCAAGGCGTTAGCGTTGAGGAAATTCAGCCAATGATATTGATCGAATGCCCAAGGCTGCTCTTCCCGTTTGCCCGCCAAATTATGGCTGATATGACACAAAATGGCGGCTTCCCGCCTATTATGTTAGAGCCGCCCGATTTTGCCGCTATGTACCGCGAAGAAATGATGCGCCGCGCCGCGAGCCAACCCAAAAATTAATAAAAATAAAAGCCCCAGATTTTGGGGCTTTTATTTGATTTCTAATTAGGTCTTTAAGTATTCATACTATCAAAAAACTCTGCATTATTTTTATTATCTTTGAGTTTGGATAGTAAAAATTCAATCGCATCCATTGTTCCCATAGGATTTAAAATTCGCCGCAGAACATATGTTTTTTGTAATTCAACAGGATCAATAAGTAATTCTTCTTTCCGCGTTCCAGATTTTGTCACATCAATCGCTGGGAATATACGCTTATCAGCCACTTTGCGATCTAATACAATTTCGCTATTCCCTGTACCTTTAAATTCTTCGAAAATGACCTCATCCATACGCGAGCCTGTATCAATCAAAGCTGTGGCAATAATTGTCAAAGAGCCGCCATCTTCAATATTTCGCGCAGCCCCGAAAAAGCGCTTAGGGCGCTGGAGTGCGTTGGCATCAACACCGCCCGTTAAAACCTTACCTGAGCTTGGAACAACCGTATTATAAGCACGGCCTAAACGGGTTATTGAATCGAGTAATATAACCACATCTTTGCCATGTTCTGTTAATCGTTTGGCTTTTTGAATAACCATCTCCGCGACTTGTACGTGCCGCGTAGCAGGCTCATCAAATGTAGACGAAACAACCTCGCCTTTAACAGAGCGCTGCATATCTGTGACTTCTTCTGGGCGTTCATCAATAAGTAAAACTAACACATAACATTCAGGATGATTACGTTCGATAGAGTGGGCTATATTTTGTAGTAAAACCGTTTTACCCGTCCGCGGCGGAGCAACAATTAAGGCCCGCTGCCCTTTGCCAATAGGCGCTACAATATCAATCACGCGGCCAGAACTGTCTTTGCGTGTTGGGTCTTCAATTTCCATTTTCATCCGCTCATCAGGGTAGAGCGGTGTTAGATTATCAAAATGTGATTTATTACGAGCCTGTTCAGGCGTTCCAAAATTCATCGATGTCACTTTGCTCATGGCAAAGTAACGCTCATTATCTTTAGGGCTACGTATTTCACCGCTTATCGTATCACCCGTTCTTAAGCCTAAAGCCCGAATTTGCTGCGGGCTGACATAAATATCATCAGGCCCGGGAAGATAATTAGCCTCTGGCGCGCGTAAAAAGCCAAATCCATCTTGGAGAACCTCTAAAACACCTGTCCCATTAATTTGCATATCATCATCAGCAAGATCTCTTAAAACTTGGAAGAAAATATCTTGCTTACGCATTGAACCTGCGTTTTCTACACCAACTTTTTCAGCAAATTTTATAAGATTAGCAGGTTTTAAAAGTTTAAGGTCATCCAAACTAATAGAGGTCATGCTATCTAGGTCTTGGGTGTTTAAATCTGTCATAATAATATCATTATATGTTGGGGGGAAAGAGATGACTCACGCAAAAGCTTTATCACATCATCATGTATAGAAAAAAAGCTGCAACGAATGTTACATCCTATTTAAATATAGATATAAAATTAAACGTCAATAGCCTAAAAAGGCTTTATAATCACAAGCATAACAATAAATATTGTAAAAATAGACGGAATTTCATTGATCATACGGAAATGTTTTTCCGTTTTTGGGCGTTGTCCTGCTGCAAATTTTTTCCGTGTTGATGTTAAATATCCATGAAAACCTACAAGGCTAAAAACTAAAACTAATTTAAGAGGTAACCATAATGTTGTCGTTAAACTTGCAGCATTATACCATACAAGGGATAAGCCCATAAGAACTGCAACAACCATAGCAGGTGTCATAATTATACGTTGTAATTTTTCAGCAGATTCTATCATTTTTGCTTCAAGCTCTCCGCCTTTAACAGAACTACTGTGATAAACGAAAAGTCGCGGCATATATAAAAGCCCTGCCATCCAGAATATAACAGCAATAACATGAATAGCTTTTATCCATAACCAAATATCAAACATAATTGGCCTCTAAACCTCGAATGTGATTAACGACAGCTTGCACATTTTCAATTTTCACATCAGGCGTAACGCCGTGGCCAAGGTTAAAAATATGCGGCCCAGATTGCGCGTCTCTTAAGACATTATCTACCGCCCGCCGTAATGTCTTTCCGCCAATACGAAGAGCTAATGGGTCAAGATTACCTTGCACCGTCATACCATCAGGAATAGTCGCTCTAAAATCATCTAACGGCATTTGAGTCCCCGCGGCTATAGCCGTTATATGCGTCTCATGCGCGTAGCGGATAGCATTAAGCCCCGCACCTCTGGGAAAACCAATGATAGGGATTGTAATGCCTGCATCCCGGATGCGTTTTACAATTTCTTGAGTTGGATGAATAACAAGTCTGTCAAAAAGATCAGGACTAAGACCTTCTGCCCAGCTTTCAAATATCTTCAAAACATCAGCCCCAGCTTTGGCTTGCTTAATCAAATAATCTGCACTTGATATAACAAGGGCTTCCAATAAATCCGCCATTGCTTCTGGGTTTTCATAAGCAAATCTTTTTACAATGTCTTTAGACGGAGACCCCTTACCTTCAATCATATATGTTGCAACAGTCCATGGCCCTCCGCAAAACCCTATGAGAGCTTTATCCTTTGCTAGTTCTTTTCGAACATTGGAAACCGTTTCATAAACAGAAGAAATACGGTCTGCTGCCCCGTCTATTTTTAATTTTTGTATACCATCAACATCAATAGGCTCTAAAACAGGGCCGACCCCTTTGATGAAGTCCACTTTTCTGCCAAGCCCAATAGGGATAAGTAATATATCTGCAAATAGTATAGCTGCATCCATATCATAGCGTTCTATAGGTTGCAGTGTCACTCGGGCGGCTTTGTCAGGTGAAAAACAAAAATCTATAAAATTTTTCGCCGTTGCTCTGACGTCTAAATATTCAGGTAAATGACGTCCAGCTTGACGCATAAACCAAATTGGCGGGATCGAGCTTTGCTGACCATTGAGTACGTTTATAATTTTAGGGGACATTATAAAACCTATCAGTTTGAACTTAAGTTTTGTTTATACCTATATTATCCAAATGGAAGGCATCTTTTATCTAAATATTTTTAAGAGATGATAGGTGTAGAGAGCAGGAATATGTTTATCGTATTAACCTTTTGGTAAGAAATTTTAATATCCTACCTTTTATTCAGGATAATATTTGTCTTTATAATATGAATAAGATTAGTTTGAATAACAAGAAAAGTAGAATTCTATATTTAAGAACAAAGATTTGATGAAATTTAAAAATGTGGATAAAAATGTGGGTAATATTTATACCCATATATCAGAAGATTAATATTCTGGGATTGTCTTTGTGGATAAATTTTTAAGAACGTTAGAATTTATCATCGCTGCTCTATGAAAAAGCCTTATAAAAATTTCCAATGTGGACAAATGGGATGAAATTGCCATAGAGCAGATATGAATGTCAGATCGTAACCCAAATATATCCATCTATTTTCATGTTCATCTTGTCAGCGATTCTACGGGTGAAACACTTGTAGGTATGATGAAAGCGTCTACTGCGCAATTTCCGTCTTGCACCGCGCTTGAGCATTTACATGCTTTGGTGAGGTCAGAAGATCAGCTTGAAAAAACTTTAGAGGAAATAAAAAATAAACCCGGCGTTGTTCTTTATACGCTTGTTAATATTGACCGTCGCCGAAAGCTTGAAGACTTTTGTGTCAGGGAAAATATACCGTTTATTTCTATTTTAGATCCGAGTTTGGCGATGCTGGGCCGATATTTAGGGGCCGCTATGATTTCAGAAGTGGGCGCGCAACGTAACCTTGATGCTGAATATTATCAACGCATTGAAGCTCTTGATTTTGCTATGGCACATGATGATGGGCAAAATGTTATGGGACTTGCTACGGCAGATATTGTTTTATTGGGTGTCTCGCGCACGTCAAAAACACCGACCTCTATATACCTAGCCAATAGAGGATATAAGACGGGAAATATCCCTTTAGTCCCAGGGGCACCGCTACCTGTGGCTTTAGATGATATGAAAAAGCCATTTATTGTCGGGCTTGTCGCTGCACCTGATATAATTGTACAAATTCGAGAGCAACGTCTGATTGGCTTAAAACAGGATGGCCAAACAGATTATATTGATCAAGAGCGGGTCAGAGATGAGATGCGACAAGCCAAACGTATGTTTTTAAAAAAGGGCTATAAAGTTATAGATGTCACGCGTAAGTCTATTGAAGAAACATCAGCGCAAATTATAAATCTTTATAAAACCTATAACCCTAATCATCACGGACGGTGAAAAACTTATATGACGGCACGGATAATATTAGCCTCAGGCTCTGCTATTAGACGGCAAATTCTTGATGGTGCAGGGATTGATTACGAAGTTATTGCCAAACCTATAGATGAGGCGGCCATAAAAGATTCAATGCTTGCGCAAAATGCAAGGTTGCAAGATATTGCGGATGCTCTGGCGGAAGCAAAATCTATGCGGGTTAGCCGTCATGAAGCAGGGTTTGTTATAGGGGCAGATCAAATTATGGTTATGGACGATCAGCTTTATGACAAACCAAAAAGCGTTAAAGAGGCACGGGAGCGGCTAATCGCTATGCGCGGCAAGACGCATAAGTTAATTGGAGCTGTTGTTATATGCGAAAATGGACAAACTGTGTGGCGTCACATGTCAAAAACGACTTTGACAATGCGAGATTTTTCAGATGATTTTTTAGATTATTATATAAAATCTGAAGGCGATCTATTAACGCAATCTGTTGGGGCTTACCGCTTTGAAGGATTAGGCTCGCAATTATTTTCAGATGTTAAGGGTGACTTTTTTTCCATATTAGGTTTGTCATTATTGCCTGTACTTGATTATTTGCGCATGCGCGGCGCAATACTGTCATGAGCCTTATCCCAAAACTCGCAGGTGTTTGCGGCTGGCCAATACATCATTCTTTAAGCCCGCTTTTACATAATTTCTGGTTAAAAGAAACTGGCATTAAAGGCGCTTATATTCCATTTGCAGTTCGCCAAGACGAAGCCGTCTATGCTTTTAAATCATTAAAACAGACGTCTATTGCTGGCGTAAATGTTACGCTTCCTTTAAAATTACAAGCTTTCGAGGCAGCAGATGATGTTACCGATGATGCTCGTAAACTAGGTGTGGCAAATTGCTTATTTAAACGTAACGGGAAGTTGATAGCTCATAATACAGATCTTGAGGGTTTTGTAGCACCGCTTTTAACCTTGATGAAAGTAACAGAACTTACACAAAAATCAGTTTTGATAATTGGTGCTGGCGGGGCCTCTAAAGCCGTTATTGGCGCTTTATTATCATTAGGTGTGCCAGAAATTTGCCTCATTAATAGAACCAATAAAACCGCGCAAGATATTGTAGATATGGTCAATGTACCAAGCTTATATTTTCTGCCATGGCAAGACCGCCAAGATGCGATTGCAAGATCAAATTTAATTATCAATGCAAGCTCGGGTGGTATGGCAGGAAAGGCGGCATTAGATATATCATTAGAAAATGCCCCTGATGACGGACTTGTTTATGATCTCATTTACACACCGATGATGACCCCTTTATTATCAGAGGCTAAAAAGAGAGGTCTATTAATTATGAGCGGTTTGGATATGTTAATTGCACAAGCGCGGCCATCATTTAAATTATTTTATGGCCAAAACCCGAACCCAACATCAAACCCAAAAGATATATTACTTACTGCCCTTAAATCAGGCGTCAGATAAATGCAGCTATTGATATGAAAATTATAGGCTTAACAGGCTCTATTGGTATGGGGAAAACCACAACGGCTAATATGTTTAAAGATTTGGGCTGTCCTGTTTTTGACGCAGATGCCGCTGTGCATAAATTATATAGCAAGGGCGGAAAAGCGGTTGCTTTGATAAAAACTGTATTTCCTGATGTGATTATTAATGACGCGATTGATCGTAAAAAATTGGGTGAACATATAAAAGCTGACCCATTAAATTTAAAAGTTTTGGAGAGTTTCATCCATCCTTGGGTTGGTCAAATGCGAGCTGAATTTTCAAAACAAGCTAAATCTGATGGAGCGAAGGCTGTTATATTTGACGTGCCGTTATTATTTGAGACAGAAGGTCATAAAAATGTGGATAATGTTGTTGTTGTCTCAGCCTCCGCATCTGTTCAAAAAGCACGGGTTATGGCGCGTGAGGGTATGACAGAGGATATATTTGAGATGCTTTTATCACGTCAAATGCCAGATAAAGATAAACGTGCTCGAGCTGATTTTATTATATCCACAGATGAAGGACTAGAAAAGACGCGCGAACAGGTGCAGTCTGTCTTAACTCAGATATTAGCTACATAAATTAAGTGATATATTATGCGCGAGATTGTTTTTGATACAGAAACGACAGGCTTTGATGCGAGAGGCGCAGACCGAATTACTGAAATTGGCTGTATTGAAATTATTGATTTTTTACCGACGGGTGAGCAGTTTCATTGTTATTTAGACCCTGAGCGCGATGTTCCTGAAAAAGTTGTTCAAATCACAGGGCTGACGACAGAATTTCTTCAAGGAAAACCAAAATTTGCGAGTCAGGCCCAAAATTTCTTAGATTTTATCGGCGACTCGCCTCTTATTGCACATAATGCACGCTTTGATATGGGCTTTATTAATGCAGAGTTAGAGCGCGCGGGTTTTTCGCAATTACCCGCGAGTCGTTTTAAAGATACTCTGGCGATGGCGCATGAAAAATTCCCTGGATCACCGGCCTCATTGGATGCTCTATGTAAGCGGTTTGATATTTCTCTTTCGGGGCGGGATAAACATGGCGCGATTATTGACTCAGAATTATTAGCCGCAGTTTATTTAGAGTTAAATGGTGGACGGGCTATGCGGCTGGGCTTGGATAAAACCGTGCCTGAGCAGGAAAAAAACAACTTTGTTTTAAAACCTGCATTAACGCGCCCCGTGCCGCTTGAACGGTCAATTCATGCGGCTGAATTATCAGCCCACAAAGCTCTTATTGAGTCTATGGGCGATAAGGCTGTTTGGCAAAAAACATGGCGCAAGCAAAACCGTTAATAACCCTTAGCGCCTAGACAGCTTCTAAAAACCTTTCGCTGATCTTTATTAAGCCCCGTTAGCGGTAAATATTGATTGGGATAGTCTGTGACTAAAATATCTGCATTAAGCTTTGCGGTTTTTAATGCCTTTTGAGTTGAAACTTGCCCAACACGGCCTATCACATATTGATTATGGCTTTGAATAGAGGATAAGTGACGTGTGTTTTTAATATCATCGCCGAGCCAAATAAAGTCTCCTTTAACTTTTGATGAGCGCGATACAGATAAAGCCATATCTGGGGCTATATTCCGTAATATATTGGCTTGTTTCTGTGTATAGCTAATGAGTAAAACATGGTGCTCCATTTCATTTTTATATATTAAATCAATAACCTGCTGTATATTCGCGGATGTTTTAAAATCTATTTCGAGATAAATTTTATTTTTGGCAGCTATTAAAATATCTTCAAATTTTGGAGGCCTATCAGCACTTAAAATCCCTCGCCGTGTACGCAGAAGTATCTTATCTAAGTCAGACTGCGTAGATGAAGCAACAACGCCTGTGGCCGTAGATAAATCATCCCAAACACCGTCATGAAAAGTAATTAAAGTGCCGTCGCGCAGGCGAGCAACGTCTATTTCTGCCATGAGATAATTATTACCGATGAGCTTTTTTAATCCTGATATTGAATTCTCAGGCGTTTGCCAGTCACGGCTAGTCCCGCGGTGAGCTGCAATCATAGCGCCTTTATCAGGTAAGCAATCCAAAGCTATCTTTAAGGGGGGTAATGTTTCAAGACGGAGATTTTGCTGTGAGCAACCCGTCGTGCCTAAATATAAAATGAGCATATATAGGATAAAGTTTTTCACCAACACAGCTTAAAACATAATGAAGCATTTGTCTCTTTAAGCTTTTATTATTGAGTCGAGCCTTTTAAAGCGGCAGCATGACATTTGAAACGGATACCATTTTTGCTTTATCGTCCGCGCCTGGCCGCGCAGGTGTGAGCGTGTTTCGTATTTCTGGACTGCAAAGCCAAGTTGTGATTGAGGCTTTAACAAAACAGCCTGTACCAAAAGCACGCCTTGCAGCTTTGCGTATATTATATAACGCAGAGGGTGAGGTGCTGGACCATCCTCTTGTTTTTTGGTTCCCTGCCCCGAGAAGCTTTACAGGAGAAAATTGCGCTGAACTTCATGTTCATGGCAGCTTGGCCGTCATTGAGGGTGTTGGGAAGGCTTTGCTTGCATTGGGGCTGCGGCAAGCAAGGGCAGGAGAATTTACGCGCCGAGCCGTTGAAAATAATAAAATGGACTTAACCGAAGCCGAAGGCCTTGCAGATTTGATTGACGCCGAAAGTGAGGGACAGCGCCGCCAAGCTTTGCAACAGATGGAAGGCGGTTTGCGCGGTATTTATGAGAGTTGGCGCGATATGCTACTAGATGCAATGGCGCAAATTGAAGGAGAGATCGACTTTGCTGATGAAGAGGATGTGCCAGACGCTCTATCCCATGCGGCCTATCCATATTTGAGCCGATGTTCGGAGCAAATGGAGACGGCTTTATCGGGACTTGGCCGCGGTGAGGCCATTCGCACAGGTTTGCAAATCGCGATTATTGGGGTGCCAAATGCGGGTAAATCTACACTTATGAACCATCTAGCGCAGCGTGATGTCGCAATTACATCTCCTGAAGCAGGCACAACGCGGGATATTCTCGAAGCCAATATTTCTCTCGCTGGGCTGCCTGTTACATTGTCGGATATGGCAGGATTGCGCGATACAGAGAATGAAATTGAAGCCGAAGGTGTAAGGCGAGCTTTGAACCGTGCAGAAAAGGCTCATATGAGACTCTTTGTGTTGCGCCCTGAGTTAAACCCGGATGTGAGAGGTCAATTTGAGGGTTTGGCAGTTGAGTTCCAGGATAATGATATTATTTATATAAATAAATCAAAGGCTTATAAAAATACTGAAACCGAATTTTTAGATAAAGTTTTTGTTGCAGGCAATGCGTTGTCAGGTGAAAATATAGAGGCTTTAATCACGCATTTTGAAAAAGTTATTGAAGGGAGTTACAGCCAGCAAGGTGTAGCTGGGCTTACGCGGCAGCGTCATGCAGATTGTGTGCGTAAGGCTTTGTCAGCTGCGCGTAGAGCCTTAGGCGGTTTGGGCCATGCGCCTGAACTGGCCAGCGATGATATACGGCTGGCTTTGCAAGCGCTTGAGGAGTTGGCGGGCAGTTCAGATATAGAGCAAGTTTTTGACCGCATATTTTCGCGTTTTTGTGTTGGAAAGTAATCTTGAGGAAGCGGCTATGTTTCACGTGAAACATTTTGCGTAGGCCTGAATAGAATCTATCGACTTTTAGGGCGCTTGGCTTTATGGACGAGCCATGAGTAAACTGGCCCAAACTACAAATATGCAATATGATGTGATCATTATTGGCGGCGGACATGCGGGCTGTGATGCCGCTGCGGCTGCGGCGCGGCTTGGGGCAAGCACGCTTTTGATAACGCATAAGCTTGAAACCATAGGCGAGATGTCTTGTAACCCCGCGATTGGCGGGCTTGGCAAGGGGCATCTTGTGCGGGAAATAGACGCGCTTGGCGGGGTTATGGCACAAGTTGCAGATGCTTCTGGCATACAATTTCGGATGCTTAACCGCTCTAAGGGGCCGGCCGTTCGGGGGCCGAGGACGCAATCTGACCGGTATTTATATCGCCAAGCTATGCAAGATATACTGTTTGATTATCCAAATTTGACAATTATGGCTGGCGCTGTTGACGACTTAATTGTTGATAAAGGGCGAGTTTTGGGGGTTAAGACCGAAGCAGGTCTGGAATTTATGGCGGGCCGAGTTGTTTTAACAACGGGGACTTTTTTAAAAGGCCTTGTCCATATAGGGGATGAACGTAGGCCAGCAGGGCGTTGGGGCGAAGCCCCTGCCCTAGGTTTATCAGAACGGCTTTATGCGGCCGGATTGAAAATGGGCCGGTTGAAGACAGGAACGCCTGCCCGCTTGCAGAAATCATCTATAAATTGGCAGGCTTTGGATCAACAGGCCGCGGATGAAACGCCTGTTCCGTTTTCTTTCTTGACGGATAAAATTACTGTGCCGCAAATTAGCTGCGCCATCACCCACACGAATGAGACAACCCACAAGATAATTTCAGATAATATAAAACTTTCAGCAGTTTATAGCGGTTCTATTGCGGGTAAGGGGCCGCGATACTGCCCTGCTGTAGAAGATAAGATTGTGCGCTTTTCTGATCGCGGACGGCATCAAATTTTCCTAGAACCAGAAGGGCTGCCCGAAAATCCTGACGGGGACACAGTTTACCCCAACGGGATTTCGACCTCCCTGCCCCGCGATGTGCAAGATGCGTTTATTCGGACAATCGTTGGTCTGGAAGATGTAGTCATTCAGCGTTATGGTTATGCGATTGAATATGATTATGTCGACCCGAGAGAGTTGCGAGCGACTTTAGAGTGTAAATCGATAGCGGGGCTTTATCTTGCAGGGCAAATAAATGGCACGACTGGGTATGAAGAAGCAGCTGCGCAAGGCTTGATTGCGGGTGCAAATGCGGCATTATCTGCGATGGGCCGCTCGCCACTTATTCTTGACCGTAGTCAGGCTTATATTGGCGTGATGATTGATGACCTTATTACGAAGGGCGTTACGGAGCCTTATCGTATGTTTACGAGCCGCGCTGAATATAGATTGTTGCTGCGCGCAGATAACGCAGATCAACGTATGACGCCATTGGGGGTAGAGGTTGGGCTTGTGGGTGATGTGCGTAGGGAGATTTACGAAAACAAGGCCAAACGATTTGCGAAAGCCAAAGCTATGGCCCTGTCCTTATCCAAATCACCCTCTCAGTTAAAGACATCTAAGATAAAAGTGAACCAAGATGGTGTTTCGCGCAGCGTGTTTGATTTACTGGCTTATCCAAATTTATCTGTGTCGGATCTTAAAGATGTTTGGCCCGAGCTTTCAGAATTTACTGAAGATATGTGTGAATATATCGAAACAGAGGCCACATATGCAGGCTATTTGGAACGCCAAGCGCGTGATATTGCAGCTTTTAAGCGGGATGAAGGTCTGCGTATTCCAGATGATTTTGATTACGATTCTATAGGCGGTCTTTCTAATGAGGTGAGGTCTAAGCTTATAGCCACGCGCCCAGCCACTTTGGGCCAAGCGAGCCGAATTGAAGGAGTGACGCCCGGCGCGCTTATGGCGGTTTTGGCGCATTTAAAGCGGCGTGATAAACCCAAATCCGTTAAGGCGCGTAGACATGCCAACTGACCAAAGTGCTGGCAAGATTTTGGGCCAGGCGGGTTTTGAGCAGAGATCGAATGTTTCACGTGAAACATTAGCCGATTACATAAAATGGCAAGCATTGTTACGCAAATGGTCTGCGCGCATAAACCTTGTTGCACCTAGTACATTAGATATGTTTTGGGAGCGCCATGCTTTAGATAGCTGGCAAATATGCCCGTTATTAAGTGATGATGCAAAGATATTATTGGATTTTGGCTCTGGGGCAGGCTTTCCAGGCCTTGCGGCAGCCATTCACATTAAGCATCATGGCTCTGAGCTAGATGGGGCGAGGCGAGGGCGGCAGGTGCATTTGGTTGAGTCGGTAGGTAAAAAAGCGTCTTTTTTAAAAACAGTGACGCGAGAGTTAGGTCTGCCTGCAAGAGTTCATAATACGCGTATTGAGCAGCTTCCTGCCATGAAGGCAGATGTGATTACGGCGCGTGCCTTTGCGCCTTTGCCGAGTGTGTTTGACTATGCTTTGCCGCATATTCATGCGGGCACAATATTGATTCTGCTTAAAGGTGAAAACGCGGCCCGAGACATAGAAAACGCTCTGACCACGTGGACATTTACGCTGGAGAGTGTCAAAAGCATAACTCAGGATAATGCGAGTGTTTTAATCATTAAAAACCTTGCACGTAAGGTTTGAGCTTAAAAACACCTTAAGTTACGGAAATTAAATGAACTTTTCTCGTGTGATAGCGATTGTAAATCAAAAGGGCGGTGTTGGTAAAACAACAACATCGATCAATTTAGCGGCGGCTTTAAGTAAGCTTGGCAAGCGTGTTTTACTGATAGATGCGGATCCGCAAGGTAATGCATCCACGGGCTTAGGAATTTCTCGGCGTGCGCGTGAAAAGACAATCTATCACATATTAACTGAAAACCTGCCTTTGGATGAGGCTGTGCAGCCGACCAGTGTTGAGGGTCTATTTATTATTCCGTCTCATGTTGATCTGTCTGCGGTAGAGATAGAAATTGGGAGCGCGAGTGGCCGCACAATTATCTTACGCGATGCGTTAAAATCATCGCGACAAAGCTTTGATTATGTGCTGATTGATTGCCCGCCGGCGCTTAATTTACTGACAATCAATGCTCTGGCGGCATCAAGGTCTGTGATTGTTCCGCTACAATGTGAGTTTTTTGCCCTAGAGGGTCTGTCGCAACTTTTACAAACGATAGAAATGGCAAAGGCAAATATTAACCCTGACCTCGCTATTGATGGGGTGATGCTCACCATGTTTGATAAGAGAAACAGGTTATCGGCTCAGGTTGCGGAAGATGTACGTAAACATCTGGGGCGGGCCGTGTTTAAAACAATCATTCCGCGAAATGTACGTATCGCCGAAGCGCCGTCATTTGGTCAACCTGTCTTAGTATATGATCCATTTTGCGCAGGCTCACGGGCTTACATGGCATTGGCTAAAGAAATGCTGCACAAGCATAAGAACAGAAAATAAATATATATATCAGTGGTTTAAGATATGACACACCCTCCAAAGAAGCCTAAGAAAAAGAAATCATCTGAACGTGGCCTTGGGCGCGGCCTATCTGCTTTGATGAGTGATGTTACCGCGCTTGATACAGGCGCGCCTGCGAAACAAAATAAGGAACCGCATGGATCTACTGCGCAAACACCCCAAGACGAAAAGGCGGGGGTGCGTTTTGTTAATATTTCTAAAATTGACAGAAACCCTGAACAGCCTCGTAAGCATTTTGATAAAACCAAGCTCGAAGAGTTAACGCAGTCAATTAAAGATAAAGGCGTATTGCAGCCGATTCTTGTTCGGCCGATTAAAATAGCCAATAAGCCTGAAAACTATCAAATTGTTGCTGGCGAGCGGCGCTGGCAAGCCGCTCTTAAAGCGGGTCTTGGGACTTTACCTGTTTTAATCCGTGATCTGTCGGATCAAGATGTTTTGGAAATCGGAGTTGTCGAAAATGTGCAGCGGGCCAATTTAAACCCGATTGAAGAAGCTATGGCATATCAAGCTCTGAAAACCGATTTTGGGCGGACACAAGATGATATTGCGCAAGCGATTGGAAAATCTCGGCCTTATATCGCAAATATGATGCGTTTACTAAGCTTGCCTGAACGCGCGCAAAATTATCTTGCGGAAGGTAAGATCAGTGCAGGGCATGCACGCGCTATCATTGGCGCGCCTGATCCTGCCGAGCTTGCAGATATGATTGCAGAAAAGGGGCTATCCGTTCGCGAAGCTGAAGACTGGGTTCGCCGAATTAAGTCAGCCAAAGATGATGTGTTTCAACCTAAAGCCAGAGCCTATAAGGATGCGGATACGCGCAAGGCGGAGCAAGACCTCATGGATATATTGGGCCTAGGCGTAGATTTACGCCATAAGGGGCCGTCGGGGGAGCTGCGAATTCGGTATAAAAATAGCGCACAGCTTGATGATTTAATCAAACGCCTCAGTCAATCAGACAGTTAATTACATATCGTTTTGGGAAAGAGCGATTGCTGGTATGGACATATTAATATCTGCTTTATCTAAGGTTTTTTTAATATCGATATGAAGATCGCTTACCCGTTTGGCCCAATCTTGCCGCGGTAGCCAGCACCGGCAAGATATATGTACCGCTGTATTTTCAAAACTTGTAATATAAACTTTCGGTGTTTCAGGCACGCTTAGCATGTCAGGTGTTTGCAGTAATATATTTGTCAGCAAAGCTTGTACGCTTTCAAGATCATTTTCATACCCGATACGGATATTAATTGTCGCTCGGCGAGAGGCGTGACGGCTGAAGTTTTGGATGCGGTTGTTCCAAATGATACTATTGGGGATATATAAATATAGGCCATCAGGTGTATTGAGTGTTGTGGAAAATAAATCTATTTCATCAATCGTACCTATAACGCCTTCCATATCTACGGTTTCTCCCACAGATAGGGGGCGCAGGAAAAGCAGCATCACACCAGCGGCGATATTGGATAATGTATCTTTTAAGCCTAAGGCAACAGCGAGGCCTGCCGCGCCGAATACGGCGATAAGACTTGTCGGCGGGACACCTAATTTGATTAAGACTGCATAAAGTGTCGCGGCCATAATTGTATAGAAAACAAAGGAGGCAATGACGGGCCGAAGGGTTTCATCCACATGCCGCCCGCCAAATTTTGATTGCTTCAAACGCTGTCGTAAATATCGTGCAATTATGGTTCCAACTATGAATATGGCTATAGCAGGGATGACTGTAATGAGTATTTGCTCTATAAAATTAGGTAAATTATTTATATTTTTCAATATTTTATTCATGACGTAAGCTGTTTATTTGTTTTTTGCTGCATAGGTAGAAAGGGCTAATAGAAGGCGTGATGTTATGGCTTCAGCTGGTGCGCCAGTTGATTTTAATTGCCGTTCTGCGATTTGACATTGTTGTAAGCTGAGGCTTAACATGCGAGCAGGCCAAATGTTTAACTGTCTAATAAATGTGCCTTCTTGCATTTTGAAAACAGGCGGTCGTAAGGATTTAACGGCATTATTAGCATTCTCCCCGCCTTCCATTTTTATGGCAGCCTCCATGAGCCGCATCATATGGCGCTGTAGGGCAAATAAAATCGTGACAGGATTAATCTTTCCATCCACAGCTCGTCTATAGGCCGTATCGCATTTATCGAATTGTCCCGATAAGGCCTCTGTAATAATTGTATCTATTGAGGCAGCTTGTCCGCCTGCGGCGATAGCGCGAATATCTTCAAGTGTTACTTTTGCGTTTTCAACTTTGCCGTAACCCTTATAAAGCGCCATTTTTTCTATTTCACCGGCGGCGAGGGCAAAGTCACCCTCTAATAAAGGTAGCCAAAACTCAAGCGCTTCATTATCTATACTTATATATTTATCGGCCAGTCCCGTTTTAATTTGCTCGCGCAAGTCTTTGGCATTTGCTGCGTAACAACCAATCGCGGCAAAATGCCCTGCGGCCTCTATGGCTTTTCGGATATGAGAGCGCGGGGTTAAATCACCCGCCTCTATAATTAATTTTGCTTCTGCGCGAGAGGGATCTGTGTCGAAAGCTTTAATTAATTTGGCAATGGCTTGACCGCTGCGTTCATGATCAAGGCGTAAGCGGATAAGCCGTCCGCCGCCTAGCAAAGATAAAGCGCTCATTTCATCAGATAATTTGGCGGGGTCGGATGATAAATCATCGGCCGTTAAAATAGTGGCTCCAAATGTATCATCAGCATCTGGGACAAGTTTTTTAGCGAGAGCTTGTGCGCGTGTTTTGGCAAGACCGCGATCTGGCCCAAAGAGCATGACTCCAATAAGGTCAGCAGGCGGGTTATCTAAAAATCGTTTTTGCCGCGCGCCCGTTATTTTCACGGCACAGCCTTATTGGCTTTGTCTTGGCTATAATATGTTGCGAGCTTCATGATTAATCTGTCTGCTAATTCCCGCGCGCCTTGTTGAGTGCCATTCGTATCAGCCGCGTCAAGTCCATACGGATCATTTGGTGCGCCAAATGTTGAGACTGCGCTTACGGAGCCTTTATCGAGAACCTTGCCCGAAGCGCTATCTGTCAACACGTAGCTTGCCTGTAAATTAATATCATAACGCGAGGCCACATCATTACTTGTTACGCCAAGGCGGCGGCGCGATACGCTTGGGACTATTGTGACAATATGCTTTGCTTTCTCTTTCTCGCCGATACGGTCAAGCAAGCGTTGTTGCATATAAAAGCCCGCTTCGCGATCTTGCACATCTTGAATTTGGGCCATAACGACTTGAATGTCAGATAGATTTACACCGCTTGCACTTGTTGCATGGAGAGGTTTAAACCCGCATGCGCTTAAGATCAGGGTGATGAGAGAAAGAAAAAAAAGACGTGTCATTTGGCTACTATATTCACAATTCGTCCGGGGACAATGATGACTTTCCTAACAGTTCCTTCACCTATGGCGCGGATAACGGCTTCATCAGCTAGGGCGAGGGCCTCTATCTCATCTTTTGGCATGCTTTTATCAATCGATAACTCACTGCGCCGCTTGCCATTGACTTGTAGCGGCAAGGTAATGTCATCATCTATGAGCATTTTTGGGTCAAGCTCTGGCCAAGGGGCGTGATAGACAAGACCATCTCCGCCTAACACTGACCAACATTCCTCAGCCAAATGCGGCATAAAAGGTGCAATCGCGCGGATTAGAATGCCCATAGCTTCGGCTCTCGCCGCATCTTGGTTTTTATATTTTGCCAGTGCATTGGTGAGTTCATAAATTTGTGCAACAGATGTGTTAAACCGAAAGGCCTCAATACCTGCCGTAATTTTCTCGAGCGCCTTATGGGCAAATTTGCGTAATGCTAGCGCATCACCTGCTGAATTATCTGCAATCGTCATGGGGCCAAATTCTTTATTCGCGCCTTCAACGAGATTCCAGATTTTTTTAGAAAACCGCCATGCGCCAATCACGCCGCTTTCTGTCCATTCAACATCGCGCTCGGGCGGGCTATCGGACAGGACAAACCAACGGGCCACATCTGTGCCGTAACCTTCGATAATTTCATTGGGGTCAACAACATTTTTCTTGGACTTGGACATTTTGATAACGTCGCCGCGTAGGACGGGGATTATTGTATGTCCATTTTCTGTATCTACACTATGAACAATATGGGCTTTGTAGATTTCTTTTTGTTTTTGATAAGCTTTTGCAAATTTTGGATTATTTTTTAAATGTTCGTTAATAACAGAAGAAAATGTTTTCCAGTTTGTTTCAATATCATATTTTTCTGTTGGATAATTTTCAACATCAGAAGGTATTACGAAATTTCCTACAGCATCCGTATAAACTGCATGTGTCACCATACCTTGTGTAAATAATCCTGCAAAAGGCTCGCCGCTGGGCAGGTCAATTAAACCACAATCACGAAGCCCGCGTGTGAAGAAACGTGCATATAATAAATGCAGTACGGCATGTTCAACGCCGCCGACATATTGGTCAACAGGCATCCACTGGCTTGCCGTGTTTTTGTCGAAAGGCGCATCATCCGTGCTGCCGCCAGCAAAGCGCGCAAAATACCAAGAACTATCGGCAAAAGTATCGAGTGTATCCGTTTCGCGCCGTGCCGCTTCGCCGCATTTATGGCAATCTACATGTTTAAATGTTGGGTGGCGATCAAGTGGATTACCAGGAATGGTCAGGTCAATATTGTCATATGGCAGAGCCACGGGCAGGGCGTTTTCTGGCACAGGCAATACGCCGCAATTACCGCAATGAATGACAGGAATGGGGCATCCCCAATAGCGCTGCCGCGAAACGCCCCAATCGCGCAGACGGTAATTGGTGACGCTTTGCCCAAGGCCCATATCTTCAATTTTTGCAATAGCGGCGGCGATGCCTTCATTTTTAGACAGGCCATTGAGGAAGTCTGAATTGAATAATGTACCTTCGCCCGTATAGGCCTCATCACCAACATCATAACTCGCTGCATCTTCACCGTCAGGTAAAACAACAGGCGTAACATCCAAACCATATTTACGCGCAAAGTCCAGATCGCGTTGGTCATGGGCGGGACAGCCGAAAATCGCGCCTGTGCCGTAGCCCATGAGAACGAAATTCGCGATCCAGACGGGGAGCGTTTTGCCATCGATAAAGGGATGTTTGACGCGAAGGCCCGTATCCATACCCAGTTTTTCGGCTGTGGCGATGGCTTCTTCGGTTGTGCCGATTTTGGCGCATTTTGCGCGGAAGTCTTCGATGTTTGAATTTGTTACTGACAAGGCTTTAGTCAATTTATGATCGGGAGATAGTGCAATAAAGCTTGCGCCAAAGAGGGTGTCTGGACGCGTTGTGAAAATCTCGATTCCATCTTTAAAGAGTTTTCGTGCTTCTTGGCGTCCAGCTGCAGAAATTTCTATCTCTGAAATATCAGAGGGAATCTCTGCAATATAATTGCCGTCCTGTTGATCGTGGATTTTAACGTTAGGGTTGACAATAGTTTTGTCTTCTACTGAAAACTCAAAGCGCATCTGCAAACCTTCAGATTTCCCAATCCAGTTGGCTTGCATTGTCCGTACTTTTTCAGGCCAGCGGTCGAGCGTATCGAGGCCCTCCAAAAGCTCCTCGGCATATTCTGTAATTTTGAAAAACCATTGATCCATATCGCGCTGCTCAACGACTGCGCCGGATCGCCAACCTTTGCCATCAATGACTTGCTCATTGGCGAGGACGGTATTGTCAACGGGATCCCAGTTGACTTTGGCTGTTTTGCGGTAAACGAGGCCGCGCTCCCAGAACTTAAGGAATATGGCTTGCTGTTGTTTGTAATAAGCCTCATCGCAGGTCGCGAATTCACGGCTCCAATCCAGCGCAAAACCGAGTCGTTTGAGCGGGGCTTTCATGGCCTTTATATTGTCATAAGTCCAATCTTTGGGGTGGCCGCCATTTTCCTTAGCTGCATTTTCCGCAGGCATGCCAAAGGCGTCCCAGCCCATTGGATGCAGCACGTCAAAACCTTGCGCTTTTTTATAGCGTGCAACAACATCGCCCATGGCGTAATTACGTACATGCCCCATATGAATACGGCCAGAAGGGTAGGGGAACATTTCAAGCGCGTAGAATTTTTGACCCCCCTTGTCATCGGCCCGAAAAACATCCAATTCGTCCCAGACTTTTTGCCAGCGCGGCTCGACCTCTGCGGCATTATATCGATTTGTCATTTTGGCGGCTCTTTACTGCGTTCATCTAAGCGCTGTCTATAGCAGGCTAAGCCCATAAAAAAAGCCTCTCATTCGAGAGGCTGATGATAAAATTCGATATAAACTATATTTATTATTGCGAGTCGACTGTAGCGATATAAAGCTCGCGTGCCCGAGTCAAAATTGAGTTTTCAATCTGGCGCGCTGTGTCGGCGTCAATCGCAGCGTCATCCCACCCATTTGGCGTGCGAACTTGCTTAAAGATAGACGCTTTGAGGGCGTCCGCGCGTAGGTTTGTGTCTAAAATATAAATATTGGCTTTGAAACGCTCATTTGGCGCTTCTGCGCTGGCATACCAGTCTGTGACGATAACGCCGCCAAATGGGTCTACCTCTGAAAGTGGCATGAAATTTAACGTTTCTAGCGAAGCGCGCCATAAAAAAGAATTTACACCCATATTGGGCGCCTGGGCCCGCACACGCCGCGCTTCATTCGTCTTTTTACCGCTAAATGGTAAAGACCCACAAGCGCTGAGTAAAGCCGCACCTAGGCAGGCTGCGACTATAAATTTTGTGCGAGACATAGGTACTCCAAAACAGCTTTGCGGCACCAAACCGCAAATTTATTATCCAAGCTTATAACAGTTTAATAGTGTGACGCCAGAGTCAGTTTCATAAATTTCCAGTTAGGTTTGCCGCTTGATTCTGCCGTATTATGGGCGATTGACTCAACATAGTTAATACTCGTTAACCATTTTTTAGCAAAAGACAGGCCATACCCAATATAGATAATTATATATTTGATTCTATTTAGGTTATTGCGTTTATGACGTCTTCATTTCGGCCAAGTTCGCTAATTATCCCTGCCATTTTAGCAGCTATGGGGACGATGACAGTTGCCAGCGCGCAATCAGCGAGCCCTTTTGCTAAGAAAAATAAAAAGCAAGCTTGGGAAATTGAACACCCAACACAGCCAGCGCAAAGCCTGCCAACACCGCCGCCGCCCGTAAATGCGCCGCCAACCCTGCCTAGAAATTATGAGTATGGCGCCCCCAACCAAGCGCAAACACCTCATGTGCCCACATATCGTCCGCAACCTATACCGCAGACGGTGCAACCTAATTGGCAAGATTTGCAAGCTGGCCCTGAACAGGCCGCGCAAGATACAGGCCTATATTACCCTGGGCGCCGTAATGGCGGAGCGAAGCCTCGTAAGCCTGCCCATAATATAGGGTCATATGAAGCTAAGTCTCAATATGGCACGCCAGCGGCGCAGCAGAATTTTGCACAAAATTATGCAGCGCCTAATTACCAACAGACGCCATATGGTGATCCGAATCAACCACAATGGGGACAACAGGCTCAATATCAGGGGCGAGCTTATCAAAACCCAAATTATCAAAACCCAAATTATCAAAGCCAATCCTATCAGGGCCAAGCTTATCAAGGTCAGCCGCCATATGCTCAACAAGGCCCAGTGCCTCAACCAAAAACGGCAAAGCGAAGCTGGAAAGATAAATTTGGCTGGAATAATTTAAAAACAGTCTTTCGCGGCGGAGCTACGGTCGGGGCTGCGGCTGTAGAAAACCCGAACGGGGCCGGTGATTGGAACGCTGAATTTATTGGTGACGCGGATATTGAAGTGGAGGTTAGCGCCATTACTCAGGGCGGACTTGAATATGGTGCAAATCTTGGCGCGCGGGCGCAATATGATCGGTTTCGCCGCGGCTTTGGGCAGCGCTTACCCGATTGCCCGCCAACTGCTGCAGGATGTTCATCTGCCGTGATTGACGGCGTTGTCACAGGATTACGCGGACATACAAGCCAGTTTTTCTCTGACGGGGCCGATGATGCGCAAGCCGAAGAAATTCAGCTCGAATCAGCTTATGTGTTTTTACGCAGCGCTTATGGGGATGTGACGCTGGGCCGTGATGATGGTTCGGCCTATCTCTTTAGCTTGGGCGCGCCGAGCTTGCTTAAGACAGGCGCTTCAAATTCACCTGTAGATTATACGGGCTTTGACAGCGTTAAAACGGTTAATGATGCCTCTGGCTTTGCGGAAAAAGTGACTTATACAAGCCCGCGCTTACTGGGTGATACAGTTGGGGTTGGGGTGCAATTTGGGGCCTCATATGCGCCCAACGCAGAAGGCTGCGGCGTAGATTATTGCGTGCGCTCTAATAATGACCAAGGCAGCGGAACAATTGCAGCAGATTTGCGTAATGTTGTCGAAGTCGGCATTGCGCTTGACCGTAATTTTGGTAATGGATTTAAGGCTGAATTAACGGGCAGCTATGCACGAGCGGATGAGCGTAGCGGCTTTACGGGTCTTGATGATCTTGAAGCTTTTAATGCAGGGGTTGAACTTACATATAATGACTGGGTGCTGGGCGGGTCTTATTTACATTCAAATAATGGACTGTTGGATGGTGACTATGAAGCCTATGATGTCGGCTTGACATGGAAGCCTTCACGGCTCGGATTTACCCTTGGTTATGGCCATGCGACGGATGATAATGTGAATTTAAGCTCGGACCAAGCTGTGTTTGGCGTTAGCTATGACTTTGACACCATTACGGTTGGGACGGGCGTGCAATATATTGACCGTACCACATCAGCGTTTGATGGTTTGAATGTGACGCGGCAAAGTGAAGATGCAACGGCTATTTTTATTCAAACTGGATTTAAGTTTTAAGCTAAAACATGTCTGAATCAGAGCGGTTTTCGCTTAGATTAATTTCTTTGACGATACCGTCAATAGCTGCAAAGCCCGCAACACCGCTACCGATTAAGTGCGGCGCGGTTTCAGATGTTATGCCGCCAAGCGCATAAATAGGCATTGGTGATTTCAGAGCTATTTCAGTTAGCGGGCCTAAGCCAATCGGCTGGCCAGCTGACGGGCTTTTACTTGAAAAAACAGCGCTTACAAATAGTGCGTCTAGAGTAAGGTTTTCAGACATACCTTCCGTTTTCGCAGCGGCTTGTGTGATTATCCAGTCAGGATGGGCGTTGCGAATATCCATTAGAGTGTCGGCGGATGTGCTGCGCGGCATATGTACGCCATCAGCCCCCACAGTTTTTGCAAGTTTTGGATCATTTCCGATTAAAAGCGTTAGCCCGTCTATATTGCGTAAACTATTTGCCAGTTTTTCGCGATTTTCATCCCCAAAATGCCGATAAATAAGCGTTGCGCCTTTGGGAAGTTTTTGCGCGATTGCCATGGGGTCTGGTGTACGCTGTGGGTCAGTCATAAATACATAAGGGCCAAATTTATGAGAGTGTTTATTATCTCGGCGTAGCTTTTGCGCGATTTGCCAAAGGCTATAGCTTTTATTTTCACTATAATCAGCATAAGAGGAGCGCATGATTAATCCTTTAGATAATGCACCGCTAACAATCTTGCAGCGCCGCGCCGATGTCTTAAACCGCATTGCAGCCGCTGCCAAGCGCGCAAGGCGCGTGGATTTGCCAGAGCTTGTCGCCGTATCGAAAGTGCAGCCTGATGAGCGCGTCCAAGATATGCTGGAGGCTGGGCAGAAGATATTTGGTGAAAACCGCGTTCAAGAGGCCCAAATGCGTTGGGGCAATATGTTTAAAACTATTCGGCCTAATATAGAGCTGCGTCTTATTGGCCCGCTTCAGACGAATAAGGCAGAAGATGCTATAGAGTTATTTGACGTTATTGAGACGCTTGACCGAGAAAAATTAGCAAAAGCCTTAGTCAAGGCGGCGCATAAAATAGGGCGAATGCCGCGTCTTTATGTGCAGGTCAATACCGGCGAGGAGCCGCAAAAAGCTGGCATAGCCCCGCAGGATTTAGCGGCGTTTCTAAAGCGCTTATCGGATGTATATGATATTCATCCAGAAGGGCTTATGTGTATCCCGCCCGTAAAAGAGGCCGCTGCGCCGCATTTTTGGCTGCTAAATAAGCTTGCTGCACAAAATGATATAAAAAAACTCTCCATGGGCATGAGCCAAGATTATGAAACTGCGATTGAGATAGGCGCGACGAGCGTTCGGGTCGGCTCAGCCTTATTTGGCGCGCGAGACTATACGGCTTAAGGGTTGGGTCGCTTAATATTCATCGTGGATTTTAATATCCATGCCAACATGTAAATAGGGCAAGAGCTTTGTCATATTATCGGGGGTTATGGCGATGCAGCCTAAAGTCTGCCTATCATCAATTTGTGTGATATGGATAAAGACGGCACTGCCAAGCCCAGTGCCATTTTTATCCATTTGCGGCGGGCTATCATTATGGCTCATCACCAAAATAATGTCATATGCGCCATCTTCGCGCCATAATGGTTCATGGCTAGCGGGGTAAGGTCGGCGAATGAAGCGGTTATAGGCAGGATCTGTTTCTGCATCACACCAGCCATCAGTCTGGCATAGGGGCCAAAATGTTAGAGGTGACTTAGGCGGGGGTAATTTGTCAGGGCGGTAGAGGCCAAAGCGAAGCTTAAAATCTCCTAAAGGCGTTTTTTCATCGCCCTCACGCCCTTTTTCGGCGCGCACATAGCCTTTGCGGCCAATACGGCAAGGTAAGCTTTGCATATTCGAACGATTTATATTGATATAACATAGCCGAGTATTTATGGATAATGACGTTGATTTCACACGAATGTTTCCCACCTTTGTGATAGAATCGGACTAAATAGCGATTAGCTCATTACGATGGTGATGTCTAAGTGTCATAAAATATTAACTTAAGGAGCTATTGAATGGCTGTAAAAAAAAGAGTTTTGTTGGTTGATGACGATGATTTCCTACGAGAAGAGCTCGTCGAGCAGTTTGCTCTTTATGATGAATTTGAAACTGTCGATGTTGCAACAGGCGGAGAAGGCCTTGAAGTTGCTAAAAGTCAAACCTTTGACTTAATTATTTTGGATGTCGATTTGCCTGATATGCAAGGCACAGAAGTCTGCGAATTAATGCGTAAGGCGGGCGTTGCGACACCCGTTGTCATGTTAACGGCAAATGACGGAGAAGCGCATGAAATCTTAGGTTTGAATGCAGGCGCGAATGATTATGTTACCAAGCCATTTCGTTTTGGCGTTTTATTGGCACGGCTTCGGGCACATTTACGTAGCTTTGAGCAAAGCGAAGATGCGGTTTTCCAAATTGGCCCTTATTCCTTCAAACCAGCCAATAAAAAACTTATTCCGCCAGCCGCGGAGGATGGTCGGCCTGTGCGCGATATTCGTTTGACTGAAAAAGAAACTAATATCTTGAAATATCTTTACCGCGCGGGCGGTAAGGCTGTCGCGCGCGAAGAATTGCTACATAAAGTTTGGGGCTATAATTCTGGCGTTACAACGCATACGCTTGAAACACATGTATATCGTTTGCGTCAAAAGATTGAACCGGAAAAAGGTACAGCGACATTGCTTGTCACAGAACCTGGAGGCTATCGTCTTGAACTTGGATAAATATAGCGCCCATTAAATTTATTAAAGCCCGTCATTTTGGCGGGCTTTTTATATGCAACCTTACGGTCAATATTCATTAAGCCCTTAAATCTAGCACTTGTGTCATGGGTACATGATCCGATGGTTTTTCATGCCATGTTCGGCATGGAACATGGATCTCATGAGCGGGTTTCCCTCCTGCATGAACTGCGCTGTGCAGGGCCGGGCTAACCCAAATATGATCTAAGCGCCGCCCGCGATTGCTTTTCATGGGATCGCGTCCACGATATGACCACCAGCTAAATAATTTATCTGCATCATCGGTAAATAGGCGTGAGCAATCTGTAAATTCATGTGATTTACGCAGCGTTTCCAAGATGCTGACTTCAAGAGGCGTGTGACTAACCACTTTCAAGAGCTGTTTATGGCTCCAGACATCATTTTCATGCGGGGCGATATTAAAATCTCCAACAAGCACAAGGCGGCCATCTTTTTGGGTAAAGCGATCTGCAAAATAACGGCGCATTGTTTCAAGAAAATCTAGCTTATGTGCGAATTTATCATTGATTTTAGGGTCTGCAACATCTCCGCCGGCGGGAATATAAAAATTATGAAACTCTATCGATGTATCGCCAGTTTTAACCTTTGTACTGACATGGCGGGCATGGCCTAAGGGACAAAATTTTGTGTCCATACGCGTGAGCGGAAGGCGCGATATAGTGGCTGCCCCGTGATAGCCTTTTTGCCCTGCGACTTCGATATGCTCATATCCTAATTCGCGAAACGGGGCATAGGGGAAAACCTCTTCAAGACATTTAATTTCTTGTAGACCTAAAACATCAGGTTGCTGCTCTTTTAAGAACCGCACAACTTGGTCTTGGCGAAGACGAACGGAGTTAATATTCCATGTAGCGAGTTTAATTTTCATGACGGTCTTTTGCGGCGCGCCTTTCAAAAAGGCAAGCCGATTTGTAAGTCATGCACAGCTTTAGAGCGGCGTAAAATCAATTCGTTTATTAACGGCGACGATTGTCTCGACGATCACTATCTTCACGCAGTACAAATAGCCGTGGGTTTAAGCGTTCATTATAGCGTAAATCGCTCAAAATCACCCGTGTTTGTCCGCCAAAACTATCACCAATACTCCATTCTTTTAAAGCAAGCGTATTGGCATCAACGACCATAGTGAGCGTGCCGTCGACTTCGCCAGAACCGTCGCGCGCCGTGACGCGCCAGTTTTGCGCTGTTTTTTGCAAGCCGATAACTTCAGTATCATTGGCGAGATTGACATTTTCTTTGAGAAAATAATTAAGTGGTGTGGCCGATAATGGTACGCGGTCAAATGTCTCTAATGCGCGGTCTTGCTGTATTAAAGTAACGCCGTCTGATACAATGAGGAGCGGGTTGGGTTCATCATATTCAAACCGTAATTTCCCGGGCCGTTTCACATAAACCTGCCCTTGGGCAAAACTCCCATCGGCGCCATATTGTGCAAAACGGCCAGAAAATGTGTCAGTTCCATTGAGCGCAGCATCAATGCGCGCCAGGTCAGCGCGGACATTTTGAATATCGGTGAAGGCAGGTAGGGCTTGGAGGCTTTGCACCTGTAAATTTTGTGCTTGCTGTGTTTGCGCAAAGGTGATTGGCGCGGCTAACATGACGGCCAAGCCAATGAATGACTTGACTGTTTTGAGCCTGAATTTTGTCATTATACGCCGCATAGTTAAATCTCCTAAGCCGAACTTTAGTTTCTGCTTATCATAGCTCTCTTATAAGGTTTGTAGCTTTAACCTAGAGTGAATATTACGCTCATAGACGTTACAAATCAGTTAGGCGGCTTAAAGGCTTTCGCGGCAAGACAGATGAATGTCAGAATAATGAAGAAGTCACAAATGGTAAATTTTATGACTTCTTCACTGCGCCCCATAAATTTTATGGAGAGGCATGCTAAGTTTGGGAACTTTGCATTTTAGGAACGCGCATGGTGTGGACCTATATGGTGTGTCTTGCGTGTTCAATTATAGTTTAATTTATAAAGTTTAACGAAATGATAATTATCAATACTGTTATAAATTTACCAGATGGCTTAAGACAATAAGGTCTTTGATAATTCCCTGATGGAGGTTTCTGGCCGCGCGCCATAATGGCTAATCACCTCGGCGGCGGCAATACTGCCCAGCTGTCCTGATTTTTCCCAGTTCAGCCCAAGAGCGCGTCCTGCCAGAACGCCAGCTGCATATTGATCGCCTGCGCCGGTTGTATCGACAACTTTGTCTACAGGCGCGGCCTTAATATGGTAACGGCGCGTTGTGTCTTGGATAATAGAACCTTTTTCACTGCGCGTAATACAGGCAACCGTATTGATTTTCGTGAGCGCATCTAAGGCCGTATCAATGTTATCTGTTTCATAAAGGCTGAGGATTTCGGCTTCATTGGCAAAGAGAATATCAACATGATGCTCGACAAGGTGTTTGAAGCTTGCGCGGTGTAATTCTACGCAGAAACTATCTGATAAAGTTAAAGAGACTTTATTGCCCGCGGCTTGGGCAATTTCAGAGGCTTTAACGAAGGCCGCTTTCGTATCATCTGAATTAAATAGGTAGCCTTCAAGGTAAAGCACAGCAGAGTTTTTTACCAATTCGGGGTCCACATCAGCGATGGTGAACTCTGTAGCTGCGCCGAGCAATGTACTCATTGAGCGCTCCCCATCAGGTGTGACGGCGATCATACAGCGCCCTGTCGCGCCGCTTTGTGCGGGGGGTGTGTTAAAGCTTAGGCCCGAATCTGTGATGCCTTGACCAAAGCGTTTGCCGACATCATCATTGGCGACTTTGCCCATATAAGCAGATTTTACGCCAAGCTGCGCAATACCAACCATTGTGTTGGCGGCCGAGCCGCCCGCGACTTCGCGTGTTTGCGCGGCGGCATTTAACGCATTATGTAAGGTTAAGGCCGTGGCTTCATCTATAAGTGTCATGCCGCCTTTTTCAATATTATGGTCGATTAATAATTGATCGGGTACAGGCGCAATAATATCCATAATTGCGTTCCCAATCCCCAGCACATCAAATTGTTTTGTCATGAAATAGGCTTTCTATCATTATAGTCTCTTGTGCGGGCTTGGCTAAAGGATTAGGCCGCCAATCGCAAATGTAAATTAGATGTAGTGTGAGACACCAATGGCCCAGAAAATCGCTTTTTTAGTCTCAGATAATCTTTTGCCTGATTTTTCGGGCGTAAAAAGAGAGGATGCTTTTGAGTTTGAAGAAGAATTTGGCACATTACGCCCCGTTTTCGCGCTCTATGGCTTAACCTTAGAGGCTGTAAGGTGGCGTGATATTGCCGATATTGCCAGTGATTATGCGGCGGTATTGCCTTTAATGGTTTGGGATTATTTTGAAGGCAATGAGGCTGACTTTATGGCGGCAATGGCTAAGGTTGATGCTCAAACCTTGTTAGTAAACAGGTTTGATGTGTTAAAATGGAATGCTGATAAGTCGTATTTAGACGCGCTTGGCCGTAAAGGGGCGCCCGTTATACCCACCATTACAGTTGAGCTTGTTACGTCGCAGAATGTTGCTGAGGCTTTTGCTACTTTGGGTACGGATAAGCTTGTGATAAAGCCGCAAATTGGAGGCGGGGCATGGCGGCAAGTTTTGTATGATAAAGGCGCGCAGTTTCCATCCAAAGATGAGCTGCCATTGGGCGGGGCTTTAATTCAGGCCTTTCTGCCAAGCGTTCAGACCGAAGGTGAATATTCGTTTTTATATTTTAATGGATCTTTTTCTCATGCTGTGTTGAAACAAGCTAAAGCGGGAGACTATAGAATTCAATCCATTTATGGCGGGCGCGAAACGCCTTATCAGCCAACGCATATGGACCGTAAGGCAGCGCGGGCGGTTTTAGATGTTCTGGACTTCACCCCGCTTTATGCGCGGGTCGATTTAATACGCGGCCATGATGGCGGGTTAAAATTAATAGAGCTAGAAATGATAGAGCCTTATCTATATCTACCGCATGCCCAAGGCGAAGGTGTTAATAACCAAGGGGCCAAAAACTTAGCGCTAGCTTTACGGGCGCGATTGGATGTGGGCCAGTCAGCTTAAGCTTTAATCTTCGGGCTTTTGCGTTTTTTTGGAAAATTTACACATCGCGCGAATGGCGCAATTATAACATTTGGGTTTGCGCGCGACACAAACATAGCGGCCATGTAAGATAAGCCAATGATGAGCATGGAGTGCAAATTTATCGGGGGTAACGCGTAAAAGGTTTAGCTCGACCTCGTAAACATCTTTACCGGGGGCCATGCCCGTGCGGTTTGCGACCCGAAATATATGCGTATCTACCGCCATGGTCGGTTGCCCAAAAGCTTCGTTCATCACAACATTGGCTGTTTTGCGGCCAACGCCGGGCAGCTGAATTAAGGCATCGCGATCGGCGGGAACAACGGAGCCATAGTCTGAGACTAACATTTTAGACAGGGCAATGACATTTTTGGCTTTGTTTTTATAAAGCCCGATAGTTTTAATATGATCGCGCACAACATCTTCGCCAAGCGCGATCATTTTCTCAGGACTATCAGCTTTTTCAAATAAAGCTTTTGTGGCTTTATTGACACCAACATCGGTTGATTGTGCCGATAAAGCCACGGCAACAACAAGTGTATAAGGGTTGCTATAATTAAGTTCGGTTCGCGGGGCAGGGTCAAGCGAATAAAGATGTTCGTATATCGCACAAATTTGCGCGCGGTTGAGCTTGGGCCGTGGTAAGTTTTTATAAAGTCTTTCTTTTTTTGCTGCCATTTACGAGGCGGCTTTATGTGTGGCGCGCTCAATAAGGCTTGTGAGCATTTTATCGGCGAGTGTTGATGCTGGTTCAGCTATCAGAGCGCCGTTTTCATCAAAGGCTTGAGAGGCCATGCCGCACCCGACCTGTGTTGGAACGACCTGCGCGCCAAGGCGGTTTAAAATATATGCAATTTGGCGCATGCCCATGATTCCGCTCATTGGGCCGGGCGTGCAAGATGCAATCCCGTAAACAGGGCCGGTGATATGGCCCGTTTCAACCGTGCTTGTCCAGTCAATGACGTTTTTTAAAATAGGCGGCGGCCCGCCATTATATTCTGGCGAAATAATGACAATAGCCTCATAGCTTTTCATATTTTCGATAAGGTTTTTGACAGTATCTGGCGTGTCTATATCCCCGTGAAATAATGGAAGTTCAAATTTGGCCAGATCAATAATAGATGTTTTTGCGCCCAGTGCTTTAGCGCGCTTTATGAGTGCGGTTTCAAGCCGTTTATTGATTGAGTTGTTTCGAAGCGAGGCACACAGAAATCCAATTTTCATAATCTATCTAGCTTTCTTGTCTCGAACTCGGCATGTATGTGGACTAGGATTTATTTAGGTTATAGGGGAAGTGCAAGCCCTAATGCGGTTTAAAGGGAGCAGGGCAGAGGTTTCTACATATATGTTTTTGCATCTTGCAGAATATTTTAAGTGTGACACAATAACATTATGATTACATTTGGCGGCATATCCTTTCAGTGGTTTCTTTGGTTCTTTGCAGCGATTGGCTTGATTTATGCGCTGCGCGCTGTCTTTGGTTATTATAATATCGCCCGCGATGCTAAGGCGGATTATGACTATAAATATCCTCAAGGCATGATTGATAAAAGGCTTGATGAAGAGAGTTATGTACGCGTTTATAGGCGCGTTCACAATCCGCGCAGCTCGGCCTATATTGCAGGGACTATATTTGCAATTTTCGCAATCACCCCGATTACAATGACCATTTTTGAATTTATTTATGAAATAATTTATAATCTGTCAGGCCAAAGCCGCGTTATTGAGCCCGGTTTTTTAGTCTGGCAATTTCTCATTTTCTTTTTTGTGATTTTTAACTGTGCCGCGATTGCCTATTTTATAGCGCGTCGGTATCATCGGCGCTCGCCAGGTACGTTTTTGGCTGAAATAGACACTGAAATTCACTCTAAAACCTAATTCACAAGGTTAAAGCAGAAAGCTCTATATGGATTTCCTTCACACAATGGTGCGTATCACAGATATTGATAAAAGCCTGCGATTTTATTGCAAAGGTTTGGGCCTGAAAGAAATTCGCCGTGTTGATAATGAAGCTGGCCGTTTTACGCTAATATTTCTTGCCGCTGAAAATGATATTAAGCGGGCGAATTTAACAGGTCATGAAGCGGCTATGCCCAGCGGATTGCCAATGATAGAATTAACTTATAATTGGCCGCCAGACACAGATATAGGCGCGGGGGAAGTCTATGGCGAGGGCCGAAATTTTGGGCATATGGCCTACCGCGTTGATGATGTTTATGCGGTTTGCCAACGTTTAATGGATATGGGCGTGACCATTAATCGTCCGCCGCGTGATGGTTATATGGCCTTTGTGCGTAGTCCCGATAATATTAGTATAGAATTGTTACAATCTGGCGCGCGTAAAGCTCCAATGGAGCCTTGGGTGAGTATGGAAAATATAGGCAAATGGTAGGACGAATTTAAGAGTCTAAAGCCCTAAAACATCCTTCATATCATAAAGCCCCTTGGGTTGCGCTGCGGCCCAAATTGCTGCCGTTACAGCGCCAGAGGCAAATACGCTGCGGTCAAACGCATCATGAGAGAGCTTTATCATTTCAAGCTCTGATGCGATGCAAACTTCATGTGCGCCGATAACGCCGCCGCCGCGTAATGCGGCAAAACCAATATCGCCTTCGCGCCGCTGACCTGTTTGGCCTTCGCGCGATAGCACCTCCACATCAGCTAAGTTTACGCCGCGCCCTTTGGCTGCTGCATGGCCTAACATCAAGGCTGTGCCTGATGGGGCATCGACTTTGTGCTTATGGTGCATCTCTAAGATTTCAATATCCCAGCCAGAGCGTAATTTATTTGCGACAAGTTCGGTTAAGGCCTCGAGCATATTGACGCCGAGAGAGAAATTTCCAGATTTTAACAGAGTGATAGATTGGCCTGCAGCCAACAGAGCCTTTTCCTCAACCTTTGAATAGCCTGTCGTGCCCGTAACAAATGTATGGCAACGTGTTTCATGCATGGCCAAGGCAGCATCTATTGCAGATTTAGGCGCTGAAAAATCGATAAGCACATCACATAAATCAAGGGCTGCGTGAATATCAGAGCTAAGGGGGATTTGATTGGCGCGTAGATCCGATATTTCGCCTGCATCTGCGCCGAGATTAGGCGAGTTTGGGGCTGTGATTGCCGCGCTTAGGCGCGCATTTGGCGTATCAGACAATGCACGAATAACGGCTTTACCCATACGGCCATCTGCGCCCAGAATACCAATATCTAATATATCATTGCTCATGGATGCGCGTTTAGCGCTGCAGGCTTATATAGGCAAGTAGCTTCTCAATATGCCTTATTGGTAGATATTTACGGAAATATATTTACTGGCAGGCGGCTTTGGCTTTGCGCAGAGCGGCCGTGATGCCCTTTAATGAAAATTGGTAACTTGTTTCTGTCCCGCGCGCGCTGACGGCCGATACGCGCATGGTTGCGCCTGCGCGCATTTTTCTAACCAGATTGCGCTCATCAGCTCCGCTTTCAATAAAGGCCTCATTATCGGCTGGATACATTGTAATCGCGGTGGACCCAACGCGGGCTTTGGGGGCGCGTGTTGTTTTAAGCGGATAGCCAGTGATAAGGCTGGGCTGTTCTTTCGCTGCGCCAGATTTCCAATTTGATACGAGGAAATAGACATCGCCATGTTTTACATTTTTAGGGGTTTCGCTTTTGGGTTTGGCGATCGCATAGCAGCTTTTATCATTACCGTCTGCGCGTGAGTAAACCGTCCAATCCGTAAAGACGCCTTCTAATGTTGGTTCATTGGCCCAAGCGTTTAAGCTGATTAGGCTGCAAAGTGGTATAGCCCATAAAATACGTTTTGTGAAAATCTGTCCCACGGTTTAGCCCTTAAAATATCGATGCTATCTGTAAATATTATAAAATCAAATATTTGGTTAATGTAGCCTTAATATACATAGATTTTCTGAAATTTAATTTAGGCCGCTAATTGCGCTTTTCGGATTTGGAAAAACCGCAAGCCAGCATATATGCAAACAACTATAGATAAAACCACAACAGCTAAAAAGGGTGTTTCAGGGGCCATGGATGTGTAGCTTAGGCCAATTAAGGCAAATGTCACAATATTGACGGAGGCATTGAGTAAAACCGCGCCTGCGCTCATTAACCTTGCTCGCACGGCATGAACGGCGCGTCTTTGTGCCATAGCTTGCAGCGGCACCACATATAGGCCAGCACATAATGATGAGCCCATAATTGCGAGCATAAACCGAGCTGTTGCTGGGTCGGCTTTAAATGCAGCCAAGTCACCTAACTCTGTTCGGGTTGATGCTGTTGTATTCAAATAAAGGTCTAATGTGAATAAGGTCACGCCTATGATTCCTATGAAGACTAAACCTATGGCCTCTTTGCCGCGGGCCAGCACAAGACAAAGTAGCGAGCCGACCAAAATGCTTAGGGTTGAGGAGACGAGAATGACGATTAAAACGCTGGCGTCATATTTTAAAACATCTGCGACATAGACAGGCAAAACCAATATCATCACATTAGAGAATCCATAAAACCATGCAATCCCTAGCATGGGACGAAAGACATCCATATGCTGCAAGGATGTTTTCATCACGCCGTAAATTGATGTGATAGGATTATAGTCAATTTTCAAATTTGGTTTAGGCGCTGGCGCAAGGGGAACGCGCTCTGCGGCGGCCCAGCCAAAGATGGCCATGATAAATAAGATAATCGCAATTATGCGCGGCCCAGATAGGCTGGAGTTATCAAACTGCATCAAGACAATTTGAATGCCGACAATCATACCGACTAATATGAAGAAAAATTGAAACCCGCTTAGCAGGCCATTGGCTGTAATGAGGTCTTTATCGTTCAGCCATTGCGGTAAAACGGCATTTTTTGTCGGAGAGAAAAAGGCTGACTGCGCGCCCATTAAAACGAGAGAAAGCGCTAGGATATATGTATTTTCTAGGAAGAACCCTAACCCAGCAAAGGTCATAATAAGCACCTCTGCGCGTTTGACCCATTTTAAAATGATGCCGCGATCAACTTTATCGGCAATTTGCCCAGCGATTGTGCATAATATTAAAAAGGGCAATGTGAATAATAAGGCGGCTGTGGCGACCAATCCATCGCGGGGTAAGTCTGGTGAAAACAGAACCATTCCGCCATAGGTGACAAGGGCAATAAGTGCATTTTTTAAGGCGTTGTCATTCAACGTTCCTGCTTGGAAGAGGATGAAAAGCGGCAGAAATTGTCGTTTCGTGAATAATTTACCGGCGAGTTTAACACTCATATTTTTGGCTCCATATCCGCATTGGTTTTCGCGCGGTTCTCATTGACGGCTTCATTGGCTTCGCGTGCAAGCCGTTTGGCTTTTGCGGCTTCATTTTCCGTTAAAACACCAATATTTTCAAGCTTAAGCGCGCCAAGATTTTCGCGGTCAAGCAGTTCGATTGACCGTGTTTCAATGCGTTGTTCAAGTAAGGCCATAAAGTCGTCTTTCCCAAGCCCTGGTGTGATAGGCTCTAAAAATTCAATATGCGCCTTGCCGGGGTATTTTTTCCAGTCCATTTGGTTCCAGCGCTGACCAAGCGTATTGGCAACAGGTATCACAGGGCAACCAAAATCGTCATAAAGATGCCATACGCCCTTTCGATAGCGGTGCTGCGTGCCAACTTCAGAAAGATGGCCTTCGGGGAAGATGACAATGCGGCGGCCTTGTTCGCGAACCGTTTTGCTGGTGTTTGCCATTTTCTCGCGCGCATCAACCCCGCCGCAACTATCAATAACTACGGCGTTCATTTTGGCTAAAATGACCTTAATAAGCCAAAATTTTTCAAGGTGGTCACCTGTCACAAAAGATAGGTCGAAAAATTGCGAGAAAATTACAAAACCATCGCCATAGCTTTGATGCTTGGAGGCAAGAATAACCGCGCCCTCTTTGGGTATGTTTTCATGGCCGGTGACGTCAACATGTATCCCTGCGATTACGCGCATGCCCCATACCATAAGCCGTGTGTAACGCCGCAGGCTCGCCATCATAATTAAGCGCCCCGGCAAGATGGATAGGATCACACAGACAATGGCATAGATAAATGTCACGCTGTAGAAGAAAATATTGAATAATAAGGATCGCATGATGGGGCCTTAATCTTGCATGAGAACAGACAAAATGCTGCGTTCAAATATGTGGATATGGTCTGATAAATTTCCGTGAAGGCCCCCCAGCACTTTGGCTTGGGCGGCTTGTAGGACAATGCCTAATGACATCGCGGCAAGTAAATCGGGAGATGTTTGGTTTTTAATAATATTAGATTTTTGCGCGTGCATGATAATATTTGCAGCGGCTTTATGCGGGCTTCGGCCATAATCCCGCATTAATCCTGAAAACCTGTGAAGATGTAGAATGTGGTAGCGAAATAATGTCCAATCTGTATCGGCTGTGGCGCAATAATTTTTGACAATATGTTGGATAGCGCTGTTAAGCGGCATGTTAGATGCACACTCTATCATCTCGGTGAGGTCGATATGGATTTTACGCATCAAGGCGCGCGCTAAATCATCTTTGCTTTTATAGTGCCTATAGAGAAGACCTTCGCTCACCCCCGCCTTTATAGAAATGGCTTTGGTTGAGGCGCTTTCAATCGAGCCTTCAGAAAATAGTTCAAGTGCTGCGCGCTCTATCCGGGCTTTCGCTGTTCCTGTCTTGGAGATTACACCTTTTGGGTTTTGGGTCGTTTTTTGGATAGCCATATTCATAAGTGAGTGTTCACTTACATTGTTTATGTATATTGTCAAGCAAATGTGAGTCGCCGCTCACATTAAGGTTAACGGCTTATCTATAAATCTATCTTGCCCAAACACCGTGCAGGGATTAGTGACAAACACGTTTTAACAGAAGGTATGGCTATGCAACTCTCATCAAATATTACGGCTATTGTCACAGGCGGCGCATCAGGGCTTGGCGAAGCATCCGCGAGAGGTCTGGCCGCCAAAGGCGTTAAAGTGGGGATATTTGATATGAACGCAGAGCGCGGACAGGCTGTGGCAAAAGAGATTGGCGGCGCTTTTGCGCAGGTGAATGTCTCTGATAATGACAGTGTTGATGCAGGTTTTGCGGCCTTACGCGCAGTGAACGGCCAAGAACGTATTCTGGTAAATTGTGCTGGTATTGGCGGCGGAATTAAAACAGCCCGCCGTAAACGTGATACGGGCGAAATTATCGCACATGACCCTGCGGCCTATATTCGAATTATCAATGTCAATTTAATCGGATCGTTTTTATGCGCGTCTAAAGCTGCGGCAGGGATGATGTCTCTTGACCCAACGGACCCTGATGGAGAGCGCGGCCTTATTATCAATACCGCCTCTGTCGCGGCGCAAGACGGACAAATTGGCCAAGTGGCTTATAGTTCGTCTAAAGGCGGAATTTTAGCTATGGCCCTGCCAATGGCGCGTGATTTGGCGCGTGAAGGCATTCGGGTCAACACGATCTTACCGGGCTTTTATGAAACCCCGATCTATGACCAGATGAAGCCAGAGGTAAAAGATAACCTATCGGCGCATTTACAATTCCCAACGCGCTTTGGTATGCCACGCGAATATGCGCAGGTTGTCGAATTTATGTGTGAACATAGCTATATCAATGCTGAATATATCCGAACGGATGCGGGCGCGCGGATGCCGCCGCGTTAAGCACTCATATTATATGCGGCACCTGCCGCAAAGGTGCTTTTTTGAGGTGCATGATGTATAGCGTGTAACAAGCTATACACATATATGTGTTGTAAATGCCTCTGCGAATGATTTGCAACGTTATTGACATTCATTCGCAACTATGCCAAATATGGCGTATGATCCATTGTATATGTAATAATATAAATACAAAAGATATTGACCGAGCTGCAGCAAATGGCGCGGAAACGGCGCAATGCGTGCAAAATGCGTGCGGATCAGAGTTTAACTGCGGGCAGTGCCGTGAGAGCATTAATGCGCGGCTTAAGGCTTGGTACCGAGACAATGAAATGGCTGTTGCCGCAGAATAAACCTTAGCGCGCAAACGGCAACTCAGTCTTATTTCTACATATATTTCTAATATTGACTCGATTTCTGTGCGAGTGATTTTCATTTGCCAAGAAATATGCGCAACTCATTTGCAGGTGCATAGATAAGGCTTTGCAAGGCTATTTTCAGCATTTAGGACAGTCTAACAAGACATCAAAACCTTAAACATCATAATTTTAAATCCATGGAGAGACCTATGCGCGGCGACAAAAAAGTAATCAAAGTTCTAAATGATGCACTTAAGGCCGAGCTAACAGCGATTAATCAATATTTCCTGCACTCGCGCATGCTAAAAGATTGGGGCGTGAGTAAGCTTGCCAAAAAAGAATATGATGAGTCCCTTGAAGAAATGGTGCATGCCGATAAAATCATAGAACGTATTTTGTTTCTCGGTGGCTTGCCTAATTTACAGGATTTAGGGAAATTATATATTGGCGAGACGGTTCAAGAAATTCTTGAATGTGACATGAAGCTTGAAGATGAAGCTGTCCCAATGTACCGCGCTGGTGTGACCTTATGTGAGCAGCTCCATGATTACGGCACGCGTGATTTACTGCAATCTATTTTATTAGATGAGGAAGAGCATGTAGATTATTTGGAAACCCAGTTTGATTTGATTAAGCAAATGGGTATCCAAAACTATATTCAGTTGCAAAGCGCAGCTGTCTCGGAAGGTTAGATTTTAGCGCTCAAAGACCAATGAAAATGTAACGGGCACAACGGGCGTGATGGATTGTAGCTTGGCGAGTTCTTGTAGCTTATCTATGCCCGCGCCCAAATTGAAATCTTCGGCTTGAACCATAATTGGCGTAGCGGATTCCACTAAAACTTCATTAACGCCAAGACGGGTGACCATAAATTGCGCGTCATAATTTGAAGACTGGCCCGCAAGAGACACGGCAAGTTCTGCCTCAATCATTTGTCGCGCGCCTACTTCCAGAGTCGCTAATGTGTCCATGGAGAGAGATGTTTTAACCACAGCCGATGGATAATCCACCGTTTTGAAAACAAATTTTTTCATCCGCTCATCGCGCGTATCAATATTAGTTTGAACAGAATTAAGCGCAATGTCGATCTCTACATGTCCGTTTTCAGACACCGACCCTGAGAATAAATTAAAACTGTTGCTCTCGGCGATAGATTGATTTTTTATTGTTGTATAAAGAATGTGCGAAGTCTTACTTTTCAAATCCCAATCGCCGCTACGCTCAAGCGTCTCTGGCGTGGAGCTACCGCAAGCCGCTAATAATATTGTCGCTGTAAGACCTAAAAATATATTCCGCATAAGACTCTCCATTTGACATATGATTTTAGAATTATTTGGAAAAATGTAAAATCACTATATCTTGTTAGATTAGGCTTGGCAGTAAAGCTTTTAAATTACCGTCTCTAATGAGCCGCCAATCTCTAATATGGTATCGATTAAGAGGTCTAAATCTGACTCTCTTGTGCGGTGATTGGTTATATTCACACGAATAGCGGTTTGGCCATGAATGGTAGTGGTTGACGGCGCCGCTATGCCGCTTTCTTGAAGGCGGATGACAAGCTCCGTATTTTTCGCGTCATTATCTGTTTTGAAATTATACCGAAAACAACAAATATTGAGCGGGACAGGGGCGAGCATCTCTAGCTTGGTTTCAGTTTTCACGCGCACTTCTAAATATTGCGCTTGATGAATATTGCGCTCTATGACATCGGCAATGGCGTTAATGCCGTGCGTTTTTAAATGCGTCCAGACTTTCAAGGCGCGAAACCCGCGCGATAATTCTGGCCCGTAATCAACCGCCCAAAAATCCCCGCCCCATAAGCCGCGCTCTCCGCCGCGTAGATATTCTGGCCGTCTTGCAAAGGCTTGACGATGAATAAGCGGATCGCGGATAAGCACGCAGCCCGCATCATAATTAACTTGCCACCATTTATGAAAATCAAAAGCCAGGCTATCTACGCGGGCTAAAGCTTGCAGGCGCGCTTTAGCTTGCGGGGCCAATATGGCTGCTGCGCCAAACGCGCCGTCAACATGAAACCATAAGTCCTGCGCGGCGCATATATCCGCCAGTGCGTCCAAATCATCTATAGCCCCCATATTGACAGCCCCCGCCGTGCCGATGATAGCAAAAGGCATATTCCCGTCTGCGCGGTCTTTGGCGATTGCGGCTTTGAGCGCATCTATATCCATTTCAAACGCATCATTGCAGGCAATTTTGCGCAAATTATTCTTACATATACCGAGCATATCAAAGGCCCGCCCGATACAGCTATGGGCTTGCTCGCTTGTATAGCCGATCAAACACATATCGGATTGTGCTGTTTCATGTTGTTTCAAATAATAATCTCGCGCAGCTTTAAGCGCGATGATTGTTGCCATAGATGTACCGGTAACGATAAGGCCAGAGCTATCCTCGGGCATGCCCATAATTTGCGCGGCCCAAGCAATGACTTGTTTTTCTATCACAGGGGCAATGTGATTACGCCCGCCCGCATTGACATTCATCGCTCCGCCCGCGATTTCCGCCAATAGGTTAGACGGTGAACCCGCCCCGTTAACCCAGCCAAAAAAGCGCGGATGTGTATTGCCGGGGCCATAAGGCATAATGTTCGTGAGCTGTTCGGATATGTCTTGGTAATCTATCCCAGAGGTTGGAAATGGCGTGTTGATTTTGGTTTTTAAATCCTCTGGCACCGGCGTCCATGTGCGCCCATCCTTGGCATGCTCCAGCTTATCCATAGCCATATCAAGCATATCATGAGCGGCTTTACGGAAGGCAGGCCAGTCTTTGGGGTCGAGTGTCATAGGAGGTGTTTATGGAGGATTATAAATATTGCAATATAAAATAAAAAAGACACTTGTCGATTTGGGGTTGGAAACCAAACCGACAAGTGCCATATTCGAGATGTCTAATCAGGACACGGCAGCCCTTGTGGAAGGGGCTGCCTCTCAAATTCTAATCTGATATAGCAAGTGCTGTTATGACCGCGGTAATACGCTTTGCTTCAGCTTCAGTTAAGTCATGAGGCAGTCCTGCTATCCGAACAATTTCACCGTTCCTAATAGGGATAGGAAAAATAGGGCTTTCGAAAGTATTGTTGTTAGTTGTTACACTCTCAGTTGAAGAGGTTTTGTTTTTACCCAATTTTCGTTTTATATTTGGAGGGACTTTTAACTTTTTATTATTCGTGCTTTTTAATTTATTAATTTTCGGTTTTGCGGCGCTGTATGCAAGAGGATTGTCTCTATAACGAATGAAGTCTCTAACTGAACTATTTAATCGTGATTTGTAATCTTTTAAGCTTTTAGGTGTAAACTTTTCACCTTCCAGATGTGCGAATCTCTGTATTACATCGTTGACATCAAGATTTCTAATGTCTGATAATTCATTGTCATCTAAAATCTCAAAAATTGAAGATACAGCTACTTTTTTTGTTCTAGCTGTGTGACGGTTCATTAACCCTTTTTCAGCCGCGTAATCTAGAAATTGCAATAAAGACTCACTTGAATAATCTAACATGATTCTTCTCCTTGAGATCATATTGCAGAAATATAAAAATATATCAAGTGCTAATTTGTGCGATTTCGCACAAATTGAAATGTCGCACAGTTTTACATTATGTCATCACCGCCCCGCTCTCGGCCTATCATCAAATAATTCTGCTAGCTTTTCTGTCATCACCCCGCCGAGTTGTTCGACATCCATAATTGTAACGGCGCGCCGATACCAGCGTGTGACATCATGGCCGATGCCAATGGCGACGAGTTCAACCTCGCTGCGGTTTTCGATTTTATCAATCACCATGCGCAAATGATTTTCCAAAAGCCCCGTTTTATTTTGGCTTTGCGTGGCGTCATCCACGGGCGCGCCATCGGAAATCACCATTAAAATCCGTCTTTGTTCAGGCCGCGAAGATAGTCGCCGAAACGCCCATTCCAGTGCTTCGCCGTCAATGTTTTCCTTGAGCAGCCCTTCGCGCATCATCAGGCCAAGATTGCGCTTGGCGCGCCGCCACGGCATATCCGCGCCTTTATAGATGATATGGCGTAAATCATTTAAGCGCCCCGGCGCGGTGGGTTTACCCGCGGCCATCCAGTCTTGGAAAGATTTACCCCCCTTCCAAGCTCGTGTCGTAAAGCCAAGAATTTCAGCTTTCACCCCGCAGCGCTCTAATGTGCGAGCCATAATATCGGCGCAAACTGCGGCAACCATAATGGGCCGCCCGCGCATAGAGCCTGAATTGTCAATTAAGATAGTCACGACCGTATCGCGAAAATCGGTTTCTTTTTCTTCTTTAAATGTTAGCGCAGACATAGGGTCAATAATGACCCGCGTTAGGCGTGCCGTATCGAGCATCCCTTCTTCAAGATCAAAAGTCCAGCTCCGTTGTTGTTGGGCGAGTAATCGGCGCTGTAGGCGATTGGCGAGCCGCGAAATCGCCCCAGAAAGCCCCGCCATATGCCCGTCCAAATATCCGCGCAGACGGTCAAGCTCTTCTATATCGCAAAGCTCCTCGGCTTTGATGATTTCGTCATGGCTGGATGTATAGACCGTGTAGGGGTCTGGCATATTGGTCGGTTGCGGGCGCATACCATCGGGGGTTGGTGATTGGTCATTATCATCGCCTTCGCCGTCAATATTTTCGGCATCCACCATGTCTTGCGGCTCCGCGTTATCATCATCTAGCGCGTCCGCATCAGAGACTTCGGTTTGGCCTTGTTGCTGATCGTCATCTTGATCTTGCGGACTGTCATCTGGTTTGTTTTCATTATCGGATGTTTCGTCATCGGAGTTGTCGTCCTCTTCTGGGTCGGCAAGGTCTTGGCCCAGTTCAAATTCTTGAATAAGCTGCTGTACGCTTTGGCCATAAGCTTTCTGGTCGGAGAGTAAATTTTTAAGCGCGTTCATACGCGTCGCCGCTTTAGCGTCTATTTCCATACGCCATGCGCCCATTATTCCGTCTGTTGAGGCGGGTAATTTGCGCCCTGTTAAAACTTCGCGAGCATAAAGCCCGACAGCCTCTGCAAAGCTAGTATCATCTTTGGCGATGTCAGTTTTATAAAAGCCGCGTTTCGTTGCGCGCGCGTCTAATGCGGCCATAAGGTTATCGCTAAGCCCGGAGAGGTGCTGCGCACCGAGCGCTTCAATACGGGCTTGCTCCATCGCTTCAAATACCATGCGTGCAGGTGAGGCACTTGGACGGGTTTGATTATGCAAAATAGGATCATGTAGCGCGATTTTAAGTGCAAGCGCATCGGCTTGCCCGCGAGCCTTGGCAATGATCTCGGGCTTAGGTTTGGGCGGCAAGCTCGGCAGCATAATCTGGTCGCGTACCGCGCCTGCAACATCGCCGCCAAAACTCACTTCCAACTCAGGCGCACTGGCGATGGCTTTGGTCGCCGCGCCAAGCGAGCGTTTGAAATTATCAAGAGGGGTCTGGCTCATATCTTGTGTTCTAGCGTTCATCGGCGCGGATGCAAGCCTTCCATCTGGAGCATGATAAGGCTATTACTATTAAGCCACCATCGTTGCTGCGGCGGACTCGGCAAGGTCTTTCCCAAAGGCGCGTTGATAAAATTCGGCAATAATTGGCCGTTCTAGTTCGTCGCATTTATTTAAGAATGTTAGGCGGAAGGCTTGCGCGATGTCGCCGCCAAAAATGCGCGCATTTTCGGCCCAATTCATAACGGTTCGCGGGGACATCACTGTTGAAATATCACCTGCGATAAAGCTTTGTCGTGTCATATCAGCTACGCGCACCATACTAGCGAGCAAGTCTTTGCCTTCCGCTGTATTATAACTCGGAGATTTGGCTAGGACTATGGCTTCTTCTTCGGCATGGGTCAGGTAATTTAGCTGGCAGACAATACTCCAACGATCCATCTGACCTTGGTTAATTTGCTGCGTGCCATGATAAAGCCCTGATGTGTCGCCAAGACCGACAGTGTTGGTTGTTGCAAAAAGACGGAAGGCTGGATTCGGTGTTATGACGCGGTTTTGGTCAAGCAAGGTCAAGCGGCCTTGCGCCTCTAGCACACGCTGAATCACGAACATTACATCGGGACGGCCTGCATCATATTCATCAAAGACGAGCGCGACAGGGTTTTGCAGCGCCCAAGGTAGCAACCCTTCGCGAAATTCTGTGATTTGTTTACCATCTTTAAGGACAATCGCATCCTTACCGACCAAATCAATACGCGAAACATGACTATCCAAATTTACCCGTACCATTGGCCAGTTTAGCCGTGCTGCGACTTGTTCTATATGTGTAGATTTCCCTGTCCCATGATAGCCTTGCACCATCACGCGGCGATCATACGCAAAGCCTGCGCAAATTGCCTGAGTTGTGCGATCATCAAAAATATAAGCGTCATCTATAGGCGGGACATGTTCGCTAATTTTAGAAAAGGCCGGAATGTCCATGTCGAAGTCAACATTGAATGTCTCTCGCGCATTTACGGATATATCGGGCGCGATGATCGGGAAGGCAGTATCTGTCATTGGCGTATCTTTATTTACGTGTCTGTATGGATGTCTTTGTGCTGATAATTGGACTTTATGCAAGCCGGTTTTATAGGTTCAGTTAAGCCAGTCCTGTGGATTTTAGAGTTCTATGGGCTTTGACAACGCGCTGGAAACTCTCTTCCGTTGTGCGGTCACCTTGATTGGCATCGGGATGAAGCTGCTTGACCAGTTGCTTATAACGCTTGCTGACTTGCTCTTTTGTGGCTGTGTCATCAAGGCCCAGATCATTGAGAGCTTTTAGCTGCATAGCAGAAAAGCTGCGACGGCGCGGGCTTTCGGCTTGGTCGGCAATTTTGCCTTCTCCGAAGATATTATAGCCTTCAGCCGTTGCAGCCGTTGCGCCAGCTTTGCGTTTCTTTTGCGCTGCCGCGCGTTCGCCCGTATTTTTACGCACATCCCAAGTTGGGCGGTGGCCATGACGTGCGCCGACTTGCCATTCGGCAATATCTTGGTCTGTCATGCCAGAGAAGAAATTCCAATTCTTGTTATATTCGCGCGCATGTGAGGTACAAAAATTATAATATTCACGCAGCCTGTCTGGGCCTTTAGGGGCTTTGCACCCGCCCATAGCCACGCAGCCCTCCCAATCGCAAGGCTCCTCGCTGGGTTTTTTCTTTTTCTTCGTTCTTGCGATACGAATATCTATGCCTTTGGGTTTGTATTCGTCGCCTGCCACGTTATGCCTCTTTTAATGGGATTCTATTAAGGACTGCGTAAAATGGGCATTATCACCTCAGCAATCAAGCAAAAACTTGAAGAAAGCTTCAATCCATCGCAGTTAGAGGTGATTGATGAGAGTCATAAGCATGCTCATCACCGCGGTGCGGCCGAACATGCGGCGGATGGCGGTTCGGCGGAGAGCCATATTCATGTGATTATTGTCAGTACGGTTTTTGAAGGTATGGGGACTTTGGCCAAGCATAGGGCGGTTATGGAGGCTGTGAGCGAAGAAGTGGCGCAAATTCACGCCTTTTCCGTCGAAGCCAAAGCAAAATAAACCCTGGTTACGAGCTAGCTGCGTTGATCGCGTTCAAATGCCTTTCGCACACGCAAACTTTGAATTTGATTGCGGTGGCGCGTTAGAATTTCGAAACGATAGCCATGATAGGCAAAGGTTTGCCCCGCTTCGGGGATGGTTTGGCTTTCATGAATGACAAGCCCTGCAATCGTAACGGCTTCTTCATCAGGCAGGCTCCAATCCATCGCGCGGTTTAAATCCCGTACAGCGACATCGCCGCGCACAACGGCGCCGCCATCTTTGCCGCGCACAACACCTGATAATTCTTCGTCAAATTCATCCTGAATATCCCCCACGATTTCTTCGAGAATATCCTCAAGTGTGACAACACCCATTAAGGCGCCATATTCGTCAACCACGAGCGCAAAATGCTCTTGTTTTTGTTGAAACGCTCTAAGCTGTTTCACAACAGATGTTGTTTCAGGCACAAACCAAGCATCGCGCATAGTTTTTTTAATATCAAACCCGTTGAGATCTCGGCCAGATTTAGCAATCGCCTTTAACAGGTCTTTAGAGTGTAAGACTCCAATAACATTATCAGGATCGTCTCTGTAAACAGGTAGGCGGGAGTGGCCATTGGCTAAAACATCTTTTAAAATCTGTTCGGCTGTATCGTCCACATTGACCATGTTGAGATTTTTTCGATGCACCATTAACTCTTCAATGGTCAGCTCTCCAATCTCTAAGACGCCGTAAATTTGGTCGCGGGCGCGCTTTGCCATCTCGCCGTCTTTAAGGTGTAAATCAACCGCGCCTTTAATGTCATCTGCGGCGCTCCAAGCCGAGGCATCGCTTTGCATCCCAAATAGGCGCAGAACGCCATTTACAATAAGCTGTACAATGGAGACTATGGGGGCAAATAGGCGGACAATGAACAAAATAGGCCGTGCGACCTTTAAGGCCAATTTATCCGGATTTGAAATGGCATAGGTTTTGGGCAGAACTTCGGCAAAGATCAAAATTAAAACGGTCATCACCCCTGTCGCAGCCGCTAAGGCCGCCCCGCCGCCGCCAAATAAATTTGTAAATAAGGCTGTGGTTAAAACAGACGCCAAAATATTGACGAGATTATTACCCAGTAAAATCCCGCCCAAGAGACGCTCGCGCATATTGAGTAGTTTGGTGACGATGGTTGCGCGCTTATCGCCGTCCTTTTCTGCTGTGTGCATGCGAACACGCGAAGCCGCCGTAAGGGCCGTTTCTGAGCTTGAAAAAAAGCTAGAGCAGATAATCAAGGTCGTGATTATAGCGATGAGAATCAGATTCTCGCTTTGTAATAGGGCGTCACCCATAATATGTGTCTTTCATAGACTCTAAAAAGGCTAATATATCGGCTTCTGGAGTATTTTTTTGCACAAAGCTATCCCCAATAGAGCGGGCTAAAATCAATGTAATCAAGCCTGCCTCATTTTTTTTATCTTGGCGCATATGCGATAGGAGCGTTTTGGGCGTTTTCAGAAATGGTTTCATATCGGCTATGATGGGCATCGCTAATTTGGTTAAATGCTGGGTGACCTTAGCGGCGTCGCTGCGAGCGCATAAACCTTGCTGGGCGCTGTATTGGAAGGCCATATCCATGCCTGCACTCACAGCTTCGCCGTGCAGTAAATCACCATCATAGCCTGCTTCTCGTTCAAAGGCGTGACCAAATGTGTGGCCGAGATTTAACAAAGCACGCTGCCCGGATTCGCGCTCATCTGCGGCAACAATTCGGGCCTTTGTCTGGCAAGATATGGCAATCGCTTGCGTGAGGGCTTCTGGGTTAAGGGCTAAAACTTGCGCGCCGAGGCCTACGTCTAATTGCGTAAAAAACTGACGATGACCTAAAAATCCATATTTGACGATTTCAGCATAGCCCGCTTTGATTTCGCGCTTTGGGAGTGTGGAGAGAACATCCGTATCAGCAATAACCATTTTGGGCTGATAAAATGCTCCGACAAGGTTTTTACCAAAGTGGTTATTAATGGCCGTTTTACCGCCAACAGAGCTATCGACTTGTGCGAGTAAAGTCGTTGGGATTTGAATAAAAGGCGCGCCGCGTTTGTAAAGGCTGGCTGCAAGGCCCGCTAAATCCCCGATAACGCCGCCGCCAAAGGCGAGTATCATATCTGAACGCTCAAGACCTGCTGTGAACAGCGCGTTTAAGACCTCTTCTAAAACAGCCATAGATTTTTGTGCTTCACCTGAAGGGCGGATAATCATATGCACATCATAACCGTTTAGAGCCGATTGCAGCGTGGTTGCGTGATGGGCATAGACATTTTCATCTGTAATAACGGCTATACGTTTTGACCCTGCCTTCATAACAGGTGCAATGTATTGACCCAGCTGCGGTAAAAGCTGTGAACCTATATGGATGTCATAACTGCGCTTGGCCAGATCCACGGTAATCGTTTGAGGGGCGGGAGCCATTAGGTGGTTTCGAATGTATTATATGCGCGTATGGCTTTTAAGACGCGGTTGACTGTACGTATATGCGGCCCGCGCGCGATTTGTACTTTAATATGCGCCTTGTTATAAATGGGATCACGAGCGGTCATAAGTTCGCGCATTTTAGCGCGTGGATCGTCGACTTGCAATAAGGGACGCTTATCATTGCGTAAGACACGTTCCATCAATGTTTCAAAATCACCGTGCAGCCAAATTGTTAAAGCGTTTTGATTTAAAATTTCGCGTGTTGCTTCATGAATAAACGCTCCGCCGCCCGTTGCTAGAATAATGTTATTGTGCCCCAATAGCCGCGAAATAACGCGACATTCACCATCTCGAAACGCGGCTTGGCCATGATCATTAAAATATCCTGCGACTGTACGGCCTGACGCGCGTTCTATTTCATCATCAGAATCGAAAAATTCGCGGTCAAGCCGCTTGGCAAGACGGCGACCAATCGTTGTTTTCCCGACGCCCATTAACCCGACAAGGGCGATTGGGCGAGAGCCATAAGCTCTGTCATTTTCACGCGGCATGTGCCAGCCTTCTCAATGTCTTTTACGTTTCGTTACCAGTTTTACATGAACCCATGTATTTAACGGCTAGATACGTACAAATTTTAACTTAATATGGTCACAAATTGGTTTAGGCTCAATACTAAATGCAAACATAATGCAAATTCTGTCTATAAGTGATTTAGAAATGCGATTTGGAGCGATGATGTGAAGAAGGTTTTAATGATAGGTGGGGGCGTCCTGCTTTTACTCATATTTGTTTTTATCTGGCTCATAGGCGGCGCTTCGCCTGATAATGCCCCGCAAGATGTGAAGGTTATTGAACTTTCAGATGCAAGCCATAGGTAATTCATGCGGATATTTTTCTCACCCATTTTATCGGCCATTTTATTGGCAGGCCTTTTAAATTCAGCCAGCTTTGCGCAAGAGTTTCAGTCTGATATTCAAACGGAGACATTAGGCGATGCGCGGGCTTATGATGCGGGGGCATTGACTACAGATGATAGAGCTCTGAGTTTGGGGGTAGGCCTATGGCAAGCCACATCTGCATCGCGTGCGGTTTCGCTTATTCAAGCCGTGCCGAATACCTTAGATGAGACGCATCCAAACCGCGCGATTATTCGAGATATGGTACGGTCTGCTTTATTATCCGCTGGCGAGCCGCCGCAAGGTAATCGCGAGGCGTTTGAAGCCGCGCGGTTACAAGCGGTTATGGCATTAGGGGATTCTGAAGCTTTGGCTGTCCTAACGGCACGTAATCCTGTTCTGGCGCAAAGCCCAGCTTTTCTGGCCCAAAGTGCTTTAGCGAAAAATGATGGTGAGGCGGCCTGTGATGTGTCAGACCAAATTACACAAGGGCGGGCAGAACCAAATTGGGCGCGTCTGCGAATTATTTGCCATGTTTTGCGGCAAGAAACAGCTGCAGCAGAGCTAACCCGAGATTTACTACAAAATTCTGGGTATCAAGACCCGAATTATTTTGCCCTATTAGCCATTATGCTGCGCGGTAAACCTTCGAAAACCTTGCCGCCTCTACGCGCTGATGATGACACGTTAATTGCGTTTATGCGAAACCGCTTGTCGCAAAATGGATTAGATAAGGATAAGCTGAGTAAATCGCTTGCCTTTGATAATACGCAAACGCCGCAAAATCGTTTGGCGGCTCTTTGGGACAATTTTGATGCTGTTGGTTTAGATGAGCTAACAAGCTTTATGTCGGACATAGCGTTTAATACTCGCGATATAGCCGGTTCTAGCAGCTTTGATTTGGCCTCCGCTCGCATCAATGATAGTCCGCAAGGCACAGGGCAGCTTTTCTTGCTTGCACGAACAGGGGACATTGAGGCGCTAAAGGCGTTTACTCAGCGTGCCCCTCAAGAGGTGCAGCCAAGCTTGCGCGATAAAATGTTTGATCTATTACCGCCCTTATCAGGCGAGGCGATGGCGGCGCTTGACCTCGAAAGGTTTACGCAAAAGGCGATTAATGCCCGTGATATTGGCGTGCTGCAAGCTTTACACAGCGCGCTCGATGGAGATGTGCGCCAAGCCAGATTAGCTTTGGCAACGGATTCTATCGGCAATGGATTTGCCTTTGGCGCGCTTGGGCGTGATATTGATGGCCGCTTGGAAAAAGACGCAACTCAAGAGCGCGCTCGCCGTGACACAATGATAGCTCTGGCGATGGGTGCGCAAATTTCTGACGCGGCAAGGCAGGCTTTAACGGGTCATGATTTTGCCGATGGGCGCGCGATTCCTGATGGTGATGTCGTTATTTTAGAAGGGATAGCCCGCGCAGGTTCACAAGCCGAGCTTGTCCTGCGGATCGCAGCGCTGCTTGATGGGCCAGCGTTAGATACGCCGAGTCTATCATTGATTATCCGTCTTTTGAATGCGGCGGGCCTTTCGCAATTTGCGGGACGTATCGCAGCGCAAGATTTTATCTCAGATATTTAAGGTCACGGTGAGTGATATTCACGATAACAACCTCTCAAGGGTTAAGGAGCTATCATGGTTTGGGAAAGACGTCGCCATCCTGATTTGGAAGCGGATTTAGATATATTACTCTCGGATTTGTGCCAAGAATGGAATTTTTGTGCAGGCGTTACAGCCAAGCAGCTTTTGGAGGGCGGCAAACCTCTGACATCTAAAAAATTCACCGATACAGTGATATTGGCTGAAGGCATGGTCTTGGCGAATGAAACAAATTGGATAAGACGCATAAAGCGTAAATTTGTACAGCGTTACGGCCATGAGGTCAGCCTGCGCGATTATGAAATTTAACAAAGTCTCTCTTTACCTCTTGCGCGATGCCGTTATTGTGCGGCGCTAAATTGGAGTTAGGATTTATGGTACGGACGTATTTGGATTTTGAGCGGCCCATCGCGGAGCTAGACAAGAAGCTCGAAGAATTTGTGGCCGCCAATGGCGAGACCGCCGAAGGCGCTAATGAGATACGTGTAAAATCCGAAGATGAGCTTAAAGCGCTTTACGCCAAAATTGGCCCTTGGGAGAAAACACAAGTTGCGCGCCATCCGGCTCGCCCGCATTTCTCTGAATATGTCAGTGCGCTTATTCATGATTACACGCCGCTTTCTGGTGATCGTAAATTTGGCGATGATCATGCGCTGCTTGGCGGATTAGGGAAAATACGCGGCCATAGCGTTGTGGTGATGGGGCATGAAAAAGGCAAAGATACGGAAAGCCGCTTGCATCATAATTTTGGAATGGCGCAGCCTGAAGGATACCGTAAGGCTGTCCGTCTTATGGAGCTTGCCGAACGATTTTCTTTGCCCGTCATTAGTTTCGTTGACACGGCCGGAGCGTTCCCTGGGCGCGGCGCTGAGGAACGCGGACAGGCCGAAGCAATAGCGCGTACGATTGATCGCGGTCTTTCTCTACGTGTGCCATTTATTTCTGTGATTACGGGCGAGGGCGGCTCTGGCGGCGCGGTTGCGATTGCGACAGCCGATAAAGTCATGATGTTAGAACATTCCATCTACAGCGTCATTTCACCCGAGGGCTGCGCCTCTATTTTATGGCGAGATGGCGCTAAAGCTAAAGACGCGGCCAAGGCGATGAAAATCACAGCGCAAGACTTAAAGCAACTTGGTATCATTGATCACATTATCAATGAACCGATTGGCGGGGCTCACCGCGAAAGCCAAATAGCGATTAAACAGGTTGGCGCTGCGATTATTGCGGCTTTAGAGGAGTTATCTGAAAAATCCCCCGACGAGCTCCTGAAAACCCGCCGAGATAAATTTTTAAATATTGGGCGTAGTCTTTTAAATACACCTAGTTAGCTATCAATTAAAAATTTGTTGAAAAACCAACGCCGCCCCAAAATAGATTATCAGATGGAGTTATGTCATTTGCGGTCGGGAAATCTAATAAATTTTCAGAGTTTAACGTGAAATTCCCGCCCAGATATACATAAGACTTAGGGGTCACATTATAATTAACAGACGCATTAGCTGTGCCCCATTCATAATCTGTGCCGCCATTTCCAGCCGTTACGAAACCAGCGGTTAGGCCAAGATTTAAGCTTGTTTTATTGGCAACAGGCACCGTTTGGCTAACGTTGCCGATAAGTGTAAAGGCGTCTAATGTAAAATCATAATATGCCGTAACATTTGGGCTTAAGACCGTATTAAAGCTCAATCCTGCGCTGGTTTCAAATGTACTGGCGGCTGTATTACTATCGAAATCAAATAGGTCGCCGCTTTGCGGGAAGTGATAGACGGTTGCACCGACGCTGGCCGAAATTTTATCAGATAAGCTCCAGCTATAACTTCCGTAAATATCAATTTCATCACCGGCTAAAGCTGAGGACTGCCCAAGTCCTGTCGATGCCCAAGCTCCAACTGTAAAGCCATTGACAGAGACTGAAATGCCAGGCTGCACGGCTGTATTGGCAAAGCTTACCCCGCGAAAGACATATTCAGAGACATAGTCAACGCTGGCCGAAACAGAAATAGGTGAGGAGCTTTGGGCGACGGCAGGAGTGGACATTGCGCTAATAGTTGATGTGAATATGGCGATTGACGCGGCTGCGTTTTTTATAGGGCTTTTTACATTAAAATAAGTCATGTCGATATCCGCATTCATTTTAAATCCGCTTGATAACGCCCTGTCCTGAATTGACTTGGAGTTTGCGGATGTTGTGTTTGAAACTGCGTTTAAGGTAGGAATTTATATTTTGATGCGGATTTCACGGTAAAAAGCACCAGATGCCTATATGTGATGCGTATTTGTGCGCAAATATTTTGCATATGCTGTAAAATTGACAGGGGTCTACACTTTATCGTTATGGTCATTGTGCTGAGTTGATACAAAAAAACCGATAGCGAAAGGCTACCGGTTTTTGAATGATACGCCTGTGATGGCTTGTTTTAGTAATCAGCTTTAACTGGCTTTACCGTGACAATGTTTGACCTTTTTACCTGAGCCGCACGGACACGGGCTATTGCGGGAGACGCCTTTAAGATCGAAGCTATCTGTGTCTGTCGTAACAGGCCCGGTTGTTGCGGCGGCTGCGCGCATCATATCCATTGGAGATCTGGCCGTTTGAGGGGCAGCTGCGGGGGGGGCGCTGGGTCGTCCTGCGCCCATAGGCTGGAAGGCTTGGCGTTTTTGCTGTTCTGGAGATGGGTTTTGCGTAGGAGGTGCTTGGCGCATTTGCGCATTCTGTTGACGCTGCATTTGCGCTGTGATGAGCGTATTCATCGTCGCTTTTGTGACATCTTCGCGCAGACTAATAAGAAGTCTGTCAAATAAGGTGAACGCTTCGGATTTATATTCATTGAGCGGATCGCGTTGTCCATAAGCCCGCATACCAATCACAGATTTAAGATTATCGAGCTGCTGCAAATGCTCACGCCAGTTTTTATCAATGACTTGCAATAGGATTTGCTTTTCCACACGCAGCAAGTCTTTAGAGTCTATCCCGTCAGAGAGCTGTTCAAAGGCCGTATCTGTTGCGCTTTTTAGGCGCGTCATCATTTCCTCATCGGCAATACCTTCTTCGGCAGCCCAATCTTTATATGGAATATTCATCAGCAAAGCTTGTTCAGAGGCGCTAGAGAGGCCTTCAATATCCCATTGCTCGGCATAGGCCTTTTTCGGAATATGTTGTTCGATTAAATCTTCGCAAAGCTGATGACGGAAATCTTCAATCACATCTGACACATCATCATCAGCCATGAATTCAAGCCGCTGCTCGAATATTGTTTTGCGCTGATCATTCATGACATCGTCATATTTGAGAAGGTTTTTACGGCTGTTAAAATGCTGTTGCTCGACGCGAACTTGCGCGCGCTCTACGGCTTTGGACATGAAACGATTGGTGAGTTCTTCGCCTTCTTCCCAGCCCATAGTCCCCATCATAGATTTGAGGCGATCTCCTCCAAAAATCCGCATAAGATCATCTTCGGTTGAGAGATAAAACTTTGAGCGGCCTGGATCACCTTGGCGGCCTGTACGTCCGCGTAGTTGATTATCAATACGGCGTGATTCATGGCGCTCCGTACCAAGCACATATAAGCCGCCAGCTTCGAGAGCTTTGGCTTTATACTCAAAGATTTCGTCTTTGATTTTTTCTTCCATACGCAGGCGTTCATATTTATCGAGGCCGTCAGGAATTTCTTGCTCAACTCGCATATCGAAATTACCGCCAAGCTGAATATCTGTGCCGCGGCCCGCCATATTGGTCGCGATTGTCACGGCGCCGGGGACGCCAGCTTGCGCGACAATAGAGGCTTCTTCATCATGGAAGCGTGCGTTTAGAACACGGTGCTTAACTCCGCCTTCTGCGGCAAAGCGTGTCATGGCAGCCACCATGCGGCGTAAGCGTGCGAGGCGGCGTAAGTCTCCCGTATTTAACTTGCCTTTTTTAACAAGGTCTTGTGTTTTGGCTTCAAAATAATTGCCCCGCTCTTCTACGTCTGAACTACGATCTATATCTGTAAGAATGTCATCAAGCGTTTTAAGGTCATCTCCTGTGAGATTACCCGCCGTGATAAATTCATCGGCTTGCTGGCTATAGCTAGCAGCCCGTGTCTTGAGATGATTCACATTATTTAAGAAATTTGATAATTTTTCTGATTTTTCAATCGAGACAGTTCCGACGAGAATCGGTTGGCCCTTATGCGAGGTGGCTGCGATTTCATCGACAATGGCCGCAAATTTTTCATCTTCGGTGCGGTAAATTACATCATCATCGTCAATACGCTGTATGGGACGATTTGTCGGAATTACGAGAACTTCAAGACTGTAAATATCGGCAAATTCACCTGCCTCGGTTTCGGCTGTCCCGGTCATGCCAGAGAGCTTTTCATAAAGGCGGAAATAGTTTTGCAAAGTAATAGAGGCTAATGTGACGTTTTCAGGTTTAATATCGACATTTTCTTTGGCTTCTATCGCCTGGTGCAAACCTTCAGAGAGGCGGCGCCCATCCATCATGCGGCCTGTAAATTCATCAATTAGGACAACTTCCGCATCTTTGACAATATAATCTTTGTCGCGGATGAAAAGCTTATGGGCCTTTAAGGCTTGGTTGATGTGATGAACGATAGTGACATTTTCGATGTCATATAGGCTCTCACCTTGAAGCAATCCGTTTTCACGCAGTAAGGCTTCAATTTGCTCATTGCCGTCTTCGTTAAAGGTCGCCGTGCGCGCCTTTTCGTCAACTTCATAGCCATCTTCTTTGATGGATGGAATAAGAGCATCAACCGTGCGGTATAGCTCTGATTTGTCATCTGTTGGGCCAGAGATGATTAAAGGCGTTCGGGCTTCGTCAATCAGGATAGAATCGATCTCATCTACAATGGAAAAGACATGACCTCGTTGATCCATTTCTTCGAGAGAAAACTTCATATTATCGCGCAGATAATCAAAGCCAAACTCATTATTAGTGCCATAGGTAATATCGCAGGCATAAGCCGCTTGGCGTCCGCCCCCATAGGCTGGATGATTGTTGATGCAATCCACACTCATGCCGAGAAAATTGTAAATTTGTCCCATCCATTCCGCATCACGGCTTGCCAGGTAATCATTGACGGTAACGATATGCACCCCGCGCCCTGATAGCGCGTTGAGATAGGCCGCAAGTGTAGAGACAAGTGTTTTCCCTTCGCCTGTGCGCATTTCTGCAATCTCGCCGCGGTGAAGCGTGATGCCGCCAATAAGCTGAACATCATAATGGCGTTGTCCTAATGTACGTTTTGCCGCTTCGCGCACTGTGGCAAAGGCTTCAGGTAGCAGATCATCTAGGCTTTCCCCGTCCGCGTGACGTTTTTTATACTCATCTGTCTTCAGGCGTAATGCATCATCGGTGAGTTTTTCAAATTGCGGTTCAAGCGCATTAATCTTCTCGACGAGCGGCCGTAGTTTTTTCAGCTTTCGGTCATTTTCAGTTCCGAAAATTTTCTTCGCAATCCCTAACATGGGGGCTCCTAATATGTGGGTTTTGCGCTTAAGCATTTGCGCTAACCAATAGCTTTGTGTCGACTTAGGGATGGTGATGCTCTAAGTCAATAATCGGGCTGGGTTTCACAGATGAATTTAAGGCAATTCCTAAGATGCAGTTTATAGATAAAAGCTTAAAAACAGGCATATATATGACGTTTAATCTGTTTTTAGCGGGTTTTGTGCTTATGGCGTGCCAAAATACAGAAAATTCACAAAATACGTCCTTAGAAATATCAGCTGTTGACCGGGCCTTGCCTATTGCTACGACAATCGTTGCAAAAGTTGGCCCAGATGAGATTTTATATAAGGATGTGCGCGATATGGCACTCACCCAAGGTGTTTTGCAAAAAGATGCTGCGGAGCAAGATATGCCTCCTGTTTTAACAACCGCGCAATTTATGATGGCTTTGGATAGCTTGATTGATCAAAAATTATTGGCCCAAGATGCGAGACGCTCAGGTATTGATAAAACAGATGAAGCCGTGCGCCGCTTGGAGATGGCTCGTGAGCGGCTTTTAAGCTCTATGCGTCTGGAAACACATATTCGGGACACTGTCACCGAAGACGCGATGCGTAAACTATATGATACCCAAGCCGCATTAGCCGATCTTGGCGATGAAATTCGGGCGCGTCATATAATTCTCGAATCTGAGGAAGATGCCATTGAAGTAATAAAACAGCTTGAAAATGATGGCGATTTTGAAGCCTTAGCCGCAGATCTATCACTTGATGTAGATACGCGAGATCGCGGCGGGGATTTAGGCTATTTTACCTTTGATGTTTTTACAGCTGATTTTGCACGTCCCGTATTTGCAGGTAAAAAAGGTCAGCGCCTATCGCCATTTGAAACAGGGAAAGGTTGGCATGTTGTGGAAATTATCTCCCGCCGCCGGCCCGGCAGTAAAAGCTATGAAGAGAGCCGCGAGGCGTTGCGAAATTTTTTGACCTTTGATGCCATTCAAACATTGATGGAAGATTTAAGAGCGCAAGGCAGCGTTGCGCGTATGCCTGTTGAAATGTCTGCTACGCCTAATGTTTCAACACATAGTCCTGATAAATAATCCCTATAAATAATATTGATTAGAAACTCATTTATGTCTGCTTATTCTATATCAACCTTTGCGCCTGACAGCTTTATGAACGTGCTGCCCATGGCTGACTTTATGATGGCAATAACGAAGGCGAGTATGTTTATGGCTATGGCCTTAAACATGACTATCTTGATCTTAATACGGATAACAGGTCTTGATGATGGCAGATAAGGCACGACAATTATTGCTTGTTGCCGCTTGCGCGTTGATTGATACGGATGGCCGTATCTTAATGGCTCAGCGCCCAGAGGGCAAAGATTATGCAGGTTTATGGGAATTTCCGGGCGGAAAAGTTGAAGCCAATGAAACGCCAGAACGTGCTATAACACGGGAGCTTTATGAGGAACTTGGCGTGGAGCCTTGCGAGCGATGTTTACAGCCTTTTTCTTTTGCGAGTCACGCCTATGTGGATTTTGATTTGTTCATGCCGCTTTATTTATGCCGCCAATGGGACGGCTTTGTGCGGCCAAAAGAAGGGCAAATGGTTAAATGGGTTTGGCCCGATTTAATTCCGAAACTTGATTTGGTACCTGCCGATATAGATCTGGCCCGGGAAATCGCCTCGCGTATTGCGCGCGGACGGCGTTTCGCGCATTAAGGGCTGGTGAGCGGTCTATATTCTGGCATTTTATATTGCTGGCCGATCAGGGGTTTGACATGCAAGTCAACTAATTTGCAGCAAATATTCTCTTCATAACTCAGAGATATGGTGACGTCTTCACGCCCATTTTGATTGGGAACATTATATTCTATGGTGACAAATTTTAACCCGTTTTCAGATCGATAATGATGTGCATATTTTACGCTATTTTCAGCTTGAGCGGTTTCATGCGTATTTTCATTTATTTGCTCTAATAATTTAAGTGAAAATTTATCCGCAACCCTTGGATCAATACGGCCGAACACTGTTTCTAGGTCATAATCATAAAAGGCTTCAAGCGTGGTTTGAGCATATTCCGCCATTTCAGCTGTTATGTTTTGACCATCGCCTAGGTCAATATTACCTGACATAGGCAATTTGCACCCAGTCAGGGAGAGTAAGCTAATCATCACACATGTCATGCGTTTATTCATGATGGGGTTAAAAATTTGCTCTCATCACGAATTGAGCTTATGCGGGCGTTAAAATTAATAAACCCGCTTCTTTGGTTTGATATAATCAATTCCATCGCTCATCGTGTAATCATGAACAGGCCGGTAGTTGATTTTGACTTTATTTGTGCCGTAATCATACCATGCAAGCGTATGCTTCATCCATTTCTTATCGTCACGTTCTGCATAGTCCTCATGTGCGTGCGCGCCGCGCGATTCTTTGCGATTATTAGCCGATGCCATTGTCACCATAGCTTGACCGAGAAGATTATCTAATTCAAGCGCCTCCATGAGGTCCGTATTCCAAATCATTGTTTTGTCATAAACGGCAACGTCTTTCATCGTCTCGGCTATGGCTGTGACTTTTTCAACGCCTTCTAAAAGGCTGTCATTGGTTCTAAAGACAGCGCAATGATTTTGCATGGCTTTTTGAAGCTCAAGCCGAATTTCTGCAGCCTTTTTTGTGCCATTTGCCGTTTTGAGTTTTTCAAGGCGTGCAATCGAAGCTTCGCCTGCATTTGCCGCAAGCGGGGCTTGTTTTGCATTTGGCGTGACAGTTTCGCCGACACGAAGACCGGCTGCGCGGCCAAAGACGACGAGATCAATTAAGCTATTTGACCCAAGACGGTTGGCCCCATGTACGGACACACAGGCTGCTTCGCCAACAGCCATAAGCCCGGGCACAACTGCGTCAGGGTTTTTACCTTTTTTGGTCAGAACTTCGCCGTGATAATTGGTTTGAATGCCGCCCATATTATAATGGCAAGTTGGCAGCACGGGGATAGGCTCTCGGGTCACATCCACGCCAGAGAAAATTTTGGCTGTCTCGGAAATCCCCGGCAGACGTTCTGCTAGGACATCAGGATCTAGATGATCGAGATGCAAGAAGATATGATCTTTATCTTTTCCAACACCGCGCCCTTCGCGAATTTCCATAACCATTGCGCGGCTTACCATATCGCGCGGGGCTAAGTCTTTCACACTCGGGGCGTAACGCTCCATGAAACGTTCGCCTTCAGAGTTGGTTAAATAGCCGCCTTCACCGCGCGCGCCCTCTGTGATGAGACAGCCCGCGCCGTAAATGCCTGTGGGATGAAACTGAATAAATTCCATATCTTGTAAAGGCAATCCAGCGCGCAAGACCATGGCGTTACCATCGCCTGTGCAGGTATGGGCCGAGGTGGCTGAGAAAAACACACGGCCATAACCGCCCGTTGCTAAGATAACTTTCTGTGCGCGGAAGCGGTGCAAGGTTCCGTCATCTAATTTCCAAGCCGTTAAGCCGCGGCACACACCATCTTCCATAATGAGATCAAGCGCAAAATATTCGATAAAAAACTCGGCATCATTGCGCAAGGATTGCCCGTAAAGTGTGTGGAGCATCGCATGGCCTGTGCGGTCAGCTGCGGCGCATGTACGCTGTACGGGCGGGCCTTCGCCCATTTCGGTTGTGTGGCCGCCAAAGGGGCGTTGATAAATCTTACCGTCTTCATTGCGCGAAAACGGCATGCCCCAATGCTCTAATTCATAAACCGCTTTGGGGGCTTCGCGGCACAGATATTCAATACTATCTTGATCGCCCAGCCAGTCAGAGCCTTTAACGGTATCATACATATGCCAACGCCAATCATCTGGCCCCATATTTCCAAGAGAAGCGGCAATGCCGCCTTGCGCGGCGACTGTGTGTGAGCGGGTTGGAAACACTTTCGTCACACAAGCTGTTTTCAATCCAGCTTGCGCCGCGCCTAATGTGGCCCGTAACCCCGAGCCGCCTGCGCCAACAACAACAACATCAAATGTATGATCAATCCAGTCTGTCATGAAAGGCTACCTTAAAGAAATGCTAATTTTACAACAGCGAAAGCTGTGATTAGCCATATAATGAGCGCAACGCCCTTGCTTGCCAATAGGCCAAAAGCGCGCGTGCCGCCGTCGAAGTAATCCATGACAACTTCGTCAAATTCTAATTTACAATACCAAATTGCGGCTGTGAAAAAGGCTAGAAACCCAATCGCGCCAATGGGCGAGGACAGCCATTGTACAAACCCAGCCGAGTCATGCGTCTTAATCGCTTTAATTGCGCTTAGAAGCGCAAAGGGTAGGCCAATGATAAAACCCCAGCCAACATAGCCGTGGAGTTTGTGGTGTGATGTGCCTTTTCCGTGTGCCATATCTGTTCCTTAAACCACTAAGCCGAGCGAAACGCCTGCGATAAAGGCGGCGAGCATTATCATGGCATAAGAGAGGGTGTTGTTAAGTTCTGGCTTGAACATATTGCCCATATCCCAAATGGCATGGCGAAGCTGTGCGAGCATCATAAAGGCAAAGGCGAAGACGAAAAATGTAAACCCAATCGCGCCAAGCGGACTATATATTAAGCTCTCTAGAGGTAATTGACCCGTTAGTGCCAAAACGAATAGTCCAATGCCGACCAATATAAGAGCGATAAAGCTTATAATTGCACTGGCGCGGTGTAAAATCGAGCTCAGCATGGCAGGATGCCAGCGCCAGATTTGTAAATGCGGTGCCATGGGGCGTTGATCGTTCCAGGGAGAGGCCATGAGACTATACCTTTATAATTTTGAGGCAAACTAGCGTCCCGCCCTGTGATGTCAACGGACAAATGATGACGAAATCTGGAGGCAGCTGTCTGGATGTTTTGAGACGAGATTTTTAGATATTCGTATTAGCCTCACATAGCTATCAATTATGTTTGAAATTAAAAGGCGGTTAGATTCTGGTCTGAGGTCTTGATGCGCCGCGTATGAAGCTTAAATTAAGTCTGTAAATAAAACCTGTTAAAGGATGTAAAATGCGTAAATCAATTATTTTAGGCTCTGCTGCTGCGATGGCGCTGATCCTGACGCCGCTCACATTTGTACAGACTTCAGATGCACAATCACGATTGTCTCAATCGGATGCTATGACGATAGATAGTCGCGGCGTTTTAACTATGGCACCGCTGCTTGAGCGCGTAACGCCTGCGGTTGTGAGTATAAATACGGTTGGCGAGGTTAAAAGCGATAGCCGTAGCGAAGAAGAACAATTATTAGGCCGTCTTTTTGGTGATAGATTGCCGCAACGCCGCGCTCCGCGCGAAGGGCTTGGCTCTGGCGTTATTGTTGATGCGAGCAAAGGCCTTGTCTTGACAAATCACCATGTCATTGATGAATCCTCGCAAATTACTGTTACACTTGAGGATAAACGGCAAATTGAAGCTGAAGTTGTTGGCACTGACCCGCAAACGGATATTGCACTGCTGAAGATAGATGCGCGTAATTTGACAGCTTTAAAATTGGCGAAAACCAATGAAGCGCGTGTTGGTGATTTTGTGATTGCAGTAGGCAATCCTTTTGGACTGTCCTCAACCGTAACTTCGGGGATTATTAGCGCTCTTGGGCGCGACAATCGCTCTGGGGATAATTATTCAGATTTCATCCAAACGGATGCCTCAATTAATCCAGGCAATTCTGGCGGCGCTTTGGTAAACTCCAAAGGCGAGCTAATTGGGATTAATTCTGCGATTGTCACACGCTCTGGCGGCAATCAAGGTATCGGTTTTGCTGTGCCTATCCGTATTGTTAAAGGTGTGATGACGCAATTAGAGGCTTACGGGGAGGTGCGCCGCGGACGCATTGGTGTTGTCATTCAAGATATAACGCCAGATTTGCGCCAAGCTTTAAATTTAGGCTCTTTAAATGGGGCTTTAATTAGTGATGTTAATGAAGATACGCCTGCGGAAAAAGCTGGCCTTGAGCCGCAAGACGTAGTTGTCGAATTTAACGGTGATGATATTTTAGATAGTTCTGATCTGCGCAATGCTGTTGGTCTATTAGAGCCTGGAACACGTGCCAATATTACCTATATACGCAATGGAAAGCGCCGAACCACTCGGATTGAAGTGGCCGAAGTTGATGATAGAGATGAGCCTATTGATCAGGATGAACCCGAAGATAGACCTATGCTGGAAGGTTTTGACGGGGCGTCAATCACAGATATACCTGAAGATTTAGAACTGCGCGGCGGCGATGACGGCGTATTAGTTGCCAGTGTAGAGCGCGGCAGTAAAGCGGCGCGGTCTGGGCTGCGCCGAGGGGATGTTATTCGGCGTATTGGGTCAACGAAAATATCAAATTTATCTGACTTCGAAGACGTCATTGACGGCAAAGACGGCCCCTTTGCCTTATCTATTGATCGCGGCGGATCTAATTTATTTCTAGCTGTTAAATAAATACGTAAAATTATTTATCCCCAACACGCTCTATAGATAGATCCGTTGGGGAAATAACATTCTCGCCTTTAAACGCGTAATACCGCGTGACTGTGTAACCTTGTTCTCGCAATTCATCTAGAAGGCTGCCGTCTCCTAATAAATGCGCTGTCCCCACAGCCACAAAACCTGTGCCGCTATCTTCCATAAAGCGTGATAAGGTATTTGCCCATTTTCGATTGCGGTCACGCAGCAGAGCATTAAAGACTTCGGGCGCGCGCGCCTTCATGGGCTTGATGAGTTCTTGTGTTAAAAAATCCGTTCGGCCTATCGCCCATGATTTTGCAATCAACGTCATTTCATCACCGAGCCTGTTATAATTTTCTAATGTTTCGGTTAGGACGGCATCTTGTACAAAATCTGGCAAATCAGCCGAGGCTCGTATTTGGTCTTCTGTTGTTTCCAGATAGATAATATTTTTTTGTTGCCGCCGGGCGCGAGATTTTAAGGCCTCATCGGCGGCAAGGTCTGGATTCAGACCAGCATTTTTCGCGGCTGAAAAGGCTAAAAACTCTGTGGCCAACCAAGGTTTCATAGCATCTAACGAAGCTATGGTAAGGTTTCCATTATTGGCGGCAGCCTCTAATAGGTTAAGCTGATAATTGTCTAAGCCATCAGAGAGCCGAAGACCATCAGAGCGCATGCCAAGACTTGTGGTCAAGACAGTTGCAGCAATTTGCCCATCTGGCCCTGTATCGACTTCGAAAAACACTGTGCCCGCCTCTTGAAAGGCTTGGCGCATATCCTCCTTTTGCCAAGATAATTCATCTGGCAAGAGGTGGACTGTTCCAAATAGGTAAAGCGTGCTGTCATAATCTTTGGCAACCCATATGGCCGGGCCGTCATTGCGCGCGCGCGCTTGAGCGACCTTTTGGTCAACAGTATCGCTCGTGGGCGTGATCTCGCCGCAGGCTGAAAAGCCAAGGATAACCCAAAAGATCAATAATGGTGTGAGTGCAGAGCGCATCTTGGCCCTTTGCGGGATTTTAAAGAATATTTCAACTCATTAGACTGTGATTATGTCCAAGATTATAATTGCAGAAAGCCTATGTGCAGGGTAAGAGGCCCTACGGCAAGCACCCTTAGCTCAGCTGGATAGAGCGCTGCCCTCCGAAGGCAGAGGTCAGAGGTTCGAATCCTCTAGGGTGCGCCATTATTGTTTGTATTTTTAATGGCTTATATTTCCTCTTATATGCAAACTTTTTGATACGGCTATGTAGAGATAGCTGTTTTGTTCCTTAATCTTTGTTGTGTAATTTGTGTGCCTTACGAATTGGGATTAAGGAGCGAGTCTTACGAAATGATATTATTCTAATTTTCCAATCAAAGAGTTTTTGCCTGCATCCGTAATTGTCACATCGACGATCTGGCCAATTAAATCTTTGGGGCCGTTAAAATGTGTACCTTGTAGGTAAGGACTTCGGCCAAAGAGTTGTCCGTCTTCGCGGCCTGTGCCTTCGACGAGGACAGAAAGGGTGCGTCCGATCAAAGACTGATTAAACGCAAATTGCTGCGTATAGAGCAAATCTTGCAGGCGCTTAAGACGCTCTGATTTGACATCTTCAGGGACTTGGCGGTGCATAGAGGCGCCAGGTGTGCCGGGGCGAATGGAATATTTAAATGAAAATGAACTGCCATAGCCAATCTCTTCGACGCATTTTAGGGTTTGCTCGAAATCGGCATCTGTTTCGCCCGGAAAGCCAACAATGAAATCCCCTGAGAGAGCAATATCTGGACGGCTTTTGCGGATTTTGGCAATTAGGTTTTTATAATGCTCATAGCTATGGTCGCGGTTCATGGCGCGCAGAATTTTATTGCTGCCAGATTGAATTGGTAAATGTAGATAAGGCATGAGCTTGGGTTCTTTGCCGATCGTCTCAATGAGCGCATCATCCATGTCGCGCGGATGGGATGTTGTGAAACGAATACGGTCAATCCCGCCAATCAAAGCGATATGGCGAATTAACTCTCCTAAGCCCCATTCGGAGCCATCAGGGCCTTGGGCATGATAGGCATTTACGTTTTGCCCAATCAGCGTGATTTCACGTACATTTTGCGCGGCGAGTGAGCGGGCTTCGGCGACAATTTGCGCCACAGGGCGGGAGACTTCGGCTCCGCGCGTATAAGGTACAACACAAAAGGTGCAGAATTTATCGCAACCTTCTTGGATAGTGAGAAAGGCCGAAAACCCTTTAGCTGTGCGCGTCTCTGGTAGGTGATCGAATTTTTCCAGCGTATCGAAATCTGTTTCTAAGACTTCGCCTGCCTCGCGTGTGACTTTGGCGATCATTTCAGGGAGTTTGTGATAGGTCTGCGGCCCTAACACCATATCGACAATAGGTGCGCGGCGCATAATTTCTTGCCCTTCGGCTTGGGCAACACATCCCGCTACGGCGACTTTCATGTCAGGTTTATTGCGGTCTTTATGTTGGCGAATACGGCCAAGTTCCGAATAGACTTTCTCGGCCGCCTTTTCGCGGATATGGCATGTATTGAGAATAACCAAATCCGCATGATCGGGCGTGTCAACAGGTGCATAGCCAATCGGGGCTAAGACATCTGCCATGCGTTCACTATCATAAACATTCATCTGGCACCCATAGGTCTTGATGAAAACTTTTTTGGTGTTTTTAGACTGAGACAACGTTACGTCAGATTTGCCAGCAATTATGCTTGGCGTATCAACGTCACGGGGCGCGTTTTTATCGCGGGGTGACAGGCGGGTCATGTTTTCAGCTCACTTTATAAGGCCGCGTATATTATAATGCGCGTAATCTGTGAGCGGGCTATAAAGGCAGATTGAATAAGCTGCAAGCCCCAAGCCGAGCTGAAAACCGTCTTGGTTTATGAATAATCTTTATCATCCAGCATGGAAGCTGACATTACGGCAACCATAGACCCAGCGATTAAAATAAATACTATACCTATAAGAGACATTTTATTATCTACCCATAGGCTCGCTTTAACGGCAGGCTGCGTTACAGGGCGAGCCATAGTTATCACAGATGTACGTAAGGGCCGGGCGCGATCTTGCAGGTCATCGACTTTTTTATCCAACCCAATATTGTCCCACATATCTGAGACGATTGCCACGGTAGTAGATACAAATTTACTTGTTGTATCAAATGCAGCCTCGGTTTTGTCTTCGATCACTTGTGCGGCATATTTTGCTTTTGAGGCGACATTATCGGCGCGCTCTGGTGTTTGGTTGATCCAATTATGCCCGCCCCACAAGGCCAGCATGATCACACTGGCTTTCAAGGCAGTCTTTTTAAAATGAGACATAATATCGCTCCTAAATTCATGTGCCAAAGCCCATGCAAGCCAAATGCCAAATTAGCGTTTTAGGAGAAATTAAGTGTAAGAATTAACTTTGAAGGGGGTGTTTATTTTTCAATATATCGATCTGCGGCTCGTATTTTGATAATTGCTTGAAGGCCTTTTTCAGCATTTTGCATAGCCTTGGTTTGAGATGCGGTAAGGCCGTTTCGATTGGTATAGTCTTAAGTTTCATAAAAAGTGCGGTTGCAAAAATTAAATCGCTTTCGGGAAGGTATCCTGCTCCTTGCGCATGCCAACCCTGTAAATTTCCATCACTATAAGCTGCAAATTCGAAGCGAGAATTTGACAGAAAGACGCCATACCCCAAATAAACGGCGGTTAAGTCTGTGAAAAGCTCGTAAAGTTCGGGATCTATATCAAGATTTACTTTTGCACGATTATGCAAGGCATGTGATAATTCATGTGCAAATGTTGCAATCAAATTTGTTGGGTGATTTTCTAGGTCTCGATCATAGGTGATTTTTTCATATTTGTTCCATGCATTGTTTCTTTTAAAAAATAACGCCCACAGGCTCCATGACCATCTGTCTGAACCATCGCAACCCCGCCCAAAGCTTGTGGTTTATGTTCATCGGTTGCGACAAGGTCTATGATCGTATCAGGGCCAAATCCGCATTGTGTTTTAATACGATCAAAAGTAAAACGGGCCAGCTCAGAGCCCTCTGGTTTGTAATCTGGGTTATCTGAGCCAAAATGTTCAGGGATAGGGAGCCATAATTCTGAGTCAGGCAAGGCTGGCCCAGAGCTAAAATTATTAATTAACCACTCAAAATAATCAAATTGCCACTCAACGATATGTTGATCGACAAGTTTCCTGCCGAGCATCTAGCTTTTTTTCCTGCCGTATAATTCCAAACGGTGGTCGACGAGTTCATAGCCGAGTTTTTCTGCAATTTTATGCTGAAGGGCTTCAATGTCTTCATCAACAAATTCAATGACATCGCCTGTTGCAATATCTATTAAATGGTCATGATGTTCTGCGTCTGCCGTCTCATAACGTGCGCGGCCATCACCAAAGTCATGCGTATCGATAATTTTTGCATCTGCAAAAAGCCGCACAGTTCTATAGACCGTAGCAAGAGAAATCTTGGGGTCCACTTGAGCGGCCCGTGAATATAAGATCTCCGCATCGGGGTGATCATCAGATTCAGACAGAACCTTTGCAATAACCTTACGCTGATCGGTCATTCGTAGACCACGTTCAACACATTTTTTTTCAATCCAACTACCCATAGCTGCGTCTTAACTCACTTAACGCACGGCGTCTAGCGCTTTGGAAAAAGTGATTGCGGCCATGCGGCCATTGTCTCGGCGGTAATAGGCAGGTCTTCGGCCAATGGGGGAAAACCCGCAAGTTGAATAAAGCGCGCGCGCGGCCATATTATCTTCGGCAACTTCGAGGAAAAGCGTTGGAATATTCCTATTTTTTAGGATTTTAAGGGCCGCTGTAATTAAGGCCTGCCCATATCCATTGCGGCGCGCAGATAAGGCTGTGGCGAGCGTTAGAATTTCTGCATCATATTGAGAGGCACGAATAATGATAAAGGCTGCTAGCGGGATTTGAGTGCCAAGGCATATATCTCTTTTTATATGAATGGCCATATCCAAAGCAGACCAAGACCGCTCAAAAGACTGGCTGTGAATCTCGGCCATAGCTTGCGCGTCTTGGCCGTTTAACTCTCTGATATCATATTTTTGCGCGCTCATACTATAAGCTCATTTTGCGCGTTTGACTTTGTGCTGACTTTTTGCTTTGGGCTTGGTTTGACGGGGTAGTTTTGCGTCAGGGCCGCGCGAATAAAGCGGTTCGGCAGGATAATTTACAGGTGATAAATCTGCTGCGAGCCAAGCTAGGATGCGGGTGTCAACAACATGGTCTTCAATAATATGGTCGGGGTTAAAGGCTTTGATTGCAGCGCGGGCTATATTTGCGGGCTGCGTGATTGGAGTTTGCAGAAGCTTACCTTTAAATATGGCAGCCCAACATAATTCGTTCCGTCTGACATCGGATATACAGATAAGGTTTTTCTGGCCGTTTGGATCAAAATTTGCCGCCCATATTGCAAGGGATGGTAAGCCAATTACAGGCAGTTTACGCGGCAAGGCAAACCCTTTGGCAAAAGAGAGCGCGACCCGCAGCCCTGTAAAACTGCCCGGCCCTGTGCAAACGGCAATTTTGTCTATGTCTGCGGGGGATAGATGTGCGGATTTAAGCGCATTTGTCACCATTGGCGCGAGGGCTTCTGCGTGGCCGCGAGTCATTGGCATAGAGATATGCGCGCGAATGCAAGCTTCATCAACAATCGAGACGCTGCAATGCGGCCCTGTCGTATCAAGGCCCAGAATAATCATGATCTAGTAAGCGCCAGTTTGTTCCACGCGGGTCACTTCGGGAACGTAATGTTTCAATAGGTTTTCAATGCCGTGTTTAAGTGTCATTGTTGAGCTGGGGCATCCCGCACATGCGCCGCGCATTTCTAGATAAACCGCGCCGTCATCATCATCAAAATGTTTGAAAACAATATCGCCGCCATCTTGGGCTACGGCTGGGCGTACGCGTAACTCTATCAACTCTTTGATTTGTTCGACAATTTCCAGAGTTTCGCCTTCATATACGCGGTCTTCAACGTCGCTGCTAGCGATTTGATCTAATAATGGCATGCCGCCTGCGACATAAAAATCCATAATAGCGCCCAAAATGGCGGGCTTGAGGTGTTTCCACTGTGCGTCTTCACCGCGCGTGACGGAAATATAGTCCGCGCCAAAAAAAACTCGCGCGACATCTGGAATCATGAATAGCATTTCTGCGAGAGGCGCGCGAGCCACATCCTCTCCGCGCGTATATTCACGCGGCGGATTATTTGGCCCTGTAACATCCCTGCCCGGCAGGAATTTAAGCGTGGCTGGGTTTGGCGTATCTTCGGTTTGTATAAACATATCTGTTATTTGGCGATGATTTGTGTGTTATTCAAGAGGGAATTCTAACATATGCGCGAGGTATCATATGGATGATTGACCACAGCCTCATGAATTTGCATTGTAGGGTTATGAAAAACTCTATGCGTCTTTCGGCTGTCTTGGCCACTATTTTAACCCTTCCGATGGTTTTATCGGCATGTGCGAGCGTTGCCACGCGCCTGCCAGATGTCAGTCAGACGGCGCTTGATGCGGAAAAAATTAAGCAACAAGAATTTGTGCTTAAACAAATTCAAAGCGACACGGCGCGTTTGATGAATGTCAGTTGGCCCATCATTGAAAAAAACTCTATATTATGCGGAAAAATACGCCCTGGGATTGGCGTGAAAACGCATTATATCCGCAGCTATGATAAAACGCTCAAAGATGCCAGCATGCGCGTTCTAGGCGCGCAAGAGCAGCCGAGTATTCTGCATGTTATTCCTGGCTCTCCAGCAGATAAGGCGGGCCTTCGGGCAGGGGATATTTTGCTAAATAGCGAGGGGCAACCTGCTCGAGAGGTAGATGAAAAATTTTGGCAGCAACTTGAAGCCAATGATGAGATAAACCTCAATATTATGCGGGGCGGACAGATACAATCTGTGCCAATTACCGCTGATGAAATTTGCCGCTATAATGTACGTTTGCGCTCTAGCATTGCTATTAATGCTTATGCTGATGGGCGCAATATTACTGTGACATCAGGCATGATGAATTTTGCAGCGAATGATGATGAGCTTGCCATGATTGTTGGTCATGAACTTGCCCATAACTCGATGGGACATATTCGTAAAATTTTGGGTAACCGTATTTTATCTGGAAATGCAACGCGCTTTACGCGGGGATTTGAATCCGAAGCGGATTATGTCGGTCTATATTATCAAGTCCGTGCGGGATATTCGCCAGATGAGGTTGAAAATTTCTGGCGGCGATTATCCGTTGTGAGTCCGAAAAGTGTTGCGCGGGCAAAATCTCACCCGACATTTCCTGATCGGTTTTTAAGACTTGCGGCCACGCGAGACGAAATTAAAGAGAAACAAAAAGCAGACGTGTTACTCTTGCCCAATTTCCTGACATCGGCTGAAAAAAATAAATCTTAAAATGGCTGATATGAAAATGGTTGGCATGAAAATGGGTGTAGTGCAGACGGCCCTTATATGCAGCATGCTCACTTTGGCCTTAACCGCGTGCAAGCTTCATAAAATAAAAGCGCCTATGCACGGTGTGAGTGAGCAAGCCTTACCCCAAGATACTGTCTCGGGCATAGATACGCCCGCGCGTCCAGATGACACAGACTTTTCGGATGTACTACAAGACTATAAAGATTTAAATGACCGCGTCATTCGATTGCAGGCGCCTTTACGTCTTGCCAATGCAAAACTTTGTCCAAAAACGGAGCGCGACCCTGGATTTATTGTGCATAGCTTAGATGATTACCCGCCGCATATCCGCATGATGGCGCAAGAGTTTTTAGGCTTGCCGGAAACGGGTGTGTTTATCCGTAACGTTCGCAGAGGCTCTCCCGCGCATGCGGCGCAAATTCAAGAAGGCGACCAAATTATTGCCATTAACAATAAAGGCATTGAAAATAGAACGGCCCAAGATCGTTTCTACAAGGCCTTAGCTCGCAATGCATTTAATGGCGGGCAAACCCGCATCAGATTACAGTCGGCGCAAGGCCAAACCTATGATACAAAACTGCGCGCCCAAACGGCTTGCAATATTCCAGTCTCAGTTGTTTTCTCCGAAAATATGAATGGGCACACAGATGGAACAGGTGTTTTTATTACGTCGAGCTTGATGAAAACTGTCGGTGATGATGTGAACTTATCTTTAGTTTTAGCGCATGAAATGGCGCATGTGATTGCAGATCATATCCAACGTGTCCCATCCGCGGAGTTGGAGCTTGAAGCAGACCGTATGGCGCTTGTCCTGATGCAAAATGCGGGACTGAATATTGACCGAGCGATAGAGTTTTGGCGCGATGCAAGCCATCCGCATGACAACCTACAAAATACAGCGAACACCCATCCTAGTATATTGGCGCGTTATGAGAATTTTCGTGAGGAACAAAAGCGTATTTTACACCAACTAGCAAATGGTCAAGATCTGTCGTTTCGTTAATCACCAGAGCCGTGAGTTTTTGTCTTTTCAGAACCATTATCGGGCTCTGTATCTGACCCATAATGACTCGCAGAGCCGTGTGTTTCTTGCTCGGTCGTCTCTGTTTCGTCATCGTCATCATCGCGTTGAATGGGAACCGTCAAAGTGACAGAGCCAGCCTTTTCATAATTCAGTGTGATGTCGACCGTTTTTTGGCTCTCTTCAAACTCTACCCCAAACATCATTAAATGATAACTACCGGGTTTGAATGTTACTACATCATTTGTCTCTAACGCCACACTGTCAATACGGCGCATACGCATGATGCCGTCATCTTCAATATGATTATGAATTTCTACAGTGTCGCTGACAGGGCTGCTGACTGATAATAACCGATCTGCGGGGCCTGTATTTTTTATTTCAAAAAACCCTGCTGCAACATCTCTGCCCGGAAATGGGGGCAGGACATATGGATCTGTGACCAAGATGCCTTCTGATATAGCGGCGTTAACGGTCTTGGGTGTGTGTATGTGCGCGTCTTGTTCTGAACAAGCGGCTAAGGGAAGTAACATCAAAGCCGTGATGAATATATGATGTTTCATAGAAAACCTTTCACTTAAGCGCCCCTAAACCCGATGATACGCCGTACATCAGCAACAATGGGATCTGCAATTTGCGCGGCCTGATCGCCCGCCCGTGATAACATCCTATCGAGCTCATCAGGGTCTGCTAAATAACGATTCATTAAATCCGTGATGGGCGCTAAGACGTCAACGGCTATATCGGCTAAGGCTTGTTTAAATGGGCCGAATTGCCCGCCTGCATGCTGGGTTAAAACATCGGCTTCGGATATATTGGCCAGCGCCGCATATATTGCGACTAACCCTGCAACATCTGGCCGCGCCTCTAGCTCTTTTGTCGTTTCAGGCACAGTGCCCGAATCTGTTTTTGCCTTACGAATTTTCTTTGCAATGACATCTGCACTATCTGTTAGGTTAATGCGCGAAGCATCGGATGGGTCAGATTTTGACATCTTCTTTGTCCCGTCCCGCAAGCTCATAACCTTTGCGCCAGGGCCTTTGATAAGCGGCTTAGGGAGCGGGAAAAAATGCGGCACGCCATAATCATGGTTGAATTTTTGGGCAATATCACGTGAAAGCTCTAAATGCTGTTTCTGATCTTCGCCAACGGGGACATGCGTGCCTTTAAAGGCTAAAATATCGGCGGCCTGTAAGACGGGATAATCATATAATCCAACGGACATTTTCTCAGAATTTTTGCCAGCCTTGTCTTTAAACTGTGTCATACGGTTAAGCCAGCCAATACGCGCCACGCAGTTAAAATACCAAGCAAGCTCTGTATGCGCGCGCACGGATGATTGATTATAGACAATCGCTTTTTTGGGATCGACACCAGAGGCCAGAAATGCGGCCGCGATATGACGTGTTTGATCGGCGAGTAATTTTGGGTCTTGCGGGGTTGTAATGGCGTGTAGATCGACAATGCAAAACACACATTCCATATCATGCTGCAAAATGGCGAATTTTTTTAACGCGCCAAGGTAATTGCCAAGATGCAAAGCACCTGTGGGCTGGACGCCAGAAAAAACGCGGTTGGGGCCTTGATATGTATCACTCACGTCATGTCCTGACATTATAAAATTTCTTGGGCATTAAATCTATTGGGCTTTCTTTGAAACTGCGTCGCGTATATCGCGCCAACCAAAGGCCTGCAAGAGCGAAGCTGCGATGACATAGACAATAAGCCCAATTCCGCTAATTACGATGAGTGATAACAGATCCATCAAGATATGAGATTGGGAGAGGTCTGGGAAAAAGGGAATTGCGGCCCAAAGCGCAAACCCCATCAGCCCGCTCGCAAGCAATATGCGTGGTATGCGCGTGCGCAACCTGTCATCTATGATTAAATTTTTATCTCGTAATAAAATAAAGCCAAGCCCGACTACATTGACCCAAGCGGCGATAGTTGTGGCGAGAGCCAGGCCTTCAAACCCGATGCGCCAGAATAAAAACAAACCGAGGCTCACATTTATACTGGCCGATAGCCCTGCCAAATACATGGGTGTTCGCATATTTTCGCGGGCGAAAAAGGCGGGGGTTAGCACTTTAATGAGAACAAAGGCTGGTAGGCCAAGCGCAAAGAAGCGCAGAGCTTTCGCAACTTGCAGCGTGGTATCTGCTGTAAAGTCGCCGCGTTCAAATAATCCGCTAATCAAAAAACTGGGAATGACAAATAAGGCAAAAGCGGCGGGGAGGGTTAAAAATGCCGCTATCTCTATTCCGCGGTTCATTGATGTATTGGCCCCGCTCTCATCACCTGCGCGAAGCCTGCGTGACAATGCAGGTAATAAGGCAACGCCCATGGCAATACCAATCATGCCAAGCGGGAGTTGGTAAAGCCTATCTGCATAAGTTAGCCAGCTTGCCGCCCCTTCTTGATGAGTGGCTATCATATGCGAAACGACGAGGTTGATTTGGGTGATGCCCGCAGAAATTAAACCAGGGACACCTAGCGTAATTAGCCGCCTGACACCCGGCGTTAAGCGCGGCAGTCTTGGCCTTATTTGAACGCCAGCTCTGAGGCACCCCCAATACACGATTGCCATTTGCACGATGCCCGACAAGGTGATCGCGGCTGTAAGGGCGTAGCCCGTCTCTCTTTGCGAGAGTTCAAATATAGGCGTGATTGTTAAGGCGGAAATCATAAAGAGATTAAGGATAATTGGAACGCCTGCGGCAAGGGCAAAAAAACCGCGCGTATTTAACACCCCTGAAAACATGGCTGTCATCGACATAAATAGTAGGTAAGGCATAGTAATTTGTGCGTAAATTACGGCCAAATTATATGTCGTGATACCGCTTTCATTGACGGTTTTATCCAAACCATTCCCAATGATATTTAATGAAAATGGCATGGTAAGCTCAAAGGCTATGACAAGACAGGCCACAAAAAAGAATAAAACACTGGCCGTTTCACTGGCGAAATTATCGGCGCTTTGCTGACCGTCTTGCTCTATGCGTTTGGCATAAAGCGGGACGAATGCAGCGTTAAATGCGCCTTCTGCGAACATACGTCTAAAGACATTTGGGAGTTTAAAGGCTGTGAAAAAAGCATCTGAAATAAAGCCTGCACCAAAGAAATTGGCAATTAATACATCGCGCACAAAGCCCAATAAGCGGCTAATCAATGTTAGCGAAGCAATGATGGCTGTGGACCGCAATAACCGCATTACGCTACGCTTTTTTCTGTTTTATCAATATCTAAGATCTCTATGAAACGTGCTTTTAGAGCTTTTCGCCTTGCCGTTGATAAGGTGCCATTGGCATTTCGGGCGCGCACATAAAAAGCATCTATGGCGGTTGTTCCAACAACTTCAATATGTGCGGAGTAAATATCTAAGGCTTCTTCGTTCATCAAGCTGGCAAGATTATATAATAACCCCGGGCGGTCGCGCCCTTTAATTTCAATGATGGTTAAATCACCAGAGGCGCTATCTAAAAATTTAACTATGGGCTGGACGGGAATTGCGCCCGCTCGAAGAGATTGAATTGGCTTTGGAATTGTCAGCTCATCCACTTTATCTTTGGCGGCTGCTAAAGTTCTGCGGCGTAATGTGTCAATCAGATGCGGGCTATTTTCACCGTAAGCACAGCCATCCCCGCCATGTAGGTAAAATACATTCATAACACGGCCCGAACTGGCCGTATGTAAATGCGCGCCAGAAATAGAGGCCCCGCTACTGGCTATGGCCTTGGTTAAATCCGCAAATAAGCCAAGGCGATCTTGGGTCAAAACCCAAAGCTCCGTAATATTTCTCACGCGGTTAAGACGGCTTTGCACGGCGATATGCTCGTCATTTTGGATAACGCCGTCATAGAAACGCACATGGCGTAAGAGCGTTGCCATGTTGAAGTTCAGCCAATATTGATTAGGTAGGTCATCGGTGATGACTTTGATACGGTCGGATATTTCAGGTCGAACTTTCTCAAACATTTGTTCTTTGATAGCATTGGCCCGCGCCGCCGGGGCAAGGTCTGTGCGGCCTTTTAAATAATTTGCCGTAGCCGTAAATAAATTCCGGAGTAATACGCCCTTCCACTCATTCCAAATTCCGGGGCCGACTGAGCGAATATCGACAACTGTTAAGGCAAATAAAAGCTCCAACCTGTCTTGTGACCCAACCAGTGCGCCAAATTCTGCGATAGTTTCAGGATCAGATATATCGCGCCTTTGGGCCGTTTCGCTCATATCTAAATGGCGGCGCACAAGCCATGCGACCGTATCTGTCACCTCTTGTGACATACCCAAACGGCGGCAGGCGCGCCGTGCAAGCTGGGCACCTTCTATACATTGATCACCTTGGCCTTTACCCGTATCATGCAGTAAGCAGGCTAACATCATGATTAAAACGTGTGTTGTATTAAATGTTTTAACGATATTTGTAACTAGCGGGTTGTCTTCTTCAAGGCGTCCTTTCCTTAAGTCATCAAAATTATCGACAAGTCTTAATGTGTGTTCATCAACTGTATAAGCGTGGTGCATATTAAATTGTGTGCGCGCAACAATTCCGCCAAATTCAATTAAATATCGCCCTAATACGCCCGCTTCATTCATGGCGCGTAACGTAGCATAAGGGGCTTTTGCTTTTAGCAATGTCTTTTGAAATAGCCGTGAATTCTCAGGGTTTCGCCGAAAATCAGCATCTATTAAATTTTGCCGAAAATCTATTTCCGTGAAAGCATTGGGATGAATATCAATATTTCGCCGTCCTGCCGTTTCAAATAATTGCATGATAATGGATGGATCATTTTTTATGAGCAATGGGTCAGAAAAAGATAAGCGGCCATGATCTAGCATTAAAGCTTTATTCTTTAAATTTCGCCGAGAGCCAGGCAGTAAAGCATCTAATCCTTTGGGCAGACGAATGGATTTTTGCTCTTCCAGTTTTGCGCAGGCAATGCGGGTTAAGGCTCCAACATCTTTTGCATTGGTGAAATATTCACGCATGAAACGTTCCACGGCGACTTCAACAGCCCCTGAAGCTTGCCCCATTTTTCGAGCTAAAATAACTTGTTTGTCAAAAGATAAAGTTTCGGTCGGGCGGCCTGTTTCATAATGTAGCCAAATGCGAGTACGCCAAAGAAAGTCTGCGGCGCGGCGAAAGCGCATGGCGGCATGGTTATTAAACAAACCCATATCTACGTAACTTTGTGCGCGTTGAGGGTCCGTAATCCGTCCGTTCTTATCTAAAAAACGAGCAATCCAATACAAAACATGCAAGTCCCGAAGCCCGCCTTTACCTTCTTTAATGTTCGGTTCAATCACGTAGCGTGAATTGCCTTCGCGGGCATGGCGCAAGTCACGTTCTTCTAATTTTGCCGCAATATAAGCGCGCCCCGCTCCGCGCGTAATGTCTTTACGAAATTGTTTTTTAAGACTTGCCGCTAGCTCTACATCTCCGCATAAAAATCGTTGATCTAGCAGAGCCGTTAATATCGTCTGGTCGTCTTTGGCAAGCTTGATGGATTGCTCGATTGTCCGTGCGGCATGACCGACTTTTAGGCCCAAATCCCAGAGCATATATAGCATATATTCAATGAGGCTTTCTGTATAAGCCGACCCTTTTTTATTCGATAAAATGAATAATAAATCTACATCGCTTTGCGGTGCCATTTCCCCGCGTCCGAAACCGCCAACTGCGCAGACTGAAATATGCTCGCCGCGTGTTAGGTTTTCAGAGGTTACAATATGTGTTGTTGTAAAATGAAATAGCGCGGTAATTAAATCATCATGTATAGCAGAAATTAATCTTGCTGTTTCTAATCCGTCCAAGCGCCCATGTTCAAATTTTTCTCGCGCTAAAGCCAAAGCTGCATGAAAATGAGGTTTAAATATATTTAGAATATCCGCGCGCGCAGAGGCGGTTTTCTCTTTCACAATAGATGCAAGTTGCTGGTTTAACGCATCTATATCAAAACCTATATTAAATGCAGGATTTGACATTTAATGACTGCCTAATTTCGCGCGAAGCTCATATAGTAAATCAAGGGCTTGGCGCGCAGAGATGTCGTCAAGGTTTAAATCACGTAAGGCCGTTTCGATCTCGGAGGGCTTTGACGGCGCGGGCTCTGGGCGGACAGAAAAAAGCGGGAGCGCCTGAATAGATGGCTGTGTGGTTTGCGCTTCGTTTTCGAGTTTGGTTAAAACTTCATGCGCGCGGGTTACGGCAGCGAAAGGCAGTCCTGCAAGTTTGGCGACTTGAATGCCGTAAGATTTATCGGCTGCCCCTGCTTTGACATCATGCAAAAACACAAGATCGCCATTCCATTCTTTAGCACGCAAAGATGCGTTTTCTGCGCCGTCTAGGGCTGTTATTAAATCTGTCAATTCGTGATAATGTGTCGCAAATAATGCGCGGCATTTATTCACAGCATGCAAATGCTCTGCTGTGGCCCAAGCTATAGATAAGCCATCAAATGTTGACGTACCGCGTCCAATTTCATCTAAAATCACAAAGCTTCTTTGTGTGGCTTGATTAAGGATGGCTGCCGTTTCGATCATTTCTATCATGAATGTTGAGCGTCCTTTTGATAAATCGTCCGATGCGCCAACGCGTGAAAATAACCGATCTGCGACACCAATAATTGCACTTTGCGCAGGTACATATCCGCCAGCTTGTGCGAGTATAAATATCAAAGCATTTTGGCGAAGATAAGTTGATTTTCCGGCCATATTGGGGCCAGTAATTAACGTCAGGCGCGGGGCTGTGCTTATCGCGGCATCTAAGGTGCAATCATTGGCGGTAAAGCCAGCATCACCTGATTTGATTAAAGCATCTTCGACAACAGGATGACGTCCGCCTTCTATGTGGAATGTAAAATCATCGCGCATATCAGGGCGAATGGCGTTTGATTCTTCGGCCCAAAGCGCCCAAGCTGCTTGCACATCAAGCCGTGCCAATGCGCGCGCCGCGTCACGAATAGGCTCAGATAGGCTGCGAGTACGCGTTGCAAATTCTAAAAAGACGGCTTGTTCTAAAGCCAGAACTTTATCTGCTGCGCCTGATATTTTACTGTCTAATTCGGCCAATTCTGTCGTTGTAAAGCGTACAGCGCTCACAAGGGTTTGACGGTGAATGAACGGACTTTCTGGGCCTTTGGAGAGCATCGCATCGGCATATTTTGGAGTTACCTCAATGAAGTAACCGAGCACATTATTATGCTTTATTTTCAACGTTGGGATTTCGGCGACACGCGCGTAATCGGCTTGCAAGCCTGCAACAATGCGGCGACTATCATCGCGTAATTGTTTTAGTTGGTCGATTTCTGGCCGCCAGCCCGCTGCAACAAAGCCGCCATCGCGTGCCAGCATTGGCACATCTACTGTAAAGGCTTTATCTATATCACGGCGTAAGGTCGCAAGTTCGGCTTTATCCGCTTGGCTTATAGCATCAAGAGCGCGGGTAATATTATCCGCGACTTTTAGGTTTGGATTTTGCGCGAATACAGAATTAATAATCTCGCATTCTGAAAGCGTATCACAAATCACGCGTAAATCACGCGGCCCTCCGCGCTCCAGAGCGATGCGCGATACCGCGCGCCCCATATCCCCGCAGGCACGCAGATGTCCGCGAAGCTTTCGGCGAATATCGGCCTCGCTTATGAAAAAGGCGACGGCGTCATGGCGTGACTTAATGGTCTGTAAATCTATCAGCGGCCGGTTAAGACGGTCGGATAGTTCACGTGCGCCGGCCCCTGTAATGGTGCGGTCTATAACTGAGAGCAGGGAGCCTTTTCGCGCCCCCTTTTGGGTGCGGTCAATTTCAAGGCTTGCGCGTGTGGCCGAATCTATTGCAAGGAAACCCGCTGTTTGGGTTTGTTGCGGGGCCGAGAGTTGAACAGGGGAGCCAGCTTGAGTGAGTTCCAAATAATCGAGTAAAGCGCCAGCGGCTGAAATTTCAGCACGCGAGAAATCGCCTAATCCTTCAAGACTGCCAATAGAAAATCTATCTTTTAACCGCCGCTCACCTGCGCGTGCATCAAATTTTACATTGGGTTGCGGGGTTAAAGCCACCCCGTCCAATGGTAAGCTCTGCATGAATTCTGCATTTTGATAGAGGCTTTCAGGTAAGAGTAATTCTCGCGGAGCCAGCGCCGCGATTTCCCCGGCAAGACGGGTTTCAGCCAGAGCGTATAGCTGAAATAAACCATCGGAAATATCTGCCCATGCTAATGCGTGGTCGCCAGATAATGATTTGGATAGTGCAAGAATAATATTCCGTCCGCGCGCATCGAGTAAATTATCTTCGGTCAATGTACCAGGGGTGACCAGCCGCACAATTTCGCGCCGCACAACAGATTTAGACCCGCGCTTTTTGGCGTCTTTCGGGTCTTCGGTTTGCTCGCATACAGCGACCCGAAATCCCTTTTTTATGAGACGCTGTAAATAGGTTTCAGAGGCATGGACAGGTACGCCGCACATGGGAATATCTGTGCCATTATGCTTACCACGTTTTGTCAGGGCAATGTCGAGCGCAGCGGAAGCTCTTACGGCATCATTGAAAAATAATTCATAGAAATCCCCCATGCGGTAAAATAATAAAACGTCCTCCCCCGCTTCAGCTTTGATGGTTAGGAATTGTGCCATCATCGGGGTGAGTTTAGCCTGTTGACGGGCCTTACTATCTGTATGCGTTTGAGCTGTCATAATTGCGCCGAAAATTGCCTATATTAAGGTAGGGTGCAAGCTTAAACCGAGTTTACACAGAGTCTTTTTGAGAATGAGTTTCTTGCCGAATGCCTTTTGCGGTATCTGGCCCCAAAGTCATAATAATAAGGGCTAAAATAATGGCAGGCATGCCTAATGCTGCGGAAAAGACAAAAAAGACCTCAAATCCCATCTTATCTGCCATGATACCCGTAAATCCAGACAGGCTTTTACCGACAAGATTAAACATAGCACTTAAAAACGCATATTGCGTTGCCGCAAATTTCAAATCACAAAGAGAGGACAAATAGGCGATAAAAATAGTAGCGGCAAAACCTTGCGCTAAATTATCCGCGCCAACTGTCACAAACAAATATAATGTTTTGGGTTCAGACACGGTCGATAGCCAGGCAAAGGCCCCGTTTGTAATGACCATTAAAATAGACCCGATTAGCAAGCAACGCATCAAACCAAATTTAATAGAAATTGCTCCTGCGGCGAAGCCTCCAAAAATTACAGGCCATGGGCCAAATGTACTTGAGATAAGACCAATTTGTATTTCTGAATACCCGATGGATTGATACATCGGTTTTGCCATTGGCCCCATGGTTTTGTCACTTATTAAATAGGTGGCAACAAGGCAAAAGACTATGGGTGTCCAGCTTCCTAATTTTGCCACAAAGCCTAAAAAAGGCTTTACAATATTCTCGGTCACGGCATCAGTTAAAGTCATAGCTTTGCGCCGTGTTTGCCTTGAAGGTTCTTGAATAAAAAAGATAACAGAGCCATTTATGGCTAATATCATGGCCATGACCGCATAAGCTATGTTCCAATTTGTGAACCCTGCAACAATGTAAGATAAACCAGCCCCAAAAATCGCAATTCGATAACCTAATACATAGGTGGCGGCCATATTTGTTTGATCATCACCTGGCGCGGCTTCAATCCTCCATGCATCAATAGATATATCTAATGTTGCGCCAGAGGTTGCCAATATAACAGCGCCAATGGCAATCTGTAAAACGGAAGTGCTAGGGTTTGACGCGGAAATGATAATAGCGCCAAGAATGGTGCCTAATATTGCGATGAGCATCCAAGAGCGCCTTTGCCCTAATGTCCGTGTCAGATATGGGATTTCCAATCTATCGACCAAAGGTGCCCATAAAACCTTCAACGTATAAACCAGCCCAATCCAAGCAAAAAAACCTATAATTTTTAGATCAACGCCCTCTTCTTTCATCCAAAAGGCAAGTTCCGAATATATCAGCATATAGGGTAAGCCAGAGGCAAAACCGAGTGACATCATGCCTAGCATTTTCGGTTTCAAATAGGATTTAAAAACCTCTAACCAACTTGGTTTTTCTATCGGGTTTTGTGATGTATTCATGAAAACACCTTGCCTCTATTCGGGGCAAGGTGCAAAGATTTTGTCAGTTATTTACGCAGTTTATAGCGTATATTAACTGGCCATGCGGTCTTCTTTTGGCCCTGTCCATTGCGTTACCATTTCAGAGAGTTCCTCAGCGGATACGGGCTTGGTCATAAAGTCATTCATACCGCTATCAAAACAGGCATTGCGATCATCGTCAAAGGCATTGGCTGTTAGGGCAATAATGGGCAGATGTTTACTGACATTTGGCAGTGTACGGATTTTGCGTGTGGCCTCTAACCCATCCATATTAGGCATACGCATATCCATAAAGATAAGGTCATAGGTTGATGTTTTCATCGCCTCTACGGCGAGCTGTCCGTCTTGTACGGTTTCAACTGTATGGCCTTCGGCCTCTAACAAAGTTCGTGTTAACAGGGCATTGATTGCGTTATCCTCGGCTAGCAAGATACGCTTTGGCCCGTGAGGATCGTCACCGCCTTGCGCGGCAAGAGACGCTTGGGGCGTTGAAGATTGGGCCATATCAGCTTCAGCCGCAGGCTGGATATCCGCGCCGACAGCTTTTGCAATGACGGCATCGCGCCAATTATTGCCCAAGACAGCATTTTCATTTTCGAGCGGTAAAGCGCGGCGCTCATAGGCTCTATCTGGGTCATTTGATGTATTCAGAGCCGCGTTTTGCACAGGCGGTGTGCTGGCTTGGATTGGCGTTGTTTCCACAGCTTGTATCTGTTCATTCACTTGCGGGGCTGGTTGCGTGCCGCCAACAGGTTCTGTGTGAAGCTCGTTTGTTGAGATGACGGGTTCAGCAACATGTTCGGCAAAGATGACAGGTTCATGTGATGCGCTAGGTTCTAAATTTTGCGGCGTGTGTGTCATTTCCTCTGCCAGTGTGTCTTCATAGGCTGGCGCCTCATAGGCAGGGGCTTCATATGTCGGCGCTTCATAGCTGGAATGTTCAAACTCAGGCGCTTGTGCTGTATCTTCCGCGGACATAACTTGCGTGTCATGTGTTGGCGCAGCCATATCTGCCGCTATGTGAGGCTCTGTGGTTTGAGTGTTTGCAATCTGTCCCGTTTCCATTTGACTGTCTTGCACGGGCCGTTCAGCTGCGATTTGCGCGGCCATAGGCTGCGTGACAGGGCTTTGCGCAAAAATTGTGACATTTCGCGCAAGAGCAAAAGCATTGCCATCGGCCAATGTCATTTCCAGCCAATCATAGACTTGTTCCGCTGTGTCATGCGGTACGGATATACGGGTTTCAAACCGATAAGGTTGTCCAGGGCCTTGCGGGGCAGGCCATCCACCAATCACGTGCCCTGTCCAGTCTTGGACTGTACCGCCATAGAGTTGTAAAAATGCGGCATTCACGAATAAAACACGACCTTGATTGTCACGCTTTATCGCTGGATCAGGCCACGGCCAAAATTGTGCGGCAAAAATATCATCTGGCGCCATAAATACATCCTCGGTTCACTCTACCTCTCAAGATAGAGATGTGTGTCTCAAGATGAATGTGAAGGTTTAGTATAAAAAATGTCTTACCAAACTTAGCTTTTTTTACAGTTTTCGCAGCTTTCTGGTAAGGTTTTGTTAAGATGAATAATAAGGGTTTCGCGGTTTGCGCGGTGATGTTACTGTGTTTGCAGAGCCTGTTATAAGGCCTTTTTTAGAGCGGCGATGAGCCAAACTCTCTGCAATGTGCAATCTGTGAATGTGCTCTGAGCCTGCTAAATCCGCTAATGTGCGTGCCACCCGTAAAACACGATGATAGCCGCGCGCTGTTAACCCTAATGTCTCTGCAGCTTGAATTAATAGCTTGCGGCCTTCTGCGTCGGGTTGTGCAATATCATCAAGCCTATCTTGCGGTAATTCTGCATTCGTTAAACCGCCATTACGATTATGTTGAAATTTGCGGGCCATTAAAACGCGCGCTGCAATGTCTGCTGTGCTTTCTTTGGAAGGAGGCAAGGCGAGATCAGCAGGCGTGACCGCAGGCACGTCGATTTGAATATCAATGCGGTCCATAAAAGGCCCAGAGACACGCGCTTGATAATCTGCAGCGCACCGCACGCCGCGGCGGCAGGCAATACCATCTGTGCCGCCTGTTCCGCAGCGGCAGGGATTCATTGCCGCTATAAGCTGAAATCTGGCAGGATAGGTAATATGGGCATTGACGCGGGCTACGGATATTTCACCCGTTTCTAAAGGCTGCCGCAAGCTATCTAAGACTTGCGGGGTAAATTCTGGTAATTCATCTAAAAACAAAACCCCGCGATGGGCCAATGAGGCTTCGCCGGGTTTGGCTTTGACACCGCCGCCAACCATGGCAGGCATAGAGGCGCTGTGATGCGGGGAGCGAAATGGCCGTGCGCGCGATAATTCCCCGCGCTCTAATAGGCCCGCCACGGAATGCACCATAGATACATCAAGCAATTCTTCGGTAGATAGCGGCGGTAGTAACCCCGGCATACGCGCTGCGAGCATGGATTTCCCAGAGCCGGGCGGGCCAACCATCAGTAAATTATGACCGCCCGCCGCGGCAATTTCAAGCGCGCGTTTGGCGGTTTCTTGCCCGCGCACATCACGCATATCCAAAATATGTTCAAGGGCTTTGACATCACCAATCACAGGGGGCTGTAAAAGCTGCGTGCCTTTAAAGTGATTCATTAATTGCACAAGGTTTTGCGGCGCGAGCAAAGGCATATCCCCCGCCCACGCCGCTTCTGCCCCATTGGGCTCGGGGCAAATGAGTCCCATACCATGATGATTTGCCATAATCGCGGCGGGTAGCGCGCCTGGTACAGCGGCAATCGTGCCGTCAAGCGCAAGCTCGCCTATGGCTGTAAATCCATCAATCGCATCTGCTGGTATCGCGCCGATGGCCGCCAATAGGCCAAGGGCAATCGGTAAGTCATAATGCGCGCCTTCTTTAGGAAGGTCAGCTGGTGCAAGATTAATTGTGATACGCTTACCGGGCAAATGTAGCCCTAAAGATGCAAAGGCGGCTCTGACGCGCTCACGCGATTCTGCGACGGCTTTATCTGCCAAGCCAACAATATTAAAAAACTGCCGTCCTGCGCTCATGACTTGCACCTGAACATCAACGCGGCGCGCTTCCGCGCCTTCAAAGGCAACCGTACATATATGTGCAACCATTATAAGCCCTCACAGCTTTGCAATATAGCTGCTTTATCAAACAGGATTTATGAGAACAAATCAAGAACTTTTTTTAAAGGATGTGTTTAAGCCTTTAAACCTACACAGCGTATGGCTTTAAAGGCCTCTGTGTTACGCGGGAAAATGAGCGGGTTTTTAGATGTCCGCAACGGGTCGCGCATATGAAAGCCTTTTTCGCTTTTCTGCACAATCATCGCCCAATGTGAGCGGCCATTAGGCAAATAAAATTGCACAAGCGGATAATATCCATCGACCAGACATTGCTCAATGATCGGGGCTTCGACTGTTTTGTAAAATTTCGCTTCAGCGCGATTATCTGTCACTTTACGTATGCCGTCCCAGATCAGCCAACCGCGCGGCGTAAAACTATCTGATTGTGTCAGCCGCGCATTCAGGTCAGATGGGTTTGTTTCAAAGCCTAAATTCCCCAAAGCCATTGATGTTGCGGTGACAAGGCATCCATCTGTCCCGAGCGTATCGGTTTTTGTACGGCCAAGTTTTTCATGCGCCCAGCGCGGGTCTTTTTGTGAAAACACTATGCGGTCGGGCAGGGCAAGCGCGCCTTTGGGGATAGGCGTGTAATTGCGAGTTTTATCTACACGGGTAGGACTTGACCCACAAGATGTAAGCCCAAAAGACATGAACCCAAATCCTATTAACCCGATAAGCGCCGTTTTCAACATAGGCTCTTTCGTAAAGGCAAAGCCTTAAAAGAGCGTTAGCCAAGCTCTGATTGTAACCTAACTTTCATCATCTGGTTCGACAATGATTTTGCCGTTGAGCGGGGTTTCGTAATGATAACCAAGCTCTGCGGCCACAGAAATCGTCTGCGGGCCAGATAGAAGGCTGATGGAAAGCGCGTTGGTGTTATTGCCTGATTGTGACCCAGCGGGGCCGTTACCAGACGGGCTAGACAAAATATCTTGAGTGTTATTTACTCTGCTTGCATTATTATCTTGTACATCCAAGGCAACCTTAGGAGCTGGTGCGGCAATAGAGTTGCGGGCTTTTCTTGTTGCTGTAACAACAATTTCATCTAACTCATACTCAATCTCGCCGTTACGGGCACCACCGCTGCGGCCAGATTTCCAACGATAAGATGGATTGTCTTCATAACTTTCAATATGCCGATCAATGACCGACCCCTTTGGTCCCTGATAACGGTTAGCAGGCCGAATGACATTGGGTTGGGGGCCAAAACGGCCAGTTCTATCTGGGGGGCTGACGGAAAAACTCTCAATCTCGCCCAATGTTCCGCCTGCAAGGCGCGCCACGCTTTGCGCTTTTTCACGGGCTAGTTTTACGGCTTTATCCGCTGCGTCTTGGTAGAGCGCGTCATAATTGGTAAAATCATAGCCATAAAGCCGCGAATTTTCTGCGCCTGCATCTGATAAAGCGCGCAGCACATCCCCTGCGGCGTCGGCAGGCTGAATACGGATAACCATATGGGTGGAGACTTTGATGGTTTGAGCAAAGCAGACTTGTTGGGCTACGCGCGGTTTAGGATCGCGGCGTTTGGTTTTTGTATCACCTTTGCGCTCAAGTTGTTGGTTGAAGTAATAATCATTGCGAATTTCATTATGACGGCGCTGGGCAAATCGGTTTTCATTGCGGCAACGTTCATCAAATTCACGCGAAGAATTAATGGCTGTAAATCCCGTTTCAATTTGACGATTTTGCAAGGCGGTTTGTATGGCGTTGATAATCTCGCCCATTTCATGGATCGCGCGAGATTCGTTTTTATCTTCGGCTGTAATTTTTGCCGTTATTACGGCTATATCAGGCTGTGCTTGAACTTTCCCAATAGCGCTTACGAATAAAGGTTCAGGTTTGAACGGAACGGGCAGGATGACATCACCGCGATCTTCAAGGAAATCTTGATAATCTTCAATATCTCCTAAATCTAAGCGTACAGAATTTGCATCGGATTGCGCGTTGCATGCGGCAAGCGCGCTTAGGGTTAGGCAGAATGCAGCATATTTTATTGAATGGCTTATAGAAAACGGGCTACTCATAGATAAACTCCAGCGCCACAGCCGCGGAAACTGTCTGCAAACCTGCCTCAAGATTGATAGAGGTCACATCCACAGGCTCGCCGCCATCGACAAGTTGCGAGGACTCGCCCGCCCCGCTTGTGTTAATATTTGGCGGCCGTGCCGTGCGTTGATTATAGGTGGCTTGGTATGAGTTTAAATCCACCACGCCCGTAATTTTAGCCCCGCCTGCGGCTGCGAGGCGGTCAGCTTTTTCGCGCGCATTGGCAACAGCTTTTTCTCCGGCTTGTAATTCTATTTCATCGATATTTTTAATTTTATAACCATCAAGTGTTAAGCGTATCGCGCCGCTTTCGGAAAAGGCAGAAAGCATATCACCAGCGATATTTGGCGGGCCAGCCGTAAAGGTGAAGCTAATACTGGCTTGTTGTGAAATATCTTTGCAGACGCGTTTTTTGACCCGCGTTTCGCCTTTGCGCAATGTCGAATTGGTGCGGTCAGCCTCTTGGTTGAACAGCAAGCATTCAGGGTCTTTAACGCCTGTTGTATTGACCGTGGCAAAGCTAAAGTCGCGGCTGGTTAAATCTGTATTTGTGGCCGCGCGATCTTGGATAGCATTTACGATGTCAGCCAGAGAATTCATCGCCTCACGCGATGTGTTATCTTGTTGGATGATGGCGCCCGACAGCACAAATAGGTCTGGCATGACCTGTACTTCGCCAACACCCGTTACAGACAGGGTTTTGATTTTATCGCGCTCAATTTCGGCAGGTTTCACCGCCGCAGGCTGACAAGCTGATATAATAAGGCTGGTTAATAAGGCACCGCAAAGTGCTGTGATTTTAATTGATGACATAATATCTTCCCCAAAACTGTCTTTACCTTGGCGGTAAAAACAAATTTTGGCAAGTTTATGTTCAAAGGCGCTTAAACGTCGTCAGATATAATTTTGGGTGTCTTGTAATAGAGCTTAAGCCCATTGGCTGTCGACATCGAATCTGATTGCGTATTTAAAACCGTTCGCAGACGGTCAAGAATAAGCGTATCGATCGTAATCACAAGCGCTGTCACATAGCTCGCATATTCGGCAGATACGTCTTGGCTGATTAAAATATCTTGCAATAACACAATAGAGGCTGAGGGCGTGCCCGCAGCCGCTGTGGCAAATATCATAGATTGCAGACCGACAACGACCATGTCGCCAAGGCCAAAATCAATGCCATAAGCTTTCATCGTATAAAGCGAGAGAAGTAAAAGCCCAATACATGTGCCGACCATATTGATTGTCGCGCCGATTGTATAAAACGGTGTAGCTTCATCGGCATCCGCGCCCAGTTGGTCACAGGCCTCGCGGGTTGCGGGTAGTGTCGCGATGGAGCTTGAGGTGGAAAAGGCGACAAGGGCTTGTGGCAGAACCGCGCGCAAAACAAAACCGATACCGCGTTTTTGTATGAGAGTGGTCACGCCAACCATAGCTAGCCAAATCATGGCCATAGATAAGACATATGGCGGCAGAATTTTCGCAAGCCCCGCTAAGGTCGCAACGCCGTCATCATCACTTAAGGCGAGTGTGATAGAGCCAAATACGGCGAGCGGAATTGTAAATTGTAGAAATTGGCGAAAGCCTTTAATAAATAAATCCGAGATTTTATCGGCTTGCTGTCCTAAATCTAACCGTTTCAAAGCCTGCCCGAAAATGACGCCTGCATAAATGGACATCATCAACTCTGATGTAAAGACGCCGTAGATTTTCTTTAAGAAAGGTGTTTGCTTTAAATCTGTGCTGCCTGCGCCAATACTAGCCGGGTCGGGTAAAATGTTCAGGCCTGAAAAGAGATTGAAAAAGATAATTGCAATGACAAGGCCCAGCAAAGAGAAGCTAACGAAAAACACTAAAACCCGCGCAAATTTTGCCCCAAGCCCGCCGCGTGAAATGGCGATAGATGATCCGATTGACATGATAATCAACGCATACATAAGCGGCTTGAGTGGTTTAAACAGCGCATCTTTTGCCAATTCGGCAATAGAGGGCAATAGATATGTATCACCCATTTGAATAGGCGCGGCTAAAGCTGAAAAGCCTAGCGCCCATGCGCCAACGGCCAAAATAGCGGCCAGCACAACAAGCGCCAGCAATGGTATTTCATGAATTTTCTTGAACATGGTTTCCCCTCAATTTCTAAACAAGCTTAAGGGCGCTATGCAGGCTGCGCAAGCGCCCTTGAAAGTTTTACGCAGTTCGGAAATTGAATTACGGTTCATCCTTAAGCTTTTGCAGCAAATAGGTATGTTGCAGCGCCAAACGCTTGGCGGTTTCTTTCAGGTTTGCTGCTGCGCTATGGCCGCCATCTATGTTTTCATAATAAAGGAAGTCATGGCCTTGATCTTCCATCCGCTTTGCCGCTTTGCGCGCATGACCAGGGTGAACGCGGTCATCTTTGGTGGAGGTAATGAAGAAAACTTCAGGATAATCGGCGTCTGGGTCAATATTGTGATAAGGTGAGATTGACCGCAGGAATTTGCCTTCGGCGTCATCATCTGGGTTGCCATATTCTCCCATCCATGACGCGCCTGCGAGTAATTTATGAAAGCGCATCATATCTAAAAGCGGCACGGCCACAATCGCGGCATTAAATAAATCAGGGCGCTGCGTGTACATTACACCCGTTAGCAGACCACCATTTGACCCGCCTTCAACCCCTAAATGTTTTGGTGATGTGATATTTTTAGCGATGAGATCCTCTGCGACAGAAATAAAATCATCATAGATACGCTGACGGTTTGTTTTCAAACCCGCTTGATGCCATTTCGGGCCATATTCCCCGCCGCCGCGAATATTGGCTAGCACATAGACTCCGCCGCGCTCTAGCCATAATTTACCGCGCGTTGCAGAATAAGCTGGATTGAGTGAAATTTCAAAGCCGCCATATCCATAGAGCAATGTTGGGTTGGTGCCGTCCATTTTTGTGTCTTTATTGCGCACAACAAAATAAGGCACTTTGGTACCGTCCGTGGAAGTCGCAAAGAATTGCTCAGAGACCATCTTATCGGCATCAAACCATGATGGCAGCGATTTTGTGCGCGTTTTTTCACCACTTTTCGTATTATATGTCCAAAGCGTATCTGGCGTTAGAAAGCTTTCTGAGCTGATAAAGGCAATGTCTTCTTTATCATTGGTTGCGCCAATATTAACGGCGCCATTTGCAGGAAAGTCAAGCTGCGTGGATGACCATTTTTGACCATCCCAGTCAAAAGCATGGGCGCTGCCTGCGACATCTTTTGATAGGCTCATTACGACTTTGGATTTGGTAACGCCGTAGCCATTGAGTGATGATTTTTCATCTGGACTATAGACTAAATTTATATCTTTAATTTGGCCATCTGCCATAAATTCATCAATGCTAAAACTGACAAGATCACCTGTTTTATATCCGCGCCAATCTTCATTGAGCGATAGGAGCATTTGTCCTTTAAATTCAGCCCCCAGATCAGATTTATCTGGGATAGGGAATTTTATAAGCTCTCTGCCATTATTATCCATTTTAACCCAGAATGTCTCTGAATCATAAAAGGTTTTGGAGCGCGATAATACTGCTTCGCGGCGACCATCAGAGAGCGCCATAACGGCTGGCCAATACCCAACATCGCTTTGTTGGCCGCGGCCAATTTCAACAGCTTCGGATAGAGGCGTGCCGCGCGTCCATAGCTTTGCCACCATCGGATAGCCCGAATCTGTCATGGTACCTTCGCCAAAATCGACACCAATAATCATTGTGTCTTTATTCAGCCATGCCGCAGCCCCTTTGGACTCTTCTGTAACAAAACCATCTTCGACAAAGCTCTTGGTTTGGCTATTAAACTCGCGGCGGACGACCGCGTCCTTGCCGCCATCAGATAGATTGACCATGCAAATCTCATAATCAGGTGCCAAACAGCTATTGCCTTTATAGACCCAATTTTTACCTTCTGCTTTTGACAAAGCATCAATATCTAAGACGGTTTCCCATGTGGGGGTTTGAGATAAATAACTCTCCAGATCCGTACGCCGCCAAACCCCGCGCACACTATCAGCGTCTTGCCAGAAATTATGAGCTTGCCCGTTGCGATAAGTTACGAAAGGGATTTTGTCTTTTGATTGTAAAATTTCAAGAGCTTCGGCTTCCATGGTTTTGAAGCGCGGATCGGCGGTTAGGCGATCAAGGGTTGATTTATTCCATGTCTGCACTTGCGAGAGGGCCGCTTCGCCAAGCACCTCTTCTAGGTAGAGATGGTCGGCATCTGTTTGACCTTTGGTCGTATATTCAATCATTTTATCTTTCTGTGATGTGATAGCGCTAGAGCCGCTTATAAGAGTTTCGGAGACAGCTTTATCCAGATCATTCCCGCAACCTGCCAAAACCGCCACGACTATACCGAATGCCGTTGCCCGCAATAAACGTGTTTTACGGCTATGCTGCGTGTTGATATTTAAGACTGTCATGGTTAAATCCCCATATATAATTTATAGTATCTTTGTTATGGGTGATAAAAGCTGATTTATCGCGCAAGTACAAGCCATGCATTACGGCAATAAAGGAAAAATATGCGGTTTCTAATTATGAACGGGGCAGGAAACCGCTTTGCCGTTTTCGATGCGCGCCCTGAATTTGGCGGAGATGCCCAATTCCAGCTCTCAGATGAGAAAGTTATAGAGATATGTAAGCCCGGTAGCGTCGTTATGGGCCCCAAAGGCGCTGACCAACTTATTATTCTGCGCAGCCCTAAACAGGCAGGGGCTGATATTTTCATGGAAATTCGCAATCAAAAAGGCTTTGAGGTCGATGCTTGCGGGAATGCGACGCGGACAACGAGCTGGCTTTATATGCGCGATGCGAATGTCGATAGCTGTGTGGTGGAAACTAATGACGGACTTTTGCTATGTGCTGCGGCAGGTGATATGAAAATTGCCGTCGATATGGGGCCGCCAAAATTAGACTGGGAACAAATTCCTCTCAAAGAAATTATGCACACGCACCACATTGATGTCAAAGTGGGGCCGATAGACAACCCCGTTCTATCTAACCCCGGCGCAGTGAGTATGGGCAATCCACATTGCGTGTTTTTCGTAGAAGATTTCGAACGAGCCAAGCCTGATAAAGTTGGCCCCATGATAGAGTTTCACCCATTATTTCCAGAACAGGCCAATGTGGGGTTTGCGCAGGTCAAAGATAAAGATACAATCCGCTTGAAAGTTTGGGAGCGCGGCGTGGGTATGACGCTGGCTTGCGGAACAGGCGCCTGCGCAGCGGTGGTGGCTGCCGTTCGGCAAAAGCGTACGAACCGTAAGGTTGAGGTCATTGTTGATGGCGGAGTTTTGCTAATTGAATGGCGCGAAACGGATGACCATGTGATTATGACAGGGCCAGTTGAGTTAGAGAGCGAAGGTACGATTTAAACGGCTTTATGCTCTAGCTCCGGCGTGTTAGTTTTATGCCGCGCGATAATGAGGTCTTGCAAACCCATACGGCCAGGCCCGCCAGACCAGCTCCCGCGCTCTATCGCCTCAATGGCCAAATCATATGTATCATATAGCGCTTTGACCCATGAAAGATCAAATGCCAAAGCGGCTTCGGGGTTTTGTTTAAGCGTGGTGCGCGACACATTATCGACAGAAAATCTGAAATCCATTTTTGGGTTTTTCAAACCATCTTCCCATAGATACCAACTGATTAAAGCGCGTCCGTCCGTTTTTAAAACGCGCTTAATTTCTGCCATGTAATTGTCAATATCCTCTTTAAACATATGAGTAAAAACAGACGTTAAAAACACACAATCAAATATGTTGTCATCATAAGGAAATGCGAAGTCTTTGGCTGTGATGAGGCCTGATGGATTATACAGTGCGTTTAAAATATTGGCATGTGTAAAATGAAAATTGGATTTATCGGCATATTGCGTCTTGCACCACTCTATGCCTGATTTATCAATATCAAATCCATGATAGTCGCCAGTTAAGACATCTACCATGGGCCGCGCCATACGCCCTTGGCCGCAGCCAGCTTCTAAAATTGTCATATCAGGCCGAAAGCCATATTGTTTTAAAATTTCAAAAAACCCATCCCCGACAGCTGCAAAATCCCCGCCGCCAATAAAGGTTTTGCGCCTTGGCGGAACGCGCGTTGTTTTTACAGGGTCAATAATATCTTGGATTGCATAACCCGTCCATTTTATGCCTATGCGTAAGGGTAGCGGGATGAAATGTTTGAAGGTTGACAGCATATCTTGCCCATAAAGCCTCTCTTTTAAAATTCAAGTGCGTTTAATAGGCCGCTTGACGTAAGGCCGCGATAACCCCACATAGCCTCCCATGTCCGAAACGCCCAAAGTCATAACATTAGGCTGCCGCCTCAACGCCTATGAAAGCGATGTCATGGCGGGCCATGCGCGCGATTCAGGGCTAAAAGATAGCATCATTATCAATAGCTGCGCCGTGACGAATGAGGCCGTTGCAGAATCGCGCCGCCAAGTCAGAAAAGCTCGCCGAGATCATCCAGACGCTATGATTATTGTTACAGGCTGCGCGGCGCAAATCGACCCGAAAGCGTTTGCCCTGATGCCCGAGGTTGACCGTGTTATCGGCAATGATGAGAAAATGCAGCCTGCCAGTTTCGACCCTGAATTTCTAACGCACTCAGAGCCTATTCGCGTCAATGATATAATGAGCGTCACTGCCACTGCTCCGCAATTTATCGGCAGCGCCAATCAAAATATTACCCAAAGCCAAAGCCGCACACGTGCCTTTTTGCAAGTTCAAAATGGTTGTGACCATCGCTGTACATTTTGCATCATCCCTTACGGGCGCGGGAATTCCCGCAGTGTGCCTGCGGGCGAGGTTGTCAATTCTGTCAAAGCACTCTGCGCGCAAGGTTATAAGGAAGTTGTTTTAACGGGAGTTGATCTGTCGAGTTGGGGCGGCGATCTACCAGGCACTCCGCCGCTTGGAGATCTGGTGCGCCGTATTTTAAAACTCGTCCCAAATCTGCCCAGACTTCGCCTATCTTCGATCGACCCAGCGGAGGTTGATGAAGGACTTTTTGAGGTATTAACAACAGAGCCGCGCATGATGCCTTATTTGCATTTATCCTTGCAGGCTGGGGATGATTTAACCTTAAAACGCATGAAACGCCGCCATAGCCGCGCAGATGTGGTGCGTCTATGTGAGCGCCTGAAAACGGCCCGGCCAGAGATAAGCTTTGGCGCTGATATTATTGCAGGTTTCCCAACAGAAGATATGGTTATGTTTGAAAACTCTGTGTCGATTATTCGTGAAATTAATATTCCATGGCTGCATGTGTTTCCCTATTCGGCGCGCGAAGGCACGCCTGCGGCTAAAATCCCGCCTATTGATGGTAATATTGTTAAAGCCCGCGCGAAAATTTTACGAGAGACAGGCGCGCAGATCAAAGCGGTACATTTGAAATCTCGCATAGGCGAAACAGATATGGCTTTATTTGAAGAGACAGGTCTTGGGCGGCTACCTGATTTTTCTTTAATACGCGTGGACAATCCGCCGAAAAGCAGTAGCTTGGCGATGGTTAAGATCACAGGATCAAATGGCAGCGAATTAATTGGGCAGATTATAAATGGCTGAAAAGAAAAAACGCGGCTTTCTCTCAAAGCTTGGCTTCAAATCTAAGGATGAGAAATTAGCGCTTGCAGCCGCCGAGAAGGCAGCACAGGAAAAACTCGTCGATGAACAAATGGCGGCGCGTATGGCCGCGATTAATGCGGCTGCCTTGAAATCTGCACGCCAGCAGGATGAAAATGCGGCGGGTGTGTCGCCGGTGATTTCCGAAGATGAGTTGGCGCGCATAGAGGCCGAAGATAAGCGCAAAGCTGATATTCAAGCGGCCAAAGACGTAGCCCGCGCCAAACAGCTTGCCGAGGAGAAAGCCCGTAAGGAAAAACTGGCCGACCAAGCTGCGCAAAAAGCCGCAGAAGAGAGAGCGGCGCAAGAGGCGCAGGCCGCCCGAAAGGCCGAGGAGGCGGCTACGCGCAAAGCCGAAAACGACGCCAAAGCGGAAGCGAAACGTCTTGAAGATCTTGCGGCCCGCAAGGCCGAAGATGCGCGGATAAAGGCCCAGCAAGACGCCGAGCTTGCTAAGGCTAAATCAGACGCAGAGATGGCCGCGCTCAAGGCTAAACAAGAGGCGGATGCCAAAGCCCTTGAGCAAGCCCGCGCCAAGGCCGAAGCACAACGTATCGCCGCAGAAAAGGCTGCATCTGAAAAGCTTGAAGCTGATAGGCTAGCGCGCGAAAAAGCGGAAGCGGCCCGTCTTGAAGCGCAGCGCATTGCCGCGGAAAAGGCTGAGGCGAAACGCCTGCGCGATGAGGCCAAAGAAGCAGAGCGCCGCGCTAAAATTGCTGAAGAACAAGCGGCGCGCGACATTGCGGAACGTGAAATTGCGCAGCAAAAAGCGGCCGATCAGGCGGCGAAAACGCCTGCGCCCATTGAACCTGCGCCCATTGAAACAGACACGCTGGCCAAAGGAAATTTCTTAGACCGTATCACAACGGGCTTGCGCAAATCTACGACACGTATGACAGACCAAGTCTCGGCGGTTTTCACACAGCGTAAATTGGATGATGCCGCGATAGAAGAGTTGGAAGATATTCTGATTACCTCCGATCTTGGTCTTGGCCCTGCTTCCAAAGTTACGGCGCGTCTTGCAGCAGATAAATTTGATAAACACATTACGGATATGGAAATTAAAATCGCTCTGGCCGATGTGATTTCAGATATTCTCACGCCGCTAGAGAAACCAATTATTTTGGGTGTGGCCAAGCCGCAAATCTTGCTGTTTGTTGGTGTCAATGGGTCTGGTAAAACTACGACCCTTGGCAAAATTGCCAAACGTTATACGGATGCGGGCAAAAAAGTTCTCATTGCAGCAGGCGATACATTCCGCGCGGCTGCGGTAGAGCAGCTCACCGTTTGGGGTGAACGCTCTGGTGCCCCTGTCATGAGCGCGTCAACGGGCGCGGATGCTGCGGGACTTGTCTATGATGCCATTACGCGTGCGCGCGAAGAAGATTTTGATATTCTCATGATTGATACGGCGGGCCGCTTGCAAAACCGGACAGAATTAATGGATGAGCTTTCTAAGATTATCCGCGTTATCCAAAAGCAAGACCCATCTGCGCCGCATCATTCTATCTTAGTTCTCGACGCCACTGTCGGTCAAAACGCGCTTATCCAAACCGAAGCCTTTAAAGAAACGGCAGGGGTGACGGGATTAATTATGACCAAGCTTGACGGGACAGCCAAAGGCGGGGTGCTCGTCGCGCTATCAGATAAATACGCGCTGCCTATCCATCATATCGGCATTGGTGAGCGGATAGAAGACCTTGAAAACTTCTCTGCACCCGTCTTCGCTGCGGCGTTGTCAGGTGTGTCGGATGCGATGAGGTAGAGATACTTTAAACTGAATGATTTCCTGTTTCATAATTAAAAATAGCTATCAATTATCCCGTATAACTACGCTTCGTCTTATATGTAAATTGGCCTGCATCATTTCTGCGGCGTGATATAATTCCGCGGCCCTTTAGGCAGTTTAAATGGGCCACGCTTTCCCCGACGGCCATGAGGCGGTTACCATCATTAATTTCGCGGCGAAATAGTACCGAGTAAACCCCCGTTGACAGGCGCGGTTCTCGGCAATGTTCCGCGAGGCGGTGCAGCGCTTTTTCGTGGTGCTCAATTAATTTATCAAGCCGCTTATGGGCGCCGCGAAACGGGATGCCGTGGGCGGGGCCGACTAATACATCTTTGGGCAATTCAGCTTTTAACTTATGACAAGACGTAATCCAATCTTCGAGCGGATTAGATTCAGGCTCTGTCGGCCAGACAGATACATTCGAGCTAATATTGGGCAAAAGCTGATCCCCTGTCAGGCATAGATTTAACTCTGGACAATATAGGCAAGCATGTTCGGGCGAATGGCCAGAGCCTATAATCACGCGCCATTCGCGCCCGCCAATTAAACCCAGCTCTCCGTCAACCAGACGGTCATAGCTTTGCGGCAGCGGCGTAATCATTTTTCCAAACCCGCCAAAACGTGCTTTGTAAAGCTCTAACTGGGTTTCGGTAAAGCCAGCTTTGCGGTAAAATTGTACGCCTTCATTGGGCGCGCTATGGCCTGTATCTGCGGCCATTAGGCGGCAAAGAAAATACTCTCCGCGTGTCATTAAAAGCGGTGCGCCAAATTTGCGGCAAATCCACCCCGCGAGCCCTGTATGGTCAGGATGTAAATGGGTACAGATAACGCGGTTAACGGGCCTGCCGCCCATCAAATCTTTGAAGTGTGTTTCCCAAACTTCGCGGCTATCTTTATTACCAATACCTGTATCGACAACAACCCAGCCATCTCCGTCTTTGAGCGCCCATAAATTAATATGATCAAGCCCTTTCATTGGCAAAGCAAAGCGTAACCAAAACACACCATCAGCAATTTCAATCGCGCTACCTGTTTCGGGTTTTTCGTCTGTTATAAATTGCAGTAATCGCGCACTATCGGACGGGACAAATGCGAGGCTCTCATCGGGCGCCGTTTTTTTATCTATATCCGTCATAATCTTATCATAGGAGCTTTGATGGGTGTTGCCAAGACTAACCCGTCCAATGGTGGATAATGGTATCCATATCAGGGCGTGCGCGCTCTATTGGCGCAGTTTTAACGCTGCCAATATAGATATAGCCTGCAACGCGCTCCTCACCGCTTAGGCCCAAAGCCTTATCAATATCTGCATTATAAGCATACCACTCCGTTAACCATTGTGCCGCAAACCCATATGATTGCGCGGCAAGACAGAGATTAAAACATGCAGCGCCCGCGCTTAATTCTTGCTCCCATTTTGGCGTGCCGCGCGGGCAGTCTTTGGGACTGGAAATGATGGCAATGACTAAGGGGGCGCGTGTGAAACGGGCGGCTTCAAATAGAGCGCGGTCAACGGGCAGGTTCGGATTCGCTTTTGTAAAAGCCGATGCCAGATGCGGGCCAAATTTTTCGCGCGCCTTGCCTTGGAATAAAATAAATCGCCACGGCGTAAGTTTCCTATGGTCTGGTACGCGGGCGGCAATATTTAACATGTCTTGAATTTGGCCCGCGTCTGGCCCGGGCTCGGTCATCAATTTTGCTAAATTCGAGCGCCGTGATTTTAGAAACTCCAAAACATCTGGCTGCATTTGAGGCAAGGATAGGGTTGCAGGTGTTTCAGACATATTTTTCTCATTTATTTATAGCATATGCAGCTATCTTGAATTAACCACATATCACAGCCTATCATATAAAGTGGAGCCGCCAATATGTCATCTGACAATACCGTTGAAAACACGCTTAAGCAGTTAGGATTAACGCTGCCAGCGCCGTCATTACCTGCGGCAAATTATGTGCCTTATGTCATTACGGGTCATCTTGTGTTTATTTCGGGGCAGATTTCAAAAATTGGCGACACGGCCATAGGCGGGAGATTGGGCGAAGACTTAACTGTTGAGCAAGGCCAAGACGCGGCCAAATTATCTGCGTTAAATTTAATTGCGCAAATGAAAGCCGCTTGTGATGGGGATTTATCTCGCGTTAAACGCATAGTGAAATTGGGCGGGTTTGTGCAAGCGACCCCAGATGCCACATCGCGCGATATTCCAACTATTATCAATGGCTGTTCTGATATTATGGTGGCTGTTTTTGGTGAGGCGGGGCGTCATGCTCGTTTTGCAGTATCCGCGCCGAGCTTGCCTCTTGATGTGGCTGTTGAAATTGACGCGGTTGTTGAGATTGCATAAAGGTGTAAAACGGGCCACATAAACCCTATGGATGAACCGCTTTTTCAAGCTCGGATTTTAACGTCGATAGACGAGGTTGCGCAGAGCGATTGGGACAGACTTATCCCTTCGGGGCATCATCCATTTTTATCATGGCGATTTTTGAAAGCGTGTGAGGCGAGCGGAGCGGCTTGCGCGCAGACGGGCTGGAATCCGCGCCATATTTGGCTGGAAGACAATCACGGCAGGGCTGTTGGCGCGGCCCCGCTCTATGCGAAAACTCATAGCCAAGGGGAATATGTTTTCGACCATGGCTGGGCGGATGCGCTAGAGCGCGCGGGCGGCTCTTATTATCCAAAACTGCAATGCGCTGTACCGTTTACTCCTGCCACGGGGCCGCGCTTACTGGCGCAAAATCCAGACCATAAGCGTGGCTTGGCATTGGCGATGATACAGGCCTGCGAGCAATGGGAGATGTCAGGTGTGCATCTGACATTTTTACAAGATGAAGATAAAACTATTTTAGAGAAACTCGGATTTGCCGCGCGCGAAGATAGGCAGTTTCATTTCATCAATCGCGGATACAATAATTTTGATGATTTCTTACGTCATCTGGCTTCGCGCAAACGTAAAAATATCCGTAAAGAACGCGCAGCGGCTCAAGATGGGGTGACAATAAAACGGCTTACAGGTGATGATTTGAAAGACGTGCATTGGGATATATTTTATCAATGCTATCTGGATACAGGGCAGCGGAAATGGGGGCGACCTTATTTAACGCGTGAGTTTTTTGCGATGATGCAAGAGACTATGCGAGATGACATTATTTTAGTGATGGCGTGGAAAGATGATACGCCAATCGCGGCAGCGTTAAACTTTATCGGCAGTGATGCGCTTTATGGACGTAATTGGGGCTGTTTGTCGTACCACCCATTTTTACATTTTGAACTGTGCTATTACCAAGCCATTGAAGCGGCATTGGAGCGCGGCCTTGCGCGCGTCGAAGCTGGGGCGCAAGGCGAGCATAAACTCGCGCGCGGTTATGAACCTGTTGCAACCCATAGCGCCCACTATCTTGCCCATCCAGGTTTGCGCGAAGCCATTGAAGATTACCTGGTCTATGAACGCAATGAAATTAAACATAATATAAATACCCTCACTCAACATACACCGTTTAAGAAAGGGTAGTGAGACTTAATTTTGGCCCTTACGCTCGCATATGTAACGGATAATCCAGCGCAAGCTGTAACCGTATTTAGTGTGTTAAAGTCAGGTGGTTTTAACCCTGAAATATTTAATTTTCATCATGGGTTTTTAGCCATAGCCTATGTGAGTGCTTTAGGCGGTTTTAGAATAATGTTGCCTGAAGATGAGATTCAAGAGGCACAAATATTTTTACAATCAACGCGCCCAATACTCGATTTTGATCCTATTAAACCAAGAATAGGGCGTGATATTTTCTATGGGAGTATTTTAACATTTAATCCATTTTTTGGATTGTTATTATTGCCGTTAATGCCTTTAATTTTATTATACCTCTTATCAATGGTCTGGTTGCTTTTCTTATATCCAGAATGGTTTGTTCTAAATTTTATGTCTAACTTATTGGTACCATTCGTGATAGCCATGCGCATTCATGCTGAATGTTTTGCATTGCCAGCATTAAGGAAAACACATGACCCTACACGCTCCCTATGACCCAAATAATATTTTTGCGCAAATTCTGCGCGCAGAGATGCCTTGCGTTAAAATTTATGAGGACAGCCATGTGTTGAGTTTCATGGATGTGTTCCCGCAATCTCGCGGGCATTGTCTTGTGGTACCGAAAAGTGCCTCGCAGAATTTACTCAATGTTGCCCCCAAAGATATTGGACGTTTATTTGGCGCTGTGCAACGTGTCACTGTCGCGCTTGACGCTGCGTTAAAGCCCGATGGGATTGTGATTAATCAGTTTAACGGTGCGCCTGCGGGCCAAACGGTATTTCACACACATGTCCACATTATCCCGCGCTATAGTGATGAACCGCTCACGGCTCACGCAGCAGGCGTTATGGCGGATATGGAGGTTTTAAAAAAACTGGCTGAGAAAATTCGAGCTAGAATTAATTAGGCCCAATTAATTTTAGCTCATCACTATCTTCAAAGCTCACAGCTACAGGGCAAGAGGTATCGTTTGAAACGCAAAGCACTTCGTTAATTGTGACCGTATCAAAAGCGCTGCAGGCTTGGCCAATTAAAATAACCCGCGCCGTGCGCGCTTCGCCGGGTGGTGTGAGCTGGGCGAACATATTATTTCCTGTATCATCCTCGCCCGGGCCTGTGACTGTGAAGCCAAACATAGAGACGGAAACGCTTGCATCTGTACCATTAGACACACGTAATGGCAGGATACAGGCGGCATCTTCGCTCACTAAAGTTTCTGGTGAGAGTGTGATACGGCCATCGCGGGGGACTTTTAAAGGCGGCGGCGTTTGAACGCCGATAGGACTCTCGTCAATAATTGTGGCCGTGTTTTGGGGTTTATCAGCACCTATTTGTGTTTCATCAATGGCTTTATTTTGGCATGCGCTAAGTAGCAAAATTGCGCCAATAGAGAGGTGAAATATTTTCATAATGACTCCTAGGCTGGAATGCCGTTCTCTTGGCAAAAGTCTGATACGATGTTGCGTAAGCTTGCTGTCGATGCCTGTGATGTTAAATGCGGTGTTAAAATATCGCGCAGCTTACCTGCATCCGTTTTGAGTAAAGCTGATTTTACAGGCCCGATACCTGTGACAGGCATAGATAATGTTTCATATCCAAGGGCCGCCAGACAAATTGCCGCTAATGGCTGACCAGCTATAGCGCCGCAAACGGATACGGGTGTGTTATGTGCATTGCAGCCATCAACTATGGATTTTAAAATAGACAAGGCCGCGGGATGTAGCGGATCATATCTGTCAGACACGCGCGCGTTATCGCGGTCAGCAGCAAAGAAAAATTGTAATAAATCATTTGCACCGACGCTAACAAAATCAGCATGTTGACAGACGGCATCGACTTGCCATGCCAAGGATGGTGTCTCTAGCATGACGCCGACGGCAATTTTATGCGGTAGATCTTTTGCTAAAGACTTAGCTCTATTTAATTCACGATCAAATAAGGCGCGAGCCTCTATCATTTCATCTATTGTTGAAACCATTGGGAACATGACCCGCAAATGGTATCCTGCACTTGCTGATAATAGGGCGCGGATTTGATAGCGCATTAAGCCAGGACGGTCCAAAGCAATTCGAATGGCACGCCAGCCAATCGCGGGGTTTTCTTCTGGGACACGATCCATATAAGGCAGAATTTTATCACTACCCAAATCTAGCGTACGGAAGGTTACAGGCCGCGTACCGCCCGCTATAATCGCTTGGCGGTACAGCTCGGTTTGTTCTTTGAGCCGCGGCATAAATTCGCTGACCATAAATTGAAACTCTGTCCGAAACAGGCCAATGCCATTGGCGCCAACTTGGTCGAGTTGCGGCAGATCCATTAAAAGACCTGCATTTAATTGCAAAGATATAATGCGCCCATCTATAGTTTTTGCGGGCAGGTCTTTTTGTGATTGATAGGCTTTATCAATTTCACCTTTAATATTAATGCGGAGTTGAAAGCTCGCCTCTTGATTGTCAAGCGGGCGGATGTGAACACAGCCTTCCTCGCCGTCTACCAAAACAAAATCACCCGTTTCGATTAAGTCTAAAACACCATCAGCGCGGCCAACGATTGGAATGCCCAGCGCGCGGCAAATAATAGCCGTATGAGAGTTGGCAGACCCTTCTTCGAGAACAATACCTTTGAGCTTGGAGCGATCATAATCCAGAAGTTCAGCGGGGCCGATTTCGCGGGCAAAAATCACAGCATCATCAGAGATGTTTTTATTGCCTATTTCAAGCGCGTCTCCTGCAAGGGCGCGAATAAGGCGATTGGCTAAATCTTCGAGGTCATGTAACCGCGCTCGTAAATAGGGATCTTTTGCTTTCATGAGCCGCGCACGATGTTCATTGCGAACACGCTCCACCGCTGCTTCTGCCGTTAGGCCAGACTGAACAGCTTCTCTGAGGCGGTTTCCCCATTTACGGTCATAGGCAAACATGCGGTATGTCTCATAAATATCTTTAGAGGCGCGAGATATATCGGCGGTTTCGCCTGAAACAATGGAATCAACGGATGCACGTAAAACGGATAAGCCATCTTCGAGCCGCTTTTGCTCGGCGCCTATATCATCAGCTAACAGATTTGATGGTGCGACAGGCGGCACATGTAAATAGGCTCGGCCTTTCACCAAACCGCCTGCAAAGGCTTTGCCCTTCACAGTTTCAGGCTTAACAGGGGCCAGCGTTATGCCTTTTAATTTGGCAGCTTGCCCGCCAGCTCGTTCATCATCAATTATGATTTCTGCCAAGACCATGGCGACGGTTAGTAAGTCTTCAACTTCATTCTCATTAAAGCTGCGCTCATGCTTTGATTGAACAACCAAAACGCCCAAGGTGCGTCCGCCGCGCAAAATCGGTACGGCTAGGAAAGATTTAAACGGATCTTCGCCTGTTTCTTTTCGATAAGAAAAAAGTGGGTGTGCGGGGGCATCAGCTAAATTTAATGGTTTGGCTGTCAGGGCAACATGGCCGACAAGACCCTCGCCCGGTTTTAAGCGTGTCTTATGCACCGCCGATTTTTTAAGGCCTTGCGTGGCTGATAATTCCAGTTCATCACCTTTTCGCAATAAGTAAATTGATGAAACATTGGCCTGCATTGAATTCACAATCGCGGTTACAAAATCATCCAAACGCTCTTGTACGGATTCCGTTCCTGCCATGGCCTTACGAATTGCAGGCATTAAGGGTTTGGCAGGCGCTGGGTTATTTAGAGGGGTCGTCATGAGTTATCCTTATAACGGACAAAGCATCTTAGCAGCTATAAAAAACCGTTTATGGGGTTCATTTCATCAAATTCTCATATAATTGGGCGTTTAACAGAACAACTTATTGTTAACATACTAAGTAATATCGGGATTCCGGCCATTTTCGGCGTCAATGATCTCGATAATAACGCGGCGTGCCGTGAGGTCAATTTTTGGCACAGCTACTTTGGTAAAGGGGTGAAAAAGACTTTGCGGAGTTTTGCCATTTTTAGGATTAGGCTGTATTTCCAGCATATCTCCTGCGCCAAATTCATGTATGGCTATGATTTTACCCATGCGCTGCCCAGATGTTGTTTTTACCTCTAATCCGATGAGGTCGGAATAATAAAAATCATCTTCATCATCAGGCTCAGGAAAAATCTGCCGCGGAACATATAATTTTGTACCTTTTAGAGCTTGAGCCGCTTCGCGATCTTTGACTTCAGGCGCCTGAACCGCAATGTGATTTGCCATTATGCGGTGACTGTTGGGGGTTAAAATACATTGCCCATTTTCATCATAGAGCGGGCCATATGACATGCAATTTTCTGGAGTTTCTGTGAATGATTTGAGCTTAACTTCGCCTGCGACACCAAAAGCGCCTAATATAATAGCGATACATATTAAATCTTTTTGTTTGATTTCATCCATAGTTTTCTTTTAACAAGCACCTGCGTGTAATTATAAATTATTAAAGTGAAATGTTTAAAATGTATAGAGCGTGACCGCCGTCACGATATGTTTAAATCTAACACTTATAAGCAAAACGCGGGGCCAAAAAACACTCTGGGGCGCTGAGTGTTTTGGGGTGGTTAAGTTGGGAGTACAGTGCCCCGTATCTCAACTCGACTGCCCCATCTTCACTTTATCTAAGAATTTGATATAAAAAACGGCCCATAAGAGGCCGCTTTTGAACGTATATGCGCAGTCTTAGACTAAAGCGCTGCTTTAATCGCGTCTACAAGATCTGTTTTTTCCCAAGAAAACCCGCCATCTTTATCTGGTGTACGGCCAAAATGACCATAGGCGGCTGTGCGTGCATAAATCGCTTGGTTTAAGTTTAAATGATTGCGAATTCCGCGAGGGGTTAAGCTCATAATTTTCGGCAGCACTGCCTCAAGACGTTCAGCAAGCGCCGCATGCTTGCTATCTAGCTCAACATAGATAGATGTCGGCTCGGCCACGCCAATCGCGTAAGAGAGCTGTATATTGGCCCAATCCACAAGGCCAGATGCGACAATATTTTTTGCCAGATAACGCGACGCATAAGCTGCCGAACGGTCAACTTTTGTCGGATCTTTACCAGAAAATGCGCCGCCGCCATGCGGGGCCATACCGCCATATGTGTCTACAATAATTTTACGGCCTGTTAAGCCTGCATCTCCGTCAGGGCCGCCAATGACGAAATTCCCTGTTGGGTTAATATGAAAGACTGTGTCGCCTGTAATCCAGCCCTCTGGGAGCGTTTCATGAATATAAGGCTTCACAATATCTGCAATATCTGACGGGCTTAGGCCATCAGCATGTTGCGTTGATAGCACAATCGCAGATGCCTCAACAGGCCTGCCGTTCTCATAACGAATAGAGACTTGTGATTTTGCATCTGGTTCAAGACCTTTGACTTCGCCCGAATGACGCACTTGGGCGAGGCGTTCAAGAATTTTGTGTGAATAATAAATCGGCGCTGGCATAAGCGCCTCTGGCACTTCATTTGAAGCATAGCCAAACATGATACCTTGGTCGCCAGCGCCTTCTTCTTTATGTGTACCTGTACCCTCATCAACCCCGGCTGCAATATCAACAGATTGCGCGTGAAGCAGGACATTGACATCAGCATGTGCGTGATGGAAACCAGATTGCTCATAGCCAATGTCTTTAATGGCTGCGCGGGCTACGGCTTCGATTTCATCTTTAGACACATCCTTGCCGCGCGTTTCGCCTGCAATGACGACTTTATTGGTTGTGGTGAGCGTTTCTGCTGCGACGCGGACATCCCAAGGGGACATGCCAGCTGCGACAGATTTACGAAAATAAAGATCAACAATTTCATCTGAAATACGGTCAGAGACTTTGTCAGGATGCCCTTCAGACACAGATTCAGATGTAAAATAGTAAGTTTGGCGGCTCATGGCACACTCCTAGTTTTAAGGCTCTTGAGCGTCATTCTGATAATCAGGACGCATTGGGCTTTTTATTATTATGAGAGTCTTGTGGGTTTAAAGTCGGTTAAATAGGGAAAAAGCGCCGCCTTTGGCGACGCTATGATGGTATATCAAAGCTTAGTAGCGATAATGCTCTGGTTTATATGGACCAGATTGGTCAACGCCAATATAATCAGCTTGCTCTTTGCTCATCTCTGTGAGCTTCACGCCGATTTTCTCAAGATGTAAACGTGCAACTTTTTCGTCTAAATGTTTTGGCAGCATATAGACTTTATTTTCGTATTTACGGTTCGTGGCTTTGCTATCTTCCCAAAGCTCGATTTGTGCAAGAACTTGGTTGGTAAATGAGGCTGACATCACAAATGAAGGATGACCTGTTGCATTGCCAAGATTTAGCAGGCGGCCTTGAGATAATAAGATCATGCGATTGCCTTTCGGGAATGTCACCATGTCAACTTGATCTTTGATATTTGTCCATTCCATATTCTGCAATGCAGCGACTTGGATTTCATTATCAAAATGGCCGATATTTCCGACAATCGCCATGTCTTTCATCTCGCGCATATGCTCAAGGCGGATAACGTCCTTATTCCCTGTTGTTGTGACAAAGATGTCAGCCGTATCGAGCGTATCTTCGAGTGTTGTGACTTCAAAACCGTCCATCGCAGCCTGCAAGGCGCAAATCGGGTCGATTTCCGTGACTTTCACACGAGCGCCCGCGCCGCGAAGGGAGGCTGCAGAGCCTTTGCCCACATCGCCATAACCTAAAACAACCGCCGTTTTGCCCGCCATCATCGTGTCCGTTGCGCGGCGAATGCCGTCCACGAGCGATTCTTTACAGCCATATTTATTATCAAATTTAGATTTCGTGACAGAATCGTTCACATTGATTGCAGGGAAAGGCAGTTGGCCATTTTCAACAAGTTCATATAAACGGTGAACGCCTGTTGTTGTTTCTTCTGATACGCCAACAATTTGCTCACGCATTTTTGTGAACCAACCTGGGCTGGCGGCCATACGCTTTTTGATTTGCGCAAAAATGGCCGCTTCTTCTTCAGATCCAGGCTCGCCTTCAATAAGCTCGGGTTCACCATTTTCAACGCGTGCGCCCATAAGAATATAAAGTGTGGCATCGCCGCCATCATCAAGAATGATGTTTGGGCCATCTTCAAATAAGAATGACTTATCCAAATAATCCCAATGTTCTTCAAGGCTTTGGCCTTTAATCGCAAAGACAGGTACGCCCGCCGCTGCAATCGCTGCGGCTGCATGGTCTTGTGTGGAATAGATATTACAAGAGGCCCAGCGCACATCGGCGCCCAATGCCGTCAATGTTTCGATGAGAACCGCCGTCTGGATAGTCATATGGAGCGAGCCGACAATGCGGGCACCTGTTAGGGGTTTACTGTGTCCAAATTCTTCGCGTAAGGACATAAGCCCGGGCATTTCAGTTTCAGCAATATCAAGCTCCTTACGTCCAAATTCGGCAAGGGAGATGTCTTTTACGATATAGTCGTGAGCGCTCATAGCGGGCCTCATAATTATGAATGAATATTGAGAGGCCATTAGGCATAAATTTTACGCGCGTCAACACTATATAACGATTTTTTTATATCTTTATATCAGTATAAAAATACTAAATCTAAAATATAGATGAATAAGAATAAAGGACTATAAGCTTGTCTGGCTTTGCTATAGACATGTTGAAAATTCGAATCTGATATGATGGGTCTTTAACTGATGACGCGTAAACCTCTGCCTTTTATGGCTGCTAATACGATTGACTTTGAAACCAAAGCCTTGGTCAAGCCCACGGGCTTTCGTGAATATGATGCGCGCTGGTGGTTTGGCTTGCCGAGTGAAGAAAAGCCGTCAGAGCTGAACCTTTACGGCGTTCAGGCTTTGGGTGAAGGGCTTGGGACATTAATGTATGAGCGGGGCGTGGCTCCGAAAATTGCCGTTGGGCATGATTTTCGGCATTACTCTTTAGCTATTAAACAAGCCTTAATGTTGGGTTTAGTGAATGCGGGTATTGAAGTTTTAGATATTGGTCTTGCGCTCTCGCCTATGGCGTATTTTGCACAATTTCACTTAGATTGCCCGGGCGTAGCCATGGTCACGGCGAGCCATAATTCTAATGGCTGGACGGGTGTGAAAATGGGTATAGAGCCGCCATTGACCTTTGGGCCAGATGAGATGGCACGCCTGAAAGAAATTGTTTTAGGCGGTCAATCTAAACCGCGCGCGGGCGGGTCTTATCGTTATGTTGAGGGTGTTCGGCAGGCTTATATTGATGACCTTGTAAAAGATGTGAAATTGTCTCGGCCTATCCGAGTTGTTGCCGCGTGCGGGAACGGTACGGCTGGGGCTTTTGCCGAAGAGGCTTTGCGTAAAATCGGCGCAGAGGTCGTGCCTGTTGAATGCGAGCTTGATTACACTTTCCCCAATTATAATCCCAATCCTGAAGATATGAAAATGCTCCATGCTATGCGCGATGCGTGTTTGGAACATAAGGCCGAGGTGGCCTTGGGTTTCGATGGTGATGGGGATCGCTGCGGGGTTGTTGATAATGAAGGCGAGGAGATATTTGCAGATAAAGTGGGTGTTATGCTTGCCCGCGATTTATCTGAGATTTATCCAAATGCACAATTTGTCGCCGATGTGAAATCCACTGGGCTTTTCAATACAGACCCTGTTTTGATCAAAAACGGTGCCAAGACAGATTATTATAAAACAGGACATAGCTATATTAAGCGCCGCTCTAAAGAGCTTAAGGCGCTAGTTGGTTTTGAAAAATCAGGACATTATTTTTTTAATGCACCGATAGGGCGGGGTTATGATTGCGGCTTGACCAGCGCTGTGGCGATTTTGCAAATGCTTGACCGTAACCCTGATAAAACAATGGCTGATTTGCGCAAGGCTCTGCCAAAAACATGGGGCAGTCCGACAATGAGTCCCTATTGTGCGGATGAAGAAAAATACGGCGTTGTTGAGCGCATTATCGCGGATGTACAAAAATCGGCTGAAGCGGGGGAGAGGATTTTGGGGCAGAAAATCGTCGATGTGAATACCGTTAATGGCGTGCGCATGACCTTAGAGGACGGAACATGGGGTTTGATGCGCGCAAGTTCTAACACACCCAATCTGGTTGTTGTGGTCGAATCGCCAACATCTGAGGACAATATGATAGGTATGTTCCGTGAAATTGAACGCCGCCTAGCACAATATGATGAAATTGGTGACTTTGATCAAAAAATTTAAAATTGATGCTATCATTATTTGACCTATTTCCTTTTGAAGCCTTATAAGGTCATGGATTTTCAAGGGAATAGTTCGTGGCGAAAAAGAAAAAACCTGTCAATGGTTTAACACGGCGCGGCGCATTAAGCGTAGCAGCAGCCAGCTCGGCGGCCGCTTGCACGCCTAAAGCTGTAGAAAAAATTACGGCCAAAGACGCGCCCATCATGGCTGGCTTTCAGCACGGCATCGCCTCGGGTGATCCGCGTGCAAATTCCGTAATTTTATGGACACGCTTGACCTTAGAAACGCCCAATATAGGCGACATGCAGGTTGAATGGGAAGTTTCAGAGACGCAAGATTTTAGCTCGTTTATAGCCTCTGGCACGGCGGTGACGCATGCCGCGCGAGACTGGACTGTCAAAGTTGAGGCGGCGGGATTGGCGGCTGGGCAAACTTATTATTACCGCTTTCGTTATGGCGCAAAAATTTCGCCAGTTGGGCAGACAAAAACATTGCCAGAAGGCGGCGTGGAATCCGTCCGCTTTGCCGTGACATCTTGCGCGAATTGGCAACACGGATATTTCAACACCTATGACCATATTGCTCGCCAAGACCATTTTGATGCCTTGTTGCATTTGGGTGATTATTATTATGAATATGGTAGGGGCGGCGCGATTGCTGAAGCTGCCGAGATTGGGCGTTTGCATGACCCCGCACATGAAATTATCACGCTGGGTGATTATCGGCAGCGTCATGCACAATATCGCAGTGATGCGAGCTTGCAGGCCGTAAGTGCAAAATTGCCGATGATTACCATTTGGGATGATCATGAAACCAGCAATGATAGCTGGCGGACAGGCGCAGAAAACCACGGCCCAGATGAAGGCGCATGGGAAGACCGTAAACGCGCGGCCTTGCGGGCCTATTATGAATGGATGCCAATTCGCGACCCGAAAACGGGCGGCGTGCGCGAAGCAATTTTTAGGCATTATAATTATGGTGACTTGCTAAGTTTAATCACGGTTGAAACACGGCTATTGGCCCGCGATAAGCCGCTCATTATTGACGATTATTTTGATATGATCCGCGAAGATAAAGGTACAAAGCGGTTTAATGAAATTCTGTTTGATGAGACCCGAGATATGCTTGGTGATGTCCAAACTGATTTTATTATAGACACTCTGAAAACTTCAAAAGAAGCTGGACAAAAATGGCGCATGCTGGCCAATCAAGTGGTCATTGGCCGCGTAACTTCGCCAGATTTAACCCCGCATGTTGACCCTGTTGCGATTGATAATATGGCGAAGGTTTGGCCAGGCATAAGAGACTTTGTTGAATTTTCTCAATATGGCCTGCCAACTTATACGGATAGCTGGGATGGATACCCTGTTGCGCGGGATAGATTTTATGACAGATTGTCCGAAGCTGGTATAAATGATGTGGTTGTTGTGACGGGCGATAGTCATGAGTTTTGGGTCAATGACCTCACTGACAAAGAGGGCGCGGCGATGGGAGTTGAACTTGGAACAACGGCCGTCTGTTCTTTAACTTTAGCTGACTATATGGGGACGGCTACAGAAGATTACGCACTCCTTATGACGCAAAGCAATCAGGATGTTCGCTATTACAACCCTATGCGTTCGGGCTATCTGGATTTAGAGTTGGGTCAAAAAACGGGCACAGCACGTTTAATCAGCATTGATACGCGGATATCCAAAGACTACCAAGCGGAAATGACGGCGCAATTTACGTTAAAGCCTGTAATAAACGGTTCTGTGAAACTCACATCACCCAAGGGGTTAAATCTTAAGCAAAGAGCTTTATTTAACGGCCTCGGTTAAGCCGCTGGGCCTATCAGGTAGACCTGGCCGCCCTGCCATATGCGGATGATTTCTTACATAATCCCGTTTTATATCCCGTGAGTTTTGCCGTGATCCATCATGGGAATATCCTGGCGGCGCGATAAGATATTTTATCCGCTGTCTCAAATTGGGGCCAGTCTGCCGAGAACCTTTTTGGAAAACATCTTTAAAAACGGCAATACATTCTAAGAAGGCGACTTTGATAGGGTTGAAAGTTTCATAATTTTTCACAAGCCCATAGGTTACAGGGTGATCGGCATCTTCTGGAACAAATGTACCAAAGATCTTATCCCAGATAATAAATATGCCAGCATAATTTGCATCAAGATATTGCGGGTTGGTGCCGTGATGTACGCGGTGATGGGAGGGCGTGTTCATAATAGCCTCATACCATTTTGGCATTTTGTCAATCGCCTCTGTGTGGACCCAATATTGATAAATTAAATTTATCCCGCTAACAAATCCGACAAGCACAGGATGAAAGCCTAAAATAATTAGAGGGGATGTGAGCAGTACAAACCCTGTCATATGATTATTCCAAGGCTGCCGCAAAGCTGTGGCGAGGTTATAATTTTGCGAACTGTGATGTACGACATGAGCGCTCCAGAACCAGCGGATACGGTGCGCTGCGCGGTGCTTGCCATAATAAAGTAGATCTTGCGCTAGCAGGCAGAGCAAGATGACTGGCAGGCTGGTCCCTAGGTCAAATAGGCGAAATTGCCAGACCCACATTAATATCCCAAGACTAATCGCGCCCATTAAAATATCAGATAATAGATTGCCAAAACCAAGCGCCATAGAGGTGAGCGTATCTTTACGCTCATAATGGCCTTTTATCTTACCTTTGGCAACGAAACCCCACTCAGCTATGAGCAGCAGGACAAATATAGGGGCTGCCCAGAGTAAAACCATAGGAAATGTGACAGTCGGGTCGCTCATATGGGGTATTGTGTGTGTTTTCGATGACTTGTCAATTTCACAAAACCATCTTATCGCAAATATCGGTTTATGCAGAAGTCATATATTTTGCAGGAAATATTCAGGATTTCCCTGCACATTCACATAGCTTTCATGTTTATTGGCTAAGGGCTTACTATGAAAAAAATTACAAAAGCTGTTTTGCCGGTTGCTGGGTTTGGGACGCGCGTTTTGCCTGCGACGAAATCTATTCCGAAAGAAATGCTGCCTGTCGTTGACAGACCTGCTTTGCAATATGTTGTTGACGAAGCGGTTGAAGCTGGGATTGAGCATTTCATTTTTATTACAGGCCGCGGGAAAGCCGCAATAGAAGATTATTTTGACAGAGCATATGAGCTTGAAGATGTGCTGGAGCGCAAAGGGAAGGGCCAGCGCCTTGCCGCTCTACGCGAAAAACAAGTGCGCGAAGGCACGATGAGTTTTGTGCGTCAACAAGCGGCCAAAGGTCTGGGTCATGCCGTATGGTGCGCGCGCGATATTGTCGGTGATGAGCCTTTTGCCGTTTTATTACCTGATGTGCTGGTTCAAGCGAAACGGTCGTGTCTGGCACAAATGATGGAGGCTTATAATGAAGTCGGCGGAAATATCATTGCGGTAGATGCTGTGCCTGAAGACCGCGTGAGTGATTATGGCGTGATTAAACCCAAAGCGGGTATAGATTATAAAGGTCAAAAATTAATTGCGATGGAAGGTATGGTTGAAAAACCGCCTATAACCGATGCGCCGTCGAATTTAAAAATTACAGGCCGTTATATTTTACAGCCCGAACTTATGGGCCTATTGCGTGACCAAGCGGCCGGGGCTGGCGGCGAAATTCAGCTCACAGATGCAATGGCACGTTTAATGAGTAGCCAAACATTCCATGCCTTTGCTTATGACGGGCAGGATTATGATTGCGGTTCAAAACTGGGCTATCTTGAAGCTGTTTTGGCATTTGCAAAAATGCATCCTGAAATTGGCGATGACGCGCTGGCTCTGATTAAACGTATGGGAACATAAGGCTTGTATCTGGGGCTTGAGCTAGATTTTGTAAAAGGTTTTATACCAATCAACAAAGGCCGAAACGCCACGGGATAAATCCGTTTTTGGGTCAAAACCAAATGCTTTTTTAGCTGATGTAATATCAGATAATGTGCGGGACACATCCCCTTTTTGCTTAGGCTGAATATCTAAAATAGCCTTTTTCCCGCAGGCGTGTTCGACGGCCTCCACCAAAGCCATAAGCTTACAAGCATTGGAATTCCCAAGATTGTAAATCATATGTTTCTGGTCAGGCGGAGCGGCTAAGATTATTGGCAAGATGGCACTAATATCATCAATATAGGTAAAATCGCGGTGCATTTCATCAGGCGCGAATAAGGTTATTGGCTCGCCGCGCAGTACTTTTTCTGTGAAGATGAAATAGGCCATATCTGGACGGCCCCATGGCCCGTAAACTGTAAAAAAGCGTAGCCCTGTTTGCGGGATTTTATAAAGCTGCGTGTAAGATTCTGCGAGCATTTCTCCGCTAATTTTACTGGCTGCATATAAAGAAGATGGTGCGCGCGTTATATCGCTTTCCCTAAAGGCTTGCTCGGTTTGCGCTCTCTCGCCATATACGGATGATGAGCTGGCATAAACAAGATGTTCCAGTGTTTTGCAATGACGGGCAAATTCGAGCACCTCAAGATGCCCCATGATATTTGCGCGGATATAGGCGCGCGGGTCGTCAATCGAATGCCGCACACCTGCTTGCGCGGCAAGATGCAAAATATGTGTGATGCCTCTTGCGCGAAATGGCTCTAATGCCATGTCATCAGCAATATCTAGAGTGTGATATTCAAAAGCTTCGTGGGCTTGTAACTCAGATAATCGGGCCTGCTTTAACGCTATGTCATAATAATCATTAAGGCTATCAATGCCAATGACAGTGTGGCCTTGGGCCAGACATGTTTTGGCCGCATGAAAGCCGATAAATCCAGCGGCGCCTGTTAATAAAATAATCATCAGCTTTCTTGTAAGCTATTGCCGCGCTATGCGCAAAGAAAAGGACAATAAATGGGCCAGAAAAGCTCAGAAAAGATCAGAAAAGATAATAAGTTTATGCACAGTCAAAACTTAAAAAATAGCGCAAAATGCCTGCAAGATTGGACGATGAAACAGGCTCTACCTATTTGGGCGCAGCGGGCTTTATTGCCTGATGGGAGCTGGGTTGAGCATTTAGCTTTGAACGGCATGGCGGATATGGCGGCGGAGCGCCGATGGCGGGTATTGGCTCGCCAGATTTATGTTTATGCCGAAGCGGCGCGTTCTGGCTGGTTTGACGGAAAAGACATTGCGCAAAACACGCATAAGCGCATGATGCAAACAGGCTATGTGCATAGGGTTGGGATGGACGGATCTGTCAATCATGCCAAACAAGATTTATATGATCATGCTTTTTATCTCCTATCTCATGCCAGCCTATATAAATTGACGAAAGATCCACAATATTTGGAACTGGCTGAGACTATCTTAGCGTGGCTTGATCGCGATATGGCGCATCCTCATGGAGGGTGGAGGGAATATGCACATGCGCCTGATACTGAACCGCGCCGTCAAAATCCGCATATGCACCTTTTTGAAGCCAGCCTTTATCTGTACAACATAACGCAAGACCCAAGGCATTTATCTTACACGCATCAAGTTTTTACATTATTTGAGTCGTATTTCTTCAACGCCCAGACGGCTACAATCCGTGAGTTTTTTAAGCCCGATTGGACATCTTCACTGCCGCCACATGGCACAACGGCAGAACCCGGCCATGCGGCGGAATGGATTTGGTTATTGTGGCAATATCAAAAAGCTTGCGGCGTTGATACGTCAAGCTATGCAGATGCGCTTTATGCGAAGCTTCATATGAATATGCAATATTTTCTAAATGATGAAGAAGATGAAATGGGCGAGATTCGCCGTGAAAGCAAACGCCTATGGGTGCAAACTGAATATATTAAAGCCCATCTTGCGCAGGCAGAACGCGGAATTATTGGCAGTGCGGATATGGCGGCGGCAATTATTGAAGGCCTATTTGAAACTTACTTAACGCCAGACGGATTGTGGAATGATCAGTTGAATGCTTGCGGGGTGAATATGGCGGCCACTATTCCTGTCAGTACATTTTACCATATTTTATGTATGGCAATGGAGGCCGTATATACCGCAAATATTAAGGCGCCTCAATAACCTCAACGCGCATATAACTGACATCCATAGTGAAAGGTTCAGATGTATCGCCGGGCCAGATAGAAAAATAATCTAGCTCACTTTGGTCATTCAAAGGCCCAGGTGTGAATTCAAAGACATAATTGGCCCAATCAGAAGTCAGTTGACGGCGTTGCCATCCGCTATCGCCTGAGCCGGCTGTAAAATATGCCATATCAAACGCCTGTAAACCATTTTGCGGACTTGTTCGGGCTGTGATGGTCAGGCGTAGCCTATGCTGGGCAAAAGCGTCTTCGTAATGTGTGTTTAAAGCTGCAAAAACACCGGGGGAGGGCGGTGCGGTGTCGCGCGCAACGGTTGTTACTAAACGCGCAAAAGCGGGCGCATTAGGCGTTTCTGCAATATATTGGAAATTTGTCCCAGGGGAGGCCGTCAGCTCTGCAAGGTTTTTACCTTCAACCGTAAAGCCTTGGGCGCGGATTTGGTTGGGCGTTAACACCTCATAATCCCCAAAAGATAAAGCGGCACTGATTATAATCGCCATAAAAAGCGCGGCTAGGGGATAGAAGAAAATGTCTTTTAACATAGCATGTCTGCTAGCTTGGATATGTACGGAACTCTCACTTTGACACGCCCGCCTAATTTAAAATGGGAGACTTGCGATAGAGTTTCGCTGTGATGGAGCATATTGAAGTCTTATTCTGCCGCCTGTTCCATATCTTTTTGCGCGCGCAATATTTCAGCACGGGCTTCAACTTTTGCAACAATATCATCGACCATATCACTATTGTCAGTTTTGCCCGTTTTCACGCCTGCGCTATACATCATGCCGTAACCTGCTGCGCCGCCTGTAAAACCAACATCGGTGAACATCGCTTCTCCGGGGCCGTTTACAACGCAGCCAATAATCGACAAGCTAATAGGCTCTGTCACATGGGCAAGGCGTTCTTCTAAGATTTGCACGGTTTTAATCACGTCAAAGCCTTGGCGCGCGCAAGACGGACAGGAAATAATATTCACTCCGCGCGTGCGAAGCCCTAAAGATTTGAGCATGTCAAATCCAACTTTAATTTCTTCGACAGGATCCGCAGACAGGCTCACACGGATTGTATCGCCAATTCCCGCCCATAACAAATTACCCATGCCGATAGCGGACTTCACGGTTCCAATGCGCAAGCCGCCTGCTTCAGTAATGCCTAAATGCAATGGGGCTTCTGTTGCATCTGCCAATTGATGATAAGCTGCAACCGTTAAAAACGGGTCTGAGGCTTTGACGCTGATTTTATAGTTTTGGAAATTTTCATCTTCAAGCATTCTCGCATGCATGAGCGCGCTTTCGACCATCGCGTCAGGGCAGGGCTCTCCGTATTTTTCAAGAAGCTCTTTTTCAAGACTGCCGCCATTCACGCCAATACGAATGGAGCAGCCATTATCGCGGGCCGCGGCTACGACTTCTTTTACACGGTGCTGCCCGCCAATATTCCCCGGATTAATACGCAAACATGCTGCGCCATTTTCTGCCGCTTCAATCCCGCGCTTATAGTGGAAATGAATATCAGCCACGAGCGGCACGTCGATGTCTTTGACAATATCTTTAAGGGCTGCCGAGCTATCGGGATCAGGGACAGAGACCCGTACAATATCCGCGCCAGCCTCTTGTAATTTTACAATTTGCTCAATCGTTGCGCCTACGTCATGCGTGATTGTGTTCGTCATGGATTGTACAGCGATTGGCGCATCGCCGCCAACTTTGACCTTGCCAACATTTATTTGGCGGCATTTGCGGCGCTCGATCGTGCGCCATGGGCGAATGGAGTTTATATCTGTATGATCTGTCATGGCGCCCTCATGCCACGGCTTTATGACAGTTTAAAGACGAAAATACGCTTAATGACCTCAATTTGACGTCAATATTGTTACAAGATTGTTTCAAAGCGGCTGAAAAATATAAGTTTGCGCCCTAAATGTTAGATTTTAATGGCTTAGGCCGGGCTTAATTTCAATATTGTCTTTGGCGTGCCCGCGCGCGCCAAGCGGACCGCGAAGCTCACCGCCATAGAAGACTTCGATCGCGCCTGCATCTCGTACAGAGACACTATAGCCGCTATCTTTTGGGCCTTGCCATGTTTCGCCTGTGACAAAAACCCTTGAAACCAGCACGGTGCCATTTATGTCTTTGACTTGCATCCAACTCGGCGCTGTTGCGCGCAATGTCACAAGATCTGTCTCTATAATGGGCGCTGTTAAATGTTCGGTATCTTGGGGGGCATAGTCGGCAACCGTGACTTCAGCCGCCTGCGTCTCAGGCTGTATGCTATACCAAGTGCCTAGCATAACAGCAAAGCCAAGCGTCATGAGAGCCGGTACAAAACCACGGGGCAGACGGAGTTTAGATTGCGGCACAAAATGAGGTCGATCGCGCATGCCGAGATTTTCAGGCACTTGCACGTCTAATTTATAATCTGTGACAGCATTGGCTCCGTCCATACCTAAGGCTTTGGCATAGGTGCGTACAAAACCTAAAACATATCCAATCGAGGGCAAAGCCTCGACGTTAAGATATTCGATATTTTGCAAATAATCTGGCCGCAAATGTGTCATTTGAGCAATGTCATCAATAGATAAGCCCAAAGCTTCGCGCTTATGTTTTAAACGCGTGCCTATATGTTCTAATATGATGTTAGACGTATGAGCGGTCATGATGTGTTTAGTTTATGTCCCGCGCCTTGATTTATCGTTAACGTATTTCAAATAAATCGCAAGCCCATCTTTACAGCCATACACATGTTATTTCACACATTATTTGCCAATATATGATGTGACCATATCATAACATGACAAATCAAAGCCTTAAGCCTATAAACGCCTTTATGAGAATAAAGTTATTGACCCGCCGAAATGTCCCTTGGATAGCGCTTATTTTATCAGCAAGTTTATTAATTGGCGCATGGGTGTTTCAATATGGTTTTGGCTATGCTCCTTGTACAATGTGTTACTGGCAGCGCGACGCGCATAAGCTTGTGATTGGGCTGGCTATACTCACCTTGATATTGCGTAATTTTACGGGACGGAAAACGGATACTTTATTTGCGGGATTGATTGTCTTGGCTTTACTCGGCAGTGCAGCCTTGGCGATGTTTCATGTGGGTGTGGAGTATAAATGGTGGGGCGGGCCAAAGGTATGTTCTGGCGGCGGGGCGTTAACCCTCCCAGAAATTGATCCGAATGACCCCTTGGCAGCTCTGAATAAACCTATAAGCGGGCCATCTTGTTCCGAAGCGGTGTGGCATTTCATCGGCTTGTCTATGGCCGCATGGAACGCTATCTTATCTTTTATAGGTGCTATGGCTGTCATAGTGTCTGCTCAGAAAGATTAAGCCATGGCTAAAGCGACAAAAACAAATCCGCGAATTGCAGAAATGCTGCGTGTTGACCATGCGGGCGAATATGGAGCTGTTGCGATTTACCGCGGCCAGCAAGCTGTCTTTGCACGCCATGCTAAAACAAAAGCTATGGCCGCACAGCTCGCAGAAATGGAAGCCGAGGAGCAAAAACATCTCGATGCCTTTGATAATTTATTAATTGAGCGCCGTGTGCGGCCAACTGCGATGACACCGATCTGGAATGTCGCGGGTTACGGCCTTGGCGTTGTGACGGCATTGATGGGCGAAAAAGCAGCTCATGCTTGCACTGAAGCTGTTGAAACTGTGATTGAGCAGCATTACGGCGCGCAAGTTGAAGAGATTAAAGATGAAGACCCAGAACTAGCGGCCACCTTTGCGCAATTTCGCGAAGATGAGCTACATCACCGCGACATCGCCATTGAGGGCGGCGCGAAAGACGCGCCAGCTTACGGCCTTTTATCCCGAGCCATTCAGGCTGGATGCCATGTTGCGATAAAAATTACTGAGAAAATATAACGATGTGATACGGCGCGTATCTGCGTGAGTGTTAACGGATTTTAAGCTTGTAAAAAATTTGGTTCACTTTCCATACAGCTTTGATTGCGTATAGCAAAACAACGATAAGTTATCTCTCTTATTGTCCCTTTAACAACTTAACCTGTCTTATGGCGGGTTTTTTTGTGTCAAAACATAGGTAAAGATGAGGGAGCCTAGGTTAAAGGCGTGCTTCAATCGCATCCCATGACAGAGCAACTGCATCGACGCCGCTAAAGCGTTTTAGCTCTTGCACGCCTGTTGGGGATGTAATGTTAATCTCGGTCATTTTATCGCCGATCACATCAATGCCGACAAGAATTTGTCCGCGCGCTTTGAGCATTGGCCCTATTGCGCGGCAAATTCGCAAATCATCAGCGTTTAAATCGGTTGGAACAGGCACGCCGCCGACATGCATATTGGAACGTGTTTCGCCTTTTTGCGGGACACGGTTAATCGCTCCAACAGGCTCTCCGTCAATAATGATGATGCGTTTATCGCCTTTGACCACATCTTTGAGGAAAGCTTGTGCAATGATCGGCTCGCGGCTGGATTCGAAAAACATCTCTAACAAAGAGCTATAATTCGAATCCCCGTCTTTGACGAGAAACACGCCCGCTCCGCCATTTCCAAATAACGGCTTCAAGATAATGTTTTTATGTTTTGCTCGAAAATCTGCAATCGCAATTTCATCCCGCGTGATAAGGGTTTCGGGCATAAGGTCTGGATAATCTAAGGGCAGGATTTTTTCAGGACAAGAGCGTACCCATTCAGGGTCATTGACAACGAGTGTTTTGCCTTTGAGCCGCTCTAACATATGGGCGGCTGTAATATAAGCCATATCAAATGGCGGGTCTTGGCGCATCCACACCACATCAATATCGGTTTCCAGATCCATGAGGCGGCGATCTTCGAATGTAACGTGATTACCATGTTCTCTGCGAACAGTCATTGGACGCATGCGAGCTTGAATACGGCCTGCATTATATGACAAATGTTGCGGGCCATATTCAAACAAAACCATCCCGCGTTTTGCGGCTTCTTCTGCCAGAGCAAAGGTTGTATCTGCGTCTATATCGACGTCTTCCATCGGGTCCATTTGAAAGGCAACGCGTAGCGGGCTTTGGGTCATGGTCATATACCTTCTTGATTTAGGGGCTTTTGACGCAAACGGTGAATTTGGGCAAGGCTTTCTATTGATAGAATTAATCACGATTTTTTGCTTATCATTGCCGCAAAGCTTGTTATGAGTGATGTATAAAAGGAGAGTACAGCTATGACTGATTTTATTTTATCTAACCTTGAGATTGTGCCAGGCCGAGAGGTTGTCGCTTATAAAGGGCTTGTTCAGGGTAATACTGTGCGTGCCAAACATGTCGGGCGTGATATTATGGCAGGGCTTAAAAATATCGTTGGCGGAGAGCTGCGCGGCTATACAGAACTTCTCGACGATGCGCGTCAACAAGCAACCGCGCGCATGGTTGAATCTGCTCGCGCGCAAGGCGCTAATGCCGTTGTGAATGTCAGATTTTCGACAAGCGCGATTACGGCGGGCGCGTCAGAACTTTATGTTTACGGCACAGCTGTCGTGGTTAGCTAAGATGGGCGCGCTTTTTTCAACAGTTATTCTTATCGCGATTGGCGTTGTTTTTGGCACGCTTAATGAGCGTCGTCACTTTAAGCGCTTGCGCAAAGATGAAGCGGCCTTGTCGCATATTAAAGTCTATAATTTGAAATCCATACCTGCACATTTAGCGAATGAGCTAGAAGATGGCGGCGTGTTAGTCTCTGGCAATGTGGTGATTGCGATTGATTATTTTAAACGTGTTATATCAGGTCTTAAAATGTTTATTGGAGGCCGTCTTGGGCATTACGAAAGTCTTGTTGAGCGGGCCCGGCGCGAAGCGATTGTGCGTATGCAAAAGAAAGCTCAAGCCATGGGCGCGCATGCTATTTATAATGCCCGCATCGAATTTTCCGTTATTGGTCAACAACCGCAAATGAGCGGCGCAGAATTACTGGCTTACGGAACAGCTGTAAAATCCCGCGACATAGCGATAGACGGGCAAACCGCCGTTTAATTATGGATGATAACGGTACATATATTTACCCGAGCGCGGATGGTACAAAGCTATTTGGCTATATTTGGCCATGCGAGAGCCCGCGCGCTGTCATGGCGTTGGTTCACGGCTTTGGCGAACATAGCGGGCGCTACGTGCATATGGCACAGGCTTTAAATGTGCAAGATATTGCCGTTATTTCCATTGATTTGCGCGGGCATGGCCGCAGTGAGGGTAAGCGTGGTGTTGTTAAAAACTATAGTGAGTTTCGCGCCGATTTGGAGGCGTTACTGACCAAAACGCGAGAGCTTTATCCGTCGCTGCCGCTTATCCTATATGGACATTCGATGGGCGGCGGGATTGTCTTAGATTATGGCTATGATAATAACGCAAATCTTGCGGCCATTATTGCATCGGCGCCGCTGATAAAACTGGCAACGCCGCCGCCCGCTATTCTAACGCCTATTGTTAAATTCATGCTGCGATTAAATCCTAAAGGTGCGATTAAACAACCGATTGATGGGACGAAAATTTCAAGTCTAAAACCTGAGCAACGTCTTTATTTAGATGACCCGCTTAATCACGGGCAATGCGGATTTGGGACAGCTATTGGTATGGTTGAGACGGGCGAAAACATTATGGCCCGCGCTGCGCAATGGGATATGCCGCTATTAATGGTACATAGCCGCGATGATGTTTTAACAGACTTTGCAGCCAGTGAAACTTTTGCTGCGCAGGCACAAAAGACTGAATTTCATGCCTTTGAAAATAGCGCCCATGAACTTCATAATGATATACATCGTACAAAAATTTATACATTAATGACAGAATTTATAGGTCGGTTTACATCATGAAAATATACCATCTTAAGACATGTGATACATGCCGAAAGGCGATTAAAGCTCTGCGCGCCGCAGGGCATGAATTGGATTTAATTGACGTGCGCGCAGACGGGGTGAGCGTGCAAGACCTTACCGCGATGGAAGATGTGCTAGGCTATGAAAAATTACTTAATACGCGCAGCACGACGTGGCGGGCTTTGGAAGATGCAAAAAAACAAGATATGAGCGCGGCGAGAGCCTTACAACTTATGAGCCAATATCCAACCTTGATAAAGCGCCCTGTTATTGTAACAGCAGACAATATGAGTGTTGGCTGGACAAAGGACGTGCAGGCCCAATGGTTGTCGTCTTAGCGTAGGTGACGCTGTTAAGGCTTATTATTGTATAATACGCGGTAATGGGTTGCCATCTTCATCAAAACGGACTGGAATTTCCTCGCCTGTATCGGGATTAACATAATAAGGCGCGCTTTCGATAATTGAGACAGCTTCGCCTGCTTTGCCTGTTCTATAAGCGCCTAATTCATCATCTGTGGGCAGTTCTTTGCCAAGGCGATCCCCAATGTCAATTTGCGGCGGGGTTGTTGAGCCGCCAGCAAGCTGTTCGGGGGGATTAAAGGGAATAGGCTCGGATAGCGGCAGTGACCGAATTGGCGCGGCATTTTGTGTATTGGGTGATGTTGGCGGCTCTAATACAGGGCCGCCAGCTTGCTGTTCTAATTGTAAGCGTTGCTGCGCGGGTAAATCGGCCACACGGACATAAGAAATCACTTCGCGTGTCCCGCGGGTTGTTGAGGCAATGCGTGCGGCGCGTTCTAATTCTCTTTGTGTGCGGGCCACGCCTAAAAGGTAAACAATGCCATCATGAGTTTCGACATTGAAATTACGGCCCTTTACGAGCTTATCTACGGTGAGGCGCGTGCGCACAGATTTTTCTAAGATACCGTCTTTGGCATTTCGGACAAACCCTTGTTTGCCGTTAATTTTAATCTCATTACCCACTTGATCAATGCGCGGCGCTGACCAAGCAATACGGGCAGCTTCAATACGGTCTTTTTGTGTTGGTGCATTGCCAGAGAGCAAAACAACGCCTTCGGCGACCTCGACATCAACGCCTTTAAGTTTATAATCTAAAGCCCGTTTCATACGCGCCTCAATAACACGGCCTGCGGAAATATCATTTAAAGACCGCACAAAATTTCGTTCATCCCCTTTTTTTACGCCTGCACTGGTCAGAGCGCAGCCCGATAGAGACGTGGCTAAAATAAGAACGGAGAGAAGTTTCAAAGTGTGTTTCATCCGTAAAGTCTATGCAAACATGGTAAATCAATCGTTACGAATTAGGTTACAAATGCTTAGTAATTTCGAAAGGCATCAAGAATATGGCGGATACGCCATTTTCCAATGACATAAATAATATCAAAACGTAGTTCAAAATCTTCATTAAGTAGCTCTGGATTAGCCGCCACATAAATTTCGGCGCTATTCATGATGCGCTGTTCAGAGCTATAACCGACCGCCTCTTGCGCATCGCTGGCTTTACTGCGCTGTTTGACTTCAATACATGCCAAAACCTGCCCTTTACGCGCGATAAGGTCAATTTCACCCTCGCGGGTTTTATAGCGCCGTTCTAGAATTTTATATCCGCGAAACCGCAACCAGCTTGCAGCGAAGTCCTCGGCGCGGCGGCCTTCACTTTCATAAATCTGGCGCTGTATTTTATTCATTTTATTGTAAGGGCCAGTTGATACACATCTCGCTTGGCCCAGCCAGACATTTGCGCAATATCCGCGCTGGCGCGTTTCACGCCTTGCTTGGCGACGGTCTTTTCTAAGGCGGCGAGAATTTGAGCCTTATCCCAATGTTGCGTTGTTTCAGGCGGGGCGATAAGCAGCACAATTTCTCCGCGCGGAGGGTCGTTTTTAACAGATAATATTAACTCACTTAGAGTGCCGCGCCGCGCTTCTTCGTAATGTTTGGTAAGCTCTCGGGCTATAACGGCTTTGCGGTTCCCTAATATGGTTTGAATGTCAGGCAAAGCCGCGCTTATGCGTTTGCCTGTTTCAAAAAATATCAACGTTGCGCGTAGAGTTGTTAAATCTTGCAAGGCTGTTTGCCGCGCGGCAGATTTGGGCGGGAGGAACCCTGCAAATAAAAATCTGTCTGATGGTAAGCCTGATTTAACAAGTCCTGCCAAAACGGCCGAGGCACCCGGCAGAGGAATAACATCTATACCTGCATCAATCGCTGCGCGGGCAAGTTTAAACCCTGGGTCAGACACTAGCGGCGTGCCAGCATCGCTAATTAAGGCGATTGTTTTGCCCGCTTCAAGGTCTTTGAGAATCGCAGGCAGACGTGTTGCCACATTATGGTCATGATAGGCACTTAGCTTGGCTTGAATGTCATAAGCGGCCATAAGCTTGGCAGATATGCGCGTGTCTTCAGCGAGGATATAATCCGCCGCCGATAAAACATCGAGCGCGCGTAAGCTTATGTCGCGTAAATTGCCAATGGGCGTGGCAACAATGTAGAGCGCAGGGGGAATTCTGTCAGTAAATTCACCTGTTGGGTATTGCGAAGGGCCAGAGCCGCTTATAGAACCAGTAATAGACAAAACGTGCATCCTGACGCATGTGTGGAAGTAAGGAATAATAGCTATGCCGAAATTTGGCGGGTTTGACTATAATATTTATGAACGTTTTTTGAAGCCTGCGGCGATATTTACGGCGGTGGTGACGTTAGCGGCCTGCACGACAACGGGGCCAGTGCCAAGCCAGCCGCCTGCACCTGTCACGCAAAGACAGCCTATTCCTGAGAACGTACCAACTGAGCCAACCAAATCTGAGCAAGATCGCCTTGCCCAGCAGCGCGCCCAAGCCGAAGCCGAGGCGAAAAAACGCGCAGAACAAAGACGGCGCGACCAAGAAGAGGCCGACCTTGCGGCGCAAAGAGAGCAAACAGGGGCCTATTTTAATAATCGCGGCGGATTAACGCCGCCGCATATGAAAGGGCGCGATACAAAACGCTTGGCGCTCTTATTGCCATTCTCCGCCCGCTCAAATGGCCTTAAAGCGCAAGCTGCGTCTATGTTGCGCGCGGCCGAGCTGGCTGTATTTGAGCGCGAAGAGGCGGATGTTCTACTGATAGCACTCGATACACAGGGTACAGCAGACGGTGCGCGCTCGGCCGCGAAATCTGCGCTGGATTCTGGGGCCGATATTATTCTTGGGCCAATTATTGCCAATAATGTTAAAGCCGCCTCCAATGTTGCAGCCCGCTCTAATACACCGCTTTTGTCATTTTCTAATGATCCGTCCGTTGCGGGGAACGGAACTTACTTGCTGTCTTTCCCTCCAGAAGCGGAAGTCAAGCGTATTGTTGAATATGCTGCAAGTACGGGGACAACACGCTTTGCCGTTATGGGGCCTGATAGCACCTATGGCCGCCGCGTTACGCGCGCCTATGAGCAGGCTGTTCGCTCTGTTGGCGGAGAAATTACGGCGAAAGAAACTTATAAAGGCAATGATATATCTGTCATGCAAGAGCCTGCGCAGCGCTTGGCCGCGTATCACGCCGAAGGCGAAAAATTAGCCAAAGCCAATGGCGGGATTACGCCGCTGTCTTACGAGGCTATATTACTGCCAGAGGGCGGAAATGCGCTGCGCTCGCTTGCGCCTTTATTTCCCTATTATGAAGTTGACCCTGCAGATGTACAATTTATGGGGACGGGCCGCTGGAATAATGCAGATACAGCGCGCGAGCCTGCACTTAATCGCGGTATATTTGCTGGTCCTGATAAAGACGCACAACAACCTTTTTTAGACAGTTATGACCGTAGCTATGGCGAAGATCCTACGAGTCTTGCGACATTGGCTTATGATGCTGTAACGCTTGGAGCTTATATTGCAGATGGCGACCCTAAAACGCGCCGTGCGCGCGCCGAGCATCCAGCGGGTTTTTATGGCGTTGATGGTCTTGTGAGCTTTGGCCCTGACGGGCAACCAAATCGCGGCCTTACCGTCTATAAAATTAATTATGGTCAGTTCCAAGTTGTTGACCCTGCTCCGCGCACGAAAGGTGAGGGCGAGAGTTAAATCCTATTGCGTTAGGAGTAGCATTTCAGTCACTTTATTTAGAACTAACCGTCCTGCATCTGTCGCTGTAAGGCGGTCATTATTTCGTTGTAATAGACCGTCTTCGATAAGCATATCAATCACGTGCGATGGCAAAGCCTTACCTGTGATGCCATTATAGCGAGATAGGGAAATACCGTCTTGAATACGTAAGCCCATAAGGACATATTCTTCGCCCCAATCTTCTGGGCTCAAAGTGCTTAAATTCTCTATACCGTTTTTATGTGCAGCAATCCGTGTTTGGTAAGCCTCCGACTGCAAATTAGAAATAGCCGCATATCTCACATTATCTAGAGTCATACGGCCATGTGCCCCGGGACCAACCCCGACATAATCACGGCCTTGCCAATAGGCTAAATTATGTTGTGACATGTGAGAGGGTTTGGCAAAATTGGAGACTTCATAATGAGAAAAGCCCGCTTGTAATAATTGATCGCGGACATGCTCATAAAACTCTGCGCTTTGATCGGCGTTGACAGATTTAATGTCACCACGGGCCTCGGCTTTATGAAATGCGGTTCCGTCTTCAATGGTCAGTTGATAGGCTGAGATATGGCCAATCTGGCTACTCAGTAAAATATTCAAGTCTTGTTGGAGTAAAGTGTGTGTTTGTCCTGCCCAACCATAAATTAAATCAGCAGATACAAAGGAAAATATTTCGGATGCAAGGCGAAGGGCTGCTTTGGCTTGCGCGCCGCTATGATCGCGGCCTAATAATTTAAGGGCTGGGTCGTGAAAGCTTTGCACGCCCAATGACATGCGGGTAATGCCTGTCTGTGCATAGGCGTTCCAGCGCTGGATATTGGCATCTTGTGGGTTGGCTTCAATCGCGATCTCGCAATTTTCTGTCAGTTGCCAAAGCGTCTGAATATGGAATAGAATTTGCGCAATATCTTCTGGTTTTAGTAAAGATGGGGTTCCGCCGCCAAAATGAATGGAGCTAACATGGCGCGGCCCGCCCCATTGCCGCCAGCCCGATAGATCCTCACAAATGGCCGTGACCAAGCTTGTATCTTGGCGGTTTTTATAGACATTGAAATCGCAATAAGGACAGATGCGGGTGCAATAGGGCCAATGGATATAAATGGCTAAATCATCTAATGTAGATTTATTTGCCATCTATGAAATGGTCAGATTTTAAAAATTTAGCAAAAGCTTCTGCCCTGTGGCTTTTGGCATGTTTGTCTTCAGGAGAGATTTCTGCAAATGTCTGTGTGTCGCCAATCGCTTGGAAAATGGGGTCATAGCCAAAGCCTTTATCCCCGCGTGGTGGCCAGATAATCTCGCCTTCAACTGTGCCTTCAAATATTTCCGTTTGGCCATTTGGGAAAGCTAGGCATAAGGCGCAAATAAATCGTGCGCGGCGGTTGGAATTATCTCCAAGGCGATTATTGACGTGCCACATGGCCATGTCAAAATCGCGCCCGCCGCCCTCGCATTTTGGTTTTTGCGCCCAGCGTGCGGCGTAAATTCCAGGCGCGCCATTTAAGCCGTCTACAGCCAGCCCACTATCATCGGATAAAGCAGGTAAGCCAGAAGCTATGGCAGAGGCTAAGGCTTTTAAACGTGCATTGCCTGCAAATGTTGTTTCCGTTTCGTCTGGTTCAGGCAAGCCCAAATCACCGGCGCTAATGGTTTCAATGCCATAGGGCCGCAACAGGTCGTCTATTTCGCGTAATTTGCCTTTATTATGAGAGGCAATGACGATTTTTGTCAGGCTGGAGGACGTCATATGCGCTCTTAGTGGATAATTACAGGGTTATATGGCGGCATAGCGAAACCCAGAGGGTAGGTCAAAATTAAATAGAAGGTTTTATGGCTTTATATTTTAAAACTTGTATTTTTATAATTATTGATTATCAATAATAATGTGACTGATACGATGATAGACATACCTCCATCAAATGCAAAATCACCGATGCGGTTTTTGCTTTATGGGCTTTATTTTGCTCAAGCCGTATTGGCTTTTTCCATCATTCTTACCATTGCGGGCGCGTGTATTATGATGTTCCCAAATGGCTTTAGAGACAGTTTGATGTCTAGCCTTGAAGGCTCCGTTATAAATGAGACGGCAGACCGTATCGGTCTTGGATTTTTCATGGCAAGCCTTGTCGCGATAGTGTGGTTTTATGTACTTAATATTCTAAGAAAAGTAGTTGAAACCATTATAAATGGCGATCCTTTTATCAGTGATAATATTTCGCGTTTACGCCGCATGTGGGTTGTGATTGCAGCTGTGGAAATTCTGCGCATGATATTTAATGTGGCATTCCCATTGCAAACAGATGCAGGTATGACGATTTCGTTTAAATTTGAGACATGGTTTCTAGTCTTTGTATTTGCAGTTTTATCTGAGGCGTTCCGCTACGGGGCCGAAATGCGGCGAGATCAGGAACTGACAATCTAATGGGTATCAAAGTTAATCTCGACAGGGTTCTATTGGACCGTAATATGTCTCTCACGCAATTAGCGGATAAGGTCGGGATTACGCTGGCGAATTTATCTATCCTGAAAACGGGTAAAGCTAGAGCCATACGGTTTTCAACATTAGATGCGCTGTGCCGTGAGCTGAAATGTCAACCTGCAGATATTTTAGTCTATATTTCAGATAGTGGTGAAGATGAAAATGGCGATAAAAACGGCGCAGATATGAAACGCGCCGCTGAATAATCGTAAGCTGCGTAAGCCGTATTAGAATTTAACGCGCATATTTAATGCTACATCCATATGGACTTGTTGTTGCGTCTTGAACGGCAATGCCAGCCTCTAAATCCTCTAATGCGGCCAATACGTAATTCTTAGCCCCTTGCACAGATTTAGGGTTGGCCGAGCGGTTATCATCAATCGCGCCTTGATAAACTAATGTTTGGGTCTCATCGATAATATACATATGCGGTGTTGTTTTAGCAGAAAATTTGCGGCCCATGACACCTGCTGGGTCAAGAATAACGTCTGTTGGCTCTGCGCCGCGTTTAATGTTTTTTAAGGTCGCTTCCGCGCCCGTTAAATAGCCCTGCTTACCCTTTGCGCTTGAAATAACGGATAGCCAGACTGTATCGCCATTTGCGGTCGTTTGTTTTTGCAAATTTTGCATATTATTCGTGCTGTAATGTTTTTTGACATAAGGACAGCCATGATTTGTCCATTCTAAAATGATGCGCTTGCCCGTATAATCAGAGAGATTATGCGTCATACCATTGGCGTCTGTGACGACCATATCAGAGACTTTTGCGCCTGTATCTATTTTCGCCAGACTGGGCTGGGCCAGCATAAAAGCGGCTAACGTGATAGGTATAAAAACACGGCGCATGGAGGTCCCCTTTTCAGTTGGCTAATTCTCTAAGGCCTCTTTTATCACATCATAGCTTAAAGTTTGCGGCAAAACTATGCCTTTTTCAGCGCCAGTCTTGGGCGTGAAGACTAAATAAAGCGGCACACCCGCACGCCCATAGCGCTGTAACTCTGATGCGATAACATCATTCTTATTCGTCCAATCGGCAATTAATATGGTTGTCTGTGTTTCTGAAAATAGAGTTTGCACAGCCTTTGTATTGAGAACGAGGCGTTCATTGACTTTACAGGTCACACACCATGCGGCCGTGAAATCGACAAAAACAGACCGCCCTTGAGCTAGGTTTTGCGCGACCGCCTCTTGGCTCCATATTTGTGTATCCGTTTGGGCGGTAACAGGGTCTAACGATGGTGTTGCGGCTGAAGGTGACAGTGTAACAGGGAGAGACAAAGCAATACATATCGCTAGACCGGCAAGTATTTTTGTCCACTTCGCATGAGCTTTAAATAACCATATTGCAAAAGCCATGAACATTGTGCTGGTTAAAATAATTGCAACGCCATTTGCCCCAGCTTGGAAACTTAAAACCCAAACAAGCCAAATAGCGGCTGCGAACATGGGGAAAGCGAGACATTCTTTAAATCGTACCATCCAAGGGCCAGGTTTGGGCAGTATTGTCAGCAAGGCTGGCATATATCCTAATATCAAAAATGGCAAAGCAAACCCGAAACCAAGAGCGATGAAGACGATAAACATAATCAAAGCGGGCTGTGCCAAAGCATAACCGATGGCAGTTGCCATAAAGGGCGCTGTGCAAGGTGTTGCAACGATTACGGCCAAAGCGCCTGTAAAAAATGATCCTGCAAATCCATCTTTTTTTGTCAGACTTGCTCCCGTATTTTGTAAGCCCGCGCCAAATTCAAAAACGCCTAAAAGATTCAGTCCAATGACAAAAAGCAATATTGCGAGCCAGCCAACAATTTTGGGAGATTGTAGCTGGAAGCCCCAGCCAATTTGTGCGCCCGTGCTTTTTATAATCACTAAAATTATGGCTATCAAAATAAAGGTCGTCAGAACCCCTATCGTATAGGCCCATGCAGATTTTCGGTTCGCGCTGCGGTCATTATGTGCGGTTTTGGCAAGGCTTAAGGCTTTGAGGGACAGAATCGGGAAAACACAGGGCATGATATTTAAAATAATGCCGCCTAAAAATGCGCCAATCAGAGCGCTCCACACTGTTATGTCGCCAATGGAAGGGCTGGCTTTTGATGAGCTGATTGCGCCTATATCTACAGTACTATTTACAGTTAAATCCACCTCAACGCCGCGGTAAATCCCATTATCGGTATAGGTCAAAATGCCCGATATGTTTTTCGGTATATCGCCTTCATCCCAAAGATAATCTGGGGCTGTTTCTAAACGTAAACCGTCAGCGCCAATTTGTACTTCTTGTGGTTGGCTATGTTGTAAGACACCTTGCGGATATGGGAAAAAGTAACTCTTTGAGACATCACCTTTCGGTAGATCTGTAAATGTCATTTGGATGCGATTATTTGCGTTATCAATAGCGCCGTTTACGCCTGCCTTACGCGGACTAAGCTCAAGGGCTTTTTCTATTGGCTCGCGCCACTCATCATCTGTAACCGTGTCGCCGATTTCGATAAGAATTTGCGCGGTTCCGTTTTCAGGAATGCAGACATCCTTACAAACCAAATAGTAAAACTCTGATTTGAGAGTTAAAATATCACCGGTTTTGGCGTTCGCCGGTGCTATGAATTCTACGGGAAAAAGCGGCGTGCCTTCAAAACCGTAATTGACAATCGGGCCTGTTGGGATGGGTTTGGGCAAGGGCCAGTGAATATCACCAGCGCTCATGTTACTGGGTAATATCCAATTTATCTGAACGGGTTCTCCGCTATCGCCAGGATTGCGCCAATATGTATGCCATCCTTCATCAAGGTCTGTGCGCAGAGCGACGTAAAATGATTGCCCTGGAGCCACACTGTCATGACTAGAGATAAGACTGGCTGTGACTTTGCCTGTATCAACAGGTAAGGATTGCCGTGCAAGGGTTGGCAGGCAAGTGCTGATATATATGAGTATCGTGCAAAAAATTATGCCAAAAAGCCGTGTCATGTAGCACTTCTACGCGGTAAAATCTTAAAATGCGACTAAGTTATGCGGGACTCACGCCTATTTGACATGTGATTATTGGCACGCCAATATTTTGCCTTAGCCAGCGGTGCAGATAATTTACACATAAAAAAACCCAGCCTTGGCTGGGTTTTAGTCATCAAATAAGACGGATTTATTTTTTAGCCTTGGCTTGCTCAGCTTGCGAACGGCGTAGCGTCATATTGACGAGGCGTTGCCAATTCCCCAGTGATACAAGGTGTGCGTGCGCAACAGCGAGGTAGCCTAAATCGTTAAACTCTTTTAGCGTTTCGGCTGGCAGAGCTTTGAGTTTTTCTTCGGATACAGCAAAATAATCTGCAATTTTCTGACGCTCCGCAGGCGTACCATCCGCGTTTTGACCTTGGAAATTCATTTCTTTTGGCTCAAACAAATCATGCTCTTGGAATTTCTTGATAAGCAGACTTGTGGCTTGGCGGTCACGCTCAAAATTTTGCAAAAACTGGAATGCTTCTTTCGTGAAATTTGTTGTGTCGTCTTTTTCAAAGAAGAGCTGTTGCGGCTTTTTATTTGTCACGCATTCTGCATCTTCGTCTACGCAGACCACAAAACGGTCATTTTCTGTATCGCCGGCTAAGACAAATGGATAGCGGCGGGCAAATGATGGCATATAGAAGTCTTGTGCGAATTGGCCATCATCTACGAATAAATTTTCACCTGCGCGTATGCCCATAACACCCAGTGGTGCGCGGTCTTGGCCTGCAAAAATAATCGGAAAAGATGCGGATGCTGCGCCAAATTCATTCGCGGTGAGCGGCATAAAATGCTGTTTTTCCATAAATTCATAAGGTTTTGCGACTTGTTTCACACCAAATTTTGCATGTGCTTCTTTGGTGAGCGGTACAGGTTTAGAATAAAACATGACATTTCCGCTTACGCTGATAGGGTTTTCTTTTTTGGCCATTATGTCCTCTTGAAGGTTGATTTGAGCTATATGTAGCTAAAAATTTAAAATTTCTTGAGGCGGGCAATAGCGAAAAAAGCGCGCAGACACAACACTGTATTCAAGCAAAAATCAGTCAGGATATAGGCTTAAGGGGTTTACCCGGTTTGCATCTGGAAATGATAATTTTGGCCCGTAGCCTTCACCTCTCGAATTTCATAAGTGTGAGGCTCTATCAGTATATAAGACTCGGGCGTTCGGACGCGATTATAATGGTCCCATAATGCGCCATATTTTTTATCAAAACGCTCAGATACGTTAACTTCATTGGCTAATATATCGTCATCCTGATAGGTTATTTTAACACGATCTTCTGCCGTACTTATGATGCCGTCAGTTTTTAACATAGAGAGAAGCTTTGTTTTAAATTCCATGTGACGGGTGCGGTCTTTGTCGATTTTCGCCTGATGTGCGGCGCGGCGATTGGCTATTTCTGCTTTCCGTTTCTCGCGCTGCGCTTTAGTTTTAGCTCGTAATTTAGCAGCTCTGTTTTTAGCTTGTTCGTGGCGGCTTGTGATGTGTCGATTGATAAGCTCGTCCTCCAAAGGCTGAGTGGTGTGTGATGGCGTTTTGGGCTCGGGCGGTTTTGGCAGCTCCGATTGGGCATCATTGGTGAAAGACGATAAGACGGCCATGAGGCTGACCCCGAGAGTTATTTTAAATAATTTAGACTGTCTCATGTTGTTGTTTGAAAGTAACATAAATCCTCACATCATTATTAATTAACTCACTTAACTGTCTTTCTACTTAAATCTGGAAGTTCAGCACGTATTGTGCTGAACTTCCACGTCGGCTGGGGGGCGTGTCCGACGATCAAGATTTAAATCCAAAGATTCAAATCTAGATTCTACGATATTCTTTAACTTGGATGATTATTGGGGCTGCCTCGAAATTATTCCTTGATTCACACTTAAGCCATTTTGTTGCAGAAAATCAGTCAATTCAGGTGACGTTTGCGGGGCGTCAGGTGTTGTGGGTGTCGAGGCGGGGCCATTTGTCAAGCCGCCTGCAATCGCTCGGCTGGTGATAGAGCCGCCGACCTGCCCATTATCGAGCTCATTAAGTGAGCGGTTTAAATTTTCAGCACGGCCTAGCTGCCCCAAAGTTACAAGCGCATCGATAACCTCATCGTCTGAGTTTAATAGATTTTTCATGCGTAGATTTAACTCAGAACAATCTATACCTGCTGGCGGGGTGTTGGAATTTGATAAGCATCTGTCTACATAATTTTGTAATTGCTCAACAGTTAATTGCGGCATATTTGCATCTGTGGTTTGGATTTGATCTGTTGAAAAAGATTGTTTCCCAGAATGAATTTGGTTCACAGATATAGAGGACGCTGCCTTAGTTGTTTTAACCTCTGATGCGGATATGTTCTGAGTTTTATTGTCTGTGTCTAAATTCGGCGTATTATGCGCGCAAGAGGCGATGTAAAAGGTTGAAATCATGATGCCTGTTATAAGGTTTGGCTTTTGATTAAATTTATTATTTTTTTGATTCATCATAAAAGTTTCACCTTTTGAAATTTTCATATGCCGTGTCTTGCAGCACGCAAAATACTTATCAATTCACTTAAGGCCCTGGCAGAGGAGCTGTGCCTGGTGCATATTGTTCAACCGTAACTGTTGCGCCGCCAGTTTGCTCGATGACAAGACCGCCGAGGTTAGCGGGTACAGATAAATCATTGCCAAACTGTCTGTGTATTGCAATATTATCATTACCCGTTTGAAGAATATCTGAACGATTCCGATCTCCAACTTGTGTTTGTTCTGATTTATTATTTACGCCTGACTGTGTAGAATTTGCAATATTATCATCACCTGTTTGATCAATCAGCACATCATTATTAAAGAGTGATGTGCCCGCAACAAAAGCGGTTTGCTGAACTGTTGCGCTATTATTTTGGCCAGTCTGCGTGATTTGAGCTTGATTTGCCAAGCCGTCAACAAGGCCTGCTGCATCTTGTTCTAATGAAACGGCATTAAATTGGCCATTTTGATTTATCACAGCATTATTGATGGCGCCGCTACTATTTTGGGAGGTTGTTAACCGGTTCTCATCACCTGTGATAGTGGCTGTTAAACTATTATTTTCGCCTGTTTGATCTACACGAATGGGTTCGGCAAGATCACCATTGCTTGTACCTGTTATGGTGATAGCGGCCTGATTGTTTTGCCCGTTTTGCAGCGCAGTTATATTATTTAAAGCGCTTGTCGAAATGAGAGCTAAATTTGTTGTGCCAATTTGATCTATAGATACATCATTGGATGTAAAGACAACATTGCTTTGCGCCTGTGCGGATAAAGAGGGCAGAATGAAACAGAGAGCTGTAGCGATAAGTCTTGGTATGATTGGGCTCTTTTTCATATTTTGAAATCTATCCATTTTCATCTCGCTGATCTTTAAAATTTATAAATTTAAGATTCGAAGGCGGCAAAACCGCCTTCGAAATAATAATTTTTGTCAAATTACTGAATAACAATTGCTGAATTACCATTACCCACTTGTGAGACATATGAGTAATTCGTAGATGAAACTGTTTGCGAGACATTCGCAACATTATTTTCACCAAACTGATAAATATCAGATACGTTTAATGACATATCTTGTGTAACGGTCGCGTTGTTATTCGTACCATTTTGGACGATCAATGATGTGTTTTCAAAACCGTTTTGTAGCGTATCAGTATAGTTAAGCTCGCCAGTTTGGTAGACTGTTGAAGCGTTATCAATACCATTATCGACTAACCAGCTATTATTATTATCACCGACTTGCGCGATAATAACAGATTGGCCAGTTGTACCATTTTGGTCAACATTTGCTACATTGTCATTGCCGTCTTGCGTGATTTCAGAGCTGTTACCATCACCGCTTTGGAACACATCAGCATCATTGTTCATGCCAATTTGCATGATTTCAGATGATTGCATTGTACCAGATTGGTTCACAAGGGAATTGTTTAAATTACCATCTTGAACAATACCAGACACATGCCCTGAACCGATTTGATCAACAGTGGCATCGTTATCGCCGCCGCCTTGAACAATATCAGATATTAGGCTTGAACCGTTTTGTGTTACTATAGCAAATTGTGAGCCATCATTTTGGTCAATGGTTGAAAAAGATGTTTCACCACCATTTGCGCCTGCGCCAGTTTGCTCAACATCGGCGACATCATCACCGTCTTGGTCAATTTCAGACGTAGCATATGTACCTGTTTGGAATACATTGGCATCATTATCATCATTTTGCTGATCAATATCAGAACTTAAATTGGTTCCATCTAATTGCGTAACGACTGCAAGGTTTCCAGATGCGATTGTTGAAACAGTGTCCTGATTAATGGTCGAGTCTGAATCGATAACATCTGTTTGTGAAACCAATGCCACATTATCATCGCCGTCTTGCAGAATATCAGATGATGAGGTCGCTGCATTAGACTGTAGAAGCGTGGCTGTTTGGCCTTGTCCTCTTTGCTGAATGAAAGATGAAGATGAATCAGATCCGTCAACTTGATCAACAGTTGCAGTTTGTACGCCAACACCAAGTTCAAAATCAACGTCTTGATCCACTAAAGATACGTTAGATGTACCATCTTGCGTGACAGTCGCTAATGTTTGATTGTTAATGTCACCATTTGTTGTCTGAATAACATCAGAAACATTGTCTGACCCGCCTTGCGTGACGAAGGCGCTATTGTCACCAAAGTTTCCGCTATCATCAGATTGATCAACCGTAGAAGCGTTTCCGCTACCAGATTGAGTAACTGTAGCATCATTGAAGCCGTCAGCTTGTGTAATATCTGACGTATTGGCGGCTGTGCCGTCACCACTTTGGTTGACAGTTGCGATATTATCACCGCCAAAACCGAAAAATGCATCAGATGTGGTTTGCGTGACTGTGGATTCATCCTCTGAACCATTTTGGTTCACAGTTGCAAGCTGATCGCCGCCTTGTGGCGTGTTTTGCGTGACAGTTGATGTATTATTATCACCCATTTGCGTAATAAGAGCATCTTGATTGCCTGCATCACCCGTCATACGGTCTTGCGAAACAGTTGAATCGTTTCCATTCCCTACAGATAAAACATCAGCATTATTTATGCCATTATTTGAGAAGGTTGAATCGTTTTGGTCGATGTCAGATGTGTTACCGATGCCGTCTTGGCTAGACCGAGCTACGTTAGCAGACCCGCTTTGTGTGATCGTGCTGATGTTGCCTGTACCAGTTTGGTCAGCATAAGCGACAGCGTTAAACTGATCCCCATTTTGACCAATGCTGTTACCATCACGATCTATCGCCGCTAATAATGGGTTGCCGTCTTCTAGTGTAGACTGGTCGATTGTGACTTCATTCGTTTCAGCCGGCGGTGTTGTTGCATTCCCTGTTTGTGTCACAAGTGCAAAACCTTCGCCATTACCTGATTGCGTAACAGTGGAAACATTATTTGGAATACCAAATAACGGCCCAGCGTCTGTCATAGCATCATTTTGCTGTACGTCAGCATAGTGACCAGCACCGCCATCAAGATTATCTTGAGTGATGGTTGATACACCTTCGCGGCCACCAGACTGATCTGTTTTGGCTTCATTGTTATCGCCCATTTGGACAATAATGCTATGCTGGACACCAGGCGGAGAAAAAGGCGCTGGTGCAGGCGGTGCGGCTGGTGGTGTTTGAGCATGCGCTGCGACGCCGCTCATGAGAGCTAGGGCAGATGCGCCCGTAATGAGTTTCTTAAACATGGTAAAATCCTTTTTGTTTCATGTCATTTCAATTTGAAAATTCCCCCCGCATGGCAAAATTGCCGGCGGATCGGTGAAAACAACCACGTAATGTCACGCAAATCATGGATAAGAATTTTGGTCTTTTAAGCAGAGCGTTACGCTCAACTGCAACCCAATGGAAATAGGGCTGTGAAACACCGCATGTCTGTGGTAACAGAACATTGGCGGATTTCGCAGGCGGTATGCACCACCGTTTCATGTGTTGTCCAACGAGCATCCATGTCTCCCGGTATATTACCGTTGTTTTTAAAACAGATTAGGATGAACTGCCATTCGTCCTTATCTGCGGAAGCCGCCACTTACCACCTTAACACGATTGCGTTTTGGCTTTAGCAAGTCGGCGTTTTTTGTAGCGCCATATGGCGTTACAAAGTCTTAGGGTACATCTCTTAGGGGGAGGGTACCGTCTGAAACGCACCCTTATCTGCATGATGTTGCAGTAATTCTAAGAGTGCTTGGTCACTGATCTCTTGAGCAGAAACCGTTTTCTTATCCGCTTTTTTTATTGCGGCTTTTTTTATATTTGGGGTATCAGCCTGTGTCGTCACTGCAGGTGTTGCCGCAGGAGGAGGGGCCGTTGAGGCTGATGGTGTTATTGTCTTTTGAGCTGTTTTTACAGGCTGTTTTGCGCTGGATACAGCTTGATTAGGTGTAGCCGTATTTTGGACTTTACGGGTAGGCTTTTGAGGCTCCATGGCCGCAATCTCAATCGCATCTTTGCGGTTTGCAAACTGATTTTGGGATTTAGACGCCGATTTTACACCGTCGCGTTCATATTTGTACTCTTGCAATAAGGCATAGCCTTCGGCTTTGTCTGCAAAGCTCCATAGACCAACTTCAGACCCCTCCATAACAAGGGCGTAAACGGATTTCTCAACCGCTTGGCGCAAGGCGAGCAAGCCTGGCTCATTTGATGTGATCCCTGCATCGGCCTCCAATAGGTTATCAAAGGTTACAAAGCGAAAGGCATTGGCTGCAATGCCAACAGATGAAATTGTCTTTTCCGTGGTTACAGAGGCTAAAACTTCGCCCGTTTTAACGCTAACAGCGCGCAGGTGAACCGTAACAACATTCTGGCGATAATCCGTTTGACCGCCAATCCCCAGATAACGCGCCGCGACGCCGCCTGTCAGAGTGTTGGTGTCAAAGCCAACAATTCCGCCTTCAAAAATTACGCCCGCAAATAAAAGCGGCGGTAAGGCTTTGGAATTTATCTGTGTTTCTCCAAGATAACGTGCGCGCATTTCCGTAATGATTTGGCGCTCTTTGAGTAAATTATTTAAATTAGACCGCTCAATCACAGTAAACCAGCTACGATCTCCTGCATCCTGCAAAGCTTTAATAAGAAGCTCATCGCCGCCTTGACTTACGGCCCGCGAAAGCGTTTGCCCTGTTTCTGATGGACGAAATTGTCCAGTTTTATCTTCGAAATTATAAACGGCGACAGTCACCTTACTATCAGGCGGAGCTAATGCTTTTAAAGCCAGCTGGGTTTTTGTGACCTTTGTAATCTTCGCATCCGTTGTCAGAATATCATGCGAAGCGGGCACAGTTGAGCAGGCACTTAACATTGCAAAGCAGCTAGCCGTTAAGAGGCTAACGGTTTTATGTCGTCCATATTTAGAAAATTTATTTAGCAAAGTAACGTCCCATTCATTCGGATGACTTTATTATGTCAAAATTTCAAAATTATTGTATCGGCTGATTAAGAACCGTTGATAACGGCGGTGGTGACAATAATGATGTCGAGTTTCGAGTCTGCGCAAGCCTTGGTGCTGCTGTCAGACTTGATTGTGAAGCCACTACCGCTGTGAAGGGTTTTGATCCTTCTGGCGGCGTTGTGGCGGGCTGGGGCGTTGTATCTGGGTCTGGATCTGGGGATGTTGATGTAAAGACAGGCACTGTAATGACAGTGGTGGATCCATCGGCTTCCGTGATGGTTAACTGAATCCCGTCTAATCCCCTTACAAATGAAATTGTTTGGTCGCCAAAAACGATCGTGCCTTCATCTTGCGCATCTTCGCCGAAAATAGCATTAGCGACTTGTGAGGATAAAGAGGATAGAAGGCGGCTTTGTAATGAGCGAATGAAGCGGTCTAAATCTGATTGTGTGCTTGCCTCTGGGGCTTCAGGTTCAAAATCATTCTGGGCATTAGCAATAGCCAATAGATGCGCAGAATTAAATGGGTTGCCGCCAAATGATGGATTGACGGGTTCATAGACTATATCTTGAGCGGCAGCAGGGCTGCTTAAGCCAACACACAAGCCGATAAAGCTGGCTGATAATACGGTTCTTAACAAGATTTGTTTCATTATACCCTAATCCGTTTCCTATAGGGCATAGTAAATTCGCATAACTACAGCCCACACCTTTTGTGTGAATTATAGGCGCAATTATCCTTACATCCGAATCGCAGGTATTTAAAAAACCTGACAACTCTCTACAAGACAGCACATATGTACTCGCTTGTTTTCGCTTAATAGCGGCAATGTTAAGATTTGGTACGCCCCCAATTCTTGAGAGTCCAATATCTTAACAAAACCTTTACGTCAAGCTTGAATTTAAAAAATAGCTAAAAATATTTTTCAAAATTAAATATTAAATTTAACATATATAAAACAGCTGCTTAATTGTATGAATTCTTGACGTGAGATATATTTAATTTATTTTTTTCAAATAAATTATCACGTTAACCTAAAATATTTCATATGGGTTTTATTTAATATGTTACCTCTTCTGAGTTTTTAGTACGACTGAAAATAAATATAATTAGACTATATGTTTGTTAGAACGAGTGGTTAAATTTTCCAGAAATATTGCATAAGTCTCTATCAATATAGGCCCGTAATTTAAGCTAGCCGTTTGGCGCAGAACAGGCTAAGAGATTTTAATGCATAGACCTGAAAATATATCTTTACGCATCGAAGCGGCCGCGCAGCTCTGCCGGGGGGCGAATGAACGCTTTACCCCTTTGCGTGAACATGTGTTTGAATTGATTATTCAAGATGGCGGGGCCATTAAAGCTTATGATCTGCTTGACCGGTTGAAACCTGAAGTCGGAAGTCCGAAACCGCCAACGGTTTACCGCGCTTTAGATTTCCTCTCTAAGATGGGGCTAATACACCGTGTTGAGGCGCTCAATGCTTTCATTGCATGTGACCATGCTCATGACGGGCATTTGGCTGAGTTTTTCATTTGCGAAGATTGTAGTAAGGTCGAAGAACGCCATGCACATGACCACGCCGATTGTAAGCCAGACGGGTTTACGATTAAGCGCAGCATCGTTGAACATTACGGAACGTGCGCGGCTTGTATAGCCTAACCCTTTCTCATTATAGCAGACTTAATCATGGCCAATATTGATACTGACGGCTTTTGCCTGACATGGGCTGGGGAATGTTCGGCATGGGAGTGCGACGAGCTTGGCCATTTAAATATGCGTCATTATGTTGGCAAGTTTTCCCAAGCGCGCCAATTTCTATTTATCAAGCTAGGTTTGATAAACGCCTTTAAACCACGCGCTTCAAGTTCTGTGCGTGTCAAAGCACTGCATGTCAAATATCAAAGTGAAGCCCGCCCTGGTCAACCGCTTAAAATTATGAGCGCGATTTTATCTGTTGCTGAACAAACAATTCGCCTATGCCACATCATGTATCACGCCGATGGCCGTATTGCTGCGACGCAAGTTGAGACGGTTGAACATATATATTTGCGCAATAACCGAGCCTTTAATTGGCCAACGCGCTTAATAGAAAATGCGCAAGCCTTTTCAGCGACGTGTCCTGACGCGCCGCCTGAATCAGCGCAAAGCCGTAATATTGATACAGAAACGCCGCATATAGGGCAGAGCCGTGATGTCCTTGAGGCGCAAGGTCTGTCCCCCCTTGGTGTTGGAGTTTTCACAAAGGCAGACATAAATCCGGCAGGCTTTGTCGCAACGGAAGCTTTATTTGGACGATCAACCGCAACGGCGGCTTGGTTTAATGAAGGCTGGCCTGAATTATTTGATGAGGCTTATCACGCCGCGCAAGGCTCTGCGGCTGTCTTGGAAATACAGGCTGTTTTCCATAAGCACCTGCGCCAAGGAGAGGCTTATGAATATAGATCTGCCATGATTGCAGCTGATAATTACACGCGGACATTTTTACATAATTTCAACGATGCAATTACGGGGCAATGCCTATCAAGCTTTGTTGTGAATGGGTGTTTGTTTAACCTAAAAACCCGTAAATTGACGAAAGTTGATGCAAAGCAACTCGAAACTTTACAGGCTTTTATTCGAACGGGTCTTATCCCTTAACTCAGACTGGCTTGAATGAGCGTTTGTTTTAGGAGGCTTGCCGCTAAATTTGGGTTTTGAAACGGGAATAAATGCGCAAGGTCATTGTCAAAATCGACTGTTATTTTGGGTTGTCGTTTTTGTACAGCTTTGCGCGTAGCGGGGCTGCTCACAGCGCCGAATTTTCCAGCATATATAATATGTGAATTATTGGGTAAGGCGCGAGTTGCTTCATAAAGATTGTGGTTTTGCGCGACATATATGGCTTGTTCCCAAAGCGGATCACAGCATAGATGATAATGCCCGTCATCCCGAAGTTCTAAACCGCCCTCTAAGTAATCGCGTAATATTTCATCTGTCACATTGCGAAAGGCGCCGCGATCTTTATAGCGCTCAAACGCCTCTTGCGGGCTGCTAAAAATGGATCGACGCCGCCCTGCATTACGGGCTAGCGAAAACCGCGACTTTGCATAATTACGGCCCGCCTTTATCTTTAAAGGTAATCTGGCCATCCATGGTAAGCTCACGGGATCAAATCCGACATAGCCGCTTAATATCTCTTGGATTTTGGGGACAGCTAAAATCCCCGATACGGCCCCAAGGCTATGTCCCGCTAAGAGAACAGGGCTGTCTATATACCGATTGAAAAACTCAATGATGTCGTCGCGAAAAATATGAAAACTATCGAGCGTGTCCATATTAGTGGGCAAGCGTGTAAACCCGTGACCGCGCAGATCCAATGCCAGAGCGTGAATGCCTAAGGCCTCAATTATTTGCCTATAGGCCAAAGCATTAAATCCATTTGCATGCAGAAAAACGAGCTTTAACGGATTTTCTTTTCGTCCAAAATGCACACCAGACATCGTTCCGTCAGACATGGCATAATTTTGTAACTGGGGGGCATAAGTCTTCATCACAGATCATATCTGTCAGGCTATGGAGGTAAGTAAAGCTATAAGTTTAATTATATGCCATTCATGAAAAATTTAACTATTTGTAATATAGCTTAAAAACGCTTTGTGACCACAGGGCGTTTAATGGGGAGAGCATAAAATGTGGGATTTAAAAACAATCAAACGGTTTTTAACACATTTAGTGTCAATTTTTAGTTTTCGTTGTATTGTTTTGAGCGGGGCGGCTGTTATCGCCACATTGCTTTGCATGAAAAAGGAATTGACCGCAGATTACCCTATGGCCTTAATCGGAACGGCGGTTATTTTTCCGATCGTTTTTTCTATCAATAGTGCTTATAATCGCCGCGAAGAGGCATTGGCGCATTATGCCCGTATCAAAGCGAATTTACGCTCTATTTATTTCACCTTATGTGGTTGGCAAGATAAGAAGATCATAGGCTCTATTGCAGATTTGCAAGAGAGTTTAGCCAAGCCTCTTTTTGCGATCAGAGATGTTATTACAGTGTCAGTTGATGATTTGAGGCAGAATGAACCAAAGCTTTATGAAAGTTTCACGGTCATTGCCCAAATGATTGAACATCGCGCCAAAGAGTGTGAGGTGGACGGTGCGGAAAAAAGCGCATGCCGTAATTATCTCAATACAGTTATGGGCGAGACTGAGGAATTAAAGCATATTTTCCAATATAGAACGCCGCGGGCTCTGCAAGCTTTCTCAGATGTGTTTATCACTGTTTTGCCTATTCTATATGCCCCCGTCTTTGCCTCTATCGCGCTCAAGATTGATAATTATTATCTCGCATTTCTTGTGCCTGCACTTTTTGCCTTTGTCTTATCAAGTCTTGATAATATTCAAGCCGATTTGGAAGACCCTTTTGACGGTATTGGCGTGGACGATATTGTTATTAGCGCCGAAATTTTCCATAATTCTCTACAGACACATATCTGCAGCAATGTAAAAGCCTAAATTATTTACGAGTGAGGCACGATTAAACCGCGTGAATTTTGGTGGGGTCAAGGTCGTCTTTTATGGCTTGATCGAATATAGCAAAATCAGCTTTGCGCGCGCGTAATTTGGTGTTTCTAAAGGCTTCTGCATTTAATTGTGCAAACATTTGCGCGGCTATAGGGCCAGCCATAGCCATTTGCTCGGCGGGGACAGCGCGGTCAAAGAAGCCTGCATGCACCGCGCCTTTGGGATTAAAAATTTCTGCGTTAAACACACAGCGGTTGAAATAATGTTTGGGCAGACGGTACCGGGCCAGCTCTATACCAAAATTATGCATGGTCATGCCAATCATCGTCTCATTGAGGCCAATTTTATAGTCGCCATCTGCAATCATACGGTAATCACAAGCCAGCATTAAAAACGCGCCCATAGCAATCGTATGCCCCGTTGCCAGCGCAATGACAGGACGAGGAAAGGCCAGAATTCGCCGCGCAAGCTTTGAGCCTTTAGAGGTTAAAATCATCGCTTCATTTGGGCCAGCCTGCATCTCTTTGAGGTTAAACCCGCCAGAAAACATACCCTCGCGCCCTGTAAGAACAATAATAGCGTTCTCGGCTTCGGCCTTATCAAACGCTGTATTTAATTGCACAATCATCTCAGTAGATAGCACATTGGCCTTGCCGTCATCCATAGCAATGGTCGCAATGCCGTTATCGAATGTATAAGTTACGAGGTCTGTCATCATTATTTTTCCTAAAGCGAACGTGCGATGAGCATTTTCATGATCTCATTTGTGCCGCCGTAAATTTTCTGCACGCGGCTGTCGCGATACATGCGGCCAATGCGGTACTCATTCATGAAGCCATAACCGCCATGTAATTGCAAGCAGCGGTCAATCACTTCGCATTCTTTATCCGTAACCCAATATTTGGCCATAGACGCCGTGACCGTATCCAGCTCCCCGCGCAGATGTTTGGCCGCGCAGTCATAGGTAAAAGTCTTAGCGATTTGCACAAGTGTCTTACATTCTGCCAGTTCAAATTGCGTGTTTTGAAATGACATAATCGGTTTGCCAAAAGCTTTGCGCTCTTTGACATAATCGACCGTCATCTCTAGCGCGGCTTCCATTTGCGCTACGCCTTGTACGGCAATGTTGAGGCGCTCTTGCGGCAACTCTTTCATAAGTTGGATAAAGCCATGTCCCGGTTCTGGGCCAAGCAGGCTATCGGCAGGGACTTTCATATTATCAAAGAACAGCTCGGCTGTGTCTTGAGCGTCCATGCCGACTTTATCGAGGATACGGCCGCGGCGAAACCCTTCCAAATTATCTGTTTCGACAACAAATAAAGACTTCGACATTTTCCCTTCGCCGCCCGTATCGGCGACAATGATAATTAAATTCGCTGTCCCTCCATTGGTGATGAACGTCTTAGACCCGTTAATCACCCAGCCATTGCCGTCTTTTTTGGCATTGGTTTTGACATTTTGCAGATCAGAGCCTGTGCCAGGTTCGCTCATGGCGATCGCGCCGACAAATTCCCCGCTCGCCATTTTCGGGAGCCATTTTTGCTTTTGTTCCTCTGTGCCGAAATGCAAGATATACGGCGCGACAATCGCGTTATGCAACGAGAGGCCAAAGCCGTCGACATTGGCTTTGACAAGCTCCTCCATGATAATCATTTCATGGCGATAATCGCCTCCGCCTCCGCCATATTCTTCGGGGATCGCGCAATTTAGTAGCCCCATCTCGCCGGCCATATTCCAAAATTTGCGATCAACTTTTTTATTCTTGCGAAACTCTTCGGAATGCGGCGCCATTTCACGCGCGTAAAACCCATGCACGGCCTCGCGGAAGATATTTATATCTTCCTCTTTGTACCAATCAGGGTTTTTAAAATCGAGTGCGGGCATTATGTCTCTCTTATATTATTTCTATGGGTTTATTTCAGAGGTTAAAACGCTGCCGCATCTAACGCCATGAGCGGCTCTGCACCTGTTTTCATTTTTGCCAGATGCGCGCCCATTTGCGGAAGCATACGCAACACGAAGTAGCGCCCTGTAATGAGTTTATTTGTATAAAACTCATCATTAGACCCGCCATCAATCGCGGCCTGCGCCACAACGGCCATTTTTGCCCACATATAAGCAAAGGCTGTAAGGCCCATCATATGCATATAGTCGGTTGAGCCTGCCCCTGCATTATCAGGATTGGTCATGCCGTTTTGCATGAGCCACATTGTACCTTCGGTGAGCTGTTTTTTGGCGTCTTCAAGGCCGCTCATAAACTCTGCGACATTTTCATTATCTTTGTGTTCAGCCAGAAATTCGTCAATCTCGGCATTGAGAGACATCAGCGCACGGCCGCCTTTACGGGCCAGTTTACGGCCGACAAGGTCAAGGGCTTGAACGCCATTTGCGCCTTCATAAATTAGCGCGATACGGGTATCACGCACAAATTGGCTCATGCCCCATTCCTCGATAAAGCCGTGGCCTCCAAAAATTTGCTGGCAATCAATCGTCGTCGCCATAGCTTTATCTGTTAGATAGCCTTTAATAACCGGAGTTAGCAAACCTAGCAGATCGTCACATTTCTCGCGTACGGCCTCATCAGGATGCACCATTTCCATATCTTCGAGCATCGCGGCCCAATAAACGAGCGCCCGCGCGCCTTCATTATAAGCTTTGGTTTCCATCAACATACGGCGTACATCAGGATGTACGATAAGCGGGTCTGCGGGGCCAGTCTCATTTTTCGGGCCTGTTAGGGATCGTCCCTGTAAACGGTCTTTGGCATAAGACACAGCATTTTGATAAGCCACTTCGGATTGGGCAAACCCTTGCATGCCAACATCGAGGCGGGCGCGGTTCATCATCACGAACATAACGCGCAAGCCTTTATTTTCTTCGCCAATCAGATAGCCTTCGGCCTCGTCATAATTCATCACACAGGTTGAATTGCCGTGAATGCCCATTTTTTCTTCGAGTGCGCCGCAACTCACCGCATTGCGTTCGGCAGGATTTTCATCCGCGTCTAATTTGAATTTTGGCACAATAAAGAGCGAGATGCCTTTCACACCCTCAGGCGCACCTTGAATGCGGGCTAGAACTAAATGGATAATATTTTCAGACATGTCATGCTCGCCTGCGGAGATGAAAATCTTTTGACCCGTAATTTTATAAGACCCGTCTGCATTGGGCACAGCTTTCGTTTTTAAAAGCCCAAGATCTGTGCCGCAATGCGGCTCTGTCAGGTTCATCGTGCCTGTCCATTGCCCTGAAATCATTTTCGGTAAATATGTTGCTTTTTGCGCGTCGCTCCCGCCAATTTCAATCGCTTTGGTCGCGCCGTTAGTAAGACCCGGATACATAGCAAAAGCCATGTTAGAGGCCGATTGCATCTCGCCGGCTGCAATATGCCATGTGCCTGGCATACCAAGGCCGCCATATTTAGGATCATGAGCTAACCCCATCATGCCATTTTCAACAACTTGCTGATATGCCTGTTTAAACCCTGCTGGCGTGCTAACAGATCCGTCCGCATTACGCGTACAGCCTTCATGGTCACCGATCACATTTAACGGCGTTAACACCTCGCTTGCAAATTTACCGCTTTGCTCGAGAATGGCATCAAGCGTATCCGTATCGGCTTCGGAAAAGCGGTCATATTCCGTAAGTTGTCCGACATTGAGCATTTCTTGCATCACAAATTTCATGTCACGAATGGGAGCGTTATAAATTGGCATGGTCTATCCTTTTAAACTTAAGCAATATTTGTAAGCGGCGTGTCAGATGCGAAATCATCAACAAGGCTCTGACGAAATTGGGCATCATAGGCTGCCGCTAAATCAAAGACTTTCATATTCTCTGGCATATCAGGTACTGTTTCAATGTGACGGTTAATCACATCGCAAATCTCTGTCATATCTTGCGTGAGCTTATCAATGTCTTCGCGGCGATGTTGTAGGTTGCGAATAACGGTTTCAAAATTGCGTTTACGGCGCAAAAGCTCACTGCGAGACTTTATGCGGCCATCTGTGACATCAAGAACTTCCTTTATATCATCGAGCGTAAAGCCCAGACGTTTTGCTCGCATGATTTTTTCAAACCGTGCGTGATCTAAAGGGCCAAAAATACGGGTATTTTTCTCACGCTTTGGACTTAACAGCCCTTTGTCTTCGTAAAATCTGATTGTGCGAGGGGTGACGTCAAACATATCCGCAAATTCGCGAATGCCCCAAGTCGCGTCTATTGAAGGCGCTTTTCCTGTAGCGGGGCTATGTAATGTGGCTCTTTTGGCGGGCTTAGATGGCATAGACTTATATATGACTCACGTTAACGTTAACGTCAATTGATAATTTGATGTAATTTGGCCAAAATTTCTTAAATACTTAAAATTCAAGCCAAAACCTGAAAAAGGTTAACGCCTTAACTCTGTATTAACTACGTTCAGGCTTATTAGGGGGGCATCCTGACGAGGGTGTGTGAGTCGTAAGTGCGTCTCGCGTTTTGCGTTTGGGAAAACCACTATCATATGGCAACTGCATCCACATCTTCAAAAACCAAAACTCAACCGCGCCCAGCTCCCAAAAAGGGTGTTCAAGACCCTGCGGTCAAAAAACCTGTAGCGAAAGCTAAAAATCGTGCAGCTAAGATAGCGGCGGTTAAAAAAACGACGGCAAAACAGGCTATCGTGAAAAAACGGGCACCGAAAAAATCTACCGCGAAAAAACCTGCCGCGAAAAAGTTGGCTTCTAAAAATCTGGTCACTAAAAGCCCGACCCCTAAAAGCCCAGCTCCTAAAAAAATAACTCCCTCAAAACCCACCGCTAAGAAAGCCATTGTTAAAAAAGCGGTTATTAAAAAAGCGGCTCTTAAAAAAACCGTTGTTAAAAAACCTGCGGCTAAAAAAGCGCTCGTGCAAAAAACAGCTCGTAAAACAACACTTGCTAAAAACCCCGTGCGTCAAAAAACACCTGCCAATGACTTAACCCTTCAAGACAAATTAGAACAGGTCGAAGCCCGTTTAAAACGGGCCCATGCTACTACGCGTAAAAATGTTAAAGCGCTTGAACACCTTGTTACGAATTTACAGGCGCAATCTAAAACGGCGCGAACAACGCAAAAGGCAGCCTTTACGCGTCAGGTCAATGCGCTGAATAAAAAACTAACTGGCTTGATGTCAGATAGCCAAACGGAGATAGCAAAAGATCTATCTAGCGCGATGAACTCGAACAATATTACGGAGCGTCTTGAAACGATTGAAGCAGCGTTGACGCGTGCTGATGAACGTCTGGAGCAAACAGAAATATCTCAAGCCGAAGCGATTGCCAAAATCAACCGCCATCTGGCTAACCTTGCAAAAGCCCTTGAGACACGGTTTGAGACTGAAACTGCGCAGCGAGAGGCAGCAATCGCTAAGAGCGCGGCTAACTTACAGTTACAGTCAGATGCGAAGTTAGATAATATTGAAAAAACTCTCCAAGATAAAACGGAGAATTTAGCGGATAAGATTAATACGATTGAAACAGATACGGCCGCAGCTTTAGAGGGTTTGGGCGGTAAGATCGAAAACTTTGCGAGTGAATTAGATCAGCGCCAAATTCGGATCAATACGAATATAAGTGAAAAAATTGCCGAGATCACTTTAAATACACAAGCGGAATTTGAGACATTACGGAGCGATGTCACAAGGAATATAGCCGATATTTCAAGCCGCAGTCCCGCTAATAATTTGGGCGGCCCCGACCAAGCTCATCTAGATCGGCAAATGCACCTTTTACAAGGCCGTTTGGAAAATCTAGAGCAATATTTAGCCGATATAAAATTACAGCCTGCACCGCATAGAACAGAGGCCACACCGCCGCCGCCCTTCATGAAAATGGAATCAATTCCAGCACAGCCCGGCGCTCCTGTGCAAGCGATACCTATGCCGCAGCAACATATGCCAGGGGCAGATATATCAAATGTTGTGCCGATAACAGACGCTTTTGCGCCTGTATCGACAGCGCCTAATCCTTATGCAGCTGCGCCAAATGTTATGCAACAAAGCACAGCCCCGGTTCCCGCGCCAGTTACGGCCCCAGTAGCGGCCCCGGCTCCAACGGCTGAAAATAATATGCCTGTTGAATTTGACCCAGCAGCTTATCAGCAAGCTATGTCTGCTCCGCACACAGCTCACTCCTCTGAGGTTAACCCTGCTGCGGCCAGTCCTGCTTATGCGCCTATTATCCCGCAAGCTGTCACGACACCGCCGCCAATATTGCCGCCGACGGGTTCAAATGGTGAATATAATCCGCAAGATTTAACAGGCGCACAATCTTACGACCCCTTTAATTATGCACATTCTGATAATGCTGAAGGTGTAAATGTAGAGAATATCTCAACTGAACCTGCTTTGCCATATGCAGACCCTGCTTATGCGGAAAATGATACAATGCGGGCGGAACGTATTGGCGAGACAGGTGAGAAGACGCGCAAAAACCATGGCGCATCGAAGTTTAACCTATCCAAACTACCGATAAGCGGACGGAATTTAAAATTATTATTAATGGGCGGTGCGTTAACTGTCCTCACGCTTTTTGCTGTGAAAATGGTGATTGGCGGCGATGACAAATTTGCACCCGTTATTGAGCAAACCGCCACTGTTACGCAACAAGATTCCAATCCATTTGCCACAGTAGGCTCTGAAAATGATGTGAGTGCAAGTTTGGAAACTACCGAGAATGCAAGTTTTACGGCTGAGACTCAAACGCAAGCTCCTATTGGGAAATATGTAGAAAATACAGCGCCCATTATTGATGCGAATGCAGCGGTCACACTAGGCGGAGCAGCGGATAGCGGTAATCCTGCCGCGCAATATCAACTGGGTATGAGCCGTCTTGAGGCTGGCGATACGCAAGCGGGTGTTAAATTGATCCGCGAGGCTGCCGCACAAAATTTACCTGCAGCGCAATACCGTCTCGCGAAATTATATGAGATTGGTCAGGGGGTGGAACGTGATGAAGTACAAGCCCGTCAATTAACAGAACGTGCCGCCAAAAGCGGTCACCGTATCGCTATGCATGACCTGGCTCTATATTACACAGACGGGCGCGGCGGCGTTGATGTCAATGTTAGTATTGCAGCAGGGTGGTTTGAGCAAGCGGCGCAGTTTGGTGTTGTTGATTCGCAATTTAATCTCGCTGTATTGGCTGAGTCAGGCCAAGGGATTGCCCAAGATTTAAATGCGGCCTATTTCTGGTATAATATCGCGGCAAAACAAGGCGATCAATTTGCGCAAAAACGTATTCCATTTGTGAAAGAAGGCCTTAGCCCTGAACAGATTGATGCCGCTGATGCGCGTATTGCCGCTTTTACCCCGCGTCCCGTTAATGCCGAAGTTAATGGGGTTTTTCGGAATACGTCTACACAAAACGTGAAAGTTGAACAAATTCGCCAAGCGCAAAGCTTCCTAGCCGAACTTGGCTATGATGTTGGCGCGCCTGACGGGGCGATGGGGCCGCGAACACGCGCGGCTATCACTGAGTTTGAAAAGGCCAATACATTGCCCGAAACAGGGGTTGTCGATGAGACATTGCTTGACCGGCTTGAACTGGCTGTTGGGGCATAATCTAAGACTTTCCTAACCTCTTGCCCAAATTTGTTTTGCGCGTTAGCAAAGCGGTATGAGCCTCAATTCTGACATTCAAATCCTGCGCGCACAAACGCCTGAGGATATAGATTTCGTGAAGATTATTTTTCTAGAATATCTGAATTTTGTCGAAGATTATTTGGGGCAATCTTTAGGCTTTCAAAATACCGAAAAGGAATTTTCTGATTTTCCGCAAACCTATGATGGACTATTCCTCGCGAAAGTGAATGGTAAAGCTATGGCGGCTTGCGGCATTAAACCTTTTAAGCCTAATATTTGCGAATTAAAGCGGCTATATTGCCGCCAAGATGGGCGCGGTCATGGATTGGGGTTGAAAGTCACGCATGAGGCTATGTGTTTTGCTAAAGGCTTTGGTTATAAAGATATTTATCTTGATACAGACCATGGCCTGATTCACGCCAATAGCATTTATGAAAAGCTAGGGTTTCAAGATATTGAGAAATATTATGATAATCCGATGGATAGCCGTTTTATGGGGCGCAGCTTATTGGATTACAGCTAATGCAAGGGGATTGGCCAACAGATTTATTCACGCAGCAAAAAGCCCAGTTTAACGGTGCTATGGGGCCAAAGTTTGAAACACATATCAAACCGTTACAGGATAAAATTGGTGCAAAGAAACATCCGTGGAACATTATTAGTGTCTTGGCTTTCATTGGCGGCGGGTTAGGGACATTTGGCCTGACAAATATATGGGAACAGGCCTTAATTCCCGCTCTGGCTGCGACAGGCTTAGGGTTTTTTGCCGCCAATTCTGTGGCGCGTAAAAAGAACCGCGGCTTGCGCGCCGCAAAGGCGGATTTGGGCCGTTATGTTCAAGAGGCTATTGGGCTTGATATGTATGATGTTCGCGGCACACATGGCCATGCCTTGCAAACGTTTCGCCAAGCTGGATTGATTGGATATTATGAAGATGTGCATTATTTGGCTGGGCTTGGCCCTAAAAAAACTACGCCTTCTAATCGGCAAAGCCCGCCGCAATCTATTGGGACAAAGCTCACACGCACGCAAACAGAAACTTATACAGATAGCGAAGGCCGCACCCGCACGCGCCAGCGTATCGTCAAAGTCTTTGAAGGCTTGATGTTAGAGCTTGATATAGATGATTTTGATTCTGATAATCGCATCTTAATCACTTCGCGCAGGACTTACAGATTTTCTGGGTCATTTGACCGTGTAAAACATGGACGGCGTCATAAAATGGATAAGGTAAAAACGGCCAGCCTTGCCTTTAATAAATCCTATAAAGTGCGAACAGATGATTCGACATTGGCCCATCTATTCTTAGACCCAGAGCGGGTGATGCGCTTAAATAATTTATATGCGGATTTACGCCAAGCGCTTGGGGTCAAACGCGTTTCTATATCTATACTTATTACGAAAGGCCGCATATGGGTGGCACTCGAAACTCACGGCATGCCGAATTTGAAGACTGTCTCAAGTGATCCTGAAAAATTAGATGATGAAATTGGCGCTATCATCGGCCAAGCGGCGGTGCCGCATATGATTGCGCAGCATTTGGAATTGCCGCGCCCTATGCCTTATGCGTGGCAAGATTATATTTTGGATTCTAAAAACCTTGAAATTCATCAACAGGTTTAAGGGGCTGAAACTTTCGGGGCTGTTGTTGCATCTAATTGAAAGGCATTATGTATCGCTCGCACAGCTAGCTCTGTATATTCACTATCAATGAGAACAGAAATTTTAATTTCTGATGTGGCGATGACTTCAACATTGATGCCGCGCTCTGCGAGCGCTTCGAACATGGTTTGCGCTACGCCTGTATGGCTGCGCATGCCAATACCCACGACGGAAACTTTGGTGACATCTTTATCAAAGCGCACGCCTTCAAAGCCGATAATATTTTTTGCCGCATCAAGGGCTTCTAAGGCTTTGTCCAGATCACGTTGCGAGACTGTAAAGGTCAAGTTTGCCGCATTATCTGTGCGGGAGATACCTTGAACGATCATATCGACACTCACATTGGCTTCGCTCATTGCGCGGCAGACTTGCGCGACCATGCCAGGTTTATCTTCGAGTGAGAGTAAAGTAATTTGCGCTTCATCGCGGCTATAGGCCACGCCGCTGACAACACGTTCTTCCATGGTTTCGTCCTCATGACAGACCAGCGTTCCGGGATTATGATCTCCGACATCCGCCATGCTGGTTAAAACACGAATGGGGAGATTATTATTCATTGCCAGCTCAACAGAGCGAGTTTGCAAGACTTTTGCGCCTAATGAGGCCAACTCAAGCATTTCTTCAAACGCAATACGGTTGAGGCGGCGTGCATCATGGCAAATGCGCGGGTCTGTTGTGTAGATGCCATCTACATCCGTATAAATATCGCAGCGATCGGCTTTTAAGGCAACCGCGAGGGCTACAGCTGATGTATCAGAGCCGCCGCGCCCCAGCGTTGAAATACGTCCATCATCGCTTATGCCTTGAAAGCCAGCCACAACAGCGACATTACCAGTTTTAAGCGACGGGCCAATGGCGGAGCTTTCAATCTCGGCGATACGAGCTTTGGAATGTGCCATATCTGTGCGTAGCGGGATTTGCCAGCCCAGCCATGAGCGGGCTTTTAGGCCGCGGCGGCGCAGGGCAATCGCCAATAAGCCAGATGTGACTTGCTCGCCGCTCGCAACAATAGAATCATATTCATCTTCAATCGCTGCGCCTTGGCAGCTATCCGCGTCAAGCGCATCGACCAAGCCAACAAGGCGGTTTGTTTCGCCGCTCATGGCAGACACAACCACGGCCACTTCATTGCCCGCGGCGGCTTCGGCTTCCACAAGGCCAGCGACATGGCGTATCCGATCTAAGTCTGCTACGGATGTGCCGCCGAATTTCATGACGATGCGCGCCATTAGATGTCCTTTATTCTAAATCAGCGGCGCTTTTACGCTTATATGGGTATTTTTCAACCCGTTAGATAATTGAAACGTCATACGGGCCTATCTGCGGCAAGCCGTCACAAAGACGGGCCTTGCATTGCCTTTGCGCATAAACTCGCTAAAACGCTATTCAAAGAAGGATTTTATATGGCTCACGCGGAAACTACGCCTGAAAAAATGTCTCGTATTTCGGTTGATCCAGCGGAAATGGCAAGTTTTGCGCGTATGGCCGAAGATTGGTGGAACCCAAGCGGCATGTTTAAGCCTCTTCATGTGATGAATGGCGCGCGTATGGGGTTTATTCTTGAGGCTGTCTGCGCGCATTACCACCGTGACCCTGAGGCTGACTTGCCTCTAAAAGGCTTACGTGTTTTGGATATTGGCTGCGGCGGGGGGCTTTTATGCGAACCTATGACCCGTCTTGGCGCGCACGTAACAGGTGTTGATGCGTTAGAAAAAAACCTCAAAACGGCCAAGACCCATGCCGAGCAAGGCGGGCTTGAGATTGATTACCGCCACGGGACAATCGAACAGATGGTGGAGGCGGGAGAAACGCCTTTTGATGTTGTTTTGAATATGGAAGTGATAGAACATGTCGCCAATCCGCCCGAATTTATGAAAGATTGCGGCGCGATGGTTAGAGAGGGCGGGATTATGATTTGCTCGACGATTAACCGTACATTTAAGGCTTTTGCTCTTGCGATTGTTGGGGCTGAATATATTTTACGTTGGTTGCCGCGCGGAACGCATCAATATGAAAAATTCATAAAACCGTCAGAATTATCACAATTTATGCAAAAAGCGGGTTTGCAGATCGAAACTCAAATTGGCATGTCTCTCAATCCTGTGAATAATAATTGGACGTTTTCCGGGGATAAGTCGATAAACTACGTCACAATCGGCATCCGATAAGCGTTAATTAACTCGATATTAATACATTATTTACGCTTTATTAACCATGTACACATGCGTGTGATATAACGCGTGTGTGACACATTGTTACCGTAATTTCCTGTATATAATCAAATAGATGAAAGGTTAATGCCCGTTAACGATATGTCTTTTATTTAATTGAACCAAAAGCATATTGTAACAGACTAAGACATATAAACTTTCTTAAATAGAAGGAAACGTGACATGCTTAATATTTCAACAGCCCCTGTGGATAAGTTCACATTTGTTCGCCCGCGCATTCTTGTTGGGACATTGCTGCAAGATGTGAAAGCGATTCAAAATTCTATTCTTAGATTTGGTTTACTGTCACCTATTGTTGTTAGGGCACATAAAGGCCGGTTGATAGTCGTTGATGGTCGTAAGCGTTTGGCCGCTATTCGGCGGCTACGTTTTGCAGGTCAATTACCGCGTAGCCTTGTGAATATTCCTTATATTGAGTTGAAAGATTTTCGGGCCATAAAAACGGCCACACCTGCGCTTATGTCTAATCGTGATCTTTACACGACTGTGACGCATGCGTTTTGGGAAGGTAATAGCGAAGCGCAAATCGCGGATGATTTATATTTATCGCGGCATTGTGTGCGCCAAATTTTAACATTATCGCATCTAAGCCCGCGTTTGCGCACGTTGTTTTTTGAGCGGGTTATTAATTTTGAGCAGGCTCGTAACTATGCTGTAGAGCCGCGCCATGTGCTGCAAAATTCTGTTTTTGATGCGTTGGGGCCATTTGCGAAAGCTGACGATATTTGTGAAACTTTGGAGAACATCATGCAAAATGGCCTACATATTGTTTCGCAAACACCCGCGCCAATATCTCGCATTGCGGCCTAGAAGATTTGCGCCATTATAAGCGGCTAAATTCGCCTTTTAACGGGCGGGATAAAAGCTGTTCTACGGCCATTTTCGGATGGATTTGACCTGTGACAATCTGTGCAACCGCGTTGCATATTGGCATATCAACCCCTGTCTTTATCGCAAGCGCGCTTAATGCTGGCGCGGTTGATACGCCTTCTGTGACTGAATTTCGCAGAGCTAAAATATCGGCGATAGCTTGGCCTTGTCCCAGAGCATAGCCGCAAGACATATTGCGCGATTGTTGCGAGCTGCACGTCAAGACAAGATCGCCCAAGCCGCACATCCCAGATAAGGTCACAGCATTGGCACCGAGCGCTGCGCCAAGTCGTCCCATTTCTGCAAAGCCTCGCGCGATTATCGCCGCATGGGCCGATTGTCCCAACTCAAGCCCTAAAACAATTCCGCAGGCAATGGCGAGAACGTTTTTAACTGCTCCGCCAATTTCTGCGCCAATAATGTCATCAGATGTATAGGGACGAAAATTTGCGCTTGCGATGAGTGCGGCTATTTTATCGGCTTGTTCAAAACTTGGCCCTGCAAGCGTTACCGCTGTAGGCAGCCCTAGAGCAACATCTTTGGCAAAACTTGGCCCTGATAATACGAAGGGTATGGCTTGCGGGACGGTTTCGCTTAAAACATCGCTCATAAAGGATAATGTTGTATTTTCAATGCCTTTCGAGCATAGCACAATGGGTAAACCATCAGCTATGTCTTTACGAAATCTTGTCAGTGTTGCGCGCATGAATTGGGCTGGACTGACCACCAAACACATATCAGCTTGGGTGAAATCTGGCGTATTTGATGTTGCCGTAAGCGCTGGGTGCAGCGCTATATCTGGTAGAAAATCTTTATTTTCATGATGCGTGTTAATCGCAGCCGCGCAATTTTCTTCAAAGGCCCAAATGCGTGTTTTATGACCATTATGTGCGCATAAATTTGCCAGAGCCGTTCCCCAAGCGCCTGCGCCAATTACGATAATATTTTGAGTCATACGGGCCTTATGGCGTTAATTGAGTGTCTTTTTAGAGTTTGGCACAATCATATCGGGTAATGGAACAATGCCAACCCCTTCTTCAATTAAAGCTTTGGCATCGGCAGGTCTTGCCTGACCATAAATCCCGCGTTCGGGTTTTTCGCCATAATGTATCGCCCGGGCTTCATCCGCGAATTTATCGCCGACATCTTCGCAATTTTTTGAAATGTTAGCCCGAAGCTTTGCGGCCATAGCCGCTATATTTTCTGTTGTTTTCGTCGTAGATGCCGCGCGTTTTGGTGATTTGATAGCTGGAGCCATAATTGCTTTTTCAATGCGTGTGCTTTGGCATAAAGGACAGATAAGTTGCCGAGCTTTTTCTTGTTGGTCATAATCGGCCGAGTTTGAGAACCATGCCTCAAATTCATGCTGGCAAATTGCCTTTTTACATATCAGTGCATATTTTATCACTGGGGTGATTTCCAAGCTGGTATTTTTGCACGAGCCTGTTCGATGTTAGATATGTTTATTTCTGCAATCGCATAGCCAGGCTCATCATTATCAATATGGGCTAATATCTCGCCCCATGGCCCAATAATCATAGAGCGGCCCCAGGTTTTACGGCCATCTGCATGTGTGCCGCCTTGCGCGGGAGCAATGATATAAGCGCCTGTTTCAATCGCGCGGGCCCGCAACAGAGTTTCCCAATGGGCTTTCCCTGTTGCGCGAGTAAAGGCTGATGGCACAGAAATGATATGAGACCGGGCATGGGCGTAGCCTTTATAAAGATTAGCAAAGCGTACGTCATAACAAATTGAAAGGCCAAGATCGAAATTATCAATGGCTGTGATAACAGATTGCTCGCCCGCAGCATAGCTATCGGCCTCGCGCCACATATCTGTTTTGGAAATAGCCGCTTCGAATAAATGGATTTTATCGTAACGCGCGACTATGGTTCCGTCAGGGTCAAAGACAAAACTGCGATTGGCAATTTTCCCGTCATCGCGCAAAATTGCTAATGAACCGATGAGTAAATATATACCGAGAATACGAGCCAGTTCAGAAAAAGTTTTAACGCCTAAATCTTTATCTTCTTTGCGCACGGCCTTATGTAATTTGCCGCTATCACGTTGCATAAGATGGGTCATTTCGGGCGTCGCGACAAAACGCGCGCCGTCTGTGGCAGCCTTATGTATTAAGCCTGTGGCCGCCCGAATATTCTCTGGCACATCAATGCCAGAGCGCATTTGAATAATCGCCGCTTTCATTTACGCGGCAAGTAAAGGATCCAGCTTACCAGCGCGTTCTAAGGCAAAGAGGTCATCACATCCGCCAATATGTTGTCCGTCTATGAATATTTGCGGGAATGTATTTTTACCATTTGAGCGCTCAACCATCTCGCGACGTTTCTCTGGGTTGGCGGCTGCTGGAATATCAATAATGTCGACGCCTTTTGAATTTAGGAGGGACTTTGCGCGTATACAAAAAGGGCACATCATTTTAGAGTACATTTCAATTTTTGCCATGAGATAGCCTTTCTAAGCTATATTTCAACTGTGTCGGCCTTCTATTTAGGGAGTTTTACGGGCCTGACAACTCTTGCAAGGCATAATCCGTTCACTTCTGCGGCACCTGCGCGCAATAAAACCTGCGCGCAGGCCTCTAATGTTGCCCCTGTTGTCATTACGTCATCCACTAACACAATATGCGCGCCTTTAAGCTGGTGTGCAGCTTTAGGCTTGATAGAAAAGGCGCCTTGAACATTTTGACGCCTCGCAGAGACAGATTTACCGCCTTGGCTCGGTGTTGCTTTGACTCGCATCAATATATCAGGTTCAAAACTAACCGCGCAGATATGAGCTAAAGCTCGCCCGAGTAAAGCCGATTGATTATAACGGCGTTTAATCAGACGGTGCATGTGTAACGGTACGGGTATAATATAATCGGCTTTATCCAAAGCGCGCCGGCCGGCCCTGTGCATTTGCGCGGCAAACATCGCCAAACCTTCCGTGCGCCCGCCATGTTTAAAGCTTAATACTAAAGCGCGTGAGCCATCATCATATTTCATCGCCGCTCTCGCGCTCGTATATTTAGGCGGCATGGCCGAGCATCTTGCACATAGAGATTGCAGCGATGTTTCAAACTCAAATGGATGACCGCAAATCTGGCAACAAGGTTCGTCTAAAAACACAACATCTTGCCAAAGCCGTTTTGACATAGGATCATTTTCGAGTGTGAGCAGGCTTTGCGGCGGCAAGAGGGTATCTATCGCGAGTTTAGCCGCTTGATGTAGGAGGCCTGTTTGCATAAAGCTCATAGCGCAATGTAACCAGAATCCTTTGGAAAGCAAAATTTGATTTTCGACCCTAAAGCCCAAGCTCTTGCCAATCGGCGCGCCGTCAATCGGCAAGCGCGTATAGGCACCTCTTTTTTATTAAAACGGGCTGCCGAAGATGCGGCCTCTCGGATTGCGGATATATCTCGCCAGTTTAAATCAGCCCTTATTATCGGGCCATTTGATGTGCGCGGTTTTATTCTTGCGGGTTTGCCGACTGACAAACATCCGATTGCCTTTGATTATATGCAATGCCCAAGCGAGCTTGCGAAAAAATATGAGCTTGTCATTAGTGTGCTGCATTTACAAAGTGATGAAAATTTGCCGCAAACTTTGATGAATATTCGCCATCACCTTGTTGATGACGGATTATTTTTGGGAGCTATTTTTGGCGGCACGACGCTGACGGAATTGCGGCAAACGCTTTATGCGGCAGATCAGGCCATGCTAGGCGGGGTGGCTGCGCGGATTATACCTATGGTAGATTATTCGCAATGCGCGGCTCTGCTGGGCCATGCAGGATTAACCTTGCCTGTTGTTGATATGGATAGATTTACAGTGTCATATAAGGCTTTATCCACGCTCATTTCGGATTTGCGCGACTTGGGACTTAGCAACTGTCTTTCTACGCGGAGTAAACAGCGCCTGCCCAAAGCCTATTTGGCTAAGGCGGAAGCGCTGTATAAAACGCATTTTTCACGCGATGATGGTAAGCTGAAATGCCAGTTTGAAATTCTTTGGATGTCAGGATGGGCCCCGCATGGTAGCCAGCAAAAGCCGCTTAAACCAGGCAGCGCGAAAATGCGGCTTGGCGAGGCTTTGGGTGTGATAGAGCAAAGCCTAAAGCGGTGATGAAATTTATCTCCTAAACAGCATTTACGGCATAACCTTGCTTGGCCTATAGAGTTAGGCATAAGAAAAACGAAGGGTGTTTTAATGTTGTCTCATCACAAATTACATATCACGAAAACAATTATATCGGCGTGTATGATAAGTGCATCTGCTCTGGTTTTGATGTCTTGCCAAGCCTCTTCAAATACAAAGAGTGTTGTCTCCAATCCATTATCTGGGCTTGAGCACCGCGCAGGGTTTATTGATCTCTATGTTGATACTAAAACAAACCGGGTTTTAGCCAAATTGCCTAAAGCGGCAGACGATGGCACGGCTTTGCGCTTTATTCACACAGCCCGCCTAACCGCAGGGCTAGGGTCTAATCCTGTGGGGTTAGATAGAGGGTGGGGACAAGGCGGGTCTGTTGTCGTGTTTCGCAAGTTTGGCGATAAGGTGGTACTTGAAAAAGAAAATCTGTCTTATCGCGCTAATCCTGATAATCCACTTGAGGCCCGCGCTGTGAAGGAAAGCTTTGCCACCTCCTTTATTGGAACGGCGAAAATAGTCTCGCAAAAAAACGGGCTTGTTGTGGATTTAACCGATTTCCTTACCCGTGACATTTTGGGATTGAAGCAACATTTATCAGATACGGGACAAGGCAGTTTTTCTATCGTGAAAGACCGTACCGTTATAGATACAAAAAATGTATTCGCCTTCCCTGATAATATTGAAGTGGATGTGTTTATTACCTTATCTTCGGCAGACCCTGGCCGCGAAGTTGCGACAACGGCAGCCAATGGAACGGATGCCACATTGATACAGCATCATTCCTTCGTGCGCCTGCCAGAGGACGGCTATACACCGCTTCCGTCAGACCCGCGCGTAGGCGTTGTGGAGGAAACGCATTATAATTATAGCGCAGCCTTAGATGCGCCGATTGAAACCCGTTTTGCCCGTCGTTACCGTCTTGAAAAAGACGCAGATGGCAAGGTTATCAACCCGATTGTCTATTATATTGACAGCGGCGCCCCAGAGCCTATTCGCGGAGCTTTGCTAGAAGGGGCGCGTTGGTGGGAAAAAGCGTTTGAAGCGGCGGGTTATCCCGGCGGTTACCGCGTAGAGATATTGCCCGAAGACGCTCATCTACTTGATATTCGCTATAATGTTGTCCAATGGGTACATCGCCAAACTCGAGGTTGGTCTTATGGCGGCGGGGTGTCTGACCCGCGCACAGGGGAAATGCTAAAAGGCCATGTTAATCTTGGCTCTTTGCGTGTGCGTCAAGACCGTATGATTTTCGAAGGGCTTATCGGTACAGATAAAACGGGGAGCGGCGCAGATGATGATCCGATTGAACTGGCGCTTGACCGCATCCGTCAGCTTTCAGCTCATGAAGTGGGTCATGCCCTTGGTTTTGCTCATAATTTCGCGGCGAGTACATATGATAAAGGCAGTGTGATGGATTACCCTTCGCCAGATATTCGGGTCACGAATGGGCAGATGGATTTTTCTAACGCATATGGTGTTGGTGTTGGGCCATGGGATGAGTTTACGACGACATGGCTTTATGGTGATTTAGATACCCAAGCCCGCGCGGCTTTAGTGAAAGCTTCAATCGATGACGGCCTGCTCTATGTTGCAGATACAAATGCGCGTAGCGTAGGCACAGGCCATCCAGAAGGAAATGTATGGGATAACCGCGCGGATCCTGTTACGGGCCTCAAAGATGCTATGGCGGTACGGGCTTTAGCGTTAGCGAATTTTGGCGTAGATAGACTATCAGAAGGCCAGCCTATCTCTGATTTAAATAAAGTCATTGTCCCGGTTTATCTCTATCACCGCTACCAAGTTGCGGCTGCGAGTAAAGTTATTGGCGGCATGCGGTTTAATTATGGCTTGAGGGGTGATGGACAGCGGCCTGCGCAAATTGTCTCGCCTGCCAAACAGCGCGAAGCTTTGACCGAAATCTTGAAGACCCTTGATGCGCAAGCGCTTGATATTCAAGATAGTACGCTCAATTTACTAACGCCCTCTGTGCAAAGCTGGGGTTTTGCTGATAGTGACCGCGAGTGGTTTCGCCGTACGGCCTATCCCGCTTTTGATGTAACGGCCGCAGCGGATACGGCGGCAGATATGACATTGGATGCTTTGCTGCATCCGCGCAGAGCCGCGCGATTGGTGGAATTTCATCGCCGTGATGCGCGCAATCCAAGTCTTGATGAAGTCCTGCGAACAATCCGTATTTATGTAATGAGCCAATCTGGAACGGGGCGAGCAGGTGAAATTGCGCGAACCATTCAAAGCCGTCTGGCCTTTGCGCTTATGGAGCTTGCTGATAGCGGCGCCAGCCATGCTGTAGACATTCGCGCTATATCTGCACTTGGGGATATGGCCGTACAGGCGAAGTCACGCGGGGACGATCATGGACAATGGCTCGCACAGCAAATAGATGCTTATTTAGAGCGCCCGCGCGAAGCGGTGAAAGCTGTTGAATCTGCAAAGGCTCTCCCGCCCGGCGGCCCAATAGGCCAAGGCGGGTTTTTAGGAGAGGATTGCTGGCATTGTGAATAAGGGTTTAGCTTAAAGTTCTCTCATAAAGCGCAAGCATACGCGCCCAGGCTTTTTCGGCTTGGGCTTCGTTATAAACGGTCGAATCTGGCGGGCACCAGCCATGTTTTGTGCCTGCATAGACCTCGATTTCTGCAGGTATATTCGCTGCCGCATAGGCTTTGGCTAAGATTGTCTTGGCCTCAGGGAAACGTTCATCATCATTTTCGGCTACAGCATGCAGTACATGGGCTGGCGATTCTGGGATGAGTAGATGCGGACTATCAGGACGGTCTGTCGCAAGCCCGCCGCCGTGAAAAGATGCGGCTGCGCCTACGCGGTTCGGCATAGCTGCTGCCGTGCGCATAATAAGCGGGCCGCCCATGCAATAACCGCATGTACCAACTTTGCGAGATGTATCAACGCTGCTCTGTGCATCAAGGAAATTAATATAAGCACGAGCATCTGACATGCTGGCATCTTGGGTAAGCTTACGCGCCATACCGATTAAAAAACTACGCGTATCAGGGTCGCTGAAATCAGGGTTATCACCCGCAACAGGCGCGACAGAATCACGGTAAAATGGATTAACGACAAGCACGGCATAGCCATTTTCTGCCATGCGTTTACCCATAACTTTAAAGGCAGGGCGCAGACCTTTAATGTCAGGCCACATCAGAACCGCAGGGTGCTGCCCGCTGGCGGGGGCCACGAAATAGCAATCAGATACGCCATCAGGCATATCAATCTGTACGGTTTTTTCTTGGATGGTTTGCGCGCAAGCTGTGGCGGGGAGCATAGCTGTTAAGGCAGCAATCGTACCGACTTTGTTAAAGTTTCGGCGGTTAAGTCCACGTGATTTTAAAAATGCCTCATTGTCTTGCTCTGTAAAAATATCACACATAATCACGCCTCACATTAAGAGTTAAAAGCGCGCGTTACCATATAGAGCCGCTATCTGGCAATTCATAGCCGTGAGCGGCTTAAACAGATTTTCGTGATGTGTTATTTGGGAGCAGAGTTTCTTGGCCTGCATTAGGCCGTGTTATAGAGCTTGCAGCTTGGTGTATATGTGCCTGCATAAGGTCAGGGGTGGAGAGATCTACGCCTTCTAATATTGAGGCGGTATAAACGGCTTCATTTACTTTATAAATTGTTCCCATTAAATGTTGCCGAATTTTCCCTGTGACTTTGGTATTAGGAATGCGTTGTAAGTAGACCCATAACGTATATTCAAGCGCGTAATCGCCAGCATTTGTTAAGGCCCATTCAAAGGATTTATGCTCATTAATTTTAATTGAATCATCTTGTGAACAGGCCAAGAAAGCGCGGTTAAATAATCCGTCTATTTTGGCTTTGAAGTCATTTAATTCGGCTTCTCGCAAGATAATATCGGCAGAGAAGGCCGGGTATCCAATTTTATAAATTAAGCTTTGCCTGACCCCATCCGAGCTTGCAATGCGGCTAAGATTATCAATACGGCTTTGCATGAATTGGCTGTTTCGGATCAGCGTTCTGTGATTGTTGCGTATATCATATAATATGACATAAATCAGCGTGACACGCGCAATAATATATTCATCCGTATGATCAGAAATTGTCACGACATTACCGTCTTCCAAGATGTCACTATTTAAGATAATAAGCCCGCTAATAATATCTGGCGCCCAGATAGAGCTTGTAAACGCCAGAAACGCGATGAAAATTCCGAATATGCCTGTTGTTTCAAGCAGGCTATCTGCGCCCCATAATTTAATCAGCCCGTAAACTGTAGTGAGCGTAATAATGCCGAGTAAGACAAGGCTTACGAGACGGGAATTATATGTTTCTATATAAATTTCTTGCTGATCAAGGGTACGCTGCCGACCAAACCGTTTTTTGGATAAAGTGCCCAGAAAACTATAAACGAATATGCCTGCATAAATAATCATTAGGCTCAGGCCAAGATTAATAAAATAGCTTTGATAGGTTCCGCCGCCTGCGCGCCGCAAGGTTAAATCTAATATATGCAATAAAAGAACGAGGACATTTAAAGCCCTGAACATTTTAATCTTAGTTTTATTATCCTGATTGGGCGCAACAAGATTTAAAATGGGTTTAGCGAGGATAAATAGCCCTATATTTAAAATAAATATAAACCCATGCAAAAGACGTTCACTATGCGTGAGTTCAGGTATCAGCCAATTCAATGCGTCCAAAACATATCCTCCCAGAACATATCCTTTCAGAATATGCCCGTAATGCACTTAACTTGAAACGAGTCTATAAGTGAAGGCATGAATGTCAAATTGGAACGTATTATTGTAAATATGAAACCTGATGAAATTATGCTTTTCTGGTGTAATATAAGCTTTAAGCCGCAAAGGCGCGCAAACTGATATATGAATTTATTTTATGAGGTTTGATTGATATGGCCCATTTTGCGCCCAGCACGCACCTCTTTTTTCCCGTATAGATGAATATGTGTGTTGGCTTGGAGGGCGAGTGCAGGCCATTGATTGACTGCTTCGCCAATTAAATTCGTCATTTTAACGCGGCAATTTGGCACCGTACTCCCGAGCGGCCAGCCTGCAACGGCGCGAATATGTTGCTCGAATTGATCGATGCAGCCGCCATTTTGTGTCCAATGTCCTGAATTATGCACCCGCGGCGCGATTTCATTGACGAGCAATTTCCCTGTCTTCATTTCAAAAAATTCGACACCTATAACGCCGACATAATCTAGCGCATCAAGGATTTTAAATGCAATTTTTTGCGCCTCGCCATTATCGCGCGGGGCAGGGGCGAGGCTGGTGTGCAATATATGATTTTCATGTGTGTTTTCTGTCAGCGGATAGGCTTTACAAGAGCCGTCCAAACCTCGCGCGGCAATAATAGATATTTCGCGGGTAAAAGGAATGAAGGCTTCAAGGATAAGCGCATTTTCAGGCAGTGTATCCCCGCCAAGTTTTTCCCATGCCGCATCTATGTCTGGCTCGCTGCGGATAATGACTTGGCCTTTGCCGTCATATCCAAGCCGCCGCGTTTTTAACACTCCTGGATAACCAAGTCGTTTAAGGGCGCGGCGCAAGGTGAAGACATTATCAATATCTTCAAAGCCGGCTACATCAATACCAAGTTGGGCTTGCAGAAAGGATTTTTCTGTGAGGCGATCTTGGGCTACATCAAGGGCGCGGGCATTGGGCCGTAAGGGGGCTTCGCTGGCTGCGGCTTTGGCCGTCACAGCAGGCACATTTTCAAATTCATAGGTAACAACATCGCAGTCGCTAGCAAATTTTATGATGCTCTCGGCATCATCATACTCACCCGTTATCAATAAATTCGCGATTTGGGCAGCGGGGCAATCTGCAACTGGGCTATAAATATGCACATTTAGGCCAAGGCGCGCGGCTGCATGCCCCATCATGCGGGCCAGTTGTCCGCCGCCAAGAATACCAATCGTCGCGCCAGGCGCTAAAATTTCACGTGACCCTCGCATGTATTATCCTTGGATATGATTGGCGTGTGGGTCATGGGCAACATTCTGCGTCTGCGCTTGGCGCCATGCGCTTAAACGGGTTTTTATGCCATCATCTGATAAGCCCAAAATAGACGCCGCTAAAAGTGCTGCATTTTTCGCGCCTGCTTTGCCAATCGCAAGAGCGCCGACAGGCACTCCGCCCGGCATTTGCGCGATGGATAATAAACTATCCATGCCCGATAAAGCCTTGCTTTCTACGGGAACGCCTAAGACGGGCAGACAGGTCATGGAGGCTGTCATGCCGGGTAAATGCGCCGCTCCGCCTGCGCCAGCTATAATGACTTTAAACCCCTGCGCATCGGCCGTTGTTGCAAAATCATAGAGGCGCTGTGGCGTGCGGTGCGCGGAGATGACTTTGGCTTCATAGGAGATGTCCAATGCGTCTAAAATATCAGCTGCATGTTGCATGGTCGGCCAATCAGAGGTCGAGCCCATTATAATCGCAATAGAAGGGGGTGTCATGGCTTTCATATTTCCAATTACTTACAAGAAAGCGCATCATATTAACCAGACTGCGAGCTGGGTCAAATGATAACTGCGTTGAAAACAATGCAAATAATAACAGAAGTTCACGGTTTAAGTGTATAAATTTCCGTTTCTTTAATAAGATTGGTGTTAGAGTATGAGGTGATTGGGATTGTAACAATATTAAGAGTAAAATGATGACATCTCAGCGCCTCTCAGCTTTATTACAAGATAGTGCAAATCCCCTTTATAAGCGCGAAGGGGTCACCGACACCCGCTTTGTAGAAGACAATAAGAATCTAAACAGTGAAATTGCACGTTTACGTTTACGCATATTAGAGCTTGAGCGGGCGGCAGATACTGACCCGCTTGTGCCTGTATATAATCGCCGTGCCTTTATGCGCGAGATTTCTCGGGCGCAAACGGTTATGGCCCGTTATGATTTGCCATCGACTGTTTTGTTTTTTGATCTCAATGCCTTTAAATCGATTAATGATCGATATGGTCACGCGGTTGGAGATACGCTTTTGAAAAAAATAGGACATGTATTGGTAGAAGGTGTAAGAGATTGCGATATGGTGGCCCGTCTTGGCGGGGATGAATTTGCCGTTTTGCTCTTTAAAACCAATTTAATACAGGCCAAGGCCAAGGCGGCAGCATTGGCGTGCCGCATTGCCGATCAACATGTTGATATGCCAACAGGCAAAATCAAGGTGACCGCAGCATGGGGCGTTGCGCCCTGCGAAGCGGGTGACACACCTGATCAAATTCTCGACCGAGCTGACAGGGCTATGTATATGGCAAAACGCCGCGATTAATGCAGAGCGCCCCTGCTATTACGCGATGATGTCTGGCGTGAGTTGGTTTTCTAAATGGCGGATTTTGTCTTTAATTGAGAGCTTGATTATCTTCATGCGCCCAATTTTCAGCATATCAACCGCGCCAGTATCTATGAGGGCTGAAATTTCATTATCGATGCGCCGGTGTTCTTTTTTTAACTCCGCAAGCATGGCCAGTAATTCTGGCTGAGACAGCTCATTACTTTCCGCGGCCTTTTCATTGCCAGACAGGCTTTGACCGCGTTCATTATCTGTATCTTTTGGTGTATCAACCATGAGAGCTTTCTAAGGGGTGATAGGTCTTTTAAGCAAGGCGTTTTGCAGCAATTTTCTATAAAGTTAAGTATAATGAAAAATTGATAGGATAGCGACAAGACTCTCTGGTGTTTTTATGTTATGTGAAACTTTCATGACAAATCCAAAACGGAGGCTTGAATGGCGTTATCTGCACATTTGGAACAATTACAATATAAGCATGCACAGCTTGATGCGAAAATCCAACGTGAACTTCGACACCCCATTCCCGATACCTTACGGTTAGCTCAACTGAAAAAAGAAAAACTCTACCTCAAGCAACAAATGCTTCAGAAGCCAATGGCATCTCAAGCATCGCACGGCTAACAAGCATCCCTTTTTTAGAGTCTGATTTTATATTCTTGATAAGATAGGCTTGACCTTATGGGGTTTGAAGCGCTTATTGCGCCTAGATAACCGTTAAGCCACAAGAGATAGCTATGTCATCAGATCGCGTATATATTGTCACTGGCGCAGCGCGCGGTATTGGTTTGGCCTGTGCCCAGCGGCTCATAGATGATGGGCATAATGTTGTTTTAGCGGATATGGATGCCGCATTAGGCAAGAGGGCGGGGCGCGACCTTGCGGCCGAAACAGAGCGCGCTATTTTTGTCGAATGTGACGTATCAGAGCCGCTAGCCGTACATAATCTCGTTGCCGAAACATTAGGTGCATTTGGCCGAATTGACGGCCTCATTAATAATGCAGGCATTGCGCTTGAGGGCGGAGCGTTAGATTTATCTGTTGAGAATTTTGACCGTGTTCTAGCGGTCAATCTGCGCGGGGCGTTTCTTTTATCCAAAGCGGTGGCGCGGTATATGGTCAAAGAAATAGAAAGCCGTGAAGACCGCTCACGCCTGACAGACCGACCTTATGCGATTGTGAATATGTCTTCGATTAATGATACGGTCGCGATAGCGGATTATCTGGCCTATACAGTCTCGAAAGGCGGATTAAAGCAGATGACCAAAGCTATGGCCTTAGAACTCGCGCCATATGGTATACGTGTCAATGGTATTGGGCCTGGGTCGATTAAGACAAATATGCTTGCAGGCGTCGTTGGTGATGAGGCCGCGCTGGATAAAATCTATGCGCGCACACCGCTTGGCCGCATCGGACAAGCTGAGGAAATTGCCTCGGTTGCCGCATTTTTGCTCTCAGAAGATGCGAGCTATATTACAGGGCAGCATATTTACGCTGATGGAGGCCGCCTCGCACTCAATTACCAAATGCCATTAAAACAGGATGTGTAGACGTCACAAAAAACCGCCTAACACACTGGGCAAGGCGGATTTGGTTATAGAGCTAGGTAATGTACGGCTTATTCACCTGAGGGTTTAAACAAGCTTTCTAGCGTATGTTCAACTTTTTCAGTTTCAGCGGCTTCTTCGGCCACTTTCGGCGTTTCAAGAGGGGTGAGGCTGTCCCCATCTTCAAGGCCTTTCTTTGCCTCTTCTTCCATTTTCGCTTTTTTCTCAGCGGCTTTGGCAACGAGTCTATCCAGATCAATCTGGGTGCATAACCCCAGGGACACAGGATCGGTTGGATTAATCATGCTGATTTTCCAATGGGTGCGTTCACGGATAGATTTAATTGTAGGTTTTGTTGTGCCGATAAGTTTTGAGATTTGCGCATCTGTAATTTCAGGATGGTTACGAACAATCCAAGCAATCGCGTCAGGGCGATCTTGGCGGCGCGATAATGGTGTATAGCGCGGCCCTTTTTTCTTTGACTGTTTCGTCATGCGTGTATCACTGTCAAATTTATTAGATTTCATCGCATAATTTGGATCAGCTTCCGCTTTTTCAATTTCTTCACGGCTGACCTGTCCATTGGCAATCGGATCGGCCCCGCGGATGCCCGCTGCGACATCACCGTCCGCGATGCCTTCGACTTCAAGAATATGGAGCGTGCAAAATTCGCTAATTTGTTTGAATGTCATAGCGGTGTTGTCAATTAACCAAACCGCTGTGGCTTTTGGCATTAAAATTTGTGTCATAATAGGCCCCTAAATTTAGGCATTAAAAAAACCCCGCTCGGCGGGGTTACTATCGATAGTGAACCCCTATCGACAATATGGTCTTTACAAGGTTAAGAGGGCTTTGGCAAGCTTTGAGATAGCTACGGATGTGTAACATATATTGTATAAAGATATGAATTTATGAAAATGAGACTGATATGGATGAAAATTTACCCCGAAAAATGATAGCGCAGCCCACTTTAGGCGAGGATTTATACGGCCTATCTGTGCATGAATTACAACAGCGTATTGAAGATTATCGCTCCGAGATTATTCGTTTAGAAGCTGAGCTTGCCAAAAAAACATCAGAGCGCAGCGCGGCCGATGCTTTATTTAAAAAATCCTCATAAATTTTTAAGGTAAAGCGTGTCTTTATCTGCATTAAAATGAAATAATTAACAATAATGGTTCGATTTGGCCTTGTGCTTGCAAATAGCCTTGCAAATAATAAATATGTCCTGAAAAGAGAGCCAAATGAATACACATCCTACCTCGCAACAGAATTCATCTCTCATGTCAGCTACCCTTACAGCACAAGCCGAAGCCAGATTGCTAGAATTCACACGGTCAGAGCTTTTTGCGAAAACCTTTAGAGAAGGTATGGATATGGTTGAGGAAACTGCGGCTTATTTGGACGGCCCAGGACGCCAAGACAGTAAAAAATTGGGTCGTGATGATGCTTTAACCTATGCGAGCCAGTCTATGCGCCTGACGACGCGGTTGATGCAAGTTGCAAGCTGGTTGCTCGTGCAGCGGGCCTTAAAAGAGGGCGAAATGAGCCTAACAGAGGTTCAGGCCGAGAAATACCGTCTTGTAGAGGATGTGAAGCCTGATGAAGGTTTAAGCTTTTCTGAACTGGCCAAAACGGCCTATGCTTTGCCCGCGCGCTTACTTGATTTATTGGCTCGATCTGAAACATTATATGAGCGCATAATGCGCCTTGACCGCTCATTATACGGCACAATCGCAGCGCAAGCTGGCAATACTGTGGCTGACCAAATGAACCGCTTACAAGATGCGTTTCGCCGTGATTAAGTTTTAACTTATTATTTTGATATACCATAAAAAATTACATTGCTAATACTACATAACTTGATCTGACATTTTGATAGCCAAAACTATCAATGCCATGAGACAGATCAGTGACATGAACAAGGGCTAGCATGAGAGTTTTAATTGTCGGCGGCGGTATTGGGGGGCTAAGTGCGGCTTTATGCGCGCATCATTTCGGTCATCATGTCACCGTTTTCGAAAAAGCTGCTGAAATTAAAGAGATTGGGGCAGGCCTGCAACTCCCGCCCAATGCCATGAAAGTCTTTGAGGCGCTTGGCATAGATGATGTAATCTCACAACATGCCTGTCAGCCTGAAGCTATTGAGGCGCGCATGGGGAAAAGCGGGCGGCCCATTTTCACGATTCCTTTGGCGCGTCAGGCGGTTGAGATGTGGGGCTCGCCTTATTGGCATATTCACCGGGCTGATTACATTCAAGCTTTAACAGATGTATTCAATAGGCGCGTGCCGCAGTCTTTAGAGCTTGGCGCAAATGTTGTGACCTATAAGCAAGATAATGATGCAATTACACTGACCTTAAAGGATGGGCGTGAATTTTCAGGAGATGTTTTGATCGGGGCGGATGGAATTAAATCCCAAATTCGCGAAATTATGCTCGGCGTAGATAAGCCTGTTTTTACAGGCAGCGTGGCATGGCGCATGGTTGTTCCAGTGGATATGCTGGGTGATTATGTGCCAAATCCAACAACCTGTCTGTGGATGGGAAAAAAGCGCCATGGTATTACCTATCGCTTGCGCGGCGGGAAGGTTGCGAATTTTGTAGGTGTTGTTGAACGCGATGATTGGCAACAAGATGGTTGGCGCGAACGTGGTAGCCGCGACGAGGCGCTGAGAGACTTTGAGGGCTGGCATCCCATTCTTACGAATTTAATTCAATCCGCCAAGCCCGATACATTATATCGCTGGGCGTTATTTGACCGCGCACCTTTGCCGCGCTGGAGTGATGGCCGTGCGGTTTTGCTCGGCGATGCAGCGCACCCTATGCTGCCCTTTCTCGCGCAAGGCGCGGCGATGGCTGTCGAAGATGCTTGGGCGCTGATCCGCGAAATTTCACATGCGGCGCGTCCTGTGGAACACTCACTTAAGGCTTATCAAAATTTGCGGTATGAGCGTGCAAGTCAGGTGCAAGCCAAATCACGGGCAAATATGAAAACATTTCACCAATCAACATGGCTGGGGCAAATAAAAACCTATGGCCCGATGTGGCTTGCAGGACGTGTTATGCCCAGCATTGTGCATAAAGGTATGGATTGGCTATATGGCTATGATGTGACACAGCTTGATTAACGGGTAAGTTTGTTAACAGGCTGTCTGCGCAGCGCGGAAGCTAATGAGACGTTTTGTTTTTTCGCACCAGAGCGCTAATTTTACACATTTTAGACTTTGCCAAAATGTCAGACGGCCAACAGATTTTAGCTCTGGATGATCTTTTAAAATTCTCGGCAGATGATAAAATGGGATGCGAGAGGATAGGTGATGCACATGATGGACGCCAATATTACCTGTCACCCACATGAGCCATTTAGGCAGATCATAATAAGAGCTGCCTGCAAGCGCGGCAGATTCTCTATCCCAATCCCCTGTTCTTGACCAATGGGTTTCGTCAAATTGGTGCTGAACATAGAACATCCATACACCAATAGATGCACCAACCAGAATTGTCGGGATTTGAATAAGCACAAATATCTTCCAGCCAATCGCCCAGATTAAAACGCCATAAAGCACAGCCACGCCAAGATTGGTGAGCAATGCGCTGGCCCAAGGTTTAATTCCATTTTTCATGGCACCGAGCGGCAGGCGGTTGCAGAGGAAAAATACATAGGCTGGGCCAAGGCCAAACATGACAAGGGGGTGGCGATAAAGGCGGTATTTAAAACGCGCCCATTTTGAAGCAGCTTGATATTCTTCAACGGTCAATGTGAGAATGTCATCTCCAATGCCGCGGCGATCCAGATTGCCAGAGCCTGCGTGATGCAAAGCATGTGAGCGTTTCCAATGATCATAAGGGGTTAATGTCAAAATGCCGATAAAGCGGCCAATCCAATCATTGACTTTTTTATGGCGAAACATGGATTGATGGCCGCAATCATGTTGAATGATAAATAAACGTACAATCAACCCGCCTGCCGGGATAAAGCCGATAATCGCCCAATAATGCCCAGCTTGCATAAAGGCCCAAATGCCAGCCCATAAGGCTAAAAAGGGCAAGAGGGTAATGAGCAGTTCAAACACCGCGCGGCCATCTTGTGCCGTGCGATATGGAGCCAGGCGTTGGAACCAAGTCTGGGCTGTAGATGGCATATAAATCCTACTGATGAGTTGGTAAATAAAGGTCAGAATCGCGACCTGATTAAGATTATCTTCCTATAAACACAATATCTAAACGTGATAAAATCACGATAATTACATATGACATCAAACTGGTGTGAGCCTGAGTTTAGAGGGTCATATTAAGCCGGTTGACTGCCATCAAAGCCCATGAAATTTGTCATGAAACCCATAGAGTTTTATGAATGGATGTTATGCTTGGAAGACGAATACCCACAGGGCTACAATTAAGGATTAGCCTGCACCGCATTATAGGCGGGTGTTGTCAAAGCCGATGATGGAAATGTAGAAATGCGTGGGTCTTCGAGCAGCCAATATAGGATATTATCTTCAAAGACTGGGTGGCTTGTGATTTTACGATGCTGAGAGGGCACAAATAATACAGATGTCCAATCTATAGGTGTTTGAACATTTGGTGTCCATGTTCCGCCAACGCGTTCATCAAGCAGGGCGCTAGAGCGCAGCACAGTCTTATCTCCAATACCATTTTGCAGAATATCCACATCCCCGCTCTGACTATCCACGCTCATAATAGCTGGCGTATCTGCGGTATCGCCAGCCACAAGGAATAAATCTAGCCCGTCAGGGCGCTTCGCGGGGCTGTCCAATGCGGCTTGGAATTGCTGGGCGCGCGCCAAAGCCTTGGCTTGGAAATTTGATGCGATTTTAAACCGCTCATTTTTATCTGAAATATGGGGTAAAATTTGAGCAATCACACGGTCAGCCTCCTTGTCTTGACTGCTTAACCCCCAGCCATGTTTCTGCCAAAGCTCTGGGTCATATATGTCTTTAATGGGTTTGTTTTCATCTCCGTCCCATACAATCGCGTTATGTCTTGACCGAGGCAAGAGCTGATAAACTGATGGAAATGTCCCTAAAATGGCAGGGGAGTAATGCGGTAAGATTGGCCGGCCTGTGTTAAAGCCTTCAATTAATTGCTCAAACGCTTCCAAAGACCCAGCATTAGGCGGAGCTACAAGCACGGTACGTTCCACATCTTGCGCGCCAGCCCATGTTAATTCGGGCATAGAGCCATCTTTCGGCAGTGGCGCATCGCCATAACGTAGATAATAGCGAGTTAAAAGGCTCCCCATTGAATGGGCAACAATGTCAAATTTAATATCTGTTTTTTCAATGCCGTAATCTTCTTTATATTTTTTTTGTACAAAGGCGCGCCGTTCTTCGATGAAGTCCTTAAGCACCTTGGCATTATAGGTGATGTCACGGCGCCAATCATAATCAAATTGGAAACATGTAAAGTGGTCTGTCCCATAATCGATTGATGTTAAACCCAGAGATTCATCGCGGTAACCCCCAGCGCCAAGCGTTGTTAATATGCCAGCATAAGCTTGGATTGTAATCGGAAACCCTGCCAGACTCAGTTCTAGATCTTCTAAAACGCCATTGGGGCGTACATGGTCTATATCTGTTGGGTTGTCAGGATCCAGTGACAATGAAATAAGGCGCGCCCCTTCGGCTGTATTAGGATCAGCATAATTGGCCCGAAAGGCGCCCCACACGGATTGCCCAGTGTCTTCATCTATCAAGCTGCTGCCAAGAATGCCGGGTATAACAATGATAGGGTTGCGATCTGGTAGGTGATATTGCGCGGTCTTATCGTAAATTTTCTTGATGTTGGCAGGTTTTGATTTGGAGGCGCAGGCTGCCAAGCTTAAAACCACTATACATAAAATAATGGATTTAATTGAGCGAGCTAACATTATGCGTTCAGTCTTCCTTTTGGATATAGAGTATTACGCATTGCAGCATAATGTACCAATCAATTTTTACTATCGAGAAAGTGATTATGTGATGCCGCGTTGTTAACGCCTAGTTGTTTCATCGTTATTGGTTAGATTTTTCTTAAACACGTATAAAGCTCCTAGAGATATTAGAAATGAGACAATTATGAAAATTAAATCCACATTATTTACTCTGGTTTTTGCAAGCGCGGCTACGCTCTCGACAATCACAGCCATGCCGAGTTTTGCGGCAACCCCTATCGCAGCGGTGCAAGCTATTAATCAAAGCTTTTTTAAGAAAAAATACAATATCAAAGGCACATGGTCGATCATAGAGCGTGATGGCAAATCCTATATTCAGTTTTCGGATGATTTTAAGACAAAAAAAGGGCCAGATATTAAGATATTCCTCTCTCCCAAAACAGCGGATGCAGTTAATGGCAAAAATGCAGTTGACGGCGCCCTGAATCTTGGCTTTTTAAAAAGCAATAAAGGCGCGCAAGAATATGAAATCCCTGCAGGTACCGATTTAACGCAATTTACGACAGTGCTGTTGCATTGCGAAGAATATGCTGTTTTATGGGGCGGCGGCGTTTTATAAACTCCGATTTAGACTGACTATGAATTTAAGCCAATGCGGGACGCCGTATTGGCTTTTTTTTAACAGTACGCCGCGAATTGACAACCTTGTCAATTTATTTGTACCATGTATAAATAGCAAAAATTATCACACAATATATTGAGGGTGGCCTCATATAACAAGCTTGCCTGAGGGGAAATCTATGTCGCGTTACGATATAAAATTGGGAACAGCCATTTTCAGCGCTATGTGTTTTGCCGCATGTTCAAATTCTGAAAATACCTCAACATCTCAAATTTTGGAGACGACAAAAATTGTATCGTCTGAGGATTTTGATATAAATTCAACCGATATTCACCCTGAAATTTGGCCAACCATCGCGCAGCCTGCGCTTGATCCTGCGGTGGAAGCCCGCATTGATGAGATTATGAGCCAAATGAGCCTTGAGCAAAAAGTTGGGCAAACTTTACAAGCGGATTCCGCTGCGGTTACGCCGCAGGAGATAAAACAATATCGGCTAGGTTCGGTCTTAAGCGGCGGTAATTCTGCGCCAGGTCCACTGCCTTACGCCGATACGCAGACATGGCTAGATGCAGCGGATAGCTATTACGAAGCGTCCACGGATCCAGAGGGCGTTGAGATTGCAATCCCAATAATATGGGGGATTGATGCCGTCCATGGACATACGAACCTGACGGGGGCAACGGTCTTTCCGCATAATATTGGGCTAGGGGCGATGCGTAACCCTGACCTTATTGAAGATATTATGGAAGTCACAGCGCGCGAGCTTTTGGTGTCTGGTCATGATTGGACATTTGCGCCAACTTTGGCTGTGCCGCAAGATGATAGATGGGGACGTTCCTTTGAAGGATTTTCTGAAACACCTGACATTGTTGCCTCTTATTCTGATAGGATTGTGAATGGTTTGCAAGGTCAGTTCGGTACGGATGAATTTATGTCCGAAGACCGTATCTTATCTGCGGCTAAACATTTTACGGCAGATGGCGGAACATTAAATGGTAAAGATCAAGGCGATGCGCAAATCAGCGAAATTGAGCTGCGCGATATACATACAACGGGTTATCTTCCTGCTTTGTCCTCGCAAGTGCAAACTGTGATGGTGTCGTTTTCTAGCTGGAACGGCAAGAAAATGACAGGTAATAAGGATTTGATTACGGGTGTTCTCAAAGACCGTATGGGATTTCAAGGGTTTGTCATTAGTGATTGGAACGCGCATGGCCAAGTTGAAGGCTGTACCAATTCTGATTGTCCGCAAGCTTTCAATGCGGGTATCGACATGTTCATGGCCCCTGATAGCTGGAAGCCAATGTATGAGAGCTTGCTTGGGCATGTGAAATCTGGCCGTATTCCCGAGGCGCGCCTTGATGATGCTGTGCGCCGTATTTTGCGGGTCAAACTGGCCTATGGTATTTTTGACAAAAAGACGCCAAGCCAGCGAGAATTTGCAGGGAAAACAGAGCTGCTCGGCTCGCCAGCCCATAAAGATATTGCTCGTCAAGCGGTTAGGGAAAGCTTGGTTCTGCTAAAGAATAATCATAAAACACTGCCGCTTGATGCTCAGAAAACAATCCTAGTTATTGGTGATGGCGCAGATAGCATTGCCAAAGCTTCTGGCGGCTGGACCTTATCATGGCAAGGCGGAGAGCATAGTAATGCAGAATTCCCCAATGGCCACTCTATATTAGCGGGTATTCAAGAGGTGGTGAATGCGAACGGCGGCAAAGTCATTTACGACCCAAGCGGAACCTCTAACCAAACCGCGGATGCTGTGATCGCAGTTTACGGTGAAAATGCTTATGCTGAATTCCAAGGGGATCGTGATACGCTTGATTTTGAAACAGCGGATTTTGATACCTCACGACTGGAAGCGTTTAAAGCGCGCAATATCCCCGTTATATCCGTCTTTTTATCAGGACGTCCCATGTGGACAACGCCTGAGATTAATGATTCGGATGCGTTTGTCGCCGCATGGCTACCGGGCAGTGAAGGCGGCGGTATTGCAGATGTATTATTCCGCACGAAGCCTGACTATGATTTTAAAGGCAAACTTTCTTTTTCATGGCCTAAAACAGCCGTTCAAGGCCCGCTCAATATAGGTACGAAAGGCTATGATCCACTTTTTGCATATGGTTATGGGTTAAGTTATTCGGATTCAAAGATGATTGAGGCGTTAAAAGAAGATTCTGGTATTACAGATGAAGGCAAGGGCAAAATAGATGTGGCCTTTTCTGGCGGGCAAGCGCGCCAGCCTTGGTCGCTTTATGGCATGGTGGCAGGTACGCAAACCCGTATGACGGATAATTTTTGGGATGGCGGTCAGCTTGCCATTTCTGGCACAGACCATTTGGCTCAAGAAGACTCGCTGCGTGTGGATTGGCGCGAGGCTGGCCCCGAGCTTCGTCTGGCAACGCAAGAGCGTGTGGATTTCTCCCGCCAAACAACAGGGGCGATGGAGCTTGCTTTTTCCATTAAAAGCTTTGCGGGCCCTGCTAGTCTGAATATCAGCATGAGCTGTAATGACGGTGAAAATTGCCGCGGTACGGGTACTGTGCCGCTTAAGGTGACATCATCTGACTGGGAGCCTGTGCGTATTAGCTTAAAATGCTTTGAAGAGCGCGGCGTTGATATGGGCTATATTCAAGAATTTCTGCGTGTTGGCAGTGAAGGGCCCGCGTCGATAGGCCTATCCAATATACGTCTTGAGGCCGACATAGACGCCATTAAAACTTGCGGGAGTGAATAGAGTCTAGAGCGCCGTTTTGTTATCGGCCCCGTTTCAATGCGAGGCCGCCAATAACTGACCAGAAAATTTCAAAGGTGATTTCGGCATAGCTTTGCACGGGGCCGAAACCATCTAGCACTAAGCCTAAAACACGCCCCGCCATAAAGGCGAGCGTTAATAGAATAAAGACTTTCACCAGCGGGGCTTGGTTTGCGCTTTGGCGGGCAGTGATAAACCCCGCAAGCCCTAAGGCTGCCATAGCCAAACATATGGCGCGAATTTGATGCAGGCCTAATAAATCAGGTGTCCAGCCCATTACCTTTGCCATGCCATTGGGCATGAAGGCGCCAAACAGGCCATAAAGAATGTAAAATAGACTATTTGAAAGATTATAAAGTTTCATATATCTCTGCCTCATTCTTATTGCGCTTATTGCGGCTAGGATGCCTTGATTTTACTCATCTGACAAGGGCGGGCTATATCCGCTTATATTGGGTCTATTTATATGGCAGCGGCGCCGGCCTTTTCAGCTTGTATTTTATTTTTGACTCGCTATAAGCCCGCATCCCAAAGATTTGGGCGCAGCAATGCAGGCTAACGGCATGCCTGATTGCTCGAAAGGCGGCTTAGACGGAACTTCAACCGAAAGAGCCTTATATTAGGAGACCGAAATGCCAAAAATGAAGACCAAGTCAGGTGCGAAAAAGCGATTTAAACTGACGGCCAGCGGCAAGGTGAAAGCCGGCCAAGCTGGTAAACGCCACGGTATGATCAAACGGACTAATGATCAAATTCGTAAGCTGCGCGGGACAACTGTGCTGGCGGATGCGGATGCGAAAGTCATCAAGAAAACATACATGCCTTACGGCAAGAAAAAGAAATAGGAGCGAGTTATGTCACGTGTAAAACGCGGTGTTACGAAACACGCCCGCCACAAAAAAATTATTGATGCAGCGAAAGGCTATCGCGGTCGCCGTAAAAATACGTTCCGTATTGCCAATCAAGCCGTCGAAAAAGCGGGTCAATATGCTTATATTGGCCGTAAGCTCAAGAAACGCCAATTCCGCGCGCTTTGGATCCAGCGTATTAATGCTGCGGCCCGCCTGCACGGTCTGACATATGGACGTTTTATGGACGGTCTTAACAAGGCTGGTATTCATCTGGATCGTAAAGTGCTCGCTGATATGGCTGGCAATGAACCAGAGGCGTTTGCCGCTTTGGTGCAAACAGCAAGAAAGCATGCGTCAAACCCGCATACTGTCAAAGCTTAAGCCTTTAATTATAAATACGGTTTTGAGCCTGACTTTCAGACTTAAAATACTCAGACTTAACTATAATCTAGCCCTTCACTTTGTGAGGGGTTTTACTTTGGTCGGTACATAATTTGAAGCGCGGATAGTTTGGGCGGTCTTGCGCTGTATTTGTACAAAATAGGCCAAAAAATGGTTTAAAACGAAACTGTTGGCAGATGATTAAACCTATATTGACAGGACGGCCTGCTTGCCGTAAACGCCGCTCCAATCTAGCGCAGTTTTAACCCTGCGCTCCGAGCTGTGCAGGATGCAGACGGAGTCCCGTAGTCGACGTGTTACGTTCACTGCGGCTTTCGTGCTATTGCAAAGCGTAAATGAAAGAGATGAGACGATTTGTTTGATGCTTTAGGTGATAAGCTCTCTGGTGTTTTTGACAATCTGACAGGCCGCGGTGCTTTGTCAGAAAAGGATGTCAATGCGGCCATGCGCGAAATCCGCGTGGCTTTGCTAGAGGCAGATGTGGCCCTGCCTGTGGTCAAAGATTTTATCGAGCGCGTCCGCAAAGATGCAGTGGGCGAGGCGGTTATTAAATCTATCAAGCCGGGCCAGATGGTTGTTAAAATCGTCAATGATGCTTTGATTGATATGCTTGGCGGCACTTTATCTGATGATGATGCTGATAAAGACATGGCGGCTAAGGCATCTCATTTAAACCTCTCTGTTAAACCCCCTGCTGCGATTTTAATGGCTGGTCTTCAAGGCTCAGGTAAAACCACAACAACGGGTAAGCTGGGTCTATATTTGCGCACAGCGCTGAAAAAGAAGGTCCTATTTGCATCGCTCGATACAAACCGTCCTGCCGCGATGGAACAGCTAGGCATGCTCGCGGCCCAAGCAGGCGTTGGCTTTTTACCGATTGTTAAAGGGCAGAGCGCTTTGAGTATTGCCAAACGCGCTATGAGCGAAGGCAAAAAAGGCGGCTATGATGTAGTTTTCTTGGATACGGCGGGGCGTACAACCATCAATGATGAATTAATGGATGAAGTCGCAGCGATTGCCAAAGCCACGCAGCCGATTGAGACATTGCTTGTCGCAGATAGTTTGACAGGGCAAGATGCAGTTGAAACAGCGCAGCGTTTTCATGCGCGATTGCCGCTAACAGGTCTGGTCTTGACGCGTATTGACGGAGATGGCCGCGGGGGTGCGGCATTATCCATGCGGGCTGTCACAGGTCTGCCGATTAAGTTTTTGGGAACAGGCGAAAAGATCGACGGCCTTGAGGCTTTTGATGCAGAACGCCTAGCAGGACGTATTTTGGGGCAAGGGGATATTGTCTCATTAGTCGAAAAAGCTTCGCAAGTTATCGACCAGAAAGAGGCGGAACGTGTCGCCAAGAAAATGGAAAAAGGGACGTTCGATCTGGATGACCTTGGCAAACAACTTGGCCAAATGCAAAAAATGGGCGGTATGGGCGGCCTGATGAAAATGATGCCCGGTATGGGTAAGATGAAAAAACAAATCGACGCGGCGGGCGGAATTGATGATCGCCTGCTTAAGCAACAACAAGCGATTATTCTGTCCATGACCCCGCAAGAGCGTAAGAAACCTGAAATTCTTAAAGCCTCACGCAAGAAGCGCATCGCCGCAGGGTCTGGCATGAGTGTGCAGGAGGTTAATAAGCTTTTGAAAATGCACCGCCAAATGTCTGATATGATGAAAAAAATGGGCAAAGGCGGGATGGCTGGCTTGATGCAACAAATGGGCGGTATGCCAGGTATGCCAAAAATGCCAGGTGGTATGATGCCAGGCAAAGGCGGGCCTATGGGCGGATTGCCAAACCCAGCGGATATGAGCCCCGAACAGCTTGAAGCTTTGAAAAAACAACTCCCGTCTGGTTTAGGGAAATTGCCAGGGTTAGGGGGCGCAGGCCCAAAGCTCCCCGGGCTTGGCGGCGGTCTTCCTGGACTTGGAAATCCCTTTGGAAAAAAGAAATAACTCACTGAACTGAATATAAAATTGAATTGCTATATTAAAGGAAAATATCATGGCACTTAAATTACGTCTCGCCCGTCACGGCGCAAAAAAACGACCATATTACCGCATTGTAGCCGCGGATAGCCGCGCGCCGCGTGATGGCCGCTTTATCGACATTGTGGGATCTTATAATCCGATGCTCCCAAAAGATAGCGAAGAGCGCGTTAAGCTCGATGTTGAGAAAGTTCAAGATTGGCTCAAAAAAGGTGCGCGCCCAACAGAGCGTGTTGCGCGTTTTCTAGGTGCTGCGGGACTTTGGGAATGGAAAGCTGGCAATAATCCTGAAAAAGGCAAGCCGGGCCAAAAAGCTCTAGAGCGTATCGAAGAGCGTAAAGAAAAAGCCGAGGCGCGTGCTGCGGCCGAAGCTGAAGCTAAGGAAGCTGCAAAAGAAGCGGCTAAGGCGGCTGAAGAGGCGGCAAAAGCTGCCGAAGCTGCACCTGTTGAAGAGGCTCCTGCTGAAGAGACTCCTGCTGAGGAGGCGCCAGCTCAAGCGCCTGCGGCTGAAGACGCTTCCAAAGAATAGCGATTGGCTTTAATTTGGTGCCTGCCGTCAAATTATTCCGTCAGCTTATAATGAAAGAACCGAGGCTTTTAGGGGCTTCGGTTTTTCTTTGTGGTTCAATATAGACTGTAAAAACCAATTTTGTTGCAGTCTAATTTTTGTTTTTCCATGATTGTGTTCATTGTTGATACGTTTTACATGGCTTGCAAGATGCTATGTATTTATGGTCGTGGTTTTAAACCTCTCTGAATTTACGGGCTGAAAAATCTAACGGAGATACTGCATGAGTATCGCATTTATTGACCTCAAATCGCAGCAAAACCGTCTAAAAGACGACATTGATGCGCGCATCGCAAAGGTGCTGTCGGAGGGCCGTTATGTTTTGGGGCCTGAAGTTGGGGAATTTGAAACTCAACTGGCAAGCTTTGGGCAGGCGCAATATGCGCTTGGCTGTGCGAATGGCACGGATGCCCTTATTTTGCCAATGCTCGCTTGGGGGATTGGCCCGGGAGATGCCGTATTTTGTCCGTCATTTACATTTTGCGCAACGGCAGAAGTTATTGCCCATATTGGCGCCACACCTGTCTTTGTCGATATTGACCGTAATACCTATAATATGGAGGCGGCTAGTCTTGAGCAAGCGATTGCAGCGATTAAAGCTGAGGGTGTATTAACCCCGCGTGCGATTATTTCTGTAGACCTTTTTGGTCAGTCAGCTGACTATAATGCGATTGCGCCGATTGCGAATGCACATGATCTCAAATTAATTGCAGATAGTGCGCAAAGCTTTGGGACAACACTCCATGATAAGCAGCCTTTGCATTGGGCGGATGTGACAACAACGAGCTTTTTCCCAGCAAAGCCGCTGGGTTGTTACGGGGACGGAGGGGCGGTTTTAACCAATGATGACGAGCTTGCAGCGGCTATGACATCTTTGCGGGTTCATGGCGCGGGGGTTGATAAATATGATAATGTTCGTATCGGCATAAATTCGCGATTGGACACTTTGCAAGCCGCGATACTCTTATCAAAGCTGACGATTTTTGAAGATGAAATTGCAATGCGCAATGTGATCGCAGAGCGTTACATAAGCGGGCTCAAAAGTAATGCCATAAAAGTTCCAACGCTTTTGGACGGCGTTGTGTCTACATGGGCGCAATTTACAATCGAAGTTTCTGATCATGAGAGAGTTGCCGCCGCGCTGAAAGATAAAGGGGTTCCAACGGCGCGTTATTATCCACGGCCTGTGCATATGCAAACGGCGTATCTTGACTTTCCATCTGCGCCCAATGGTTTGCCCAATACATGTGATTGCATTGATAAAGTCATCAGCCTGCCGATGCACCCTTATCTTGCTGAAAATACACAAGATATGATTATAGACACGATCAAGTCAGTCATTTAACCTCTTTTTAGGCGGGTCGTTACATAGTCTTGCGAAGCTATGTTTTACAGACCAATTGACAGCGCTGTCATATTGGCCGTATGTATAGGGCTATAAATGGCTATGACGATATATCGGGATGATAGGCCTAATCTTGGCTGGGCATGGCACCTCTGACTAGGTTATAGTAAAGTTTTATAAGGACAGCGATCTTGCAACGCAAAACAGAATTTGAATGGCTGGAGGTTTTATCGACTAGCCTTAAACATCATCAAAGCCGTATTGATAGTGATCCGCAATCCAATCCGGTGAAGCTGCTCGCTTATGATATTTCTAAAGCCGTAGAAAAGCGTGATTTGGCGTTTAAAGATATTGAAGCGCTGGTGAAGTTAATCTCTGATGAAAATGCTGGCCGCCGCGCGCGCCGCCTACATTACAGAGCAGGGGTGAAGCCGCAAAGCGCTTTAAATGATATTATACGGGAACTCGCGCAAGTGAAAGCCAAGCAAGGTTTTGCGGCTTTTAAGGCGTGGGCCGAAACAGCGGGGCAGGGCATTGTTTTAACCGCGCATCCGACATTCTCTTTATCGTCTGAGGTACGCGATACGCTTGGCGAGATTGCGACAGCGGGATCTGGTGAATGCGGCGCGCAGACAGAGCATTTAAAAACTTTGCCATTTTTGCAAAAAGCGGCCCCAACATTGCAAGAAGAGCATAGAGATACGCAAGCTGCGATTGGCCGTATCCAAGAGGCCATGTCAAAAGTCAATGCTGTTATTTTAAAGGTAGGGGCTGAGTATTTTCCAGAAAAATACACGCAATTAATGCCCTGTTTGCTCAAGCTTTATAGTTGGGTTGGCTATGATATTGATGGGCGCACAGATATTGGCTGGGCAGATGCCATTCGGCTCCGATTATTTGAAAAACACGCCCAGCTTATTCGTTACAAACACTCCGTAGAGGCCATTGATGAAAGCAGCTCGCAGAGTCTGGCTGAATTAAAAGTGCTTTTAACGCGTGCGAGCGAGTCGACAGAGCAGGATTTAGCATTTTTTAAAAAAGATATGCGCCGCTCTGAAAATCTGATTGCAGCAGCCAATAATCTCACGCGGGATACGGAGCGCCGGATTCGCTCAACGGCCAGCTTTTTCCCGCTTATTAATCGGGCAATAGAGCAGGCAGACACCCCTCAAATACGCCATGATCTCATGCTTTTGCGCGCCTCAATGCGAAGCTTTGGCCTTGGCACAGCGCGTATTCATTTCCGCCTTAATTCGCGCCATGTGATTAATGGTGTGCGGGCTGCTTTTGGTATTCGTGATGAGGCGAGCGATACGCGCACATTGCTGCAACGCGCTTCTGAAATGACCCGAAATGTGAAACCTTTGCAGGTGAATTTCGCGGCTCTAGAGCTAGAGAAAAATACGGCACATCAACAAATGATGTTAATTGCGCAAATCCATAAATATATTGACGAGGAAACGCCTATTCGCATGTTGATAGCGGAATGCGAAGACAGCTTAATCCCGCTAGGTATGCTATATCTGGCGCGGCTTTACGGCCTGCAAGATCACTTGGATATTTCTCCGCTTTTTGAAACCGCTAATGCGCTCAATAATGGCGGACGGATTATTGGGAAGATGCTCGCCAATCCTGTCTATTTGGATTATGTGCGCCGCCGCGGTATTTTTGCAATTCAAACAGGCTTTTCTGATGCAGGCCGGTTTATGGGGCAACTGCCCGCGACGCTTGCGATTGAACGCCTGCAATCACATTTAGCGGCTGAACTGGGCAAGCGCGGCTTATGTGATGTCACAGCTATAGTCTTTAACACACATGGCGAGTCCATGGGGCGCGGCGGACATCCAGGTCATTTGAAAGACCGTATAGATTACGTCATGAGCCCGTGGGCGATGCGGCAATATGAAGATAAAAATATTCCGATTTTGCATGAAACAAGTTTCCAAGGCGGCGATGGGTTTTTGTGGTTCCAAACACAGGCTTTGGCACATGCCAGTGTGACCTCTATCATTGCAGCCCGATATGCTGACCGCAACGATGCGCTGGACGATCCGTTTTACACGGATCAAGATTTTTCTTGGGATGTGTTTCGAACATTATCAGCCGAGCAAGAAGCGCTCTATAATAATCCAAATTATACAAATCTATTGGGGGGTTTTGGGCAAAATTTACTGGTTCCAACAGGCTCGCGGGCCGTCAAACGCGCAGCGGCAGAGGGCAAAACCGATGCGTTTAACCCAAGGCAATTACGGGCCATTCCGCATAATGCGATTTTGCAGCAATTCGGCGTGCCCGCCAATGTGTTTTACGGTCTTGGCCGCGCGGCGGGGATTGATTCTGAAAAATTTGCATCGCTTATGGATAATTCTGCGCGGGCTCAATCTATATTTACTCTAGCGGCAACGGCTTCAAAACGCGCGAATATTTCGATACTCACAAGCTATGGGCGCCTATTTGACCCTGGGTTTTGGATAAGCCGGGCGCTCTCAGGCAATGAACCCAGCCTGTCAGATAAATCTATGCAAGTCTCCGAAATGCTCAAAACTTCAGATTGGCGCTCGCAAGTGACAGACCTAGCTAATAGTTTGCGCATTGATATGTTTGAATGCGCCCGCGTGATGGGTGTGGAACGCTCGGATGATGATGAGAGCTTGAAGATTTTACATGCGTTGCGCCTGGCTGTGATTATGAAAATGTTAGTTTTAGCGACAGAGCTGCCTGCCTATAATAAATATGGCACATCGCAATTAGATATATTGCAGCGCTTGCAGACGTTCCAAATCGACTCGATTATCACTGATTTAAAAAATCTATACCCATCTCAAACGCAATCTGTGGATTGGGTTGAGCAGCTAACAGAAAAATCGGATATAGAGCCTATGAAAGAAGGTATATTTCCGCATATTGCCGAGACAATTATTAATCCAATGAGGCGCGGGGCGGCACTGGCGCGGCAAATTTCTATTGCGATTACGCATAGCTATGATGCCTTTGGATAAGTCAATTATGATGATCTCTGATAATTTAATTCTCGCAGGTGATATTGGCGGGACAAATGCCAGGTTCGGATGTCTTGAACATAAACCGCAGGGCGGATGGATTGTCCATAATTTTGCGAAATTAAAAGGGTCTGATTTTGCCTCTTTCGATGCGGCCATAGACGCCTATTTAAGCGGATTGGATGTGCGCCCCCCTAAAGCGGCATTTGCGGCCGCTGGCCCTGTTGGTGCAGGGTGTATTAATTTAACCAATATAGATTGGGAAATTTCTGCAGCTCATGTGGCGCGCTTACACGGTTTTGAAACATGCGCGCTTTACAACGATTTTGCGGGTATGACGCGCTCGGTTGTTGAGCTGGATGAAACGCATTTTGTCCAACTGCGTACAGGCCAGTCATATCATGATGCGCCAATATTGGTGGCGGGTGCGGGGACGGGTTTCGGGGTTGGTTATCTGATTCCTACGCAAATTTCGACGCAGGACGGGACGGCGGCAACATGGCATACAATGTCAACGGAAGGCGGGCATATTGCCTATGTCCCCAAAACCGCTTTGGAATTTGAATTGCTACAAATTTTGCTCCGCAGCCGTGAATTTGTATCCTTAGAACTTGTGAGTTCAGGCAGCGGGCTGCCGATTATTCATAAAGCGATTTGCGAAATACATGGCGTGGATTATGAGTATATGCCGCCAAATGTCATTGCAGCAAGATCAGATGAGGATGACCCTATATGCCGTGATATTTGCCAGATCCGCGCAGCAGCTGTGATGAGTGCGATCGGGGATTTGGTTTTATCTGGCGGCGCGCGCGGCGGCGTTGTCTTTGCGGGCGGCGTCAGCGAGCGTATGATTGATTTTTATATGCAGCCCGATGCGATGAGCCGCTATTTGGAGCGAGATGTGCAATCTGATTATGTGAAAGATGTTCCTATGCGCCTGCTAAAATCGCCCATGGCCCCTTTAATTGGCGCAGCGGCGCTTTTGGCGGATAAAACATAGCTTAAACGGTTTGTTTATAAGCGAAAATATCTTTCGCAAAGCCCCTTGCTAAAGCGGTAAGCTTTTTGTAATTCGTGTCAACGATCATGACTGCTGGCACATTCCGTGGACGGCTTATGATAATTTAAGTCTTGGAGGCGTTCGTGGATATTTTCCGAGTTGCCACAATAGCTGACATTGATGAAATCTACGCGATTACTAAACTCGCAGGTGAGGGCCTGACAACAGTGCCGCGGAGCCGAGAGCGTGTTACGGATTATATCGAAGAAGCCAATAGGTTTTTATCCGGTGATAAAACAGCGAATCGTATTTTATTTGTCGCGACACGCGATGATAAAATCTTAGGTATTTCTGGTATCATTCCGAAATTGGGCGTGGAGCGTCCTTTTTATTCGTTTAAACGCACGCGCCATGCACGCCGCAGCTCGGCTATGGGGCTGTCTGTGAAATATGATACATTGCAGCTTACCACAGATTTTGATGATTATACGGAACTTGCCACGATGTACTCATCCTCCCAAGCGCGAGGCACAGGCATAAGCCGCTTGCTCTCTTTGGGACGTATTGCATTTATCGAACGTCACCGAGATTTATTTGATAGCCGATTAATGGCAGAAATTCGCGGGTGGTTTGATGAGAATGGGCGGTCTCCATTTTGGCAGCATTTAACGTCAAAATTTATCCAAACAGATTTTGATGTCGCCGATAGGCTTAGTGCTACGGATGGCCGTTTTATCATAGAGCTAATTCCGTCTTTACCGATTATGCTCAACTTGCTCCCGCAAAGCGTGAGGGATTGTACAGGCAAGCCGCATAGTCTCTCTGCAATCGCGCGCGGAATATTGATGGATGCAGGATTTCAAGAGACAGATCAATGCGATATTTTTGACGGCGGCCCTGCGATTGAATGCCGTATGGATGATACGCTTATCGCAAGGACGCAGAAAAAAGCAAAAGACTTTACGGCAAATTCAGGCGAGAAACTGATACATTTTGGCGGTCAGTTGCACGGTTTTCGGGCCACATTTGGACTGGGCGATCTGGAGGCCGGACATGCCGCAAGCGACGCCGAAGCTCTGATGAAAGATGATATTTATATGGCGCGGGTTTATGATAAGCGCCGCCAAGATAAGCAGGTGTCATGAACGACTTTAGCGAGATGAATTTTGATGGCTTGGTTGGCCCAACGCATAATTATGCGGGGCTAAGTCATGGTAACCTTGCCTCCAATCACAATAAGGGCCGAGTTTCCAACCCAAAAGCTGCCGCGCTGCAAGGCTTGTCGAAAATGCGTAAATTGCTGTCTATGGGAATACCGCAAGCGGTTCTGCCGCCGCATGAACGGCCCTTTATACCCGCCCTGCGTCAAATCGGCTATTCGGGAGATGATGGACACATTGTTGAAAGAGCCTTTGCTGACAATCCAGCCTTGCTGTCGAATTTATCTTCAGCCTCTTGCATGTGGACGGCGAATGCAGCCACAGTTTCGCCCAGTCCAGATACAGATGATGGCCGCGTACATTTAACGGCGGCCAATTTAACAGCGATGCCGCACCGCGCGCTGGAGGGCCGTCAAACCTATAGAGCTTTGAAAGCTATCTTTAAAAACGAAGCGCATTTCGCTGTGCATGAAGCTTTGCCGCATGGGTCATTATTTGGTGATGAAGGCGCGGCGAATCATAACCGTATGAGCGCCTCGCACGGCGCAAAGGGGCTAGAATTATTTGTCCATGGGCGACAAGCGCTTGGTGGTGCGGCAAATTTGAAATTCCCTGCACGGCAAACATTAGAAGCTAGCCAAGCGGTTGCGCGCCTGCATGGCCTCGGTGCAGCGCATGTTATTCATATCTCGCAATCCCCTGATGCGATTAATGCAGGTGCGTTTCATAATGATGTTGTGTGCGTGGCCAATGGTAATGTGTTGCTGTTTCATGAACAGGCTTTCGAGAATGTCGCCGCGCTGAAATCCCAGATACAAGCCCAAGGAGACAAGCTTGGATTTGAGCCAGTATTTCTTATGGCACCACGCGCAGATATGCCGTTATCAGATGCGATTAAGTCTTACTTATTTAATTCACAATTAATTACGCTGGAAAGCGGCGAAATGCATTTGATTTTGCCGATTGAAGCGCAAGAAACGCCAAGTGCCAAAGCTTTTGTTGAGAGCTGTATCGCGGCGAACGGGCCATTATCAGGCGCGGATTATCTTGATCTGCGGCAGTCTATGAGTAATGGCGGCGGGCCAGCTTGTTTGCGGTTGCGGGTGCAAATGAACGCCGCTCAGCGCAAGGCTTTGCATCAAGGCGTTGTCATGAGCGCGGATAAAATAACTGCGCTCGAAGATTGGGTAAAGACGCATTACCGTGACCGCCTAGATATAAAAGATATAGGCGATCGCGCATTTCTCAATGAGATGCGTACAGCTCTTGATAGCTTAACACAGCTACTGGATTTGGGCGCCCTATATGATTTCCAAAGATAAACGAGCTTGGAGCTAACTATGAACGCTGCGGATATAATGATTGGGCTAGAGGATTTATCCGAAGCGGATGAAGCGGCATTGAGCTTGATAAAGTCTCGCCAAGCGGCGATGGAAAAACGCGTTACGGGGTGGTCGGCAATCAATACGGGGAGCTGGAATGCGCAGGGTCTAAATGCTTTTTCAAAACAGCTTGCTGAAGCCTTATCTGAAACAGGCGCAGATATAGATTTCATTCCAACCGCGCCTATCGAAAAGGTGGATGATAAAGGCCAAATGACGCAATTCCAATCGGCCCCTGTGATCCGCGCTCAAGCGCGTAAAGATGCGCAGGTGCAAGTTATCTTGACGGGCCATTATGATACAGTGTTTCCGCCCAATACATTTGAAACCATCAAAGATATTGGCGATGGGAAATTAAATGGCCCTGGTCTTGCGGATATGAAAGGCGGTATCACTGTCATGATCGAAGCTCTCAAAGCTTTTGAGAGCGGGACTGATAAAGATAAATTGGGCTATACGGTTATTCTAACACCTGATGAAGAAACGGGTAATTTTGGCTCAAATCCGATGATTATGGACGCCGCGAAAGATGCGCATATTGGCCTAACATTTGAACCGTCAATGGAAGATGGCTCTATGGTTGGCGGGCGTAAAGGCTCGGCTGTGTTTGATGTTGTCTTTCATGGCCGCAGCGCTCATGCGGGCCGTAATCCTGAAGATGGGAATAGCGCACTGATGGCGGCCGCAGAATTTGCGCTCGATATTGAAGCGCTTAATGGTCAATTTGACGGCGTGACGTTAAATGTCGGCTCGATTGATGGGGGCAATGCAGTCAATATTGTGCCTGCTATCGCCGTCGTGCGCATGGGTGTGCGTGCCCCTGACGAGCCATCCGCAGATTGGGCCACACAGAATGTCCGCGCGGCCTATGAGAAAGCTCTTAAACGCAAAGGCATTACAGGGCATTTTCACGGCGGGTTTTACCGACCACCAAAACCGCGTAATGCGGCGCAAGATAGATTGCTATCTGATGTCACGGAAACGGGCAAAGCTTTAGGGCTGTCGCTGACATTTCGTGATACAGGCGGGGTGTGCGAAGGCAATAATGTTTTTGCTGCAGGCACGCCGAATATTGATACGCTAGGTGTGCGCGGCGGCCGTATTCATTCCTCGGATGAATTTATGGTTGTTGAAAGCCTCTCAGAACGCGCAGGGCTGGCCGTGCTGATTTTAAACCGAATTGCTGATGGCCGCATTGATGCTAAGGCGATTAAAAATTTAATGACGAATTAATTGGGTAAAGATCCATTATGACACATGACGTTTATATTTCAGGTGAGTGGCAATCGGGTAACGGCGCAGGTTTTGAAAGTATTTGTCCGGCGACAGGCGAAACTGTCTGGCAAGGCCATGCAGGCGATGCAGCCCAAGTCGCAGCGGCTGTAAAATCTGCGAGAGCTGCGTTTCATGATTGGTCACGTACAGAGTTTACGGCCCGCGCGAATATTTTAAAGCGATATAGCGAAGCGCTTATCGCGCGCAAAGAGGCTTTGGCTTTGGCGATTTCTCGCGATATGGGCAAACCGCTCTGGGAGGCTCGTACAGAAGCGGGGGCTATGGCAGGCAAGATTGCAATTTCTATTCAGGCTTATGAAGAGCGCACAGGTCATCATATTAAAGAGGGGATGTCCTTGCGCCATCGCCCGCACGGCGTTCTGGCTGTGTTTGGGCCATTTAATTTTCCGGGTCATTTGCCCAATGGCCATATTGTTCCGTCGTTGCTAGCGGGGAATACGGCGATATTCAAGCCATCTGAACTTACCCCGACTATTGCGCAAATTATGATCGAATCTTTTAGTGCGGCAGGCTTGCCAGACGGGGTGTTAAACCTTGTTCACGGCGGGCGTGAGACAGGCGGAGCTTTGCTACATGCGGATATTGACGGACTATTATTTACAGGCTCTGCACAAACAGGGGCTGCGTTTCATAAGCATTTTGGCGGGCGTCCAGATATTATGCTCGCACTTGAAATGGGCGGTAATAACCCTTTAATTATTGCGCAGCCAACAGACGTTAGCGCGGCGGCAGACATTGCTTTTATGTCGGCTTTTATCACAAGCGGGCAGCGCTGTTCTTGCACAAGGCGACTTATTTTGCCTGAAGGCAAATTTGGCGATGATGTTATTGCTGCGATTTTAGCGCGGATAGAAGATGTGACGATTGGCCCGTGGCATGAAGAGGTATTTATGGGGCCAGTCGTCTCTACGCGATCAGCGCAAGCGGCGGTAGATTTCGAAGCGATGTTAATCGCCAAAGGCGGAACATCCATTAAAGCTTTAGAACGGCCCGATCCAAAGGGAGCATTTTTGCGCCCCGCTATGATTGATGTCACACAGGCCGCCGCGCCTGATGAGGAATTATTTGGCCCTATTTTACAAATTATCCGCGCGGCTGATATAGATACGGCATTTACACGCGCCAATGATACGCGATTTGGGCTAGCGGGCGGTTTGGTGAGCGATGATGCCGATTTATGGGCGCGCGCGCAAATGGAGATGAAGGCAGGTATTTTAAATTGGAATAAACCAACGACAGGTGCGGCTTCCTCGCTACCATTTGGCGGGCCAGGCTTGTCGGGCAATCATAAGCCATCGGCTTATTACGCGGCAGATTATTGTGCGTGGCCACAAGCCAGCCAGACAGCGCCGCAAGCCCTTGCGCCAAAGATGGTTGGTTTTTAGCGGCTCGCTATATGGCCTGAAATAGTGCGCCTTTAATGCCATCAATAATAAATTGCGTGGCTAAGGTCGCGAGCAATATACCTAGAACGCGGGTCAAGACATTAGTGAATGTTTTGCCCATAAGCTTCATTAATGGCCCTGCGATTAGAAAGCTAATTAGGGTAATCACTAACACAGCGATTAAGGCGGCAATGACGGCGAGTTCACTGCCCGTTTCAGCCGCACGGGATTTCAGCAATAAAATGGAGGCCATTGTCCCTGGCCCTGCAATCATCGGAATACCCATGGGAAACACAGAAATATCTTCGGGGTCTGAGATGTCTTCGAGTACACCTTCGGCGCGGTCTTCGCGCTTTTCGGTGCGTTTTTCAAATACCATGTTAAGACCAATGATAAAGAGCATGATACCGCCAGCTATGCGCAGCGCATTGAGGCTAATGCCAAGTTTGGCGAATAAGAACTTTCCAGCATAAGCAAAGCCGATCAAGATCACAGAGGCTACTGCAACAGACTTAAACGCCATATCGCGTTGATGTTTTTTAGACGTGTCTTGGGTTAATGTCGCAAAAATTGGCGCACAGCCTGGGGGGTCAATAATGACGAAAAGAGTCGTAAAAGCCGACAAGAATAAAGCCAAATCAAACATAATTGCCCATATCTAGCTTTTGTGAATATGGCAAGCTTTGTGAAACTGGATTAGGCGCGTTTTGTTACAGGCTTTTTTAGGGCTGTTCGCGGTGTATCTATTGGGGTTTGGTAATAAGCGCGGTAAAGCGTGGCGGGGGTCTGCCCGCGCATATAACGCCATAAAATTTGAGCGTTAAATAATTGTGTTGCCCAAATCCCGCGCTGCATGAATCTACGCGTAGAGGTCATAATGATAATTCGCGATCGCGTGATACGGCCTGTTTGTTTGAAGGCGCGGCGCAAGGCGACATCTTCGAGTAATGGAAATAGTCTTAAATCTAAATCTAATGCCTTGTAATCCTTGCGGCGAAAGAAAAACCCTTGGTCGCCAAAAGTTGTTAGGGTGCTATCTATGCGGCTTATCCATGCAAATAAGGAGAACACTCTGCGTTTTGTATCGAATTTTAACGTAAATGTCCCAAGGCTTATGTGGCGCTTTGCAAGATTGCTGCGAATGGCGTGTGCTGCGTTTGAGTCTAAATGACTATCGGCGTGTAATATCAATATATAATCAGATTGGGCGCGCTCTATACCTGCTTGGATTTGCGGGCCGCGGCCTTTGGGCGTTGCGGCTAACCATATAAGCTTTGAGCGGATATTATCGCAGATTTGAAGCTGCAGGCTCTGCGGCATATGCTGGCGTGCCTCGCCGTCAGCAATGATGATTTCGGCTACATCCAGATTACGTAGGTTTTGCAATAAGGCCGTCAATGTTGTGTCATCTTTATAGACAGGGATAATGACGGCAATAGAGGGTGTCATCACGGCATTGGCCGTGTTGTCGACGTGGTTGTATGCGGCGAGGTATCACTTGGCTGAGTTTGCGTGTTACGGTTTTCCGCTAAATCCCGAAGGTTCATTAAGATTGCAGGCATATCTTTACGAGTTGCTTTTTGCATCAATTTGCGCGGGACAGGGAGTTTTGGCTTTAACCGTGCCCGATACGCAATGCGAGTTTGGTTGTCATGAGTCGAGGATAGGCTCCAAATTCCGTCCAATACGGATAAATCTCCGCCTGTCCGTGTGATTTTAATGGTCCGATATGGTGTATATTCAGACCGAAATTTTGACTTTACGCGCGGAAGGAAACGTCCAATTTTGAGGACTTGCACACGTTCATCCCACCCAGCGGCGACATCTTGTTTTTGAATCTCACATCTTGTCATGTTTGAGATGATTTGCAGTTGCAGCTCACAATTTTTCATAATGTCCCAAAGCTGCTGGGGAGAGGCATTTACATCTATAGCGCCAAACACTTCGACAATATTACGATTCATTGCGCCTTCCCAAATATCAAGGATAGGGACATCCATGTCTAATGTTGCGATTTGTTCTTGCGTTAAATTGTAAGGCGACAAAATAGGAGGTGTTTTCACGGACATATCATCTGTAACTTTCGCCAAAGCAGAGACGCTAACCATATAGCTGCTTATCACGATGACGGCCAAAGAAGGGCCAAGGGCTGTCCGAAGTTTTGTCATGCGCTTCTATGACTGCGGACCTATTCACACGCAAATCAAACTTGAGTGAAACGCATTGTGCTAGGTGATAAATGTGGTTGGGATTATTGATTATTTAGGGACGCTTTTGCCGCGTATTATTCGCCAAAACCGTCTTATATTGCGTTTTATGAAATGATAGGGACTGCTGGCAAGACGCATGAGCCGTCTGGTGCGCCGCCATCGTCTGCGGGCGATAGGTTCATATTCTGGTGTGAGATAATCAAAAAATACAGTCGACACCGCAGACCAGCTATATTTCAAGGCATGATTGCGCGTATCTTCGCGAGAGAGTTTTAGCGCGTTTAAGCACGCTGTTTTAAGGTCATTGTCGACAATACCTGCTCCGCTATCGGGTATAATATCAATCGGCCCTGAAACTGGATAGGCGGCAACGGGCGTCCCAGTTGCCATGGCTTCAATGATAACCAATCCAAATGTGTCAGTTTTAGAGGGAAATACAAATACATCGGCATCGGCAAAATGTTTGGCAAGGTCTTCGCCAAATTTTGCGCCTGTAAACTTCACACCGGGATGTTTGCGTTCCAGTTCTTTGCGCTGCGGCCCCTCTCCAATAACAACTTTAGAGCCAGGTAGGTCGAGGTCTAAAAAGGCTTTGATGTTTTTCTCGACGGCTATGCGGCCAATATTGATCCAAATGGGACGCGTTAGCCCTTTATATGTATCTGTTTCATCATTAATTTTAGCGGCGCGTTTGTTCGGGTGGAATAAGTCCGTATCGACACCGCGCGCCCAAGCGGCAAGATTGGTGAAATGGCGGGCTTGTAAAAATTCAACCATAGACGGGGTTGTCACCATGGTGCGTCCGCCAGAATTATGGAAGTCGCGCACAAATTTATATGGCAGTTTTAAAGGGATGAAAGGAAAGCGCGCTTTAATATATTCAGGAAATTTTGTGTGGTAGCTTGTCGTGAACGGCATGCCCCATCGCAAGCATAATGCGCGCGCGGCTTGTCCTAGCGGGCCTTCTGTAGCGATATGAATGGCCTCAGGGCCAAAACGGATAATCCGCCGTTCTATATCACGCTTGGCAAAGAGCGCTAACCGAATATCTGGATAGGTGGGTAAAGGGAGCGTCCAATATCCATCTGATGGCGCGATAACCTCTACGCTATGGCCAGATAGCTTTAAGTTCTCAGCCGTTTTTTCGAGTGTACGGACAACGCCGTTCATTTGCGGATGCCACGCATCGGTAACGATAAGGATTTTCATACAGCTCTTTAGCGCCTTGTGAACATAAATCTATATAGCCTATTAAAAGCTTGGCAGGGGACTTTCGGCAAATCTGTCACATTCACCTGTATTTGGCTAGCGCCGCGTTTTGTGTAAGAATCACCCTGTGTATAATTCTTGTATAAAATTTATAATTTTACGATTTAAACTCGGTTCATTCCGTAAGTGCAACAAGATTAAGCGATAAATTTGAGAAAAAAGACGGCCCAAAGTTTAAGATTTCTCGCAAAATGATGTGAAAACACAAGGCGGCATTTCACGTTTAGGCTTTATGCAGCTTTCATGGCTGGCGTTAAAATAAAAATTTACAGAAATTCCAACAGCTTAAGGATTCAGTAACTATTTTTCACCTTATAAGAAGATACTAGGTGTTGACGAGTAACGAGAAATGACCACTATATATAGACAGAAGCGTCCCTGCTTCGTTTTCTCTAAAGCGAGTTTAAGGCTCAAATCGTTGATTGAGCTTGGGGATAGTTTGACGAAAAATTTATATATCTGATCGGGGGAAAACGGACATGATGACTGAAAATGATGACTTTCAAGACGCGTTAGCGAGAGCAGAGCTAGCCGAAATAGATGCGTCTATGGTAGAGTCAGCGCAAATGAGCTGTTCGCCAAAACCAGATGTTGTACGGGCCGCAGATATTGAAGCGCCGCGTCAAGATAAGTCCCGCAATGATTTGCTGACTGATTTTGGCAAGCGTACTTTACTGGACCGCTATTTACTGCCCAATGAGAGCTTCCAAGACATGTTTTCACGCGTTGCTGTTGCTTATGCTGATGATACAGCCCACGCGCAGCGTCTCTATGATTATATGTCAAAGCTTTGGTTCATGCCCGCAACGCCTGTTTTATCCAATGGCGGAGCGGATCGCGGCCTGCCGATTTCTTGTTTCCTAAATGCCGTTGATGATAGTCTTGATAGTATTGTACATGCTTGGACAGAAAATGTTTGGCTTGCGTCAAATGGCGGAGGTATCGGGACATATTGGGGCAATGTACGCTCAATAGGTGAAAAAATAGGCCGCGCAGGCCATACATCTGGGATTATCCCGTTCATTCGTGTGATGGACAGCCTCACGCTGGCGATTTCTCAAGGGTCCTTGCGCCGCGGCTCTGCGGCTGTGTATCTGGATATTCACCATCCGGAAATCGAAGAGTTTTTAGAAATTCGTAAGCCGTCTGGCGACTTTAACCGTAAATCCTTGAACCTGCATCATGGTCTGAACATAACAGATGCCTTTATGGATGCTGTACGCAAAGATGAAGAGTTTGGTTTAATCAGCCCGCATACAGGCGAGGAGATCAAAAAGATCAATGCCCGTAAATTATGGCAGAAAATTTTAGAAATGCGTCTACAAACAGGCGAGCCTTATATGATTTTCTCTGACACAGTGAATAAAGCATTGGCCAAGCATCAACGTGATGCAGGTTTGAAGGTGCAGCAATCTAACCTATGTGCCGAAATTATGCTGCCAACTGGGCTCGATAAATATGGCAAGCAACGCACAGCAGTTTGCTGCCTATCTTCCGTCAATGCTGAGAAGTGGGATGACTGGCATAAAGAAGAGGGTTTTATCGAAGATATTATGCGCTTCTTGGATAATGTTTTGGAGAGTTTCATTCAAAACGCGCCTGATAGCATGGCGGATGCAGCCTATTCTGCGATGCGTGAGCGCTCTGTTGGTTTGGGCGTGATGGGGTTCCATTCGCGCCTGCAAGCCAAAGGTATTCCGTTTGAAAGTGCTTTGGCAAAATCTTTTAATAATCGGCTATTTAACCATTTGCGCCGCGGCGCGGATAAGGCGTCTAAAGTTTTGGCTGAAGAACGCGGCGCGTGTCCTGATGCTGCAGATATGGGCGAGCCAGAGCGATTTTCGCATAAAATGGCGGTTGCGCCTACGGCCTCAATTTCGATTATTTGCGGCGGCACATCAGCAGGGATTGAGCCAATTCCAGCCAATGTTTATACGCATAAGACGTTATCAGGGTCATTTACGGTGAAAAATCGTCATCTTGAGGCTTTATTGGAAGAAAAAGGTCTAAATACAAAAGGTATTTGGGCGACAATTTTAGAAAATGAAGGGTCTGTGCAGCATTTGGACGATCTGAATGAGCATGAGAAGATGACATTTCGGACGGCGTTTGAAATTGATCAACGTTGGGTAATTGAACATGCTGCGGATCGTGCGCCGCAAATCTGCCAAGCGCAATCGCTCAATATTTTCATTCCGGGGGATGTCGATAAGTGGGATTTGCATATGTTGCATTGGACAGCTTGGGAAAAAGGCGTGAAATCGCTGTATTATTGCCGGTCTAAATCCGTTCAGCGCGCATCATTTGCGGGTAAAGAAGATAAGAGCGATATGGAGCTTGCCATGGAAAAAGCCGCGCCGACAAATTACGGGGAATGTATTTCCTGTCAGTAGCCGCAAACCTTATAAATTTTATGATAAAAAGGCCGGCATTTGCCGGTTTTTTTCATATTTTTTAAGTCAGTGTGACTTAAATCACACCCGATAATTTTTTCCCAGTCTACTGTGCCTTGTTTCTATTGTTATAATATAGAGTTTTATGGCATGTGAAAATTATCAATGCGTTTTAAAGATGATTTGATGATTATTAATGAACCGTAAGGGCTATTATTTCGACATAGGCTTGAAATGTGGTATAAATCATCGTCTGTCATTTTATAATGTAGATGTATTATGGTTGAAAGAGAGAGCGAAATTTGTCTGTAGTGGGGCATATATCATCAGTTAAGCCTTTGAAACAAAAAAGGTTTGTGCCTTTATGTCTCATCATTACAGGCATGGTGATGGCTATGTCAGGCACGGTGCATGCCCAAGAGGCATCGTCCCTGCCATCGACGCAAATTGCCTCCCAAAGCACCACGCCGCTGTCAACAGGGCTGAAATTTAACCTACCAACATCGACAAATAATGCAGATATTTTAGGGCAAAACCTCAATTTACCTGTGATTGACCTTCCTAATGACGTTATTGGCTCGGGTGTCTTTAATTTGGATGTACTCGATACAGCTTGTATTACAGGCCAAGGCAGCTGTGTGACGGCGGGCTCTCGTTCTGATTTGGGTTTGACGACATTAATTTCTACGGATGCTCGAAAAAAACTCGGGATTTCATTACGTCCACGCGCCGCGCTACGGGTAACAGATGATGGGTCATCGGCATTAGTCGGCGGTGTGCTTGAATTTAGTAAAAAAACGCAGTCGGGTTCAGCTTTGGATAATAATACATGGTATTTCTTTGCTGGGGCGGATGCTGAAAGCGTCAATTACTCAGGATCAAGCGTGAATGAATTTACGCGGGACGGATTTTCGCTACAAGACCGTGTTTTTGTCGGAGATGCGAAGGCGGGGCTTGGTTATCGTGTGGGCGGTGCGGATTTATCATTGTCCTATCTTCGCCGCGCGGCAACATCGGATGAGTTTACATATAAAGAAGATGCTGCGGCGCTATCATTTACGTGGAAACGATAGGCAGGCCGCCTTTTTTTTGCTGTCTTTTTGCATCTGACGTTTTATCTTCAGTGACACATGCTTGACGTTCAGGCCATCTCGGCCTAATCGCGCGCTATGACTCATGATCTTTATATGTCCGCGAAAGCTTGGCCGTTTGAACAAGCGCGTCTTATCCTCAAACGTTTGGATATAGAAAAAAAACGCGGCATTGATCGTGCGGGGCGCCCTGTTTTATTTGAGACAGGTTACGGGCCATCGGGCCTGCCGCATATTGGAACATTTGGCGAAGTGGCGCGAACAACCATGGTGCGTCATGCCTTTCGTCAACTCACAGATGATAAAATCCCCACGCGCCTTATTGCTTTCTCAGATGATATGGACGGTATGCGGAAAGTGCCGACGAATGTTCCAAACCAAGAGGCGCTTCATGAACATTTAGGGAAGCCCTTAACGGATGTGCCTGACCCATTTGGAACGCATGAGAGTTTTGCAGCGCATAATAATGCGATGCTGTGTGATTTTTTAGATGGCTTTGGCTTTGAGTATGAATTTAAATCGGCCACCGAAGAATATCGCGCGGGACATTTTGATGAAACCTTGCTGCGGGCCGTTGAAAAATATGATGAGATTATGGCCGTTATGCTGCCAAGCTTGGGCGAGCAGCGCCAAGCGACCTATAGCCCGTTTCTGCCGATTTCTCCGACAACGGCGCGGGTACTTTATGTGCCGATGAAAGATGTGAATGCTGCGGCAGGGACTGTAACATTTGAAGATGAAGACGGTACTGATGTGACGCTGCCTGTTACGGGCGGGCATGTGAAAATGCAGTGGAAGCCTGATTTTGGTATGCGCTGGGCCAATCTGAAAGTGGATTTCGAGATGTTTGGCAAAGACCATCAGGCAAATGCGCCAATTTATTCGCGTATCTGTAAAATTCTAGGTACTGAAGCTCCTGTACAATATGTCTATGAGTTGTTTTTAGATGATAAAGGCGAGAAAATTTCTAAATCTAAAGGCAATGGTATCGCTGTCGAAGATTGGTTGAAATATTCTACACCTGAGAGCCTGTCATTATTTATGTTCCAAAAGCCGCGCACGGCAAAACGCTTATTTTTTGACGTTATTCCCAAAGCGACGGATGAATATTTTGCGTTTTTAAATGCCTATCAACGTCAAGATGCCAAAGAGCGTTTGTCCAATCCCGTTTATTATATTCATGCAGGGAACCCTCCACAAGGCGGTAGCCCGATCAGCTTTGCGCTGCTGTTAAATCTTGTTAGCGCCGCCAATGCGTCAGATAAAGATATTTTATGGGGCTTTATTGAACGTTATGTACCGGGCGCGACGCCTGAAGATTATCCAGCTTTGGATGATTTGGCGGGCTATGCGGTGAGTTATTATGAGGATTTTGTAAAACCCAATAAGGTTTACCGTGCGCCAGATGATTTGGAACGCGCCGCTTTAATTGATTTATCTGAACGTTTACGCGCGGTACCCGCAGAGCAGGCGACAAATGCCGAGGATTTGCAAACATTAATCTTCTCTGTCGGAAAAGATCATGAATTTGAAAATTTGCGTCATTGGTTCAAGGCGATTTATGAGGTTTGCTTGGGACAATCTCAAGGCCCGCGCTTTGGCTCATTTGTCGCCATTTACGGGCCGCAAGAAACTGCGCAGCTCATTGATGATGCATTAGAAGGCTGTTTTATATAGTGATTATATCGCTATAAGCTGATTTTAAGTCTCACATAGATTTAATATAAATGTGAATCCTAAATGGTGGGTTTTATGGTAATAAAACCTATGCGCTTACGACATTATATTGCAGCTATGCTTTCGGTTTGGTTTGCATGGACTCTGTCAGGCCTAGCTTGGGCTGTGTCATCTGATGATGTGAGAGCCTTGATTGTAGAAGGGCAATATGAACAAGCGCGCGAAATGGCGATACAGTTAAAGACGGCTGAAGGCTATACCTTAGCGGCTGAGAGTTTATCGTCCCAAATTATGCTGGGCGAAATTGGGAAATTAAATAAACATGCCAAAGAAGCACGCGCTTTTGCGAAAATGGCGATTGATCTTGACCCGACATCTTATGACGCCAAATTACAATATGCGCTAACAGATGGGTTTGTGACACGGACAACGGGCGATATTACGGCATGGCGTAAGAAATTGCCGACGAAAACGCGAGATAAGATAGAGCAGCTTCAAGCTGAATATCCAAATGATGCCCGTGTTCTGGCGCTAGAAGCGGCATGGCATTTAGGCGTAGTGCGTAAAACAGGCGATTCATATGGCCAGAAATGGTTTGGCGCGTCCGCTGATGAAGGCCGTGCATTATATAAGCAAGCGATTGATATTGCGCCGCATGATATTGTAATTCGAACAAATTACGTCATGGGACTTTTGGCGCTTAAGTCAGAACCAGATGTAGCTTTGCTGAAGGATGAACTTGAAGATATTTTACTTATGAACCCGCAGACGGATGTTGAGACGAAAATTAAAGCCCAAGCCCAGATATTATACGCAACTCTATATGATGAGAAAACTCGAAAGCAGCACGCAGAACGATTTTTAGATGGGAAATAAGGCTTTAAACTGGCGGCTTATTTGAATGTATCATTGACTAATCCAAACGATACGCGCGATCCATTTTATGTTTTTGCGGTCTAATATACGGTCTTCATAATTTGGATTTAGCGATAGTAAGGTGACTTCAGAACTTGTCATACGCTGCAATTCTTTCGCCATAATTTCATCATCAAAGGTCTTGACCACAACGCGGTCGCCGCGGCGTAAAGGCTCATTGGGCGCGACCAATACCTTATCTCCGTCGCGCAATACAGGGGTCATGGAATCGCCAGAAATTTGCAAGGCATAAATATTTTCATCTTTCAGGCTTGGCATCGCAATGTCTTCCCAGCTTGCACCTATGGGGAAACCTGCATCATCAAAGAAACCATTATCGCCCGCTTGTGCCAATCCAATTAACGGGATAGTGGGCTCATTGACTTCATATATGTTTTCGTTCGTAAAGCGCGCAAATGTTTCAAAATCTATGCCAGCGGTTGAGAGCACTTTGGACAAGCTTTCTGTGGATGGCCAACGCGGTTTTCCAGAATTTGAGTGGCGTTTGGATTTATTAAAGGCGGTCGGGTCAAGCCCCGCTTGCCTTGCCAGGCCAGAAGGCGAGCTATTACAAGATTGCGCCAAGCGGTCTATGGCGTTCCATATGTTTTGATGGGAAAACATCTTGAGCGTATATAGGATTAAATACCTAGCGGGTCAATAAACCTTCATCAAGAAACTTATCTTCGCATTTTGTCTTACGTAATAGGCCGCGGAGTTAGCGTGCATATTTTAGTTTCAGTCATAACGTACATCTTAAAACAACATAAAAAAAACCCAGCTTTGCACATATGAGGTGCAAGCTGGGATAAGTGTCACGATCTATGTGAAAGCTCGTGATGGGGAGACGGCGGCCAGATAAGGTTTATCTATCTGGCCGTATTTTAACTGGCTGAAAATTCTGGGTAAGCTTCAACGCCAACCTCGGCAATATCTAGCCCTTGAAGTTCATCTTCTTCGCTACAGCGAATGCCGAGTGTGGCTTTGAGTGCAAACCAGATAACCGCGCTAATGGCAGATACGAAGATAGCTGTGGTCAGAACGCCTATAAGCTGCGGCATGAAACTAACGTCTTTATTGGTAAAGGCGACAGCCAGTGTTCCAAAAATACCTGCAACAAGGTGAACGGGTATAGCGCCCACAACATCGTCGATTTTAAGCTTATCTAGCACAGGTACTGTCAACATGGCTAGCAGTGAACCCATGCCGCCAACAAGCATAGCAACGGGAACAGACGGCGTAAGCGGTTCAGCTGTAATAGCGACAAGTCCAGCCAGCGCGCCGTTAAGGGCCATCGTCAAATCCATCTTACCGTAACGCAGCTGTGTATAAATGATAGCGATGACACAGCCTGCTGCTGCGGCCATATTCGTGTTGACGAAAATTTTGGCGACCGCATCTGCATCTGTGATTGTGCCCATGGCTAGCTGTGATGCGCCGTTAAAACCAAACCAACCGAGCCATAAAATAAATACGCCTAATGTTGCAAGCGGCATAGATGAGCCAGGCATTGGCATAACGCGGCCATCGACATATTTGCCTTTACGCGCGCCTAGGATAATTGCGCCGATTAGAGCGGCCCAGCCGCCTGTTGAATGTACAAGTGTTGAGCCTGCAAAATCAGAGAAGCCCATAGCATCGAGGAATCCTTCCCCCCATTCCCATGATCCGACGATCGGATAAATGAAGCCCGTTAAAACCACGACAAAGATCATAAAGGGCCAGAACTTAATCCGTTCTGCCACAGTACCAGAGACGATAGAGGCCGTTGTGGCGCAAAACACCATTTGGAAGAACCAATCTGAATACGATGAATACCCTGTCTCGGCATCTTCGGGGGTAAAATCATATCCAAGGTTAAATCCGCCAAAATAAGGCGATGCTCCGCCATACATCATATGATAACCTACAAGATAGAACATGATACCAGCTACAGAATAGAGTCCGATATTCTTCAAACACTGCATGGACACATTTTTCGTGCGCACTAATCCCGCTTCGAGCATGGCAAAGCCTGCGGCCATCCACATCACAAGAAATCCGCCAATTAAAAATAAAAGCGTATTGAAAATAAACGCATCCTGGGCGGAATTGGCTTGAACGGCGGCGGCAAGTTCATCCGTTGTCACCGCGCCCGCGAGACTAGGCGTAAGCAAAACCAGACAAGGCAGGGCTCTAAAGGTCATATGTGATATTCGAGACATGGATATTTTCCCATTGATAAAGTTTCAAATCTTTATCTACGGAGTCCGCCCATTATGCGCGGTTAAGCGTGTGAATCCATTCTGGTAAAAGCTTCGTGCTAAAATATTCATCGCGAAACTTTGTAAATTGCCTAATATTTGTGCAGGTATATTTTGCGCATAATCTTATCCTTAAACCTTTACCATTGACAAAATTGTAGCTGCGCGGCACTCGCGCCTTATGAATCAGACTTACGCATATAAAATTTTACGCGCTTGTGAATTTGCGGCCTTCGATAAAGATGGTCAATTCACGGGCAGTCCCGTCGATATTCAGGACGGCTATATTCACTTGTCTCTCGCGGGCCAATTACAAGGTACATTGGATAAGCATTATACAGACGGAGATATGTTAAGCCTTGTAGAGGTTGAGCTTGCGGCATGCGGTGATGATGTGAAATTTGAAGTCTCGCGCGGCGGAGCAAGATTTCCGCACTTATATAACACGTTATATAAATCAGCTATTCGGCGTATATGGCCTTTAAAAGCAGGCGCAAATGGTCAGTATAAAGTGCCGTTAGAATTGGAAGATAGATGAGTTTTATACATAAAGCGGGCACAGCCGTCTTGCGCAAATTACCAGCAGAGCGCGCACATATGACAACAGTAAAATTGTTGCGTGCAGGGTTTGGCCCCAAGATAAGGGCTAAAAACACGTCTGACCTTGCGGTGCATATTGGCGGGCTTGATTTGCCAAATCCTATCGGGCTGGCAGCGGGCTTTGATAAGGATTGCGATGTTCCAGATGCGATGCTTGGTGCGGGGTTTGGCTTTGTCGAATGCGGCACTGTCACACCGAAACCGCAAGCGGGGAATCCGAAACCGCGCCTGTTCCGCCTGACCGAAGACCAAGCTGTGATAAACCGCATGGGATTTAATAATCGCGGCCTTGAGCATTTTCATGCGCGGCTAGGCGCCCGTCATGGCAGAGGCGGAATTGTCGGTGCAAATTTGGGCGCAAATAAAGATAGTCGCGACCGCGCCGCTGATTATGTGACAGGGCTGACACGGCTTTGGGGGAAATGCGATTATTTTACAATTAATATCAGCTCGCCCAACACACCGGGGCTTCGTAAGCTTCAAGGCGCAGATGCTATGGAAGACTTACTCGGACGGCTTTGCGAAAAACGCATGGAGTTAACAGGCGATAAGCCAAGCTATCCGATGTTTCTTAAGGTCGCGCCTGATTTAGATTTTGCAGAGATTGAACGCGTAGTCGAGCAAGCGCGCCAATATGGTATGGATGCAATCATTGTATCCAATACAACAATAGCGCGGCCAGATAGTCTTCAAAGCGTGCATAAAGGTGAAGGCGGGGGTTTGTCAGGGCAGCCATTATTTGAAAGCTCCACGACGATTTTACGGGAATTTTATGCCGCTTCCCAAGGCTCTATAGACCTTATTGGTGTTGGCGGCGTGTCAAATGGCGCGCAGGCCTATGCAAAAATTCGGGCAGGCGCAAAAGCTGTGCAGCTATATTCGGCTCTTGTCTATCACGGCCCGCAGCTCGTGGCTCAGATATGCCAAGATTTATCGGCACGCTTAAAGGCGGAGGGATTTGATAATATTTTACAGGCGGTCGGCGCGGATAATTAATTACGCGTATTATCTTTATTGCGCGGAGTTTGCGTTCTTAAATGCCGTGTGATGTGCGGATAAGCGAGCCCCAAAGTGACAGCTCGCATGATGTAATAAATGAGAAACGCAATCCAGATACCTTTTGCGCCAAGACTGGGCGCAATTAAATAATGCACGCCAATATATATAATTACAGCGGTTATACCTGCATTGCGCATCGCCGTGGTGCGTGTTGTACCGATAAATATGCCGTCCATCTGATAGGCGGCAAAGCCAGCGATTGGCGCGAGCGCGCAATAGGGCAGATAGGTTAAGGCGCTTTGCTGCACAGCGGGATCTTTGGTGAGCGCTGTAATTAAAAATGGCCCGCCGAAGTAGATTAATGCGCCGCAGATAAGTGCAAAGCCAACTGAAAACTCAGATGTCATGCGCACGGCTCTGTCAAAACGCGGCTTATCTTTGGCTCCGTAAGCAGCCCCAGTGACGGCTTCGGCGGTGTGGGCGAAGCCGTCTAGAACTAAGGCGGCCATTGTCACCATTTGCATAAGGACATGATAGCCCGCTAGGAAAGTTTCGCCTTCGCTGGCGGCGGCATTGCCAAAGAAGTTAAACCCTAATGTAAGCGACATGGTACGGATGAAAATATTGCCATTGGCCACACCCAGTTTCGAGAGGGCCGTTTTATCAAATAAGGTGGCTTTCGAAAAAGCTCTAGGACGAAACCCGCCGCGGCGTTTGATTTCTCGCAATGCCAGCGCGACACCCGCTGCAAAGCCGGCCCATTCCGCAAAAGCGGAAGCAAGCCCGACGCCATATAATCCTGCGCCCAGCCCGATAACAAAAATAGGTGAGAGAATAATATTGACGATATTTAAAACAATTTGCAGGCCAAGGGCCAAGCCTGAACGGCTAATCCCGACAAACCATCCCATTAAGGCAATCGTGCCGAGCGTGGCGGGTAATCCCCAAAGCCGCGCGTTAATATAGGTTCTGGCAGAGGCTTCAATTTCTGGCGCGGCAGTGTAAATTTTAAAGGCTTGCGGTAAAAGCCAAAACTGGATCAATACAACAACACATCCAATGAAAAGCCCGATGGGTATAGCGCGTAAGATATGGGCTTGCACATCGCCTTCTGCACCTGCGCCGTCACTTTGCGCCGCTAGCCCTGCTGTACTCATGCGCAGAAAGCCAAAGCCCCAATAGACGATACCGTAAATAACCGCGCCAAGCCCTATGCCCGCAAGTGCAGACGTGCCTACAAAACGGCCAACCATTAATGTATCGACAAGCCCAACAATAGGGCCAGCGCCATTGGCGAGCATTATCGGCCAGCTTTGGGCAAAGACCTGCTGACGGCTTAATATATTTGGATTAAGCGTCGTCATTCTCTGCATGTAATTTGGCGAGGAGAAAATGCCCTGTCAGAGCGGCTATGGGCGTATCAAAACTATCTTGCCAAGCGCGCACGCGGACATTGGCAACGCGGGAGCCTTTTTTGAAAATTTGGGCGCGGGCATATGTCAGGACGGGATTTCCGCGCCGTAAATAATCAATGTTAATTCCGATAGGTTTCGGGAAGCGCGCATCATTTTTTTTAGGTGGGTTCTCTAACATAATCTGGGCAATGGCCGCAACTTCCATAAAACCGCCAATACCCCCGCCGTGCAAGGCAGGCAGTGTTGGATTGCCAATATTCTCGCGTTTATACGGCAAAATAAGTGTAAATTTCGTATCTATGAAATGCGGTTCTATACCCAATGTTTGCACATAAGGCATATCTTCTAAGATGCGCTTTATATCATCATGTGACATCTGGCTCATGATGGCTTCCCCTTTTGAGACATGTCTTGAGATGCGTTTTGTGTGGCATCTATTGTATAGGCTTCATTGGTGTCGGGCATTTGTATCAACGGACCCGTAATCATAAAACAAGCTTGGGCGGTTGCGATGGGCATTTCTTCATCACCGTCATGGGCAAGGGCGCGAATAAAGGCGACATGCTTGGTGGCTTTGTAACAATGCGCTTCGCCAATAATCGTGGTGTCAGGATCAGCTGCACGCATATAATCAATACGCAGAGATAAAGTTGCGATGGGCGCAAGTCCGTTAAACCCTGCCATTGCCGCCAGACCCGAAGCTTGATCGAGCAATGTCGTCACAGCGCCGCCATGAATAACGCCTGTCTTTTTATCGCCAATTAAAGCGGGATTATAAGGCAATGACATTGTTGCGCGGTTTTTATCAACGGCCACGAATTTTATGCCAAGTTCTTGGGCGTGAGGTGTGGCGCTAATCATTTGCGGGCCAATCTCCCAAAGCCGCTCTATGAATGTACTCATATATATACCCTTTTAAGAGATGGATTGATAAACCGCCTCGATGAGGCGACGCGGCCGTATATCGCCGAGGAGTGAATTTTGTTGATTATTCATCACATAAGCCCCGTGTAGCCCGCTATCAGGGTCGGCAAAGACACAAGATCCACCCCAGCCCGAATGTCCCAATGTGTTTGGGTTTGGTCCGTAGAAGAAATTTGGCGTATTGAGCATCACACCTGCAGCAAAGTCTATGTGAAATGGTAAGACTTGATCTTGGCCTGATATGCGTAATTTTGAAAAATGCGCGAGCATGTCTTCAGATAGGACAGGCATGTCGCGTATAAAACCGTTTACAGCCGCTTGCATCATAGTGGCCAAGCCTTTGGCTGTGGCTTGGCAATTTGACCCTGCAAATTCTGCCTTGCGCCATTCTGTTATAGACCGCCCGCCGGGGACGGATGTTTTTTGTAAAAATGCGGCCCGTGTGGCGGGAGTTATCTCGCCCATATTCGCCAGGCGTTTAGGCTTATTCATATAGACGCAGCGGTGATGGTGATCCTCTGGCAAGCCAATCCAGACATCTGCGCCAACCGGATTGGTTAAATCTTCACGTAGGATTTGCCCGAGCATACGCATTTGCTTATCTGTACGCCGCGCAATTTCGCCTGCCAGAAATCCGAAAGTTATAGGATGATAACCGCTTACAGAGGCGGGCGGGAATAAAGGCTCTTGCGCGGCGAGGGCCATGCAGGTTTTGTCCCAATTATACCAATCTTCACCGCTCCAATCAGGATCTGTGATGCCTGATAGCCCTGCTTGGTGGGACAGGATTTGCGCAATGGATAAATCGCCTTTGCCATGAGTGCCAAATTCAGGCCAAATGCTAAGGATATTCTGGTCATAGCCAAGTCTGTCATGTTCCGCGAGATGGGCGATGACTAAGGCGGCCATAACTTTGCCTGAAGAATAAACAGAAAAGAGGTGGTCTGGGGTGACGGGGATGTTTTGCGCCTTATCTGCGAATCCGCCGCAAATATCGATAAGCGTCTCGCCCTTGCGCATGATACAAAACTGAAAGCCCATTTCGTCACTGTCAGTATAATTGCGCAAAACGGCGTCACGCAGATTTTCAAATTGCGGCGGCAATAAGCCTGTGATTGGAGCATGATTCATAATGGTAACTCTATAAAATCGAGAGGCGGGCTGTGAATGAGTGTGTCTTGTGCTTGGATGAGAGGTAATTCATTTATATGCGATTGCGCGTCTTGGCTGAGTTTATTTGCCAGTGACATGATTTGAAACAATGCCGAGATAGATTTGCGCATGGCAAGGCGCGGGCTGTCTCCATTTAGATAATGCCCAAGATAGAGCCCTGCCAAGCTATCCCCGCCGCCATGCGGAACGCTTGCAAATTTTAAGTGATGGCTTTGCGCGGCGGCCTTGCCATCATAGAGTAAAGCGCCAATTTCATTTTGATAGGGCACGGATGTGACAATCGCAGATTGGTTGAATCTGCGCAGCGCAGCAAGCGCGTCTTGAGCATTTTTAAGGCTTTGGTCTGTAATATAGCCAAGTTCCCAGAGGTTAGGTGTTATAATATCAGCGAATGGGAGCAAAATTTCGCAAATGGCTTTGGCGCGCGGTTCAGGGATATAAAGCCGCCCCTTCGATGTTTCCGTAAAATCCCCCATGACAGGGTCCACTAAAATATAGGCTTGCGGGTTTTCAGATTTTATATGTTCAATGATATGTGCAGCGAGCGGAATATGCGCGGCTTGTCCCATATAACCTGTCAGAACTGCATCAAATTTGATATTTTGTGCTTGGATAGCCTCCCACATATCTTGCATATGCTCGGCTTGGACAGGCCCGCCGCCTGGCGCGCCCCATCCTGGGTGCCGTCCCATTAATGTGGTTGGTAATATGATGGCCTCGTGTCCTAAACGGCGTAAGCAAAAAGCGCTCGCCGTTGCGCCGACACGGCTGGCAGCAACAAATGAGGATATGATAAGGACGGTTTGCACTGTGCCTCTCATGACGATATGAGAGATTAAAATCAATAGATATAAAAGCTTATCCAACCGATATAGAAAGACATATTATGTGTAAATTGACGATTTGGCATAATCCGCGCTGCTCGAAATCTCGTCAGACGCTGGCTTTGATTGAAGCAGCAGGCCGTGAGGTTGAGATTATACGCTATCTTGAACAGCCGCCAAGTCTTGAGGTGATTAAAACTATGCTCTCACAATTAGGCCTAACTGACCCGCGCGCGATGATGCGTCAGGGCGAAGCTATATATAAAGAGCTAGGTTTGAAATCTGAAGATGACTTTGACGGACTTTTGGCGGCAATGGCGCAACATTCTATTTTAATAGAGCGTCCCATCGTGAGTAATAGCCGCCGAGCGGTTATCGGACGCCCCCCAGAATCAGTTAAAGATTTACTCTAATATTTAATATTTAAGGCATTTTTGCCGCTATATTATAGGGTTTAAGGCTTAAATTTGGGGTATTTTGGTGTTTTTATTGGAATATTTCATATAATTACAATTTCTGCGCATAAAATGAAATTCCCAAGTATACAATTTAAGTCATTGTAATTAAACAATTTTATTTTATTTTAGCTAAGGAAAAATATAAAGCGTTGCAAATTGCTTCAAAAATTAAGGTTTTGTTTCCGATTTGAAAACTCTTTCTTAAACATAAGCTGTTTTAAACAAGGACAGAATAGTTAGTTTAAAAAAGGAGGCCGATCATGCGGCTTGCAGTTTGCGCATTATCAGCGGTTTTATTGTCAGGTTGTTCCTGGCTCGGTTCAGGGGGACAGCATCACGCTGGCTTTAATCAGGGTCAAGGGGCTTACGGTGTGAATTGCGCGCCAGGACAGCAATATGCCCAACAAGGCTATGCTCAGCATGGTTACGCACAACAAATTGGTTGCGGCGTCGGACCTGGCCAAAATGGGTATGCGGTTCAGCAAGGTTATGGCCAACAAGGTTACGGTCAGCAAGCTGCTGGATACGGTCAACAAGCGGTTTATGGTCAACAAGCGGCTTATGGCGGACAATATGCACAACAAGGGTATGGCCAAGGGTCTGTTGCAACGCTCGGATCTGCTGCGCCTTACGGTGCTGCGGTTGGCAATCCTTATGGGAATGTCGTCGGCACGCAACTCTCTAACGGTCAATATGTGAACGGCGCTGCCGTGCAAAATGTTTACGGTTCACCCGTTTACGTACCTCAGCCATATGCCGCAGGCGGCGGCGCGGCGTGTTGCGGCCCGACACTTCGCGGCCCAGCCAAAGCGTTACCTTTCGGAATTGAAGCCGGCATTGGTACAAGTTTCGGCATTGGCGGAGATGTTTTTGGCGGAAAAGAAGAATTTGCCCCAAGCGGCTTTGGCCCAGCAAGCGGCGGGGCTCCGGGTGTTGGACGTCAAGTCTCCTCGCAGCCATCAGTAAGCTATAATGATGCGTTTGATGAAACGATCGAATATGATATTGCAGGTACATATGATATTAGCCCAACAACAACGATTTTAGGTCGTTTTGGCTACTCTGAAGCCGATGGCCGCACGGTTAATCTGGGTGCAGCTTTTGAGCCAACTAGTACATTAGGCTTCATTGATGAAAATAATTCGGCGCCAGTTTTTGCTGAATTCTCTGACCTCGAGCAAATCACGCTTGAAGGCGGCGTACGTCAATATGTTGGCGGATTTAATAACGGTATCACAGGCTTGCGTCCATATGTTGGCGTAACAGGCGGTGCGATATATAATGACGATGTGACAATTACTCAGTCATCTGATGCCTTTGTGACAGCTGCAAATGCAACAGGTGTTGACCCATCAATACCATTTATTGATGGTGGTTGGAACCCAACAGCTTCTGCGGTACTTGGTGCTGAATACCAAGTTGGCGGGCGTACAGCCATCGGTGTTGAAGCCGGCATCCGCTGGCAGGATGATTATGATACATTAACGCCATCGCAAGATCGCTGGTCAGTTCCAGTACGCTTGCGCGGACGCGTATCCTTCTAAACTAATTATTAACTCTATAAACAAAAAGCCCAGCCAATGTGCTGGGCTTTTTTATGTTTATTAGTATGTTTCCCTGCATAATCCACCCAACGAATTGAGACGGCCTTGATTTTGCAAGGTTTTACTCAATCGACTTTATTCGAGCGGTAATTGTGCCGGTTTGATACATTATAGGTGGGTAATATGCGTATCTTATTATTGGGCGTTGCAGCTATGGCTTTGTCAGGTTGCTCTTTTTTGGGTTTAGGCGGACAAAATAAAGCCCGACAGGCTTATCAAAATTATAATGCGAACACCGCATATAATGTACAGCAAGCGCAAGCACGCTCTTTGCAAGCCAATGCAACGTGTCAGAGTCAATGTTTAGCGCGCTGGAATATTGAAGGCGCAATCGGCCCAGAATTTGTTGTAGGCGGTGATGCGATTACAGGCGATCAAACGCATGACATTGCGGGCGTTGAGATTAATGATGTCAGTATGGCAGAGGCTTATGATCAAGGTTGGCGTGCCGAACTTGGCGGGTCTTATGCGCTGTCGCCAAACCGTAAGATAACAGCAACAGGCTTTTATTCTGAAGCGGATGGGGACACTCAAGACATCGGAACGATTAACGGCGAAACGCTTACGGGTAGATTATCAGATTATCAAAGCTTTGGGGCTGAACTGGGTTTGCGTCAATATTTCCGTCCACAGCCTGTCCCAGTGCTAAAATCTATTCGTCCATATGTCGAAGGCCGTCTGGGCGCGGCGCGGATTAGCAGTATTGAGCTTGAAAATGCACAGCTTGGAGATGCCGCTTTTGGGAGCGGAGATATTGATTTTTACGAATCTGATTGGGTTGGTTCGGCGGCAGGTTTGGTCGGTGTCGAAACGCCTTTGACGCGGTATTCGACGCTTGCGCTCGAAACAGGGCTACGATTTACGCAGCGTCCGGGCAGTGATAATTCTGACATTTTGCCCGATAGTCCTTTAAGCGGAGCAAATAATGGCGGGTCGCGGCTGACTGTACCTGTTATGTTGCGGGGCCGTTATCGGTTCTAATGATTGTGATTCGATATAACTGTTACCGGGGGCGGATTATAGTTATATTGGATATATGAGAGGCGTTTCGCATCTCGAAAAAAAAGCCTTGGTTTCGGAACGCAACCGACACCAAGGCTTTATTGATTTTAAAATAGTTTTCAGAGTGTTTTATTGTGTTGTGCCCGGAATAGGCTGCGCTGTTTGGCGTGTTTTATTTTGCGCGATCCGTCTTTGCTTGAAAATAAACTTTTCTATATGGGCTTCCAGAATGTCCAAAGGAACGCCGCCATTTTCTAAAACGGCATCATGAAAAGCGCGAATATCAAAGGCTGGGCCGAGGGCATCTTGCGCGCGTTTGCGCAGTTCTAATATTTTCAATTCGCCAATTTTATAAGATAAAGCTTGCCCTGGCCAGCTAATATAACGCTCAACTTCCGTTTTGATATTATGCGGCGCAAGGGCGGAGTTTTCAAAAAAACAGGCTTCGGCTTGCTCGCGGCTCCACCCTTTCCAGTGCATGCCTGTGTCTACGACAAGTCGGCAAGCTCGCCACATCTCATAGGTTAATTGCCCAAAGCGCTCATAAGGCGTTTTATAAATTCCCATTTCTGCGGCCAGTTTTTCTGAATATAGCCCCCACCCTTCACCAAAGGCATTGGGATAGAGATTTTGCCGAAAGCGCGGCACATCTTTTAATTCTTGCGATAAAGCGATTTGGTGGTGATGTCCTGGAACGCCTTCATGCGCGGTCAGGGCAGGGAGGTTATAGAGTGGCCGCTGAGTGAGGTCATATGTGTTGACCACATAATTGCCCGCGCGGCCACTATCAGGATTGCCGCCCCAATAACGCCCTGTCGTATATGTCTTTGCAATATCCTCTGGCACAGCCATAACGCCGTAAGATAGGCGCGGTAATTTTCCAAAATAATTGGGCATTTGTCCGTCAATTTGCTTGGCGATCCATGCAGCCCGCATCAAAAGTTCGTCTTGGGTCTTAGCGTAAAATTGTTGATCTGTGCGTAGGAAGTTTAAAAACTCAGCAAAACTGCCTTTAAACCCAACCTCATCGATAATGGCGTCCATTTCGCTGCGAATACGCGACACCTCGGATTGGCCAAGAGCGTGAACGTCATCAGGTGTCAGGTCCAGTGTCGTGAAATACCGTACAAGCGCGCGGTAATAGGCGCGGCCTTCTTCTGTGGTGCCAATACCAACGTCTTGGCGGGCTTTGGGCAAGTATTCGTCTTCGAAAAATGTGTGTAACTCTTTATAGGCTGGAATGACCGCAGATTTTATAGCGGCCTGCCCAAGTGCTTTTAAGCGGTTTTGATCATTCTGGTTGATAGAGTCTGGGAATGTTTTGAAGGGTTTGAACAATAAGTGACTTTGAGGCTCACCCTCTGCGAATGTTTTTATCGTTTCAATGATGCCCGGTAAGATTTCAGCATTGGCCGTGAAATTTGTTTCAATGCCGCGGCGCATATTGTCTTTATGTTGTGAAAAGAATTGCGGAAGTTGGGTCAAACGGGCCGCGTAAGCTTCATAATCAGAGACAGTGCGAAACCGCGTTTGGCGCGATATGAAGGCGAGGTTGTTGAAAAACCCGCTATCATTTGTAAATGGAATACGGGCCTCATCAAACGGGCTTAGGCGCTGTTTTTGTTTGAGGGTGAAGCCTAGTAAATCGTAATTCAAACGCTGGGCATCGGACATATTGGCCGTGGATAGAGCCGCATGACGGGCGAGTAATTGCGTGGTTTTTTCTGCAGTTCGGTCAAGATAGTCTTTGGTCACATCAGGTAATTGGCGCAGGGCTTGAGTGTCCCCTTCTTCACCTGCGCGTATAGGGTCGCTTGAGATTTCGAAGGTTTCAAAATCCTCAATGAGAGTTTCAAGCGTATCCGTCAGTTTGCATTGCGCCGCGCCGTCAACAATAATGATCGTACCGCTCGGGCAGAAATTTGGCGGTATCTGCGTAATATTTGATGGCGCAAGGGTGGTGTCAGTAGGGAGTTGTGTTTGCGCATGCGCAGCGGTTGCACTTCCAAGCATTGAAAATGACATGACAGCCATAAGGGCCGTGTCTGCATATTTTGAACGTATATTATGTTTCATTTTGATTTAATTACCATCATGGCCCCTGCTCATCCATATGCGCGGCAATGAACATGTGCAAGTCTGCCATGCACGAAAATCTGCTTTAAAATCTGCGAATGTTTACCGCGCGGCATTTTCCATAGCTTGTGCCAGCGCGATGTCTTTTTCAGTAACGCCGCCTGCATCATGCGTTGTTAACGTCACATCGACCCGGTTATATACGTTAAACCATTCGGGATGATGATCCATTTTATCAGCTATAATCGCAATGCGTGTCATGAAGCCAAAGGCTTGCGCAAAATCATCAAAGCGAAAGACTTTGGTGATAAAATCATCTCCGCCTGTCCAGCCTTCAAGGGTTTGAGCGGCCTCTTTTGGATTTAAAATGTCCATATGAATATCCTATTGTCTGTATTTGTGCCGTTACCGTGCATAAGCGTAATGGCGCGATTGTGCATCATTAATTTTTTGATACATTATAGTTTATGGAAATGTTGTTAGGGGTGCGATTGCCTCAAAAAAGGCTGTTATTCGTAGTTTTCTTGTCGTAATTAAACGTTATTGGAATGGTTATGATGATACCTTCTTCGATATTTTTTGCGCCGCGATTATGGCCGCGTTCGGCTTTGATGAGCTTTAAGGCGCTAGGTGTGATTTTTGGACTTACGATTATATATGCGTCTTTGACACCTGTTGGCGCGGGCGGATCTGTCCCGCATGCTGATAAGCTCATGCACGCTTTGGCTTATGCCGCTTTGACAGGGACATTACGTCTTGGCTGGCCTATTATTTGGGGCGGTTTTATCATTATTGGCGTAGGGAGCCTCGGTATAGGGTTAGAAATTGCGCAAGCTCTGTTCGGAAATGGCCGTACGGGCTCGCTGGCCGATGCGTTTGCTAATGTTTTCGGCGCGGGTATGGCACTTGTGATTTTATACCCATTTCGTAAGCGCGGATAATAAAAAATCCGCTATCACATTGTAGCGAAAGCGGATTTTGTTTACATATCATATTTTAATTACATATCGTCTTGATCTATCAAGCCATCATTTGCGACTTTCTCTTTGTCGAAATATTCTTTCGCCAGTTTGAAAACAACAGGTGAGAGCAAGACAAGCGCGATCAAGTTTGGCGCCGCCATCATACCCGTAAGCGTATCGGCCATGAGCCAGAATAGACTTACTATATTTGCCACAGGCCCATCAACTTGCGCAGGCACTCCGTTCATCATGACAACCCCATTTTCAATAAGAAGGTCGGCATTGGGAATTTTTACTTCTGATCCGAAACTATCATAAACACCTGTAACGGGTTTAGCATTATTTAATACAATGCTTCCGTCTACTGTGAGTTCCCCTTTTGGTGTCTGACCTAAGACTTTACCAGTAACTTCAAGCACATTTTTCTGTAAAGTCATTAAGGCAGCTGCGATAAACACAACGCCAACCCAAGACCATCTGTAGAATTTGATGATACGTTCTCCAAATAAAAATGCGCTACAACGCTCACCGTAATACGACCACCCGATAATTGTTGTGAATGCGAATACGGCAAGACCTATTGATACAATATGCTTTCCGATAGTGCCTATTACATTTTCAAACGCAAAGGCTGTTAAGGGAGCTGAGTTTTTACAGCCAGCAACTAGATCCCCTTCGAGTAAATCAGCCAGATTTTGTGGATTTGGCAAGCATTCTTGACCAACTACGCCAGATGTTAAAATCACAAGCGCTGTGATTGTGCAAACAATAAGCGTATCAATGATTGTCCCAAGCATGGCAATAATACCTTGATTAACGGGGTCATTATTACGGGCTGCAGCATGAGCTATCGGGGCCGAGCCTTGACCTGCTTCATTTGAGAAAATTCCGCGTGCAACGCCTTTTTGCATTGCCAAAAGCATGAGGCCGATTGTAATGCCCGTTCCAGCACTATGGTATCCAAAAGCTCCTTTAAATATAGCTCCAAAAGCGGCAGGTACTGCCGATATATTCAAAAATATAACTAATAAACCTGCACCTACATATAATAGAGCCATAAACGGTACGACAGCCGATGCAACAACACCGATACGTTCAATACCGCCAATGATGACGGCGGCTGCACCTATTGCAAGAATGGCAGCGGTTATCCAAGGGCTTATGCCATAAGATGAGTTTAAAACATCTGCGACTGAATTTGATTGTATAGCGGCGCCTGTGCCCCAAGCGGCAAACATACCAAAGACTGCAAATAGGATGGCCAACCATTTCCATTTTGGCCCTAAACCGTTCTTGATATAGTACATCGGCCCGCCAACACGGTTGCCATTGCTGTCAACTTCGCGGTAGCGTACAGCTAATACGCCTTCGGAGAATTTCGTGGCTGTGCCTACAATGGCTGTCATCCACATCCAAAATACAGCGCCAGGCCCGCCAATGGCGATGGCAGCGGCGACCCCTGCAATATTGCCCGTCCCAATCGTCGAAGACAGCGCGGTCATAAGCGCAGCAAATGGAGAGACATCGCCCTCTGCGGCATTGCCATCTCGTTTTTTGAAAAGCTGCTTGAGCGCATAAGGTATGCGGATAATGGATAGGCCTCTTAGGCCGATGCTAAGAAACAGACCCGTTAGCAATAAGAGGGCGAGCATAGGTGTGCCCCAGACGATGCCATTTACCGACTTAATAATTTCTTCCATTTTATGGTGTCCCCATTATTCTTAATTTTGACGACCATAAGGGTTGTATCTGGCTAGGCCAAGGTGAAAATCTTAAAATCGCAGCTTTCATTCACAGCCGAGTTGCGCTAGCTCACATGCGTTCATTTACGCAATGTGAGACTATATCATGTTTGAAGCTTTAACCCCGCAACCTGCCGACGCTATTATAGCTTTGATGCAAGCCTGTCAGGCAGATACAAACCCTGATAAGATTGATTTGGGTGTTGGTGTGTATAAAGATGCAACGGGGGCCACGACAATTTTAAAAGCCGTGAAACAAGCCGAGCAGCTTTGGTGGAACGAAGAAGACACAAAAACCTATGTCAGCACAACGGGCAATGCGGAATTTTGCCGCTTGATGTTAGACCTTATGCTCGGCGCAGATAATCCTGCATTGACGCGGATAGCGGCTTCGCAAGCTGCGGGCGGCTCGGGTGCGCTGCGCCTGGGCGCGGAGCTTATTAAAGCGGCTTCGCCAAATGCAACTATTTGGGCGAGTACGCCGACATGGGCTAATCATATTCCGTTGATTAGTTCGGCGGGCCTTAAAATGGATAGCTATCCATATTATAACCGCGAAACGCTGGGTGTCGATTTTGAAGATATGCTCGCGCATTTGGAAGCGAATGCGAAAGCGGGCGATATTGTATTGCTGCATGGCTGTTGCCACAATCCAACAGGGGCCGATTTATCGCATGATGAATGGGGCAGGCTGGCCGATCTTTTAGTGGCTCAAAATTTAACCCCATTTGTGGATTTAGCCTATTTTGGCCTTGGCCGTAGTATGGATGATGATACTTATGGTCTGCGTAAGCTTACGCAGATATGCCCAGAAGTCATAATTGCGGCGAGCTGCTCAAAGAATTTTGCGCTATATCGTGAACGAGTTGGATTGATTGCGGTTGTTTGTAAGGATGCAGACACAGCGGCGATTGCGAAAAGTCAATTTGGGGCCATACAGCGCAAAATCATTTCCATGCCGCCCGATCACGGCGCGGCGCTTGTTGTCCGTATTTTAAGCGATGAGACATTGCGTCAATTATGGATGGAAGAACTGAGCGAAATGCGTGACCGTATGCGTGATTTGCGCCGTAAATTGTCCGAGGCGCTGAATGTGCAAGGCGGAGAAACAATGTCCGCGGCCGTGGTCAACCAAAATGGTATGTTCTCGACCTTGCCATTATCGCCCATGCAAGCCATTAAATTGCGCGAAGAATATTCTATATATATGACAAATTCGGGCCGTATAAATATTGCAGGCACAAATAATGAAAATATCCCGCGCCTGGCTACGGCGATTTTATCCGTGCTTTAGCGGCCCCTAACCTATGAGTTTGGGCAAAATAAAGGCTGAAAATGCGCCAATGGCCCATACGCCAAATCCGATATACAGCACCCACCCGCCTAATTTACGCAGGCGCGTGCAGCTTTTTGCCAGCGCTGGGTCCGCCGGGCAAGGCATATTGCGGGTCATGTAGCGCGCAAGCCATGCCAGACACAGCAGGATAAAAGACCCGCCAAAGACTAAGGGCTTATGAGCAGATAACCAGATTAATTGCGGCACATGAGAGGTCAGCGAAGATAAGGCCGCGCCCATGCCTAGCGTAATCATCACGGCCGGGAGTGTGCAACACACCAGCGTCGATAAGCTTGTTAGGAGTGCAAATGTCGGTGCTGCCGTTTCGCGTATAGCTAATTTTGATTTGCTCATAAGTCTGATTTAAGGTTTTGCTGACGGGATAAATTCACTCCCATCTTTGCGTGTGATTTTTAAGGTTGAATATCCCGCTTTTTTGACGAGTTCTATAATGTCTTCATTGCTTAATGTCGCATTTGGGCTCAAGGCGACAGACATGATCTTTGTATTGAGATCAACATATGTTCCATGGACTTCGGCGCGTTTTTGGAACGTTTTATTGAGCGCTATAGAGCAAAAATCACATACTAACCCGTTAAGTTCTATGGATAGGTCTGCAATTTCAACAACTTGCGGGCCTTTAAGCTTTTTTGTTTTCGCAAAGCTATTCACAGGCAGGGCTGCAAGCATAATGGCTGTCATTACGGATATAAAAAATTTCATGTTAGTCTCCTAAGTCTTTGAGGTCTTAAAACCTATGTATATAATTAAGTAAAGGCTCGCCCTCATCATCAACGCCAACTTCAAGCAGGGCTGGGCCTTTAAAAAACCGTAGCAAGATAGCTGCGCCAAGCTCGTTTTGATTCTGCGGACGATAACGCCCTTCTGCCATAATCCAGGTATGTATGGAGCCTGTATTGGCAATATAGGGCGCAACACCCAATCGCCCTTTAAAATTTGATGTATCGCCAAATCTGCCATTATTCCAATATTGCGCGGTGGCAGATGTAAAATACCGCCGTGTTTCCCAATCGGCAGAGGCATTTAAGAAAAAGGCCGCATCAGTGCCTCTATCAGGGCGCATTTCAGCGCTATCGAGATTGTCAGTCACAACACCTGCGCCAATACGAGCATATAAATTGGCTTGGCTATTAGGTTTGTTCCAGCGTTTTACCAAGCGGTTAATCTGTGCGCCAGTAAATGTGAAATCCCCTTCGCGGTCATAACGCACGCGTAGGCCAAGGCTATGCTGGCTGTCCAGCGTATAATGGGCTAAGGCGCTATTTTCATTGACATCATTGACGAAGATCAATGTCCACCCGCCTGGATATGATACAGGCCGCGCTTGCGCGGGGGTTGAAAAACAACCCATAACGATAAAGAGTGTTGCTATAAATCTCATACCCCCCTATGGTATATAAATTCAGTATACGCAATTCACAATATGACATAAAATATGCCGCAAGACCGAAAAACTCGTCGCCATAATAGCCAAAAGCGGCTCTCTCGCATAGAAGGGCAAGTGCGCGGTTTGCAAAAGATGATTGAAGAGGATCGTTACTGCGTCGATATTCTGGTACAAATTAAAGCTGTGACGGCGGCCTTAAAAAAGGTCGAAGGTGAACTTCTCAAAGATCATGTAGATCATTGTTTAGCTGCGGCTATCGCAAGTGATGATCTGGCCGATAGAGAAGATAAAGTCGCTGAATTGATAGATTTATTGTCAAAACGATAAATCGCCGCACGCCTATAGGACTGGCCGGCTAACCATTAGCCAAATAATTGCAAGGACTCCCAAAAAAGCTGGAAAGCCGCATATGAACCATATGTTGAAGAGTTTAAAATATCGCGCGGGAAGCTCTGTAGTGTCTTGCAATGCGTGTTTGGCTATCAGCATCATTTGGTGTTGTATCCATATGACAGGCAGCCAAAATAAACCGACAAATACATATAATAAAAGTGACCATAAAACCCAACCTTCCGTTAAAGGCCACCCAATATTTTTCGCCAGCAGAACCCCTGTAATGGGTTGAAGAATAACGGCAGAAGCTGTGAATACCCAATCGGCTATAACGACGATATGGCTTGTATGGGCGATTATTTTTGCGTCCTTTGTGCGATGTGCCATCACCATAAAAAATGCGATGCCTGCGCCTGTCCCAAGTAAAAGAGTTGCGCCGATGATGTGCAGCCACCTTATAACGTCAATCCACATATCAACGTGCCTCCATTAAAGCGGTAATCATTAAAGCTAAAGCAATGGCCGGGAATACTTTGACCATTGGCCCTAAAGGATCAGCCCATAAATGCGGGGTTAGCCAGACGCTTGCTACCAGATAGGCGCTAGATAATATAATGGATGCCCAACAAGCCTTTCGTGTTAAAGGTCGTATTAATAAACCAATGCCGATGAGTATATCTGCAACGGACCCTAATAAAACAAAGGCTTGCGCAAATCTGTCAGGTAAAACCCCATTAAGCGTTTCAACAGCTTGGGTTTGTTGTATGGTCCCAATCACACCCGAGACTATCCAGAACCCTGACAGGGTTAAAATCAGGATGGGAAAGAGCAGCATAACTCTTGCAAATATACGTTCTTGAAGGGTGGAGGGTAAGCCGTAGAGTGTTTGTTCCAACGTTTTAAGGTGTGTGTTAGACATAGATTGCCATGGTAGGGCGGACCCTGTGACACCTTGGGTTAGAACTGTGAGTGCTGTGCTACGTAGCGGTGCGCGCCAACCAAGCCAGCCTGCCACATCAGCACACCACGCGATTGATCGGCCTATCCAATTTGGGACATTCAAGACGGCTTTGGGCGGCTTAAACCCAAGCCATTTCCGAACGCTCAATGTCAGCTCTAATAATGTTTGTGAGCCGTCTTCGACAAGGTCAACATCTATAGCTGTTATGTTATTCTTTAGTGCAATGCAGACAGCCTGCGCAACATCGTCAATGGCAATCGTCTGAATGGGTACCTTGCCCATCATGATTGGCTGTATAATAGGCATGGCTGCAAGCTGGCGTATAAGGCTTGTCCCGCCATAAGCATGAGGCGAAATTACTAAGCCAGGTCTGAAAATTGTCCAATCAAGTTGGCTGGCTTTCAAGGCTTCATCGGCAGCGGCTTTGGTTCGGTAAAATAAAGTCGATGAATGAAGATTTGCATCAGGGGCCGAGATTTGGATAAAGCGTTTTATGTTATTGCTCTCGCAGGCTTGAATCAAAGCGATTATCGAATCTTCTTGTAAAGCGACCAGCCTGTCCTTTAATCCGTTTTGCAGTGCGCCAGATGCGTTAATGACGACATCTATGTTTGAAAGATGGTCTTCCCAATCAATAGCTTGGGTTAAGGCGGAAATATCTGCTCCTATCCAATGCGCTTTTGGTAAGAGTGCTGCGCCCTTGCTGGCAGAGCGGCCTAGCCCTGTCACGCTGTATCCCGCATCCATTAATCTCTTGGTGATCGCAGAGCCGATTAGGCCATATCCACCTAGGACGAGAACATGTGTGTTTTTACCAGGAGGCGGCATCACCCAATCTCGAAATCCTCGGGGCGGTAGCCAGGATCGGGATATTGGGGGTTCATTGCGATGAGCGTATCTTTGACAATGCCGCTAATAATTGCACCGCGGGTAGAGCGGCTATCTGACGGGATGACATGCCAAGGTGCATGTTGGGTGCTGGTGCGTGCAACCATAGTCTCATAAGCCTTCATGAAATCAGGCCATAATTTACGATCTTCAAGATCACCTGGGTTAAATTTCCAGCGTTTACGGGCCATCGTTAGCCGTTCATTCAGGCGCTCGCCTTGGGTGTCTTTAGAGATATGCAGCATGAATTTTAAAATTGTGGTGCCATTTTCTGTCAGATGTTTTTCAAAGGCGTTAATTTGTTCATAGCGCTGTTCGATTTTATCAGCGGGCGCAAATTCGCGGACTTTGACAACCAATACATCTTCGTAATGACTGCGGTTAAAGACAGTGATTTGGCCTTTGGCGGGCATAACATTATGGATTCGCCACAGGTAATCCTGTGCCAATTCGGTTTTGCTGGGGGCTTTGAAGCTCGCAACTTTGACATTTAGCGGCGGGGTGCGGTGAAAAATTGCGGCGGTTGTACCGTCTTTGCCCGAGGTATCCATGCCTTGCAGGACAATTAACACGCTGCGCTCGGCTTCGCCGTAAAGTTGATGAGCCAGCGGGGCGATGGCTTTGGCATTGGATTTAATCGCAGTTTTCGCGGCGGCTTTACTGCCAAACATATCAACACGCGTTGGGCAGGTTGATAAATCAAATGGTGCGCCGGGCTGGGCGATAAATGGCTGCGCCAAACCTTTAGGCAGTGTTGGCTTGGCCATAAATATGCTCTCAGATTAAGGTGTTAAAAAATATCTGTAATTTTATTATCAAATATAATCCAAAGCGCAATGGCGAGTATAAGTCCTATACTAATAAGGTTGAGATTAGTTGAGATATTTGAGAGATCGGGCAGGGTGAATGTAAAGCGCTCAAAAAGCGTGATGAGTGAAGGCAGCTGCAATGAAGCCATAATGCCGCCTAAAAAAGCCGCCCCGTAAAGGCTGTAAAGCCGTGTTTTCATCTGGCGGACTTGTAGGGTTTGCTGCTCCAAAATATCTATGGACCGCATCACGGTTTCGGTGAAGCCATCATCCGGTGAAGGTGCGGCGTAATCTGTGAGTAATCCGCGAAATTGTTTATCATCATTTTGCATTAACATTAATCTGCCCTTTCATAAGCTGAAAGAAAAGCGCGAAGTTTCGTTTTTCCGCGGGCTACGTGACTTTTTACGGTGCCAAGTGCCATATTTGTGGCTTGCGCGGCTTCGGCATGGCTAAATCCGTAAGCCAGACATAATATCACCACTGCGCGGCAATCGCCCGTTAAGCCATTCATGGCCCGTTCTATATCAAGCTGCAAGCCGATTGGCGCAGACGGTGGTGTATCATTCGCAGGCGGAGCGGCTTTCTCTCCTAGCTCTCGCCTGCGGACATCTTTGCGCAGGTGGTCAATATAGCTACGATAGGCAATTTGAAACAACCAAGCGCGGCTTGCCGTCTTGTCTTTGAGCTCGCTCAAATTTTTATAGGCTTTCATAAAGGCCTCTTGCGCGAGATCATCTGCCAAGGCCGCGTCGCCCGTAAGGCGGCGCAGGAAAGTACGTATCGTGCCCTGATGGGTACGAATTAAGTTTTCAAATGTGGCACCATCTGAAATCGGTTAATTATCTTTACGGCTAACCAACACCCAAAGCCCTGTATAGGCAATCCCAATGAAAAGCGGGAACATAGCAAGGCCCGTTAATCCATCTTGAGCTTCAATTTCTGGGACAAAATTTGCCATGACAAATGTTGCAATGGCGAGTGCAATTAGAATGACGCCGCGACGTAAATCGTGATTTTTCGGTTTTTTCTGTACGCCAAGTGATTCAATAATTTCTGGCGTAAGTGTCTCACCTTTATTGGTGATAGCGGTCAAAACTTCTGCATGAGCTTTTTGAGTTTTATACTTGTAATGGCTTATAGCCCAAATAATTAATGGTGCGAGTGCAAAAAGCCCAGTGACAGCGATTATACCTTCCATAACAACGTCTCCTTTATAATTTCGATTGTTATATCTGTAAGACGTTACGAGATGCGGTTTTGGATGCAATAGAATTGCAATAAAATAAATAAAAATGTGATTTTCAGTTGAAGTTCATGTTCTGTAGTTAGATTGGCACGTTCAGGGGATATGAAAAGGAATGATTATGCACGCCATGACGAAAATAATAACCCCTGCTATTCTAGCGCTCAGTTTTATCGGGGTTGCGGGCTGTGATAGCGCAAGCCAAGCACAAACGGTAGATAAATTAACAGCCCAAGCTGTATCTGACCAATCTGTAAGCTCAGGTGATATAGTTTTGCAAACCGCTGATACTGTGCGGCCAGATGCCGAAATCTGGCAAGTTATCGCGAAGCAAAGCCATTTAAAATTTAAGGCCTTACAAGAAGGCGAAGCTTTTGAGGGTGAATTTAAAGACTTCACAGCCGAGATTAAATTCCATCCTGATAATCTTGAAGATTCAGTTGTTAAGGTCACTGTGCCAATATTGGGCGTCGATGCAGGCAGTACAGATCGAAATTCGACTTTGCCCGGTAAAGCCTGGTTCTCGGCAAAAAAATTCCCTAATGCCATATTTACGGCCAGCGCGTTTACGCAGACGAGCGAAAGTCAGTATGAAGCGGCTGGGGCGCTAACCATTAAAGGCATTTCGCGGCCTTTATCTTTGCCCTTTACGCTTGATATTGAAGGCGGCATAGCCAAGATGCGTAGTCAGCTTGAGGTAAAACGTACAGATTGGGATATTGGCGAGACGCCGTGGCATACGGATGAATGGGTCAGTACGAGTGTAAATCTGGATATCGCCGTCACAGCGCAAGTGCAAAATTAAAGCTCTGAGGCCTCTTTGAGCATTTCAAGCTCTAGCCATTCGTCTTCGCAATCGGATAATTTAGTTTGGGCTTGGGTGAGCGCGTCTGTTGCGTTTTTAAACCCATCTGGGTCACGTGTGTAAAAACTCATATCCGAAAGCTTGACTTCTAATTGCGTGATTTGCGTGCCTAAGGCGGCCATTTCTTCGGGTAACTGTTCTAATCTGAATTTATGCTTATAAGAGAGTTTGGCAGCGGGTTTGGATGTGTTTGTTTTTGAATTTACGGGTTTCGCTTTTGCGGATTTATTGGACGGGGTGTTGATTTGCCGCGCATCAACGCCGCGGCCGCGCTGGGCAACCATATCGGAATACCCGCCCGCATAAATCTGCCAATGCGCGCGGCCTTCATAAGCTAAGGTCCGCGTCACGGTTCGGTCTAGAAAATCGCGATCATGAGAGACAATAATGACTGTGCCTGCGTAATCTGCGATCATTTCTTGGAGTAAATCAAGGGTTTCCAAATCCAAATCATTTGTGGGTTCATCAAGGACAAGTAAATTTGACGGCAGGCGTAGCCCTCGTGCGAGTTGTAGCCGTCCGCGTTCCCCGCCAGATAAGGCATGAATGGGGGTGCGTGCTTGTTCAGGCAGAAATAGAAAATCCTTCATATAACGCATAACATGGATATTTTTATCACCTACAATAACCGTATCTCCGCCGCCATCAGTCAAAGCTTCGGAGAGGCTCCAGTCCGGGTTCAAGGTTTCGCGTTTTTGGTCAATCACAAGCGGGTTTAGGTTTAACCCAAGCTCTGCCGTGCCTGTATCGGGCAAATATTCGCCCATAATTAATTTAAGCAGTGTTGTCTTACCAGATCCGTTAGGCCCAACAATGCCAAGCCGTTCCCCGCGCGCAATGCGCAGGTCTAAATCCTTGACAATGGGGCGGCTTTCAAAATGTTTTGAGACATTTGTAAGCCGCACGACTTGTTTGCCAGATGTCGGGCCTTCAGCGACACTTATATCGACTTTGCCTTGGACGCTGCGATGCTCTTTGAGCGTTTTACGCAGGCCAGATAGTTCTTTTAAGCGCCGAACATTACGCTTACGGCGGCCTGATACGCCGTGGACAACCCAGTGCTGTTCACGGTTAATTTGACGGGCTAGCTTATGTTGATCCAGCGCTTCTTGTTCTAAAACCGTATCGCGCCAATCTTCAAAATGTTGAAAGCCTTTATCAAGATCACGCGTATGCCCGCGATCCATCCAAATCGTTCGGCGCGAGAGGCTTTCAAGGAAGCGCCTGTCATGAGAAATCAGTAAAAGCGCGGCGGAGCTATTAGATAATTCGGCCTCAAGCCATTCAATCGCAGGTAAATCTAAATGGTTCGTTGGTTCATCTAGCATCAAAATGTCGGGTTCAGGCGCAAGGGTTCGGGCTAAAGCCGCGCGGCGCGCCTCACCGCCGCTCATCACGGCAGGGTATTCTTTGCCTGTTAATCCCAGCGCATCGAGTAGATAGGGAATGCGATATGAGTCATCTGCGCCAATTAATCCATCGCGCACATAATCTTCGGCATTTGTGAAAGCCGAGAGATCAGGGTCTTGCGGCAGGTAGCGCCAGCTTGTACCTGGCTTAAAAAACCGCTCGCCTGCATCAGCCTCTACTAAGCCTGCCGCGATTTTGAGTAAGGTGGATTTCCCCGATCCATTGCGGCCAACCAAGCAGATACGGTCACGCGCATTGACGGTTAAATCGGCGGCTTCTAAAAGCGGTGTGCTGCCAAATGTGAGGGCAATATCTTTGAGTGTTAAAAGCGGCGGGGTCATAGGGCGGCTATAATGGGCTTACATAAAAAATGCGAGAGCGAAAATGTCCTAAACGTGCATTGATTTATCTAGAGCTTGCGCGTTATAGGGTCATAGAAATGTTTTTACCGCATTTTCGACCTATAAAGGCTAGAACTATAGTTATGTTCAGACAATTTCGTTCGCTTTTCATCCTATGGCTTCTTACGGTTTTTGCATTATCTGTCAGCGGTATAAGCTATGCGCAGACAGACCCAATCCCAGCGCCTAGTTTTACGGCGGCGACAATAGAAGCGGATATTACAGCCGCCCAAGCCAATGAAGATTTGTCGGATGAGCAAAAAAATACAATAATTTCTATCCTTAATTCAACGGCGGAAAACCTTAAAAAAGCCGCTGAAAATATTGCGACGAAAAACCGTCTTGAAACGGAAACGGCTGATGCACCTGAAACGCTTAAATCTTTAGCGCAAAGCATTGAGGCGGCTCAATTAGAGCTTTCAAATCAAAATATAGATAATGACACTAAAGCGGCAAATAATAATGATGATAATACGCTCATGCGCGAGGAAGATTTACTACAGCTTGAAAGAGATTTAATTGCGCGTGAAAGTGAGCTGCAAGCGGTTCGCTCTGAGGTGGAAGGGTATGATAGCGGTCTTGAAATGCTCAGTAATCGTCAGGTCTCGGCGCCAACAGATTTAAATTCAGCGCGCAGTAGTTTGGGGCAAATTGCGATTAGCCTCTCAGAGCTTGGCGAAGGGGAGCTTGATGCTTTGGGCTATGCGCAGCGTAAGAATTTGCGCGCGCGTCAATATTTTCGTGCCACACAAATCGAGACACTTGAACAAGAAGTTTTGAGTCTACCCCTACGCCAAGAAGTTGTGACCGCGCGCCGTAACCTAGCAGAGATTCGGCTGCAAAAACTGTCTCAAGATGTTCAGTATCTACAAAATAAAACAGGTCAAAAACGCTTAAATGATGCAGGTGTTGTGAAAGTTGAGGCCGAAGCCATTGCTGAAGATTATGCAAATTTTCATCCAATCATTGGCGATTATGCTGCCGAAAATATTGCGATTAGTCAGGAAATTGTCGAACTGGCGCAAAGTGCAGCAGAACTATCTAAATTAAGCGCTAACATTGTCAGCCGACAAGACCTTGTTAAAAGTGATTTGCGAATTTCCGAAGACCTTATTCAATCGGGTAGTCTTGACCGCCTTGCGGGGGCCACTTTGCGACGGCTATCTAACCAGCTATTGCCGCCAAATGTCATCCAATCGCAAATTAATGAAACCCAAAAAAGAGGTATTGCTGTTACGCAGAAAAAGCTCATCACTCAAGATCGTTTACGCTCTATGCAGCCAGGACGAACGGATATTGATGCTGTTTATAAAAATGCCCAAATCTTAAATCCTGATATTCCAGAACTGACAGAGGCTGACCGAGCGGCTTATAGTGATCTGTACCGCCAAAGGCGTGAGTATTTTACGCGTATTTCGGCCCTTGCGACAACGCAAAATACAGAAATTTCTGACTTTCAATCCCAGCAAAAACTCTTGCTTGAGGATACAGAGAAGCTGCGTAATTTGTTAGATGAAAAATTACTTTGGGTGCCCAGTGTACCAGCTTTGAATTTTCAATGGCCAGGCAAAATATTAAAAGGCGGCGGCGAAATCTTTTCCGGAACAAATTTTCAAAATGTTGTGACGATATATCTATCCCAACTGCGGCAAAGATTTTTACTGATATTAATTGCCATTATACTTGTATTGGGGGTTCTGCGTTTGCGGTTGCCTGTGTGGGTTGATGTGAAAACCCGATCCGCGAAAGTTGGGCGCGTGAGAGAAGATAGCGCCTGGCATACACCTATCACGGTTGTAGCGGGCATGTTTATGGCCTTACCATTCCCGATCGTCTTTGGACTCCTTGGCGGATTGCTTGATTTATCAGGCTCGACAGATCCGTTTGTAAACGGCTTAAGTCAAGGCTTTTACGGATTAGCCTTGTTGTCATTTATTTTTATCACATGGATTACATGGGATAGAGATAATTCGCTATTTGGGAATCATTTTGATTTGCCAACAGGCATCCGCTGCGCTGTCTTTAATAATCTGAAATGGTTTTTGCCTGTCATAGGCGTATTGGTGATGCTGTTAATTGTGTCTTTGGAATATTCATCCAATGATATTTATGAAGGTTTTTCACTGTTTATATTCATACTAGTATCGCTGAGTCTGGCAGTCTTTGGCGGACTCATTTTTTACAGTGATAAAGACAATATAGATGCGCTGTTTTTAAGCAATTCGACCTTACATAGCTTTCGGAATATCATTGTGGGGGTTGCGATTGTTTTCCCAATTCTCTGTGCTATTTTTGCAGCGATAGGATATTATGCGAGCGCCTATCAGCTTCTTTATCGCGCGTTTTTGACGGCGGGTATATTATTACTGTCTTATGTTGTGTATGGCGTGATTAAGCGCGCAATTACCGTTGCGCAGCGGCAGATTAAGTATCGCCAAGCTATGGACCGCCGAGAGGCGGAGCTTAAGGCGCGGGTTGAAAAAATTAAAGCCGAGCAATTAGGCGAAGATGCTCCGCCGCCGCCGCCTATTGATGTGGATGCCATAGATGTGTCGTCAATGACGCGGCAATCTTTGCAGCTCTTAAATACGATTATCGTGCTGGGCGCTGTATTGTTATTATGGATGAATTGGTCAAGCCTTTTGCCCGCTTTAACAATCTTTGATGGGTTTGAGCTTGGGTCTATTGATACGGGTGTCTTGGATGATGATGGCCGAAAAATTGTCCGAACCATTACTGTGTGGACCGTGTTGCAATCTAGTTTAATCCTAATTTTAACATTTATTGCCGCAAAAAACCTACCCAGTTTTATCGAAATATTTGCCCTGAGCCGTTTTGGTGTCGATTCGGGTGTGCGCTATGCCATTAAAACAATTATGGGTTACGTTATTATCGCATTTGGTGTGATTTGGGGCTTTAATAAATTAGGCTTGCAATGGTCACAGCTGCGCTGGGTTGTGACGGGCCTGTCTGTTGGTATCGGTTTTGGTTTACAGAAAATTATTGCGAATTTTGTCTCAGGCTTGATTATTTTATTCGAGCGTCCTGTCCGCATTGGTGATTATGTTACGATTGGCGAGCAAAGCGGCACGGTGAGCCAAATTAAAATTCGGGCCACAACATTGAATGATTTGGATAACCGGGAAATCCTAATCCCGAATGAAGCTTTAATTAGTGAACGTGTGACGAATTGGACTTTATCTAATTCTGTGACACGGCTAAAAATTCCTGTCGGTATTGCTTATGGCTCTGATACAGATAAGGCGCGTGATTTGATGTTGGAAACGCTTAAAGCGCACCCAAAAGTCTTGGATGTGCCAGCCCCGCAAGTGCTATTTTTAGGATTTGGGGATAGCTCTTTGGATTTCGAATTGCGCATTTTCTTACAAAATTTTGAAGATCGTTTCCCTATGAGCCATATTGTGCATACTGAAATATATAAGGCTCTTAATAATGCGGGTATTACTATTCCGTTCCCGCAAACGGATTTAAATATTGTCAGTCAAGATGTTCCGCTTGAGATTAAAACGAAATCAACGGCGCGTAAAAAACACGTTAAAACAGAGCTTCCGAAAAAAACAACATAGGCTTTAAGCCGCCTTATTTTAGTCAGCTTCTATATAGGTTTATTCCTGTATAATCCTATAGTCTTGCCAATCTGGGCTTTTTGGGATTATAACGAGTAATGTCTTCAAATATTCATATAAATAAGAAACGCCGCCGTCTGTCGCCAGAAGCTCGCCGAAAGCAGCTTTTACATGTGGGTTTAAAGGTATTTGCCAATCTTGGAATCGAAGGCGCGGGTCACGCTAATATTGCCAAAGAAGCGGGCGTCTCGACAGCGACTGTGTTTAACTATTTCCCAACGCGGCCTATTTTAACGCAAGAGTTGATTTGGGAAATTAAAGCCATTTTAAATGCAGAATTTAAAGCGATGAGCCAAGACTGGGATTTTGAAAATGCGAGCCCGCAATCTCGGCTGTATCATATGGCGCAAACCTATAATAAATTAATTGATGAGCAGCCTGATGTCTTTAAAGCTTTTTTGATGTGGAGCGTGTCATTTAACAAAGAATTACGGTCTGAATTTATTGAGTTCCAAGATGATATACTCAAGCGCTTGGAAAAACTGATGGGCAGTTCTATACGCAATAAAGGTCATGCTCGTGTGTTGTTTGGCGCGGCCAATACACTGGCTATGATGCGGTTTGATAATTACCCCGTTGAAGATTTAACCGATTATGTTGTGGCGCTAAGTAAAGGTTTAAAGCCTTAAAATACTCACATAAAATAGCGGTTTTCTGTCTTTTGGGCTTTGGTGTCAGCGGCGTTTGGGGCATAGGGGCATCTATGAAATATCCCTATTATATAGCCTGTCTTAGCTCTTTTCTCTTGCCTGTAATGGCTGCGGCGCAAGCTCCGAATGCAGCCAGTCCTATAGAGGATGAAATCATTGTTCAGGGCTTATATAACCAAGCTGTCAATACGTTAAATAATGCCGCCAGTATTGGTATTGTGAGCCAAACGGATGTACAAAATGTCGCGGCGGTACATGCCTCAGAAGCCCTTAATGCCATTGCAGGTGTCAACATACAGCGCGGCTCTGGCCAAGAAAATCTGACAGCCATTCGCTCTCCTGTTTTAACGGGCGGCGCTGGCGCAGGCTCATTTCTATTTTTAGAGGACGGCGTGCCGCTTCGGGCCGCGGGTTTTGCTAATGTAAATGGTTTATTTGAAGGCGGCACAGAATTTGCTGGGCAACTCGAGATCTTTCGCGGACCTGGCCCCGTAGAATTTGGCTCAAATGCCGTGCATGGCTTAATTAATATTCAATCTCAAAATATCGAGAACCCGACGCGCATACGTTTATTAGGCAGCTCGGACGGATTTGCAGGCGTAACAGCGGCTCATAGTGTTGGGGATTTTCGTCTGGCTGTGACGGCCAATCATGATAATGGCTTTCGCGATGATAGCGGGTTTGATCAACAAAAGATCCAGCTTAAATATCGCGGCGAGCTTGGGGGATGGGATGTCAACTGGCTCAGTTCGTTTCAAAACCTTAATCAAGAAACGGCAGGGTTTTTACAAGATATTGACGGCGGCCCGCAAGGCGAAGCCTTGCTGCGTGACCCTGATGTGCGCTTTACCAATCCAAACCCAGAAGCCTTTCGCGATAATAGAACCTATCGTACTCAAGCCAGTTTTTCTCGTGATATTGGCGGGGATGCGACGCTGCAATTTACGCCCTATGCCCGCCATATAGATTTACGATTCTTGCGCCATTTTGTACCAGGGCAAGCGCTGGAGGAAAACCGCCATACATCTGTGGGCCTACAAAGTGCGCTATTCTCTGATAACTGGAATATCGGTATTGATGTGGAATATACCGAAGGTAAATTATTTGAGTTTCAAGAAAATGAAACTGTTTTTTCTTTCACTCAAGGCCTGCATTATGATTATGAAGTCGATAGTGTGGTCGGCGCGGCCTATGTACAAAAAGATTTTTGGCTCGGGGATAAAACGGTTTTAGATATTGGCGCGCGAGCGGAATATACGCGTTATGATTATAATAACCAAACCACGGATGGCCGTTCGGGGCGTTTTATTCGTTTGGCTGACCGCGAAGATGATTTCTTTGTTGTGACCCCGAAGGTGAGCTTGCGCCATGAGGTCAATGATAACCTAAATATTTATGCTAGAGCGGCGCGCGGCGCGCGTGCGCCTCAAACGGTTGATCTATATTCCGTGCAGCTTAACCAAACAGGCGGCGAAGCGCGGGTGGAAACCCTTGATAGCGTAGAGGCGGGCGTGAAATTTGGAAATGGGGCTTTGACCTTTGAAGCTGCGGCTTTTTCGCAATGGAAAGATAATTTCTTTTTTCGTAATTCTGATGGATTTAGCGTGGCCAATGGGCAAACAAAACATATCGGTCTTGAAGGCTCTTTTGCGGCGCAAATTACAGATTGGTTAAGTCTGTCTGGGGACGGCACGGTTGCGCGTCACACTTATGACTTTGACGATGTGAATTTAAACTTCAACGGCAGCGTTGATATATCCAATACCATCACAGATGGCGACCGTGTGGATACGGCGCCCGATACGCTGGCTAATATGCGCGCCATTGTTTTTCCAAGTGAACGCTTTAGTGCAGAAATTGAATGGCGTCATGTCGGGAGCTATTTTACCAATCCCGGCAATACGCAAAGCTATGACGGGCATAATATTTTTGTGCTGCGAAGTGCATTTGATGTGACGGATAATCTACGTATTTTTGGCCGTATTGATAATCTTTTTGATGCGATCTATGCAGACCGTGCTGATTTTGCTTTTGGGAATGAGCGTTTCTTCCCAGGACGCCCACAAACTTTATTCTTCGGTTTGACCTCAGAGTTTTAACGTCCTAAGCCGCCTTTATGAATATTTCTGACATAAAATTGGCCCAAGTCCTAGACCGGTTCGAACAAATTGAAGCGCGTATGGGCGCGACGATGGATAGTAACGAAATTGTCCAGCTCGGTAAGGATTATGCAGAACTGCGTCCTGTGGCTGAAGGGGTGCGCAAGCTACAAGAGCTGCGCGCGGAAATGGCTGATTTAGAAATCATGAAAGATGATCCTGAAATGGGATCAATGGCGCGTGAAGAATTGCAATCTCTCAAAGAGAAATTACCAGATGTTGAAAAAGATGTCTCGCTTCTGCTTTTGCCAAAAGATAAAGATGATAACGCCTCGATTGTTCTAGAAATTCGCGCAGGGACTGGCGGGGATGAAGCGGCTATTTTTGCGGGTGATTTATTTGCCATGTATAGCCGCTTTGCACAGCTTCAAGGCTGGAAGGTTGAGGTTGAAACGGCCAATGAAGCCGATATGGGCGGATATAAAGAGATTGTTGCCTCTGTCTCAGGCAGTGGCGCTTATGGTCGTTTGAAATTTGAATCGGGTGTTCACCGCGTACAACGCGTGCCCGTGACCGAAACGCAAGGCCGCATCCATACATCTGCCGCGACCGTAGCCGTCCTGCCAGAGCCTGAAGATATTGATATTGGTTTTTCCATGAATGATGTACGCGTCGATACGATGCGAGCTTCAGGCGCGGGCGGGCAGCATGTCAATAAAACAGATAGTGCCGTGCGTATGACACATGTGCCGACAGGTGTTGTTGTTGTTTGCGATGCCAAATCACAACATATGAACCGCGCCAATGCTGAACGTATGTTGAAAATGAAGCTCTATGATATGGAAAAGCAGCGCATGGATGCCCAGCGTTCCGAAGAGCGCAAAGGGCAGGTTGGCTCGGGGGATCGGTCTGAGCGTATTCGTACCTATAATTACCCGCAAGGGCGCGTTACAGATCACCGTATTAACCTGACACTTTATAAGCTTGATAAAATCGTCGCAGGTGATGAGCTTGGAGAAGTTGTCGAAGCGTTGATTGCCGAAGACCAAGCCGCCCGTCTCGCGGATATGGAACAAGACGGTTAGAGGCCGTAATAGCCTATGTATTGCGTCGCTTATAAATTTACGCTCTTGTCAGATAGTCTGGCCAATCGCCGTAAATTTATCGCGTGCTGGAGCGGTATTACCGAGTTTTTCAAAAATGACTGCGGCGCGCTTGGCTCTCGCTTGCATGGCGGTACAGGCGGTGTGTTTTATGCCTATGCGCAATGGCCGTCCAAAGAGATTAAAGAGGCTGCGGGCGAGATTGTCCCGAGTGAAGATTTTGTCAAATTACGCATGACATGGGCAAAGCTCTGCGGGCCCAGTGAAATTATATTTGAAGGCCGGGTCATTGAAGATAGATTTGCGGATAATGAAACGCTTTAAATATATGATTTGCGCGTTACTGGCTGTGTTTTTCTTTGCGGCGGGTATTTTACATTTTGTGCATGACGACAGTTTTGCTGCGATTGTTCCGCCATTTCTGCCGTTTAAATATCCGATTGTCTGGATGACAGGGCTGATGGAGCTTGTCTTTGCAATCGGTTTATTATGGCCAAAATATCAGCAGAAAACGGGTCTATGGCTGAGTTTATATTTACTCGCCGTGCTGCCCGCGAATATCTATATGGCGATAGCTGGGGTTGGCTTTGGCGATATAGAGACAAGCACGGCCACGCTTTGGTTGCGCGTAGCCTTGCAATTTCCGCTTATAGCTTTGATTTTATGGGCAAGCCGGTCATTCAATAAAACCTAAGACGCCAGTGACGGTTTAATCGGGCATACTATCGCGTAGCGGGCCTTCTTGGGGCATGCCGATTGCGTGGAAACCACCATCAACATGATGGGTTTCGCCTGTGCAAGACAGGCCTAAATCTGAGAGCAGATAAAGCGCCGCCCCCGCAACGCCCATCGGATCCGTATTGTCTTGTAAGGCGCTGGCAGCTTTGTTGAAGCGAAACATATGCCGGCCTGAGCCAATGCCTGCGGCTGCGAGTGTTTTAATTGGGCCAGCGGAAATGGCATTGACGCGGATTTGGCGCGGGCCGAGATCGGCGGCCATATAGCGTGTGCTGGCTTCAAGTGCGGCCTTAGCTACGCCCATGACATTATAATTCGGGACAACGCGTTCCGAGCCTAGATATGTCAGCGTAATCATAGCTCCGCCATCATTCATGATTTGGGATGCGCGGCGACCTGCATCGACAAAGCTATAGGCTGAAATATCAAGCGCTGATTTAAATCCATCACGCGTTGTATTATCAATGAAAGAGCCTTCAAGCTGATCCTTACCTGCAAAGGCAATCGCGTGAACTAGGAAATCTATCTTCCCCCATTTTTCTTTTAAGGTCTGGAATGTGCGCTCCATTTGCTGATCATTTGTTACATCGCAATCACATAAAATGGGCTCGCCATTTGCCCCTTTTGGTAAGACGCTTTCAGCCAAAGGTTTGACACGGCGTAGGAGTTTTTCCCCTTGATATGTAAAGGCGAGTTCTGCGCCTTGGGCCGCGAGTTGGCGGGCAATCGCCCAAGCGATAGAATTCTTATTCGCTACGCCCATTATCAGGCCGCGCTTGCCTGCCATTAAGCTACCTGTTGGGAAAATTTGTTCAGCCATAACGTGCCTCAGGGTAAATATGTGTGTTGGGCGTAGACTAAAGTGATTTCAGGCTGTTGGCTAGTCTAATGGTTGGAATTTAACACGGATTGCCGTGTTAAATTTCCTGTTGCTAAAACTGTTTTGCAATACCTAGCGCTGCTGTAATACCGTTATTGGAATCGGTGAGCGGACTATCTTGTACATCGCCTAAAAGACGTGAATAATTTACAAGGCCAACGATCTCAAAATTATTTGGAAGCTGATAATAGCCAACGGCATGGGCGCCAACAGTTGCAATTTGTCCGCCGGTTGAAAACTCATCAATGCCTATTGTTGTCGCTTGTTCTGCATTTACGCCATAAATGGAATTGAGCCAGCCAGATGATTGATAGGTTGCGCGCACCCCAGGGGTGATGCGTAACTTTTTCATCGGCTTAATTTCTGTTGTGAATAAGGTATCAAGGCGCTGGCCGTCTAAATCTCCGCCAACAGGAATGGTGCCTAAGACATCAATGGCACCAAAGGGCAGGTAATATCGCCCAGCAACGGCGACGGTCACTGTTGTATCAATTTCTAATAGGTCTTCATTAAGCCCAAGGTCTTTGAAAGGTGTGTCTTCGGTATCGCGGCCAAGAGCAAGATTGGCCGAGGCTGATAAACGAAACCGATCATTTTTAATGGCGTAAACACCTGCGCCTAAGCCCGGTTTAACAAATAAACGGCCCTTATATTCGGCATTTATAAATGGCAAGGCGAGTGTTTCTGTTTCGCCGCTCCCAACATATGTGTCGCGGACAACGCCAGCGACCCCAACATCTGCATAGCTCTCATTATGCGGCGCAGGAATGTCGAAAATTGAGTCTTGAGCGTGGCTGGTTTGTGCTGTGCATATGAAGGCGGTGAAAGTGCCTAGCATAAGGGCGGCATTTAGGGGCAATTTACGTTTTATTTTGCCATGTCTACGTGTTTTTTCTATAATCATTTTGCCTCTATAACTGTCCGTCTTGCAATCGCATCATCACATTTTATTGAAAATGGCACTATTTTTAAATCTAGTCGCAAATAAGGCAGATATTTAAATGCAGGTATTTAAATAAAGAGGCTTATGTTATTTTAGCAAAAATCACGCTGCCATTCGTACCGCCAAACCCAAAACTATTTGACATGGCAATATTCACATCGGTTTCAATGGCTTCGCGCGCTATATTGATGGCAGGCAGCTCGGGGTCGAGCGTAGTTATATTGATGCTAGGGGCAACAAAATTTCTGTCCATCATGAGAAGTGTGTAAATGGCTTCTTGAACGCCCGCTGCGCCGAGGCTGTGGCCTGTTAAGCATTTGGTTGCAGACACATAAGGCCCGTTAAGGCCAAAGACACGTTCAATGGCTTTGGTTTCTGCGACATCGCCGACTGGCGTTGAGGTGGCATGCGGGTTGATATAATCAACCGTTTCAAGCCCTGCGCTTTTAAGAGCCATGCGCATTGCGCGCTCGGCCCCTTCGCCAGACGGGGCAACCATGTCATATCCATCTGATGTGGCCGCATAGCCTACGATTTCAGCGTAAATTTTTGCCCCACGTGCAATCGCATGCTCATAATCTTCGAGGACAAGCATGCCTGCGCCGCCAGCAATGATAAAACCATCACGCGTTGCGTCAAATGCGCGGCTTGCTGTTTTTGGGCTATCATTATACTTGCTACTCATTGCCCCCATAGCATCAAAGAGTGAAGACATGGTCCATTCAATTTCTTCGCCGCCGCCCGCAAACATAATGTCTTGCTTGCCCCATTGGATTTGTTCGCATGCTGCGCCTATGCAATGCAAGGATGTGGTACATGCAGAGGTGATGGAGTAATTCACGCCTTTAATTTTGAAATGTGTTGCTAGAGTTGCAGAGACAGTCGAGGACATTGCTTTGGGGACGGCAAATGGCCCAATGCGTTTTGGTGAATTATTTTTTCGTGTAATGTCAGCGGCGCGAACAATTTCTAGTGAGGATGGCCCGCCAGACCCTGCAATGATGCCTGTACGTTCATGCGACACCTGCTCTGGCGTTAGGCCTGCATCATCAATGGCTTGTTGCATGGAGATCGCGCTCCAAGCGGCTGCATCGGCCATGAACCGCATAGAGCGTTTTTCGATAAAGTCTTTGGCGTTGATTTCTGGCCGTCCAGAGATTTGACTACGAAAGCCAAATTCGGCCATTTTTTCGTCTTTGGTGATGCCTGAGCGACCTGCCTTTAAATTGGCAGCAACATCATCAACATTATTCCCAATGCAAGAGACAATCCCCAATCCTGTAACAACAACCCGGCGCATTTTATTCTCCATCTTGCGGAATAAATAATCCAACCCGCAAGTCTTTTGCTCTATAAATTAATTCATCATCGGCATACATACGGCCATCAGCTATACCGAGTACAAGCTTTCTGCGGATAACGCGCTTTAAGTCAATTTCATATCGCACATTTTTAATGTCAGGCGTGACTTGGCCTGTAAATTTCACTTCGCCGACACCGAGGGCGCGCCCGCGCCCGGGTGAGCCTGACCAACCGAGCCAGAAGCCTACTAATTGCCACATGGCATCAAGTCCAAGGCAGCCGGGCATCACAGGGTCATCTTTGAAATGACATTCGAAAAACCAGAGATCAGGATTAACATCTAATTCGGCTATGAGTTGCCCTTTATCAAATTCACCGCCCGTTTCTGACATATGCGTGATGCGGTCGAGCATAAGCATTGGCGGCAAGGGCAATTTGGCGTTTCCTGGCCCAAACAAGCTTTGTTCACCGCTGATGATCAAATCATCATAATCATAGGAAGGCTGTATTTTTTTCATGCTTGTGCCGCAATCATATTTAGAGTTTTGCGGGGAAAATAAAGAAAAGCTTGGTAAACTCAAGGCCTAAACTGGTTAACAATGAGGTTATTATTTCATTGCACGTGTAATGGTCTTTGAGAGCGATATTTAACTTGCGGTTTTTGTTACAACTTTATATCTCGTAATCGCAGTTTTTGCATCTTCCCAATCAGGTCGCAACTCAAGAGCGCGCTTTAAATCTAAATAGGCATCCCGAAAGTTATCTTTACGATCATATATAATAGCGCGGTTATAAAGAGCTTGATGTAGGTGCTGTGAGTCAAAATCATTTATGGCGGTGTTTAAGGCCTCTAATGCAGCATCATTTTCATTTAAATGAATTAATACTGCACCGTAATTCATATAAGCTTCGGGTAGATTAGGGTTTGTTGCGATCGCATTTTCATAATCAGCGCGCGCGGCATTATACTCGGACTTGCGCATGTATAAGATTCCGCGATTAACATAAGTGGCCGCTTTGTCCTTGCTGGATAAAGCTCGCTCTAAGCCTTCATTACATGATTGGATTGCGGCTTTTGTACCTGAATTGCCGTATAAGGCTTTCTCATAGCAAATTTGCTGTGGACCTTTACCTGAAACGATGACCTGCGCGTAACTGGTCAACGCTATTCCACTGATAAAAATTGCCGTTACACTTATAAACAAAAGTTTTTTCATATAGATTTATACCATATTTCTGATGGCTTGCCTAGTAGACTATCCGTAAGATTGCAGTTAAGGCCATTTTACGATGGGGGGCATGGATGATAAAATCGTATCGACGTTTCCGCCTGTTTTTAACCCGAATGTCGTGCCGCGATCCCAAAGTAAGTTAAACTCCACATAGCGCCCGCGCGTGATGAGTTGTTCCTCGCGCTCATCTTGCGTCCAAGGCTCATTCATACGTCGTCGCACGATCGCGCTATAGGTTTTTAGAAAATGTCGTCCGACATCTTGCGTGAACGCAAAATCGGCGTCCCAATCACCGCTATTATGGCGATCATAGAAAATCCCGCCAATACCGCGCGGCTCCTCACGGTGCTGTAAGTGGAAATATTCATCGCACCAGTCTTTAAATCTTGGATAATCAGCCACATCATGCCCCGCGCAAGCGGCTTTCATGCCTGCATGAAAGTCTATGGCATCTTGCGAGTTTTGGGTGCGGTCAATGGCTTGTGTAGGCGTTAGATCGGCACCGCCGCCAAACCAATCGCGGGTTGTCACAATATAGCGCGTATTCATATGCACAGCAGGCACGCGCGGATTGTGCATATGCGCAATGAGGGAAATTCCCGCGGCCCAAAAGCGCGGATCATCCTTTGCGCCCGGTGTTTTTTCGCGCATCTCGCCGTCAAATTCGCCTTTAACGACGGAAATATGGACGCCGCATTTTTCAAATAATCGCCCGCGTAGCATACCGCCCGTTCCGCCGCCCCCATTGTCGACTTTGCGCTGCCAGTCTTTAAATTCAAATGCCCCGGCTTTGCCTGAATAAAGATGACTTGGGGCTTCGCGCTCTAGAGCTTCAAATTCGGCGCATATGTCATTGCGAAGTGTTTTGAACCATGCGGCGGCGGTATCTTTTTTTTGTTTAAACATGATTTTCTCGGCATTCCATGAGCGTACGGTGTTGTTGGCCCGTTTCATTAAAGTTATCTGCATTGAGCCATGTTTCGAATCCCTTTCGAATTATGGGCCAATCATCATCAGTCATAGCAAACCAAGCCGTATCTCGGTTTTTGCCTTTTGAGATCATATCCTTACGGAATAAACCTTCATATTGAAACCCAAACCTTAAAGCGGCGGCTTTTGAGGCTTTATTATCGTTATGACATTTCCATTCAAAGCGGCGATAGCCGAGCGTGTCGAATATATATTTCGCCATGAGGTAAATGACTTCGGTTGCGCCCGTACTGCGCTGTAGGGCGCGGCTGTAAAGGACGCATCCAACCTCTGCGCTGCCATGTTTTGGGCGTATGCGCATATAGCTCACAAGACCGAAGGCGCGCTGGGTTGCCGTGTCGGTAATCGCGAGCGTGACCCAGCCATTGTCTTTTCGGATAAGGTCGTAGGCCGCGATCAAATCAGGCAGAGCTTTAAACGGCCCTATAGACATGTAATTCCATAGATTTTCAGTGCCCGGGCCTGTAATATGTGCGGCTAAGTCTGTGCCATGTTTGTCCCAATTTAAGGCCATAAGCTTGACCCATTGACCTGATAATTTTTGCGGATTGGGTGGTGGCCAAATGATTGGATATGTATTGTCTGTCATAAGCCGGTTCTTAGGGTAGCTGATCTGTCTGCCGCAGAGCTTCCCATAAAACAATCGCAACGGCATTGGACAGATTAAAAGAGCGGGCTTGTTCAGATATAGGAATGATGACGCGCGCGTCCATGGCAGCGTGAACATAATCTGGAACCCCTGCGCTCTCTTGGCCAAATATAAGCTCGTCATTTGGGGTGAAAACAAAGTCAGTTAAAGACGTTGCGCCGTGTGTGGTTAATAAGACCCGCCGCCCTGCGTGCGGGGTGGCATCATAGGTCTCCCAGCTACTATGCCGTATCAGATTTTGCGGCGTGCCATAATCCATAGCCGCGCGGCGCAGAGATTTTGCAGATAGCGGAAATCCGCAAGGCTCTATAATGGAAAGTGTTGTATTAAAACAGGCTGTTGTCCGCATAACCGCACCAAGATTAGCGGCTATGTCGGGTTGGTAGAGGGTCACACGCATACCGCCTGTTAGCGCGTTTTGGGTATTTTGCAAGACAGCAGTCCTAACTATTAGGCCTAATTCTGACGATTCTGATAATTATGTAATACCCACAAATTGATAGGTGATAATATGGGGGCATTGGCCTGTAAGGTTGTGTTTTGATATGAATAGCCAGTAAAAACAGGCAAAAGCTGCGTAAAGCCTGTGATTGATGTCAAATTGCGGCGTTCTGACGCGAATAAATTGTGGCATTTTGATGTAGATGTGACTAAAGCCCTGCTCAGGGAATGAAATTGACTAGAACAGGAGTGGACAGACCATGTCTGATGCCATGACAAAAACAGACGCGCCGCAAGATGAAACAAAGCGCGATTTTATATTTATAGCCACGGGCGCTGTTGCAGCCGCAGGCGCAGCCTCTCTCGCTTGGCCGCTAATCGCGCAAATGGGCAAGGCGGCAGATACGTTGGCGGCAGGCTCTATCGAGATTGACTTATCGCGCATTGATGAAGGCCAGCAAGTTAAGATGCTCTGGCGCGGCAAACCTGTCTTTGTGCGCCACCGCACACCGGCAGAAATTGCCGAGGCCGAAAGCACCAATCTTGCAGATTGCCCTGATCCCGCGGAAGATAGCTCACGTCTTATTCCAAAGGCAGATGGTTCCGTGGATCCGCGCTTTTTGGTCATGATTGGAGTGTGTACGCATTTTGGCTGCATCCCGCTTGGCGAGGCTGGCGACTTTAATGGGTGGTATTGCCCGTGCCATGGCTCGCATTACGATACATCAGGCCGTGTTCGTAAAGGCCCAGCGCCTAAGAATATGGAAATCCCAAATTATACATATATTTCCGACACAGTGATCAAGGTAGGGTAACATGTCAGGACATCCATCTACATATGAACCAAAATATGCCGCTGAAAAGTGGTTAGATCAGCGTTTGCCGATTATCCGCATGGGCGCAGATTTCATGACATTCCCGTCTCCGCGCAATTTGAATTATTGGTGGACATTTGGCGGCATTTTGACCTTATGCTTAATGACGCAAATTCTCTCCGGGATTATTCTGGCTATGCATTATGTGCCAAATGTCGATATGGCATTTGAATCTGTACAGCGTATTAAACGCGATGTGCCATTTGGATGGATGTTGCAGCCCTTACATGCCGTGGGCGCGTCTATGTTCTTCTTGGCTGTTTATATGCACATGTTCAGAGCGCTTTATTACGGCTCTTACAAGGCGCCGCGTGAATTGCTTTGGATTATAGGCTGCTTGATTTATCTGATTATGATGGCAACGGCCTTTCTGGGATATACATTGCCTTGGGGGCAAATGTCTTTCTGGGGCGCAACTGTGATTACAGGCTTTTTTGGCGCAGTTCCATTTGTCGGCGAGACTTTGCAGCAATGGCTGCTTGGCGGATATGCAGTCAATAATGCTACATTAAACCGCTTCTTTGCGCTGCATTACTTGCTTCCATTCGTGATTGCTGCTCTCGTTGGTCTGCATGTTTGGGCTTTGCATCATGTTGGACAAAACAACCCGATTGGCGTGACACCAAAAACCAAATCAGATACGCTGAGTTTTCATCCGTTTTATACGATTAAAGATGCTTTTGCTCTGGTTGTGTTCTTGCTGATATTTGCATTCTTCTTATTCTATCTGCCAGATTCATTGGGCCATGCCGATAATTATATCGAAGCCAATGCTTTGCAAACTCCCGCGCATATTGTGCCAGAATGGTATTTCTTGCCATTTTATGCGATTTTGCGCGCTGTTCCAGATAAGCTATTAGGTATCTTATTGATGATTGGTGCGATTGTTGTGCTATTTATTTTACCATGGCTTGATTCATCTAAAGTGCGCTCTATGCGCTTCCGCCCTGTTGCAAAATGGTTCTTCTTGATTTTCTTGGTGTTCTGTTTCCTTCTAGGTTGGTGCGGTGCTGAAACGCCAGATAATTATGTCTTCAAGCTGGGTGATGTTGGTTTGACATTCTATCGTTTGTCGCAAATCTCGACAATTTATTACTTTGCTTATTTCCTCATTATCTTACCGATTTTAGGTCTGGTTGAAAAACCTCTGATACGGCCTGAATCCATTACGAAATCCGTGCTTGGGTCAAAGGCTCATGTACCTGCCGCTGCAGAATAGGGAGACGGATATGACGTTTAAAACACTTAAAAATGTTGCCTTTATTGGCGCTGTTGTCATCGCAACTGTCTCAAGTATCGCCTATGCGGCGGGGGGCGGTAAAAGCGATTATAAGATGGTGCATAAGCACTGGCATTTTAATGGCCTTTTCGGAACATATGACAAAGCGGCGGCGCAGCGCGGCTATCAAGTTTACCGAGAGGTGTGTTCCGCTTGCCATCAGCTAAAACATGTTGCCTTTCGCCATTTGGGTGATAAAGGCGCGCCCTTTTATAATCCTGATTATAAAAACCCGAATGATAATCCACTGATTAAAAATTTCGCAGCAGATTGGCAAATTACCGATATTGATGCTGATACGGGCGATGCCATAGAACGGACAGGCATTCCAGCGGATAAATTCCCAGCGATTTTTCCAAATGAAGCGGCCGCACGCGCCTCTAATGGCGGGGCTTTGCCGCCAGATTTATCTGTTATGGTCAAAGCGCGGAATGGCGGGGCTGATTATCTGTATAATTTGCTGATTTCTTACGATACGCCAAAACCAGATGATATAGAACTGGCGCCAGGACAGCATTATAATCCTGTTATGGACGGGTTTAAAATTGCTATGGCTGCGCCTCTCTCAGAGGGCTTGGTAGAATATGCGCCAACAACTGTGGAAGATCACCATACAGGCGAGATTAAAACGGTGCCTGCACCCGAAGCTACGGTTGAGCAAATGGCGGCGGATGTGACCGAATTTATCGCATGGGCCTCGGATCCAAAATTGGAAGTTCGTAAGGCCACTGGCCTTAAAGTCATGCTATATCTGCTTATCCTATCCATCCTGCTTTGGTTTACCTATCAGCGTGTTTGGCGTGACGTAGAGCATTAGGCCGTCTGCAAGACGCGTCACATTTAATTTTAAAAAACCGCCTGTTATAATAGGCGGTTTTTTTATAGGGTAAGACGATATAATGTGAATGAGGTTGTTATGAGTGAGTGGGTTTTAGGGGTATTAGGCGGCTCAGGTTTATATGATCTTGAGGGGCTGGAAAACCCGCAATGGATCAGTATAGATACGCCATGGGGGCAGCCATCGGATGATATACTCTTTGCAGAGATGAACGGGGTGAAATTACGGTTTTTACCGCGTCATGGCCGTGCACATGCCCTCTCACCCAGCGATGTGAATTACCGGGCAAATATTGACGCGCTTAAGCGAGCAGGCTGTACGGATATTTTGTCCTTATCGGCTGTTGGCTCTCTACAAGAACAATATCCGCCAGGTGATTTTGTCATCATTGATCAATTCATTGACCGCACATTTAAGCGTGAAACATCTTTTTTTGGCAAAGGCTGTGTTGCCCATGTCTCTGCAGCGGATCCGATTTGCCGCCGCCTTGCAAAATTAGCTGGCCAAGCCGCCAAAATAGCAGGTGCGAATGTTCATCATGGCGGGACATATCTGGCGATGGAAGGGCCGCAATTCTCAACCAAAGCCGAAAGCCATATGTACCGGGCGTGGGGCTGTGATGTGATTGGTATGACCAACATGCCCGAAGCCAAACTCGCGCGCGAGGCCGAATTGCCTTATGCGACTGTGGCCATGGTGACAGATTATGATTGCTGGCATGAGGGCCACGGCAATGTTGATGTGGCCAGCGTTATTGCCGTCTTGATGAAAAACGCGGGTCTGGCCAAAGCGGCGGTGCGCGAAATTATCACAGCGCTGGCTGCGCAAAAACGTATGCCGTCGCCTCAAGGAATTGAAACCTGCCTAGATGTCGCGATTATCACGGCTCCAGAAAACCGTGACCCTGCGCTGCTAGCAAAATTAGAGGCTGTTGCGGGACGTGTGTTAAAAACACCGTGAGGAATTAATTTAAAACCTCCGCGCCCCATAATTTGTGACGCGGCGCCCAGCCCTTCAGGCCGTTCTTTGCCACGACCTTGCACCAATTTGTATCGGTGCAGCTTTCGAGTTTTAATACGGCATCAGGATCGCTTTGTGCGTTAATGCGGGCATCGGCTTTTGGTTTTGCGCGCAGGGCGGTATCTTCGAGGGTTAGAACAAATTTCTCGCCTGATAAGGCAGGTTTGCGAACCCAGCTTTCATCACCTGTAATGTCGCGGACTTTGCGCCACATTTCTGTTTCAGCCACAACGAGCAATGGCAAACCGCGGCGTTGATATTGCCAAGCAATTTGGTGCTCGCGGCTCGGGCCTTTGCGGCCATTGACCTTCCCAAATTTCAGCGAAACAAAGCGCGGAACTTGAAAGCCTGATGGTGTTTGATCGGATGTGACGTGATAGATGTTTTTAAAACTTGGCGGCGCTTTTACTATGCGCCGTATTTGCGGTTTTGCCAAAGTTTGGTCAGCCCCTGAACTTGCCGTAGAATTACTTATAGTCGGCGCTGAGGCATTGATTTGCGCATAAGCGCCAAAAGGCATTAGGCAGAGAGTTAAGGTTGTGAAACAGAATTTGCGCATTATCATGTCGATAGATTGCCGCTTTATGCTTAATAGCGCGTTAACAAAGGTAAATTTTTGCATGTCTAGCTATTGAAATTTTGTATAAAAAGCGCCAAATTCCCGTATGGCCAAAACACCCAGAGTTTTCATCACACGCCGCTTACCGTCCGAGATTGAAACGCGCATGGCTGATTTGTTTGAGGCTGTATTGCGCATGGATGACAGGCCGCTAACACAAGATGAGTTAAAGGCAGGCATTGCCGATTGTGATGTGTTTGTGCCGACGGTCAGCGATGATATAAATGCTGATGTGATTGCGGCGGCTGGCCCGAGGTTACGCTTAATCGCAAATTTTGGCGCAGGGACAGATCATATTGACCGCGGGGCCGCTTATCGGCGCGGCGTGACTGTTACCAACACCCCCGGCGTATTAACAGAAGATACAGCTGATTTAGCAATGGCTTTGATCTTATCAGTTCCGCGCCGCCTGATTGAAGGCGATCGTATGATGCGCGCAGGCACGTTTGAAGGCTGGGCGCCAACGCATATGCTCGGGAGCCGCGTCAAAGGCAAGGCGCTTGGTATTGTCGGTATGGGCCGTATTGGCCAAGCTGTCGCAAAGCGGGCCAATGCGTTTGGCCTATCTGTGCATTATCATAATCGTCACCCAGTCCCTGCGGGAATTGAGACGGCTTTGGGGGCACATTATCATGCAGATTTAGATGAGATGCTTGGCTGCGTAGACATTGTCTCTTTGAATTGTCCATATACGCCATTAACGCATCATTTGATTGATAAAGACCGTCTGGCACGGATGAAACCTGATAGTTTTATCGTCAACACCGCTCGCGGGGAGGTCATTGACGAATCTGCTTTGGCTAGGGCGTTGGAGACAGGGCAAATTGGCGGTGCGGGTTTGGATGTTTTTGAAAATGATGCAAAGCCGCATGATGATCTGTTGAAATTAGATAATGTTATCCTGACACCGCATATTGGTTCGGCAACACATGAATCGCGCCGCGAAATGGGCGAGAAAGTTTTAATCAATATTCGCGCCTTGATGGATCATCATGCTTGCCCAGACCGCGTCTTACCGCCAGGGAAAAGTTTCTCTCTGGCCTCGTAACGCTTTCTTACAATAACCCCTTCCTAACAAAGAGATTGTTCTTATGAAAAAATATATTCTCACATCCTTACTGACTTTAGGCTTGGTGGCGTGCGGCAACCCAGCTGAGAGGACAGCCAATGCACAAGGCGAGGCCGAAGCGCCAAAGAAAAACATTACTGTTGAAGAATTAGGAGATGGCTTTTTTATGCTCCTTGGCCCTGGCGGTAATATTGGTGTTTCCGTTGGTGAAGACGGCGTGTATATTGTTGATGATAAGTTCTCGCAATTTGGCCAAGAAATTATCGACACGATTGGCGGTTTGACGGATCAGCCTATTCGCTTTGTTCACAACACACATCACCATGGCGACCATACAGGCGCGAATGCAGAAATGCGGGCCGTTGGCGCAACTATCATAGCTCATGATAATGTTTTTGAACGTATGAGTAAACCTTTCCCAAGCCCGCGCGCGAAAAGTGGACAATCTACTCCGACCGCGCCGAATACATGGCCAAATATGACGTTTTCTGACAAAGCGACATTACATTTTAATGACCATACTGTGAAAGCGATTCACACACCATCTGCGCATACGGCAGGCGATTCTATTGTTGTCTTTGAAGAAGCCAATATCATTCATATGGGCGATAATTACTTCCAAGGCTTGTTTCCATTTGTGGATATTGACGGCGGCGGCAACGTCGCAGGGATGATTGCAGCGCATGATTTGGCATTATCATTGGCAAATGGTGATACAAAAATTATTCCCGGGCATGGGCCATTATCAACAAAAGCAGATTTGCAAAAAACACGCGATATACTCGCAGATGTGCAGGCGCGCGTAAAAGCGCGTATGGATAAAGGGCAAACGGTTGATGCGATTGTTAAAGCGCGGCCGCTAAAAGATTATGAGAGCCTGAATAGTTTCATTGATGAAGAGGCGATGATTCGTACGGCGTATCGCTCTTTATCAGGGACGTAAGCTTAATGAGGCCGCTACGTTCAGAAATGAAGCCTTTGTGATAATTGTGCGAGCTTTTTGAAATAAAGCTTAGTAATCAATATTTTGAGGGAAATTTATGGTTAATAAACCCTTAATAAATGGGCGTAAGCTGAATATGGTTTTCGCCCGTTAAGTGCAAAGCATAGCGGCTTCCTGTATTTTTTGAGACAGTTCTTTCATAAATAGGAGAACATGATGAAAAAATCTGTCTTATTAGGTGTCACTCTCGCAGCTATGGCTCTGCCCAATGTTGCATTGGCTCATTGTAGTGGTCATGGGCATAAAAAAGGCTCGTTTAATGTCACGTGCGAAGCTGGCGTGCAGGTATATCGCCATCAAGCTTTGCAATTACCTCGCGCCGATCAAAATGCTTTGGCCCGCATAGAGGTCGCCCGCATTAATCGCCGTACACAACAAGATGCAAATGCATCGCGCGAACGTATTGCAAGCCGAAATGCAGACATATCTTCGCGCCGCGCGGCTACGGATGAGCAATTCCAGCGCTCACTTGTCGAGCAACCTTCTAACTTATCACGCCTTGGATTTTATAATTTCAACCGTCGTTTTGATAATGGATTTGGGTTTACAGGCCGCCGTAACCGCTTTGGTGTGCGTTACTAATCAATACATACAGTAAGGGCGCTGTGTTGTCTTTGCTTACAGAACTTTGGCTGAGGGACCGCAAGCTGGGCATTTAGGGTCGCGCGGAAGCGAGATCGTCCGGCTTTCGCATGTTAGGCCATCATAAAGCCATAAGCGCCCATCTAAATTTTGCCCAGCTTTGGTAATGAGCTTTATTGCCTCCATCGCCATAACGGATCCGATAACACCCGCTAATGCACCGATAACGCCTACGGCAGAACATGTTTGCGCATCAGGGGGAATATCTGGGACAAGACAGCGGTAACACGGGCTGTTTTCAGTCTGCCCAAAGACACTGACTTGCCCGTTAAACCGTCCTAGCGCGCCAGAGATGAGCGGTGTTTTAAGGGCGATTGCAGCCGTATTTATAATGAACCGCGTGTTGAAATCATCCACACCGTCTAGGATAATGTCATGGCCTGATAAAAGCGCTTGGGCGTTTGCTAAGGTCAGCCGCGTATTATGAGTTTGTGTGGTAATGTCAGGATTTAAGTCAGCGAGTGTATCGGCCATGACAACGGCTTTACTCATGCCAATATTTGTGGTTACAAATTGGACTTGCCGCTGTAGATTGGACGCATCGACAACATCATCATCAATAATCGTAATATGGCCAATACCTGCTGCGGCCAAATAAAGCCCTGCAGGCCCGCCAAGTCCGCCGCCGCCCACAATCGCTACGCGCGCGGCCAGTAAAGCTTGCTGACCCGCTCCGCCAATCTCTTTTAAAACAAGATGGCGGGCATAGCGTTCAACTTGTGCGGATTTCATAGTTTTCCTGACGTGGCTAGTTCCGCATGCTTCTAATCAAATAAAGGCGTTGATAGGTAACGCTCGGCAAAGCTTGGGATGATCGTGACGATGCGCTTGCCTTTCATCTCTGGCCGCGCGCCCATGATTAAGCTGGCTGCAACGGCGGCGCCAGATGAAATACCAATCGGAACTCCGTCTGCGGCGGCGACATGTTTGGCTGTGCCAAAGGCGGCGTCATTGCTAATTTTCACAATATCATCGACAATATCCATATCCAAAGTATCAGGCAGAAATCCTGCGCCGATCCCTTGAATCTTATGCGGGCCTTTGGTGCCTTCGGACATCATTGGGCTGGTTTCAGGCTCTACGGCGATAATCTGGCAGTTTGGATTTTTCTCCTTTAAGAATTTTCCTGTGCCAGATAATGTGCCGCCTGTGCCTACGCCTGCGATAAAGGCGTCCACTTGCCCGCCGCAATCATGCCAAATCTCTGGGCCTGTGGTTTTGTAATGTATCATTGGATTGGCAGGATTGACGAATTGACCTGCCTGTACAGCGCCAGGTGTTTTGGCGCATATCTCATCGGCCTTGGCCATTGCGCCAGGGATACCGCCAGCCGCTTCGGTTAAGACGAGTTCAGCCCCAAGCAATTTCATCATCTTTCGGCGCTCTATCGACATTTGCTCTGGCATCACAAGAATGGCCTTATAGCCTTTGGCTGCCGCGGCAAAAGCTATCGCGATACCTGTATTGCCAGAGGTGGGTTCAACAATAATACCGCCGGGTTTCAGTTGCCCAGACGCTTCGAGGCCTTCTATCATAGCAATGCCGATGCGGTCTTTGACGGAGGCAATAGGGTTAAAAAATTCAAGCTTATAACATAAATCGGCGTCAATACCTTCTGTTATATGCGGCAGCCGTATGAGCGGGGTATTGCCCATAGTCTGCATGATATTATCGTAGATTTTTCCGCGAATAAGGTCTGTCATGAGTATCTCTCTCCTATGGGGTTTGTTTATTTTACGCCAGTGCTGCCAAAACCACCTTCACCGCGACTCGTATCAGAAAGGGTTTCAACGCGGGTGAAGCTTGGCTGCGTAATTGGGGCAATGACCATTTGCGCAATGCGTTCACCGCGCTGAATTGTAAAAGCGTCTTGTCCGTGATTTATCAAAAGAACTTTGACCTCGCCGCGATAATCTGCGTCAATCGTTCCAGGTGTATTTAAGCATGTAATCCCGTGCTTATAAGCCAGGCCCGAGCGCGGGCGAATTTGCGCTTCGTAGCCCGCTGGCAAGGCCATAGCAAATCCCGTTGGGACAAGAGCGCGCGCGCCAATTTCTAGCACCATAGGCGCGTCTTGAGGCAGAGCGGCGCGTAAATCTGCACCTGCTGCCAAGAGCGTTTCATATTGCGGAAGGGCTAAGTCTCCGAAATGATCTAAAGGTTTAATTTCAACCGTGAGGGGCATGGGTAGCGGCCTTTTGTAAGAAGTGTTGACTAGCTTGAGATGCGCAAGATGATTTAATTATCATCTTTTTCGGGTATGTCTTTTTGAGGGTTATCTTCATCGGGTTTAGAAGGTTGAGGGATTGTTTCTTCAACCGCCGTTTCCAATTCCACAATTTCAATTTCTGCTTCAGGTTCAATGTCCGCCTCGTCTTTGAGGGTTGGTTCTGTTTTACTATCGGCGGCATCCAGCGTTTTGTCGGATTCGATTTTGACAATGTCTATGCCCTTATCAATCACGGCCTCTTCATTTACACTCTCATCATCGGGTGTTTTTTCAGCCTCAGCCTCTTTATCCGTATTATCAGATGCCGCTTCGCCGGCTTGGGCTGTAAGAGCTGCGTTTAACGCTGCAATTTCATCTTCGCGGCTATTAAAATCTTCCATACGCGCGGTGAGAACGCCGCGTGTCTTTTCAGGTAAATCTGCGCCTTTATGAATATATTGAAAGTGTCCGTCTTGAAAGAAATATGTCAATAAATCAGAGTCTGTACTGTCAAAATTTTGCGATAAAACAAAAGGTACGCCCGTTGCTAAAATCTTAAAGTCTGAATCCGTAATAATCACATCTTGGCGGCTACATAGCAGCGCGCGAATTTTCAGCCCATCAATATCGTTGATAACTTCGGAATCGCGGCTATATACGCTTGCAATGAAATCTGCCGCTGGGCGGTAACTTGCGATTTGTGCATGACCTTTACCGCTTTCATCCTCAATAGTTTCCATTAAGACGATTTCGCAATTTGCGATATTATCGGCGATAGCATGCGGCGCGGCAATGAGCGCCGAAATGGTCAATAGGCTCGTAGTAAATATTGAGCGTTTCATGATATTAGCTCCTCTAATTTGATGAGCCTAGCGCATTTGCGATAGAGTGCGCAAGCTTACGAGCTGCGTGTATTTTTTCCATACGCGGCCAACACTCCTCGCCATCTTGTGTCACTAAGATCATCGCATTTTCATTACCGCCCATGACATCGCCAGAGACATCATTGGCGACAATCCAATCACATGTTTTGCGCAGGCGTTTGGCCCGAGCTTGCGCGATAACATCATGTGTTTCTGCAGCAAATCCGATGACTAATTCAGGCCGTTTTTCATGTTCACATAGCGTTTTAAGAATATCAGGGTTTTCAATCAGCTCTAATGGCGGCGGGCCATTTTTAGGCTTTTTTGTTTTTTGCGCCGTTGTTTTGGCAGGACGCCAATCCGCTACGGCGGCAACAGACACAAATATATCGCTCGGCAGGCTATCTTCGCAGGCGGCCAGCATGTCGAGTGCCGTCTCGACCATGATACGGGTTACGCCAAGCGGGGCAGGCAGGTCAACTGGCCCAGAGACAAGCGTTACCTCAGCACCCAGATCTGCTAAGGCTTGGGCTATGGCATAGCCTTGCTTGCCAGAGCTTTGATTAGATAAATAGCGTACAGGATCTATCGGCTCGCGCGTTGGCCCTGCGGTAATCAAGGCACGTTTACCTTTCAAAGATTTTGGCGCGCGCAGCCCGTCTAATGTCATATCGCCCAGAAGTGCAGCTTCAATTCTGTCGGCGATAATATTTGGCTCGGCCATGCGTCCATCGCCAAATTCTCCACAAGCCATAGCGCCTGCATCGGGGCCGATAAACAGAGCCCCGTCTTGCTTAAGCTGCTCTACATTACGCTGCGTTGACGCAGCTTCCCACATACGCACATTCATGGCGGGGGCAAATAAAACGCGCTTATCTGTTGCCAGCAACGTCGTCGTGGCCAGGTCACCAGCCACACCGTGCGCGGCTTGGGCTAGCATATTGGCTGTTGCGGGGGCCACAACGATTAAATCGGCTTGGCGGGAGAGTTCAATATGCCCCATTTCGGCTTCATCCGTTAGATTCCATAAATCAGTATAAACTTTATCACCCGATAAGGCTCCAGCCGATAAAGGCGTAACAAATTCTGTGCCGCCGCGTGTGATAATCACACGGCTGTCTATGCCGCGTTTCGCGAGTTCACGGATCAGGAAAAGGGATTTATAAGCCGCGATTCCGCCGCCAATGATGAGTAAGATGCGTTTTGTCATAGAATATGTCTATAGCTGTCCAGCGGCCCAAGCGCCAGCCAAAGCTATGGCTGCGCCTAAGGCTGTAAAGCCGATGGGTTTTAAGATAGGGTGTCTGTTATTAGGAGGTGTTTTAGAGCCGGACATTTGTGATGACGGCTGTGATAAATTAATATCACCATCGACCCAAGCTTGAGCAAGCCGCGCGATATTATCTGTGGCATCAGGCAGGTTTTTGAGTGTTTTGCGTGTGCGTTCTAATCCATCGAGAAAGTCATTTATGTAGCGCTCTGGCCCCAATTCTCTGCGCACGGCTTTTTCAACAATCGGGCGGCTAGCTTCCCACATGTCAAAGACAGGGTCGAGACGGCGTGCTACGCCTTCGGTTTGCATCATGGTTTTTTGTAAAAGAATAAGTTGCGGCTGGAGTTCCATATCAAAAATTTCAGTGATTTCCAAAAGCTGTAATAACACCTTGGCCATAGATACATCTTCGGCTTTTTTGCCAAATATAGGCTCGCCAACAGCGCGCAGAGCACTGGCAAATTCTTCGACGCTGTGATGGGGCGGGACATATCCAATATCAAAATGCACCTGCGCGATTTTTTGATAATCGCGCTGTAAGAACCCAAAGAGCGTATCAATCTCAAAACGAATTTCCTCATCGCCAAGACGGCCGAGAATGCCAAAATCGAGCAAAACAAGATTGCCGTCCGTATCGACGATCATATTGCCTTCATGCATATCGGCATGGAAGACGCCATATTCAAATGTTGAAGCCAGAAAGCTCTGAATAATTTGGCGTGCAAGGTCTTTGCGGTCAATAGATGGATCGGTGAGAATTTCGGGGGAGGAGAGGTGAATACCGTCGATCCATTCTGAAACCATGACGTTTTTCTCAACTAAATCCCAATGTAGAGCTGGGACACGAAAGAGGCGTGTTTCATCTGCGATTTCACTCAGTTCGGACGCGGCGGCAGCTTCTAGGCGTAAGTCGAGTTCTAACATGACGGCACGCCGCGCTTCTTTGACGAAATCTTTAGGTCGCAGGCGGCGTAATTTGGGCACAAAATTATGGGCGAGCCTAGCAACAAGCCCAATAACGGCCATGTCCCGTGTCATGCGCGTTTGGATATTGGGGCGCAGAATTTTTACAGCTACGATTTCGCCCGTTTTCAGCGTGGCTTTATGGACTTGTGCCACAGAGGCGGCTGCGACGGGCTCTGACAGGGTTTCAAGCTTTGCTTCCCACGGCTCACCCCAAGCCTCTTTGAGCATGGTTTCGGCTGTTTTCATGGGAAAGGGAGGGACTTTATCTTTAAGGCGAGAGAGTCCTTCGGCAAATTCGGCATCAAACATATCCCCGCGTGTGGATAATATCTGCCCGAATTTGATGTAAGCTGGGCCAAGGGCTTCGAGCGCATTGGCAAACCTCTCGCCTGCATTGCCTTTGCGATTGCCAAAGCTAAAAATTCGTGACACCGCGCCAATCAAGCGTATGGGAAGCGGGACAAGCGGAGCATATTCAGCAGGGACAAGCGCATCATGGCGGATAAGCACCCAGCCTGTGCGCAAAAGTCTAAAAAATGTTGCTGTTCGATTAAACATTCTTGGTTTCATAAGGGGTTAGCATCGCTGCGTATATGGACATGTTGCCGCTCTCTTGCAAATCTTATCTGATTGGGGGATAAATTCCGTGTGTTTGTGCCAAGGTGTCCACAGATAAATTGCGACAAAATATACATGTGCCGCTTTTTTATATTGCATTTTAACATGTTTCTCTACTAGATGTAGTTATATTCAATTTGCGCAAAACCATATGTGGGTTTTCACTTGCTGGACTTATATTTGCGCAATTTTCAGTTTAAGTCAGTCTCGGGGAATTATTATGGGCAATATAGATTTTATCAAAAAATCCGGATCAGGTCTGCTTGTGCCAAGTCATAGCTATAAGCCGTTTCGTTACCCATGGGCCTATGAATTTTGGCAAAAACAACAACAGGTTCATTGGATGCCCGAAGAAGTGCCGCTTGGGGAAGATTGTAAAGATTGGGCGAAAAACCTGACGGATGCTGAAAAGAACTTACTGACACAAATTTTCCGCTTCTTTACCCAATCTGATGTCGAGGTTGGCGGGAATTACATGGAAAATTACATGCCGCTCTTTAAACCTGTTGAAGTGCGTATGATGCTGGCGGCATTTTCGAATATGGAAACGGTACATATTGCGGCTTATGCTCTCTTGCTTGAAACAATCGGCATGCCTGATTCTGAATTTTCCGCCTTTATGGAATATGAAGAGATGGCGGCAAAGCATGACTATTTGGGTAAATTCGGTGTGGGCAGTGAGCGCGAAATTCTAACCTCTATGGCTGTTTTTGGCGGCTTTACTGAAGGCTTACAACTTTTCGCATCATTTGCCATGTTGATGAATTTTCCGCGCCAGAATAAAATGAAAGGCATGGGCCAGATCGTGACATGGTCTATTCGTGATGAAAGCCTGCATTGCGAAGGTATGATTAAAATGTTCCATACCTTTGCCAAAGAAACAGGAGCGCTGACCCAAGCTGTTAAAGATGATATTGTGGATTGCTGCAAGACGGTGATTAAGCTGGAAGATAAATTTATCGATTTGGCTTTTGATATGGGGCCAGTTGAAGGTATGGCAGCAGAAGATATTAAACAATATATTCGCTATATTGCAGATTGGCGTTTGGGGCAGTTAGGCTTGCCAAAACTTTATGGCATTAAAGAGCATCCTTTGCCTTGGTTGACAGAAATTTTGAATGGTGTTGAGCATGCAAACTTCTTTGAAGCGCGCGCTACTGAATATTCTAAAGGCGCCACAGAGGGTAAATGGCACGGCGAAGATGGTGTTTGGAGCCGTTTTGAGGCTTCGGAATCTGCAAAATTAGTCGCGGAGGCATAAAGCGTTTTAATTTACGCTCAGATGAGAGCTTATAAGTCATATTTATTTGACGGCTCCCACTGCGGAGCCGTTTTCTATATGGTGCGTTATGTTTCACATGGTATAGAGAGATATGTCTTTAATTGAAAATTCCGAGCGAATTCGGCCTTATAGTTCTATTTATAACTTCCGTGATTTTGGAGCCTATAAAGGTCATGATGGCCGCACATTGCGATCAGGCTATCTCTTTCGGTCAGCGCATTTAAATAATTTAAATGATGAAGACCATAGCGATATTTCGGCCTTAGGTATTGGCCTTATTGTTGATTTACGGCACGGGCCAGAACGCGCACGCCAGCCGTCGCGAGTGCCATCAAATGCGCCGCAAGTTTTTACCTATGCTGATCCTCCAAATCATGAAGATAATAAAGTTGCGCCGCATGAAGCTTTTTTGCAGCATGAGCTGATGACGGCCGATGATGCTCATGGCTATATGATGCGTTCTTATACAGCGCGTCCGCATGATGCAGCTTTTCAGAAAATCTTCGGAGATAGTTTGCGGTTTCTGGGTCATCCTAAACCGAACGAAGATGCAGGTGTGTTGGTACATTGCGCAGCGGGTAAAGATCGCACCGGGACGCTATGCGCGCTTGTGCAAGGTATTTTAGGCGTATCGCGAGACGATATTATGGCCGATTATATGCTCACGCTTGAAGCTGTTGACATTGAAGCTATTATTGAACCTGCGGCAAAAATGTTTTCCAAGCGTTATGGCCGTGAGATTGACCCACAAGCGCTTTGGCCTATGTTTGGTGTAGCGCCTGAGTTTTTGGAGGCGTCATTAGACGGTATGGGGAATATTGAACGATATGCAAAAGAAAAGCTCGGTATTCAAGATACCGAGCTTGAAGCTATAAGGTCACAATATTTAGACCCATAATTTAACTCGATGTACCCCCGCAAGTCACATTCGTTATATTTGTTGCTGAACATGTAACAGGTAAATCAATGTCATCGCCTATGGGCACGCTCGCAGAGCGGCGCGGTTTTAAGAGAAAGATTTCGGTTAGATTTATGTCTGTATCTGTAAATCGTAATTTTAGCGGTGTGTATGAATAGGCTATACGGGCAACGACAACGCCAGAGGTTGAATTTAAAATACGTGAATCAACCGTATCAGGATCAAATGCAGGTAAGTTTTGGCCCGCATTTAAGATGGCTTGGCCTAAGGCTCTTGGATTGTCATTTTCATCTAATTCATAACTTGTTAGCTCAATGGTCACATCGCTAACATCATTTAAACTTAAAACCCGTAAAGCCGCTGCAAAAATTTCACTGACATCTTCATTAGTAACTTCGGTGTTTTGTGTGGCTAAATCACCAACGACATTGGCCGTATGGGACACACGCCTATCTACATTAATAGCGCTCGCAACTTCAGCGAGGCCAAAGTAAATTGCAATCATGATGGGCGCGATAAAAGCAAATTCAATAGCGGCTATGCCAGATTTATCATCCTTGAAATTGCGTATAGCCTTTAAAGGATTGAGAGGCTTTGATGTCAATTTAGGTTTAAACTTTATCATTGCATATATCTTTTATGTTGTGAGTCATGTCGAAATCATTTGAATGAAATTTATAATTAAGTGCCTGGCGTTGGCGGGCAGGCGGATGATGGCGGGAACGGTTCAGTGAGAAACGCTGTTGTGGATTTAATGACCCGAATACCTGACCCTGGCGTAGATTCCAAACGTGTTAATTGCGGCGGGAGAGCTAGCTTGTAATAAAATGTGGCTTGGACAACAACGGGCGTACTTGCAGGTGCGCTATCAAAATCTCCATCTGGAGCGACTTGTTCACCCGTGCCATCATCTTCGAGTTCTCTTTGATCGGGGAGTTGAATATCTTTAAACTCAGGACGAGAAATAACGTCTATAGTCAAGTTTTGAGAACACCCTGCAAGGCCTTGCATGTTTTCGCAAACGAGGCTCTTAAAGACTGGCGCGCCGCCGCAATCTTGGAAGTTCCCAGTTCTGATAAGGCGGCCTGATTCTGATACAGCATGACTTAAGGCTGATCCGATGAAAAAGATAATCGCCAGTTCGATAATAGCAAATACAAGCGCAAAGAAAGGCAGGGCGACAAGTGCAAACTCTATTGCTGTTGCGCCGTCTTGATTCTGTGAATATCGTCTCATGCGCGTTCGCAAAGACTTGTAATTATCAAACATCACAGGCTCCCACTCAGCTTTTACATATTTGTAGCATCAGATGTAGAGAGAAAAGATATGTTATAGGCGTTAATATTTAGGTAATAATTATATTTAAAAAACCGTTAAACGCAGCGATTAGCTGCGCAATTATGAGAGGTTTTGGGTTAATTATTCGCTTAATTATTAAAATCATCACGTTGCGAGAACTCATCACCGTCATTAAGACTATCGTTAGGTCCAGCTAAGTCTGATGTCGTATTATTATTGCGGTTAGCAGAATTTGTGGAATTATTAAGAAATGCCGAAGCAGGAGTTAGCTCAGGGTTCGTATTCGTATTATTGGAAACAAACCGTGTATTGTCACCTAATACAGGAGAGGGCTGGCAATATGGAATGCAGCTATATGTTTCGCGTTGTTTTGCATTAAACAAGCGTACGCCATGATCTGGTAATGTATTGACAACATTTAGATCGGCTTCCAGCATTTTATTGCCGGCTTGATCTAAAATGATAAGATTTGTTTCGCCATATCCTCGGCCAACAACGAAAATTGTATCGAGTGAATGCACAGACACGTCAGCAATATCAGGATTGCCAACCAATATTGCGCTAGCGGCACGTGGTAATCTAACAATTTCAGTTTTATTTAATTCGATACTATAATTGTCGACACCACCATTTTGCGCAAAACTAGGGTTTGATGCCAATATGGCAATCATAATAGCTGTAGAAAATGTCAAGGACCGCATGGGTAATCTCCGAAAGTTTCCTCATCTATAACTAGATGTGGTGAATGAAGGGTTTACAAATATGCGCCAATCAACAAGAAAATCGCCTATTTTTACAATATTGAATAAAATTTGAGGTGTTAGAGGCTTTATGTAATGAAAAACTACACGAATTTTCGGCCTATATATATAATGTATATTGCATAATTATCTGTGATTATCTTGAATATTTCAGATTTTTGCAATTTTACGAATAATTTACCGTACTTTCTAACCGGATAGTAATTTCATCTCTCTATAAGCGATTACATCAGGGATGACCCTGTATTTAAATGAGGGTTATCCTCTCTGAAAAAGCATACGTGGGAGTAATGTTATGCAAAATCTTATGTCTCGTTTTATTAAAGACGAATCTGGTGCAACAGCTATTGAATATGGCCTAATCGCAGCACTTATCGCAGTTGCCCTTATTGTTGGTGCACGTGCTGTCGGTACTTCTGTGAACTCAAAGTTTACTGATGTTTCTACTGCATTAGATGCAATTGAAGTTCCTGAGTAATATAAATTATAAGTTTCTTACTATATAATTGTTATTTAGTACTAATATTAGGCTGCCTTCATGGCAGCCTTTTTCTTATATATTATTATGAAATTTTAATAAATTCAGAATAATTAATGCATAAGTAAATAGAATATAATTGGCTTACATAAGGTTTTGTAATGATGGAATTCCTAAAAGATGAAAGCGGGGCTACGGCAATCGAATATGGCCTGATTGCGGCATTAATTGCAGTAGCTATTATTTCTGGTGCTAGATTGTTAGGCACAAGTATTTTTGAAACATATGGTAGTTTTGGAACTGCACTTGATAATACACCTGACGTGCCCAATTAGGCTTTCAAATGAAAAATAAATTTCGCTATCACTTAGATGAAGCAACGCAAAATTAACATAAATATTTTATACACTAACTAAAATATCTTCCTTTGGAATTTTAGTTATGATTTTAGCACCTATATTATTTTTCATATTTTCCATGCCGCTCATTATTGCGGCGTTAAAAGATGCAAGCTCCATGACGATCCCAAATTGGATTAGTCTTGTTTTGATTGCAGGCTTTATATTAACCGTGCCTTTTACATGGCAAGGCTTCCCAGAATTGGGAACGCATCTGGCGGTTGGAAGTGTATTTTTCTTAGCAGGTTTTGCAATGTTTGCATTTGGTTGGCTTGGCGGCGGCGATGCTAAATTGATGGCGGCTACGGCTTTATGGCTTACATGGCCAGATGCTTTAAATTTTATTGTTTACACAGCTATGTTTGGCGGGGCTTTGGCATTGTTTTTATTGGTAGGCCGTCAATTTATTCCTGTACGTTTAATGACAATGCAATGGATGCTAACAATGTTTCGGGATGAGACGAAAATGCCTTATGGTTTGGCGATCGCAGCTGGCGGAATGTGCACATTCCCAAATAGCGCAATATTTCAAGCCGCTATCGGTCTATAAATTATAGCCAAAATTATAAATTTTACGAGGACATTTAACCAAGCTTACGGCTTGGTTTTGTTGTTTTAGGGGTATGAACTGTAAGAAAGTGATAAAAAATCACTTTTTTTCAATAATATTAACCGTTTGTTCGTTGTCGTTTTTTAGATGTTAACCATGCTTTGTAATCTCTCATGCTGATATTGGGGTTTGAGATTAGGTTTGTGAGGGTCA
>CALFUN010000006.1 GCA_937929915.1 uncultured Caulobacterales bacterium | reverse complement strand
GCCATTGATCGGGCTTGCGAATTATTTAATTGCGGCTTTGCCAATGTGCAGCCCAATTCAGGCAGCCAAGCCAATCAAGGTGTGTTTTTGGCACTACTCCAGCCGGGTGATACGATTTTAGGTATGGATTTGGCCTCTGGCGGACATTTAACGCATGGCGCGCCGCCTAACATGTCGGGCAAGTGGTTCAACGCCATTGCTTATGGCGTGACCCAAGACACAAATCTGATTGATTATGACAAAGTTGAAGCGCTTGCGCTTGCGCATAAACCCAAGCTGATTATTTGCGGCGGTTCGGCCTATTCGCGCCAGATAGATTTCGCGCGTTTCCGCGCAATCGCTGACAAGGTTGGGGCCTATCTCCATGTCGATATGGCGCATTTCGCAGGGCTTGTCGCGGGCGGTACCCATCCATCGCCATTCCCGCACGCCCATGTGGCGACAACAACAACGCATAAAACTTTGCGCGGCCCGCGCGGCGGCATGATTTTGACCAATGATGAAAAACTCGCCAAGAAATTTAACTCAGCCATTTTCCCGGGGCTGCAAGGCGGCCCGCTTATGCATGTCATTGCGGGTAAGGCCGCCGCCTTTGGCGATGCACTTAAGCCTGAATTTAAAGCTTATGGACAGGCCGTGATTGATAATTGCCGCGCTATGGCCGCTGCCTTAGTTGATGCAGGCTATGCCGTTGTGACGGGCGGGACGGATACGCATTTGGCGCTGATTGACCTCTCTCCCAAAGGGGTCAAAGGCAATGCCGCGGAGAAAGCTCTGGGCCGCGCTTATATTACCTGTAATAAAAATGGCATTCCCTTTGATAAAGAGAAATTCACCATCACATCGGGCATTCGCGTTGGCTCGCCTGCGGGGACAACACGCGGATTTGGCACCAAAGAATTCACACTTATCGGGCAGTTAATGGCCGAAGTTTTAGATGCGCTGGCGGACAACCCCAAAGGCAATCCAGACGTGGAAGAGAGCGTCAAGCGGCGCGTGATTGAGCTAACAAATCGGTTCCCGATTTATGGCTAGGCGATTATCTCGGAAAGTGTAACCCTCCTTGTATAAGCGGCTAAACCCATTTGCATGCTTACCCATTTGCACCTCTGCGCAAATGTGCTAGCTAGCCCCTATGCGTTGCCCATTTTGTAGTTCCGAAGATACACAGGTCAAAGATAGCCGTCAGGCCGAAGATAACACAACTGTGCGCCGCCGCCGCCTGTGCGGGAAATGTGCGGGGCGCTTTACCACTTTTGAGCGTGTTCAGCTGCGCGAATTAACCGTTATCAAAAAATCAGGTCGCCGCACCGTATTTGACCGTGATAAGCTCGCCCGCTCGGTGATGATAGCCCTGCAAAAACGACCCGTAGAACCAGAGCGTATTGAACAAATGATAAGCGGCGTTGTGCGCCAGCTTGAAAGCGACGGTAATTCTGACATTACGTCTGACCATATTGGGGCGCTTGTCATGGAGGGGCTGGCGGGGCTGGATAAGGTCGCCTATGTGCGCTATGCCTCGGTCTATAAAGACTTTCGCGCGACCCAAGATTTTGAGACATTTATCGAAGAAGAAATGCTTGACCGGCCAAGCGGTGAAGACAAATAACTTTGGCCCGTCCGCAAATTACATTAAAGCTTGCGACATCTCTTGACGGGAAAATTGCGCTCTCCAATGGTATGTCAGAATGGATTACAGGCGAGAAATCGCGCGCAGCAGGGCGGCGGCTTCGGGCGCGCCATGACGCAATTGCTGTGGGGGCCAATACGGCGGTGATTGATAATCCGCAGCTTACCACGCGAATTGACGGGGAGCCTGACCCGATTCGTATTATCTTTGATACGCATTTACGCCTATCGCCAGAATCAGAGCTGGCGAAAACCGCGCATAAAACGCCCGTATGGGTTTTTTGCAAAAATGATGAGGGAGAAAAAGCGCAAGCTTTAAAAGAGCTATCTATTCGGCTATTCCCTGTGCCTTATGCGGGGCAGCTCGATATAGTTGCCGCGCTTGATTTCATGTTTCGCCAAGGTGTATCGACTTTGCTGGTTGAGGGCGGCGGAACTTTGGCGGCAAGTTTTGTCAAGGCCCGCGCGATTGACCGCATTGACTGGTTCCGCGCGCCGCTTATTTTAGGCGGAGACGGGCGTGATTGCATTGGCGAGCTAGGATTAAAGGACTTAACCCAAAGCCGAAATTTCACCCGTGTGAATATAACTGAGTTAGGTGATGACCTTCACGAAGAATATGAGACAATAAGCTAATGTTTACAGGGATTATCACAGATATAGGCACGGTTAAATCCGTGACCCGCAGCGCGGGCGAGCAAGCTTCTAATGAATGGGGCGGCGATACGCGCATGGATATTGCCTGTAGCTATGATGTGGATGGCATTGATATTGGCGCGTCTATCGCGCATTCGGGCGCTTGTATGACCGTGATTGAAAAGGGCCAAACAGACGGACAGAACTGGTATGCCTTTGAGGTGTCAGATGAGAGCCTAGCTAAAACCACTATGAGCACCTGGCAGGCAGGGACAAGAGTAAACCTAGAGCGCGCCCTGACTGGCAAAGACGAGCTTGGCGGGCATATGGTCAGCGGTCATGTTGACGGGACGGGGACGCTGCTATCTATTGAAGAGATTGGCGGCTCGCATAGATTACGATTTGAAGCTCCGCAAGATATGGCCTTTGGGATTGCGCCAAAAGGGTCTATAACGATTGACGGTGTGTCCCTGACTGTCAATGATGTTGAGGGGGCGCAATTTGATGTCAATATTATCCCGCATACATGGGATGTCACGACATTAGGGCGCTTAAAAACCGGCGATAAAGTAAATCTGGAAATTGACTTGATAGCCCGCTATGTGGCGCGTTATCTCGCTCACATGACCAATAAAGGGTAGATATAGTGACAAATGTTAATGCCGCCGAAGCGAGTGAAAAATTCGATTTGGCAACGCCAGAAGAAATCATCAATGATGCACGAAATGGGCGCATGTATATCCTCGTCGATGCTGAGGACCGCGAAAATGAAGGTGATTTGATTATCCCCGCGCAATTTGCGACCCCTGATGCTGTCAATTTTATGGCCAAATATGGCCGCGGCCTAATCTGTCTTGCTATGGAAGAGGCGCGTGCAGAGGCCTTGGGTCTGCGCAATATGAGTGCGGATAATAAATCTCGATTTGAAACGGCCTTCACCCAATCCATTGAAGCTCGCGAAGGCGTCACCACTGGGATTAGTGCAGGGGACCGAAGCCATACAATTCAAACGGCAATTGATCCAGATTCGCGTGAGGGCGATATTGTCTCGCCGGGACATATGTTCCCGATTATCGCGCGCGATGGCGGGGTGTTAGTGCGAACGGGCCACACAGAAGCCTCGGTTGATATATCTCGTATTGCGGGGCTGAATCCATCGGCTGTGATTTGCGAGATTATGAATGATGACGGGACAATGGCGCGCCTGCCGGATTTGGTAAAATTTGCTAAATTGCATCAGCTTAATATTGGGACAATCGAAGACCTTGTTGCTTACCGGATGAAAAAAGATCATTTCGTACGCCATGTGGCCTCATCTGATTTTACCTCGCAACATGGCGATAATTTTAAGATACATGTTTACCGCAACTATTTAGATAATCTGGCCCATGTTGCGCTGTCCAAAGGCAAGGCAGCCTCAGGTAAAGAATCGCTGGTTCGGGTTCACAAGGTCGATTTTGCGGGCGATATTTTATATGAAGAGAGCCCGCGCTCGGGCTTGATTTGGGATGCGATGAAGCAGTTGGCTGATTATGATGGCCATGCCGTATTAATCCTGATTCGAGAAGGTTCTATCGATACATTGCTTGAGCGCCTTGGCGCGCATAAAAGCCATATTGACCGCACCCAGCAGACAATTCGCGAATATGGTGTTGGCGCTCAGATGCTCAACCATCAAGGCGTGCGCAAAATGCGCTTAATAACGCATACAATGCCAAAAATTATCGGGCTAGAGGCGTATGAGCTTGAATTAACAGGCATTACGCCGCTTATCAAAGGTGGTCACTAACGCATGAGTAAAAACCCTATGAAAATTCTTGTTATCGAAGCCCGCTATTATGAAGCTATTTCAGAAGATCTGTTGAGCGGAGCGCTGGCTGTTTTACAAGAGGCTGGCGCGCAAGTTACTAAGGTCAATGTGCCCGGCGCGCTCGAGATTCCGCATGTGATTAGCTATGCCGAAGCCGCCAAGGCTGGCTATGATGGCTATGTCGCGCTGGGCTGCGTTATTCGCGGAGAGACAACCCATTATGATTACGTCTGCGAAGAAAGCGCGCGGGCGCTGATGGATTTGGCGGTAAATCAACAATTGGCGATTGGCAACGGAATTATTACCGTTGAAAATGAGGCGCAAGCTATTGCGCGCTCCAAGGTTGACCAGAAAAATAAAGGCGGTTTCGCGGCCAATGCTACCGTTAAAATGATTAAGATACGCAATGAATTAAACGCGGCGTCATGAGCGCAGCGAAGCCATCTGGCGGGGCCAATCCGAAACTTCGCCGCGCAGCCCGTATGGCTGTGATTCAAGCGCTCTATCAAATGGAATCCTCAAGCGAGCCGTCAAAAGTTGTGATTCGCCAATTTATTGACCATCGTTTTGGCCATGAAGATGAGCTGGGTATGATGCGTGTGGATGAGGCTTTTTTTGAAGACATCGCATTGGGTACGGTAGAGTTCCAAGATAATATTGATACTAAAATTTCAGAAAAATTGCCCCAGAAATGGCCTTTGCGCCGCCTTGACATGACATTGCGAGCCTTGTTACGCGCAGCGAGCTTTGAAATTATGCGCCGCCCTGACATTCCAGCGCTTGTTATTATCAGCGAATATGTCAGCCTAGCCAATCAATTTTTCGATGGGAAAGAACCAGCTATGGCAAACGGCATTTTAGACGCGATTGCAAAATCCGTCCGCGCCGCAGAATTTGGTGTTATTGACGGCTAGTACCCTTTATGAAAACTATATGGATGAATTTTCCCTAATCCAAACATATTTAGCCCCATTGGCGGGGGCAGGCGGATTTGGGCTGCTTGATGATGCGGCCATATATAAACCGCGCGGCGGATTTGACCTTGTCCTAACCAAAGACAGCTTCGTGGAGGGCGTGCATTTCGCCAAAGGGCGATATGGCGCAGATACGGCAGAGCGTTTGCTGCGCACGAACCTCTCGGACTTAGCGGCCAAAGCTGCGCGGCCCGCCGGATATTTACTGTCTATTGCATGGCCAAATCGCGCGGATATAAAATTCTTCGCAGGATTCGCCGCAGGGCTGCGCGATGCACAACAAAGCTATGACTTTACGCTTTTTGGCGGAGATACTGTCCGTACAGACGGGCCGATGGTGATTAGCGCGACCTTTATTGGCGAGGTGCCTAGCGGGCAAATGGTCACGCGCAGCGCCGCGCAAATTGGCGATGATGTTTGGGTGACGGGGACCTTGGGTGCGGCGATGCTGGGATGTCACTATGTGACAGGCAAGGCGATTATCCCGCCGCCAACGGGGCCAGCATTATGGGCCTTTGAAAATGCCTATCTTCGGCCAGAGCCGCGATTATTATTTCGGAAAGCCTTGCGTCAATATGCGAGCGCTTGTGCGGATATTTCTGACGGCTTACTCTCAGATGCGCGCCATATAGCCAAAGCTAGCGCGGTCAATATTATGTTGAATTTCAACCGCATACCCTTTGCACCTGATGCCAAAGATTGGGCGCTTGCGCAAGATGATCCGCTGGCCGCTTTGATAGAGCTTTTGACATTTGGTGATGATTATGAGCTTATATTTACAGCCCCTGCAAATATGTCAGAGGGGCTATTGGCTGCTGCGAGTAAAACTGGATTGCGCCTTACAAAAATTGGCCATGTGAGCGAGAGTTCAGATGCGCCCAAAGTGACATGCCAAGACGCGCAAGGCAATGTAATGATATTTCCAAAAACGGGATATACGCATTTTTAAATTAAATTAAGCGCGGCTAAAACTTAAAACACCTGACCAAGCGGGGCTTGATCAGGTGTTTATTAAGGCGCGGCCAATGGCAGACTATTATATTAAGGTCTACCCGGATTTCGGCCGGCTCCTCCCCCCGGTAATTGATTGTTCTGCCCGCCTAGACGGTCAACTGGTATTCGGCCAATCGTGCCGAAAATTTGCTCTAATACTGATAATTCACGTCCGCGTGTTGGCGTCTTGCGATTCGAGTAATTGACATAACGGCCATCTTCGATGCCATATTCAGCGACCTTAGACACTTGGCCGTCTTCATTAAATGTGATTGCCGTAATATTACGTTCTTGAATTTGCGGGCGCAAATAGGCGTAACGCTGCCGCACGGAGTTCATGTAATACCACGTATCTATCTCTGTATCTTCATCAAATGTTGATCGAATAGATGGATTGCCAAGACGGGCTAAAACGCTTGTTTTTGTATCTGTTTCGGGGTTAACCGTTTGCGGCTTATCCTCACCAGCGGCGACATAGCCATGTGTCCGAAGAATTGGATTGCAAGCCGTGAGCGCTAAGCCAATAAAAGCTGCACAAGACAGTTTTAATATATATGATTTACGGCCTAATTTCATATTGTGCGTATTAAATTCCATATGCTTTATATCTGCGAGTTTTCGTACATAATGTCGCAGAGCAGGGCAAGGCCAAAGCTGCTAAAAACTCACAAACATTTGAATGGTTTTGAAATAGATTGATATATTTGCAACAGTTTATGGTATTTGTGGTCATAAAATGCGAGGAGAGAGAGTATATGGGGCTTTTATCGAAGTTTTTTGGCCAATCAGACGCCGCTAAGACAGATGCGCGGCGAATCTACCGTATAATTATGGAGCAATCGCGTAAGGCTGTATTTTACGGTGATGGCCGCATATCTGATAATTATGATGGCCGGATTGATGTTTTAACCTTGCATATGGCGTGTATTCTAAAGGCGCTAAATCAGCATGGCGAGCAGGGCAGCCGTCTTGGCCAAGCTTTATTTGATGAGATGAAAGATGATTTTGAAGTGGCTTTGCGAGAGCTTGGCATATCTGACACAGGCGTCGCCAAGCGTATAAAGCCAATGATTAGTCATTTTTACGCCCGCGTGAAAATCTACACAGAGGCGCTTTTGCTTAAGCCTGATACGGTTGGCTCTGATACGCTTAATTCTGACACGATTAATTCTGATTATGGCAATGACAGCCAAGCCTTGTCAGCGGCCTTTGATAGTTTGTCAGGGGTTGAAGATAATCCGCTGGCGCCAGCATTTAAATCTAGAATCATATCTTACACCCAGATTTTTTCGGAATCCTTAGATAAAAAAACTTTGGGCCAAATCGCGCTTTGTGATTTTGATTTCCCCAAATTTGCACCCGTTAAATAGGGATGATTTGCGGTAATTCTACCGTAATTTAACGCAGATGAACTGGTAAAATTTAACTCTTTAAGTCGTGAACAGGAAATCTCCTAAAAAAGCTAGAGAAATTTTGCGTATCACTCTATAGGCTAGGCATTGTCTTAAGTGCGAGCCGTAATGCTGGATGGATTAATTATATCGATAGATGCTATGGGCGGAGATCATGCGCCCAGCATAGTTTTGGCTGGTATAGAATATTTTCTAAAACATGAAGGCCAAGGCCGGCGCGCGCGGTTTTTATTGCATGGCGATGAAGCCCAGATTCAGCCGATTTTGTTGAAATGTCCGCGCACGCGCGAACGTGTTGAAATCCTGCATACTGAAAAAGTTATCAGCATGGAAGATAAGCCCTCCCATGCTTTGCGTAAGGGCAAGGGATCAAGCATGTGGAATGCTATTGCAGCTGTGAAAGCTGGCCGCGCTGAAATTGCTGTATCTGCGGGAAATACAGGCGCGCTAATGGCTATGTCCAAATTACAGCTTCGGATGAAACGCGGTGTGCAGCGCCCCGCTATTGCCGCGAGTTGGCCGCGCGAAGATGGCATGTGTGTTGTCTTAGATGTCGGCGCGAATATTGAATGCGACGCCGCGCAGCTCACTGAATTTGCTGTGCTGGGTGAGGCCTATTATCACGCAATCTATAAAAAAGAGCACCCATCTGTGGGCCTGTTAAATGTCGGCACCGAAGATCTTAAAGGCAATGCTGTTATCAAGGCGGCCCATGAGCGCCTATCGCAAAGCCAGCTTGATTTGAACTATATTGGATATGTTGAAGGCAATGATATTTCGTCTGGCGGAGCGGATGTGGTTGTAACGGACGGGTTTACGGGCAATATTGCCCTTAAAACAGCAGAGGGCACGGCCAAGCTGATTGGGGCCTTTTTCCAAGAGGCTTTAAATGGCTCGATATGGTCAAAATTTACCACGGCCTTGAACCTTATGGCGCTGCGCCGATTGAAAAAACGCATTGACCCGCGCCGCGTGAATGGCGGTGTGTTTCTGGGGCTTAACGGTGTTGTGATTAAAAGCCATGGCGGCACGGATGCGATTGGCTTTGCTAATGCTCTAAATATCGCGATAGAACTTGCGGAAAGTGATTTTCTTAAGGTCATTGATGATAAGCTTGATGCGCTGCATGATGAAGATGATAATATAGGGTTTATCTCATAATGGCCCAAATGCCTGTTTCAATGATGCCTGTTCCAATCCGCAATAAAATCATCGGTATTGGGAGCTATCTGCCAGAGCGTATTTTAGGCAATGAAGAATTGGCTAAAATGGTCGAGACCTCTGATGAATGGATTAAAGAACGCACGGGCATAAGTCAGCGCCATATTGCCGCTGATGGCCAGAAAACCTCTGATTTGGGCTACCGCGCCGCACTGGCCGCTTTGGACGATGCAGGGATTGGCGCAGATGAGCTGGATTTAATTGTCCTAGCCACGTCAACGCCTGATTTGACGTTTCCCTCGACGGCGACGATTATTCAAGAACGCCTTGGCATGAACCGCGGCGCAGCCTTTGATGTTCAGGCGGTTTGTAGCGGTTTTCTATATGGCATAAATGTCATTGACGCGATGATGCGCGTTGGCAATGCCAAACGCGCTTTATTGATAGGCGCAGAGACATTTTCGCGAATTTTAGATTGGGAAGACCGTTCGACCTGTGTGCTATTTGGCGACGGAGCTGGGGCGATTGTGTTGGAGGCGGCCGAAAACACGGATGAAGATGCGCCGGGGGTGATGGATAGCTATATCCGCTCGGATGGACGTTACCGCGACATGTTATATGTCGATGGCGGGCCGTCAGCAACCCAAACGGTTGGGCATTTGCGTATGCAAGGCAATGCTGTTTTCAAACATGCTGTGACTGAAATCGCAAATGTTATGCGCGATTGCGCGGCACGCTCTGGTGTTGACATTCAAGACATTGACTGGTTTGTCCCGCATCAGGCCAATCAACGTATCTTAAATGCTGTGGCTAAAAAGCTTAAAATCGCCCCCGAATCAGTTATTTCTACGGTGGCGCAACATGCTAATACTTCGGCGGCCTCTGTGCCGCTAGCTATGCATGCCGCGATAGAAGATGGGCGCATAAAACGCGGCGATCTTGTTATGCTTGAGGCTTTTGGCGGCGGCTTTACTTGGGGCGCAGCCTTATTACGTTATTGACATTTGGATTCAGATAGTCGAAACAAATTACCGCTTGCCAGTGGGGGCAAGAATTTGCTTTAAAGGCGCATATGAGCAATGTATTAGATAATCCTGGCACAGTCACCCGTGCAGACCTAGCGGAAGCTTTATATCTTGAGATTGGCCTCTCACGTACAGATAGCTCTCAATTAGTTGAATCACTCATTGACCATGTCAGTCAGGCTTTAGAAAAAGGCGAGCATGTTAAGCTGGCCGGCTTTGGCACATTTTCATTACGCGATAAGAAAGAACGTATAGGGCGCAATCCTAAAACGGGCGAAGAAGTGCCGATAACAAAACGTCGTGTTCTTGTTTTTAAACCGTCTCAGGTTCTACGCGAAAGAGTGGATTCGTCATTAAGTCCTAAATGATGATAAGATCTGATTCGTTACTCAGTCAGAGTAGGGAATGTTATGCAATCTAAAACAACCCGTGCATTTCGAACCATTAGCGAGGCTAGTGATGAATTGGATTTGCAGCCGCATGTTTTGCGGTTTTGGGAATCGAAATTTCCGCAAATAAAGCCAATCAAGCGCGGCGGCGGGCGTAGGTTTTACCGCCCTGATGACATTGAATTTCTGCGCGGGATTAAAACGCTTCTTCATGATGAAAAACACCCGATCAAAGATGTGCAAAAGCTTATCCGCGTTAAAGGCGCTGGCCGCATTACTGAATTAGGCCGGTCAGTTGAAAAGGCGGCGCGTGACGCTGATATTTCCGATACGGATTTGGTCCCTAAACGGATCAAGAAAACGAGTTCTAAAAAGGTGCAGGCCGCGCCTGATATGGGAGCGCCCAAAATTGTTGCACCTGATCCTGTAACATCTGCGCCTGTAACATCTGAGCCCCTTGCATCTGCGCCCATTTTGCCTGTCACGCCCGTCCCTGCGGCGCAGCCTGCTATAATCTCAGCGCCTGAGCCCGTTATTGCTCCGATTTCAGCCGCGCCAATTGCGCCTATTGCCCCCGTTTTGGCCCCGCAAGGCTTGACCTCGCAGCAGCGCGATAATCTTGAAGCGGCCTTAGCCCGTTTAAAGGTGCTTCGCGCGCAGTGGCAAGACTTTAAGGATGCAAGAGCGGAAAGCCTCTAAAAGCGTAAATGCGTGTTGCAGCCTGCGTCTTAGCAGACTATAGAGCCACTCAAATGATGTCGGAGTGTAGCGCAGTCTGGTAGCGCACTAAGCTGGGGGCTTAGGGGTCGTAGGTTCGAATCCTATCACTCCGACCATTATTCACCTAATTTATGGCAATATGCCACATCCGCCAAGAGGTTTGAGGCTTTATATAAACCCCATGACGAATATTGCTTCAAATGCGAAACAGCACAAAGCCGTCACGCTCTGGCTTTTATCTATGATGGGATTGGTCGCCTTGATGATTGTCATTGGCGGGGCGACGCGGCTGACTAATTCAGGCCTGTCCATAACAGAATGGGCGCCTATTCGCGGTGCGTTGCCGCCTTTATCTGATGCAGCTTGGCTGTCCGAATTTGAAAAATATAAGCAAATTCCCGAATTTTCGGCTGAACACCCTGATATGGAGCTAGGCGGGTTTAAATTCATCTATTTTTGGGAATGGAGCCACAGGCAACTTGGCCGCATCATTGGTCTGGCCTATGCTTTGCCGTTTTTTATTTTTTTATTTCGCGGGAAATTACCCAAGGGCCACAGTCTGAAATATTTTGCCATTATGGGCCTGATTGGCCTGCAAGGCGCGATTGGCTGGTGGATGGTGCATAGCGGGTTGCAAGAGGGCATGGTCGATGTGAGCCAATACCGTTTGGCAACGCATTTGGGACTGGCCTTTATTATCCTTGGCGCGTGTTATTGGCTGATGAAACGCACGCAGCAGAACTTTGCCCCGCAAGATGCGGGCCGTAACTTCACAAAACGCACAGCAATTCTGGCCGCTCTAATCTATCTGCAAATTATCGCAGGGGCATTCGTGGCGGGGACAAAATCGGGTAAGACCTATAATGAATGGCCGCTTATGGACGGGGACATCATTCCAGCGGGATATTTGATCCAAAACCCTGCTTGGCGGAATATATTTGAAAACGCAGCGGCGATCCAATTCAATCACAGAACGCTAGCCTATATTATTCTGGCGCTAGCGATTTGGATTTTTATCAGCGCCAAGTCCCGCGCGCCGCATTTGCGCGGCATAACAGGGGGCGTTCTTGGGATTATAGTGTGGCAAGTGGTGCTGGGCATATGGACATTACTGGCCGTCGCCCCGCTCACGCTGTCTTTGCTGCATCAATTCTCATCTATATTGGTTTTTATCTCAGCGATGGGCATGGCTTGGATTGCGCGGTATAAAGTCATGGTTTAATCGTAATTTATACGGTAATATAATACCATTTTCGTAAGTTATTGTTTTAGATAGATATAATCGCGGATTTTTCAAAATTAAGTTATTGACGCAGCAGGGCATGGGGCTTAATAGCCTGCAAGCTTTCAAATCATAGTCGTGCATATACTATGCGCTGCGAAGATTTGTATTATTTCGAGGATACTATGAAAACAACAAAGTTTTTAGCAACCGCGGATGTTGAAAAGAAATGGATTCTGATTGACGCCGAAGACGTGGTTGTCGGCCGCCTTGCGACATTTGTTGCAATGCGCCTACGCGGCAAGCACTTGCCAACATATACCCCGCATATTGATTGTGGTGATAATGTCATCATCATCAATGCAGAAAAAGTGGCTTTTACAGGCCGCAAGCGCACAGATAAAAAATATTATTGGCATACAGGCTATGCGGGCGGGATTAAAGAACGCACAGCGGATAAAATCCTAGATGGTCGTTTCCCAGAACGTGTTATGCGCAAAGCCGTACAACGTATGTTGCCAAAGGAAAGCCCATTGGCGCGCAAGCAACTCTCTAACCTACGCGTTTATGCAGGTTCAGAGCATCCTCATACGGCGCAAGAGCCTGAAGTCATTGACTTCAAATCACGTAGCCCAAAAAATGTGAAGGCGAACTAGATCATGGCTGATATTAAATCATTAGAAGACCTGAAAGCAGGCATGGAAGGCGGCGTTGTTGCCGCTGACGGTACTGTTGAAGCTGCGCCGAGCGCGCCTCTACCAGAGCCAAAAATTGATGATCTTGGCCGTTCATATGCTACGGGTAAGCGGAAAAACTCTATCGCGCGTGTTTGGATCAAGCCGGGGAATGGCAAAATCACAATTAATGGCCGTGACCAAGAGGTTTATTTCGCGCGTCCTGTGCTACGTTTGATTATCGCGCAAGCTTTTCAAGTCGCTGAACGCGTAGATGCCTATGATGTCGTTGCCACAGTTAAAGGCGGCGGTTTGTCAGGCCAAGCGGGCGCAGTACGCCACGGCATCACAAAAGCGCTCACATATTACGAACCTGCATTACGCCGTCCGCTCAAAGCCGCTGGCTTTATTACACGCGATAGCCGCGTTGTAGAGCGTAAGAAATATGGTAAGGCCAAAGCGCGTAAGAGCTTCCAGTTCTCAAAGCGTTAAACGAAACGCAGCTTTATATGTTTTTCAAAGGCGTTTCGGGAAACCGAGGCGCCTTTTTATTTGGGATTTTACTTGGCTGTATAGTGGATGTGAGTTGTGAAAAATAAGACTGTAAAACAAGCCGTTATACTCGGCGCTTCAGGTTATACAGGCGCAGAATGTGTACGCCTGATTATGGGGCATCCGCATATCGACATCGCGGCGCTAACGGGTCATAGCCGTGCGGGGCAGGCTTATGGCGATGTCTATCCAAATTTTGCCCATATGGATTTACCTAAACTTTGCACAGCAGATGAGGTGGATTGGGACATGATTGATGTGGCCTTTGCCTGTCTGCCTCACGGCGCGAGCCAAGACATGATTGCTAAGATTCATGAGCGCGTTGAGACTGTAATTGACCTCTCGGCGGATTTTAGACTGCAGGATGCGAATATATATGAGGCCACCTATGGGCGCTCACATGATTATGCGGAGCTATTATCGCAGCGTGTCTACGGCCTGACGGAATTTGCGCGCGAAACGCTCAAAGGCGCAAAACTTATAGCATGTCCCGGCTGTTATCCAACGGCGTCATTATTGGCGCTTTTACCAGCGGTTACAAACGGCTTGCTAGCAAATGCGCCTATCATTATTGACGCGAAATCTGGTGTGACGGGGACAGGCCGCAAAACTGCGCAAGCGCTGCATTACTCCGAGGTGACAGACGGAGCGCAAGCTTATGCGATTGGTCATCACCGTCATACTCCAGAAATAGAACAAGAACTCACAGCCCATAGCGCATATGATGTGGCTGTGAGTTTTACCCCGCATCTTATCCCGATGAATCGCGGCATGATTGCGACATGTTATGTGGAGCTTGCCAAAGATATAAGTCTTGAAGATTTGCGCGGCGCCTATATTGCGCGTTACGAAAATGAGCCATTTATCCATGTCGAAAGGCAGGGCATTGTTCCGCAAACACGTCATGTTAAAGCCAGTAATCATTGCCGTATAGGGGTGTTTGCTGACCGTATCGCTGGCCGCGCAATTATTGTAAGTGTAATTGATAATCTTACTAAAGGCTCGTCAGGGCAGGCATTGCAGAATTATAATGTAAGCCAAGGGTGGGATGAAACGCTCGGTTTGATGGGGTCGCCAATATTCCCTTAAAGCTGTATTTTCTAAAATTCTCTACAAGAATTTAGGTGACTATCCCGCATAAGCCGCATATCAGGAATAGGACAGTTAATTGGGGATTCTCAGTTTAGAGACATATAGCATGAAATCTTTTCAATATATAATCAGCGCAGTTGTCATATCTACAGCCGTATCAGGCTGCGCGACACCCAAAATGCCAAATATTGACTTTTTGAAATTGCCTGAATTTCGCGAGATCGTCAAAAATAATCAAACGAATGTGCCAAAAGTTAGCGAAGTACCTAGCACGCCAGAGGATGTGCGCAGAGCTAAAAAATGGGATGAAGATGCAGTTAAACTTCTGGAGATGCGCGATAACTTCACGACGCCAGAATCGTTACATCCGCCCCTTAGCCAAGATGAAATTACAACTGAATTTGAGCAGTTAAGAGCAAAAACGCAAGCCTATAAGCTTGATGATCCAGAATAATTGACCTTAAAATATCTTTATATTTTTTAGGAAAAGTGACGTTACTTTCTTATGAAATGTGTTAGCAGGCACATGGCTTTCTTTATGACAAAATTATCAAATAATATGTGGGACTTTTATGTCAAAAATTGGATTTAATACAGGCCTTGCGTTAAGCGCAGCTCTGGTTACGGAAAAAGCTGCGATCAATGCTTATTATATGGTTGGGCGCGGGGATGAAAAGGCGGCTGACCAAGCCGCTGTTGACGCGATGCGTACAGGGCTTAATGCGCTACAGATTAAAGGCCGTATTGTCATTGGCGAAGGCGAGCGCGATGAGGCGCCTATGCTCTATATTGGCGAAGAGGTGGGTAAAGGTACGGGGCCAGAAGTTGATATTGCGCTTGATCCGCTAGAAGGGACAACGCTAACAGCGAAAGCTATGGCTAATGCACTGGCTGTTATGGCTTTTGCGCCGCGGGGCGGCTTGCTTTATGCGCCAGATGTTTACATGGATAAAATTGCGATTGGCCCAGGCTATGCGCCTGGCTTAATTGATTTGGATAAATCGGCTGCCGATAATGTGATGGCGCTTGCGAAAGCCAAAGGCGTAACGCCCGAGGACGTCACAGTCTGCGTGCTTGACCGTGCGCGTCATGGCCATATCATTGATGATCTGCGTAACCTTAAAGCCAGTGTAAAGCTTATTACGGACGGGGATGTGCAAGGCGTGATTAATACAACAGATCCAGATACGCAGGTTGATATGTATATCGGGCAGGGCGGCGCCCCCGAGGGTGTGCTAGCCGCAGCGGCTTTGCGCTGTATTGGCGGTCAAATGCAAGGGCGTTTGCATTTTCGCAATGACGATGAAGTGAACCGAGCGCGCCGTGTTGGAATCGATCAATTAGACAAAAAATATGACCTAGAAGGTCTGGCATCTGGCCCAACAATTTTCGCGGCAACGGGGGTAACGCAAGGCGATCTCTTAGACGGCGTTAAAATCCGCCACGGCAAAGCCAGTACGCATACACTTGTGATGAATTCTATGGATAATGCTGTGCAATATCTACGTTCGGAGCGTCCAGTTAAAGCGGGCTAATCGCGAAATTTGGAGGCGTTATGGCACAAATTTGCTTGGATGTGACGTGCTCCATTCGCGGGCGGCGCTGGACGATGCGCTGTGATGATAAGGCCGCTGATGATTTTGCTCGCGCGGCCAATTTACCGCGCATTGAAGCCGCCATTCTGGCAGGGCGCGGCATCGCGGCAGAGCATGTGCAAAGCTTCCTAGCCCCGACACTGCGCGATACTTTGCCAAATCCATCTGTGCTGCAAGATAGTGATAAGGCGGCAGGCCGTATTTTAGACGGTATTAAGCGCGGCGAGACGATTTGGATATTCTCCGATTATGATGTGGATGGCGGTACATCTGCCGCCCAGCTTATCCGCTGGGGACGGGCTATAGGATATGAATTTCAGCTCTATATCCCTGATCGTGTGAAAGAAGGTTACGGCCCGTCGCGGGCTGCATTTGAGAGTTTGAAGGCCCAAGGGGCAGATTTGATTGTCACATTGGATTGCGGCGCGGCGGCGCACGGGGCGTTAGAGGCGGCTCATGAGATAGATTTGCCTGTAATTGTCGTGGATCATCATTTAATGGACGGCAATCCGCCGCCTGCCTTTGCAATTATGAACCCCAACCGCGTTGATGATAGCTCAGGTCTTGAGCATTTGGCCGCAGCGGGCGTGACCTTTATGCTGATTGTTGCTTTGCACCGCCTCGCAAAAGCCAAAGGCATGCACCCAGATATTGATTTGAAGTCATTATTAGGGCTCACCGCGCTTGGGACGATTTGTGATGTAGTGCCGCTAACGGGGGTTAATCGTACCTTTGTGCGTCAAGGCCTTAAAGTCCTTACTCATACAGATCATGTAGGTATCAAAGCGCTTGCAGATATAGCCAAGGCAGAGCCGCCATTTACCGCCTATCATTGCGGCTTTGTCCTCGGCCCGCGTATCAATGCAGGCGGCCGAATTGGACGCGCGGATATGGGCGCAGAATTGCTGGCAACTGAAAATGCGCAGCTGGCCTATGCCCATGCCGCAGAGCTTGACCGTGTGAACGCTGAACGCCGCACTATGCAGGCCAATATGCTGGATGAGGCCATGACAGAAGCAGAAAAGCAACGCGGTCAGGCTGTCATTATTGTCTCTATGGATGGCTGGCATCCCGGTATTATTGGCATTGTCGCAGGACGGCTTAAAGACCGTTTTGATACACCGGCTATTGTCATTGGTATTGATGAGGACGGAGAAGCCAAAGGGTCTGGACGCTCTATTCGAAGGGTTAATCTTGGCGGGGCAATTAGCGCTGCCAAAGCGGCTGGCCTGCTTAAAAGCGGCGGTGGTCATGCTATGGCGGGCGGATTGACGATGGAGGCGAATAAACTTTCAGACTTTGCTGGCTTCATCAATGATTATTTGAGCGAGGATGTCGCGCAAGCGCGCGCCAATCAATCAACATATATTGATGCTCTGCTCTCGCCAATGGCTGCCAATATGGATTTGCTAGAGATGATTGATCGTATTGGCCCTTTCGGTGCGGGGCATCCGCAGCCTTGCTTCGCATTTGCTGATATGCGCTTGAATTACGCAGAACGTCTAAAGGGGAACCATGTGCGATTCTCTTTTGAAGATAGAGCCGGGCAAGTTTTATCGGGCATTTGCTTTGGCGCAGATGAAAAAGGTTTGAGCGATGGTTTACTGGCACCAAATCGTGGTCATTTTCATATTATAGGCCAGTTAAAACCGAATCATTGGCAGGGACGCACGCGTATAGATTTCCATTTAACGGATATGTCGCCCGCCTAATGTCGATTGTTTGCATTTTTGGTGCGATTTTTGCAAAATCAGGCTTGCGCGATGCGTAAAGCCCTTATATATCGCGGCTTCATCAACTGATGCGGTCCCTTCGTCTATCGGTTAGGACGCCAGGTTTTCAACCTGGAAAGAGGGGTTCGATTCCCCTAGGGACTGCCAGTTGATTTTCATGACATAGGATAGGCTTTTGGGCGTAATTTTCACTTGCCCGCCATGTCTCCCTGCGGTTAAAGCAGCTTTATGAAACATATTCTCTTATCCGCTTTATTTGCTGCGATTGCGCTCCCTGCTTATGCTCAAACCAACCGTGATGATGTAGTGGATTTCGGTGAGCCGCAGCCATTGATAATCAAATCAGCGGATGGTGAGCATAAATTCACGGTCGAAGAGGCCAAAACACTCGACCAACAAGCGCGCGGTATGATGTTTCGTGAGCAAATGGCCCCTGATACGGGTATGATATTTGAATTTGCCGAACCTAAAGTGGCGACAATTTGGATGAAAAACACAGCTATCCCGCTCGATATTCTATTTGTGCGCTCCAATGGTAAGATTTTAAAGATTGAGCATTCTCATCAACCTTACTCATTACGCAGCGCTTCGTCAGAAGCTGTTGTCGCGGCGGTCGTTGAATTACGCGGCGGTCAATCAAAAGAATTGGGTATCCGCCCTGGTGATCTCGTTGAGCATCCATTTTTTCAAAAATAAAATGACGCCTAATGCGTATTTATGCGTAAAACCTACTTGCCTTTTATGCGCGGAGGGTTATGAAGCATCCACCGTGATCGGGGCGTAGCGCAGCCTGGTAGCGCACCTGTTTTGGGAACAGGGGGTCGCAAGTTCGAATCTTGCCGCCCCGACCACGGATTATCATTATTGCCTACAGACAAATGCTTCAAATAGGCTGAACTTGAAACGGCGTTTATTTAACAGTGACGGTCTGATTTCTTGTTATTTTTCGGTATTTGCAGAGCTGTAGTAAGGCTTTGCTAACTTCGATGTCGTAATCAATGTTAAATTGATACGGGATTGAGTTATGATTTCTACGAATGCGCAGGTCGGGGCAGTTTCTATGAAGCCTGCCTATGATAAAGTTGAAGTTGGTCGTGTGATGACAGTTGGATCTAGCACAATCACAATATCCATTAATAAGATGGTTATTGCAAAGGGGCAGTTAGATTATGCGCAAATTGGCACGATCTTAAAGGTTCAAACGCGTAAGTCTACCGTCGTGACGATGGTGTCATCCCTAACGATAGGGGCTATGGATGATGAAGGTTTGAATGATGGCTGTCTTGCACAGCTCAATATTCTTGGTGAGATTACAACAAATCCATCAACAGGACAGTCCAAGTTTTTCAGAGGCGTGAGATCTTTCCCAGTCTTGAACGAAGCCGTTTACAATATGTCGCCCGCAGATTTACAGGCGATTTTTAATAAAGAAAACGAACCTTGCATCGAAGTTGGACATTTGCAGCAAGATGCCTCGATTATCGCTAAAGTGCGGACGGATGATTTATTGTCCAAACATTTCGCGATTATTGGGTCAACGGGTTCTGGTAAATCTTGTACGGTGGCCTTGGTGTTGCAAGCCATTTTGCATCAAAGCCCACAAGGGCATATTGTTCTTTTTGATCCGCATAATGAGTATTCCAAAAGTTTCGGAAATATGGCGGAAGTTATCACAAATGATACGCTTGATCTGCCATTATGGATGTTTGACTTTGTTGAAACGGTTGAATTGCTCACCAGTGATGTTGAAGATCAGGCCCGCGAAGAACAAGATGTGCTTCATGATATTATCTTAAAAGCAAAACGCTTATATGATCGGTCTTTGCGCAATAATGATATTTCTGCGCAGGTAAAAATTGATGATATTGAAGGCGAATTACAACGCGCCACACATATCTCTTTGGATTCACCTGTTCCATATCGTGTGAGGGATGTTGTCAAACTTCTCGATCATGAAATGGGTAAGCTTGAAAACTCATCGAATTTGGGGCCTTTAAAACGTCTTAAGCGTAAAATAACGACTTTGACGAATGATCCGCGCTATAAATTTATCTTCCGCAATCAGGCTTCGCCGCTTCCGATCGAAGATATTGTTGGCCGCATCTTCCGCCTGCCTGTTGCAGGCCGTCCGATTTCTATTCTGGATTTTTCAGCCATTCCGTCCGAAGCGCTCAATATCGTTGTATCTGTTGTTAGCCGCCTAGCCTTTGAGCTTGCGACATGGAGTGAACGCAAAATTCCTGTCCTATTAGTTTGCGAGGAAGCGCATAGATATATCCCAAGAGATAAGGAGCTTGGCTTCCATTCCACGCGCCGTATCATTGGCCGAATTGCTAAAGAGGGCCGTAAATATGGTGTATCCTTAGCCATTGTTTCGCAGCGTCCTTCCGAGCTAGAACCGTCAACCTTGTCGCAATGCTCGACAATTTTTTCTATGCGCCTATCGAATGAACAAGACCAGAATTTCGTGAAAGCGGCCGTGCCAGACGGAGCTGCGGAACTGCTATCTTTCCTGCCTTCATTGGGGACAGCCGAGGCGATGATATTCGGGGAGAGTGTGAATTTACCTATGCGTGTTATTCTAAATACATTGGGCGAAGACTATCGTCCGCATAGCTCAAGCGCGAAATTCACAGACCTTTGGACACGTGAAATGGCAACACCTCAACTTATGCAATCTGTTTATAAGCGGTGGCGTTCACGGTCATTAAATGTGGAAGGGTCTCAAGCGGGCGGTGCTGTAAAACCGGTTGCGACTGCAAGATCTGTTCAGCAGACCCGCGCCAATATGATGGCCCGCGCAACAGCACCTAAAACGCCGACCCCGCCAGCAACACTTAGGCGCGCGCAGCAGAGTTTACAAGCCAAGCAGCATCAGCCTTTGCAGCCTCCAACATCTCAAACGCCGGGGGCTGGCGGCATTTCTGAAAATATGCGGCAGCGGATTATCGCCAATGCCACAAATGGACCTAAGCCAAAAAATATAAATGATGTAAAATCTATGCTGAACTCGGCATTTAATCGCGATATATGATTGACCCCAAGGGGCAAGCAGGGGTAATCGGTGCAAAGTTAATCGGCCTTTTGGGCTATGATGTTTGTATAACCGTCAGCGGGAGACAAGTTATGTTTGCTAAGATATATCAGCCCTCGCCATCTGCGATGACATCAGGCCGCGCATATTCTGACCATTGGGTGCTTGAATTTATATCTCGCGGGCCAAAACGCATTGATCCGCTAACGGGTAATACAAGCTCATCAGATATGCGCGAACAGTTGGAGCTAACATTTGAAAGCGCCGAAGAAGCGGTAGCTTATGCTAAAGCCAATAATATTCCGCACCGTGTTATGCCCAGTCATAAGATGAAACGCATACCGCGTTCATATGGCGAAAATTTTGACTATGAGCGTAAATTACCTTGGACGCATTAGGAAGAAACGATAAGTAAAATGGATAAGCACCCATAGCTCAACTGGATAGAGCACCTGCCTTCTAAGCAGGGGGTTGCAGGTTCGAGTCCTGCTGGGTGTGCCACCCCATTGTTTCATGAATTTTCATTACGCTAGGCTTTTATTTGCGATTATGAGGGCGCCAGCCTATTATGCGCCGCGCGGCCAGCCCCCATATCGGATCAAAAATGAGCGCGGCTATAATCACGCAAACGCCCCACATCCAATGGTAATCTTTGACATAGATCCAAATCATCAGCCCGATAATAAACGGGTAATAGGCAAACGCCCAAAATAGCCGCCACATGGCTATGATAACGGCCTTCATTCGGCAAACAGGCTGCGGGGCAAGATAAAATCAACCATCCGCCAAGATTTCGGCGCGAGCCAATCTCCATCGCCTTTATCTGTACGAGCCAAGACTGTGCAGGCCGCCGTTGGAAAAGCATCATTATGCCCTGTGAAATAGCTATGCAGTTCTGCCCAGCCTGGATTATGACCCAGTAACATAAGCCGTCCGTTAGGCTCAATTTGGCGGCCACATAAAGACAAGACTTGCGAGGCACTTGCATGGTAAAAATCAGCCGAATATTCGACGGTTTGCGCGCCAGGGATAGACCGAATTAAGCGCATGGCTGTCTGGCGCGTGCGCAGTGCATCTGAGCTCCAAATGATGTTGGGTGCATAACCGCGTGCATATAAAGCTGCGCCGACCGCTTCGGCAGATTTCTGGCCGCGCTTATTTAACGGGCGCTCATGGTCAGACAAATTGCCATCTGACCATGATGATTTTGCGTGGCGCATGATGAGCAAATGAGACAACATGCGTTAGTTATGACGTTATTTTAAAGTATAAACAACGCCAATACGTGAAATTGTGTCCGTCCCCACAGAACCAAGCGGAGGATTGCTATGGTAATCCACGCGGTAAGAGGCCCGTGCGGCGAGATTGCCGATAAGCTGCGCGGTTAAACCCACTTCGTTCCAGACATATGTGTCACTAGATGACCAAATAATCTCTGTATCATTATAAAGCGCAACATTCTCATTGAGCTTATAATCAAAGTCAGATTTCCCGCGCAGGGCAAATTCATTTGTGCGTATGCCATCTAAGAGCGTTAAATCAGGGGCGATTGTGTCTTGTTCTTGCTGTGAGCGATAGCCCGCGCCGCCTTCAAGTGACCAGCCGAGTGGTTCTGGTATAAATAGCTTATAGCCCAGCCCGCCGCCGATGAAATATCCATCTTGGAACGCGCCAAATTGGTCGCTAAAATAATCTGTATTTCCAAATACATAGAGGCGCTCATTGATGTTGCGATCAATTTGATAGCCTAGATCATAACGCTCTCGGGTGCTTTGATTGTCAACTTCGCCAAAATCAGCATTGGCTTTGAATTTATGCACCCAGCTATCGCTTGTTTTAAGGAGCTTAAGCCCAAGCCCGAAATCTAGCGTATCTGTATTGCCTGTCGTGCGCGACCCATTGGCAGAGGCTTCGCCAGACCATCCATCTAAAAGTCCAGATTGAGCATGAGCGCTACTAACGGCGCACAGGCTTATGGCCGCGGTCAAAAGTGCGATGTGTTTCATGGTAATGATTCCCTTTGAATATATGAGATTAAGTCATTTGAATCTCGATCTTCGCCATTACGGATTGCGGATGAATCATAGGTGAATGTTTTAAATATGCGCGTTAACTGTCCTATATTTAATATAGAGCTATGAGGTGCTTTACGCCGCGCGGGCGGGGGGCTATAGCGTGGCGAAACATATTACTTAAAGTGAAATTTCATGTTCGATATTAAAGCCATTCGCGAAAACCCTGCCGATTTTGATGCTCTTTGGGCCAAAAGAGGCTTAGAGCCGCTCTCGAAGACAATCCTTGATCAAGACGCTCTGATTCGCAAAGCGCAACAAGTTGTACAAGAGGCCGAAGCGGCGCGTAATAAAGCGTCCAAACTTATCGGGCAGGCCATGGCGAAAGGCGATAAAGACGAAGCCGAGCGTTTGAAAACCGAAGTGGCAGGCGCGAAAAACGTCATTACGGCCATGGGCGCGCAGGTTGAAGGCGAAAAAGCGCAGCTCCATGCACTGCTATCCTCTACGCCCAATATTCCCTTTGCTGATGTGCCCGAGGGTGAGGATGAAGATGGCAATATCGAACTACATAAATTTATGGAGCCAACACAGCTGGGTTTTGATCCCAAAGACCACGCAGATTTGGGCGAAGCGCTTGGTATGATGGATTTTGAAACCGCCGCCAAAATGAGCGGGAGCCGTTTCGTGGTGCTGTCTGGTAAGCTGTCACGGCTTGATAGAGCGCTAACGGCCTTCATGTTGGATTTGCAGACAGAGGAACATGGCTATGTGGAGCATAACCCGCCGCTTTTGGTTTGGGGCAAAGCTCTCGAAGGCACTGGGCAACTGCCAAAGTTTGAGGAAGATTTATATAAGACAACCGTCGATCACTATCTCATCCCAACGGCTGAAGTCTCTCTAACGAATATCGTGCGGGAAAGTATCATTGACCCCGACACCCTTCCGCGCCGTATGACCGCCCATACGCCGTGTTTCCGCAGCGAGGCGGGGAGTGCAGGGCGCGATACGAAAGGCATGATACGCCAGCATCAGTTCAATAAGGTCGAGCTTGTCTCCATCACTCGCCCCGAGGACAGCGAGGCCGAGCATAAGCGTATGCTTGGTTGCGCTGAGGAAGTCTTGAAACGCCTTAAACTGCCTTACCGCGTCGTTGAGCTATGTACGGGAGATCTGGGGTTTGGGGCGCGGCGTACTTATGACATTGAAGTCTGGCTGCCGAGCCAAAATACTTACCGCGAGATTTCGTCTTGCTCGAATTGCGGGGATTTCCAAGCTCGCCGTATGAATGCACGCTACAAACATGCTGAAAAAGATAATCGGTTTGTTCATACGCTGAACGGTTCAGGTTTGGCGGTGGGGCGCACGCTCGTTGCGGTGCTAGAAAATTATCAAAATGAAGATGGCTCTATCACGGTTCCCGAGGCGTTGCTGCCATATATGGGCGGTGTGACGGTTATATCCGCGTGAGAATACTTTTAACCAATGATGATGGTGTGCGGGCTTATGGTATGACCATTATGCGCCGTATCGCCGAAGCCATTTCCGATGATGTGTGGGTGTGCGCGCCAGAAACGGAACAAAGTGCAGCGTCGCGCGGTGTGTCATTACATAATCCTGTGCGGCTAAAAAAACTCGAAGATCGCGTCTATTGCGTCTCAGGCACGCCAACGGATAGCGTCATTGTGGCTATGCGAGATTTGCTTGCAGATAATCCACCTGATTTGGTGTTGTCGGGTGTGAACCGCGGGCAAAACCTTGCCGAAGATGTGACCTTTTCTGGGACAATCGCAGGTGCGCTCCAAGGCATGCAAATGGGGGTGCCATCTATTGCGCTCTCGCTTGCGCGCGGTTTTCAAGGCGCTGATAGCTTGCCGTGGGAAACCGCTGAGATGCACGGGCCTAAACTCATAAAAGACCTTATCGCGAAAGGCTGGCCTGAAAATGTTATCCTGTCCGTTAACTTCCCAGATACAGCTCCGGATGATGTTAAGGGCGTAAAAATTACTCGCCAAGGCCGTCGTGATTTTCAAATGAGCGATACGGATAAACGAAATCATCCACGCGGCGGCCATTATTACTGGCTGACTTACGGGGCAGGAAAATCCAACCCGCCAGACGGTACGGATTTGCGCGCCATTTATGACGGGTATATCTCTGTGACGCCTTTGCACACAGATTTAACTCATGATGAGACTTTACGCGCGCTTGAAGCTGATTAAAGCTATTAGGGATGATTGATCCCGGGCTGATAGATATGGTGCTGCGTCTACGTGGGCGCGGAATTTCCGATAATGCGGTACTACGCGCGATAGAGCTTGTGCCGCGTAAATATTTCATTCCGCCAACGCAAGCCGAACATAGTTATAGTGAAAGGGCGCTGCCTATAGATTGCGGCCAGACCATCAACGCGCCGATGAGTGTCGCGCTAATGAGTCAATTATTGGCATTGAAGGGCGATGAAAAACTACTGATGATTGGTCTTGGTAGCGGGTATCATGCGGCTATTTTATCTAAAATCGTGACCCGAGTTTATGCGGTGGAGCGCTATAAAAAACTGATTAAGTCGGCCGAAACGCAGTTTGATAAACAAGATATAATGAATGTCGTCATACGTCATGGAGACGGGCGTTATGGCTGGCCAGGGCAGGCGCCTTTTGACCGTATTATCTTAACTTGTGCGCTGCGCGCTGCGCCCGAGGCTTTGCTAGGTCAACTCGCGCCAAATGGGATATTGCTGGCCGTGATTGATGAGCAGCTTATCCGTTTTGATAAAGCCCGTTCCAAAGTCAGCGAGACTGTAATTATGCCTTTGACGCTAGATATGATAGAAGCTGGAAAGTCGCGCACATTGTAAGAGGGGTATATGTCAGACAAACATCATCATTTTAACTATATTGAACTGCCAGCGACCGATATGGCGGCGATGAAAGATTTTTACACAACTGTATTTGGCTGGAGCTATATTGATTACGGCCCGAGCTATGCGGCGATTACAGGGGCAGGCATTGATGGCGGTTTTGATGCAGATAGTGACCGCACCCCGTCGCGCAATGGGGCTTTGATTGTGATTTACTCCGATGATGTCGAGGCAAGCCTAGCCGCTGTGAAGACTGCGGGTGCAGAGATCAGCGTGCCGATATTTACCTTCCCGGGCGGCAAGCGGTTCCATTTTATTGACCCAAGCGGCAACGAACTTGCGATTTGGACGATATTACCTGAATAGGTTGATATGATTTCAAGCCTATTTGCAGCTATAGGGGTTAGGCATCCATATCAGGAATTGCAGGGTTTAAAGCGGCGCTAAATCGGCGTTGCGGCTTGCCTTTAATGAGATATTTCATACCGCGGCCAATATCTGCGCCTATGCCATAAAGAGCTGGGACAAAGAATAAAGTGACAAAGAGGGCAAATAGAACTCCAAAAGCAAGGCTAATGCCGATGGGAATCAACCATTGGGCTTGCAAGGACTTTTCCATGAGTAATGGCAGTAAGCCGATAAATGTCGTAAGCGAGGTTAATAAAATAGGACGAAAACGCCGTGTGCCAGCTTCTATTAAAGCTTGCGCGCCGTCCATGCCTTGCGCGCGTAATCGGTGAACATAATCGAGCAAGACAAGGTTATCATTCACGGCAACGCCTGCGGCAGCAAACATACCTAATATGGATAGTAAAGACATTGTTGCGCCCATCGCCATATGGCCGATAATCATCCCGCAGTAACAAAACGGGATTGCGGCCAGTAGGATGAGAATAGGCTCGAAGTAAGATTTAAAGGATACGGCAACGAGAAAATATGCAATGCCAATAGCGATAAGGAAGAATGTTAAAAGCTCTTTTTGAAACTCAGCTTCGCCTTGCGCGCGGCCAATGTTACCGCGTGTGACATTTGGGTGCAGGCGGTCAAACTCATCAAAAAAGCCGTCATCTAATTCTTTGCGAATTTCGTCAATACGGTCAGTGGCGACTTCGGCAGAAATGATAATGGCCCGTTGACGTTCGCGGCGTAGGATGCGGTTTGTTCCTTTCTCGAAACGTAGATTGGCCACAGCATCAAGCGGTAATTCGCGGCCATCATTCGTCCGAATCCGAATAGACTTTAAAAAGTCAAGCGACTCGCGATCTATACGTGGGTAGCGCACAAAGACGCGCACATCTTCGCCGTCACGCGGTAAGCGCTGCACCTCTTCGCCAAAGAAACCTTGCCGGACTTGGCGTGCGACCTCTGAGGCTGTGACGCCAAGGGCTTCGGCGCTAGGCTTTAAATCAAATTGCACTTCTTCAGAGGCGCTTTCCATATCATTGACGACATTAAATACGCCTTCATAACTGCGCAGCCGTGCCATTAAATCGTCACCTGCTGCCTGCAAGTCATCAAAGGATTTAGCGTTTAAGACATATTCAATAGGCGGTCCGTCATTATTATCTTTATAATTTACAGTGATTGTTTCTGCGTCAGGGACTTCGCCAATAAGCTCCCGCAGTCTTTCAGCTGTTTCTTTCGCGGAAAGCGAGCGTGTTTCTGGCGGGACAAGTTTAACAAGCGCTAAGATATTATCATCGCGTGAGCGTGTGTACCAATTTTCAATGAGATCCCCATCTTTGGCGGCAATCTCTTTTTGTAAGGCTTCTTCGGCATGTTGTAACTGCGCTAGCACTTCGAGCGCGCGCGTATAAGGTGTGCCTTCTGGTAGCTCCACTGAAATTTCAATTTGATCGGACTCGCCTTCAGGAAAGAAAGATGATTTCACAAGGCCATTACTGACAACACCTATGGTCATAACCATTAGCGCTACAAATAATGAAGCCGTCAGATAGCGGCGTCTTAAGGCCTTGGTGATAAGGGGGCGGTAAATATTTTGCGCAACCCACATCAAGCTATTTGAAATTTTCGCTTGAAACTTCATGATACGGCTTTTGGGGTTAACGGGTTTAAGATGCGCTAAATGTGCGGGCAGTATTAAAAGCGATTCTACGAGTGAGAAAAATAGTGCTAAAATCACGACCAATGAAATGGCGCGAGTAAATTCACTTGTTCCCCCAGAGAGATACATCCAAGGCGCAAAGAAAATCATGGTTGTTAACACGGCAAATATCACAGGCTTAATGACCATAGTTGTTCCGCTAATAGATGCGTCTAGTCCTGTTTTGCCGTCTTCTGTTTTGAAATGGATAGCCTCGCCGACTATAATGGCATCATCTACAATTACGCCAATGACCAAGAGAAAAGCGAATGTAGAAATCATATTAAAAGACACATCAAAAAGCGGGAGCAGGGCAAGGCCGCCTGCAAAGGCTGTGGCAATCCCGATGGATACCCAAAAAGCTATGATGGGCCGAAGGAACAGCATCAATGTCAAACAAACCAGAATAAGTCCTGTGAAGAAATTATTCGTAATTGAAGAAATGCGCCCTGAATACATTTCCGCAGCATCTTCCCAGACGGTTATGCTCATGCCAGCAGGTAAAGTGTTTTCGGCCTTTTCCAAATAGGTGGTCACATTTTTAGACATTTTGATAACGTCCATTTGCGGGCCGCTCATGACTTGGACAAGGATTGTTCTTTTCCCATTGACCGTGGCGAGAAGATTGACTTGTTCAAATCCATCAATAACTGTTGCTATGTCTTTGACACGAATGGTCGCGCCGCCCGCATTTTGACGAACAATAATATTTTCAAAGTCTGCCTGTGTGTCGGCTTGATTGCGTGTCCGCAGTTGCATATTACCGATTTGAGTGCGCACAGAGCCAGAGGACGCATTGACAGACGTTGCTCGTATGGCTTGGGCAACTTCATTAAACGTCAAACCATATTGACGTAATGTGTCTTCGGATACTTCAATAGAAACTTCTTCGCCGCGTGTGCCGAATAAATCAACAGATGGAATGTAACCAAGCAAAGCGATTTCGCGCCGCGTTTTTTCGGCAAAACGTTTAAGCTCGCGTTCCGAGACTGTCTCATCTCCTGACACAGCGAGCCGGATCATTTCTTGTTGATTGCGAAAGACGGTGATTTGCGGTTCTTCGGCGGCAGGCGGGAAGGCATTAATCGAATCAACTGCGCGTTTTACATCGGCCATCAGCACGGCTTCATCGACTTTGCTTTTCCCAACAACTGTCACAGCGCCTACGCCTTCGCCTGCGAAAGCCCACATGCGGTTGACACCTTGAACGTTAGATAAGGCCTCTTCCATGCGGACAATGATTTGCTCTTCTACATCTTGCGGTGAGGCACCAGGCCATGAGATTGTGGCTTGAGCGCCAGGAAATTCGACATAGGGATTAAGCTCACGTTCAATTTGAACATAGCTCACAATACCGCCAATAAAACAAATAAGCATAAGCAGGTTGGCGGCAACAGGATTACTGGCCCACCATTTAATGATGTTTCCCATTATTTTTCTCCTGCGGCTATGGCCGTTTCAGAGGAGAGCTGTTTGGATGTGACGCGTTCGATTTGCATACCTTCTGCAACGCCGCGAATCGGCGATGTGATAACGGCATCGCCTATGCTAATCCCGTCTGATAATATCGCCTTGTCTCTGTCGGATGATAGAACCTTTACGGTTTTTATCGTCAGAGTATCATCATTTGCGACATAAACTTTGTCCTCGCCGCGCAGAGCGCTTCGCGGGATGACAATAACATTGTCAAGTTTTTGCCCATTAACAGCCGCATTGACAAAGATACCTGGCGCAAGCGGCATACCATTACTGGCACCACGTCCAAACGGGTCGCGAACTTCTGCATAAGCAAAAAGTACGCGTGTATCTCTATCAAAGCGGCTGTCAGTCCGGACAATGCGCCCTTGCCATTCACTATATTGCCCTGCCACGGTTGCGGAGAGGGTGACGGGTATGCCAGCTATTTTAGAATTGGCTTCAAATCCAAGGCCAAGCCCAGCTCGTCTAAGCTCCTCATTGGTCATAGGCAGGCGTACATCCATAACATTTGTGGCATAAATTTCGCCAAGCGAAGTCCCGCTTGTGACAAATTGGCCTTGGTCGACACTGCGCAGAGTCACACGGCCTGTGAAAGGCGCGTAAAGTGATGTACGCGCCAGTTGTAGCTCTGTTTCAGCAAGGCTGGCTTTGGCAGATTCCAGCCGTGCCTTAGCTTCGGCCATCTGTGGTTGCCGCAGAGTGAGCGGGGTCGGTTCGCCAGAGCGGCCTAATTCAATCCAATCCTGACGGGCAATTTCGGCTTCGGAGGCCTCGCGGGTAATCGCTGTTTGGGCTTGTGCGACATTGGCGCGCGCCTGTGTGACGCGCAATTCATATTCAGCAGGCTCAATCCGTACGAGAAGTTCACCTTTTTGGAAAGCTCCGCCTTCGATAAATTTCGGCGACATATAAGTAATGAGGCCGTTAACTTGCGGGATAATATTTATTTCTGTGCGCGGCTGAACTTCGCCTTGAACATTGACCATTAAAGTTACGTTATCTTGGGCCGCTAGAGCTGTGAGGACAGGAATAGCCTTTATAGCCTCGTCTTTTTCTTCAGGTTTAGGCTTAAGCGCGCCCATGGCAATAACGCCCGCAATCGCACCAGTAATGACCAAGACAGGTAAAATGAAAATGATTGCTCGCCATATCCATAATGTCTTTCGCGCAGTCTTGTTGCGCATATTATAGGGTTGAGCTGTGCCGAAATCCGATAGATTCCGGGTGTGGTCTAAATCCGTCATTTTCGCCTCCCGCTGGTTGGCACACCAGCTTATAACATCATGCTAACAAATTAATTGTTGACTATCAATAAATATTTATTGAAAAACGAGTTAAAAGAGGTGTTTGAGTGAAATCAAATATATTTCGCGACTTAATTGACACTCAAATATATCGATAATGTGGCGAAAAATACGGGCCGGCCTATCCATATCTAAAGAAGAGAGAGGTTAGTTTAGAGTTTCAATTTTGATGCCCATCACAAAATCTATGACTTTATCAGCGGACATTTCGCAGGGCTTTAGGCGCATTTTATTGTCTTTGAGAAAGTATAAGTTGAAACTTATATGATTGTTCCCGCCCAGTTCTTCGGCATAAAGCCAAGCGGAGCGGTCATTATGTCCATATTTGACTGTCAGACTATATTTGCGGCCCTGATAATGCCCTAGGCTATGTCCGCGCGGCAGAATTTTAAAAACCTCAATAAAGGCGGTAAATTCTGTCATGGCACTGTCTTTATACGCCAAGGCGGATGACGGCGATTCTTACCAGCCTGATAGAGGCGAATAAGATTACCACTTGGGTCTATAATATCGGCTTCTCGCCAAAGATAGCTTTGCGTGCGCGGCGGTGTGAGAGGTTTGAGATTATGCTTGCGAATGAAGCTATCAATATCATCAAGCTCAAAGTAAATGAGAGGTGCATCATCTGATGGCATCCATGTGTCATTGACTTGATGTAAAGAGAGTGTCGCAGGATCATGCGCTTCGCCATGAGGAGGGAATTCAAACCGAACATATCTTGGAGCGCTATCGACAATCTTGATAAGCCCTAAATTTTCATAAAATAAAACGCTCGCCGCCATATCCTTGGCCGCGAGCGTGACTTGATTAAGGCGAATGCCTGACATGGTTTATGTCATTTTGCGTTCAAAATTCTCTGCAATGGCTTCGAGGTAACCCGTTGTCGTCAACCAACCTTGCTGATCGCCGACAAGCAGCGCTAAGTCTTTGGTCATTTGGCCGCCTTCAATCGTCTCCGTTACAGTTTGCTCTAGCGTTGTTGCGAATTTGACGAGGGCCTCATTGTCATCAAGTTTACCCCGGTGGGCCAAACCGCGCGTCCATGCAAAGATAGAGGCCGTAGAGTTTGTTGAGGTCGCTTCGCCTTTTTGGTGATTGCGGTAATGGCGCGTCACTGTACCGTGCGCCGCTTCGGCTTCCATGGTTTTCCCATCTGGCGTGAGCAAGAATGATGTCATCAGGCCAAGTGACCCAAAGCCCTGAGCGACTGTGTCTGACTGCACGTCACCATCATAGTTCTTACAGGCCCAAATATAGCCGCCAGACCATTTCATTGCCGCTGCGACCATATCGTCGATGAGGCGATGTTGATACTCGCCCTTAAAGGCTGCAAATTTGTCAGCAAATTCTGCATCATACACTTCTTGGAAGATGTCTTTGAAACGGCCATCATATTTCTTGAGAATTGTGTTTTTCGTTGAGAGGTAAACAGGCCATTTGCGCGATACACCATAGTTAAAGCAAGCGCGCGCGAAATCACGGATAGAGGCATCAAGGTTATACATGCCCATGGCAACGCCAGATTCAGGAAAGTCGAACACTTCGCGTTCAATGGTTTCGCCGTTCGTGCCTTCCCATTTCATTGTGAGCTTGCCTTCGCCAGGGACAAGGAAGTCTGTCGCTTTATATTGATCGCCAAAAGCGTGACGGCCAATAACGATAGGTTGTGTCCAACCTGGCACGAGGCGAGGGACGTTGGAGCAGATAATCGGCTCGCGGAATACAACGCCACCCAGAATGTTACGGATTGTTCCATTTGGCGAACGCCACATTTGTTTTAAGCCAAATTCTTCTACGCGTTGTTCATCGGGAGTGATGGTCGCGCATTTGATACCGACATTGCATTTTTTAATCGCATTGGCCGCATCAACTGTAATTTGGTCATCTGTTGCGTCGCGGCTTTGGATGGATAGGTCATAGTCGAGAAGTTCGACGTCAACATAGGGGTTAATGAGACGATCAATGATCATGTCCCAGATAATGCGGGTCATTTCGTCGCCATTCATATTGACGACGGGATTATTTACCTTGATTTTAGCCATAATGTCCTCTGTAAGCGGTCTGGATGTAAAACTTGCGCGCCGTGTAACACTCACGGCTAAAAACTTAAAGAGACAAGATGAATAAAACCGTTAAAGATCAACTGGGACGCATCGTTTCCAAGCCAGATAACGCGATTGTGTCGCCCGTCATCATTCTTGTTAACCCGCAACTGGGTGAAAATATCGGCGCGGCATGCCGTTCTATGCTAAATTTTGGTTTAACAGAGCTGCGACTCGTGGCTCCGCGCGATGGTTGGCCTAACCCTGCGGCGGAAAGTATGGCCGCTGGCGCGGTCAGTGTCATGGAAAATGCCAAGGTTTATCCAAGCACTGAGGAGGCGATTGCTGACTTATCTTATATACTGGCGGCGACGGCGCGCAGGCGAGAGCTTGAAGTGCCTGTCATTGGCACGAATCTCGTTGGCGAAAAACTACGTGCAACGGCCAGCCAAGGCTTGCGTACAGGGATTTTATTTGGGCCAGAGAAGGCAGGGCTGACAAATGCGGATGTGGTTTTATGCGATGCCATTTTGACCTATCCTGTCAATCCTGCATTTCAATCCCTTAATCTTGCTCAAGCTGTAAATGTATTTGCATTTCTTTGGGCTGCATCGGACGGCATAGAGATGCCAGAGCTATTTGAAGGCGCCTTATCTGATGTAGCGCCGCGCCAGGATTTAACACGCATGTTTGACCACCTTGATACAGAGCTAGATAATGCAGGGTTTTATTTTCCTGTCGCCAAACGCCCGCTTATGCAGCAAAATATTCGAGCCCCTTTGACACGCGCGAAAATGAGTGCGCAAGAAGTCCGCACCTTTCGGGGTATGATAAAAGCCTTAGCTGAAGGGCGCGGCAAGGCGCGCGTTAAGCAAAATCAAAGGAATAAACCGTCATGAAGACATTTGGAAAATATGCTGGTTATGCGCTTATCGGCCTTGCGGGCTGGATGGGCTATGTCAGTTTTAATCCGCGCTATTTGATATTTGCAGCGCTGGCTTCGACACTTATTTTTGCTAGTCAACGCCGTAAAGTTTTAAAAGAAACGCCTATGGCGCCTGATAAGAATATGATTTTGGACGGGCTGTTTCTATTTATACTCCAAGCCCTGTTGATGTTCACGGCTTATTTGCTAGGTTATTTTGCAGCCTCATCAGGCGGGGATATGTTTGTAGAGTTTCTAAAAGGCGGGCGCTAGGCGGTTTGCGGTATACGGCTTTTGCGCACAGCATCCCAGCAAAACAGACTCACGCCCAACCAAATAAATGTAAAGCAAAGTATATGGGCGAGCGTCAAATCCTCGCCAAAATATACCGCACAGCCAAATTGCAATGTTGGGCCAATAAATTGCAAAACACCTAAAGTGGAGAGCTTGATGCGGCGCGCAGCATAAGAAAAGGCGAGCAAGGGCAAAACCGTAAGCGGGCCAGCCAATAATATGAGCGCGTCTATAGCCCAGCCCAGCTGGGTGAATTGCATCTCGCCTTGATTGGAGAGATAGGTCATCATCATAAAAGCGGGCAGAAATAAAATGGTTGTTTCTACAAATAACCCCGTCATAGCGCGGACAGCGGCAATGCGTTTGATAACTCCGTAAATGGTGAAACTAATACCAAGAAACAGAGATATACTCGGAAATACGCCGCCATAAATGGTTAGAATAAGGACACCAATGGCTGCACAAATGATAGCTAATGTTTGCAGTGATGATAAGGTTTCTTTGAAAAACACAACGCCTATCACGACATAAAGTAACGGCATTATGTAATATCCAAGGCTCCCTTGGAAAATTTGTGCATTCTGAACAGCCCAAATATAGACACCCCAATTTGCGGCAACGGCAATCGCGGCCGCGAGTAATAAGGCCATAAGCTTTGGATTTTTCATAACCTGAATAACATCGCCGAGCTGCTTACGAAAAACTAAGATTACCAAGCAAAAAGGGACAGACCATAAAATACGGTGTGCCAATAACTCTAAAGCGGGTACAGATTTTGTCAGGATGAAATATACTGGAAATAAACCCCAAAATACATAAGCGGCTATGCCAGATATTAGGCCATTACGGCTTTGGGCCGTGTCGATATGTGTTAGGTCATGTTTCACGCTCCGCGCTTGTCATGGATAAAGGCATTTGCCAAGAGAAATGGCAGCTTTGAAGGTGAAATAATGCGTTTAAATCTGTAAATGCATTGGGCTATTTATATGATTAAACCTAATGTTTTTTAGAAGTGAGCGCCATGATTTTACGGGTATCATATTCATATGAAGCCATGCTTGACATTTACAAATGAGGCGCTAAAAGCCCCGCTTTATCACGGGTAAGTGCGTTTCCGCCGTTGTAATCGCTGTTTGAAAGGTCAAATAAGCCGGCACGCGCTAAATTGAAAGAGTCTACGCATGTCTAAGCGTCATTCCGCAAAATATAAAATTGATCGCCGTATGGGCGAAAATATCTGGGGGCGTCCTAAGTCGCCTGTCAATAAACGCTCATATCCTCCGGGACAACATGGCCAAAACCGCCGAGGTAAATTATCGGATTTCGGTACGCAGCTACGCGCCAAGCAAAAGCTTAAAGGCTATTACGGAAATATTACGGAAAAACAATTCCGCCGTACATATGATGAAGCGACTCGTATGAAAGGCGATGCATCTGAAAACCTTATTGGTCTTTTAGAGCGCCGCTTGGATGCTGTTGTTTACCGCGCGAAATTTGTGCCAACTGTGTTCGCAGCCCGTCAATTCGTCAATCACGGCCATGTTCTTGTCAATGGTAAGCGCGTGAATATCCCGTCTTACCGTGTGCGGGTTGGTGATGTGGTTGAAGTGCGCGAGAAATCTCGGACTATGGCGGTTGTGCTTGAAGCGCTCGAATCTGCCGAACGTGAAATCCCTGAATATATCAGTCTTGATCCAAAAGCGATGCAAGCGACTTTCTCGCGTGTGCCAAGCTTTGATGAGGTGCCATACCCTGTGGTTATGGAACCCAATCTGACTGTGGAATTTTACTCTCGCTAAGAGATATTTCAGATTTAATAAAAAACCGCCAAGCTTACGTTTTGGCGGTTTTTTTATGTTCAAATTTCAGGGTATATAGCTTGGGTCGGTTATTTGCGCGACCAAACGACTTTGTAATCTTCAGCTATGTTGTTTTTGAATTTTATTTTGTGCTTGAAATGATAAAATCCGCTATCTGCAAATGTAAGTCGCTTACTACCGATTGTTTTATTTGTAACCGTGATAGTTTTTTCGGAAACCTGGTAGCATTTGAAAATTTCCACAACAATAACAGGCTTGCAGCGTTGAATGTATAATTCTAACTGTGCGCCTTCTGGCAAAAGAAATTGCGCTTGTACTTTTTGGCCGTCGCGCAAATATGTGCGTTGCATGGAAAAAGCGTCAATATATGGGCCAAAGATTTTGCGAATAGGGCCTCTATCTTCAAGGCGCAACGCGGCATCTTCGAGCGTAACAGAGCTAATTATTTTTTGCGTTTGAAGAAAAGCAGGGAGGTAATGCAGAGCTACATAACACATTAATCCGCCAAAGCTAAGAGATAGGCCAGAAAAAATAGTACGGCCTAATCCAAGTGATTTTTTCTGATGATTACGACGAAAAAACGAATTCGAATTTTCAATTTCCGTGTGAAAACTACCAAGGGAACTCGCTCGGCGGCTTTTAATCCTCATACCAAAAAGTGCCATGGCACATATCTCCTGCATTCAGCCCCGTTAGAATACAGTCTATATTAGCAAAAATATGTGTCTTGTTTGTTAATTCGAGCTTAACGGCTTATTAGCCATCTATGCGCTTGTTTTGATGCCTTTATCAGTCAGCATAGTGCGTAATTCACCCGATTCGAACATTTCGCGGACAATATCGCACCCACCAATAAACTCACCCTTGACGAAAACTTGCGGGATAGTTGGCCAGTTATTATAGTCTTTAATGCCTTGGCGAATGTCTGGATCTTCGAGGACATTGACGCTTTCATAATCAACGCCAAGATAATCAAACACCTGAACCACCGTAGAAGAAAAGCCGCATTGCGGAAATATTGGTGTGCCTTTCATGTAAAGCACAACATCATTTTTCTCTGTCATTTCTTTAATACGGTCTTGAGCTGACATAGCAGTTTCCTATGAGTAAATTCTATACACCCCAAATGGGATTAAGGTGTGCGCGTTTCAAGGGCCAGAGCGTGTAATTCGCCGTTTGCGCCGTCCATTTTACCTTTTAAGGCTGCATAGACAAGTTGATGCTGTTTAACGCGGTTCATGCCATCAAAGGCTGAACTGGTAATGATGGCTTTCCAATGATTATTATCGCCAGCAAGATCGATCATTTCCACCTGAGCATCGGGCAAGGCCTCTTTTATCATTTGCGCGATAATATCGCCTTGCATCGCCATTATTCCGCGGCCTTTTCATCGGTGCTGCTCATCAAATCAGGGAGCCAAGCTTCATGCCGCTCGCGCAGGCCTTGTAAGCTCACATCAAAGGCTCCATCGGCCTTAATACGACCTCCGCCAACTGTGCCAACAATATGGGCGGTGATGCCTTTGCCTTGGGCTGTCGACATAATCGGATTGACGCTATGTTTTTCAACCGCAAGCAAATAGCGCCCTTGGTCTTCTCCAAAAAGCCAGCCATGCGTTGGACCGCTAGTTGCGCCCGATAAATGCACGCCAATATCGCTTGCAAATGCCATTTCACAGGCCGTAATCGCAAGACCGCCATCAGAACAATCGTGAACGGCGTGAACGCGGCGATTGCGAATAAGCGTTCGTACATAGTCGCCATTGCGTTTCTCGGCCGCCAAATCAACAGGGGGCGGGGCGCCATCTTCGCGGGACTGAATTTCCGATAGGTAAATAGAAGCGCCCAGCCAGCCAGTTGTCTCTCCAATGAGGATAAGCGTATCGCCGTCTTTCGCGCCTTTCAGAGTAGCAAAATGATTCAGGTTTGAAATCAAACCCACACCGCCAACAGCCGGAGTCGGCGGGATAGCTTGACCATTGGTTTCATTATATAGCGAAACATTGCCAGACACGACAGGGTAATCAAATGCGCGGCAAGCTTCATTCATGCCTTTAATCGCGCCAACAAATTGTCCCATAATTTCGGGGCGCTCTGGATTGCCAAAATTCAAACAATCTGTAATAGCGATTGGCTCGGCGCCAACACAGGTCAAGTTTCGCCAGGTTTCAGCGACGACTTGTTTGCCGCCTTCATAAGGGTCTGCCTCGACATAGCGCGGCGTACAATCTGTTGTAATCGCAACGGCCTTATTAGAGCCGTGAATACGCACAATCGCAGCATCTCCCCCAGATTGGCTGCTATCGACTGTGTCGGTCATAACATGGCGGTCATATTGTTCCCAAATCCAGCGTTTAGACGCGATATTGGGCGAGGTTATAATTTTTATAAGAGCATCATTATAGTCTTGTGTTTCATAGACATCTGCGGCTTTGATAACCTTGCGTTTAGATGTTTCTACATGAGGGCGATCATAATTTGGTGCATCATCGGCCAGCGGCGCGATGGGAATATCGCAAACTTTTTTATCCTTATGTTTTAACACAAGGCGGCCTGTATCTGTTGTCTTCCCAATTTGGGCGACATCGAGTTCCCATTTCTCAAATACATCAAAAGCGAGTTGTTCCTTGCCAGGCTTTATCACCATCAACATACGCTCTTGGGATTCGGAGAGCATCATCTCATAAGGTGTCATGCCCTCTTCGCGTTGGGGGACTTTATCCAAATCAAGAGCGATACCAACACCGCCTTTATCCGCCATTTCAATAGAGGAAGAGGTTAGACCCGCAGCGCCCATATCTTGAATGGCGATAATTGCGTCCGTTGCCATAAGCTCTAGGCAAGCTTCTATGAGGAGTTTTTCGGTGAAGGGATCGCCGACTTGAACTGTTGGGCGCTTTTCATCGCTATCATCGTCAAACTCAGCAGAGGCCATTGTCGCGCCATGAATGCCGTCGCGGCCCGTTTTAGAGCCAACATAGAAGATCGGATTGCCAACACCTTTGGCGGCCGAATAAAATACATTATCTGTGCGCGCAAGGCCGACACACATAGCATTGACCAAGATATTGCCGTTATAACCTTTGTGGAAATTAGTCTCTCCGCCAACGGTTGGGACGCCGACGCAATTTCCGTAACCGCCAATCCCCGCGACAACGCCGTTAACAAGCTGCTTGGTTTTCCAATGACCTGGCTCGCCAAACCGTAGTGCATTCATCAGCGCTATAGGCCGCGCGCCCATGGTAAAGACATCGCGCATAATACCGCCAACCCCTGTTGCTGCGCCTTGATAAGGCTCAATATAAGAAGGGTGGTTATGGCTTTCCATCTTGAAGATGATCGCATCACCATCATCAATATCGATAACACCTGCATTTTCGCCCGGGCCTTGTATAACACGCTTGCCTTCGGTGAGGAATTTGGCCAAATGCCGACGCGAGGATTTATATGAGCAATGCTCTGACCACATGACCGAGAAAATACCAAGTTCATTGATATTTGGCTCGCGCCCAAGGCGATCTAAGATAATTTGATACTCATCCGCAGATAAGCCATGTTCAGCCACGATTTCGGGCGTAATTTCGCTGGTTTTTTTAGCCGTTAGTGTCTTTTTAGCCATTAGATCGACTCGATAATTGATTTGAAAAAGTCTAGCCCGTCCGTACCGCCATGCACTGGGTCGGTCGCGCGTTCGGGATGCGGCATCATACCAAATACATTGCCCGCTTCATTGACAATACCTGCAATATCACGAAGGGAACCATTTGGATTATTGGCATAACGGAACAGGACTTGGCCGTTTTTTTCGATTCTATTCAGGGTCGCGTCATCAGCGAAGTAATTACCGTCATGATGAGCCACAGGATAGATAACCTCTGATTTTGCAGCATATTTGGATGTAAAACGTGAATTGTTGGTTTGCACGATGAGCTTTTCAGGACGGCAGACAAATTTCAGGTTTTTGTTACGCATTAAAGCTCCGGGCAGAAGTCCCGCTTCAGTTAAAATTTGAAAACCGTTACAAAAACCTGCAACAGGTAGCCCTTTTTCAGCGCGGCGTATAATGTCTTTGACAATAGGTGAGCGCGCGGCAATCGCGCCAGAGCGAAGATAATCGCCATAAGAAAATCCGCCCGGAATAACGACAAAATCAATATCATCGGGCAGGGAGGTGTCGCGGTGCCAGATTATCTGAGTTGGACGGCCCGTGACTGTCTCTAGAGCTACAGCCGCATCGCGGTCGCAATTCGAAGCTGGGAAACGAATGACAGCAGTTTTCATAGCGCTAGTCTTTCAACTCGATTCGGTAATTTTCAATCACAGTATTGGCGAGAAGTTTTTCGCACATTTGCTCAACGCGCGCTTGAATAGCTTCGCGCGGCTCGTCGCTATTTTTAAGGTTAAGCTCAATGACCTTGCCTTGAAATGCCCCTGTGACTTCATCAAAGCCAAGGTCATTTAAAGACCGAGAAATTGTTCGGCCTTGCGGGTCTAAAACACCTGGCTTAAGGCCTACATAAACTAATGCTTTCATGGGGTTAAGTCCTAATCTTCATTTGAAACAACCGACAAAGTCGGTGTGATTTTATTATTAGCTTCTTTTAAAATACCAAGGCGAGTTGCCACTTCGGTATAGGCCTCGGTGACATCACCAAGGTCACGGCGGAAGCGGTCTTTATCGAGCTTCTTATTGGTTTCGCGATCCCATAAGCGGCAGCTATCAGGGCTGATTTCATCAGCAAGGATAATCTGATACCCACCTGCATTGGCCCCTTCGGTGATGGGCAAGCGGCCAAATTCAATTTTAAAGTCGATAAGATTGATACCAATGCCAGAAAACATACCTTGTAAATAATCATTAATACGCAAGGTCATTGCAATCATTTCATCCAATTCACTTTGCGTTGCCCAGCCAAAAGCATGGATATGCTCTTCGGCAATTAATGGGTCGCCAAGATCATCACGTTTGAGGCAAAACTCAACAATCGAGCGCGGTAATTTCTCGCCTTCCTCAATTCCAAGGCGTTTTGACATTGTGCCGGCGGCAACATTGCGGCAAATCACCTCTAGCGGGACGATTTCTACGGCTTTAATAAGCTGCTCACGCATATTAAGGCGTTTAATGAAATGCGTTGGAATACCGATTTCTGCGAGGCGTATCATCACAAATTCAGAAATGCGGTTATTCAATACACCTTTGCCATCAAGTGTGGCTTTTTTCTGAGCGTTAAAGGCTGTGGCGTCATCTTTGAAATATTGCACAATCGTGCCGGGTTCTGGCCCTTCATAGAGGATTTTGGCTTTGCCTTCATAGATTTGTTTGCGGCGGCTCATATAGCGCTCCGAATACCCGCGACTCGCACGGGAGTTGCTAAAAAGACCCCATATACGAGCTAGCTCGATACGGCAATGTTCTTAATCGTGAATTTTGGGGATTTTGAGGCTTGCGTGCAGAGAAGCGAGTTTCTAAGCTTACACAAACACATTGCTACAATAGGGACTGCACATGTCAGGGTTTAATGAACGCCAAAAAGGTCACGAAACAAAATTCGTAATGGATGCGGCGAAGGAATTTAAAGCAGAAGCCAAGCGCAATAAGGCTTTAGGCCACTGGGCGGCTGAACTTATGGGCAAAGATGCTGATGAGGCTGAAAAATATGCCATGGAAGTCATTGTGGCGGATATGGAAGAGGCGGGCGATGAAGATGTCTACCGTAAGCTACGCGGAGATCTGACATCGGCGAAGGTCGAAATTGCAGACGAAGCCATACGCGATAAAATGAAAGAGTGTATGGAGGCCGCCCGCGCTGTGGTTTATGGGGAGTAACGCGCCTCTCGCGAGCTATTCGCTGCTTTAATTATTGCTATACTAATTATTGGCTTCTGGGCAGGTAATATCAAAACTTGCTTGATTGCGCTGTGCATTGGCTTGTAAATTGCGGATATGGCGCGCCATAGTCTCCTGATCATAGGTCATATTAACACAACCCATTGTCTGTTTTGTATCGCCATCAACAATGGCCGCAAAACCTGTGACACCAAGCCATGTATTATATTGCTGTACAAGGCCGCGGTCAAAAACCGTATGCGCGTTTAACTCGCCATTGCCATTGCCAATGTCGATATTGACATATTCTATGCGCGGGTCGTTGAAGTTACTTAAGATATTTTGCAAGCGAGGTTCGACAATTTTACATGGCGCACACCAATCGGCGCGAAACATGACAACATAAATATCAGGAGTTTGTGCCTGATAACGCTGCGCACTCGCAGATATGGCCGCAGAGCCTCCTATACCAAACATAAATGCGGAGGCGAGTAGGACTGTTCTAAAGACTGATCTCATATATATTTTCCAAAAATATCTTATTTACGCGATCTATATGGGGGTGAAACGATGAATGTCAGCTTAAAAACAGATGGATAACCATAATTTCACATATAAAAAAACCCGCAGAAAACTGCGGGTTTCTTTCTCAGAGTCCCCTAGAGACTAAGAAGCTGGATCAACATTATGTGCCGCAGGGCAATTTGTTGCATTATTGTTTGATACACGTGACAATGTTGCACGGCCTGTCGCGCGAGCGCTTAGCTGGCGAAGATTGTCAGCGATTTGTGTGGCGCTTGCACCCGCTTTGACGCATCCAATGACGCGCTTTGAGTTGGCATCAACCACAGCCGCGAAGCCAGGTAGTCCAACCCACTTATTGAAAACGGGTACGATATCTCTATCGAAGGCTTCATGTGCGCCTTTTTCCCATTTTGCGGCTGTTGTTGTATCAATAACAACTTCTTCTGCATTCACACCAGCAATGGCCATGGCAGAGGAAAGTTGTGAGTCAAGCTGTTGTGATTTTACATCCTGCGCATTGCGAAAGTTCACGACATATACGTCAGGTGAGCTTGCAAAAGCTGTAGAACTAAATGCAGTTGTTAAAATCGCTGCGCCGATGATTGATGACAGAGTTTTCATGATATATCCTTTTAATCTCTTGTTACTCTAGGGTTCGCATTCTTATTTTTGTTATGAAGCGATATGTAACGTAGATTGGTAAACGAACCGCGAATCAGGCGTTAGGACTGTGTTTACAATGGTTGCTAGAAGTCTTAATTTGACGGTTAATCTGCTGATATAACAGGGTATTTTTTCTTGAAAAAAAATAATTTTTTTTGAAAATATGTAAATGATGCCAGTGATGGCATCATTGTTTAATGGATATTAACTATGATGATTACGCAAAGCTTACCAATAGGTAAGATGTAAAGAGGACTTATGTAAAGACGCGCGAGAAAATCGTATCGACATGTTTCAAATGATAATCGTCATCAAACATATCACGGATTTGCTGTTCAGAGAGCAAGGCCGTGACATCTTTATCTGCAAGTAATAGAGTTAAGAAAGACCCTTCACCTGCATTGCCTTGGGTGCGGAATAATTCCCAAACTTTCATCGCATTGCGCTGCACAAGTCGGTAAGCGCTCTCGCGCTGCTCACCAGCCTGGGTGAGGGCGAGTAAAAAGCGCTGTGAATTATGTAATCCGCCAAGACGATCCATGTTGGCTTTCATCTTATCAGGATAAACAACGAGATTCTCAATAACGCCGGCTAGGCGGTGCAGCGCGAAGTCTAAATGGACAGTGCTGTCAGGGCCAATACCGCGTTCAACCGAACTATGGGAAATATCGCGCTCATGCCATAATGCCACATTTTCCATGGCAGGCATAACAGACATACGTACTAATCGCGCCAATCCTGTCAGGTTTTCTGTTAGCACAGGATTGCGCTTATGCGGCATAGCGGAGGAACCTTTTTGACCTTTGGAGAAAAATTCTTCGGCTTCGAGGACTTCAGTGCGCTGTAGATGGCGGATTTCTACGGCGATATTTTCTATCGAACTGGCAACAATGCCGAGAGCAGCGAAATAGGCAGCATGACGGTCACGCGGGATGATTTGAGACGAGACAGGCTCAATCGTTAGGCCCATTTCCTTGGCGACATGTTCTTCAACTTTGGGGTCAATATTGGCAAATGTGCCAATAGCACCAGAAATAGCGCAAACTGCAATTTCCTTACGGGCCGCTATCAGGCGTTCCTTGCCGCGTGCAAATTCGGCGTAAAACCGCGCGAGCTTGACGCCAAATGTTGTGGGTTCTGCATGAATGCCGTGGCTACGGCCAATCGTGATACTATGTTTATGTTCTTGTGCGCGGTTTTTCAGGGCGGTCAAAACACGATCCATACCGACCAATAATAAGTCTGTGGCGCGGGCCAGCTGCACGGATAATGTCGTGTCTAATATATCAGAGCTGGTAAAGCCCTGATGCACAAAGCGCGCATCTTCGCCGATAAATTCAGCAAGATGGGTGAGAAACGCGATGACATCATGTTTGACTTCGCGTTCAATCTCATCAATTTTCGCGACATCAAATTCAGCAGAACCACCGCGCGCCCATATATTTTTTGCCGCTTGAGCGGGGATAACCCCTAATTCGGCCAAAGCATCGCAGCCATGAGCTTCGATTTCAAACCAAATTCTATATTTTGTCGCCGCAGACCAAATCTGCGTCATTTCTTTGCGGGCGTAACGTTCAATCATGGGGCATCACCTTAATACTATATGGCTGCGCGGCATATATGCTGCTTCATTATAATAACCGAGCATATGAATCGCGAACCGTTTTGCGGGCCTTAGACGGGAAGACAGCTTTCAGGTCAAGTCTGTAATGCTTTATAGCTTTGTTATTCAGACCTGCCTTCATTACGCGCCTGCGCGGCGGCCCAGTCTTGGGGCAGAGTTTTGGCTGCGATGAAGAAACTTACAGCGCTCAGGATAAATGCGATAGAGGCCCAGCTTAAAGAGAGGCGGATTGCATGGACTTTACCGTGAGTTGGTTCGAACACATCCGCCAAAATGCCTGTTACTGTTGGGCCTCCGCCAAGGGCTATCATATTGAGGACGAGGAAAAATAGAGCTGTTGACATGGCGCGCATGTTTATTGGGGCTAAGGTTTGAGCGACCGCAAATGACGGGCCGAGATACATGCCGATGAAAAATAGTAAGACACCACCAAAGAATAAATGTATGCCTGTAGATGGTGCCCAATATGCCAGAATAAGTAGCGGCAAGCAGATCAGGATAGAAATGGCTGGCACGAAGCCGTAAGCTCTGACCGATTTTTTTGATAGTTTTTGCGTAAACCATCCGCCAAAATATGTGCCTGCGCCGTAAATAACGCAATTTAGAAAAGCGAGAATATACATCATTTTGCGAAAGCCATAAGGCGTGTCTTGCGCGCTATCAAAAGGTAGTAAGTAATCGACCTGCCATGTGGACACGGCATAGGCTGTAAAAGATGCCAAAGCGATACCAAGGCACATGGCCCACCATGATTTTATCGATAGTAATATCTTTATTGCTGTCAGAAATGGGAGAGCCGCAATACCGGCTTTGATATTGTCCTGCGCCCCGCGCTTAGGTTCTCGAATGATCAAGCGGGTAAAAATGGATAAGGCCACACCACTTACGCCAAGAATGATTAACAGCTTACGCCAACTCATCGCATTTTCGGGATCGCCAAGTAATAGCCCTGTTAAGAAATAGGCAAAGCCTAACCCTAATGGTATCCCGATGGAGTATATTGCGAGAGCGCCAGCGCGTTCTTCTTTGGGATATAAATCAGAGATAATAGAATGCGAGGGCGGGGAACCGCCCGCTTCGCCAATCCCGACGCCCATTCGAGCAAGGCCTATGGTGAGGAAACTGCCCGCTAGGCCTGTGAGCGCTGTAAAGCCGCTCCAAATTGCAAGTGAGCTTGCTAATATGTTCACGCGGCTATATCTGTCTGCGAGCCAAGCGATAGGAATGCCAACAAGCGTATAAAGGGCCGCAAATAATAGACCTTTAAGAAGCCCTAATTGTGTATTTGTTAAGCCAAGATCTGCTTGAATAAAGGGCGATATAATACCGATAATCTGGCGGTCTATGAAGTTGAAGGCATATATGAGCGTGAGCAGAAGCAGGGCAAATCTACGATAAGATTTACTGGCAGACGGACTCTCATCTATTATTTGCGATGATCCCATTATTCCCCCTTATGGCCCTATTTGTCAGGCTTTGATTTGGGGCCAAGTTGAAAGCAAATCTGAGGGCAGGTCAAGAGCTTATGCGGGCGTTATCACGCCTGCATCTGTACAATTTTGAATGCGATAATTTTTATAAGCGCTTGTGCCAAACCATAGCGCAGGCACAGCTATGGCTATGATAATAATACCGATGGTCACTTTTTTCGCCATAATGAGATCCTGTGAAGGCTTGTTATATACGTTCAATTATATAAGTCCGAGGGATTTGAAACTTGCAATATTTTCACGGCCAATGATTAAATGGTCATGCACGGTAATGCCAACAGCTTTTGCAGCCTTTATCATATTTTCAGTCATCACAATGTCGCTATGGCTAGGTGTCGGATCGCCTGAAGGGTGGTTATGAGCTAAAATGATCGCTGTGCTATCAAGTTCTAAGGCGCGTTTGATAATCTCGCGCGGATAGACAGGGGCGCGATCAACAGTGCCTTGGCCTAGCACTTCGTCAATTATCAACCGGTTTTTACGATCCAGAAACAGTATCCGAAATTGTTCTTTGGTTTCAAACTGCATCGCAGAGCGGCAATAATCGAGCAGGGCTGTCCAGCTTGATAAAACAGGCCGCGAGAGTACGCTTTCTTGGCTAAATTTTGTCGCGGCAGCTTTGAGGATTTGTAAATCAAGCGCGATTTTTTCGCTTATGCCTTTAACTTCAGTTAGGCGCGATATTGGCGCGGCGCAGACTTCGGCAAAACTACCAAATTTTGCAATAAGATCTTTGGCAATGGGTTTGACATCACGGCGCGGGATAGAGCGAAAGAGGTAAAGCTCTAACAATTCATAATCTGCCAGCGCTTCAATACCGCCTTCAGCAAAGCGCGCGCGCAGACGGTCGCGGTGCCCGTGATAATGAGGCTTAATTGATTTTGTTGTGTGTGTGTCCTCATCCCCCATAGACGCGCTTAACTATAAGGCGGGCGATGGAGCCCTTTGGGCGATAAGGTGAAAATCTCGCAGCCATCTTTGGTCACGCCAATAGAATGTTCAAATTGCGCCGTCAGTTTGCGATCACGTGTCACCGCTGTCCATCCATCCGAGAGGATTTTAACGTCAGGTTTGCCAAGATTGACCATTGGTTCAATCGTAAAGAACATACCTTCGCGCAAAACTTCGCCTTCGCCAGGGCGGCCAAAATGCAATATATTCGGCGCGTCATGGAATAATTTACCAAGACCATGTCCGCAGAAATCCTGCACGATAGAGCAGCGCTCACCTTCGGCAAATTTCTGAATCGCATGGCCAATATCACCTGTTGTATTACCCGGCTTTACTGCCGCTATACCCAGCATCAAGCTCTCATAGGTAATATTAATGAGCCGTTCTGTTTTGCGGTCAATAGTGCCGACAGGGTACATGCGCGATGTATCGCCATGCCAACCATCGACAATGACTGTGACGTCAATATTGACACTATCGCCATTTTTCAGCGGCTTTGCATTAGGAATACCGTGACAGACAACGTGATTGATAGAGGTGCAGACAGTATGTTGATAGCCGCGATAGCCTAGGCAGGCAGGCGTTGCGCCATTATCTAAGACAAATTCAAAGGCGGCCCTGTCAAGCGCCTCAGTGCTAATGCCGGGCTTAACCATGTCGGTGAGCATGTCGAGGCATTGCGCGGCCAAACGGCCTGCTTTACGCATGCCTTCAAAATCTTCAGGAGAGTGGAGTTTAATTGCGCCGTCACGTAGGTCAGGGGCATCATTGGCATCAATATAATTCATGACGCCGTTATAACAGCAGCATCATGAATTACTAGATATAAAGGCGGTTTCTACACCGCTTAAATATCGCGGGGGTATTCGCAACGGGTTTAATATTTATAGCGGAATTTACGCTTATGATTTTTGCGAAAAGCTTTGCCATATTTAAAAGGTTTGTGTTTTGACTTATAGACAGGTTTATAGCCATGCTTGTAACCTTTGCCGTAATATGAGGGTTTGGCTTTGTAATAAGGCTTGTGTTTTTTATAACCGCGCTTGTTTTTATAATAAGGTTTACGCGGTTTATAGTTGTAGCCATGGCTGTAATTGACTGTTTTATAACTATAGTCTGGCGCGTAGCTATAATCACTATATCTAGATTTGACAGTTTTTACGGCTGTGGCCGTATGTGTTTGAGCATTGAGCGGCGTATCATTCAAATCGCTATGGGGCGTGATTTGGCTAGCAAAGGCTACTGAGGCAAAACCGAGTGATATAATTGCGGCGATTGGTGTAGCCAATAGCGTTTTTTTGATCAAGTTAGTCATAATGACCTCCTGCTTTCTTGTTATGTCTTATGAGGGTTGTCATAAGTTGGCGGGCTTTATAGACAGGCGTGTCTGAACTCTCCCTGAGATATGTTTTCATATTAGGTTCATATTTTAAGGGATTGATTTTTAATTATAAATTGGATTTTTATGATAAATATAGTAAGCGCGGGCATTATCCTCATAGGGGATGAATTACTATCTGGGCGCACGCAAGATACGAATTTGGGAACAATCGCACGCTGGCTGTTGCCTTTGGGGGTTGAAATTGGCGAGGCGCGGATGATTTCAGATGATGCGGCCATTATTACTGAAACCGTGCGCGTGTTCTCGCAGCGCTTTGACTATGTGTTTACAACAGGCGGAATTGGCCCGACCCATGATGATATTACGGCTGACTGCATCGCTGCGGCTTTTGGTATAGGTATCTCGGAACGTCAAGATGCACTGGATATACTCCGCGAGCGTTACTCAGAGCATGAGCTTAATGCAGCTCGCCGCCGCATGGCCCGTATTCCTGACGGGGCCAGTCTCATTAAAAACCCTGTTAGCCAAGCACCAGGGTTTCAAACGCAAAATGTGTTTACTCTAGCGGGTGTGCCCAGCATAATGAAATCCATGTTGCTAGATATAGAACATCGCATTAAGGGCGGCGTGCAGCTTTTATCTCGCAGCGTTACAGCGGCTGGCATAGGCGAGGGGGATGCTGCCGCGCATTTAGCGCAGATAGAAACTGAACATGATGGTGTGAGCCTTGGTAGTTACCCGTTTTTTAACGCAGATTTACGAGGCGTAACTTTTGTTGCGCGCGGACGCGATGCCGCTGCCTTGGATGTAGTTGAAGCCAAATTGCACGATTTAGTGAGGCAGCTCTCTTAAGTCTTTATATTCTACGCGCCGCGCTCTATATGGCAGTCCAAATTAACTTAAACTTAAGGATAGTCTTATGATCGGATATACAACACTTGGTGTTAATGACCTTGAAAGAGCTAAAACATTCTACACAGAGCTTTTCGCAGATAAGGGTGCAAAAGTACAAGTTGATGTTGGCCGCCTTGCAATGATTGGGGCATCTATATCTGAGCCTATGATTTCAGTCTGTGTCCCGCATAACGGAGATGCGCCAAGCCCGGGTAATGGCACTATGGTGGCCTTTAAAGCAGATTCTAAAGAGCATGTCGGGCAGATGTACAATAAAGCGATTGAGCTCGGCGCAACCGATGAAGGCGAGCCGGGGCAACGAATCGAAGATACATTTTACGGCGCTTATGTGCGCGACCTTGATGGCAATAAAATCTGCTTCTTCGTATTTGGTTAAATCTTCGCTTTAAATCGCTATGATTATTATAAGCCTTGCGCCGTTTTTGCGGTGTAGGGCTTTTTTGTGATTGAACTTACAGAAAATTTGATAATTTCACTTGTGAGGCGCGGTGATATTGGCTAGCACCTCATCTCCAATCGACCGCGGGCGTGGTGGAATTGGTAGACACGCAAGACTTAAAATCTTGTTCCTGTATAGGAGTGCCGGTTCGATTCCGGCCGCCCGCACCACTTTTTCTTCGTAAAAAACCATGTAGAGTGTTGTTTTTGTTGATAAATTTTGCCATCCTCTATGTGCGAATTTTCTTTATTTTATATTTTGGGGGTCAAATTGGGTGACAAAATGGGGGTCATTTGCTATAGTCTTGTATATGAAGAACAATGAAAAATACCTATTTAAGCGTGGTGGCAACTTTTATTACGAACGTCGAATCCCTAAAGAATACTCTGAGTTCGATCAAAGACGATATGTCAAAAAATCTCTCAAGACCAGTTCGTTGGAAGTTGCGATAGCTCGTCGTAATTCTATGATTGAAGCTGATGATCTTTTCTGGGCAAGCATATCCTCTGCTGCTGATGGTATATCTTCATCATCTATTCAGGCAGAAAAAACTAAGGCTGCCCTGAAGCGATATGAAGGGGCTAAACGCAGAGCTATGGCTAAGGGTTTCCTTTATACGCCTAATGAAGATTTATTGTCACAAACTGACATTACCGATCTTGTTAGACGTCTTGATACGCTCCCTGGTCATGTTGTACCTAAACGCGATGATGCTGAGGCTATTTTAGGCATTGTTCAGAAGCCTTCAGTTACAATCACTCAGGCACATGAATTATATTGTGATAAAATTGAAATGGCAGAACTAATCGGAAAATCAGAAGCTCAAAAAACCTCATGGCGTAAAATTAAAAAAAGATCAGTCTCTAATTTTGTCGATATGCATGGTGATATGCCAATGGACAAAATCACACGGGATGAAGCTAGAAAGTTTTATAACTGGTGGGGTGAACGTTTGCTTCCCAAAGGTAATAAAAAAGGACTGTCTCCGAACACAGCTAACCGCGATCTTGGGAATTTGAGGAAACTCTACCGAAAGTATTGGGAATATGAGGGCGATGAAGAACGTTTGAATCCATTTAGAAATCTGAACTTTGTAGAACGCCAAGGAGAAGATGTTCCTCATTTTGAGAACGATTGGGTGAGAGAGCATATTTTAAACCCTGAGGTTTTTACCGCCCTCAACAGACAGGCAATTTTGATAATATATTCTCTTATTGAGACGGGTTGTCGTCCAAGTGAAATTTCCAATATCTTGCCCGAGAATATTATTGTAGATCATGATGTTCCTCATTTACGCATACGCAAGCAGGGCAATCGACAATTGAAAACAACCTCGTCGATAAGGGACATTCCTTTAGTTGGCGTATCTTTGATAGCGATGAGAAACGCATTAGAGGGGTTTGTTAAATATCATGATAAAGGAAATTTGCTTTCAGTATCACTTTTGAAAGCTTTTCGCCGAAGATCACTATTTCCGACAGAAAATCACCGTATCTATTCATTTAGACATTCCTTCGAAAAACGTATGTTAGAAGGTGGGTTGGATTATGATCTTCGATGTTTACTGATGGGGCATAAAAACACTCGTCCTCAATATGGTGATGGCGGCTCACTCGAATACCGGAGAGACGAATTAATGAAAATTGCTCACCCTGTTCCAAAAGAATTCGAAAAGAGACTGTTAAGGGTTTGTGAGAGTAATACTAAAACTAATCAATACACCAAACAGAAGGTGTATGTCGGTTAGATACCCGGTATATGCATTCATGGAATGACGAATTGCTTATTATTGTAAAGGAAGTTCAGGTTGAGTGGAGTCAGTAACAATACTCCTAATAACTAGGGTATTAACTGTAAAACATAAATCAGCAGCAATTTGGCTGTTGAGATATTATACATGAAACTTACAGCGATTTTTATGCTGTTCAATTTCGGATTAAATGCCATAGAATAGCTAAAATGCCAAAGAGGCCGAACCATCCTAATTTGGCCCATCTTGCGTATTTTTGGTTTTGGTGGTTCCAAAGCCCTAAGGCACCGAATGCGCCAATTGCTCCCACGCCCGCGAACCAAAACCCTGACAGACCTATTAGACCTGAAATGCCTATTAAACGGATGATATGGCCTGAACGGTCTTTTTCAACGGGGTGTTTTAGAGGGACTAAACCGAGCAGTCCGATCAAGCCCAGTAATGCTAGTAAGGACAGAATGGTATTCATAATAGACGCCTAGTTATAAATTTAACTCACCACTCGCCAAGGCTCTTAGGGCGGCTGTAAGTCTATTGTTGACGCCTAGTTTGTCATATGAGCGTTGTAGGTAAGTAATGACAGTTGTTTCCTTGATGCCCAAAATATCGGCTATAAGGCTATTGCTTTTACCTTTGACGACCCAGGACAATATTTCACTTTCACGCTCTGAAAGGCGTAAATGTGAGGGTAAATCTAAAAGTAAGAGGTCGCAATAGCGTTGATGGGCAAGTTGGCAAATCATTTGAATGATTGAGAGGTAAGTTTTATCAAAACTAGGTTTTTCCTTTCCAAAACCTAGCGCAATAAATCCATTGCGCCCCATTGGGCCAAAAACAGGCAATGTTAAACCTGTTCCAATCTCGTCTATATTTATTGAATTGAGATAAGCTTGTTCCATAGGTTTTAATTTATCAACATATTCAACATCCTTCCACCATCGCGCCTGAGTGTTTGAGAGTATAGCGCGTAAGGATGGATCGGCTTCGTTTAAATGATCGTTTATGTATTTCTCTGTAAGGTCAGCCGGGAAGCCAAGACTTATAACGTTATAGGATGAGCTATCTACAGACCCAATATGCGGAAGGTGATGATACGTTATCGCCGACACACCGATCTTCAAAGCGTATCGAAAACAACAGGTTTGAAGTTGAGAGAAATTTTTACAAACCTCAAAGCGCCCCGTCATTTCTCGCAAAGGTACTAACCATAATTCATCAAATAAGTTGGCTTGGTGAGGCATGTATTCCGTTCAAGAGGTTGCACATTTCTATTAAGCATTATGTCCTCAGGTTTTAGGGCATAGTCAACCTTATACATAGCTTGAATGCCATTTGCGTATAGATTACTTCGCTAATTCCTAAACTATCTCCAAAATTTAGGCCGAGACACGCGCCCCGTTCTCGGTTTAAAGGCCCTGCGCTTCGGCACAGGGCCACCCTCTATTTTTACTACCTTTCTAACCTCATTGTTATAGACGTTGCTCCCTTTATTTGAGGCATCTCACTTAATCCATACGTCATGTCCTCAGCTTTGAGGACTTGGGTGATTTTGTGTCCATCTTGCGATTCCGCTGACGGTTACTTACCTGCCTGATAGAAGAAAGGAAAAGCAAATGGCCGCTCTACAAACAGTGTATTTAATCACAATGGCTGGGATTATTATCTGGCCTTGGTTGTGATGATTTGAAGCAAATTTAAACCACGTAGCACAGTCAAATTAAAGGAGAGTAATTATGCAACATCTACTGAAAGCAATCATACTGACCGCAATTACAACAGGGATTACCCCTGCTTATGCTAGGGCTTTTGAGTTTGATACGACATTGAAAACACCAGTTAACCTTGCAATTGAAATCGATGTAGGCGTCAGCAATGAGCTGAAATACTGTGCAGACCATCTCCCTAAAAAATTGAAAGATAGAAGTAATGGACGCCTGAACGCTGCATTTGCCAATAACGGATTTTACGGTGAAAGAGATCTAGATAGCCTCGAAGATAAACTTGAGAAAAGTCTTGAAAAAGCTTTCTTTAAAATCGGTTTGGATGTTGCTGATGATGCTGAAATGATATTAAAAGTAACAATTTTGGACGCAAAACCTAATCGTCCAACTTTATATCAATTACAAAAGGATATTGGGCTAAGCTATCAGAGTGTTGCCTTGGGTGGTGCAGAAATTCAAGGAGAATTACTCGATGTTGATGGTGCCATTGTCGCAACCATGACTTATAAATATTATGCAAATGATATTCAACAAGCACAATATGGCGGAACATGGAGCGATGCCAATAGGGCCTTTATGCGTTTCGCAAATATGACAGCTATCCATCTTAATAATGTGGATTAATATAGGTTTTAAAATATCGCCTAATCGCAAGAACCGTGTTTAAAACGCGGTTCTTTTTTATAGAATTCATATGCCTTGACATTGTCCAGCCCCCATTTTATGTACCAATTTGATTTAGAGTTTCCGGCACTGGCGGCCGCATATTCAGGGACTGATGAGGCCGGATATGATTGTATTCTTTAAGCCACATATTGATGACGGTTTGTGCTTGTTTGATGCTCGTGAACCATTCTGCATTTAGGACTTCATGGCGTAGGGTTCCGTTAAAGCGTTCATTGTAGCCGTTCTCCCAAGGGCTACCGGGGTAGATTTGTATCGGCTTGATACCGACCTTTCGTAGCCAGAGCTGGAGAGCGGCTGCAATGAACTCGGACCCATTATCGGATCGGATATACTC
>CALFUN010000005.1 GCA_937929915.1 uncultured Caulobacterales bacterium | reverse complement strand
GATTTGCATTAACCGGGTGGTTATTGCAAGAGGTCCCCACCCGATCCCATCCCGAACTCGGTCGTTAAGCCTCTTTGCGCCGATGGTACTTTGTCTTAAGGCACGGGAGAGTAGGTCGCTGCCCGGTTTATCCAGATCATATTTCTCCATATCGCCATAAACACCAACCCCGCTCAGAGTAATCTGGCGGGTTTTTGTGTTTTTAATCAATGGTTCTATTAGCTTCAAAATCAGAAAATATATTCGCAAGACGCTTTCCCATATTTTGCAAACTATATTCTCTATTAATTACTTTTGCTCCAATCTTTGCTTGTTGTTTAAATTGCTCATAATTACTATGTACCTCGTGAACGGCTGCTACTGCATCGTCTAAATCAATATCCCAGTGATGTGCGTCTCTTATACCATACGCTTTCTTATGGCTGATTGCAAAAGGCTCCGTTAGAGTAGCAATTTCAGTAGGTACGGTTTTTACTAATCTTACACCATTTTTTGGTAAAGCTTCGCCCATAGCTGTGGAATTAGGCGCGATTATAGGTTTGTGACATAGCAAACCTTCGTGGAGAGGCATACACCAACCTTCACCTCTGGAAAAAGTAAATACACAGTCTACCTGATTATAAAGGCGGTTCATCCATGCTGCTGTCAAATTTCCTGATGTGCACGTAAGTTTAACATTCTTTGGTATTGATCTAATTTCGTTTACAAAACGGGATAGATTCTCACCTGTGAGACCATTAAAACAATGCACTCTAAGGTTTATTAGTTTACTTTCGTTAGAAAATGCTGTTCTAAATACGTTCCACATATGATCTATTCCCTTTCTGTAAGAATAGGAACCCACAAACAAAAAAGTAAATTCTGTGCTACCTTCGCTTCGCCACTTTGTTATAGGTCTAAAAATCTTCTCATCTACATGCTGAGGACATACGTATACTTTACTGAGGTCTTTGGAAAAAACTTGACGATCAAATTCTCCAGGAACAATTACAGCATCACATTTTTTTAAATTATGTACGAACTGGGGTGGTAAAGAACTTAGCGCGTGTTGTGTGTAGATAATTGTAGGTTTATCATAGATTGGTATTTTACCTGGAGAGGCTATTCTTAAAACTGCATCGACTTCAGAAACCTTTGCAATCGGTATGTCATCAAGTTTATCTTGATATGCGATGTCCTTATCATAAGACGCATGGTGATTAAGCCGAAATATTTGGTGTTCATCAATAGAGGCTAAGCTTCGAAAAATAGATCTGGATAAAGCTCCATAGCCAGTTTGTCTGTACATCCTAGCGCCATCATCAATTAAAATTTTCAGAGCTGCCTCCAACATTGTTTGGTTTACTATCAAGAGACACATATAGTGAATACAAATCATTTGCAATTTACAATTCGCTATTTGCAGTATGAACTGAATGTCGGCTCATCGCATCCTGGGGCTGGAGAAGGTCCCAAGGGTATGGCTGTTCGCCATTTAAAGCGGTACGTGAGCTGGGTTTAGAACGTCGTGAGACAGTTCGGTCCCTATCTACCGTGGGAGTAGGAGTTTTGAGAGGATCTGCCCTTAGTACGAGAGGACCGGGGTGGACATTCCTCTGGTGGAACTGTTGTCGCGCCAGCGGCATTGCAGTGTAGCTATGAATGGACAGGATAACCGCTGAAAGCATCTAAGCGGGAAACCCCCCTCAATACTAGAACTCCCTTGAGAGTCGTTCTAGACTAGGACGTTGATAGGCTGGGTGTGGAAGCATGGCAACATGTGGAGCTTACCAGTACTAATAACTCGATTGGCTTGATTCACAGATTTTGGCGCTCATGCGCGTGGACTAATATGTTCATCGCATGACACGTCCAGACGATATCTTTACTATTATAACTATGTTTTGCATTAACCGGGTGGTTATTGCGAGAGGTCCCCACCCGATCCCATCCCGAACTCGGTCGTTAAGCCTTTCTGCGCCGATGGTACTTTGTCTTAAGGCACGGGAGAGTAGGTCACTGCCCGGTTTATCCAAAACATATTATACCCTCCATACACACCAAAAAGCACAAAACCCCGCTCAGTTAATTCTGGCGGGGTTTTGTGCTTTTTGAAGTAATTGTCTGCAGTAATTTTAGTTGTGCCCAAGTAATTTACAGCTTAAGCTCAGTGAATGGCCGTGAAATCAAAATTATTATTTAATCTTTTAGCAATTTTATCATTCTTGTTTTTATCTGTAGATACGTATGCGGAAGTCTATGTGGCAGAACGTTGGGCTTTTCAAGATAAGCCGCAAAGTTTTACATTGGAGGCAGGGCAAGTAATAAGCTTACCGTTGTCCATTGTTCCAAACGGAAAGGAAAAGCACAAGATTAGATTCAGCAGTCAGGGCACTCTATTCTCCGACATCAATGTTTACGTGTGTGATGATAAAAATAAAGATTATGTACTTTCAAGTCTTAATCATGGATGCAGCCATTTTCCCATTGATGGCGATAGGATTTTAGACATCAACAATGTTAATGGGTCTGGCAAATGGCTAATCATAGATAATCGGCATTCCGTATTTTCTTCTAAAAATGTTTCTTATACTAAATATACAACTTTCCAAGTTGATGAACACACGAGTAATGTCATACAATCTGAATTGTCTAATGTATTAACCGGTTTACAGGAGGTTATTATTAGTCCCGTGTTTGACATGAATATAGCGCCATGCGGGACAGCTAATGCTTTTTCAGAACAGAAAAGTGGTGCTATAACACTCTGTACGGAACTTTTATACAAAGCTGTTCTTGAAAATAATATGGAAGCCTTTTTTGGAATCTTTACTCATGAGCTGGGACATACTTTTCTGAATCTTTGGGGGTCTCCAAATTTTACGAATGAAAAAACAGTTGATGAATTTGCTGCTGCTTTACTTTTTATTATAGAAAATATTGAGTCTAAAACTCCACAGCCGCCTAATGATTTGGATGTATCTGCTCAAAATATACTTGAAGGATTAATACAATTTTTTAGTGATGGAAGTAATGTTCAAGGAGAAGTTGGCGCTGCTTTTGCTGGCAATCAACACCCTTTAAGCATACAGAGGATAAATCACCTTAGGTCGATTATTAGTAATCCCATACCGTTCGTAAAGAGATGGACTTCAGAACTCTATCCTAAGCTTACGACATATGCATTACAGCAAATTATTGATAAACCGCATATTGGAGCGAATATTGATTTGGCTAAGGATATTATAAAAAATAGACAGAGCTGTGTCGATGTTGAATTAGACCCTGTTGGATGTAAGGTTGTGCCTGTATCCACAGAAATGGTTGAAGGCGTCAGCAAGGTTGATGGGATTAATAATACACCTTCTTTAACTCAAGAATTGTTATCGCTTTCAAAATTATATGAAAATGGCATTTTATCAGAAGAAGAATTTGAGAAAGCTAAAGCAAAAATTTTGGATAAATGATATTCTCTATCGTCAGCCTTGCCGAAACCTGGGAATATCTATGATTTAGAAATTAGCTATTTTACTGATACTAACGGTGGTTGCGGGGGTAGGATTTGAACCTACGACCTTCAGGTTATGAGCCTGACGAGCTACCGGGCTGCTCCACCCCGCGTTACCTATATACCCGGAACTGGCCGGCCGCATTTATATTCGCCCCGCTATGCAAGACTGCGAGGCTGCATGCCCCGTTATAAGAATGGCCGATATATGGGGGTTGGATCAATATATCAAGCTGTAAGTTACGTTTTATGACAAGATAATGTCGATTTTTAGGCTTTAAATTTAATGGCCTAAAGCTGGGGGCGGTAAGGTTATTTTTTTAAGCCATGTTTGCGTAATAATCCGCGAAATTGATGATAGGATAGGCCCAGGTGTTCGGCGGCACGGCCCTGATGATGACTGCTAATATTTAGAGCCTCATCGATCAGGCGGCGCTCAAACACCATTACGCGCTCTGAAAAGCTGGCGGCTGCGGCGGTCTGCGTATCATTGTCTGTGTTGTCAAGAGGATCTAAAGCTGTGTTCACCGTAGCTATGTCAGATGTGACGGTTGATATGGATTGCGCGGTTGTGTCAGATAATCTGTACGGATCCTCAAAAGGGTCAAAGATTAATTGATTTAAGGGCTCCGATAAGCTTTCATCGCGCAGCCATGCACGGGTTAAGCTGCGCTCTATAACGGATTTGAGTTCTCTGACATTGCCAGGCCAAGTGTAGCTGCGTAGAATTTCCGCAGCTTCAGCGCTGAGTCCTGGAAATTGCTCTGCGCCAAGATCGGTCGCCATCTTTTTCCCAAAATGCTCAGATAATGGCAGAATATCATCAAGCCGGGCCTGTAATGGGGGCAAGGTTAAGACGTCAAAGGCTATACGGTAAAGTAAGTCGGGCCGAAATGTGCCGCGCTTTGCGGCCGCAGGTAGGTCGGCATGCGTTGCGGCCAATACGCGTACGTCCACATCTTGAGAGTGAATTTCCCCGCGCGCTTCATAGCTGCCATATTCAATGGCGCGAATAAGTTTTTCTTGTAAGCGCGGCGTTACGGCTTCGATATTATCGAGTAGCAAGGTGCCGCCATGGGCTTGGAAAAACCGTCCATTCGTATCATCACGGCCATCTATGAAAGAGCTTCCGAATAATTCAATATCAAGTTCGGTTTCTGTATAGGCGGCGCAATTTACGCTGACGAATATTTGCTCCCAACGCGGCGATAAGAAATGCAAGCGAGATGCGATCAGTTCTTTACCTGTGCCAGACTCGCCAACGATTAAAATGGGTTTTTCAATCACAGCAAGGTCAGACACACGGTCTAGAATCGCCATGAAATGCTCAGACTGGCCGATGGGTTGTGCTACTATATTTGCCATTATGGTTATTTATACCAAATTAAAGTGATAAATAAAGCTAAAGTATAGTATAATTTACTAATAAATATTTTGAAAAAATACACATTTCTAAAAAAATGCTTGTATTTCAATGATTTAAAAAAAATCGACAAGCTGACTTTCATTAGGCATATTCTAATTGTCGGCGGTACACACCGCCATAAGGAGACGAAAACAGACACGCAAAGGTACAAGGAGAGAGACATGACCTTCCGCACTATAGACATCGACACAAACGCATTGGGTGCCACCAATGACAGCGCACCCTTAATCACGAAACATGCACGCTCACGTCGTCGCAGCGCAATTATGACGCCCAGCCGTTTGGGTAGCCGTGTTTCTGGTTTCGGGTTTTAGGAGTTAATGATGGATTATCCGAATGATACTAATACTGAAAGCTGGCGCCGCAAAGGCGCACGCTTTGTCCGCTACGTTACAACACGCCATCCCGAAGTTTGGGGCTTTTTCGCTGCAGGTTTCCTTGTCGCGAAAATCTTTTAACTGAATTGCTAATCTAAAAACTGCTAAATTATCAGGAGACAAAAATGGGTATTTTTTCAAGAATGGGTGACATCATCAATTCAAACCTTAATGCCATGATTGACAAGGCCGAAGATCCAGAAAAGATCACACGGCTCATCATCCAAGAAATGGAAGATACACTGGTCGAAGTCCGTACGGACGCGGCACGGAATATCGCCGAACGCAAAGAACTATCGCGCAAAGCCGAAGATTATAAGGCCCGTGCTGGTGACTGGGCGACGAAAGCCGAATTAGCGATCACGAAAGATCGTGAAGATCTGGCTCGCGGCGCTTTATCTGCCAAACAGCAAGCGGAAGCCATGCAAGATGTCGTTTTGAAGGAAATCGGTATTTTGGATGAAGCTGTTGCGAAAGCTGATGAGGATTTGTCAAAATTACAGACAAAGCTGGATGAGGCCAAGGCCAAACATAAGGCGCTTACAATGCGCAGTAATGTGGCGCGCGGTCAGATCAAGATGCGAACCGTGATTTCAACCAATAAGGTTGGTGATGCTCTTGCACGTTATGAGCGTATGGAGCGCAAGGTTGACGAGTTAGAGGCTCATGTAGAAGCCTTTGATCTTGGGTCAGGCGAAAGCCTTGAAAGCCAATTTGCAGCCCTTGAAGCCAATGAAGCCATCGAAGATGAGCTGGCGGCGCTAAAGGCAAAAATCAAAACGCCTAAAGCGGCGAATAAAACAAAAGCAGGCTAAGATCTGCGATAGCTCGGGCGGATGTTTACCCCCCCTTCGATAACATACCGCCCGAGTTTTTATAATAATTTTTCAAACGAAAGAGAGAGATAATGTTTGAACCTGAAGTATTAGTCTTCATGATTCCGATCGTCGCAATTATCGGCGCTATTGGCTCTAAAATGCTGAAAATGCATTATGAGCATAAGGAAAAGATGATGCACCATATGAGCGGCGATCAGATTGCCGAACTCGAACAAATGTCGAAAATTGCAGATATTCTGGATCAACGCGCTGCAGTTTTAGAGCGCATATTAGATAGTGAAGTGCCAGATTGGAGAGAGAGAAATGAGTAAGCGCAGAAAAAATACCCCGCGTTACGAACATAAGGAAGTTTGGGAAGATAAGTGGGGCCGCTGGGAGAGTTATGAAGCGGATTATGATGAGCCATATTTCAGGTCAGGCCGTAAACTTCGCCGCAATAAAATAGATGGTGTTTTTGGCGGTGTATGTGCGGGGTTTGGTGATTATTTCGGATTAGATCACGCCATTATGCGGATATTATTTGTTCTATCTGTCATCTTTCTTGGCTTCCCGTTACTAGCGTATTTCGTGCTTTGGGTCTTTATTCCGAAAGATAAACGCGCCCCTTATCGCCGTGAATATTACGAAGCGCGCAAGGCTAGAGAAGCAGCCGAAGAATCTCATAGCCGCCCTGCTCAGGCTCCTCAAGCTGCGCCCGTTCGGACAACAAGCTTTCGCGATGTAAAATCAAAATTTCGCTCATTAGAGACGCGTTTGCAAGATTTAGAACGCTCAGTGACATCTAAGGAGTGGAAGTTACGCCGCGATTTTCGCGACCTTGAAAACTAGCTATCTTTTAACCGATCATCAGAGGAGAGACTGTTATGATCAAAACATTATTCTTAATATCAGGGCTTACTTTTTTTGGTCCGGGTGCGGGCGGCATAAATTTGCATAACCCTATCCACAAAGCTGAGTTTAAAATATCGCATCTTGAATTATCAGTTGATGAATGTGGCTATGCTATGAAAATTCAGAAAACCTCTAAATCAGGTTTAAAATTAGTACTTCAATCAGAAAAAATTATAGAAGTGAGATTTTAAAATGGGCGCAAAACATATTTATAAATTCACAACCGCTATCTTAGCAGCAACCTCATTCATAGCTGTGCCAGTTTTGGCGCAAGCGCAATCAAAATTAATTATCGAAGACTTTGTCGGTACAATTAATTGGTCACAATCTAGCAATGACATTGAAGTCGATATTGTGCGGGGCGCAGGGGAATTAGATGTTCAAGATGATAATGGCCGTGATGTGAAGCTATTGGGAGGGTATGAAAAATTACGCCGAATCCAGTGCAAAGGAACTGAGAGCAAAAGAAAAATATCTGTTACGCGCAAAAAAGCGTATAAGCCTTTGAATGCCTATCCAGAATTAAATATTGCAATACCTGCGAATACCGAAGTGGTGCTACAAAACTCTGTCCCGTTTATTTACGGGCAGCCGAATGTAAAGGCATTTACAGTATCTCCCAAAGGCTGCGGTGAGATTGAAGTTGGGAATGTCGCAGAACTCTTGGATGCGAAAATAAGCGGATCCTCGGATTTTACAGCTAAAGATATTGGCCAAGCTAAGATAAAACTGTCTGGCTCGAGCGATATGCAGATCGGTAATGTAGGTGAATTAAATATAGGCTTATCTGGCGCAAGCGGTTTTGAGGGCGGTAATACCAAGAGCTTGCAAGCCAAATTATCTGGCTCGAGCGATATGCGGGCCGGCGATGTTACGGGCACGGCTGAGGTGCAATTATCTGGAGCGACCAATATGAAAATTGGTAATATCACAGATGGGTTGGATTATGAAGGCGGCGGCTCCTCCGATGCAGTTGTCAATCGTATATCTGGGCCTGTATTTATTGAGGTGAGCGGCGCAAGTGACATTGATATTAAAGACGGGCAGGCAGATGAAATGAAAGTCGCCGCGTCAGGCGCATCGGATGTAACCTTTGGCGGGCTTGCCTCTAATCTGGATGCCAAAGCGAGCGGCGCGGCGGATATTTCGATTGATGAAGTGAGCGGGACGTTGAAACAATCCCGTTCTGGCGCCGCCGATATAAACATTAAAGTATATAATGCTGTTGTGTCGCAGGAATAATATGGACCTATTTTAAAAATTAAAACCTATATGCCCTCCTTCAAGCATATAGGTTTTATGGGCGCGTTTAGGGATTTGATGAGAGCTTTGGAGTTCTCTCTCCCTACGATCTCATCGAGGTCCAAAACGCGCCCAAACTTTTTTCTCTATTGGAAGTGGCTCGCCAAGCCAGTGGCTAACAATGGCTTCGGCCAGTAGCGGGGCAAAAACAAAACCGCGAGAGCCTAATCCTGTTAAAATATATTGATTAGGTTTTGGCGTCAATATCATCGGCAAGGTATCAGGCGTTGTCACGCGAATACTGGCGCGTGAAGGCTCGGATAAATCTGGTGTTAAGTCATATCGCATAATGTTCGAGAAGGCTTCGAAATTTCGGCGATCATCCTCTGGCTTTACGACATATGGGGCATCGCCGCAAACGGCATCATGTGTGGCGCCAATCAGACATTTATTGTCAAATGGGATAACATAGCCGCCATAGCTCATGGGCGTTTTGATATTATCGGCTGCTTTTGCCCAGCTAATTTGCCCGCGCGAAAACCGTAATTTAGGCAGGCCGCTATTGAATATAGATTTTATTCCATACCCCATAGCGGCAAAGACAGGGCCGTCAATCTCATCCAGATGAGATATAGTCTCTGTCGTTATTTCAAGCTTTTGAGTGAAAGCCGCGATAAGTTTTTGCGGCGAAACAGTCAGAGATTGCGGCAAGGATAATATGTCATTGTTTAAATGAAAATGGGTTAAAGGGAGGGCTGCTTGCGCAGCAAGTTTTACAAATCTAGTAAATTCATTTTCCGTTTTTGGAAATTGCGTCACACCGTGCGACAGAATGGCATCCGTTTTTCCATAGGCCTGCAAGGCATATAAATAACTTGCCAAATAAAAGCGGCTCTCTGGGCGGTCTTGTAAATCAAAGCGGGGTTTGACAAGCGCTGCGGCATTTCCGCTTGCGGCATGTTTATTGCCGCGAGACACAATGCGCGGCTTAATTCCGCGCCGCATAAAAGCGCGCGCTAAAGAGGCGCCGCCAATGCCAGTGCCAATAATTGTCGGGATTAGAGACGGCTTTGACCTCTGCGGTTTTGCAGGCTTATGAGCGGGTATAAATCTGGCTTCAAGACGGTGGCGTTTGCGGCCAAATCCCGTCTTTTTTTCTGTCTGAAAACCGGCCTCCGATAAAGCTTGCCGCACTGACCCTGCGACCGTAAATGTAGCCAGCCTTGCCCCATCCGCGCTTAGGCTCGCAAGTTTTGTCATAATATTTGTAGACCACATATGCGGGTTTTTCTTCGGGCTAAACCCATCAAGAAACCACGCATCGACTTGCGCGTCCAAAGCTTCCAGAGCATTTGCAATGTCATCATGGATAAGCGTAAGCGTAACACGGCCAAAATGCAGACGGTGAAACCCTTTCACACGTTCTGGCCATGCAGAAATTAACTGCGCCGCATAATCACTCAGTTCTGGCCATGCGTTTAAAGCTTGCTCAAGCTGGGCCGCGCTAAAGGGATGTTTTTCAATAGAGATAAAATGCAGCCGTGCAGTTTTTGCACATATGTGAGGGCTTGCCTGCTCCCACATTTGCCAAGTCGTTAAAAAATTTAAACCTGACCCAAAACCAAGCTCGCCTATCGTGTAAAGCATTTTACCTGCCCAGCCATCAGGCAATCCGCAGCCGCCTAAAAATACAGTGCGCGTTTCTTCGGTGCCGCCATCAACTGAGAAATAAATATCGTCAAAATCTGTGGCAGCCGGTGTGCCAGGGCGTGACCAGTCTAAAGATGGCGGCTCGCATTGTGTGAGAGCTTTGGGATGAGATTTTAGCACATCACTCACTCTGTAGGCATTATTGTGCCATTAAGCGTTGATAAAGCGTTTGCTCCATATATCCATCTGCAGGCAACCCATTTGATTTTTGCCATGCGCGAATGGCTTTGCGCGTATTCGGGCCAATTTGTCCGTCAATGCCGCCCGTACTATATCCAAGCTGCGTTAATTTGCGCTGCATGTTTTTCTTATCTTCAAAAGCGAGTGGTTTATCATCGCGTGGCCAAGCGGTACGGATGGCGGATTGACCGCGCAAAGCTTCGCCCAGCACTGTCACGCCCATCACATAACTTGTCGAATTATTATAGCGCTTAATGACGTCGAAATTTTTAAAGGTCAAAAGCTTCGGGCCTCTATGGCCGCCAGGGGCGATAATTTTTGCATTGAGGAAATTGGCATCTTGGCTCCAGCGCTCGCCGCTGATGGGTGATACGCCCAGAGCTGTCCATTCGCTCACGGTTTTTGTTGTACCCTCCAGCAAGCTATAATCAAAATCTGGCACGACTTTGACTTCGGCCATGACAGGTTCACCCGCTCGCCAGCCAGAGCGCGCGAGATAATGGGCTGCGCTGCCCAAGGCATCACCTTGGCTGTCCCATAGGTTTTTATTACCGTCGCCATCAAAGTCGACAGCATAGTCTCGAAATGTCGTTGGAATGAATTGCGTCATCCCCATAGCGCCCGCCCAAGAGCCGATCAGTTGATCCTCGCGCACATCTCCCGCAGCGAGCATATCTAGAATAGCCAATAATTGCTGTTCGCCAAATTGACTGCGCCGCCCTTCAAAGGCAAAGGTTGACAGAGCGCTGATAATGTCATGATTTCCCATAATGCGCCCATAAGACGTCTCCAGACCCCATATGGCCGTTAAAATATGGCGTGGTACAGGATAACGGCTCTCGACTTGTGTAAATATAGCTTCGGCTTCAGAGAGTTTTTCTTGCCCTTTATTGAGACGGTCTGCAGAGGCGGCGCTGTCAACATATGACCAAACGGGTTTGGAAAATTCAGGTTGCTTCCGATCCCGGTCCAGCGCGAGTGTGTTAATTTTCGCAGGGTTTATCACGCGAGCCACACGGGCTTTATCATAACCTTTTGCGGCCGCGCGGTGAATGAAATCTGTTTTCCACGCTGTAAATCTTTGTTCCTGCGTGAGCGCGATTTGGCGTGTGTCAACGGACCCCGCGCGAATTGCCGCTGCATCTTGCGCGGGCTCTGTTGATGTCTGTGCCGGCGTTTCTCCGGCGGTTTCTGCAGCGGCATCTGGCGCGCTGGCGCAAGCCGATAAAAAGGCAGCTAAGAGTAAAAAACTCGCGGATAAAGTTAGGTTTTTCATGATATAAGGTTAGCAAGAGCTGCGCAGAGAGGCTAGGGCTGAATTTGTGACAATTTGGCTATTATGATTAACGTGAAATTAACCCGTATTTTACGCTGACTTGCCGCTTGACTTGCTCTTGCGGGCGGCATATATCGCGGCTTCTTGTTTATTTGCTTAATGAAAGCCAGAGCCATGAAAGTTCGTAGTTCACTAAAATCCCTTAAAGGGCGTCATCGCGATTGCCAAATTGTGCGCCGTAAGGGTCGTCTTTATGTGATCAACAAAACGGATCCACGTTTTAAGGCCCGTCAAGGTTAAGACGAGTCACATACAACCGCCTAGGGCTTTCCTAGCGGCTTTGTCATGAATACGCCTCTTGCCAGATATGGTTGGAGGCGTCATTATATGTGCTATGCATAGATTTTTCCTTTGGTTCATTATAAGTTTCGGTTTTAATACCGCTTTTATGACTATGGCCGCTGCGCAAACGCCGCAGCAAGATGATAAGCCTGCTCTGGAAATCCCTCAATTTGACCTGCCAGACATCCCTGATTTGGATGATGATATATTCAAACCGCAAATCACGGAACCCGATAGCCCGCCAGGCGATCAAGAGGGGGGTGAGAATTCAGAACAGCTCCGGGCGGATGAGGATATTATCCCGCAAGGCACAGAAGGTACGGGGTTTGATACACCCGATTATTCGCAACTGAGCGCAACTGCCGAGCGCGAAGCGCGCCTGACAGCCCTATTTGAAAAACTAAAAGATGAAACCAATCCTGAAAATGCAAATCTCATTGCCGAGGAAATTTGGGTCATATGGCTCGAAAGCGGTTCGGCATCTGTGAATTTGGTATTGCGCCGCGGCTCTGATGCGCAAAGCAAAAGCCAAAATAAAAAAGCGCGTCGTATGTTTGATTATGTAACGGAACTCTCGCCAGATTATGCAGAAGGCTGGGCGCGCTCGTCGCGGTTAGCTTTGGAGGAGGAAAATTATTCACGGGCTTTAACCGAAGCGGCGCGTACATTAACCTTAGAACCGCGTCACTTTTATGCACTTTGGACATTGGGTAATGCTTTTGAGCAACTTGGCCGCCAAGAAGACGCTTTGGAGGCTTACCGCGAAGCGAATGCGCTATATCCCGAGTTGAAAGCTGTCAAAGACCGGCTAGCGCAGCTTGAGGACGAAGTTGAAGGTGATGTGCTTTAGCCCTTTAGGCTCTCAATAAGCTGGGCTTTGCGCGCGCGTGAGTATTTTTTAATCTCTAGCTCGCGTTTTGTTGCTGTACTGCGATTTTCACTCGCTTCGCGGTAAAGCAATGTAACAGGTCTGCGCCGCGCTGTATATTTCGCGCCTTTCCCGCAATTATGCGTTTGAATACGTTTTTCCAGATTATTGGTAATACCCGTATAAAATGTGCCGTCAGAACAGCGGACTATATAAACTTCCCACATAATTATTGCGGAAGTTCGCGGGCAAAAAATGCGCGGGCATTTGCGCCCATGACTTTGGAAATTTGTGCTGTGCTCATGCCTTGCTTGAGTAATTCATGCGTAATCGCGGCAAGCTCTGATGTATCCAGACTTGTTGTCACGGCTCCGTCAAAATCAGAGCCAAGCGCCACAGCGTCAGGGCCGAGTAAATGAGTGGCATGTATAATCGCGGCGGCTATGCCTTTGGGCGAGATGTCACAAATGACACCGCCAAAATACCCAATACCGATAATACCGCCGCGGCGCGCTATTTGAACTAAAACATCATCGGGTAGGTTGCGGCTTGCCGTTCTTGGGCAATGGCTAACGGTACCGCCATGTGAGATAAAGACCGCATCTGGCGTCAAGCTTAAAACATCACGCACGACAGCTTCGGAGCTATGGGCGACGTCAATAATTATATTTTTGCGGCGCATCTCTAATACAGCTTGCCGTCCGAAATCAGTCAGCCCAGATTTAGATTTTCCGTGCATCGAACCGCCAAGCGCATTGTCGAAGAAATGCTGTAGGCCCATAGCGCGGTAGCCTGCATCATAGAGCTTTTCGATATTTTCAATTTTGCCCTCTAATGGATGTGCGCCTTCTGTTAATAGCAGGCCGATAAGTGTCCCGTCAGGCTGTGTTAAGTCAGAGGCTGTGCGCGCAATAACAAGCTTGTTGTTGGGATTGGATTCTATTTTATGGAGCCGCTTGGCTTGATAGACTGCGCGTTCATAAATCGAATCCCATGTGCGTAGCGGCCAAAGCTGCGCTTTGGCAAGCAAGGCCACATCGTCAGGCGCGCTGGCATCATTATCTTTAAAGTTTAGCCCACGCGGAGATTTCGTAACGATTGAGAAGACTTGGAAATCAACACCGCCATCACGCAGGCGCGGCAGATCAACATGCCCGCGCTTTTGGCGCTTGGCCGAATTGCGCCGCCAAAGCAAATTATCTGCGTGTAAATCGGCGATATATAATGTGTCATGTAGCGCTTGAGCTTGGGCCGAGACGGGATAAGGATTATGCGTGAGAACTTGATTTTTCTGCCTATCCGTTTGGGGTACTAAAATCGCGAAGACATAAAATGCGGCAGCCATTATAAGTAGCAAAGCAAAGCTGCCAAGCCATTTCAATATGCGGCGCATTAACTTCTCCATTTCAAAGTTTTTGCTTTGACGGGATTTTTAAAAGCTCTGTTGTCTGCGCGGCTTTTGGCCCATTCTTTCTTGAGCGCGAAATACCATTTGGCTTGCGTGTCTGCGTCTTCAACTAACATAAGTGATGGATCAAATTTTAGCCCTGTCTGCTGTAAATCCACCATATCGCTATCTTGGCGCAGGAATTTGGCGGCAAAAACTTTGATGATGGGGGAGAGCGTATTAAAGAGCGTGTGGTTCGAGAAAAAGACTTGCCGTATTTCCGTGCGGTTTGCGTCAATCGGAGTTACAGCCGTGAAAGATAAAACGGTTTTTGAGCCGACCTTAATATTTTCCGTACGAATACCCGGCAGTTGAAATGTAATTTCTGTTATGGGTTTTCCGCCAAGTAACCTATAGGCAAAGCTATTGCTAGACGGACTATGAGCGGTCATGGTAAAGCCGCGCTCTCTGGGTTCAAAAGCCTTGGATTTCTCGTGTATAGACCGCTCAGAGCGCCACCACCATTGGCGATGCACATATGGGCCGTGGGCAGGATCCATCAGGCCAATAACGGCATGATCGACATGGCAGTTAAGTATCACATGATCGTCTATGGCAGGTTTACGCGCAGCAAAAGGGAAATGCGGCGGCTCTATTTGAGGCGCGGATGTATCTTTGGGGTTAGAGCCGATATAAACCCAGATAAGTTGCCCGTCTTCGCGCACAGGAAAGGTGCGGAGTTTTATCTTCTCAGTATCCATGGCTTGATCGTTTGTCAGTGCAGGGATGTCTTTGCACGCCCCGTCGGCAATCCCGAAACGCCAGCCATGATAGGGGCATTCGACGGTGCCATCTTTCAGGCACCCCTTTGAGAGCGGCGCGGCGCGGTGCGGGCAAATATCGCGCATGGCAAAGATGTGGCCATTATCGTCGCGGCCCAGATTTATCGGCTCGCCCGCTATGACGCGGCGGCGCATTTGGCCCTTACGCAGATCCCCTGACAGGCCCGCAAAATACCATATATCTAATGTGAAAGACGCATCAGCCATGCTCGCTTATAACAATCTTATGAGCTTTATCTAGCGGTGTTTTAGGCTAAGATAACGCACAGAAATGAACAGGTGATATATGACACAACGAGCCTTGATTTTAATTGATTGGCAAACTGGCTTTGACGTGGAGGGCGTATGGGGCGGAGCGCGCAATAATCCGCAAGCCGAAGATAATGCACGGGCTTTGCTTGAGGCATGGCGAGAGAGATCTGCGCCAATTTTCCATTGTCGTCATCATAGCCAAGACCCCAATAGCCCTTTGCGCGTAGATCAAGAGGGCGGGGCTTATAAGGCAGGATTAGCGCCGCAAGGCGATGAAGCTGACATTATTAAACGGGTTAATAGCTGTTTCATCGGCACGCAGTTGCAAAGCCAATTAGAGACGAGCAGGATAACGCAGCTGCTTATTGCAGGCTTAACAACCAATCACTGTGTTTCGACGACTGTACGTATGGCAGGGAATTTAGGTTTTGATGTACAGCTCGCCGAAGATGCATGCGCAACATTTGACCGAACGGGCGCGGATGGTACATTTTACCCCGCCCAACTCGTCCATGAGCTTAGCCTCGCCAATATCCATGAGGAGTTTTGTGAAGTGGTCAAAACAGCAGATTGTCTCTAAGGCAGCGCCTTTGCCAGCACATCTTGAGGCGACATACCATTATCGCGCATGGCTCCGATCGATTCTGCCAAGCTGCGTTTGGAGAGTTTCTTGCCGTCCTGCCGCATAATTAAGCCATGATGATGATAGATAGGCCGTGGCCAATCCATTAAGGCTTGAAGCAGAATTTGCAGCGGCGTTTGTGTGAATAAATCAGCGCCGCGCACAATATGGGTCATGCCTTGCACAGCATCATCATGCGGGCCTGCGACCATATAGCTGCACCCAATATCCTTACGGGCAATGATGGGGTCAATATTTGGGAGCAGGGTGGCTGCGTCATATGTGCCTGTATGTAGCGGGCCTGTTTCTTCGAACATACATGCGGCAGCGGGGAGTTTTTTGACGGCCTTGCCAAGATTAAGCCGTATAGAAAATGGCAGGCTTGGCTTTGTGTGTTGCGCGGCATGTGTGAGGGCTTGCAAGGTATCATCGCGCCAATTTCGGCCAAAATTTTGAACCAGAGTTGCAGCGTCATATTCTGGCACGCAGCCCGCTTTTATCTGCCTGCGTGTGAATAGACACGGATAAGCAAGACCGCGCTCTAAGAGATTTATCACGACCTTTGCATAATCAGGATAATGCGCGCTTTGGCTGCGTATTGAATCCGTAAAATTAATCCCAAGCCAATCCAAATCGCCTAAAATAGCTTGAGTATATTCAGGCTTGCAGCGCGTATGGTCAGTGTCCTCAATTCGCAATAAGCAATCGCCATGATGAATTGCGGCAAAATCAACGGCTATATGCGCAGCCATGACATGTCCAAGATGCAGGTAACCTGTCGGAGATGGCGCGAAGCGGGTACGCATTTGACCGATGCGCCTAGCGGCGCGTCATAGACCCTAATATGCCGCGCAGAATTTTACGGCCCTGAGCGCGCAGGACTTGCCGTACGATGAGTTTGGCTTCATAACTTAACACATCACTGGCTGATTTTTTGCGGCGAGTTGAGCTACGACGGCCGCTTGTGCGGCTGCGCGGCGCGCGTTTAGAGGTGGTTTTTCTCTTTTTAGAGGCTGTCTTTTTTCGGGCTGTCTCTTTGGCCGTCTCTGTTTCAGCTTTGGCTTTTTCCGCGGCTTTTTCGGCAGCTTCTTCTGCGGCTTCTGTGCGCGCCTCTAATAGCTCATAAGCGCTTTCGCGGTCGAGCGTATTTGCATATTTATCTTTTAATGCACTGGCTTTTATGATGGCGTCGCGTTCTGTTTTTGTCGCAGGGCCCAGCCGAGAGGCCGGCGGTCGGATAAGGGTGCGGCCAACAATATTGGGAATGCCTTTGGCATCTAATACAGACACAAGTGCTTCGCCAACACCCAGATCAGTGATGACGTCTTCGGTATTCAAATTCGGATTTTCGCGAAATGAGCTAGCTGCGGCGCGAATGGCCTTTTGTTCTTTGGGCGTATAGGCGCGCAGGGCGTGCTGGATACGATTACCCAGTTGCCCTAATACGCTATCGGGGATGTCCATCGGGTTTTGTGTGACAAAATAAATCCCAACCCCTTTGGAACGAATAAGCCGCGCAACCTGTTCAATTTTTTGCACAAGCGCTTTGGGAGCATCATCAAAGAGCAAATGGGCTTCGTCAAAAAAGAACACCATTTTCGGCTTATCAGGGTTTCCAATTTCAGGCAGTTCTTCAAATAATTCAGAGAGTAGCCAGAGCAGGAATGTCGAATAAAGTGCAGGGGAGTTAATTAATTCATCCGCAGCCAAGATAGAGACAAGTCCTTTGCCGTCTTTCACATGCATTAAATCTTCAAGCTTTAAAGCGGGTTCTGCGAAAAACTCATCTGCCCCTGCGCGTTCAAGTTTTAATAGGCTGCGTTGAATGGCGGCAACAGATTGGCTCGTTACATTGCCATATTCACGGCTAATCTCGGATTTATTATCCGAGATATAATTGAGCAGCGCGCGCAAATCTTTCATATCCAGCAGTAGCATTTCTTGATCTTCAGCCAGTTCAAAGGCGATGGTGAGGATGCCTTCTTGTGTCTCGTTTAAATTCATGAGGCGGGCGAGCAATGTTGGCCCCATTTCAGAAATAGTAGTCCTGACGGGATGACCTTGCGTGCCGTATAAGTCCCAGAATATTGTTGGCATAGCTTCATATGTATAGCCGCCGCTATCACTGAGCAGGCTCTCATAATCATTTCCAATCAGGCCGATTTTCCGTGCGCGCGCCATGAGCTTATCATGCAGCTTATGCGTGGGAGAGCCAGCTTGGCTAAGGCCGGATAAATCGCCTTTAACATCGGCAGCGAAAACGGGAACACCTGCTTTGGAAAAGCCTTCGGTTAAAATCTGCAAGGTGACGGTTTTACCTGTCCCTGTTGCGCCCGCGATAAGCCCGTGGCGATTGGCAAGTTTCAACAGTAAATGTTGCTGGACACCATCTGTGTCTTTGCCGAGAAAAATACGATCTGTCATATATTATGCCTTGAAAAATCTATTATTTTGTTATGAGGGATTGCAGAAGAATGCAATATAACCTTATGAATAGAATAAAGATAATTTGGGGGCTTTATGACCGTAGATAACACGATGCGAACAAGTATTTTGTTTTTAGCGGCTGTTGCGTTAATTACAGTTTTATATGTGACACGTGATATAATGACCCCCTTTGCATTAGCGATTTTCTTTTGGCTTATCATTGACGCATTTGCGCGGTTTTTAGATGATTTATCCCCCAAATTTCCGTATTGGCTAGCGCTAACTGTCGCGATTTTAACAGTTGTTATTGGTATGATTGGTGTTGTGCTGGTTGTTGTTGATACGGCGGCAGATATAGCGCGCGAATCGCCGCGCTATCAGGAGCGCATTGCCGATTTATTTGCTTGGCTATCGAATATCACAGGGCAAGATAACTTATCCTTTGGGTCTTTGGACGCGCAATTTGGTTTAACAAGTAAAATACAAAAAGGCTTGGCGGGATTTGCTACGGCGATTCAATCTGTTCTGTCAGACTTTATGTTGATTGCTCTTTATGTCGCCTTTTTATTTGCAGCGCAGTCTTCATTTCCTAAAAAAATGGACGATCTTTTCCCGCAACCTGAACGCCGCATTCAGGCCGGTAAAGTGGGTGAGCGGATTCGCAGCGCGATTGAGAAATATATCGGTGTGCAGACGATTATTAGCCTTTTGCAGACTGTTATTTCCTATATCGGCATGACCGCTTTAGGCCTTGATAACGCATTGTTTTGGGCTTTAGTGATCTTCATCTTAAATTATATCCCGATTGTCGGTGGACTGGCTGCGGTTGCATTGCCGTGCTTATTTGCTTTGGTAGAATTTGACAGCCTTGGCCGTGTGGCTGTGCTGGCGGCTGTATTATTTGGCGCGCAAACCGTGATTGGCAATACAATACAGCCAAAAATGATGGGAGATTCGATGAATTTATCCGCACTTGTTGTGGTTTTATCCTTATCTCTATGGGCCGCGCTTTGGGGCGGGGTGGGAGCGTTTCTATCGGCGCCTTTGACGGTGATTATTATGATTATTTTGGCGCAATTTCCAACAACGCGGTGGATTGCTGTGCTGCTATCCGCCGATGGTGAGCCAGATTTGGATGCAGAGCAGAAAAAAAAGAAACGCGTTATGCCTTCAATGTAAACTGGCTAATGTAGATTTCCCACGCCGCTAGCTTGCGACATAAAAACCACAGTTTGTTACGCATATAATATTTCACAGCGATGTGATGTATCTGTTTATGGTGAGTTTATATTTGACCGTGTAAGCAAGGGGCATGACGTATAAATTACATAGATTCTTTGCGGTAGGCATTTTGTCAATATTGAGTGCATCCTCATTGAGTGTATCATCTTTGGCTGCGCCAAATAGTGAAACCGTACCGGCGGATACAATCGCGGCAGCCCCGACCCATGTTGTTGAGTTATTTACGTCACAAGGCTGTTCTTCCTGCCCGCCTGCCAATAAATTTATTGGCAAAATATCCCATCAAGACGGTGTGTTAGCCCTGACATATGGCGTAACATATTGGGATTATCTTGGCTGGAAAGATACATTTGGTGATCCGAGGTTTACAAAGCGCCAGCGCGATTACCGTGCTATTTTGGGAACGCCAAATATCTATACGCCGCAGATTATTTTAAATGGTTCGGATCATAGCCCGCGTTATTCTGAAAAAGATGTGCTATCGGCCAAGCTTGCAGAAAGTTCTCCAACAAGCCATATTCGGATGAAGAATGGTAAGTTGATGATAGATAGCAATGCGCCTAAAGGCTCTGTTGTGGCCTTTGTTAGCTATATTCCAGGGGAACATGTTGTCGATGTTAAGCGCGGCGAGAATCGCGGCCGTAATTTACAGTTGACAAATGTGGTGACAGATATTGAGAAAATGCCGTGGACAGGTGATGTGATTGACACCAAAGTCAAAGCTGAGACGGGCGTGGCTTATGCCGCCTTGTTTCATGCCCCTAAGACAGGGAATATCATTTCTGTGGCGACTTACGCCCCTTAACATGTCTGATAAATCAGAGTGTTTTTAGAAAGCCCAGCCTAAGTGCTGGGTTTTTTAATGCGCAGATTGTTTGCGGGCGTATAAAATAATACACCCACCTGCGGGGCTGGACGCAGATGAGTGTATCTTACAGTCTCTGGGAAGAGTCTGAAACTTTGGCTAACTCTAATTAGCAATGTGGGATGTTGGTGAGTGAGAGCCTAGATAATGCGGGGCTGGGGGGCTATTAAAAACCGAATTTTCTAAACTCTCACCTTTCAACACTTACTGATTACTTTGACAATAAGCCTGTAAAATGACCCAAATAAGGCAAGATTAAGGCGCTTCGTTAAACTCCATACATAGAGATTAATGGCCATTAACCATATTATGGTTTCACTTTCGCAAAATAATAAAGTATTCTACATGGACATATGACGAATATTATACCTTTGCGCTCACACAGCGCTTCGCCGCAAACACCCAGTCAAATTGCTTTTATGCGCACAGAGCTTTCGGCAATTTTAAACGTATATGGCCAGATGGTGAGTAAGGGGGACTGGAAAGATTATGCGATGGATTTTCTGCCAGATCGTGCAATTTTTTCTATCTACCGCAAAGCCTCTGAACATGCGCTTTACCGCATCGAAAAAGTACCAGCTTTGCGCAATAAACAAGGGCAATTTGCGGTTATCGCGCCGGGCGGATTAGTCTTAAAGCGCGGCCATGATTTACAGACAGTGTTGAAGATCTTTGATAAACAACGTTTCCGCGTCACTTAAACGAAACGCGAAAATGCAGGTCAAAAAAAACCGCCTATGAGTGAGCTCATGGCGGTTTTTAATTTTTATAATCAGCGCTTATTCGCGGCCAAATAGGTTCATCAAGATTTGGAACATATTGATGAAAGCCAGAAGTAATAAGGCTGCTCCGTAAGCTGACATTTTACTGGCCATGGCTGGATTGCCAGCAACAGCATAATATGTACGCTTGAGCGTTTGTGTTTCCCAAGCTGTAATGGTTGCGATTGCGGCTAAAGCGATAACATTAATGATTATCCCAAAAGTCCCGCCAGCTGTTACGCTCAATGGCGCATAAAACATACCAATAACGCCGATAAGAATATATCCCATAAACGCCGCGGCGGCATATTTGATAATAGAGTTCAGGTTAAACCCTGTTGTATAACCAAATAGGCTTAAAGCGCCGAACATGGCCACAGTCATAAAGAATACCTTAGCGACAATCATTGGATTATAAATCGAGGCATAGGCCGACATGAGAACCCCCATAAAGGCCGCAAACCCAAAGAGGAAAGCCAGAACTCCGCCTAGGCTCATAGACGGTAATTTACGTCCAACAGCGCCAAACCCAAACATAATGACCCCGATAGAAATGATCGCGACAATGGGATTGTAAATTAATCCCAGTAAAGCGCGATTTGCCTCTATGGCTTGCCCGACGAAAAACGCCACGCCTGCGGTGACGGCCATCGCCATCGCCATATAGCGATATGTGCCCAGCATAAAGTCGCGTAGGCCTAAATCTGTTTGTGCGGGTTGATTGACAGCAGTTTGTCCAAACCCATTTTTAAAATCATTCATAATTAACTCCCTGAGTCGGCTTTAGCATTGAAGCTAATAGTAATTCCTATATAGGACATTAACGCAATAATACCAAGTCGCGTCAAGCTTCGAAAACGCTACAATTTGGTCATTTATGCCTATAATTTGGGTAATGGAGAGATTTTATGGATATGCGCCGCTTGGGCCGAACAGATATTATGGTCAGTTCGGTGTGTTTGGGAACAATGACATGGGGGCAGCAAAACACAGAATCTGAGGCTCATGAGCAGTTAGATTACGCTATAGACCGCGATATTAACTTCATAGATACGGCAGAAATGTATCCTGTGCCTGGCAAAGCTGAGACACAAGGTCGTACGGAAAGCTATATTGGTAGCTGGATTGCAGCGCGAAAAAACCGCGATAAATATATTTTGGCGACGAAAATTACTGGGCGCTCTGGCATGGCATGGTGCCGTGATAAAGATAAAGTCACGCGCCACAGTAAGGCGCAAATTGACGAAGCTGTGGAAAAATCTCTGCGTCGGTTGCAGACCGATTATATTGATTTGTATCAACTGCATTGGCCTGACAGAAATTTGCCCGCAAATGGCTTTTTGTTTCATAGCTATTATGATTACGACACAAGCGATATGGTGCCTCTTGAAGAGACATTGGGCGCATTGGCTCGCCATGTGGAAAAGGGCAATATTCGCCATTATGGCTTGTCTAACGAATCTGCTTGGGGCGCGATGAAAATATTGCAGATTGCCGATCAGATGGGTCTGCCGCGTCCTGCCGCGCATCAACATGTCTATAGCCTTTTGTCGCGCCGTTATGATTATGAACAAGCTGAAATTTCGATGCGCGAAGATATGGGGCTTTTGGCCTACTCGCCTTTGGCGATGGGGATGCTTACTGGAAAATATGACAATGGCGCTATGCCAGAAGGCTCTCGCAAGGTTGCATTGAAAGGCTTTATGGGGCGTTATGCAGATACGGATGACGCTGCTGCGGCATGTAATGATGCCGCGCGCGCGCTGGGGTTAACTCCAACACAATTTGCGTTAAAATTTGTTGAAACCCGTGATTTTGTGACAAGCAATATCATTGGCGCCACAACATTGGCGCAGCTAAAAGAGAATATTGACGCACATGATATTACATGGACAGATGAAATGGAGGCGCAGGCGCACCGCTTACATACAATTTTCCGCTCGCCTGTCCCGGCGGCATAGGCCTATAAAGGCCTTTTCAATATAACTTTTGTGCATATATGGCACACCAAACTTATGATATTATTTGCGGCTGTTAAGCCAAACCAAAAAACCATTCGTGCATTATTGCGCGAGCAGAAAGGCGTCTCGGCTGCGCGTTGGTCTGACCCTGAAAAGCTGCATATTACTACGGGGTATTTTGGCCAAGTTGATGATGATTTGGCCGAACAGCTAGATGTTGAATTGGCGCGTCTGTCTATGCCGAGCTTTGAGGTGCAGCTCTCTGGAGCTGGGCATTTTGGTAAATTAGAGCCGCATGCGATTTGGGCAGGGGTTGCGCCCAATCCTTCGTTAGAGCGCTTGCACGCGCACTGCAAACAGGCCGCTCGGCGCTGCGGAATAGAGATGGAAAAGCGTAAATATATTCCGCATGTGACATTGGCCTATATGAAGCCTTATCCTGTGCTTGAACGTATCATAGCCTTTGAAAAACGCATGGCAAATTTTGCACCGCCGCCATTTTTAGTCGATGAACTCTGCTTGTTATCTAGCCATAGAAAGGCGCGCGGAGCGAATTTATACCGTCTTGAGGCGAGCTATCCATTATTGGGGTCGCTGGGGTGAGATAGAAGACGGCTATCTTTAAAAATCTGTTTCGCGCAATAAAACTTTCGCGACATTTTTCCAAACGGCCTGAGCGGGGCTAGTTGGCGCCGCCGCGATTTTCACCACGCCGCGTTCCATGCGTAAATCTTGCATGTCTTCAACATAGCCTTGTACGCGAAAGACAGGAATGTCGGCGATAAGCTCCCTGTTTTCGTTTTCGACGACAGCGATGGTGCCGCCGCCCATTGCGGTTAAAACAGGGTCGGTAATGACTTGCTCTGCGGTTGGCGTTATCGCTTGAATATGACCTATCCGTTTTTTGCGCCTCGCTTGGTCGCCGATGAACGTAAATTTTGCGCCCTGTGCGATACGTGCGGCCATCATCTCTTGAGGTAATCCAATCAGCTCAATTTTGGCAGGGTTGGAAATTTGCAATAAGCGATCTCGTTGATGGATATAACGGCCAATATGCAGGCTATGAGGCATATCATTGACCTGTCCGTCATGAGGCGCGCGCAGTTTTAATTGCGCTAGCTCTGCATTTATAGCGGTTAAAGCAGCTTGTTTTTCTGTCAATGTGTCTTTGAGAATATCGCGCAGCTGTCTGTCCTGCTCGCTCGCGGCTTGAAGGTTCCACCGAGCTTGTGCCGCAGCCAAGTCTTGCATGGCAACATCGCGCCTATGCTCAAGGGCTGGCGCGCGCATGTTCAGTAATATATCGCCTGCTTTAACGGTGTCACCATTTTTGGTGTAAATGGCTGTGATTTGCGCGGCGTGAATCGGGTAAATATCCGTCTGCTCTGCGGGTTGTATAAGGGCAGGGGCGGATATGCGATTTTGCCAAGGTAAACAGAAAATAGCGAGGAAAATGGCCGCGCTGGTCAGGCTCAATCTGCCGCGATTATGTTTCAAGATAGTCATGCGATGGCTCCACCAATGCCGTATTTCCCGCCAGAGAGGCAGAGCGATAAAAATACCAATTTCAATGATAAATAAAACAATCCCAATCGCTTTGGGAAAGATGTGATGTACAAGTATGGCAATACCGATAAACAGGAAAAACCTGTAAATCCACGTTGTCCATGCATAGAGACATAAGCCTTTGATTTGCCGTTTTGATAAGATCTCTGGTGCGCCTTCATCAAGCCCGAATAAAGTCTTGCGCATCACCCAGCGCCCTGCTGCAAAGCCGCGGGCTTGTAAGTTTTCAATACGAAAAAAATCGCTTATGAGATAATATCCATCAAAGCGCATGCAGGGGTTTAAATTAACAAATAGGCTTAAGGCCCAACTAGTTGTTGCGGCAAAAAACGCGGCGCTGCGAAATGGCCCGTCGGGCAAAAAACTCCAAAGAAAGACTGAAATGGCTGCGATGGATAACTCGGTTATCATACCCGCGCCGTTAATCCAAAGCCTCGCGCGGCGTTCAGAAATCCGCCAAACATCCGTTGTGTCTGTGTAAAGGACAGGGAACATGACCAGAAATGCCACGCCAATGATGGGAACGCGCGCTCCAAAATGCCGCGCAGCAAAGGCATGGCCAAGCTCATGTAAGGCTTTGATAAGGGTCAGGCTAAGTGCGTAAAATAGAAAACCTTGCAGGGTGAAGAAATATAGAAACGTGCTGATAAATTGTTCCCATTGCCGCGCGGCAAAAAACAAACCGATAAGCCCAATTATGATGAGGCTCCATGCCGTAAGAGGGCGAAAAAATTGCGAAATGAATGGGCCGTAGCGGTTGAGGAATTTTTGCGGCCGAAATAAAGGGATGCGGAAAAATAGATATTTATGAATTAATTGTTCGTGAAAAGGTTTGCGCATGGCTGCTTCTTGCCGCGCAAGGCTTTCGGCATCCGCTTGGGGCGGATGAATGAGCAGTTTTTCTTTGAGTAAAAATTCGGTCAACCTTTGTAAGCTCGCTTCATCTGCGCCGAGCTGTGGAGCTGTTTCGGATAATATCTCTAAAAATTTTGCAGGGGTAACAGATTGCCAATGTGAGAGCATGGTCATCGCAGCTTTGCCTATTTTATGATATTTACCGCGAACAGGGTCATAAAGCAGCCATTGATCTATGTTGCCGCCGCGCAGAATTGATAATTCTTGGCGTAGCGGTCTTAAAGGCGGAATTTGCGGCTGTGTCTGCGGCGAAACGCCATGAATATGAGACATGATTACACGCCGAAAATTTGCCGCGCGAGGGTTAAAGGCCGCCGGATAAGCCAGTAGGCGATCGGCGCTTTTTCGCCGTAGATTTTGGCAACACCGCGCCCGCCAATTCGTAAAGTCTGCCGGTTATCTGTAAAACCTGCATAAGCCTCATAGGCCATGCCGCCTTCAGCTACGCGGCTTGCCTGATAGCTGGCACGTTCAAGCCGCGCTTCAATAGGATTAATGGGGTTTGCATCTAAAAACATACGCACACGCGCACCGCTCTGCAAAGCCTCGCCATGAGCGAGGGGGGCATCAATGCGAAGCAATACGCGTGCGGGATCAGCGATTTTAATAATCGCTTCACCTGTGGAGACAGGACGTCCCGTCCATTCAGATATATCTGTGTAAAGCGCGAGGCCGTCTTGCGGCGCGGTAAGGGAGGTTTGGGCCAGCCGTTCGCGCGCATAATTTGTTCTGGCCGCAGCTAATTTAAGTTCGGCCTCGGCAATGGCGAGTTCGCGCTTGGCATCATTATCAATAAAAGCTCGTAAACTGGCTTGGCGCCGCCTAGCCTCAGCGAGGTTAAGCTCTTGCTGTGTGAGTATAAATTCATTGCGCAGGGCTGTATCTTCAAATTGCACCAATATATCGCCTTTTTTGATAGGGCTATTGGGCGGGACAAGAATAGTTTTGACCACACCTTCCATTGGCGCGCTGATAATAAATGGCTCTGCTGCAACAATTTCTGCGGGCGCTAGGCTGGTGACAGGGATTGGGATGAGCGCGATAAGGCCCAGAGCCAAACAGGTGCCGAGCAGATAAAGCCGTTTTTTACGGCTCATGCGTCCGCGTTTCTTACTGCGCATGGCCGCGTCACTTATACCAAAAACTTGCCCAAGGCGATCTAGTAAAGGCAAGGTATTTTCTGCAAAACATGTGTCAGATGTAAATAATAAACCGCCCGATTTCGGGTTCGGCGCGAAGGGAGCATAATAGGCGTGAATGAATGGATAGGCAAAAGCATCCGTGCTGCGTTGGCTTTTGAATTTCCACTGCGCGGCTATATCTAGATCTCCTGATTTGGCCCGAGATTGCAGATTGGCCTGCATCCATTGCGCAAATGGTGTGTTAGGATCGACTTGTTCTTGGGCTGTAATGGCTGCGAGCTTAATTTGCGTGCCATTGCGGCGTACCCAAATAATATGTCCGCAATTTACTAGAGCGCGGCAGCGGTTGACCGCAATATGTTTGAGCGCCAAGAAATCAGAGGCGCTCATCGCTTCGCCTTCAAGCCTTAGCAGGGTTTGTAGGTTTAAGCTTTGCGTATTACCGTCGGGTTTTGATTTGATCTGTGCTTGAGCGCTTGTAAGGGTTTTATTTAACATGAGCGCTTTCATTCGGGCACCGTAAAGTGTGCTACGCCGCTCATACCAGGACGAGCTGTGGATTTACCTATAGGCTTTGCTGTGATTTCTATAGTTTGGCTGACGGGATCGACTTCGGCTGATAACCGTAAGAGTTTTGCGCGAAATGTCTCGCCCGTTTCATCAACGGTGAAAGAGAATTCTTGTCCAGCTTTCAACCATTTTACCCAATTTGAGGGTGTAATGACAGAGAGTTCCGCACTGCCTGCGCGTATGAAGCTATAAATGGGTTGCCCGGTTTGCGGCGTTTCATAAGCATTGACATGACGCGCGGTAATATAGCCCGAAAATGGAGCTGTGATTTTACAATCGCGCATGGCGACTTGAATTGTACGAATTTCAGCCTGTAGCTCATCACGTTCAGAACGAGCAATAGAGACATCTAATTCCCCTGCCGCGCCGAGGGCGAGCAATTCATTTTGATTATCATAGCGCAAAGATTGTGTGGCATGGGCGCTTTTACGTGCGTCAAGCTCGGCTTCTTGTCTGGCGCAATCAAATTGTGCCAGCAAGGTGCCTGATTTGACATATTGTCCTATCTTATGCGGCGCTTTGAGAAGGCGGCCTGACATGCCAGCTGCGATATTCGCGCTTTGGCCTGCAACAAGAACACCTCGGGCATTGAATTCAGATGTATTATGAGGTGCTTGAGGCGTATCTATATTCGCAGTTTTATTCGCAGGCATAGCCCAGATAGCTGGGGCGATTAAGGCGACCCCTAGGGTGAGCGTAAAACTGAGATTTAATTTTTTATGAAACATTGACCGCCTCTTTTTCAAATATCATTCAATATGAATAATATTAAAAGTTGCATAATTAAATTAACAAGAATTTAAACTGCACACGCATTTGCTGTAAAGTGTCAAGAATATTTAAAATTATTATTATAAAACATTGGCTTAGATTATGTAATTAATTTACAAATACAATTATTGAGTGCAATTTAAATATTTGTTTAGACCTTTACCGTATTAATGCAATTAATAGTAGAAAAATATGGTGAAATTAACATGCAAAATCTAACACGAAAACTGCTTATGACGTCTCTGATGGTGGGAGGGGCATTTAGCGTAGGCTGCAGTACCGCCCCGCAAGATTTAACAATCGCTGAGACAACACAAAATGCTGTGCAAATGCGAGCCGATATTGCCGCGCAGCAAGAGCCTGTAACAGGTGAGATTACATTATATGAAGCCATGGCACGTGCGCTAAAAAATAATTTAGACCACCGTGTTGCGATGTTGGAGATTGATTTAGCCTCCAAAGATTATGACCTCTCGCGATATGATCTTTTGCCGCAAGTTGTTGCTAATGGCAGCTATTATGGCCGTGATAATCAACCTGGGGCATCTAGTGTGTCTTTATTGTCAGGACAACAATCTTTGGAGCCATCAACATCGACAGAACGTGATGTTTTTGCCTCGGATTTATCAGCCACATGGAATGTTTTGGATTTTGGCCTTGCAAAAATTCGGAGTGAACAGCTTGCCAATGAAACTCTAATTTATGAAGAACGCCGCCGCAAAGCGATTATTGAGATCATGGAAGATGTGCATAGCGCTTATTATAGAGCCGTAAGTTCAGAACGCTTAAACCAAAAACTTGAGCAACTTGAAGAAACAGTGAAGGCAGCATTTTTGCAATCGCGGGCGCAATTTGCCTCGCGCCGAACAGCGCCCATGCCCGCTCTATCCTATCAACGTGAATTAAATGATATTCAAGCTCAAGCCCAGCGTCTTTCGCGAGACTTACAGGCATCGCGTATGGAACTGGCTGCTTTGATGGGCCTGTCTGCGGATCAAGATTTTACCCTGCAAGCGCCTGCGCAAATGACAAGCCCGGTTCAATTGACAATGGATTACGCGCAGATGATAGAGACGGCCTTGATTAACCGTCCTGAAATGCGCGAAAGCCTTTATGCACAGCGTATAGGGGATGCGGAAATCAAAAGCGCCGTTTTGGAAGCTTTGCCAAGTATAGAAGGCTTTGGCGGTTTAAATGTAAATTCTAATGACTTTCTATTTAATCAAAACTGGGTTGATTACGGCGCACGTGCGAGTTGGAATTTACTCAAAGTGTTTTCGACACCAGCGCGTAAACGTAAGGCCAAAGCTGGCGCGGAGCTTGAGCGCCAAAAAGGTCTTGCTACGGCCATGGCTGTGATGACGCAAGTTGGTGTGGCGCGTGTGCGTTATGAAGGGCTTATGGAAGCTTACCAAACCGCCAATGATGGTGCGCTGGTACAGTCTGATATTCTTGAGCAAGTTGAAGCTTTATCACGCGCTTCAAATGCGTCGCGGCAAACGCTTGTACGTGAACAAATGAACGGTATTTTATCCGAAGCCCGGCGTGACAATATTCAGGCTGAATTGGCCGAGGCCTTTGCCCATATCTACACGGCTTTAGGTTATGATCCTTATATGGCAGATATTCGCGGAGATGAAGAGATAAGCATTGTTGCTGAAAGCTTGGAAACGCTTTGGACAAAGCGGGCCAAAATGCCAGGGCAATAAGCAAAGACCAGAATAATTATTCGGATTTATGGATCAGTATTTTAGGTATGTTCATCTAGGTTACGATTTAATTTTAAATTTCGATACGAACATGTGTTCGAATTTATCGGCGTTTTAAATTAACTCCCCAACATCATCCCTAAGAGTCCCAAGGTTTTTAAATCTGCATTTGCTCACAAAGCCAAACCATAGACCGCAAATTATTGCGCGCTGGTTTAAAAAAGAACTCTTATTACGCACTCTTTAGGGGGGTCACATGTCAAATTTAGTGAAATCAAATTTAATACAAAACACCACGGTAAATAAAAATAATAATAAAACAGATTGGCTGCGCTCTTCGGGGTTAAATCCGTCATTGGGGCTTGGCTTGCGTAGCTTAGAGCCGCGTATTTTACTCGATGCGGCGGGCTTTGTGACAGGCGCAGATGTAGCTGTTGACGCGATGCAAGCCGATGATGTGACCCAGACAATGCAAGAGACATTTGACGGCGTAGTTGCGCAAAATGACCAGTCGGAGGCAGATAATGAGGCGTTGTTGTCAGCCTTAGAAGAGGTCAATGAAGCGTCGATTGGCCAGGTTTTAACGCTTGAAGATTTAACTCCAGACCAAGGCAGTTATAATCCTGATGACGGCGTTTCCGATAGCGCCGGCATTACCACGCACCCCGAAAGCGATATGACTAAGGGTGATGTCTCAATCGCTGTCGTAACGCCGCAGCCTGTGAGTGAAAATACGTATGCTAGTTTGGATGATCTAGATACGGAGTTACCGTTTACAACGCCTTTGCCTGAAAACGGAGAAATTTATATTGACGGCGTGAGCGATGATAAACCGCTCCCTGTTGTGACGATAGAAAATGTCAGTGTAAGTCATGAATCTGTTCCATCTATTTCCGCCGTTCAAATTAATTATCTGTCTACGCAATCAGATGAAAATGGCGTAAATATCATTACGCCAGATTCAAGTTTTGACAGTACTTTTGTAAACCCTGCTACATCTATAAAAGATACAGGGGATATAGATAAGCCTGCACCAACTGTTTTTTCTCAGCCCGTAACGGCCTTAAATATGAGCGCTCATAATAGCTCATCATTATCAGGGTGGCCGATTGATGTGAACTTTGATCCTGCATCAGATTTCAGCAATAGTAATGATACTTTATCGGCGACGTTTAACGGTAATCTTATCACGTTTACCCGAACAGATTCAGATACAGGGAGTGACGGCACATTAACGCTTGAAACGGGGAATGTGCCAAATGAAATTGGTCTTGGCCGCAGCCTTGTTGGCGGTACGGCTGTGGATGATTCCACATTGGGCAGCTCAGAAGAGTATGCTCTCACATTTGAAGAGGCGGTTGATGTTGTTGCGATTCAATTTGGCTTTTTAAATAATAATGCCGACGGAGCTGAAGAGTTGACAGGATTTGTTGCGCGTGATGCGGCGGGTAATATTATCACCGATGCGATGTTCCGTCTGAATGATGAATCGCCCATTGGCGAGGGTTTAATCTTCCGTAATCAAGCTATTTCTACGGATTTTGTAACCCACGACCCTGCGGCGAGTAGCTCAGTCGATATTATAGGGGTTGTGGGTGCGGGCGGTACTAATACGCAGGGCATATTAGAAGTTACGAGCGCAACGACGGATATTGCCTCGGTTGAATTTACCCGTACAACAACGCGTATTGCCGATGCGCCCAATGTTAATAATGCCAATAATAAAGGCGCACTTGGCGTCTTAATCGGCGCAATTCAATTTGACCCTGCCGTTGAGCTTGATACTGACGGGGACGGCGTGGCTGATATTGATGATGTTGATGATGATAATGACGGTATTTTGGATGTGAATGAAGGTGTTAGCGTCATTGAAGGGTTTACAATCGGCACAACGGTTTTAACGGAAAATGGTGACGGTAGCGGAGTTTTTGAAATTCCCGTTCTTGATAGCCTAGGGAATCTGGTTGGATCATTAACCTTAAATTATACGGGCTTTAACGGCGATGGGAATAGCGGGGGGAACGGAAATAGATCTTTCACCCCGACTCTGAATGTTGGACAAGTTGGATCTGATATTGCGCTTCAACTTATCTACGCTGTCCCAGATGTGAACGGACATAATTTTAGCTACTCGATAACATCAAATGGACTGAATTTTTCAGACGCACAACATAATCTTCAAGGCCAGGCTCTTGATGGCGGCGGCCAACCAGGACGCGTTGAAAGCGGTGTTTTCTCGATCGATCATACGCTCTCCGAAGATCCAGTGGCGCTATTAGATGGGCTGGGCGCGCATACGGTTGGCGGTGTCTCTGTTGTTGCGGGGCAAGTTTTAACAGATGGTACAGAAGTTGTCCGAAATTCTGGTAGAAACGCTAACCGCTTATTTGATGTAGCTTTTGGCCTGGGTGATGGAGAAACATATGGGGTTGACGTTATTCATGACCGAGGCCGCCAAGAAGGTATTGAAGTCACAACATTCGTTTTGGGTACATCTGTATCCGCTATGATAGAAAGTGATTTTGATGCTGACGGTATTGCCAATCAACTCGACATCGATTCTGATAATGACGGTATTACGGATAATATAGAAGCCCAGACGACACTTGGCTATATTGCGCCATCTGGCATCGGCTCTACTATTACTGACATTAATAATGATGGATTAGATGATAATTACGATAGCCGTAATGCAAATGGCACAAATACGCTGACTGCAAGTTCTGCTGCGGCCACAGTGGGGGACGGTGATGGTCTTGTCCCTGTAAATACAGATGATGAGGATAATGTCGATTATCTGGATATAGATTCTGATAATGATGGCTTGTTTGATATTGCAGAGGCAGGGTTGGGCGCTGCAGATGCTAATGCTGACGGGCAAGTTGATATTGGTGATGGCCCTGATGGACTCCCAAATACAGGCGATGAGCTATTTTCCAATATCGATGCAGATGGCGACGGTCTGGCTGATGTTTTAGACACGCAAAATGGCACGCTCGCCAATGATGGCTTTAACGTCAATGAATCTATTGCGACAGGCGCAGCAGCTCTACCTGATGCAGATAATGATGCAGCCAATGGCATACCTTTAACGGCGGATGTTGACTTTCGCGATGCCGTGGTTGATCCGATTGTGAATGAAACGCCAAGGCTTGATTTAGATGTTATCTCCACAGCGGCTGTACCGGGTGAAAACGGACTTATTCCCCTCACATTTACAGATCCAATCGTAACGAATGAAGGCGGCACAGTTGAGGCGGACGGTCTGGCCTTAGCCGAGCGCGCAGTTTATGAAAATGTAGCCATCGTTAATGGCGTGAGTGTTAATTTGGTAGCGACAGTTGTGAATGCGGCAGGGCCAAATAATCCGACTTTAAATGTGATTGACGGAAATGCGAATGTTGGCTTGGGAGCCGATGGCGCAAGCGGGGCTACGGTTCAAAATACAGCGACTATTCGGTATGAGCTTGTTGAGAGTGTCAGCGGAAATCCTATCGCGCTTGATTTCACAGTCCTCATTGGAGATTTAGATGCGGCCACGGGTGTAGGGGCTGACCCAACGCGCCAAGAACGCATTACAGTTAACGCCAACAGCATTGATGCGTTTATCTTAGAAGGCCCTGCTGGCGGTAATGATTCTATGGGGACGGATATAGTTGTTACAGAAAATAGCGCAGAGATTACCTTTGCTCCAACCGATAGTGACCCTGGGGCGCAGATTACAGATACAGCCAATGCGGTACAGCTTGTGTTCTCTTCAACGTCTTCATTTGAAATTTTCTATGACAGAGATAGAGCAGGCGCGAATTTTGGCCTCAATGGTAATTTTACCAATATATTCTCTGATCCAGCGACCGCGGATACAAATTCAGATTTTAGCGCGATCTTCACTGAAGGGGATGCGCCAATTAATATTGCTGCGCAAAGCGCTGATGTTGATGATATTGCCGAGGGCGATATTACACTCTTACAAATTGAGCCAAATAATATTGCTGACGGGGCGAGTGAAATTATCACCTTTAACGGTGATAATGGTATGAGCCTATCTCTTGCATTGGACGGCAGTGATACATCACAACAAAGCCTAACAATCGGCGGTACGGATATTTTTATTCAATTCGACGCGGTTGCAGGTATATTGAATATTACCGCGCAAGATGGCGGCCCCATTGCCCAAGCTAATCTTGATAGTCTTATTCGCGGAATAACTTATGAAAACACCTCCGTCACCCCGACAGAAGGGACGGGAACTGACCGAAGCTTAACTTTGCGTGTTACAGATAGCGGCGGGCAAGTGAGTAATGATGCGGTGTCTACAATTACGGTTTTAGGTGTAGAGCCTGCTCTTGATGCGATAGATGATATATTTACGATTACAGAAGATGGCGTTATTGCGAGTAATGTCTTTAACGATAATGGTAATGGCGGCGATATTGCAGCAGATAGCTTCACCGTTACCGATGTGAACGGGGAAGCTAGTGATGTTGGGCAGCAAATTACGTTAGGGTCGGGGGCGCTGCTAACACTTCGTGCAGATGGCACATTTGATTATGATCCAAATGGTGTGTTTAATGGCTTAGACATAAATGAAACGGCCACGGATAGCTTTACTTATACCATTACCGATGCGAGCGGCGCGGCAGATAGCGCGGTAGTGACAATTAATTTCACAGGCGAGAATGATGTACCTGTTGTAGATTTAAACGGAGCTTTGCCAGGGACTGACTTTACGGATGTTTTTGTTGAAGATCAACCGGGCCAGCCGCTTGTCAATCTTCTGGCTTTAGACGCTATTATTGATGATCCTGAAGATAATATAGCTGAAGTGGCGATTTCTGTACGCTTACCAGATAATAATGACGGCGAAGATGAATTGCTACGGATTGATGCGGGCAGTTTGCAATTAACGGTCAATCTTGAAACGGGCGAGATTGACGCCAGTGACCCGCTTATATTCGGCGATACAGAATTTATTGTGACCATAGAGCAGAGAGGCGGGAATAATGGCACTACCACAAATAGTGGTGCAAATGGTAATGCTCCAGGTGGTAGCGATCTTACAGTTGTTATTCGGAATGCGAATGGGCCTGTGTTTGACTCCGAAGACCTCCAAGGTTTTCTTCGCTTAATTGCCTATCAAAATCTCGATCAAAATAACACAGATGGTGCGCGTTTCTTTGATTTTGAAGTCACAGATTCCACAGGTGTTATTCTGGCTACGTCGACCTTGAGCGTAGAGCGTGCAAATGACGCGCCAGCTCCAACAATCAACCCTATAACAGCTGACGGGACGGTGGCTGAGGCAGGCGTGCAAACCCCGGTGCCTATTTTACGTATCTCTCCAGAATTGACGGAAAATGTTGCAACTCTTACGGGTGATGATGTACGCGAGGCCATAGCCAATGGAGCATCGGCCTCTGACCTTGGCTTGATTTCTGTTGCGGATTTACTCGCACAATTAAATATTGATGATCCAGAACAAGCAGAGTTTGCAATCGGTGTCATCTTGGCTGATGAAAGCGGCGGGCGGTTTCAATATGTCCGAACAGCGGCAGGGTTTGAAGATCATGAATTTACAGATTTCCAACTCGGCGATGATGATAATTTGGATGCGACCCCCGTACCTGATGGGGAAGCCTTATTACTAGCGGCTGATACCTATATTCGTTTTATCGCAGAGCCTGGGTTTTTGTTAGGCGCTCGCCTTGAATTTAGAGTATCAGATCTCTCAGAAGGCATAGCTTCCAATCCGCCATCTACAATTATTGATAATAGCGGCGGCATGGCTCCGACGAATACATCGTCCTTATCCTCTTCATCTTTCGTGATTAATCTGGCCGCAGATACAGATGGTGACGGTGTTATTGATTCTGAAGACGTAGATGATGATAATGATGGCATTTTAGATGTTATCGAAGCAGGGCTTGTACCTATAGCTGGCGTGGCTGGTCAAGCCGATGCTTTTGATGAAGGCCCGGGTTTTTATCAAATTGTCAATACGGGCACGATTAATGGCGAGCCGATTGAATCTGGTCAGCTTTTCTCATTTAATGCTCTTTCAAACAGCTATGTTCCCATTGGCGAAGCGGCAGGTTTCCGTATCAATGCGACAGGCTATGATCCTGATAGTGATTTCATTTATGGCGTCGCCCAAGCTGGCGGTGTTGATGCGGCGGGTAATACCGTGCTTGCCGATGATTTAATTAAAATTGATAGAGACGGGGAAGCCTTTTTAATTGGGCGTCCGTCAGATGCTATTCGTTCCCAGTTTGCAGGAACTATCTTTAATGGGTTCTTAGCTGCGCGCAGTGACGCGACAGAAATATCATTATTTAATATTACGGGTGATGTTGGTTCAACGGATGATCCTCTTGTCTTGTCGTTTAACTTAACCGAAGAAGTGAGAGGCGAGTTTTTAATTGTTGATTCAATTTTCTATCAGATTGCAAATACGACAGATGGGACCTTTCTGCAATTTGCTGACCTGTCAGGCGTGGCCAATGGCGATACAGTTACGCTCAATCAAGTTCAGATTTTAGGAGAGTTTCCTGCCACAGGTAATTTAGGATTATTTGGAGCTGGCTGGGTTGCCACGGATCCTGTGAGCGGCGAAAGTGAAATATTCTTTAGCCAGAATACAACAGGCCAGATTTTCCGTATTAATGATTTTGATACGGCAAACCCGGTGGCTGAATTTATTCTGCAAGGGGTGACGACTAGCTCTAATGATGGAGCAGGGCCGCCAGACCAAGCGTTGCCAACGCTGGCGAATTTACCCGATACGGATAATGACGGCATTGCAGACCATCTCGATATTGATAGTGATAATGACGGGATTACAGATAATGTCGAAGCCCAAGCAACAGCTGATTATATCGCGCCAAGCGGCACAGGTGATCCAAATGCGGGCGGCAGTTTTGTGGATGTAAATCGCGATGGTCTTGATGATAATTATGACACACGCACAGTCACAGCAGGCACAGGGGCTGCGATGGCGGGCGAAGTTTTAATCATGCCCGTGAATACGGATGCAGGCGCGGCCATGCCAGATGAGCTTGCGGATTACCTTGATGTTGATTCTGATAATGACGGCGCAAATGATACATTAGAGGCAGGCCTAGGCGCAGCGCCTGCAACGGGACTTTCAAATACTATGACGGATAGTGATGGTGATGGTCTTTTTGATATATTTGAAGGGACTGATGTTAATGACGGCTTTGATGTCAATGATGAGAATATTATTGGCGATGATGGCGGAATAGATGGCAGCTTTACCAGCTTTAATCTCAATGGCCCGGCAACATTAGACGCGGATGGCGGCAATGCAATTCCGCTTGTCAACGACTTAGATATTCGCACTCAAAATATTGCCCCAATCGCGCTTAATGATGGGGCCGCGGCAGCTTATGAAACAGATGAAGATACATCTATCATAATCTCAGCCGCTGAAGGTGTCTTGAGTAATGATAATGACCCGAATGGAGATAACTTAACGGTCACACGAATTGCGACAGGCACGACTGAAAGTGATTTAATGACATTATCAGATGGTACAGGCGTGAATATGCCTGTTGCAGGAGATAATGGCGGGTTGATTAGCGTGGCTCCTGACGGGTCTATCACATTTGATCCAAATGGGGATTTTGAAGATTTAGCGATTGGCGAAACACGGACAACAAGCATTGTGTATCAAGTGGATGATGGTGAGGGTGGCACGGATACAGCCACATTAACGGTGACTGTAACAGGCGCGAATGATGCCCCTATTGTGGTTGACCCAACGCCCTTAACGCCAGAGGTCATTCCAGCCCAGCCTATTGTTGATAATCGCCCGATTACGCCGCTCAATGTGAGCCCGTTCTTTAATGATGTCGACGGAGAGCCGTTGATGTTTACAGCGGCTGGCTTGCCAGCGGGCCTAATGATTGACCCTGGTACAGGCCTTATCACAGGCACGCCTGATAATAGCGCCTCGATTGGCGGGCCAAATGGAGATGGTGTTTATATTGTCACGCTAACGGCCACCGACCCAGAGGGCGAGCTGGTGACAACAACTGTGACTTACACAGTCTCCAATCCTGTGCCTATTATTGACATGCCCGTAACGGATCAGATGCTTACGGACGGGCAGGATGTAACGATTACGCCGTCTATATCTGACCCTGACGCGGATGATTTAACTTACGCAGCGACTGGCCTGCCAGCGGGCCTAATGATTGACTCTGGTACAGGACAAATCACAGGCACGGTGGATAACTCTGCTTCGCAAGGCGGCCCGAACGCGGACGGTGTTTACACGGTCACGCTTACAGCTGATGACGGCGAGGGCGGCATAGTCACGGATATGTTCGATATAACCGTCACAAACCCCGCGCCAATGGCAAGCGATGATATTTTGCGTATCAATGAAGACGGGGCGGGGACTATCAATCTTTTGGAGAATGATAATGACCCTGATAATGATGCGCTTATTATTGATATGGCAGCGCTTGCTGATGGGACGATTTTACCGATTGGCGAGGCAGTGACATTACCTGAAGGCATTGTAACACTTAACCGTGACGGGACAGTGGATTTCACAGCTGCGCCTGATTTTAACGGTAGTTTGACTATTGGTTACACAATTAATGATGGCCAAGGCGGGACAGATGTGGCGACTTTAACCATTATAGTTGCGCCAGTTAATGATGCCCCAATTCTCGATTTAAACGGGGCCGAGATTGGGACGGATGCCGCTGTGTCTATTGCCAATAATGATCCCTCTATGGCCGTAATTTCAGATGTTGAGATCACTGATATAGATAGTGAGACATTAGTGTCGTCGGGTATATCCGGCATGATTACAGGTCTGGCTGACGGCGTAGATGAAATTGTAACCTTGGGCGGCCAAGACCTTGGTCTTGGTACAGGCGGGGCTATGTTTGATGCGAGTGCGGGGGGTACACTATTCACGATTACCAGTGATGGTACCGCGTTTGATATTGCTATAGCCAGCGGCCCTGGCAATCTTGCAGACTTCCAAGCCTTGCTTGCAACATTATCCTATCAAAATCTTGCAGATATGCCGACACTTGGCGATCGCAGTTTCACAGTCTTTGTGAGTGATGATGCGGGGGATGTCTCGAATTTGGCAGAGCTTATCATCACGGTGACGCCAGATGTGACGGCGCCGCAGCCGCCAACGATTGAGGCCGTCTTTAATCTGGAAACAGGTCTTGTGGATGTAACAGGGACAGGCGAGCCGGGGGCTACGATCACACTGACCTTCCCGAACGGAGAAACTGTTACAACGCTCGTTGATGAAAACGGCAATTATATGGCTAGTTCTACACAGCAGCAGCCTGATGGTGATGTGATTGCCGATCAAACGGACATATCTGGAAATATGTCGGGTAGTGCCACCGATGATTATGTGAATTTAGATGTTATCTTTGTCGACAGAGTTGCGGAAGCTCAAATGGTTGAAGAGGCCATAGAGAGGCTTGATACCTTACCGGTTGAACGCAGCGCTGCCCCTATAAACCCTGTCGCGTTTATTGGCGCAGAAGGTGTTGATGGTGATTTTATTAATCTACAACGCTATTTTGATAAACGCTCTGTTGAACAACAAGACAATATACAGGCGAGGTCCGAAGATGCGTCATTCTTAGGGTCAGTGTCTTATTCACCTGTGGGACGTAGCGGCGATAATGCAGATTTCCTGATTGTCGAAACGGTTGCATTTGAACATCATATTAGCGTGCAACTCACATCGACTTTTGATTTTGTTGAAGGTGTAAATGTCCAAACATGGCAGGTTAAGTCTATGAACGGTGCGGCTCTACCTGACTGGGTTGATTATATGGCAGGCCAAGATTTTGCTGTCATTCAGCGGCCTTTAGATCAAGGCATGGTAGATTTGCAGATTAAAGCGCTGTTAGATAACGGTATGACGGCGACGACCTCTGTGCAAATCAATTTGGAAACGGGCGTTATGACGCGTTTGGGCGATTCATTTGTTCAATCGCAAACACTCTCTGAACAATTAGCCTTAGAAACACAAGCTTTTGAAAAAGAGGGTCAGGACGTGCTTTTAGCTTTAGTGTCTTAAAGCGCGCAATTTGTTAAAATTAAAACCTCCAAGGCTTATGGCTTTGGAGGGTTTGCCGCCCAACTTTAATGGCGGCCAGTTTCCAATCCAAATAAATTTACGACATGCACAAGTAGCATAAACCCTGTTGCAATGGCTGCGAGACTAATGAGCATCCATGGCAATCTATGCGGTTTTATAGTTGTGTGTTTTTTGAAATGATTCCGAAATCCGACGACGCCAAAAAATATACATATTGTCAGACCGATAAGACTGATTGTCATGTCATTTGATAGACTCATGGGGATTTAACTCCGTGTCAGGCATGCCAAGAGAGGGCAATATTGTTTCGGAGCGGGAGCTAACACCATGTTCGGTTTTATGCCAGTGAAAAGGTATGCGGCGCAGCTCCCAAATCGCGCGTAAAGAGGGGGCAAATAATAAGGCCCAATAGGCAGGCATGAAAATTGCGCATTTTATAAGGTTTGGCTTGCCTGCGCGCACGGCCCCTATAGCGCCAATTAAAATAGCGGTGCTAATAGAGATAATAAAACTCAACAGATAAAAAGGATGCAGCGGTATGGTCTGTCCAGATACGATAATCCAGATCAGGGCTGTCGTCATGGCGATAATAGCAGGAACATAAAACCACACAGATAACAGTGTCATGCCAAGCGTTAATTGCAGGCATATAAATCTTCGCAAAGCTTTTAGGCCTGCAGGGCGAAAAGGCTGGTTCATGTGGACTTGCCAGGTTTGCATATATCCCTTTATCCACCGTGCGCGCTGAAAGTGCCAGTCAGGCAGACGCGAGACGGCCTCTTCTTCTGTGGGCGGTGTGATATAGCCAATGTCATATCCATACGCGGCAAGACGGAAGCTCAGATCAGCATCTTCAGTTACATTATAGGCATCCCAGCCGCCAACTTTTTCCAAAGCTGCGCGGCGCATATGGTTAGATGTACCGCCAAGGGGGAACGGAAATTTATGCTGCATGAGCCACGGTACCCAAACATGAAATAAGGCTGCATATTCCAGGCTAAATTGCCGTGTGAGCCAGTTTTGCTCTGCGTTAAAATAATCAAGCGGGGCTTGCAGGGCGCCCCAATGCGGCTTGGCGTTAAAGGCTGAGATGGCCGTTAAAAGTTGATTGGGGTGCGGGCGGTCTTCGGCATCATAAATTGTTATAAAGTTACCGCGAGCATATTGCATGGCATAATTTAGCGCGCGAGGTTTAGTTTGTGGATGGCCTTTGGGAACAATAATTAATTCAAAGGGCGCGCGCATATGAAATTTAACACGGGCAATCGTTTGCGGATCAATCGCCTCGCATATCAGCAATATTTGTAATTTCGAAGATGGGTATTTTATTGCCTCTAACGCTTGCATCAAGCCAGACACCATATTGGCTTCATTAAATAATGGCACGAGTACAGTATAGTTTGGCAGCGTATCGCATAGAGGCTCTGGAATAAACGCTTTGGGTTTGGATGAGAAACATGCCGCTAATCTGATAAGAGAGAAAATGAAACTCACCCAAGCTATGATTGCTAACCCGCCAAAAAGAGTTTGCCGCCAGCTCCATACCCATATGTTGAAAGCCTGCTTATCTATGATCCATAGGCTAGCAATGCTTATGATGGATAAGATGCCGATCATACGCATCGTTAATAATCTTGGCGGGGAATTTGCCCAGCCAAGAGAGCTGTTATTCAAACGTTCCAAAGGCATCCCAACCCGTGACTATAATATCTATAGTTAGCTGAGCGTAACTGAATTCATGGCTGTTGGCAAATCTGCGCAGGTTAAGCGGCGCAGTCCAGGCGAGCTATAGCCCATTTTGCAGCATCTGCTATGACAGGGTCACTATGGGATTGGTGGGCTTGAGCGATGGGCAATAACGCAATTTTGCCACTATTGCCGATGGCATATAATATGTTGCGCAAGAAACGCGGCCAGCCAATGCGTTTAATAGGTGAGCCTGAAAAATGCTGCCGAAATCCTCGCTCGCCAAGCGCTGCGAGTTCGGCCAAATTAGGCGCGTTTAAATCTTCGCGCGCTTTTAGTTTGGCTTCTGCGCTGACTTGCGCAAATTTATTCCAAGGACAGACAGCCAAGCAATCATCGCAGCCATAAATGCGGTTACCCAGTTTCTCGCGCAGTTCCATATCAACTGGGCCTTTATGTTCTATGGTCAGATAAGAAATACAGCGCCGAGCATCAAGCTGATAAGCTTGCGGAAAAGCTTGTGTTGGGCAAATATCCAAACACGCTCGGCAGCTTCCGCAATGGTCAATCTCTGGCGAGGTTGCAGGCAATCGCGCGGCGCTAAGGATGGTGCCTAAAAATAACCAAGACCCATAATCTTGGCTAACAAGGTTTGTATGTTTACCTTGCCAGCCTAGCCCTGCCGCCATTGCCAGCGGTTTTTCCATGAGCGGGGCGGTATCGACAAAGACTTTCACATCTTGCTGCGTATCGCGCGCGATAAGCCCCGCGATTTCCTTTAGGCGGCCTTTGATAATATTATGATAATCACGGTTGCGCGCATAGACAGAAATTGTCGCAAGCTCCGAGCGGCTCAATGTTAGCATAGGATCTGTATCTGGGCCGTAATTAAGGCCAAAAATAATTGCCGATTTTGCCTCACTCCAAAGGTTTTGTGGGTGAGCGCGCCGATCAAATGTATCTTTTATCCACGACATAGATCCGTGATGGCCTTGCGCTATATATCGTTCTAACCCCGTTTTGGCCATATCGCCATAGGTTGATAAATCAACAATAAAGGGCTGTGTAAACCCTAGGCTTTCAGCCCGTTTCCGCCATGATGAATGTGCAAGCATATTTGTTCATACATCAGAGAGACGAAATTAAAAATCTAAATCCGTATAATGGCGCGGGGCGCGAAACCCTGCCATGCGGTCATTTAAAATAGGCTGCATGGAAGGGCGGGATTTCACTTTTTGATACCAGTCTTTGATCGCCGGCCAATTTCGCCACGGGATTTCTCCTAGAAAATCTAAACATGATATATGCGCTGCGGCGGCAATATCGCCAAGACTATATCTGCGCCCAGCCAGCCAATCACGCTGGCTTAGTAAATCCGTGAAATAGGTTAAATGAAGTCCTAATTGTTCACGGCCAATCCGTAAGGTCGCGGGGTCGGGCGGGCCAAGAGATAAGACATTTTTCTCGACCTTTTCAGCTAAGATTAAAGCATCAACATCTTCGGAAAACCGCACGCTAAACCATTCGCATAGTCTGCGCGCTTCGGCCCGCTCAAATGGGTCATCAGATAAGAGCGGATGGCGTGTGCTGCCATCATTGGCATATTCGCATATCGCCCTTACGCCAGAAATAGTTATAGTGCCGCCGGGGACTGTATCCATAAGGATTGGCGGCGCGCCTTCGGCGGATAAGCCAAGGAAATCATCATTCGGATTCCACGGATCAATAATTTCCTCGCGCACTTTTAGCTTCTTCTCGGCCAATGTAATGCGAACTTGGCGGGAAGCGGGATGCAAAGGGTAATGATAGAGCGCGCGCATAGCTGTGTTTTAGGCAGATTATAGGTAATGAATGATTAATATGCGCGGGCATATCTACGCGTCAATTATATTTATGTGGCTTTTCATTTGCCTTATCTCTGAAGCGCTCATTGCCATGACTATGCTGACAGCCTGCAGGGTGGGGATGGATAAGAATATCAGCGGCAGGGAAGGCGGCCATTAAGCGCGCTTCGGCCGCCAGTATAATATCATGCGCCTCGGATAGAGAGAGAACTTCATCTAAATCCAGCCGCATTTGAATATGTAAATGCGGGCCAGAAGCGCGGGTGCGCAAATCATGTACCGCACGTATATTGGAGTCTTTCATCGCCAGACGTTTTATCGCGCGGCGCTCATCTTCATTAAGCTCCATATCCATGAGCTGGGCCCAAGCCAGACGTGCAATTTGAAAGGCGGTGAAAAATAACCATAACGCCATAAATGCGCCAACCACACTATCGGCCCAATATAATGGCGTGAAACTTGTTAATGCGATGCCTATAATGACAAATAAATTGGCAAGAAAATCTGCAAAATAATGCGCTCTATCACCGCGTACCGCGATCGAACCTGTCGCTCTGACCGCCCAGCTTTGCGCAATTAATAGCCAGCCTGTCAGAGCCATGAAAACCATTAATATGAAAATTGCAAATCCAGATTGGTCAATATGATTATGTTCCCCTATGCGCTCAATAACGGCTTCTATGAGGTGGAAAGCCGCAAAGACAATTAAACAAACTTGAAAGACGGCCGAGAAACTCTCGGCTTTGCCGCGGCCATAACGATATTGCGTATCAGGACGACGAGACGCGTAACGCACAGCGATAAAACTTGATAACGCCCCGAACATATCGAGCGATGAATGCACAAGTGAGGATAAAAGCCCAACGGAATGAGTTTCTCGCCAGAGAAAAAATTTACCTATGGCCATAATGAGGCCAAGCCCTACGGCAAGCGCAGTTATACGCCGTGTGATAACCGCCGAGCCTTCAGGCGCAAGACGCCCGGGCCGTCCCTTACGGTTTGGCTGGTCAAAACGGCGATCTGCCTTTGCACGTATCGGCATCATATCTATGTTGCGTTGGATGGTCATAAATGCGGTGTTATAGCATAACCTTTAAGCCTTTGTCGCGGTTTTTTTCACAAAGGCTCGACATACGCAATGCTATGCCTTTAAATGTAAGCTATGTTGCGGGCAAATATTATTAATAAGGATGGATTCCATGAAGAAATTTTACCTCGGCGGGAGCGCTTTGATCGGCGCAGCCTTTATGCTTGCGGCGTGCGGCGGCGGTGATAAGGCTGACACGGCTATAAAAGATGCTGGCTCGGCCGTAAAAGACGCCGTTTCAAAAGCAGGCACTCTTGTTCACACAAATGACATTCCCCATGCCCAGCTTCCAGATAATGTTGTGCCGCAAGAATATCGTATTGCTATGCGCATGGACCCTGATGAAACGGGGTTTAGCGGCACAGTTGAAATTGACGTGAATATCCAAAATGCAACAGATAAAATTTGGTTGCATGGTAAAGATATGACCGTTAGCTCGGCTGTGGCCACTTTGGCGGACGGCAAAGAGGTGGCTTTGGATTATACGGCTGTATCTTTAGATGAAGCCCCGTCAGGCATTGCTTATCTGACATCTGATGAAGCGCTTCAAGCAGGCGCAGCGACACTGAAAATTAGTTATGAAACGCCTTATAACCAAGCGCTAAATTCAGCTTACCAAGTCAAACGCGGCGGCGAAGGTTATATTGTCACGCAGTTTGAGCCGCTTGGCGCACGCGAGGCTTTCCCAAGTTTTGATGAACCAAAATATAAAGTCCCGTTCACGCTATCTATTACAGCGCCACAAAGTGATTTTGTTTATGCCAATACGCCCGAAACAAAAGTCACAAAGCTGGATGATGGTTGGATTAAGCATGATTTTGCCAAGACACGCCCGCTGCCGACATATTTGGTGGCTTTTGGGGCTGGGCCATATGATGTGGTAGAGGGTAAAGATATTCCGCCAAATTCTGTGCGAAATTACCCGCTTAAACTGCGCGGTATTGGCGCGGCTGGCCAAGGCGGTAATTTTGACTATGCACTCGAGAATACAAGCGGTATTTTAACCGCGCTCGAAGAATATTTCGGTATCCCTTATCCTTACGAAAAACTGGATTTAATTGCAGCGCCTGAATATGCGTTTGGGGCGATGGAAAACCCGGGTGCGATTGTGTATCGCGAATTTTTGCTTTTACTGGATGAGAACTCCCCGCTCTCGCAAAAGCGCGCTTATGCAGGCGTTCACTCACATGAGCTGGCACATCAATGGTTTGGTAATCTTGTGACGCCTGTTTGGTGGGAAGATATTTGGCTCAATGAAGCTTTCGCTACATGGATGGGTAATAAAGGGACGGCGATTTGGAAGCCTGAAGGCAATTATGATCGTAATACGCTAAACGCTGCGCTTGGTGCGATGAATATTGATACGCTCTCGACAACCCGCAAAGTCCGCGAACCGCTCGAGCGTTCTGAAAATGTGATGGATCAATTTGACGGAATTACCTACCGCAAAGGCGGCGGTGTATTATCTATGTTTGAGAGTTATCTGGGTGAAGATAAGTTTCGCGATGGTGTGCGCTTGCATATGAAACGCTATGCTGATGATGTCGCCACAGGTGATGATTTCTTCCAATCCATCGCAGACGGATCAAATAATGCCGATGTGGTGGATGCGATGAAAAGTTTTGTTGACCAGCCAGGATTGCCGCTTGTGAATGCGTCTATGAGCTGTGATGCAGGGCAAGCCAAGGTGACGCTGAAACAAACACGTTATGCACCGCTTGGTTCAAGAACCACTCAAGGTCAAAGCTGGCAAATTCCTGTCTGCGCAAAATTTGGCTATGCAGATGGCTCAAGTGAGAAATCCTGTGTTTTAATGAAGAAACCTGTCGAAACTCAAACGGTTGAGCTTGATAGCTGCCCAGCTTATATGACTCCAAATGAAAACGGCTCTGGATATTATCGTTTCAGTTTGGATAGTGCTGGGTGGTCAGGACTTATCGATAACCTTGGCTCGCTAAATACCCGCGAAGCTTTAACCGCTCAAGATAGTCTTGTCGCCGCATTTCGTGCGGGCGAAGTCGACGCGGATGTATTCCTAAAAGGCCAAAAAGCTTTTGCGGCTCATCCTGAATATGATGTGGCCTCAGGCTCCTCGCGGCTTCTTGGTTTTATGTATCAACAAGCACCAGAAGGCCGCGCGGGTTTGGCAAAACATGTCAAAGAGATGTATCAAGACCGGTTTATTCAAAATCGCGGTAAAGATACAGCCGAGGGCAATTTGCTTGTACCAACCTTGGCGGCAAACCTGCTGCGTTATACGGATAGCGATGAATTACGCGCCGAACTCGTGAAAAACGGATCGATCTATCTTGGACTTGACAGCGCGCCGAATAAAAAGGCTGTGGCAGGTAATATGCTTAGTCTTGCGCTAGGCGAGGTGATGCGCGCCAAAGGCGAAGCGGCCTATGGGCCATTGCTGGATATGGCGCAAAATGGCAGTGCCTTTGAAAAAGGCGCCGCGCTTGGAGCATTGTCTCAATCGTCTGATGCGGCCATTGCAGAGCGTCTGCGCGGCCTCGTTCTAGATGCAGAAAGCCCGCTTACGGGCCGCCAAGTTGGCGGTATTCTTGGCGGATTGCTAGGGTCTGATGAGCATGGTGATGAGACATGGGACTGGCTCAAAGCAAATTTTGAGACTTATGTCACACGTAAAGTGCCAGATGTCCGCAAGGGCAATATGCCGGGTGTTGCGGGCGGGTTTTGTTCAAAAACACGCCGCGATGAGGTCGAAAACTTCTTTGAAGCGAATGCGGCCATTATTCCAGGGTATGAGCGCTCCCTTGCTCAAGTGATTGAACGTATTGAGCTTTGTACCGCGCTTACGGATGCGAAAGCGGCGGAATTGGGAGATGCGCTGCAAAAGCTATAATGGCTTCATTATAAATATTTAATGATAAAAACACCTAAGGCTATGCCTTGGGTGTTTTTTTATGCATAGTAACCTATGAGCTAGAAAACCGTGTTAAATGGGCAGATCTATTAGGCAAATGTGGGTTTTGTAATGAGTTGTTCAGGAAACCTTAGGGTTCAATGATGTTATGTAAGACCGAAATTTAATCACAACCCGATGTCGTGTGCCCGTTTTACTGTGATTTGCCTGCAGAGACGATTTGACAGTTAGGGCATGTTTTTTGATTGTGATTAAAAAAAATAGGGATGTCGTTGACTATGGCCATAAAAACAAAATTATTAACGCATTTGGGCGGTTTACTCGCAACGACTATGTTATGTGTTGCTTGCGGGGGCGGCGGTTCGGCTGCACCAACGCCTGTTGCTATTGCTCCGCCGCCACCACCTCCTCCGCCGCCACCTCCTCCGCCGCCACCAACTACACCTCCTGCATCTGTAACAATCAGCGGTAATGTGACCTTCCAAGATGTTCCTGTGAATACAGCGACAAATGGTTTGGATTATGATTCTATCCAAAACTTACCTGTGCGCGGCGTTATTATTGAAGCTTTGGATTCTAGCGGCGCTGTCATGGAAACAAGCCAAACAGATATGAGCGGTGATTATAGTTTTACTGTGCCGTCCAATACAGATGTGCAAATTCGCGTCAGAGCGCAAATGGTGCAAACCACAGGCACAACATGGAATGTTCGCGTACAAGATAATACAAGCTCGGCCTGCACGCTGGAACCTAACAGTTCTACAACAACAAATGATGATACGTTTAATTGTCCGATTTATGTTTTAGATGGCGATCTTGTTAGCTCAGGCGTGGCTGATTCAACGCGTAATCTCATTGCAGATGCAGGATGGGGGACAACAAGTTACACGCGTGAGCGCGTAGCCCCGCCATTTGCGATTTTAAGCCCTGTTTTGGATATGCTACTCGCATTTGAATCTGTTGCACCAGGCACGAATTTCCCTGAGACAGATTTTAATTGGAGCGTCAATAATGTGTCTGCGGATGGGGATAATTCGGATGGCAATATAAGCACATCATCTTATACAGGCGAAGGTCAAATCTTTATCCTTGGCGAAGAGAACCAAGATATTGATGAATATGATGAGCATGTTATTGTGCATGAATGGGGGCATTATTTTGAAGACCAGCTCTCGCGCTCAGATTCGCCAGGCGGGGCGCATAGTTTGGGGGATTTGCTTGATTTCCGTCTCGCCTTTGGCGAAGGTTTTGGCAATGCTATTGCGGCCATTGGTACAGGAAACCCCATATATCGCGATAGCGGCGGAGCGCAGCAATCGAGAGGTTTTGGGTTTAATATTGAAAACCAAGGGAATGTGCCGAATAATGGTTGGTTTAGTGAGACATCCACTCAAGAAATTATTTATGATATTTTTGACAGTAATGATGACCAAGGCGATACATTAAGCCTAGGCCTCCTGCCGATATTCCAAGCTCTTACATCGGCAGATTACACAGACGGTGCTGCCTTTACGACGATCTTCAGTTTTATGGACATTGTTCGTGACCTGAACCCCAGCAATGCTGCGGCGATTGATGCGCTTATGACAGAGCAAAATATTAACGGGACAGGGCCTTTTGGTGTTGGCGAGACAAATGATGGCGGTATTTCGGCCGCTGTTGCAAATATTCTGCCTATCTACAAAGTTGCGACAATTAATGGCCCGCCCGTTATTGTCTGTTCTGTTGAAGATGGCGGCACAGGGAATGCTTCAGAGGATTTTAACAATCTTGGAACACGGGATTTTATCACCTTTACGCGCACGAGCGCGGGGTCGTTAACATTTACAGCCCAATTAATTCCAAGCATGTCAAGCGATACAGATGTCGATCCAGATTTCTTTATATTTAATGCAGGTACGGCTGTGGCTGCAGGAACCTCAGTACCAGCACAAAGCGAGACGATTACATCAAACTTGCAAGGTATCCTTGGGGACTTCTCTATTGATTTTTTTGATTTTGATAATCTTGATGACACATTAGGCGTAGACAATCCGCGCGATGATGGGAACTCTTGTTATAATTTCACGATTACTCAATAGATATAATGGAGATGATTATGCGTAAATTGACGATATTAAATCTTGCGGGCGTTACAATTTTGGCGGCGGGTATATTGGGGAGCAATATCTCTTATGCAAAAACAAGCCAACTGACAGCGGTGCCAGTTGATGCAGAGCGTATTTATTATTCGGATAGCCAATCCTATCATAAGCCAGGCTCGCCTATTCGCTATGCCTATTCTATGCCAAAAAATATTGCCGTTGGGGATATTGTGACGATTGACCTCACTTTATTAACCCCGTTCCAGTCAGGTGATTTACGCGTAGATTGCACTGTGAAAGGAGATGTTAACCTGATTGCTAATTCTGGCCAAACTAATTTTAACATGTCGCGCGGTAATGAACATGAGATGCCAGTGACATTTACTGTGAATAGCCTTGGGCGTCATTATATACAGGTGCAAGCTGTGTCTGATGCCTCTGATCGCGGGCCAAGCTTTCGCGCATTTTCAATTCCTGTACAAGTTGGCCCAAAACAAGCCCCCGCTCCGCATCCTGGCCTGCAGCGCACAGCGAGCGGCGATATGGTGATTAGTTTGAAAGCGATTGAAGACATTAAATAAATGTCTTTAGGTTTAGATTTTAAAAGCTCGCTTAGGCGGGCTTTTTTTATGTCATGACATGAAAGTTAAAATCCATGACACGTTCTCATTTGCTTTTCTTAAAAGCCTAAGTCTAAGCTTTGTTGACTGGAGGCGATATGAAAAAATCAGAAAAAATTGAAGTACGGTTATCTTTTGAAGAAAAACACGCTCTATCGGAGTTAGCCAAACAAGAAGGCAAATCCGTGAGCGGATTAATTCGCGGCCTTATTGAGACATATATGAGCTTGAACGCGGCCCGCGCGGCGCGGCCACCAATATGGGGCCGCTTAGCGGCTATGGCGGCTATTGGTGTTTTTATTGGGCATTTGGGTACCTATTTATTCGTGCGTTTGCATGACGATCCAGCGATTTACTCCCTGCATGTCGCACTTCATGGCAATGTACTTGTTGCGCCTGTTGTTGCAGAAAAAGGATTAAATACCCAATTTATAATCCCAGCTGTGGATGGTGAAATTATCATAGATACCACTATTATCAACGACAATGCCAGACTCGCCACGGCCCAATTTGATATTTGTCAACGCCTTGATGAGCTTTGTAGCCCAATAGCGGCCCCGAGATTGACATTTAACCCAAGTGAAATTGCCAGTGTGAGTATCAATAGAGACGACGGCAAAGATATATATTTACAACTTCGGCCGCCGCGTCCCACGCTGTAATAAACGGTTATTCATTTATTCAGCTGCCTCTTGCAACGGTACCTTTAGGCGTGAGAGCATTTCTTTTGGAATAATCTGCCAGAAACGCGCGCGTTCCAAATCCCAGTCGGTGAGGATTTTCTTAGCAAATTTAGACCCTGTCTGCGCCGCTTGCGCGCGGATGAGGTCTTTTAACTCTGTTTCATAATGTTCGGATGATAGGCGTTGCCAAACGACATTATCGGGATTAACGGCATTTTCAAATTCGTCATTTTCATCATAAATATACGCCATGCCGCCCGTCATACCCGCGCCGAAATTATCGCCGACAGAGCCAAGGACAACAACTATGCCGCCTGTCATATATTCGCAGCCATTTGTACCAAGTCCTTCAACAACGGCAATAGCGCCTGAATTGCGCACAGCAAACCGCTCACCAGCACGGCCTGCTGCCATCAAGCTGCCTTTAGTGGCGCCGTAAAGGCAGGTATTCCCGATAATTGCGCTCTCATGTGCGTTAATGGGGGTGCGGCCTTGCGGCGCGATAATAATTTGCGCGCCAGATAGGCCTTTGCCTACATAATCATTGGCATCCCCGTCCACAATAATTCTTAGGCCATACATACCAAAAGCACCGAGAGATTGCCCCGCAGAGCCGCGTAAATGCACAGTTAATTGTCCGTCCTGCACACCGCTTGCGCCAAATGTTTGATAGATATGTGAACTGGTCCGTGTGCCAACGGCGCGGTGTGTATTTTCCACAGAATAGGTAAGGTGCAATTTTTCGCCTGACGCAAAGAACGGCCCTGCATCTTTGATAATTTGCGTATCCAATGTCTCTGGGACTTCGATGCGCATATGGCGTGTATCTTCGACCTTGGCGTTATCGACCTTCGCAAGAATAGGATTTAAATCCAAATCATCAAGATTTTCTGCCCCGCGAGAGACTTGCGCGAGTAAGTCCGTACGTCCAATAATTTCGTCAAGGCTTTCCACGCCAAGACTTGCGAGAATTTCGCGAACATCTTCGGCAATATAGGTCATCAAATTGATAACTTTTTCAGGCGTGCCTGTGAATTTTTCGCGCAGCCGTTCATCCTGCACGCACACACCAACAGGGCATGTATTGGAATGGCATTGGCGCACCATGATACAGCCCATGGCAACCAATGATAAAGTGCCTATACCATATTCTTCCGCGCCGAGCATGGCGGCAATAACAATATCACGGCCCGTTTTCAGCCCGCCATCCGTGCGCAAAGTCACCGCGCCGCGAAGATTGTTAAGCGTTAAAACTTGATGCGCTTCGGATAGGCCAAGCTCCCACGGGATGCCTGCATATTTGAGCGATGTATGGGGCGATGCGCCTGTGCCGCCATTATGGCCTGCGATGAGAATTGTATCTGCTTTGGCTTTGGCCACACCCGCAGCAATCGTGCCAACGCCAGAACTGGCGACAAGCTTAACTGCAACCCGCGCGGTTGGATTAATTTGTTTAAGATCGTAAATTAATTGTGCCAAATCCTCGATGGAATAAATATCGTGATGGGGCGGCGGAGAGATGAGTGTGACGCCCGGTGTTGCGTTGCGAAATTTCGCAATCATGTTTGTAACTTTAAATCCGGGGAGTTGTCCGCCTTCGCCTGGTTTAGCGCCTTGCGCGACTTTAATTTCGATCTCGCGGCATTGATTGAGATATTCGGCATTCACGCCAAAACGGCCCGAGGCGATTTGCTTGACCGCCGAGTTTGGATTGTCGCCATTGGGTAATGGCGTGTAGCGCGCCCGATCTTCACCGCCTTCACCTGATACGGATTTTGCGCCAATGCGGTTCATGGCAATGTTAAGTGTGCCGTGAGCTTCGGGCGATAGCGCGCCCAGCGACATGCCCGGCGTACAGAAACGACGGCGTATTTCATTAATGCTTTGCACGCGCGATAATGGCAGAGCTTTGCCAAGCGGTTTAATATCAAGCAGATCGCGAATTTGAATCGGGGCTTCAGCATTGACGGCATCAGCGTATTTTTTATAAAGCTCATAATCCTCACGGCTCACAGCCTCTTGCAGCATATGGATCATATCTGCTTGGTAAGCATGACGCTCGCCTTTCGCTCGTACGCGGTACAGCCCGCCCACAGGCAGGCGTATGGATGCGCTATCATAGGCTTTTTCATGGGATTCGAGAATTTTCACTTCAAGACCTGCCAGACCAATGCCTGAAATTCGGCTCGTCATACCAGGGAAATGCGCGCCAACAAGCGCGCGCGATAGCCCAAGAGCTTCAAAATTATTCCCGCCGCGATAGGAGGAAATAACCGATATACCGTTTTTGGAAATAATTTTGAGCAATCCCGCTTCGATGGCTTTTTTATATTGCGCGACAGCTTCGTCTGTCGACATATCAAGCAATCCGCGAGCGACTCGGTGCGAGAGGCTATCTTGCGCCATATAGGCATTGACGACCGTTGCGCCTGCGCCAATTAAAACGGCAAAATAATGCGTGTCGAGACATTCAGCCGAACGGGCAATGATCGAACAAGATGATCTTAACCCGGCATTGACAAGATGTGTTTGTACCGCCCCAACACATAATATAATTGGCGCAGCCGCGCGGCGGTCACTAACAAATTCATCGGTCAGAACAATATTCTCAATGCCGTCTTTAACGGCGGCTTCGGCTTCGGTTTTGATACGGCGCAAAGTATCGCGCAGAGCAAGGCCGTCATTATTGGCTTTATTAGGGATTTCAAAACTACAATCAATAACACGTAATTTATCCCCAACCATTTTTTTGAAACGTTGATACATACCCGTTGTGAGAACGGGGCTTTCTAGAACAAGCATTTCATGGGTCTGGCTTTTATCTTCAGCGAGAATATTACGCAGATTTCTAAACCGTGTTTTCAGGCCCATGACACGGGTTTCGCGTAGCGGGTCAATCGGCGGGTTTGTAACTTGAGAAAAATTCTGGCGGAAATAATGCGATAATGGGCGGTAAATATCTGATAGCACAGCCAGAGGCGTATCATCGCCCATAGAGCCAATCGCTTCTTTGCCTGTTTCGGCCATCGGCGCCAGAATTAATTCCAAATCTTCTAGGGTTTGCCCGCAGGACATTTGCCGCCGCGCTAGCGCTTCGCCTTTGAGGGTCACAATTTCTGGGCCAATTAATTTTTTATCAAGATCAATAGATTTCTCCAGCCATTTTTTATAAGGGCGCTTATTGGCCAGCTCATCTAAAATCTCTGCACTGTCGTAAAATTTACCCTCATCCAGATCGACAGCAATCATGCGGCCAGGTTTAATCGCGCCGCGTTTAATAATAGTTTTTTCTTCCATCGGGCACATGCCTGTTTCAGACCCAACTGCGAGTATGCCGTCATTAGAGAGCGAAAACCGCAGCGGTCGCAGACCATTTCTATCCAACCCCGCCATGACCCAGCGGCCATCATAAGCCGTAATCGCAGCAGGCCCGTCCCATGGCTCCATCACTGCATTGCAATACTCATATAGCGCGCGCCAATTATCAGGCATTAAATCTTTTCGCTTTGAATAAGCTTCTGGCACGAGCAATGTTTTGGCCATAGGTGCGCTGCGTCCTGCCCGCACGAGCAGTTCAAATGTTGCATCCAGTGCTGCTGAATCAGAGCTGCCTTTTTGAATGATGGGTTTAACATCTGCTGCGCGATCCCCAAAAGCCGAGGAGGCCATTTTAATCTCATGACTTTTCATGAGATTCACATTGGCTTTGAGCGTGTTAATTTCACCGTTATGGGCTAACATACGGAAAGGCTGCGCCAGCCACCATTGCGGGAATGTATTTGTCGAATAGCGCTGATGATAAATCGCCGCGCGCGAAACAAAGCGCTCATCTTGTAAATCAGGGAAGAAATTATCAATGTCTTCGGCCAGAAACATGCCTTTGTAAATAATTGTTTGTATGGAGAGCGAGCAGACATAAAAGCTTGGAATAGCCTCATTGATAACGCGCTTTTCAATACGGCGGCGAACAATATAAAGCTCGCGCTCTAATTGGTTGCCTTTGCGCCCCTTTGGGTCACGAAACATGACTTGTTCAATGGCAGGACGTGTGGCTTTGGCTTTTTCGCCAATCACATCAATATCAATCGGGACTTGCCGCCAGCCATATATATAGAACCCGACTTTAAGGAGTTCAGATTCGACAATGGTACGGGCGGCTTCTTGGGCATCAAAATCTGTACGCGGGAGGAAGATCATACCTACAGCGATTTTTGCAGAGGTCGGTTTGTGGCCTGTACGCTCGACTTGTGTGCGGAAAAATTCTTGCGGAATATCAAGCCGAATACCAGCCCCGTCGCCCGTTTTTCCGTCCGCATCTACAGCGCCCCTATGCCAGACATTTTTAAGGGCTTGGATGGATTTTGCGACCACATCACGGCGCGGTGTGCCGTCAATACTGGCAACAAAACCAACCCCGCAATTTGCATGTTCATGGGCAGGATCATAGGCGTTGGCATCAATAAGCGCATCGCGTTTGTTTGTGTAATCTGTGAGCCAGCTATTGTGGGGTGTCTTAGGCATCATCTTGTCCTGCAGTGAACGCGGCGAGAGCTTCTGCCCCCGTTAATTTGGGTTGGTCGCCCGCTAAATCATAATAATCAGGTTTTTCGTCGATAAATATTTCTTTACCGAGCGTCAGGCCCTCTGGAAGGTTGAGTGTTCCGCCCGAGATACTCCAAAAGTTAGGATCCTCTTTTAAGCAATAAAATAAACTTGTGCCGCAAATTTTACAAAACCCGCGCTTGGCCCAATCAGAGCTATCATACCATGCAAGGCTATCTGCCTGCGTTAAAGTAATGCCGTGACGAAAATCAGCGCCTATGAATGGCCCGCCATTCCAGCGGCGACACATGTCGCAATGACACGCATCAATATGTCCAGGCATCGGCGTTTCAAATTGCACGCCGCCGCATAGGCAATGTCCTGTCAGCTTATTCATTATTCTGCTGCAACGGGTTGTTGCGCGTTTTCAATCGCGCGTAAGTATTTATGCATATGCGCAGCGGCATCGCGGCCCTCGCGTATTGCCCAAACCACAAGGCTCGCGCCGCGCGTAATATCGCCGGCTGCATAAACGCCATCTAAATTGGTTTCAAAGGTCAAAGGATTGACCCGTAATGTCCCCCAACGGGTAACCGTCAACTCATCTGAGAGGGTTTTCATATCTTCAGGTAAAAACCCAAGAGCTTTGATGATTAAATCTGCTTTGATGTCAAAATCCGCGCCGCGAATAGGCTCTGGGGTTTGGCGTCCAGAACTGTCTTTGCTGCCAAGGCGCATGCGGTCGGCACGCAGGGCGCTAACCTTGCCATTTTTATCCGAAATAGATTTCGGCGCGGCGAGCCATTCAAAATTTACGCCTTCTTCTTGAGCATTCGCCGTTTCGCGGGCCGAGCCAGGCATATTGGCTTGATCGCGGCGATAGAGGCAAGTGACAGATTTCGCGCCTTGGCGGATAGCGGTTCTGACGCAATCCATGGCCGTGTCGCCGCCGCCAATGACAATGACATTTTTGTTGGCCGCTGTTTCAGCTCGAATATCGTCGCCCAATCCGCGCCGATTGCTTTCAATTAAAAAGGGCAGGGCAGGGGTGACACCTTGCGTGTCCGCGCCAGCGCAATTTAAATTCCGCGCAGCATAAACACCTGTAGCAATTAGCACGGCATCATGTTTTGCGCGTAGCTTTTCAAAAGCAATATCAACGCCAACATCACAATTTAACACAAATTCTACCCCGCCATCTTCGAGGCGTTTTGTGCGGCGTTGTACAATTTCTTTTTCGAGCTTAAAATTCGGAATACCATAGATCAAAAGCCCGCCTGCGCGGTCATAACGGTCATAGACGCTCACTTGCCAGCCTTGTTCGCGCAGTTGTTCTGCCGCTGCAAGGCCCGCTGGACCTGCCCCGATAATGCCAACAGATTGCGCCCGCTCACGGCGCGGCTTGAGCGGCGGTACCCAGCCTTCCTGCCAAGCTGTATCGGTTAAAAACCGTTCAACGGATCCGATTGTCACGGTGCCGTGGCCAGATTGTTCAATCACGCATGAGCCTTCGCAAAGGCGGTCTTGCGGGCAGATACGGCCACAAATTTCGGGCATGTTATTAGTCGCGCTAGAGACCTCATAAGCGTCTTGCAAGCGGCCCTGCGCCGTTAATTTTAACCAATCGGGTATATTGTTTTCAAGCGGACAATGGTTTTGGCAAAAAGGCACTCCGCATTGCGAACAGCGCGAAGCCTGCTCTTTGGCTTTTGCATCTATATAATCACCGTAAATCTCCATGAAATCTTCACGGCGTTCCGCCGGGTTACGTTTTTCAGGCATTTTGCGGTCAGTATCGACGAATTGGAGCATTTTATTTGCCATGACGGTCTCAGCTAGATATGCGGGTTTAAGTGTTAGAGGCGGCCCATAGCGGATATATTTGACTTTGACAAGGTGCGACAATTTGTCCAAAAAGGATAAAAAATAAAAAACATGAATAGAAAAATATTAACTTATATAACTGTTTCTTATGGATTTTCTTGGGTTATAGCTCTTGCAATTAAGCTCACGAGCGGATTAGAGGGATTAGATACATATGCAATAATTCTGATGCTTTTTTACATGTGCGGCCCAGCATTAGGGGCTTTGGTCTGCGCTTTTATCTATGAAAAGGGCCGCCGCGTAGACGCGCTGGGTCTATCTGGTCCGTTTACGTGGTATCTGCCTGCCGCTTGGTTGGTCGGTATTGGGATTGTGACGGGCGCTCTGCTGGTTTCCTTACTTGCACCTGATGTGTCGCTTACGGACCCAGTGCAGTCGAATATAGCATCGCTGGCCGAAGTTGATTTGAGTAATGTGCAAAGAGAGGCGGCGATAGAGCAGCTTAACGGGCCTTATATGGGCATTATCTTATTTGGAGCCGCTGTATTTCTTGGCCCGTTGATAAATTGGCCGTTAATGGCGTCTGAAGAACTTGGATGGCGCGGCTATTTGTGGGATCAGTTAAAATCTAAGGGCTTTTGGTCTGCCAGTTGGATAACAGGCGGATTGTGGGGGCTGTGGCATGCGCCAATCATCCTCTTAGGTCATAATTACCCTGCCATGCCGATGATTGGCAGTATTGTGTTTATCGGCTTATGTACATTAATGGGGCCAATATATAGTTGGATACGGATGAAATCAGGCTCGATTTGGGGGCCGTGCCTATTACATGGTACAACCAATGCAATGACAGGATATGCCCTATTTGCGCAATCCTCAATGGATATGCCGTGGAAGGGTCTTTTGGGTATTGGCGGATTTGTGGTTTTATTCATAGCGGTTTTCTTGATTTGGGTCTTTAATCGCAAGACTTCGCTAACCATAAGCCCTTAGAAAGCCTGCATGTCCTGGTTACAACTTATTATTTTGGCTATTATTCAAGGCCTAACGGAATTTCTCCCTGTGAGCAGTTCCGCGCATTTGATCTTGCCTGCGCAGATATTGGACTGGGAAGACCAAGGCGCAATGATTGATCTTATGGCGCATTTCGGTACGCTTTTTGCGGTTCTGGCATATTTTCGCCAAGATGTTTGGGGGGTGGTTTTAGGGTTTTTTGATTTGCTTAGACGCCGGCTCAATATGAACTCCGCCCTAGCATTGAATCTTATATTGACCACGCCGCCCGTTTTAATGCTTGGTGTGGTGATAGAATTTAGCGGGGCGAGTGATGCGCTCCGCTCACCGCTGATCATTGCGCTTGCCTTTATATTTTTTGGGATTGTTCTTTGGCTAGCAGATATTTGGGGACGCCAGACAAAGACCACTAAAGAGTTAACATGGAAAGGTGCGATTGCAATGGGGCTCGCGCAAATGCTTGCGCTGATACCGGGCACATCGCGCTCTGGCATTACCATGACCGCAGCTTTGGCGCTGGGTTTAACTCGCTCTGAATCTGCGCGGTTTTCCATGTTGATGAGCCTGCCTATCATTGGCGTTAGCGGAGTTTATGCGATGTATAAATTGGCAAGCGAAGGCAGCGGCAATGCCAATTTAAGCGGCGGCCTCATGGTTGCGGCTTTGTCTTTCATTGTTGCATATCTGACCATAGCGGCCTTTATGAAATATGTTCCAAAGATAGGGATGTTCCCCTTCATGGTGTACCGTGTGGTTTTAGGGGCAATATTGTTGGCGTGGATTGGGCTGACTTAAAAGTTTTATGTTAACTTTAATGAGGTATTTTTAATTTAAATATATTTCCAATTTTCATCTAAAGTCTTTAGGTGCGACTTATGCGAATACGGTCTTTCATATTTATACTTTGCGGCTTGGGCAGCCTCGCTATACCTGCGAGTGCCAAAACGCTTGATCCGCCAAAAGTAAAATTGCCTCAGCAAGTCAATACATCCCATATGGACGCACGCGCTGCGCGCTTGATGCAGCAGCTTGAAATGACAGGGCTGGCGATGGCGATTGTCGAAAACGGGCAAATTACCTTTGCCAAAGGTTACGGAGAGGCGCTGCGCGATAGCGGGAAACTTGTGACTGAAGATACAATCTTTCGGTGGGCCTCTGTGTCTAAAGGTGTCGCGGCCAATACGGTTTTATCTTTGGCCGAAGATGGGCATTTTAATTTGGATGCCAAAGCCGAAGATTTGGCGCCGTCATTAAAATTGCCACCTGCGCCCGTTAAAATTAGCCTATTTAATTTGCTATCGCATCAAATCGGGATTGTCCGCAACGCTTATGATAACCGTATTGAAGGCGGGGATAGCGCGCAAATTTCGCGCTCTGAGCTTGCAAAGCTTGAATATCTCTGCGCGCCTGCGACATGCCATACCTATCAAAACGTGACCTATGATGCGAGTTCTGAAATCATTGAGCGCATTACGGGTAAATCTTACGCCCAAGTCGTGCAAGAACGTGTGTTTAATCCGCTTGGCATGACGACGGCGAGCGTGACCTATGATGGGTTAATTAGCGCAAAAAACTGGGCGCGGCCTCATACCCGCTTTGGCAAACGCATCGAAAAAGTTAAACCAAATTATTATCGCGTACCTGCAGCTGCGGGGGTGAATTCCTCCGTCAAAGATTTAGCAAAATGGATGATTGCGCAAATGCCCGATCATTCTGATTTTCCTGATGAACGCCTGAATGAAATGCAGCGCCCGCGCGTGCAAACTCCGCGTGAGCAGCGCTTTTTAAACCGCCGGTTTGATGCGCTACAAAATGCGCATTATGGTCTGGGGTGGCGGACATATGATTATTACGGGCATAAAGTTGTCGGGCATCGCGGAGGTGTACAAGGCTACCGCGCATTGACATTATTTGACCCTGAGAAAAATGCAGGTATTGCTGTGATGTGGAACAGCCCGCATACGCGCCCCATTGGTTTGCAAATGGAATTTCTTGATCAGCTTTACGGTTTTGCACCGCAAGATTGGATGGATTTCGGACAGTAAACCCTCAGAGACAATTAAGCGGGCCTAATTCCGCCGAATGGGAGATAATTCCCAATATGCTGCGGCAATATTGATAATATCGACTTCTTTTTCATGCATGTCGGAATCGGACGCTGCAATGCTGATTAAACAATTTAATAGAGTCTGTTTCTCATAAAACGGTTCCAAAGAAATAATGTTATTAACAATAAAACGGTTCATATTTTGATGTGTTGTTTGTTGCGCGATGTGGTTACGTTTTGCGTTGAACCAATGGATTAAATCATCTTCAGACACTTCCAGTGCTCGATCAAGGTCATCGGCAATTAGTTTTACATTTTTGAGAAAACTATCAATTTCATCTTCGACTACACGCGCATCTGATACCACTATGGCGGCCATGAGCGTTAAAATATGATTCCATGTATCAGCTGATGTTCTTGACATTATGCAATAACCTTGTTGCAAATTCATAGGAAAGATATGTATCAATAATTTATAAAAATTGCCTTAAATTGATAAGTATCAGCACGAATTATAGCGCTTTAGATGTATTTTGTTTTTAAACTATGCATGAATTTTACGGATGAAGGGGTGCGGCATAGGAGCATTGTGAGGCAAGTGCATGAGCTGCGCATAGTTCGCATTTCCCGCAGATTATGCTCTAAAACCGTTTCAATAGCCGTTCTAAATATTCCAATTCTTCGGGCGTTCGGCCTTGCTCTGCGGCGCGGCGGCGTAGCTCTTCTAGCAATTCGCGCGAGCGCGTGGCATTATCCCGCGTGTCAATATCAGCTTCGGAGTTGTTCCCGCTCGCATTGCCATCGCCCTCGCGGCCAAGTGGGTCATTGCCATTGGCACCCTCTTGCCCGCTGCCTTCGCCGTCCTCGCTGCTATTGGCAGCTTCGGCAATAGCTTCGCCCGCGCGGCGCAATTCGGCGATAATATCACTTTGGGTTTGGCGTGCGCCAGACAGGTCGCCATTTTCAAGTTGCCCGCGGCTTTCAGCCATTGCGCGGCGCGCAGCATTTAAAGCCTCTTCTATGCTTTGCGGGCCTGTATTTCCGCCAGAGCCTTGGCTATTGGTATTAGGCGTTCCTGTACCGCCGCCTTGGCCGTTTTCAGCGGGTTGGCCGCCGCCTTGCTCTTCGCCAGTTTCGCCATTTTGAGAGCCTGCCTCTTCACCTGAACCCGCCTGTTGCTGCGTTTGTCCATCCTCGCCAGCGCCGTTACCATCTTCATTTTCGCCTACAGAAATTGGGCCATCGCCAAGGCCAAGACTATCAGGAATGGCATCTTCGAGTTGATCGAGTAACTGCTCTAATTCGGCCTGACGGTCTGCTAGTTCTTCAGGTGCTAGGCTTTCATCACCATCTGTCTCATTGCCATTTTCGCGGTCTTGTTCGGCGCGTTCAGCTTGGCGGGTTTCATCTTGGAGGTCGCGCTGTTCGCCAATGGTTTCGGCAAGATCTTCAAGCGCTTTTTGTTCTTCTTCGGATAACTCTCCGCCGCCATCACCGCCCCCGCCGCCGCCTTTCGACAACTCGATTTGAAGCTGTTCTAGAACTTCGGCAAGACGAGCAAGAGCTTTACGCGCGCCTTCCACATCGCCGACTTTATTGGCTTCTTCAATGAGCTTGAGTAACTCTTCAATCTCGTCAACACTTTGCAATCCGCCGCCATCACCCCCGCCGCTATTGTCTTCATCAGCAAAGTTGCCTTCCTCAATGGCTTTGCGGCGCAATTCTTCGGTATAAGCTTCAACGGCCAGATTATAGCGTTCAAATAATGTGTCGATTTCGCGTTGTGGTGCGCGGCGTGCCAAACCTTCTTGTAGCGCAGCTTGAGCTTCGCGCATTTCTTCTAAGGCCGTGCCAAGCACACCAAATTCGGCGCGTAGCGCAATTTTCCAGAGCGTTTCTGGCAAGCCGCGCAAATCCTCCTGACTATCAGCATAGCGTAATTGTGCGCGTATATTTCGCAGTGCCATATAGACGGTTGGGTCGGTAAATAGGCGATCTGGCGTATCGGTCACAGCCTCGATCAAAAGCGCAGCACGCTGAATATTTTCGGGCGCGCGGGACATGCGCTGCTCAGGCTCATAAAGATTCCAATATCCATCTGCACGCGTGCGAGGTTTATAGGGTGCGTAATCTTGGTCTGCCGCGCTCATAATCAGCGTACGGTTTTCCACAACAGCTTTGGCAAGCGGTTCGACGAAAATCTTATCAGGCACTGTAAAATAAACAGGCTCAGACACTGCTTTTTGTCCGCGCCCATCCGTTGCGACAAGACGGCCAATCACTTTGCGCCCTGCAAGAATATGCTTGGTTAAGTCAATGGCTGCGCTCGCATTTTCGGCTTTTTTAACCGAGCTTGAGGATAAGGCGATGACGGCAAATTCCGTATCTCCGTCAAAGATAGCGTCTGGCAGAAAGCCTTCATAAAGCTCGGCCATTTCCAAGCGGAGGTTTTCGACACCGTAATCATCTTCAAGCGCATAGGTAAAAGCAAGACGGTCGCGCTTATCAGCTTTGGGAGGCTCCAAAATCTCTATTGTCGGCGGTAAATCGGGCTGCATGTTAAGCGCCCAGCTTTGACGGCGTGTGCCGATACGCCATTGTGCCACGGCACTATTAGTTATTTCAGTGCGGGCTTCAAAGCTTTTTGCGCCAAGCTGTTTGAGCGGTAGAAAACGGCTGCGCAGGCCTTGGGTGAATTTCGGCCTTGGTAAGTTTTTAGCGCCTGATGCGCGGACAACAAATTCCGAGCCAGCGGGCACATCTATTTTGCTACGATCTTTGAAATAAATCGGCGGGCGGCCTGTATAGGCGGGCGGGTCAATCCAAGCTTCGAATTTCACGTTTGACGGATGTATGGCAGATTGCCAACTGGGTAAGAGGGCATAACGTAAACGCTCTGTACCAAACCCTGCGATATAGATACTGGCTGCGATTAAGGCGGCTGGGGCAACATAGCGCAAATAATAAGGATCGATTTTCGCAAGAGCAGGGCGGCCCTTTGGCGCGCGAATATTTTTGGCTTGTTTAAGAGCGTTTTGATAATGGGCTGGCCAAGCATCTGCGGATAAGGCAGGGCGATCATCAAGCGTATCAAGCGGGCGGTGAGATTGGTCTGAATCGCGTTCCGTGCGGCGCCGCGCATCAGATCGGTTCGGCCAAATTTGTTGGGTTGCTTGCCAAACCCCATGGCTTAAATAAGCGAGCGTTGCGAGCAGAGCGATAAGACGCCACGGATCTCCAAGGCGCTCCCAAATCCCAAAATAGGTCGTGATAAGAAAAACTATGACCGCGAGTAAGCCTTTGGCCAGCACAGGCATATAGCGTTCCCAGATCAAACGCGCGCGCGCGATCTGCGTATAGCGGGCCAATTTTTTAAATAATGGCTGATATGTTTCAGGCGCTTCGCTCATGAAAAATCACTATAGCTACGCGAAATATATTGTCGCGTTAATTTTCCGTGAGAGTGACGAAAAAACGCAGTAAAATACAGCCTTTTTATAAGCTTTATAACCAATCTGGGATCGACTCTGTTTTCAATATATCGGCCACGCTTGGACGTTCACGAATAACGGCATATTTGTCGCCACTGACAAGCACTTCGGGAATGAGCGGGCGAGTGTTATATTGACTAGATTGCGCGGCCCCATATGCGCCAGCCGAATGCAAAACAACAAGATCGCCATCGTTTAAAGACGGCATTTCGCGTGATTTCGTAAATGTATCACCGCTCTCGCAAATCGGGCCAACAACATCGTAAGTCTCTTGGGTGAAATTTGGGCCCGCAGCGATAACAGGTTCTATATCGTGATAAGCATCATATAGGGCGGGACGGATGAGATCATTCATGGCTGCGTCAATAATCAGAAAGTTGCGATCCTCACCTTCTTTGACGTATAGAACTTTGGTTAGCAAAATCCCTGCATTGCCGGCAATCATGCGCCCTGGCTCGAAAATCATCTCGACATCAAGGCTGGCTGTGAGACGTTTGACCATTGCGCCATATTCGGCAGGCGGGGGCGGAGTTTTATTATTATCCCCATAAGGAATGCCCAGACCGCCGCCAATGTCAAAACTTTGAATGGTATGGCCATCGGCGCGGAGGCGTTTGATAAGTTCCCCAACTTTCTCAATCGCTTTTTCAAAGGGAGCCAGATCATCAATTTGGCTGCCAATATGTACATCAACCCCCACAATTTTGATGCCCTTAAGGCGTGCGGCTTCGGCATAGGCGCTTTGCGCATGCTTCCAAGCGATCCCAAATTTATTTTCTTTTTTGCCTGTGCTGATTTTATCATGTCCGCCCGCTGTGACATCAGGATTGACCCGAAAGGCGATGGGCGCAATTTTATTCATAGACAGGGCTGTCTGATTCAAAAGGCGCAGCTCTGGCAGGCTCTCGACATTAAAGAGCCGAATGCCAGCCTTGAGTGCATCGCGCATTTCAGCGCTGGTTTTCCCGACTCCTGAAAAAACGATTTTATGTGCGGGTATGCCTGCGACCAAAGCGCGGGCCAATTCTCCGCCAGATACGACATCTGCGCCTGCGCCCATTTTGGCCAATGTCGCGAGTATGGCAATATTGGAATTGGCTTTGACGGAATAGGCGACAAGTGCGTCTATGCCTGAAAAACTATCCGCAAAAACGCTATAATGGCGCTCAAATGTGGCTGTGCTGTAGATATAAGCGGGGGTGCCGACTTTGTCTGCAATGCTACGCAAAGGCACATTTTCGGCATAAAGTTCGCCGTTTTTATAATCAAAATGACGCATGGAGGTTAATTATCTGAATCTGTCGTGTTTTCGAGATTGTCTGCTGCATTATCTGGTGTTTGCGCAGGTGCCTGTTCGGAAGGCGTTTGTTCTGTCGGTGTTTGGGCGGGATCATATATCTTTTCACCCCAAATTGGCGGGGGCGTTTTGAGAGATCCGCGAACACCGCAAGCGCTTAAAGCCAAGCTTGCGAGCAATGTGAGCGTAAGAAAATTGCGAATTTTGCGGCTTGAGGTCGGGCGCATAGCGAATATCCATTTTGTTGTAAGGCCTTTTATGATGTGTTGCGAGCGCCGTCGAGTCTTATCAAGCTGTGTCATGTGACAAATTTTTCACTAGGCAAACCCATATTTTTTGGGTTTAGAGGAAGGATGAGGCCTATTTTAACAAAATCGTTACTATGTTGCGTGGCATTTTTGATGTCGGGGCAGGCTAGTTTTGCGGATGCCGCGACGGGCAAGGCCGTTAAAACTCGCGGCGAGGTATATTGCTACCCGGCAAAAGGGGTGCCTAAAATGGTGTCGCGTTTGGAGTCTATCGAAGACAAACGCCGTAATATTGTCAATGTGAATATTGATCCCAAATTCCTCATCAAAGATGGCGGCGTCTGGCCCGAAGCTTTCTATCTTGCCCAAGACGGCGAAGTTATTACGGATTTGCCTGTATCGCGCGAGGATGGCCGCGTACCAAATTTCATTGAGGCTATTAATGCGGCGCCAGAATCAGAAATATGCGTGCTTGACCCTACCCGTGCAGACCGGCCTGAAGATGATGAAGGCCTATATTTTGAAATGGGGCTCTCGCCATTTTTTCAAACCACAACGGGCGAGCATAATATTGCAGAGATCAAAGAAGGCTCTCGGGATGCGAAAAGCTTTTACAAGAAAATGATACCTGCTGGCCTGCGTATGTTTATGCCAGATACGAATTATCTGGCGGTTAAATACCAAGATCCAAAATATCTAAAACCCGAAGCGACGCCAAAGATTTTCGCGCGAGTTGATGATAAAGACATTGCACTTGAATTTGAGCGTCACAGAGAGATGTTTATTGTGTCAGGCCAAGATTTGCATAAATTAGGTGCAAGCGCACTCATTATACGCGGGGGCGATTATGATTTAATGCCTGTCCCTAGCCCGTCTGTGATGCGGCGTTTTGGTTGGGGTAAAGATGCAAATGTTGAAAATGAAACGCAAGAAATGAGGGCGTTAAATGATTATCAGGAAAAAACTGAAAATTAAAAACTCTACGCCTTTCATTATAGCTCTGTTGAGTGTTGTGACTATGCCGCAAATAGCATTTGCTAAAGATGATTGCACGGAGGCAAAACAGCTCGTTAAGGCAATGACGGCCTTTTTTAAAGCTAGCCCAGATTTAAAAAATGTGATCGATCCACAGTTTAAATTATCTATGAGCGGGGTGAATGATAATCCTGATCCATCGGGTATGCTGTACCGCCATGAAGGTAATGAGCGCCGCTTTGACGTTGACGAGGCAGGCGAGATTATTGGTTTGGAGGCTGCGGTAGATGAATTGTCTCCAAAAGGTGAGTTATGCTTGCTGATTGATGGTCAAACCGTTGAAGATAAAGACGAAAGTGTTGCGAATGTTAATGTATTGATGACGTTTCCTTACAAAAATGATACGGGTAAGTTTAGCCTGAGTGAGTTGCGTGAAGGCGCAAAAGACGGCTCTAAAGTGATGAAATCTATTGCCCCGACGGGTTTGGGTTTTGTTGTCCCGAAGATGAAATCTATTATTTTATCGCCTGCAAAAACGGGCGGTGATGTGCCGATTATGATATTTGTCAAAGACGGTCAAAATATTGACGGGCCAAAGCCGCAAAGACTGGGAGCGCGGCAATATTATCATCTCTCAGATATTGTCAAAACCAAAGCTGATGAAGTGGTCATTACGGGTGACTATAAGCTGGATACGAATTTTGCCTTTAAAGATGAAGACATTCAAGAGGCGGAAAAGCGCCGTTTTGAGAGATTAGACGCGCAGAAAGCGGATATGTCTAAGCCTTCTGATATATCTGCACCTGCCAAAACTCCGCTTTCAACACAGCAATAAATCGATGACTTTGAACCTAACACCGCAAATTCAAAGTCCGTGCAAACTGATTTGTGAATTGGATATTGAAAAAGGTCAATGCAAAGGTTGCGGACGTTTCCGCGAAGAAATTGCCATGTGGACGCGGTATAGCGATGCGCAGCGCGCCTTTATTATGACCGAATTAAAGACCCGTATGCAAAATTAGAGCCTTAATTTGCCTGGTCTTTAATCATTTGTCTGGGTTTTAATCCGTGTATATCAGAGCTTTCTTAATGTTGTAATGTCAGCTAAATATTACCCATGAAACATAATGCCCTGACTCTATTTCCGCTCATTTTACTCTCATGCTCTATGCTGGCTTGTACGCCGAATGCGGGCGAGCGCCCGGTTGCTGGGGACATAACGGTGAGTGTGAAAACGCACACAGGTCAAGCCAATGTTTCATTAACTTACCCGAATAACATTGCGCCAGACCTTGCTGTGCGTTTCTCGCGCCTTGCCTTGGATTGCGTAGATCAGGAATTTCCCAATAAAATTTCACGCACCACAGATACAGCCGAAGCGATTGGCCGGCCCAAGCAAATCTTCCCTGTATTTTACGGCTGCTTTGACTGGCATAGCTCGGTGCATGGTCACTGGCTGCTTGTACGCTTGCTGCGCACAGGCCCGCAAGATGGGGTTTGGCGTGATGAAGCCTACGCGAAACTCAACCAGTCTTTCACGCAAGATAGTATTGCAGGCGAGATTGCCAATTTTGCCCGTCCTGCTCGCGGATCGTGGGAGCGGCCATATGGTCTGGCGTGGTATCTACAGCTTATGACTGAACTGCGTGAGTGGGAGGCCCAAGGCACGGACCCGCAAGCGAAAATTTGGAAAGAGCGTCTTGAACCACTGGAACAAGACATAGCAGATTCGCTGAAAGCTTGGCTCCCCAAGCTCGCTTACCCTATTCGTGTTGGTACGCATAATCAAAGCGCTTTTGCGTTTGGCCTTATGCTAGATTGGGCTCGGGTGACGGGCGATAACGAGATGGAGGCCTTAATCATTGAGCGGGCCATGAGCTTTCACAAAAATGATGTGAATTGCCCGCTGGCTTATGAACCAAGCGGGGAGGATTTTCTCTCGCCTTGCCTTATGGAGGCCGATCTGATGCGGCGCGTTATGAGCCAAGCAGAATTTACGGATTGGTTTAGCGGTTTTATGCCCGATGTGCCAAATGATGGCTCGGACGATTGGCTGAAACCTGGTATTGTTTTGGACGCGACCGATGGCAAGCTTGTGCATTTGGACGGGGTTAATAGCTCGCGGGCGTGGAACCTCTATAATATTGCCCGCGCCTTGCCAGATGGCGATAGCCGCAAAGCCTCCCTCGTCGCGGCGGCAAAAATTCATACCGATACAGGCGTGGCCGCAGTCTCCGATGAGCATTATTCAGGCAGCCATTGGCTCGCCAGTTTTGCGACCTATCTGATGACGGATAGAGGATGGAACGGGAAGTAAGATTAAAAGTAATGAGAGGGACAGATGATTTTGGTATTGCGATTGGTAGTTTGATAATTAATTTTGCCTATTTTAATTCCTGTCTTGATGGGCTAGTATCAGCTTTTTTAGGCCTCAATAAAAATCAAGCTAGGTGTTTGGTTGTTCCGCTTCAGCCTAGAGAAAAGGTTAAATTAATACGCGGTTATTCTAAAGAATACTTTGAGGAAGGTGCTATCAACGACATTAAGGCGCTATGTAAGGATTGCGATAAGTTGATATATTTTAGAAATCAAATTGCGCATTGTCATATGGTAAAAAAATCAGCAGACACCCCGTTACAACTTTGTGATTACGGTGGAAATAAAAGATTTAAACCAGAGTATATTGATGTTGAAGTGCAGGATTTGATTGAGCAATCTAACAAAGTAAGATTAACCACACAAAATATAAAAAAGCTAACGAAGGCCTTTTTAGAAACAAATTAACCCAAAATACTCTGCCACTTTTTTACTTGCTTTTCGACCTCGCTCGGTGCGGTGCCGCCATAGCTTGTGCGGGAGCTGGCCGAGGCGAGCGGGGTGAGGACGCGGTAGACATCATCGGTGATGCGCGGTTCGATGGTTTGCATATCTGCCAAAGATAATGCATCCAGCGTTTTGCCTTGCTTTTCCGCAAGAGCCACGATTGCGCCTGTGACATGATGGGCATCGCGAAATGGCATATTTAACTTCATGACCAGCCAGTCGGCCAAATCCGTCGCCGTGGAAAAAGCTGCGCCTGCAGCTTTGGCCAGAGCGTCTTTATTGGGAGCCATATCGGCGACCATGCCTGCCATGGCGGCCAAACCCAGCTCTAGCGCGTCGAAAGCGTCAAAGACGGGCTCTTTATCTTCTTGCATATCTTTGGAGTAGGCGAGCGGCAGGCCTTTCATAACGATCATTAGGCTTGTCAGCGCGCCAACAATCCGCCCGACCTTGGCGCGAATTAATTCTGCTGCGTCAGGGTTGCGCTTTTGCGGCATGATGGAACTGCCCGTTGTAAAAGCGTCAGATAAGGTGATGAAGCCAAATTGTGCGCTTGTCCAAATCACGATTTCCTCGGATAAGCGCGATAAATGTGTGGCGCAAATGCTCGCGGCGGCCAGGGCTTCAAGCGCAAAGTCTCGCGCGGAGACGGCATCTAAGGAATTAGCCATAGGCCGCGCAAACCCAAGGGCATTGGCTGTCATATCACGGTCAATCGGGTAGGGCGTCCCGGCAAGCGCGGCGGCACCAAGCGGGCTTTCATTCATGCGCGCACGGCAATCTTCAAAACGAGATTTGTCGCGGGCAAACATTTCAAGATAGGCTAGCATATGATGTCCAAAAGTGACAGGCTGTGCGCTTTGCAGATGGGTAAATCCGGGCATGATCGTGTCTGTATGGGCCGCGGCTTGACCTAGCAGCGCGGATTGCAGCGTTTCAAGCTGATGGATGAATACGTCTAAATGGCCGCGTACCCAGAGGCGGAAATCTGTGGCGACTTGGTCATTGCGCGAGCGCCCCGTATGCAAACGTGCGCCCGCATCCCCGATTTTATCTTTCAGGCGGGCTTCAATATTCAGATGAATATCCTCAAGCTCATCAGAAAAAGGAAACGTACCCGCCTCGATTTCATCTGCGATTTCGGCCAGGCCCGCATGAATGGCATCGCGGTCCTTGGCTGAAATAATGCCTTGCACTGCGAGCATATCACTATGAGCTTTCGAGCCTGCAATATCATGTTCGGCTAGGCGCTGATCAAAACTGATAGAGACATTAATAGCTTGCATGAGTACGCTGGGGCCTGCGGCAAAGCGGCCCCCCCACATTGTCTGGCTTTTGCTAGGTTTTTTGTCTAGATTGTCGCTCATGTCTGCATCATCTTTCTTTGCATCAGTTTTCACATTGCGCGGCGCCATTCGTGCGATGCTCATATTTGGCTTTGGCACTGTCTTATTGGTTATCGTGCAATCATGCCAGAGCCCAAAGACGGGATTAGATCGGTTTTCTGTGGCAAGTCTTAAAAAACTCACGGTTTTAGACACCGCGCCTAGCCAGCCGCTTGCAACTTACAAATCCCCCGATGGCGCTGAAATGAAACTGGCCGATTATCACGGCAAGGTGGTGCTGCTTAATGTTTGGGCGACATGGTGTCCGCCATGCGTGGCAGAGATGCCGTCTTTGGATGCTTTGGAAGCAAAGATGGGCGGCGATAATTTTGCGGTGGTTCCCATTAGTCTTGATCGCCGCGCGAGCGACATTCCAGAGTTTTACAAGGATAGGCAGATTGCAAACCTTCCTGAATGGCATGATGAGAGCTTTAGCTTGAACGGTGCGCTGGCCCTGCCGGGCCTGCCGACATCTATTTTCTATGACCGCTCAGGCCGAGAAATTGCCCGAATCCCTGGCGAAGTGGATTGGGACAGCCCCGAATCGCTTGCGCTAATTAAGCACCTTATCGAATAAAGATATGGTGCTGTTTTATGTGTTTGCAAAATTAATGTAGCCTTACCGTAAACTTACCAAAAAGGGGCTAAACTAAGGCTAGGCTTCTATTGGTATTATCAGGGGTTTAAGCCAAAATTAGGCATAAAAAAGGCAAGTTATTTCTAACCGAAACCTAAATTTCCAGTAACTTGAGAACCATATAAAACACTGGCAGTTTATAGATCTGCTGGGGCGGCGGCATGAAAAAACAGGAGAGACACATGCCGAAATTAACTTTGAAAACATTACTTATTCTAACTGTGATGGGCGGCGGAGCTACGATTGCTACGGCGCAGGTCACGAAAATCACAGAGCCTGTGAATGTACCAACACGGGCTGTGGATGCAGACTTTGTTGTCGCGGATGTTAATCAAGATGGTAGTCTTGACCGCGATGAATTTGTCAATTTTGCCGTCATTAAATCTGATGCTGGTAATGATAAATATCGCGCGGTTGTCAGTTCGGGTGAATTTGACAAGAAATTCGCCGTGCATGACCACGACGCCGATGGCAAAATCACGGCCGAAGAAATGGGCCATGTGGCGGATAAAATGCGTAAGACAGAAGGGGTGAAAACAAAAAATAAAGCCTATGGCTCTGGTACGAAAGAGGCGCCAAAGCCTGAGCCTAAGATAGATAAAGCTGATAAATAAGTGTTTATCTATATATAAATGCCCCACTGGAAAGAGCCGGTTTTAAAGCGGCTCTTTCTTTGTAGAATTATCCACAAGCTGACTCGCTATTGCCCTCAATCATGCTTAGATTAAACCTATGCGGTTTGGTGAAAATTTCTTGGAGGAGGTAAAGGCCCGCGTCCGGACTTCGGATGTGGTGGGCCGTCATGTCAAACTTAAGCGCCAAGGCCAAGAATATGCGGGGCTATCGCCCTTTACTAATGAGAAAACTCCCAGCTTTTTTGTCAATGATGTGAAAGGCTTTTACCATTGTTTTTCTTCGGGAAAACATGGCGATCAGATTAGTTTTCTCATGGAAATTGAAGGCTTATCTTTCGTTGAAGCCGTCGAAGCGCTTGCAGCTATGGCGGGCATGGATATGCCCAAATCTGATCCTGATGCCGAACGGCGCGCAGCGCGTAATAAAGCGACAATTTCGTGGATGGAACGGGCGCAAGAATTTTTTGAAAAATCGCTTTACCGCAATGAGGCCGAAGCGGCGCGCGATTACCTCAAAGCGCGCGGGCTAAGTCAAACAGCGGCTAAAACCTTTGGTATGGGTTATGCACCTGATAATTTCTCGGCGCTTAAAGATGAGCTCATCACCCAAGGCGCGCAGGATAAGCAGCTCATTGAAGCGGGTCTCTTAATTGAGCCCGAAGATAAATCGCGCGGGTCTTGGGATAGGTTTCGTGGGCGTATCATGTTTCCGATTCATGACCCGCGCGGGCGGCTTGTCGCTTTTGGCGGGCGGGCTATGGCTAAAGATGCGAAAGCGAAATATTTAAACTCCCCTGAAACGCCGATTTTTTCCAAAGGTAAATTGCTTTATAATTACCACCGTGCCCGCAAGGCCGTTATTGATCATAAGGTGCGCGGCATGATTGTTGCCGAAGGCTATATGGATGTCATTGCCCTTGCGCGAGCAGGGTTCGGATATGCGGTGGCCCCGCTTGGCACAGCGCTGACGGAAGACCAACTGACCTTGTTGTGGCGCGCTGGACCAGAACCCGTGATGTGCTTTGACGGGGATAAGGCAGGACTGCGCGCCGCTTACCGCTCGATTGAGCGCGCTTTGCCCTTATTGCGTCCGGGCCAGTCATTGCGATTTGCGCTTTTGCCAGAAGGTCAAGACCCAGATGACCTTATCCGAGCAAAAGGCCCACCAGCGATGAAGGCGATATTGGATAAGGCTATCCCGCTTGTTGATATGTTGTGGCAACGCGAAGTGGAGGCCGAGCCTTTATCGACCCCAGAAGCCAAAGCGGGGCTGAAAGCTCGTTTATTTGCTGCGCTCAATACAATCACGCATGAGGACGTCAAACAACTTTATCGTACAGAGTTGATGGGCCGTTTTAATGAGACTTTTGGATTTCAAGCTCAAAAACGCGGTTGGCGCGGTGCCTATAAGCCTAAAGAGGTTAAATCTAGCACAGCGGAAAATAAAGCTGCTGGGCGCTCTTTAGCGGAGAATGCGCGCCGCGAAACGGCGTTATTAGGGGCGATATTGGAGTTTCCAGAGCTTCTTGAGCATGTGGATGAGCGATTTTTTGCGTTAAAATTCCAAGATCGGGCCTGTTTGAGGTTGCAGCGCGTGATTCTATCTTATTGGAGGGCCATAAAAGAGGTTGAAAAGCAAGCCCTTCATGCCCATATAGAAAATGAAGGATTATTGGAGGATTATCAAATCTTCTCCAGAAAGCGGCTACTGATCACAGCGGCGATGGGAGGGGTAGACGCAGAACTGGCGGAACGAGCAGCTATCTGGAATGCCGAAGCTGACGCCCTAATGGGCCATGACCATGTTGAAAACGTCGCAGATAACACACGATCCCGTATGGCGGAAACAATCCGCACAGATAATGCAGACGTGTTAAAGCGTCTGATGCGTGCCTCAAAAGATGTACGTGATTAGAAATATTGCCTATTCGGCCTTGATCTAATTGTCAGGGGCGATTTTGTCATTTCTGATATGGCTTATTTTGCCATGCTGCAAATGAAGGGCTGTCATTATTATTAAAGACTATGCTGCGGGCTGGTCTTTACGTTTGGAGTATACCGAATGGCTGTTGCCAAGAAAAAAACTGCTGCTGCTAAAAAAGCAGATGCAGATGACATCCAAAAAAATGAAATCATAGCCGATACGCCTCTCGTTCCAGGCAAACGGCTTGATATGGATCGTATTGAAGTCAAGCGTATGCTGGCTGTGTCGCGTAAATCAGGTTTGCTGACAACCAAAGAGCTGAATAAATATATTGATATTGACGGGATTACGACCGACGAGATCGAAGTTATTCTCGCGCAATTATCTGATTTGGGTATTTCAGTCATTGAAGAAAAAGACGAGCCAACACTCGGCCCCAAAACGCTCGCGCGGACAACAACAACGGCGGTTAAAGGCGGTAACTCCAAAGAAGAGCTTGACCGTACCGATGACCCTGTGCGTATGTATTTGCGCGAAATGGGCGTGGTGGAATTGCTATCACGTGAGGGCGAGATTGCGATTGCCAAGCGCATAGAAGCAGGCCGCGATACCATGATTAAAGGGTTGTGCGAAAGCGCGCTGACCTTTGAAGCCATTATGATTTGGCGCGAAGAATTGGCAGAAGGCCATATTTTATTGCGCGATATTATTGATTTGGATACGACCTATAACCGCTCCATCGGAAATATTCAGGAAGACCGCTCTGCCTTAGCTGTGCGCCGCGAGAAAATCGAAAAGGGCGAACTAGAAGCCGAAGAAGGTGATCTTGAGCCTTTAGCCGAAGAGCGTAAAACCAAGCTGCCTGAGCGTAATTACGAAGAAGGCCAAAAACCCATTGATGATGATGAGGACGAAGAAGAGGATAAGACAAATCTGTCTATGGCCTCTATGGAAGCTGCATTGCGCGATGACATCATGGATAAGCTAGATCGTATTTCATCGCAATTTGGCCGTTTCCAAAAACTGCAACAAATGCTCATTCGTGCCCGCATGACAGGCAAAAAAATGCGCAGGCCACAAGCCGAAGAATATGACGCTATCCAAGCTGAAATCATTGAAGAGATTAAATCGCTTCAACTTAATAATGCTCGGATTGATGCGCTGATTGACCAGCTTTATGCGATTAATAAGCGTTTTATCTCGCTTGAAGGCCGCTTAATGCGCCTTGCCGAAGGGAACGGGGTGCCGCGCGAAGGGTTTTTGACAGCGTATTTAGGCTCTGAGCTTAATCCAAATTGGGTGGATGAGATGAAGGGCACATCTGATGCGTGGAACCGTTTTTTCACCCGCGAAGCTGTTTCTGTGATAAAAATTCGTGATGAAATTGGCGGATTGGCGCAAGAAACAGGCGTGCCTGTAGATGAGTTTCGCCGAATTGTGCAAACGGTACAAAAGGGTGAGCGCGAAGCGCGCCAAGCGAAGAAAGAAATGGTTGAAGCCAATCTGCGCCTCGTTATTTCTATCGCGAAAAAATATACAAATCGTGGCCTGCAATTTCTTGACCTTATTCAAGAAGGCAATATCGGCCTGATGAAAGCCGTTGATAAATTTGAATATCGCCGCGGTTATAAATTCTCGACCTATGCAACATGGTGGATTCGCCAAGCCATTACGCGCTCTATTGCCGATCAGGCCCGCACGATCCGTATTCCTGTGCATATGATTGAGACAATCAATAAAATCGTGCGCACATCGCGGCAAATCTTGCATGAAATTGGCCGTGAGCCGACACCAGAAGAACTCGCCGCAAAATTATCTATGCCGCTGGAAAAAGTGCGTAAGGTTATGAAAATCGCCAAAGAGCCTATTTCTCTGGAAACCCCGATTGGGGATGAAGAAGATAGCCAGTTGGGGGACTTCATTGAAGACAATAACGCGATTTTACCGATTGAAGCAGCTATCCAATCTAACTTGCGAGAAACAACAACACGGGTTCTGGCGAGCTTAACACCGCGCGAAGAGCGGGTGTTGCGGATGCGATTTGGGATTGGGATGAATACAGACCATACGCTCGAAGAGGTCGGCCAGCAATTCTCTGTTACTCGCGAACGGATCCGCCAAATTGAAGCCAAAGCCCTGCGTAAGCTCAAACATCCATCACGCTCGCGTAAATTACGGAGTTTCTTGGATCAGTAAATCTTCAAGAATGACATGTATGAATAATGTAAAAGCTGCCATATGGCGGCTTTTATTGTTTCTAGGGGTTATGAGCCCTTATCAATTTATGAATAGTTTTAGTTTTGCGGTAGGCCTTAAATGTGAAGCGTATAGCGCCATATCTGCTACGCTTGGTTTCCTCACAATAGGGTGACTTTCATTTTATCTATAATCTTGGCATGGACGAGGTGATGGCTTGGCGTGATATACTGCGTTAAATGCCGATAGCGAGATGTTTAAGATTAAGGTTATACCATGACAAATATTTTGCAAAAAACGGCTCTATGCGCGGTCTTGCCGCTGAGTTTAACGGCTTGCCTGACTCCATCCGTGTCTGTGAGAACTGATTTTAACACGTCAAATTCGAAAGTGAACCAAGTTGTGCCAAATACAATTTTACAAAAAACAAGCCCGTATAGTTTTTCTGTGACGGAGGCGAAAATCCGCGAGGCGATTGGTGCGCGGCCTTTAAACCTATTTGGCGAAGTTCCCCATTCAAAAGGCGCGCAAAAAGCAGGTTTGGACCTTGCGCCGTCAACAGTATTTATTTTTGGTAATCCCAAAGGCGGTACACCGCTTATGGCACGCAACCCTGAATTGGGCATCGAATTGCCGCTGAAAATCCATGTTTTTGAAACAGATGGACAGGTCATTATCAGTTATACGAATATAGCGGCGGTGGTTGAGAGTTACGGAGGCGATGCGAGCGCTCTGCCGACGCCAAATATTGCGCAAATGCTCGAAGGGCTTGTTGGCTCTGTTGTGGCTGAATAAGCACTGATTATCGGTAATGAAAAGGCGCTCTATGGGAGCGCCTTTTTCTTTATTAAAATGTGTGGTTTATTCCTGATTCAGCAAGATAGGATCGCCATAACCAAGATCTTTTAACCGCGCGCTTTGCGTGGCGGCATCGCCGACAACAACATAACGCATCGCGTCAGGCCGTATATATTTTGCAAGAAGCGCTTTGGCTTTTGGTAAGGTCAAAGCTTTGAGTTTTTCCGAGTTTTTTGCAGCAAAATCATCTGGCAAATCAAAGCGTATAATCTCGCGTAATGTATTTAATTTTTGCTGTAAGGTTTCTGACCCCAAAGCTTGTCCGCGCAGCAAGGCATCTTTTAAAGCTGCAAGCTCCGTTGCGTCCATATCTGGGCCATAATTATTTAAAATCTCACGGATAAGGTCTATGGCTTCATATGTGACATTGGTGCGCACGGATGTATTGACACCAAATGTGCCTGTCGTCTCGCCGCCATTAAAGCGGGACTGAATGCCGTAAGTATAGCCTTTATCCACCCGCAAAGCGCCATTGAGTTTAGATGTATAAACATTGCCCAATGTATAGTTAAGCGACTCAGCGAGTGCGTAATCTGGGTGAGTGGCGGGCAAGGCGGGGTGAGATAGATTTAATATGGATTGCTTGGCCTTTGGCACATCATACATATAGATTTTGGACGCTGTAATTGGGTTTAGCGCGGGCGCTTCTGGTTCTGCAGGGGATGTTTTGAGCGCCGTTTCAAGCTGGCTAAAACGAGATTTCACCGCAGCCTCATTATAGGCCCCGACAATAGCAAGACGGGCTTTATCAAAACTATAATATTTTGCGTGAAACGCTTTAAGGTCGTCTATAGCAATCGCATCAAACGCGTCTGGGTCGCCGCCATCTCTATAATGGAAAGGGTGGTCTGCGCGATAGCGTAATTTAGCCATTTCGCGCGCGGCAATGAAATTAGGGTTGGCTTTGGCTTGGTCAAATTGATTGCGCAGGCGGCGCTTTACAATATCAAATTCACTTTGGTTAAACCCTGGATTCGTGATTATATCTTCGACAAGGTTCAATGTTTTATCGAAATTTCGCGCCAATGTTGTGACATTGACCAAGGTTGCGCTATTTGTACTACGTACAGTAATATCTGCGCCCAATTCTTTAATCGCGTCCTCTAATGCTTCGGCGCTTAAAGTTTCTGTGCCTTGTAGCATAAGTTCAGCCAATAAATTGGGCACAATAATTGTGTCCAAATCAGAACGGTCTTGTCCAGCGCTAGTAAGTTCTAATGAAAACCGAATAAGCGGGGTTTCATTCGATTTCAGGCCAAAGACTGATATGCCATTATCGAGTTGCGTGCGCCAGATTTTCGGACTTTTCAATGTAACTGGCGCGCCAAAAGCAGGCTCAACCGTGCGGTCAAATGATGACGGTGTGGTTTTGTCTAAAACCCGTCCGGCTGGGTCAAAGCCTGAGAGGTCTTTTTCTGCACCTTGAATGATTTTTTCCTCAGTAATTATAGCGCTTTCAGACCCTTCAAGTGCTAATTCGGGTTGTCCTTTTGGGACGAAGCTTGTGGCAATGTAAGGCTTGTCTTTTATATATTTATTATAGACTCGCATAATGTCTTCTGGAGTGACGGCTGCGCGGGCTGCGAGATCTTTTTTATAAAAACTTGGGTCATTTGTGAAAAGATTATACTCACTGAGCTGTATGGCCTTGCCAAGTGCGCTTTGGACTTGGCTGTAAAATTCGACTTCAGTAGCCGCTTTAATGCGGGCTAAATCTTCGGACGCAATGCCATTTTCTTCAAACCGCGTAAAGCCTGCCTGTATAGCTGGGAGTAATCCGTCAATATCTTCGCCGCTATTCGGGCTAACAATGAGGTACAGCTCTCCAGCGATTTCTGCTGTATTGTGAAAAGCGACAACATTGGATGTGAGGGCCTGCTCATCAATTAATACATCCACTAAGGGGGCTTTTTTGCCATCCGCAAGATAGGTCATCAATATATCAAGCGCATAGCTATCAGGATGATATTGCTCGACACTTGGCCAGGCCATTGTTAGGCGAGGGACGGCCGCAAAATCATCTTCATGCATGATTTTGCGCGTAGCGCTCAATGTACCAGCGCGCGGAGCATAAGGTTTGATGTCATCGCCGCGCGGAATTTCACCGAAATATTTTTTGACGAGCGTTTTGGCTTCATCAATATCAAAATCCCCTGACAGGGTGATCGTCACATTATTGGGCACATACCATTTTGCGTAGAAATCTTTGGTGTCTTGCAATGTCGCAGCGTCAAGATCCGCCAGACTACCAATAACTGTCCAATTATAAGGATGGTCTTCTGGGTAGAGTGTTTTGCCAATAATAGAAAAATTATGCCCGTAAGGTTGATTGTCAATACGTTGGCGTTTCTCATTTTTGACAACTTGTTTTTCTTTATCAATAACGTTTTGACTAACGGTGTTAATGAACCAGCCGAGTTTATCAGCTTCGGCCCAAATGATTTTCTCCAGCCCGTCTTTTGGCACAGCTTGGAAATATTGGGTCATGTCATTGGTGGTAAATCCATTTGTGCCTTCGCCGCCAATACGTGTATTCATTTCATCAAGACCACCAAAGCCAAGATTTTCAGAATCTAGGAACAATAAATGCTCGAACAAATGAGCAAAGCCAGTCCGTCCCTTTGTTTCTCGCGCAGAGCCAACATGGGCAGCCAAATTAATGGCAACAACAGGGTCAGAACGGTCAACATGGAAGATAACATCAAGACCATTATCTAGCGTAATTTTCTCAAAAGGTATGTTGAGTTCCGTCGAGCTTGAGCTTGCATTGGATTGAGCCGTGAGATTATCAACGGTCGTCTCTGCATTGGAACAGCCAATCAAGAGCGCAGCGGCGCTGCTTGTCAGTAAGGCTTTAACAATGAGAGATGTGTGGTTGCGTAAATGTTTCATATGGTCCCCATATTCACGATGATTGTAAAGAGTTTAGGGCTATGGAGGGGATAATGTCTATCTTTATTCGTAAGACTTGCAGCTTAGTTACACCAACCCTTTATCGGTTCCGCACAGCTTATCCCATAGCCGAAAATATAGTCCGTAATTGCCTTTGAATTTGGTATGGTGAAGATTGTGGTGGCTTGCAGTGATAATATGCCGTCCCCACCACCCTCGCACCCAGCGCTCTGGATAGACTTCCCAGCCTGCATGATTAAAGACCGCATTAATTGTCATAATCATTAAAAGCGCCAAGGCCGTTCCGACATGTATGGGAATAAATAGCGCCATGACCGGCAGCAGCCAGGCTGCGCTTATGGCTTCGATTGCATCAAAGGAAAAACTTGCCCAAGGCGTAGGCTGTACGGAGCGGTGATGGCCTTCATGCGTCCATTTAAAGAGCTTACGGTGATGCATGATGCGGTGCGTCCAATAAAACCATGTGTCTTGGGCAAAGAGGTAAATAAGCGCGCTGACGATAATCCAGCCCCACCCTGTTAAACCTTGCGGCAAGCCCGCATAGATAGCCGTTCCGCCCGCTTTCCACATCTCTAAAACAATCGCAGCGGGAGCTGCATAGATAAAGGCGCTGATTGTTGAGAGCTTGATTTCATTGCGTATCGTAGCGGCGCTTGGCTCGCGTTTGGATAAGCGGCGCGCCTTGACCTTATCTGCGGGGCGTTTCCATAACATCCAATGAATGGGCCAAACGATCAGAAAATAACGTCCTATAATAATAGCCGTAAACCCAATATAGGTCAAAAAAGTCTGACCGAGAGGGACGGGCCACCCCGATATGGCAAAAAGATTGAGCGCTTGAGCATGTTGTATAAGGGCAGCGAGCATGGCTATGCCTTATAGGCATTAAACCATTCTGTGAATGCGTCTTTTTCAGCATCGCTCATATGTACGCCTAATTTCGTACGCCGCCACATAATATCATCGGCTTGGGTCGCCCATTCATGATCTATGAGATAATCGACTTCGGCTTGATAGAGGCCTTGCCCAAAATGTTGACCTAATTTGGCCGTGCTAGAATCTTTGCCAAGCAGCAATGTAATCCGCGTGCCATAAGCGTGGCAAAGACGTAATAATAAAGCGTCGTCAATATCGTTGTAACGGGCGCGCATATCCGCGTAAAAGCTCTCAAAATCCGCATTGACAATATCGCCGCCAGGCAGGCCTGCCGTTTGTGTCCAGCCTTTCTCTTTATAGCCGTAAAAGCCTTGTAGTTTTTCCATGGCATGTTCTGCAAGCTTGCGAGAGGTTGTGATTTTCCCGCCATAGATGGATAGGAAGGGCGCGCCTTCAGTAAATTCTTCAATGTCCAAAACATAGTCTCGCGTCACAGCGGAGGCATTGGCTGATTTATCATCATAAAGCGGACGAACGCCTGAATATGTCCATGTCACATCATCGGGGCTAATATCTTTTTCCAGATATTCAGAGGCAGCTTCGCATAGGTAATCAATTTCTTCTTGGCTGATTTTTACAGGGCCTTCAGATGGATCATAAGGCTGGTCTGTTGTGCCGATTAAGGTGTAATCGCGCTCATAGGGGATGGCAAAAATAATACGATTATCGGCATTTTGGAAAATAAAAGCAAAATCGCCATCAAATAAGCGTTTCGTGACAATATGCGAGCCTTTGACAAGGCGTACGGATTGCTCGTTTTTCTTGCGTTCTATCTTCTTAAGGACTTCATCAACCCATGGGCCCGCGGAATTTACAATCCCTTTGGCATTAATCGTTTCAGTTTGGCCCTTATGAAGAATATGTGCGCTATAGCCTGTATCGGTTTGGGCAATGCTAAGGACTTCGGTGCGCGTACGAATGTCAGCGCCTCGATTGGCGGCGTCAACTGCGTTGAGGACAACAAGCCGTGCATCTTCGACCCAGCAATCGGAATATTCAAATCCCTTTGATAGGCGGTCTTCTAAGATGCCTTTAAAGGGAGCCTGATGCAGATTGACCGTTTTCGTGCCAGGTAATTTATCGCGCCCGCCAAGACTGTCATAAAGAAACAAGCCTGCTCGTAGCATCCAAGCTGGCCGCAGACCTTTATCATAAGGTAAGACAAAGCGCATCGGCCAGATGATATGCGGGGCTGAACGCAGCAGCACTTCGCGTTCGATTAAAGCTTCGCGAACAAGGCGGAATTCATAATATTCCAAATAGCGCAATCCGCCATGGATGAGCTTGGTTGAGGATGAACTGGTATGATTGGCCAAATCGTCTCTTTCGCATAAGAGCACTTTAAGCCCCCGTCCAGCGGCATCACGTGCGATGGCCGTGCCATTTATACCGCCGCCTATGATGAGTAAGTCATATGTCACATCTGATTCCTCTTTACTCATCGACTTTAAACCTATTTTCCTTTAAGACTATCGTTTTCTAACATCAATGTGCGAAAACGCACATTTAAAATTTGACCCTATCCACCCATCTGGCATAAAAAGCAATATGGACACTGTAATTCTTTCTATAGATCAAGGAACAACAAGTTCCCGCACCTTAGTTTTTTCGCAAAATGGTGATGTTTTATTCACGGCCCAAGAGGAATTTGCGCAAATCTATCCGCAAGATGGTTGGGTTGAGCATAATCCTGAAGATATTTGGGAGACAACTTTATCGACCCTGAAGCAGGCCTATGCGTTTGCCAAGCAAAACAGCCATAAAATTGCTGCGATTGGTATTACAAATCAACGCGAAACAACATTGGTCTGGGATCGTAATACAGGGGCTTGCCTGTATAATGCGATTGTCTGGCAAGACCGCCGCACAGCGCAGATTTGCCGAGATTTATCGACGAAAATGGATGAGGCGCAAATTAATGCTAAGACGGGGCTTTTGCTGGATCCGTATTTTTCAGCTACCAAATGCGCGTGGATTTTAGATCATACGGATATGCGTGCGCGGGCAGAAGATTTGGCGTTTGGTACCGTTGATAGCTTTTTGATTTGGCGGCTAACGCGCGGAGCCGTACATGCGACAGATGCGACCAATGCTAGCCGCACGAACCTATTTAATATCCACACACAAGACTGGGATAATGCGCTGCTGGATGTGTTTAATGTTCCCGCGCAGATATTGCCAGAGGTCAAAGATTGCGCGGATGATTACGGTATATGCGAATTACTCGGTGAGCCTATCCCCATTCGCGGGGTGGCCGGCGATCAGCAAGCAGCGGCGATTGGTCAAGCCTGTTTTGAAAAGGGCGATATTAAAAGCACTTACGGTACAGGCTGCTTTGTTATCCTCAATACGGGCGATGATTGCGTAACGTCTAATAACCGTCTGCTATCCACGGTCGGGTTTCGGATTAACGGCAAGACAAGCTATGCGCTAGAAGGCTCAATCTTTATGGCAGGCGCGTCAATGCAATGGTTGCGTGACGGGATTAAAATTATAGATCAGGCCGAAGATAGCGAAGCCATATGTGCGAGCTTGGCGGATACAAATGGGGTGTATCTTGTGCCTGCTTTTACAGGGCTTGGCGCGCCGCATTGGGACCCGGATGCACGCGGCGCGATTTACGGTATGACCCGCGATACAGGCCGTAAGCATATTATTCGCGCGGCTGTCGAGAGCGTTGTTTACCAGACATATGATCTGCTCAAAGCTATGGCCGATGATGGCGTGACCCCAACGGCTTTGCGGGTGGATGGCGGGATGTCGAATAATAACTGGATGCTCGGCTACCTCTCAGATGTTCTTGATATAACTGTCTTGCGGCCAACCATTGTTGAAACAACGGCGCTCGGCGCAGCTTATTTGGCGGGGCTCGGGGCAGGCTTATATAGCTCGCTCTCGGATGTGGCGGATAATTGGCAATGCGCGCGTGAATTTACGCCCAATATGGATGAAGCCGCAAGAGAGACGGCTCTGGCAGGCTGGCAAATTGCTGTGAAGCGCACTCTGTCTCATGAAGAGGCTTAGAAAACTGCAATAAAGCGATTTTCAGTGTTGAAAGCGCGGCCATTTCACGCCATATGGTGACGACTGACCAGGGGGGATAGCTCAATTGGTTAGAGCCGTCGGCTCATAACCGATTGGTTGGGGGTTCGAGTCCCTCTCCCCCTACCAGGCACCCTGCGTTTTTTGCCACTTTAATACCGTCGCATAGAAAGCTCCCTAGTAACGGGGACTTAGCTCGATATGGCTGGAGTAGAGACGCCATAAGAGACGCATATTGGCCGATCTTTAGGGCTATTTTGGCGTGCGTCTCATATCCCAATATTTGGGATCAACGCGTTCAGTATGATTTAGTAGAAGAGCTATTAGCTTTACATGCCGAGCATATGAGCCTGATCATCCCAGCTTATAGGAAGTTTAGCCGAGACAGTCTTTAGAGATTTAACTGTCATATCTACAGGGTGAGAACCTGATATAATGGCCCTAATGATTTTCGGGGACAGGAACGTTAGGTTCAAGATTCGACTAACATCTGATTTGTGGAGATTGTATTTCGATGCAATTTCCAACTGAGATGTGTATTGACCTTTCTTAAGGCCGTCATACCACTCTCGCGCTTTAGCGATTACATTAATAAGTTCAGGATCTAGTTGACCTAATGCGACGCCCCCAATAATCAGTTTAGCCTCTACGCCACGCCGCTTCATCTGCATGGACTTGCTTCACTAAAGTGGAGAGTGTTTGGGCTTGGTTTTTCATCATCTCATATTTTATTGGACTTGTATATGCGCAGGCTGAGTGCCGCCTGACGGGATTGTAGAAGCCGTCGATATATTGACCGATTTCGGATAAGGCCTGCGCTCTGGAATGGAATGTCATGCGCCATACAAGCTCAGACTTTAGGGTCTTGAAAAACGTCTCGACGACGGCGTTATCATAACAATTGCCTTTGCTTGACATCGATACTACGGCGCCTATTTCTTTCAGGCAATTTCTGTATTCATAGGCGCAATACTGAGAACCGCGGTCTGAATGGTGTATCAGCCCTGGTGTCGGTCGGCGCAGAGCTATCGCACGATTTAAGGCCTCCAGCGGCAGGGTGGTCTTTATGCGAGGGCCGGCAGACCATCCGACAATGGACTGGAATATAAATCCATAACCACGGCCAAGTAAAGCCAGCCTTCCTTCGTCCAGATATAGCTCATATCAACTGCCCAGCTTGTGTTCGGGCGGCTAGGCGAGAA
>CALFUN010000004.1 GCA_937929915.1 uncultured Caulobacterales bacterium | reverse complement strand
ATAAAACACGTCCCATACTCTCTGTGCGTAATTTGCACCGTACCTATAAATCGGGTGATGGTGATTTAACCGTATTATCAGGGGCCGATATTGATATTTTCCCAGGCGAAATGGTCGGTCTTATCGGCCCGTCAGGGTCTGGGAAATCAACACTTTTACATGCAGCAGGGCTACTTGAAAAACCTAATGCAGGTGAGGTGTATATTAATGGCCGTGAATGTTTGAAATTAAAAGATGATATGCGCACGCAAATTCGCCGCGAGAATATTGGCGTTGTATATCAATTTCATCATTTACAAAAAGAATTTACCGCCTTGGAAAATGTTGTCATTCCGCAAATGATTGCAGGCGTAAAGGAGAAAACCGCGAAAGCCGAAGCGGCGCGCTTGCTGGATATTATGGGCCTGACGCCGCGTGCCCATCATAAACCTAGCCAGATGTCTGGCGGAGAACAGCAACGTGTGGCTATCGCTCGGGCTTTGGCCAATAAGCCGCAAATGCTTTTAGCGGATGAACCAACGGGTAATCTTGACCCTGCGACCTCCAATGCTGTGTTTCAAAGCTTGTTTGACCTGACGCGCCGCGAAGGTGTCTCGGCGCTTGTCGCGACCCATAATATGCACCTGACGCAATATATGGACAGAGTGCTGACCGTGCGTGATGGCTTAGTTGTTCCGTTTAAAGCTCAATAAAACCCAAATAAATCCAAGTAAAACCTAAGCAAACCCAAGTAAAAACTAGCAGATAATTTCGTATTTTATTTGCCCAAGAGGCGCGCTGTAATTTCCTATAAGCTTTTCTTTTAATTGATAATGTTGTCATTATACTGACCAAAAACGGGTTTCATGGCCCAACTTGCAGGAGTGACACAATGCCATCAACGAGTGCGCATAGATCAATCATAACCCCCGTATTGGTATTAATATTGGGCATGGTATTTTTAAGTGCTTGCGAGAGCGGAAGGGATAAACATTTAAGCAGTGAAACTGCTATAGAAGATTTAGGTATATTTGAAACATCACGCGATATTGGCCCTGTAAAACAGGCTGGCAAAGTATTTTATAACCGTAAGGCAGACACTTATACTTTAAGCGCATCAGGGGAGAATGTGTGGGGACAATCAGATGAATTTCTATTTGTCTCGAAATCTTTTTCTGGCGATATATCGGCCTCGGCAAATATTGATTTTGTAGGCGAGGGCGTTGATCCGCACCGCAAAGCAGGGCTGATGATACGCCAGTCAATGGCACCCGGTAGTCCATATATCGATGTCATGGTACATGGCGATGGGTTGACGAGCTTACAATATAGAGATGCGTTAGGCGGGGACACTAAAGAAGTTGTCGCCAATGTTACAGCCCCTCATGCCGTCAAGATAGAGATGATTGATGGTTATGCCTATATGTCCGTCAAAACGACGGCAGGAGATTGGGTTAAAGCCAGCGGCTCTGTAAAGACCGATATAACATCTCCGTATATGGTTGGGATGGGATTGAGCGCGCATAATAATGATGTGTTGGAAACCGCAACCTTTTCAAATGTCGAAATTCAAGCTTTAGATTTACCCGTCATAAAAGATACGGGTTACGGCGCTACAGTTGATGCTTCACTTGAGATTATCAATATAAATAATGGGCAACGCCGATTAGTGCGGTATTTTGACGATAAAATCGAAGCGCCAAATTGGTCGCGTGACGGTAAAACGCTTATCTATAATGGTGATGGTTTACTCTATAAAATCCCTGTAAAAGGCGGAGAGCCACAGCAGATTAATACAGGGCCGCTTAAGAAAATGAATAATGACCACGGCATCTCGCCTGACGGGACGCGCCTTGTGGTGAGTGATCAAACGCAAGCTGATAATCTCTCGCGTATGTATGTCTTGCCGATTGAAGGCTCGGACAACCCTGTTCTTGTTGCTGAAGATGCCATGGGCAGTTCATATTGGCACGCATGGTCGCCAAAGGACGGGACACTCATCTATACGGCAAACCGCGAAGTTTTTGGTGGCGATTATAATCTATATGCTGTGTCAGATAAGGGCGGACAGCAACGTCCCTTAACAACAGAAGCAGGTCTGGATGACGGAGCTGATTATTCTCCTGATGGAGAATATATTTATTTTAACTCCGTTCGTTCGGGAAATATGCATATCTGGCGGATTGACGAGGATGGGGCTAACCCAAAGCAAATTACATTTGGTGATGAATATCGCGATTGGTTTCCACACCCTTCGCCCGACGGAAAGTGGCTAGCTTTTATCTCATTTGGTCTTGACGTAGATATTGGCGACCATCCACCAAACCGCGAGGTTGTGCTACGAATTATGCCTATGGATGGCAGTGTGCCGCCGCGTGTTTTAACGTGCCTATTTGGCGGCCAAGGTACATTTAATGTGCCAGCGTGGTCACCCGATAGCCAAGAAATTGCTTTTGTGAGTTACCGCCTAGACCGTTAACTTATTAACGCTCAAATAAGGTAGTCACGATATAGGCGGCGATGCCTATGCCGATAATGGCTAGCCCAATCAAGGCTTTGTCTGGTTCATTAATAACAACGAAGGCGAGCATAAATGTGGTAATGGCCAGATAGATTAACGGCACAAATGGATAACCCCATGTTTTATACGGGCGCGGCAGTTCTGGTTCTTTATATCGTAAAATAAATACACCGAGAATAGCGAGAAAACTATTGAGCGCTAACATCGCCCCTGCAAAGACGACAATCGCTTTAAAGCTTGATGTCAGGATATAGATGAGGGCGAGGGTAGATTGAAAGTAAATCGCATTGCGCGGTATGCCCGCCTTATTGATATGTCCTAAAAAAGATAAGGTTTTGAAATCCTCGCCAATGGCTTGCAATGCGCGCGGGCCAGCCAGTGTCATGGCACTGACTGTGGATATTAATAAGATGGATAACATAAGCCCCGCGATACGCCCGCCCGTGTCTCCAAAAATATAGCTCGCAGCGATATAGCCGATTTCGACTTTATTACCGTCACCATCGCTTTTCATGGCCTCTATCGGGGCTGCATAAAGAAATACGAAGTTGAGTAAGACATAAAGCGCTGTGACAATGGCTGTGCTGAATAATAAGACACGCGGCAAATCGCGTTGCGGGTTTTCCAACTCGCCTGTAATATAAGTCGCTGCATTCCACCCCGTATAGGCATAAGAGACATAAATCAAAGAGACGCCAAAGGCGGCGCTTGTGACCGCGCGCCAATCTTCATCTTGCGGGATAATCGTGATGGGTTGCGGATTTGCGGTCAGGGTCAACCCTGCCAGACAAAAAGCGAGTATGAGAATGATCTTAACCGCGGTGAAGCTAAATTGAAATTGGCTGCTTGCGCTGCGATTACGGCTATGTATGAGCGTGACAATAATGACAAGCGCGCAGGCAATCCCTTTGCGTATCCAGCCATTATAGTCTCCAGGCAGAGCGGCGGTGCTATATTGAGCAAAGGCGAGGGAGACAGCGGCGATGGGGGCTGCAAATCCGATAGCGGCTGAAATCCAGCCTGATATAAACCCTGCAATAGGGTGATAGATGCGGCCAAGGAAATTATATTCACCGCCAGATCTAGGCAGAGCCGCGCCGAGTTCCGCATAGCTTGCCGCCCCGCACATAGCGGCAATGCCGCCGACAACCCAGAGCAATAAAATTGCAAAAACGGATTGAATATCGACAAGCTGAAATCCGAGCGAGGTAAACACACCTGTGCCGACCATATTGGCGATGATAACGGCCATAGCCGTTCGGCGAGAATAAAATTTAGCGGCAGGTTTCACGGTATCCATGAGGCATCTATGCAGGCAGATAAGGCGGCGTCTAGATTAAATTGGAAACAGGCTTGACTTACTGTATAAAATATATAGAACAAATAGGGAACATTAATGTATAAGTCCAGTTTTATGGGGGTAAATATGACCAAGCAATTTATTACAGACATTGCAGCCGCTATGGTGTTAGCAGGATTCGTTGCTGTTATGACTATGTGGATGATGGTAATCGGAGGCTAATCATTTGATTTAACGCGGAGAGTGACATGAAGCAGGGCTTATCAAGACAAAGCCCGCGAGATTTTGTTCACCTTCGTATGCGTACGCCTTACTCCATGCTAGAAGGGGCGCTTAAAATTGGGCCAACTGCCGAACGTTGTGTAAGCTGGAATATGCCTGCTCTGGCTATGACAGACACAAATAATATGTGCGCGGCGCTCGAATTTTCTGAAACACTTTCCAAAGCGGGCGTGCAGCCCATTATCGGCGTGACACTCAGCCTTGACCTTGAGGGTGAAAAGCAACCCGGTCAAATCCACAAAACACTCGATGGTACGCTTGTATTGCTCGCACAAAATGAAACCGGTTACGCCAATTTGATGGCTTTATCCTCTGCCGCGTTTTTAGATGTAGAGGCTACGGATCTTCCGCATATTTGCGCCTCTCATATTACGGGCCATACAGAGGGAGTGATTGCTCTGACTGGCGGGCCAGACGGGGCGCTTGATAAATTACTCGCAGATGGGCGCATGGCCGAAGCGCAAGCTTGGCTTGAAACACTCAAAGCGCATTTTCCAGATCGGCTCTATGTGGAATTACAGCGTCATAACACAGTCGCCGAACAAAAGGTCGAGCCTCTATTAATCGAGATGGCCTATGCGCATGAATTACCGCTTGTAGCGACGAATGAGCCATATTTCCTATCCCCTGAAATTTATGAGGCTCATGATGTGCTTTTGGCAATTTCCGAAGGCTCATATGTTCTAGAAAAAGATCGCCGTAAATTAACGCTGCATCATTATTTCAAATCCCCAGAGCAGATGATTGACTTGTTCAAAGATTTGCCAGAAGCGATTGAAAATACAATGATTATTGCGCAGCGTTGCGCGTATAAATCCCCCGCACGTGCGCCCATCTTACCTAATTTTGGAGACGGCGCGACAAGTGAGGGCGATATTCTAGCCGATCAAGCCCGCCAAGGGCTGGAGGCGCGATTGGCCGTCATAGAACTTTCAGCGGCGCGTGACGTTTATTTTGCACGGCTTGAATTTGAACTAAACGTTATCGAGCAAATGGGGTTCCCTGGGTATTTTCTAATCGTTTCTGACTTCATTAAATGGGCGAAAAGCCAAGGGATTCCAGTCGGGCCGGGCCGTGGTTCTGGCGCGGGTTCGGTTGTGGCTTGGGCGCTCACGATTACAGATTTGGATCCGCTCAAATATGGCTTACTATTTGAGCGCTTCTTGAACCCTGAACGTGTATCCATGCCCGATTTCGATATTGACTTTTGCCAAGAACGTCGCGGCGAAGTTATCGACTATGTGCGGGAAAAATATGGTGATGGACAAGTGGCGCAGATCATTACCTTTGGGACATTGCAAGCGCGCGCTGTCCTGCGAGATGTTGGCCGCGCGCTGCAAATGCCGCTAGGGCAAGTTGATCGCCTTGCAAAGTTAGTTCCGTCCAACCCCGCAAACCCCGTCACGCTCGAACAAGCGATTGGAATGGAAAAAGGGCTGCGTGAAGCCCGCGATTCAGAGCCTGCTGTCAAGACCTTGCTCAATACGGCATTGCAGCTTGAAGGGCTTTACCGAAATGCTTCGACCCATGCGGCGGGGGTTGTGATCGGAGATCGGCCGCTCACGCAATTAGTCCCGCTCTATCGTGACCCGCGCTCGGATGTGCCTGCGACGCAATTTACGATGAAATGGGCTGAAAAAGCAGGCTTGGTGAAGTTTGACTTTTTGGGATTGAAAACGCTGACCGTTATTGATCGTTGCGTCAAATATCTGGCCAAACAAGGTATCGATTTAGATTTAGATAAAATCAGTACAGATACCCCGCAAGCCTATGTGCCGCTCGCCAAGGGAATGTCTGCGGGTGTGTTTCAGCTCGAGAGTTCGGGCATGCGTGATGTGCTACGCAAAATGGCCCCAAGTTCAATCGAAGAATTAACCGCTCTAATTTCGCTGTACCGTCCGGGACCGATGAAAAATATTCCTGACTATATTGACCGTAAACATGGCGTAAACCCAATCTCATATCCTCATGAATCTCTGGAGGAGATCCTCAAAGAGACATATGGCATTATCATCTACCAAGAACAGGTGATGCAGATCGCCCAAGTGCTGTCTGGCTACACACTTGGCGATGCGGATTTGCTGCGCCGCGCTATGGGCAAGAAAGACCAAGCCGAAATGAACCGCCAAAAAAGCAAATTCATTGACGGGGCCGCGGCAAATAATGTTGATGCCAAACAAGCCGCTGATATTTTTGAACTCGTTAATGAATTTGCAGGTTACGGATTTAACAAATCTCACGCTGCGGCTTATGCGATGATCTCTTTTCGGACGGCTTATTTAAAGGCGGTGCATCCCGTTGAATTTATTGCTGCGATCATGTCTTTGGACTTAGCAAATGTTGAAAAATTGGCGCAATTTTTCCAAGAAGCTAAACGTATGGAAATTCCGATACATCCCCCTTGCATTAATCGGTCTATGGCAGATTTTGATGTTGCCGATGGTAAGGTTTTATATGCGCTGGGCGCGTTGAAAAATGTCGGTCTTGAAGCCATGAAACACGTTGTTGATGTGCGCGAAAAAGACGGGCCTTTTCAAAGCCTTTATGACTTTGCCCGCCGTGTGGATATGCGCCTCGTTAATAAACGCGCGATTGAAAACCTTGCCCGTAGCGGCGCTTTTGACTGCGTTGAGCCAAACCGTGCTGTGGTATTGGCCAATGCCGCGATGCTGCAAAATATCGGGGTGTTAGCCGTTAAAGAACGCGAGTCGTCCCAAGTCAGTTTATTTGGCGCAGATGATACAGCTATGGCCGACCCAGAGTTGAAACCGCATCCTGAATGGGGGCAAATTGAGCAGCTTGGTCATGAGCTTGGCGCTGTTGGCTTTTATATTGGGGGGCATCCCTTAGATGGCCATATGGACACGCTCAAGGGTGTGACTTTGGCCAGCGATATAGACAGCCGCGCGGGCGGTACATTGCGCGTGGCAGGTGTGGTTTTGCGCAAACAAGAGCGTATATCAAAGCGGGGTAAACGCTTTGCTTTTGTCAATATTTCTGACCCGACGGGTGAATTTGAAGTTTTGGTTAATGACCAAATATTAAGCGCGCGGCGAGATTTGCTAGAAGCAGGCAATCTTGTCGAATTACGGGTGAAAGCTGAACGCGGGGAGAGCGAAGTCCGTTTATTTACCGATAGTGTTGATGCTTTGACAACTGCGCCGAAATCTAATGGGCAAAGTGACAAAGCTCAAACGCCGCCATCTCACCACGTAAATGGGGCAATAGGCGGGGATCAAGGCCACGGCCAAGCCTCGCAACAGTCTTCAAAAATTGAAGGTCTGAAAATTCGCTTGCGAAATGCAGATATTGCCACGCTAGACGAGCTTGAGCGTACATTAACAGCTCTTAAAAATGCGCCTTACCTTAGCGCAGGCTATATAGAGATTTACGCGCCGATAAGCCCAAAACGCGAAGCGGCTTGGCGGCTGAATGGGCGCTGGGGTATTGATGCTAAAAACCAAAAGGCGCTTAAGGCGTTTAGTTGGGTGGAAACAATAACGGAAATTGCGGCTTAACTATTCTATAAATTCTATAGTGCTTTTTAAATTCGCAACCCGCATAAAACTCTTGCAATCCATTCCAATACCGTTATGTAGCGCTCATTAAATCGCGCATAGGTGCTGGGGTTTGCCATATAGGCTTGCTTCAATTCCGGTGGGATCAGTCAAATGATCTCCACATCCTATGCAAAGGTCAACCGGAAGTAAGGAGATATCCAATGGCTCTTCCCGAATTTTCTATGCGTCAGCTACTCGAAGCTGGTGTTCACTTTGGTCACCAGACACATCGCTGGAACCCTAAAATGGCACCTTATATTTTTGGTGCGCGTTCAAATATCCATATTATGGATCTATCGCAAACTGTGCCTTTGCTGCACCAAGCCCTTAAGCAGGCGCGTGATGTGGCAGCTAAAGGCGGCCGCGTATTATTTGTTGGAACGAAACGTGCTGCTTCAGACCCTGTTGCAACATCGGCAAAACGCTGCGCGCAATATTATGTTAATCACCGCTGGCTTGGCGGAATGCTAACAAATTGGCAGACTGTATCTAAATCTATCGCCCGTTTGCGTGAACTTGAAACTATCTTTGGCGAGGGCGGTGAGGCAACAGGTTTAACAAAGAAGGAAAACCTAAAGCTTACGCGCGAACTTGAAAAACTCGACAAGGCGCTTGGCGGTATTAAAGATATGGGCGGTAAGCCTGATCTGATGTTTGTGATTGATACAAATAAAGAGGGCATAGCGATTAAAGAAGCCCGCCGTCTGGGTATTCCTGTTGTTGCTATTCTTGATTCGAATTGTGATCCAGAATCTGCAGATATGCCAATTCCTGGCAATGATGATGCAACACGCGCTATTCAGCTTTATTGCGATCTCATGGCGGATGCGATCTTGGATGGTATGACCGAAGCGCAAGCTAGCGTTGGTGTTGACCTTGGCGCGGCGGCTGAACCACAAGAAATGGCGATTGCCGAGCCTGCGCCTGTTGCCGAAGCAGCTCCAGCCGCTGAAGCTGTGCCTGAGCCAGCACCAGAGCCAGCACCAACAACTGAAGGCTAATCGCCTTTTGTAAATTAAATCAAGTCATCCTCTCTCATTTCATGGGAGAGGGTCAATTAGTCTTTGTCTTTAACAATTTGCCCTATGGCATTGTAACTTAAGGAGAGTGTTATGGCTGCGATTACAGCTAAACTCGTGAAAGACCTGCGTGATATGACATCAGCAGGCATGATGGATTGTAAAAAAGCCCTCACAGAATGTGACGGCGATATTGATGCAGCCGTTGATTGGCTGCGGACAAAAGGGATTGCCAAGGCTGATAAAAAAGCAGGCCGTATTGCCGCCGAAGGTCTTGTTGCTGTGGCCTCTGAAGGCACAACAGGCGCGCTTGTTGAAGTGAACTCTGAAACAGATTTTGTGGCTCGTAATGAAGGCTTCCAAGAGGCTGTTGCTAAGATTGCTAATAAAGCTCTAAGCGCCTCTGATACAGCTGACTTAGCGGGCGCTGAAATTGAAGATGGTAAATCTGTTACAGAATATCTCGTCTCACTCGTAGCGAAAATTGGTGAGAATATGAGCTTCCGCCGCATGGCAAAACTATCTGTGAAAGACGGTGTTGTCGCGGGGTATATTCATAATTCTGTTGCGCCTGGTATGGGTAAAATCGGCGTGCTTGTAGCGCTCGAATCAACAGGTGATAAAGATAAGCTAGCAGCACTTGGAAAAAATATTGCGATGCATGTCGCCGCGACAAGTCCGCTAGCCCTTAATATTGAAGATCTAGATGCTGATGTTGTGGCCAAAGAGCGTAAAGCTTTATCCGACGAAGCGCTTGAATCAGGTAAACCTGCGGCGATTGTCGATAAGATGGTTGATGGCCGTATGGTGAAATTCTTCAAAGAATCCGTCTTGATGACACAAATCTTTGTTATGGATGGTGAACGCTCTATCGAGCAAGTCATCGCGGATGAAGCCAAAGCCATTGGCGCAGACATCACAATGACAGGTTATGTGCGCATGGGCGTTGGCGATGGTATTGAGAAAAAAGAAGAAGATTTCGCTGCCGAAGTCGCAGCGGCTGTCGCAGGATCTTAAAGTCGTTACGACTGGGTTTTAAAGCCCAAAAGAAAAATCATGAAAAGCGCTCTTTTTAAGGGCGCTTTTTTTGTGAAATTTATTTTGAGGTGATATATCATCCTTTGGCCCCTAGCATTGCTGCGTGCTATCTTTTATGAGAGGCAAACGGAATCGTAAGACGGGCCGTACTCGCGGAATTGGGGACTGGAACATTATGGCCAATAGCTATCAATATAAACGCGTATTGCTCAAAATTTCGGGCGAAGCTTTGATGGGGGAGCAAGCCTACGGTATTGATCCAAAAATGGTGACGCGCGTTGCGAGCGAAGTGGCAGAAGCCCATAATAAAGGCCTGCAAATTGCACTTGTTATCGGGGCTGGAAACATCTTTCGTGGATTATCCGCCGCAGGGTCAGGCATAGAGCGCTCTACGGCCGATTATATGGGTATGCTGGCTACGGTGATGAATGCGCTGGCTATGCAAAGCGCGTTAGAGCAAATGGGGGTTGATACGCGCGTGCAATCTGCCATTCCGATGACAACGGTGTGCGAGCCTTATATTCGCCGCCGGGCCGTCCGGCACATGGAAAAAAGCCGCGTCGTAATTTTTGCAGCGGGTACGGGTAATCCATATTTCACAACGGATACAGCCGCAGCATTACGGGCGGCTGAGATGGACTGCGATGCGCTACTTAAAGGCACCCAAGTCGACGGGGTTTATGATAGTGACCCTAAAACCAATTCGAATGCCACGCGCTATGAGACATTAACTTACCACAAAGTTCTTACCGATGATTTGAAAGTTATGGACGCGGCCGCGATTACTTTAATGCGTGAAAATAATATTCCCATAATCGTCTTTTCATTGCATGATAAAGGCGGATTTGACAAAGTTATGGCAGGGCAAGGTGTTTGCACCACAATCCAGTCTTAATTTTGTCCCGCTATGTATGAAATAAGCATGGAAATACCTGCTAAAATGTGCAGACATATTCAGTCAATATGCCAAAATAAGTGGGCGTGAAGAAAATAGGAGAGCCAAATGGCTGCAGAGTTTAACCTTGTAGATTACCGCAAGCGTATGGATGGCGCGCTGACATCTTTGCGCGGAGAATTTGGCGGTTTGCGTACGGGCCGCGCCAACGCATCTTTGCTCGATAGTGTTGTCGTGTCGGCATATGGCTCGGACGTGCCGCTTAACCAAGTCGGCTCTGTGAGCGTTCCCGAAGCGCGTATGCTCATGGTTAATGTTTGGGATAAGACACAAGTGGCGGCGGTTGAAAAAGCGCTACGACAATCTAATCTTGGAATTAATCCTATTGTGGATGGTTTAAGCATTCGTATTCCGATGCCGCCTTTAACCGAAGACCGCCGCAAAGACCTTGCGAAAGTCGCGAGTGGTTATGCTGAAAATGCAAAGATCGCTGTGCGTAATGTGCGCCGCGATGCTATGGACGCGCTCAAAAAAGCGGAAAAAGATGGTGATATGAGTGAAGATGAGCAAAAAGCGCATAGCAATGATGTGCAAAAGGCCACAGATGCTGTGATCGCTGATATTGAAAAAGCGCTTGGTGTGAAAACTGAGGAGATTATGCAGGTTTAAATGAGCAGCACGCCGACATATTCGCGCGAATTTCCAGCGCATATTGCGATTATCATGGATGGTAATGGCCGCTGGGCGAGGGCGCGTCATCGGCCGCGAATCTTTGGACATCAAAAAGGTGTGGAAACGGTACGCCGTATTGTTGAGGACGCGTCAGAGATTGGCGTGAAGTGCCTCACGCTTTACAGTTTTTCAACAGAAAATTGGACACGTCCTAAGGCCGAAATCTCAGCTTTATTAAGTCTTTTAAAGCAATATGTTGAAAGCGATTTGGAAAAACTTCACGCCAATCATGTGCGCGTGCGAATATTAGGATCGCGGACGGGCTTATCGGATGATATATTGGAAATTATCGATAAGGTTGAATATAGAACAAAAGATAATGATACATTTTCACTAAATATTGCGTTTAATTATGGCGGACGCGATGAAATTGTTAGAGCTGTGAACCGAGCTGCAAAAGATGGCGCGGATTTAAATAGGCTTGATGAAGGTGAATTTGAAAAATATTTAGATACGGCAGGTTTGCCTGATCCCGATCTTGTCATTCGCACAAGCGGGGAGCGGCGGATTAGTAATTTCCTGCTTTGGCAAACCGCCTATGCCGAATTTGTTTTTACAGACGTACTATGGCCTGATTTTTCACGTGAAGATTTACGTAGCGCGATTGCACAATACCAATCTCGGGATAGAAGATTTGGTAATATCGCAACCTCTGAAGTGGCATAAGTTTATGTCGGCTCATAATCTACCTGTTGTGCCGCCACAGAAAAAGACGTGGAAAAACCTCGGTTTACGCGCCGTTACGGGCTTAATATTATCTGTAATATGTATTGTACCGCTTTATTTCGGCGGTTGGGTATGGGCTGTGTTGATCGCAATATTTAGCGGACGCATGTTGTATGAATGGGTACGCATGTCTGACCCAGAGCCTAATTTTTTGGCATATATTATTCCGATTATAGGCCTAATTATAGGCGTGACCTATATTATGCAAGGCCAACATAGCTTGGCAGGATTCGCCGTTGTGATAACCGCGATTTGCGCAGGATTTAACCGTTTGCGCCGTGGGGGGGTCTTATGGTCTGGTCTGGGTGTTTTATATATTCTCATTCCGTCTTTCATTATGATTATGTTGCGCGGTACCGAGACAGGGTTTGCAACTCGCGGCTTTTCTCTGTTGATATTTATTATTCTGTGTGTCGTCGCCGCAGATGTTGGCGCATATTTTGGCGGCTCTTATTTTAAGGGTAAAAAGTTAGCTCCAACATTATCTCCGAATAAAACATGGTCAGGCGCAATTTCAGGCTTTCTCTTTGCGCTTATTATTGGCGCGGTGTCTGCTGCGGTTATAGGACTTTTGCCGATTTATGGAGCTTTACTCGCCGCCCCGATTGTCATTTTATCGGTCTTGGGTGATTTACTCGAAAGCGCGCTCAAACGCCGGTTGGATGTCAAAGATAGCGGCGGTGTGTTACCGGGCCATGGCGGCTTACTGGATCGTCTGGATAGTTTGATGATGGCAGTTGTCGGAGCGGCTGTCTTGCTTTACATGCTCCCAAACATTTGGCCACTTTAAGCAGTTATGACAAAAACAATTACGATTTTGGGCTCTACGGGCTCCATAGGCGATAGCACTTTAGATATTCTTGCGCGCGCGCAGGCTGGTACATATAAAGTTGTGGCTTTAACGGCGAATAATAATGCTGAGAAGTTGGCCGCTCAGGCGGTGAAATTCAAAGCCGATTTTGTGGCTTTGGCTAATCCCGAAAAAGCGGGGGACCTTAAGAGGTTATTATCAGGCACAGGCATTGAAATGGGCGTTGGCCCGCAAGCCTTAATAGAGGCAGCCTCGCGTCCTGCCGATTTTACAATGGCTGCAATTATTGGCGCAGCGGGGCTAGAGCCGACCTTGGCAGCGGTTCAGCAAGGTAATCATATTGGCCTTGCTAATAAAGAATGTCTTGTCTGTGCGGGCGAAACGTTCATGGCAAACGTCAAGGCACATGGCGCGACATTGCTGCCAGTTGATTCAGAGCATAATGCGATTTTCCAAGTTTTAGAATCAGACCAGCCCGCAGGCGTTCGTCGCCTGATTCTTACCGCTAGCGGCGGGCCGTTTCGTGAACATAGCCATGAACAGCTAAAAAGTGTGACGCGCGAAAATGCGTTAAATCATCCCGTCTGGAGCATGGGTGCAAAGATAACGATTGATAGTGCAACTTTGATGAATAAGGGCTTAGAACTTATTGAGGCTAGCTATCTATTTGATCGTCCATCTTCCGATATTGATGTGATTGTTCATCCGCAATCTATCATTCATTCTATGGTAGAATATATTGATGGGTCTGTACTGGCTCAGCTTGGGTCGCCAGATATGCGCACGCCTATTGCTTATGCGATGGGGTGGCCTAAGCGAATTAATGCCCCCGTGCAACGTCTTGATTTTGCTAAACTTTCAGGACTTACTTTTTTTGAACCTGATACAGGAAAATTCCCTGCTTTACGCCTGGCGCGCCAAGCTCTTGAAACAGGCGGGCAAGCGCCGACCGTCTTAAATGCGGCGAATGAAATTGCGGTTGCTGCGTTTTTAGATGGCCAAATCGCGTTTTTAGATATTGCACGGAGTGTCGAACAAACACTTGAAAAAGCCGCTGCAGATAAGGCATTCTTGCAAGCGCCTAAAACTGTTGAAATGGTGGTTGCAGTCGATCAGGCAGCTCGCGAGATAAGCCGTGAAATACTGTACATGACAGCATTGTAAACTTGTAAGGCTGCGGAAAAGCAGGCACACACTATCTGTTAAATTAAAGGGATTTATAATCTATGCTGCTTGGGCTGTTAAATACAGTGCTTTTTGTTTCAAGTTTTGTGCTTGTCTTGTCCTTTCTCATTTTCTTTCACGAACTTGGGCATTATTCTGTTGCGCGCTTTTTTAAAGTCTCTGTCGAGAAGTTTTCTATTGGTTTTGGGAAACCGATTATTGCTTGGACAAGCAAAGCGGGCGTGAAGTGGTCAATTTCTCGTATACCACTCGGCGGCTATGTGAAATTTGCAGGTGATGCGGGCGCGGCGAGTAATCCTGATACGGAGCAGCTTGAAGCGATTAAAGCGGGTATGAGCGAAGAGGGGCGTGATGTCTCTGATATTTTCCATTTTAAACCTTTATGGCAACGCGCATTAGTTGTTTTGGCGGGGCCAGTTGCCAATTTTATATTGGCAGTTTTTATCTTTGCAGCCCTTGGCATGGCTGTCGGTTCGCAGCGCATAGAAACCTATATTGGGAGCGTGTCGCCCAATACACCTGCGGCGGCGGCTGGGTTTCAAGTTGGCGATAAAATTCTAAGCATGGATGGCAAGGCGACGCCTTATTTCATTAATGTGCAACGCCATGTACAATTACGAAGCGGGACAGATATTGAAGCCGTTGTCTTGCGTGATGGGCGCGAGATAACTTTAATCGTCAAGCCAGAGAAAACCGAACAACGCGATTTTGTTGGGGGTAAAGCCAAAGTCGGGCGCGTTGGACTTGGCAGTGATACATCACGCTCGGTTGTCTATAAAAAATATAACCCTGTTGAGGCGGTCGGATTTGGTATTTCTGAAGTTGGGTCAACCATTTCAAGCACGGGGACGCTTTTAAAGCGTATCTTCACAGGGAAGGAAGATACAAAACAACTCGGAAGTGTTGTGCGGATTGCAGCTATAACTGGAAAATCGGCGGTAGATGTTGCCAATGCTGACGCGCCAGTTTCTGCGCGTGTGAAAGCTTTAATAACCCGTCTTGCCTTGCTGGCGGCTTCCATTTCAATTGCGTTAGGTGTCGCAAATTTAATGCCAATTCCAGTCTTGGACGGTGGACATTTGCTATACTACGGCTATGAAGCGATAGCGGGTCGTCCGTTGAGTCAAAAAAAGCAGGAGTTGGGGTTTCGAATGGGGTTTGCTGTATTGCTGGCGCTTTTCGTCGTGTTGACAATCAACGATATTGGCTATGTGAGTAGCTTCTTCTCCTAAATGGACGTCTTATGGGAACGAATTTGACACTTATGGTAATGAGAATGCGATTCTGGCTAATGGCCTGTTTGACGGCCATTATGGTTGTTGCCTTTACGAGTGTAGCTTTGCCTGCCGCGGCGCAAGATGCCCCGCCAGCCGCAGCTACGCCGCCTGCTGCTGCCCCGCAAGCCCCGCCAACGATCATCCGCTCTATAAATGTTGTGGGTACGCAGCGCATTGAGCCAAATACGGTCGCATCATATCTTTTATTTGCGCCAGGCGATCCTTACAGTGAAGTTCGGATTGATAGCTCTATTAAGACATTGTTCCAAACAGGGCTTTTTGCCGATGTAGCTATTGATCCGCGTGATGGGAATGTTCTCATTCAAGTCGTTGAGAACCCAATTATCAATCGTGTGATTCTAGAAGGCAACAAAAACCTAAAAGCTGATAAAATTACAGACGAGATTGACGCAGAACCTCGCGCGATTTTCACACGCTCTAGCGTTGAAGAAGATGTCACACGTATCATCGAGCTTTATCGCCAAGCGGGCCGTTTCGCAGCCACGGTTGAGCCGAAAGTCGTCCAACAACCACAAAACCGTATTGATCTTATTTTTGAAATTACCGAAGGGCCAGTCACAGGCGTTCGCCGTATTAACTTCATTGGTAATGCCGAATATCCAGATCGCCGTTTGCGTAAAGAGATCGTAACAGACCAATCGGCTTGGTATAAAATATTTAGCTCTAACGATAATTATGACCCAGGCCGTCTTGAATTTGATAGAGAGCAATTACGTACATTTTACACAGATCGCGGATTTGCCGATTTCAGAGTTGTGTCTGCGGTTGCAGAGTTAACGCCTGACCAAGAAGATTTTTACATTACCTTTACAATGGACGAAGGCGCTGAATATCGCTGGGGCGAGGTCACTGTAGATGCCGATCTTGACGGCCTTGATACCGCCTTATTAGAGGCTGCATTACCCATAAAATCGGGCGATATATATAATGCCAGTAAAGTTGAAGATGCGATTGATAATCTGAACTTTTTCACGGGAACTGCGGGTTATGCCTTTGTGGATATTCAACCACGTCCGCGAAATAACCGTGCGGATAAGACGGTTGATATTGTCTTTAACATCGTTGAGGGGCCGCGTACCTATGTTGAACGTATTGATATTGTCGGTAATGTAACAACTCTGGATTATGTTATTCGCCGCCAATTAGAGCTTGTTGAAGGGGACGCCTTTAACCGTGTTTTGCTAAATGCGTCGCGTAACCGCGTTCGGCAACTTCGGTTTTTTGAAGATGTTGAAATCACCGAAACGATTGGGAGTGCGCCTGATAAAGCGATTGTTGAAGTTAAAGTTACAGAGCAGCCAACGGGTGAGTTGTCATTCTCGGCAGGCTTTTCATCGCGCGATGCTTTTCTATTAGATTTTTCTATCTCGCAACGTAATTTGCGCGGCCGTGGCCAAAGCTTAGGCCTAAGTGTTGCCTTTAGCCAAAATAGACGAAATGTGAATCTGAGCTTCGGGGAGCCGCGGTTTTTAGGGCGTGAACTATCAGCCAGTGTCTCGCTCTTTGATTCTGAAATTGACTTCATTCAAGAGGCTGGATTTAGACAATCAAGTACAGGGGGTCAGGTGGCCTTGGGGTTCCGTCTGACAGAAAATACCTTCTTTACGGCCAATTATTCTCTGCGCCAGCAAGAGCTTAACTTCCCGCAAGAAGCGCAATGTGATGCCATTCTTGGCGCCGCAGGCTCAGGCGGTCCAGTTGCGGCGCAAAATATTCAACTGCTCTCATTATGTGAGCAAGCCAATGGTCGGTTATCATCAATTTTAGGGTATAATTTTACTTGGAATAATAAAAATGATCCGATCACGCCAACGCGCGGTTTTGATTTCACATTTGGTCAACAGCTTGCGGGGATTGGCGGTGATGTTAGATATTTAAGAACAGACGCCGAAGCGAATTTCTACCGCGGCTTATATCCGGGTGTGATTTCTAGCTTGCGTTTATTAGGCGGTTATATCCGTGGTTGGGGCGGCGATTCTGTGACCGTCAATGACCGTTTTTTCAAAGGCAGCTTTGATTTCCGCGGCTTTGATAATGCGGGTATTGGGCCGCGTACATTAACGTTTAATGCAGATACAGGCGATACGCTCGTTAATGGTATTGATGGCCGCGGACAGGCGCTTGGCGGAAATATCTTCGGGCTTGCTACGGCAGAAGTTAGTTTCCCGGTTGGTGTTCCGCAGCTCACAGGTAGCTTATGGGCGGAAGCCGGTACAGTTGGTTTTCTGGATGAAGACCAAACCTTTAATATCATTCTTGACCCAGGTACATCTGGGCTAACGGCTGGCGAATCGTGTGAAGGTGTCACCTTATCAGGTGTGATTTGCCAACGCACCGCTGATGATTTGAGCCTGCGCTCTATCATTGGAGCCAGCGTATTCTGGGAAAGCCCATTTGGCCCAATCCGTTTCGACTTTACAAAACCCATCAGAGAAGTTGCCTTTGATGATCGGCAATCTTTCCAATTCACAACCCGTACGAGGTTCTAATTATGACATTTTTTAAATTTACACGTTTGGCCATTTTAGGCTTAACCTTATCTATGCTAACAACGGTTCAAGCTTTCGCGCAAAGCACGATCTTGGTTGTTGATACGCAGCGCGTGATCCGCGAATCCGAGGTTGGCAAACATATTGCACGTCAGCTCGAAACGATTTCTAAATCTATGGATGCTGAATTTAAAGCGACAGCTACGCCTTATCAAACCAAAGCGAAAAGCTTGCAGGCACAATTACAAGGTCAAACTGCAGAAACTTTGCGGGCCGATACAGGGCTTCAAGCCCAAATTCGGTCGCTAAAAGCCGATGAAGTAAAAATCCAAGAAGATCTATATTACAAGCAAAATGAGCTTAAAATCACTGAGCAAAAAGCTGTTGAGAAAGTCAATGTACGCTTGCGTGATGTGCTTAAAACGATTGTGGCCGAGCGCAATGCAGACGTTGTTTTGGAACGCTCACTTGTGATTTATGGCGACCCTGCTGATGTGACAGACACAGTTATTTCGCGTTTAAACGCCCAGCTTAAAACTGTGCCCGTAACGCGTGAACGTCTGCCACGTAAAGCCAAATAAGATTGCAATATGTCTATCTTGCCTCAAAGTTTGAGTTGAGAGGCAAGCCGATGCTATCTACAAGCGGATTATATGATTGATCCGCGATTCTATACGAGCAAAGCTACCATCGAGCTTAATGACTTGCTTGCGCAATTATTCATCGAGCCGATTGACGGCACTATGGGAGAGGCGTTGATAAAGTCGCCTGCGGATTTATCGGGTAGCCTACGTCATAATATTTGTTTTCTGGCAGATAAGCGCCGCGCAAATGCGCTGGATACAGCCAAGGCTACGGCATGTTTCGTGACAGAAAAGCTGGCGCCTCTTGTGAGCGCAAAACGTATTATTCCTATTATTTGCCAATCTCCGCGTGCCGCATTTGCCCGCGCGGCGATGCTATTAGTGGACATAAGACAGGACGGGCCGGGTAAGCTGGTGCATGAGAGCGCAAAAATTGCCAGTAGCGCGCAATGTCATCCGACAGCGATAATTGGCGCAGATGTGGTGATTGCGAAAGGGGTTAAAATTGGCCCCTATGCTGTGATTGAACGCGGCGTTGACATTGGAGCTGGCTCACAAATTGGCGCGAATAGTCAAATCAGCTTTTCAATCATTGGAGAAGATTGCCACATTAAAACAGGCGCTGTTATTGGCGGTATGGGGTTTGGCGTCGCGCGCGATGCGGCAGGGCTTGTCAATGTCCCGCATTTTGGCCGCGTTATAATTGGTGACCGTGTGAATATTGGCTCTCAAAGCTGTATTGATCGCGGGCAACTTGGCGATACTGTCCTCGGTAATGATGTGAAGATCGATAATCTCGTTCAAATCGCGCATAATGTACAAGTGGGGGCAGGGACGATGATGGCTGGCCTTGTCGGCATATCGGGCAGTTGTATCATTGGGAGGAATTGTCAATTAGGCGGGCGCGTTGGCCTTGCCGATCATGTGAGCGTTGGGGACGGTGCGATTTTAACAGCCAGTTCAGGTGTCGCTCAAAATATTCCCGCAGGCGAGATTTGGGGCGGAACGCCAGCTCTGCCATTTCGCGAACATATGCGCATTTTTGCCGCCACGCGAAAATTGGCGCGTAGAAAACCCAAGACAACACAGCAGAATGAAACACAGTCAGATCACAGCTCTAAAGACCGCGGAGCGGAGTAATTATGCACAATATAGCTCTTCCTATAAATCGTGACGGCGTTAAAAACTTTCTGCCGCACCGCGAACCCTTTCTTTTTATAGATCGGGTTATAAAGCTGACAGAAACGACGATATTGGCCGAATCCGTCTTGGAGCCAGATATGGATGTGTTCAAAGGACACTTTCCCGACCTTCCAATTATGCCCGGTGTATTATTGATTGAAACGGTCGCTCAGGCAGGCGCCTTGATTATTGCGATGAATAACACAGCGCAATCAGGGAGTTTTACAGCTTTTTCTGGCGTGGAAAGTGCTAAATTTAGGCGGCCTGTCTATCCAGGGGCGACATTAAGGGTGAATGCTGAAATATTACGATCACGGGGCGGATTTTATAAATTTGAAGGATCGGCGACTGTAAATGATGATGTTGTTGTGGAGCTTAAGTTTGCAGCTTCGCAAATGACTCTATAAAGAGACTTTATGAACCCATTTATTCATCCGAGCGCGATTATCGCCAGTGACGCTAAACTTGGCGCAGGCGTAAAGATTGGCCCATATTGTGTTATCGGCGCGAATGTTGAATTAGGCGATAATGTAGAGCTTATCGGGCATGTTAGCTTGAATGGCCGTACAAAAATTGGCGCAGATTGTAAACTCTATCCCTTTGTATCTATGGGTTATCCGCCGCAAGATTTTAAGCATAGGGGCGGGCCGGTTAGTATTGAAATTGGTGAACGGTGTATTTTCCGTGAAAATGTCAATATTCATCCCGGAACAGATATTGGTAATCCTGTCACAAAAATTGGGGATGATTGCTATTTTATGGTGGGCACGCATTTAGCCCATGAAGGCCAGATGGGGAACCATGTTGTAGTGTCCAATGGCGCGCAAATTGGCGGTAATGTCGTCATTGGCGATCATGTTGTTTTAGGCGGTTTATGCGCGATCCATCAACATACGCGTATCGGTAATCATGCGTTTATCGGCGGTATGGCCACGGTCACAACGGATGTTATCCCTTATGGTTTTGTGACAGGTAATCCTGCGCGCTTGGCGGGGTTAAATGTTATTGGACTGAAACGCCGTGATTTCTCACGCAGAACGATTCAGGATATGCGCGCAGCTTATAGGCTATTATTTGCGCAAGAAGGTACATTTTCTGAGCGGTTATCGGATACAGAAAAGAGCTATAAGCATGATGAATTTGTCACAGAGATTGTTGACTTCATTAAGATGCAAGAAAGCCGCTCTATTTGCATGCCGCATTTAGGACGATGATATGCGGCTTGGATTAATCGCAGGCGGCGGGGCGCTCCCTCAATATGTCGCAATGGCGGCCCATGATGCGAAGACACCCCTAACTATAATTGCCTTGCAACCTTTTGCAGATGTTGAGGATTACCAAGCGGCTAAAGCGTTAAATATTGGCCAGTTGGGGAAAGTCTTTAAAACGTTTAAAAAAGCAGATTGCACACATATTTGTATGGCAGGTGTCGTCAAACGCCCTGATTTTGCGCAGATTAAACCTGACCTTAAAGCTATGCGGCATATGCCAAGTATTATTCGCGCGGCAAGCAGGGGCGATGATGCTTTATTGCGACATATGATGAGTTTGTTTGAAGCTGAAGGCTTTCAGATTATATCACCTCAAGAGATTTGCATGGATGTATTATTGGGCAAGGGTGTACTTGGCGCGGTTGAGTTTCAAAACCAACACCGTGATGACGCGCTAAAAGCTTGCGAAATTGCGCGAGAAATTGGCCGTCTTGACATAGGCCAAGCTGCGATTGTCGCGCGCGGGGTCACACTTGCTGTCGAAGCACAAGAAGGCACGGATGCTATGCTAGCACGGCTTATGGATTTGCCCGTGCATTTACGCGGATATAATGCTGAGCGCTGCGGCGTATTGGCGAAACTCATTAAACCTACACAAGATAGGCGCGTTGATTTGCCGACGATTGGCCCAGAAACAATCCGCCGCGCAGCCGAAGCTGGATTAGCGGGTATTGTTGCAGAAGCTGGGCAGGCCTTTATCGTTGAGCGCGAGGCCGTAATTGCTTTGGCTGATGCTGAAGGGATTTTTATTGCAGGTATTCCAGCGCATCCGTCGCACGACAAATCGGCACTAGAGACCCCGCTATTTGAATGCCCAATGACCAAAAAGTCGATACTGCAAGATACACCTAATGACTAAGGTCTTTATCCTGGCCGTTGAAAATTCAGCAGATCATCTGGGCGCGCAGCTCGCTCAACATTTACGTATGCAAGACAAGACAGTGAAATTAGCGGGTATTGGCGGGAGTGCTATGCGCGCGATAGGGATTCCAAGCCAGATGGATATATCAGGTCTTGCGATTTTAGGCTTTACCGAAGGTTTGCGCAGTTATCCGCATATTCTGCGCAAGGTGAAAGAAGCAGCTCAGCGTATTCTTGAAAGCGGCGCTGATGCCGCCATTCTTATTGATAGTTGGGGCTTTATGGTGCGGGTTGCACAGCGCTTGAAAAAAATAGGTTATAAAGGGCAGGTCATCAAATATTTGGCTCCGCAAGTTTGGGCTATGCGTGAGGGGCGCGCGAAAATTCTCGCACGTCATGTGGATCAGCTTTTAACCATTCACAGTTTTGATGCGCCATATTTTGAGCGCCATGGCCTGCCTGTGCATTATGTCGGCAACCCTGTCTTTGATACGGATTATCGCAGCGGAGATGCTAAGGCTTTATGCCGCGAATATGGATTGGGTGATAAAGATATTGTTGCCGTGTTTTTCGGGAGCCGTCCATCCGAAATAGCTCGTTTGGCAAAGCCTTTTGCGGATGCGGTAACACAGCTGCGGCACAGCCACCCCAATGTAGCCTTTATCAGCGCTGTATCTTCATCTGTTACAAAAGAGGTTTCGGGCGCGGCAGGGGCCGATTTGCGCCTACAAGACATCATTTTGTTGCCAGAAAACAGAAAGCTTGATGTCATGGCCTGCGCGAAAGCAGCACTTGCCTGTTCGGGGACAATGACATCACAGCTTGCAGCGGCGGGCGTTCCAAGCGTTGTCGCATATAAGCTTGCGCCTTTGACGTATTTTGCGGCTAAACGCTTATATAAACCGAAATTTATTTCCATTGTGAATATTGCCGCCAATCAAGCTTTGATGCCTGAATTTATGCAAACAGATGCAAATGGCCCGCAACTTGCCGCCGCGCTTGCATATTATCTTGATCACCCGGACAAACGAAAAAGCGCCGCAAGGGCGCTTTCGCAACAAACGGCAAAAATGCGCGCTCAAGACGGCGAGTCTGCAAGCGCGCAAGCAGCGCGTGCCATCTTAAACATTCTCAAATAGCGGCTCTGTTAGCCAGGATAATCACGAGCTATCGCGCCAGAGTAAAGTTGACGCGGACGGCCAATACGCTGTGTTGGGTCTTCTAACATCTCATTCCATTGCGAAATCCACCCGACAGTACGCGCAAGAGCAAAGAGAACTGTGAACATAGATGTTGGGAAACCAAGCGCGGATAGAACGATACCTGAGTAGAAATCCACATTGGGATAAAGTTTTTTAGCGATGAAATATTCATCTTCAAGCGCAATTTTCTCAAGTTCTTTGGCTACATCTAGAATTGGGTTTTTTAGATCCAGTTCTTCTAAGACATCATGCGCAACTTTCTGCATGACACGGCTACGCGGGTCGAAATTTTTATAGACGCGGTGGCCAAAACCCATGAGGCGGAACGGATCAGATTTGTCTTTGGCGCGCGCAATAAATTCAGGAATACGGTCGACTGTCCCAATTTCGCGGAGCATATTTAGGCACGCTTCATTGGCACCGCCATGGCTTGGCCCCCACAGACATGCGACGCCAGCGGCGATACAGGCATATGGATTTGCGCCCGATGACCCTGCTAAACGCACAGTTGATGTTGACGCATTTTGCTCATGGTCAGCATGTAGAATGAAAATTTTATCCATTGCATCAATGATGGTCGGGCTGATCTTGTATTTTTCAGCGGGAACAGAGAAGCACATATTCAGAAAATTCTCTGCATATGACATTTCGTTATTTGGATATACGTGCGGCTGTCCGATTGAATATTTATAGGCGCGCGCGGCAAGAGTTGGCATTTTAGCTACAAGACGGTGAATGGCTTGGTTGCGGGCTTCATCTTCGGTAGTATGCTGATCATCATGGTAAAATCCAGATAATGCGCCAACCGTGCCGCAGAGCATCGCCATTGGGTGAGCATCACGGCGATAGCCATGAAAGAAGCTCTCAAGCTGGTCATGCAACATAGTGTGTTGTGTGATTGTATCTTTAAAGGTTTTATCTTGGGCAGGCGTTGGCAGATCGCCATGAATTAAAAGATAGGCAACTTCTAGGAAATCTGATTTTTCTGCCAGTTGTTCAATCGGATAGCCGCGATAAAGTAGCTGTCCTTTTTGGCCGTCAATGAATGTGATTTGGCTTTCTGTTGAACATGTTGATGTAAATCCAGGGTCAAATGTGAAATGACCAGAATGTTTATGTAAGGCCCGAACGTCAATTCCCGGAGCGCCCATTGAGCCTTCTAGGATAGGGAGGTCATAGCTGCTGTCGCCAATCGTAATTTGGGCGGTGCCCGTTTGTTTTATTTTATTTTCCATGAAGTTTCGTCCTTTTAACGGTCTTATTTGTCAGCGTCTATTACATCAGTTAGGCGGCCCAGCGTTTCGTCTTTCCCAAGCAATGCAAGCACTTGAGATAAATCTGGCGATGGTGCGCCTCCGGTCAATGCCGCGCGAACAGGTTGACCGATTTTGCCAAAACCAATGTCATTCTCTGACACAAATTTTTCTAAGAATTGCTGTAAGTTCTCAGCATTCCACGATGTGTCTTCTAAAGATTTTAACGCCAAAGTCAAAGCTTGAACAAGGTCAATCGCGCCGTCTTTCCGTAAGGGTTTGGCGGCTTTACCATCTATTTTTAAGGGTCGTTTCAAAAGTAAGTATTTAGCCTGATTTGCTATATCTTTTAATGTCTTAGAGCGTGGTTTTAATGTCTCCATTGCCGCTAAAACACGGCTATTTTGCGCCTGTGAGAGAGGGCCTGCATTGACATCTTGCAAAAATACTCGCGCAGATGTCAAAAGTTGTGACCCGCCTGCTTGGTCAATATGTTGTCCATTTATGAAATCCATCTTGTCAAAGTCAAGCCGCGCAGGAGAGCTATTTATCCCGCTAAGTGTAAAGGCCTTGGAAATCTCATCATCTGTATAGAATAATTCCGTATCGCCATATGCCCAGCCAAGTTTTATCAGATAATTGCGCAATCCTGATGGTAAATACCCCATATCGCGATAGGCTTCGACTGCGAGCGCTCCGTGGCGTTTGGACAATTTTTTTCCGTCAGGCCCGTGGATGAGCGGGACATGCGCCCATTCAGGAATATCCCATCCCATAGCTGTGTATAATTGGCTTTGGCGGCCTGCATTAATCAGGTGATCATCCCCGCGAATAACATGAGTGATACCCATATTATGATCGTCCACGACAACGGCGAGCATATAGGTGGGACTTCCATCTGCGCGGAGTAAAACTAAATCATCAAAAGCGCTATTATCCCACGTAATTTCACCTTGAACATGATCCATAATAGTGGTTTGGCCTTCAGGCACTTTGAAACGCACCGTATAAGGGCGGTCTAATATTTCAGAGCTATCCCGATAAGGGCTGCGTAAAGCGTGACCGGATTTACGGGCCTCTTCGCGCAATATTTCCAGCTCTTCGGTCGTTGCGTAACATCTATAGGCTTTATTGGCCTTAAGTAAGGCCTGAGCGGCTTCGCTATGGGCAGCTGCATTTTGGCTTTGATAGATAATCTCGCCGTCATGTTTTATGCCGAGCCAGTCCAGCCCGTTTAATATGGCCTGTGTGGCTTCGTCTGTAGAGCGCGCCTTATCCGTATCTTCTATGCGCAACATGAATTCCCCGCCCATATGCTTTGTAAAGAAGTAATTGAACAAAGCCGTACGCGCCCCGCCAATATGTAAAAACCCTGTCGGGGAGGGAGCAAATCGTGTGCGAATAATTTGGGTCATTAGCTTTAAAACTTCGATATATTATTTGAGGGCTTGCACCATATGCAATTTGCGGCTTCTATCTCACATGATGGGGAATATTAACAGACAAAAGGCCAAAAAGGGCGCGGGTTTTTTCCAGATCCCGATAACCAATAGCCTCGCGCAGGCCGCCTATTATAGTCCGCGATTTGAAGGCTTGATAGTCGCCTTTGCCGCAGGGATTGCGCTATATTTCGCTATGCCGTTAGAGCCGCAGCTCTGGATATGCCTTTCTATTAGCCTTATTCTTGGCGTGACTTATTGGAGTATGAGCCGAAAAATGGCGGTATTTTCGGGGGTCGTATTATGCCTTTTATGTGTGAGCTTCGGCCTAGGCCGTGCCGTGACACATAGCCTGTCTGTCAAGGCTCCTATCTTACCAGATTATGAGCGTAGCTATGATATAACAGGCTGGATTTCTGCGATTGATAGCTCTGGGTCTGGATTGCGGTATCACATTCAGCTTGACGGGCTAAAAGGCATGAGCGCAGATGATAGGCCGCAGGCAATACGGGTGCGTCTGGCCCGTCCGCCAGACACGCCATTACAGGCCGGTGATAGCCTGTCTATTCGCGCCATAGTCCAAGCTCCGCCTGGGCCTGTTGTACCTAATGGTTATGATCCTGCACGGCGGGCCTATTTTGATCAGTTAGGCGGATTTGGTTTTGCGATCTCTACGCCCGAAAAGCTACCAGATATAAAGCTTGATTGGGCAGGTAATATAAAGCGCGAAATTGTGCGGTGGCGTTATGGTCTTGCTAATCGGATTTACGCCAAAGCGCCGCCAGAGACAGCAGGACTGCAAGCGGCGTTAATGACAGGCGTGCGGCGATATATTCCGCCTGAGCAGATCGAGACTTTGCGCATAGCTGGCTTGGCACATATTCTAGCGATTTCTGGCCTGCATATGGGGCTGCTTGCTGGCGGGACATATGCCGCAATGACATTTTTCCTTGCGTTAATTCTGCCATTATCACGGCGTTATGATGTGCGCAAAATTGCGGCTGTGATTGGGGCTTTGGCCGCGGCATTTTATCTTGTCTTATCAGGCGCCTCTGTTGCCACGCAGCGTGCTTTTATCATGGCGGTTATTGTGTTTTTAGCGGTGATATTAGACCGGCGTGCCGTGTCTATGCGTTCTGTTGCGGTTGCCGCAGCGTTAACATTGATGTTGCATCCAGAAAGTCTTGTTTCGGTTGGATTTCAAATGTCCTTTGCGGCTGTGGCGGCCTTGGTTGTGACATATCAAACGTGGCAAAGCCGTCGCCAGATTTACGCACGACGTAACCGGGGGCGCAAAATCATTGATTTTTTCACATCCCTTTCCGTGACCAGTTTTGTCGCGGGATTAGCGACAGGCGGTTTTGCGATTTTCCATTTTAACCGAATTTCGCGATATGGATTTATTGGAAATTTATTAGCGATGCCGTTATTTTCACTTGCCGTCATGCCGCTGGCTGTCGTCAGTTTTATCGCTATGTTATTTGGATTGGAAAGCTTGCCATTAAAATTGATGGGGGCCGCGATTGCTTATATATTAAACGCAGCAAATTGGGTGAGTTCATGGCCAAGCGCAATGGCCTATGTACCGTCCGCGCCGAGTTATATTTTAGCTATATTCGCCGCAGCCTTTACGGTCATTTGTTTAGGAAAGTTTTGGGGCAAAGCTGCGGGCGTCATAATTATGGGGGTATGTATTGTAATTTGGACACAAAGCCCGCGTCCCGATTTAAGGATTTCAGAAGATGGGCGCGTTGCATTTTGGCTCGGCGAAACAAAGACACAAACTTTAATGGTCGATAGGCGGCGATCTGATCGCTACGGGCGGGAACAATTTTCCCAAATGGCAGGACGGCCCGATAGTCTCTGGAGAGATTATGAGAAGAGCTTTGCGGATTGCGATGCGCTGGCATGCCGTTTTGAACTGCGAGGTTTATGGGTGTCTGTGATGAAACACCCATCTGAAGTTATCAAAGAATGTGCTGAGGTAGATCTTGCGATTTTAACAGAGCGCGAAGCTGGCCCCGTAGCGCGAAGATATTGTGAGACCCAGGGCAGGGCGGCATTTATTGATGCCCGTATTTTACGTAAGAGCGGGGCGCAAAATGTCTATCTGCCTCGCGCCGCACAGCAGATTAAAAACCCCTCTGGCACCAATGACGATATAAAAGCCGATATAAGATTTGAACCGAGCCGTACTCAGGCGCGAAGGCGGCGGCCATGGGGCCGCCATTAAAGTCCTATTGATAATTGCGAACAAGGCCAACCAACACGCCTTGTACTTCGACACGGTCAGGGCCGTAAGTTCGAGTGGGGAAGTCAGGGTTTTCTGCAATAAGTTCAATGCCTTGCGAGGTTTTGTAAAGGCGTTTTAGCGTGGCTTCCTCTTGGTCAACTAAGGCGACAATGATGTCATTATTGCGTGCCGTATTGGCTTTGCGAATAACAACAATATCCCCGTCAAGAATACCTGCATTTATCATCGACTCGCCTTCGACCTCGAGCGCGAAATGATCACCATTACCCATCATGCTTGGCGGGACATTGACCATGGCATAGCTATCTTCAATCGCGAGAATCGGTACACCTGCGGCAATCTTACCAACAAAAGGAATTTCATGACTATCATTAGCGGCGCTTGGGGCCGCGTTTGGCGCGAAATCTGCGACCTTTCCTGCCATACCTTCAGGAAGCTTTAAAACTTCCAGTGCGCGGGCTTTATTGGGCAGACGGCGAATGAAACCGCGCTCCTCAAGGGCGGTAATCAAGCGGTGAATCCCCGACTTACTCGCCAAACCCAAAGCGTCCTTCATTTCATCATAAGAGGGCGGCACGCCCACGGCCTTAATCCGCGTATCAATTAAAATGAGCAGGTCTTTTTGCTTTTGCGTCAACATAGAGGTATCTCCGAACAAAGTGGCAACATTGCCTTTGTTCTACAGATGTTCCTGTGGTTGTCAAGAGTCTGATATTATAAAAAGGAGATTTTATGTCAGATGATAAAGTGGTTGCCGCAGGTAAATCTAAAGAAGAAGTAGCCTATGAATTAATGAAGGACTTATTGTTTTCTTGCAAGGATAGTCTTGGACATGAACATTCAAGAAAGGATTTATTGAAGACTTATTTGGCTGCAAGGGCTGTTGTCTATGGTCAAGGGTCGAATATAAATTTAGCTATGAAGCATCTAAACTAACTCCTTTACAGCCGCCTCGACATCCTCCTGTCGCATCAAGCTTTCCCCGATTAAAAACCCTTGCGCGCCTTGGGCGGTGAGCGCCTCAATATCATCGCGGGTAAAGATACCGCTCTCGGCAATCAGGGCCGCTGTCTTTGGGATTTTGGGCGCAAGCTTGGCAAAAGTGTCGAGCGAGGTTTCAAATGTGCGCAGGTCGCGGTTATTTATACCTATCAGCGTCGCGCCGAGCTTTATCGTGCGGGCCAGTTCATCTTCATCATGGGTCTCGACGAGGGCGTTCATGCCAAGCTCTGCGGCTTCCTCCATCAGGCTGCGGGCCGTAGAATCATCAATCATCGCCATAATAATGAGGATGCAATCCGCGCCCATCGCCGCGCTTTGGGCGATTTGAATGGGGTCGAGCATGAAATCTTTGCGCAGCAGAGGCAGCGGAGTTGCTTTGCGCACGGCAGCAAAAATCTCATTACTGCCCATAAATCCTGGCCCGTCCGTGAGAACAGACATAGCCGCCGCCCCGCCAGATGCGTAAGCGCGGGCAATGGCGACCGGGTCAAAATCTTCGCGGATAATGCCTTTGGACGGGCTGGCTTTTTTGACTTCGCAAATCAAAGCAGGCTTAATCTTACTGGCCGCTTGAATGGCCTTGGTAAAGCCGCGCGGAGCAGGGTTTTTTGCGGCTTCACGCCGTAAGTCGTCAATGGTGGTGCGGGTTTTAAGAGCCGCGACTTCATCGGCTTTATAGGCGGCGATTTTTTTCAATACATCAGGGGCGTCCATTAATGTGTTAGCCATTGGACACCTCAATCAATCTATCTAAGGCCGCGCGGGCCTTGCCACTATCAATCGAATTTTGCGCCATATCTATGCCCTGCGCTATGTCATCTGCTATGCCTGCAATCATCAGCGCCGCGCCAGAGTTTAGCCGCACAATATCTCGGTAATCGCTGCGTTGTCCCGCGAGCAGTTCCGTCAGCGCCAAGGCATTATGAGCGGGGTCGCCGCCGCGCAGGCTCTCGATTGTGGTCAGCGAAATGCCGTAGCTCTCAGGGGAGAGGGTGAACTCGCTCACAGAACCATTTTTGACTTCGGACACATATGTCAGTCCTGTTGTCGTGATTTCATCAAGGCCATCATGGCCGTGAACCACCCATACGTGCTCCATGCCAAGCTGCGCGAAAGCCTGCGCCATCAAATGCCGCCACGCATCATCGGCCACACCGACAAGCATACGCTTGGTATTGGCGGGATTGCTCATTGGGCCAAGCAGGTTGAAAATGGTTTTTTTGCCAATGGCTTTACGGGCTGGCCCGACGAACCGCATGGCAGGGTGATGATTGGGCGCAAAGAGAAAACCTACGCCAGCTGTGTCGACACATTGGGCAGCAATTTGCGGGCTTATAGCAAGATTCACGCCAAGCTCTGAGAGCGTATCAGCCGTGCCTGTAAGCGAGGAAGCGGCGCGGTTGCCGTGCTTGGCTACGCGCGCGCCAGCCCCTGCGCAGACTAATGCGCTAGCGGTGGATATGGAATAGGTGTGCAATCCTGTGCCGCCTGTTCCAACAATATCTATGGCATTATCTATTGGGGCAGGTGTCATGTTTTCGCGCATAATCTCTACGCCAATACGCACATGCTCTGACGTCAAACCTTGCGCGATTAAGCTCTCAAGGAATGTTTGGATTTGCGTATCATCTTGCTTGCCGCGCAAAATGGCCCGCAATGTCGCGGCAAAGTCTTGCATTATTTCAGACCTGCAAGGCCCAAAAAGGCCGCGATAAGCTTATGGCCATTTTCAGAGGCGATGCTCTCGGGGTGGAATTGCAAGCCATGTATGGGGCGAGAGATATGGCGAAGCCCCATAATCTCGCCGTCCTCTGTCCATGCGTTCACGGCAAGGCTCTCTGGCAAGCTCTCGCGCTCCACGGAGAGGCTATGATAACGCGTGGCGTTAAATGGAGAGCCGAGGCCCGCAAAAAGCCCCGTATTGTCGTGATGAATGGGCGAGACTTTGCCGTGCATAATTTTTTTAGCGCGAATGACTTTGCCGCCAAAAGCTTGCCCAATAGATTGCTGACCCAGACAAATGCCCAAGATTGGTAAATCCTCTGGCGCTTGCGCGAGCAAATCAAGACACATGCCCGCCTCATTCGGAGTTTTGGGGCCAGGCGATAATAGCACGGCTTGCGCGCCCAAGGACAAAGCCTGCCCCGCGCCCATATCATCATTGCGAATGACTTTCGTCTCCGCGCCAAGCTCTTGGGCGTAATGGACGAGGTTATAGGTAAAGCTGTCGTAATTATCGATGACGAGGAGCATTATTCCATTGGCTTTCTGTTATGTCTTTCTAATCGTTCATTTGCACGCTGCTCTCGAGCTTTCTCCAATCGTTTTTTTGATTGCCGATTTAGAAATAGGCTGACCAATAATATTGGTATTCCGGGGAATATAATAAGCGAACCGATTACATGGCCCAGACTATAAGCATCCATTAGCTATTCCCTCCAAACTTAACGCTCTGCTCGGCGGCGCGAAACAAGGCGGCGGCCTTGTGCTGCGTTTCTTCAAATTCAGATTTAGCCACGCTATCCATGACAATGCCAGCGCCAGCCCGCACATGCAATATGCCGTCTTTGACAATGCCCGTGCGCAGTGCAATCGCCGTGTCCATATCACCATTGGAGGAAATATAGCCGACAGCACCGGCATAAATACCGCGCTTTTCGTCCTCTAATTCGTCAATAATTTCCATGGCCCGAACCTTTGGCGCGCCCGAGACTGTGCCAGCGGGAAAGCCTGCAAAAAGTGCTGATATAGCGTCCATATCGTTTAAAATATCCCCTTCAACATTAGACACAATATGCATGACATGGGAGTAGCGCTCTATGGTGAAGCGTTCTGTGACATTGACTGTGCCTGCTTTGGACACGCGGCCCACATCGTTGCGGCCTAAATCTAGCAGCATAAGATGCTCTGCGCATTCTTTAGGGTCAGCCAATAGGTCTTTTTCATACTGTAAATCTTCTGCCGCTGTTCTCCCGCGCGGGCGAGTCCCTGCAATAGGCCGAATAGTGACTACGCCGCCGCGTAAACGTACAAGGATTTCTGGACTGGAGCCAATGATTTGATGGTCATCAAAATCCAGAAAATATAGAAATGGTGAGGGGTTCATGCGCCGCAAAGCGCGGTAAAGGGCAAAAGGCGGTGCAGGTAATTTGGCTTCAAATCTCTGGCCAATCACGACTTGGAATATATCTCCCGCGAGGATGTAATCTTTGGCGGCTTTGACGCGCTTTGAGAAGCTCTCCAATGATGTCCCGAATTTCGGCGTAATGGTTGGCGTGCTGATTTCGCGTGCGGGCGCCGCGTTAGCGGGCAGGGCTAAATCTGTTATCACGGCCCGAATGCGAGCGGCGCAAGCTTCATATGTCCCGCCGCCGAATAAAGGCGAGGCTATGATGATTTCCTGCGCGACTTGATCGAAAATACAGACAATTTGCGGACGTATCATAATCGCATCAGGCGTGGCAATAGGGTCTGCATTATCGGCGGTTAGCGTTTCAACCTGCCGTATCATGTCATAACCAAGATAGCCAAATAGCCCTGCTGCCATTGGCGGAATACCGCTTGGTAAATCAAACGCGCTTTCGGCTTGAATGGCCCGTAATGCGCCGAGCGGTTTACCCGCACATGGCACAAAATCTGCCCCGCCGCGCGAAACTTCGCTCCTATCGCCAAAAGCGCGCCAGATTAAATCAGGGCCAAAGCCAAAAAAGCTGTAACGCCCGCGCTGCTCTCCGCCTTGAACAGATTCGAATAAAAACGCATAAGGCTTGCCTTTTGCAACCTTCAAATAGGCCGAAACGGGTGTATCAAGGTCATTAATGACGCGCGCGTAAATGAGTTGCGGTTTGGCGGTATTTTGTATCTGCGCCTTTTCGGGATAGATCGGCGTATCCATTAGTTATCCGTATCAATACCCAAAGCGGATTTGACCTGATTAGGATATTCACGCCGCGGATTGTCACGCAATACAGCCGCTTGATAGGCATTTTGAATATCTGTGCTAATGGCCGAGGTCGTGCGCTCTTGAATCACATCAAGAAATTGCCCCGCTAGCCCGTCTGCATTTGGGATAATCGTATCGAGCCTTGCAATATTCATAATTGCGCGGCTTTCGCCTGCGCCGCGGATAATGTCGCCAATATCGGCCTCTAAAAGTCCGACAGCCACTTGCGCGCCAATATCGCGCGGCGGGTTGGCGCGGGTCAGGGCAATTTCTCTTAAATTTGCACCATCTCCCAATTCTTCTGCGACTTGTTCAAGCGTTTTTCCGCCGCGTATTTGCGCATTTAAATCCACCGATTTTTCGGTAAGCGCTTCACTTAGCTGCTCGGCTTCCCATAAAGTGGCTGCGCGGGTTTTGACCTCTTCAAATGGACGAGGCTTGGAGTCGATAATGTCTTCAACCCGCAAAGTCACATAGCCCCCAGTCATTGTTTCAAATAGATCTGTTTCAAAGCCCAAATCGGAGGTGAATATCTGGCGCAGAACAGTGTCATCTGTGGCAATGCCAGGAATGCCCGTAAAGCCTGAAAGCGGCTGCCCGTCTTGGGTGTTACCTGAACGGTCAAAATAATCATATTCGGCCATAGGTAGATCAAGCTCTTGTGCGATTTCTTCGAGCGTTTTACCTTCTGTCGCAAGATCTTCAATATTGCCCGTGACATCATAAAGTGCATCTTGGGCTTTCTCGCGCAATAATGTGGTGCTTAACTCATCTTTCGAGGCTTCAAAATCAGGAATGACCGCAGCTTGAATGGCAGGGACATAGACGGCGACCCAATTCCCCAGACTTCCAAGAATGGCTTTGCTTTCACCTTCGCCGATTTCAAAGGCGGCTTTGGCACTTTCGGGTTCAAAAATTCCGTCGGGGCCAACGGCTGTGTAAATATCAGGCGCAACAAGCCCAAGGCCAGAAGCGACAAGGCTTGGGTCTTCGCCGGCCATCAGGCTTTGCGCGGCTTTTGTAGCGTTCTCTTCATCGGGTGCTGTTATTAAAACCACATCGCGCGTTTCTGCAGAGCCGATTTGCCCAAGCTCGACACGATAATCAAATGCGTCTTTTAATTCCTCTTCCGTCACCGCCAAATCTTCTGCGAAATCAGACGGTTCTAACCGTATCATAATGACGCTGCGATATTCAGGCGCAAGGTAGCTTGCAGCATTGGCCTCAATATAGGCTTTTAGGGTGGCATCATCAGGTTCAGGGATAGTGTTAACGGCTTTTTCGTTAATTTCTAAAATTGTCGCTCTACGCTGTTCTGTGATGAAATTATAATAATTGGCCGCAAATTGCGCGGGGGCTTCGATACCGCCAATAATCGCAGGCACAGTTTGGCGGCGGCGCAGATCACGTAATGTATCGCGCTCAAATTGTTTTCGGGTAATCTGGTTTTGGGCCAAAATTTCATTGAGCTTAGATTCGGAAAACTCGCCTGTAAGTTCATTTTGAAAAAGTTCGACCTCTTTTACTGAATCGCGCGCATCGCGGCGATTAACGCCAATGCCTAGCTCGTCGGCGTCTAAACTAATCACGGCATCTGTCACCATGCGGCTTAGGATTTGGTTATGCAATCCTTGGCGGTAAGCCTCTTCATTTGACAAGCCTTCGCCGCGTTCACGCGCAAGGCTACGTAATTCACGTGAAAACTGAGTTTCGAAATCTTGCCGCGAGACATCCTTACTGCCGACAGAAACGACAGCATCGCGCGCATTTGGCGAAAATACATCATTAACCCCCCATACGGCGAAAGCGACGACAAGCAGGCCGACAAGGATTGCGACCATAAAATTGCGAATTTTACCACCAATGGAGTTGCTCATAATGAGGCCTTTAAAGCTGTAACTACGAAGGTGGTCTTAGCGAGGTGCGCGGCGTGTTACAAGAAAAACTGATATAGAATAGCTTGCCAAATTCAGTTGCATATCGCAGTAAAAGCGCATGACAGATCAAAACCACCTTCGCCCGTTAATTGCAGCAAATTGGAAAATGCATGGCGACATGTCATGGATCGAAAAACTCTATGAATTTGAGGATATATTCCCGGCCGCAGAGCGCGTGAATATTGATATTCTCATTTGCCCGCCAGCCCCATTAATATTTCCGATGATGGAGCGATGTGGGGGTAAGGATATTTGGCTTGGCGCGCAAAATTGCCATGCAGACGAAAACGGTGCGCATACGGGTGATTTAAGTGCAGAAATGCTCGAATCAGTCGGCGCTGATTACGTGATTGTCGGTCATTCAGAACGCCGCGCGCTGGGCGAGACAGATGCAGATGTGTATGCGAAAGCCAAAGCTTGCGCGCGCGCGGAGCTTATTCCGATTATTTGCGTTGGCGAAAGTCTTGCGCAAAGAGAGGCAGGGCAGGCTTTATCGGTTGTTGAGGCGCAAATCACGGGATCTGTTCCAGAGATAGCGGATTACGTGATTGCTTATGAGCCTGTCTGGGCGATTGGGACAGGCAAGGTTCCTACATTGAAGGATATTGCCGATATGCACGCTGCGATACGAGCGCAACTTGGCCCTGATATACGTATTTTATATGGCGGGTCGGTAAAGCCAGCCAATGCAGACGGTATTTTATCTGTCCCGCATGTCAATGGCGCGCTGATTGGCGGGGCAGGGCTACAGATGGAGAGTTTGGCCACGATTGCACGCTTTGCTGTTGAGCGTAAGTAAAAGTTAATAAACGCGGTTAACCAAGTGCTAACGCTTGGCAGGCATAGTCAAGATCGAATCGAAATTCGTTGCCGGAGACTCTTATGCGCCGCTTATCTTACTTAACCTTGCATCTTGCTTTGGGATTTACAGCTAGCCTCTTTATGGCTGCGCCAGTTTCCGCGCAGGATTTGGGCACATATCGTCCAGGGCAAGCCTATCAAAGCGTAACCTCTCCGGGGGCGGATGTGTGTAATAGTCATTGCGCAGGTGATGCGCAGTGCCGCGCTTGGAACTATGTCAAAGTCAATCCGAAAGCGCCTGGCGTTTGTGAGTTTTTGGCATCTGCATCTGCGCCTGTTCAGTCGCCTATTTCAATTAGCGGTGAAAATGTCAATCAAACTTCTTTCGCGCGGCCCGTCAAACAAGGCGGTGCCAATACAATTCGTGTTGGTACATCAAGCCAGCCAAAAGCAGCTGCGCCATCTGTGACGCAAGCAGCGCCAAAGCGCCGTATTGTGCGCGAAGCTGTGCCGCAACGCATTCAGCCTCAAGCCAGTGCCAATCGCCGTGTTCAAGAGCGCCGCCGTCGAGCCGCGCAGCCGCAAAGCCTCACTGCGCAGCAAAATCAATATCGCCGCCAATCAGGAGACTTGCAAAGACCCGCCGCGCCCAAACAAGTCACAGCTCCGCGCCAGCAAGGCCCGCAACGTATCGGTCAACCACAGCCGCAATTCTCGCAATCGCAACAGCCGCGCCAGAATCCGCAATTTCGGCCTTTCTTGGATAGTGGAGGCATAGATACTACAGGCCGTTCTGTGCCTGTGCAAAATCCGCAAGCTTATCGGGGTCAAAATCTGCAAGGACAAAACCAGCCAGCTTATAAATCTCAACAACGCGTGCCAAATGGACAGCAGCGTATTCAGCGTCGCCGCCAAGTGGGCGCGCGCGGGCCCGTTGGTCAACCGATTGGGCCTGTGCCTCGGCCAGCCAATCCAAATGCACAATTAAGACAGCCTTCACAGGCTTTTGCCCCTCAAGGCCCGTCATCCGTTCATCTGCCTCGGGCTTCGGCGCAAGCGCCTGTCACGCAGCAAAATGCGCAGGCCGCTTATGCTCGCCGCCAAGCTGATCTTGCGGTTATCGCGAGCGGAAATTCTGCTGATCCTATTCAGCAAAGCTTATACGGAACGCTGAATGATGATGTGAAAACACCAGCCGCTTTGCAAGTTCTGCCAAATGATCCTGATGCACCGATTGCGACATCAGCCTCACGGCCTGTCGCGCCTGTGCAAACACAAGCTTTAAGTCCCGCCGCGAGAGGGCAATTAGCGGGCGGCCCGCGCTAGCTTTAAAGGAAAGGCTTAAGCCGCGTTATGGTTTTTACGTAAGCGCTTAAAAAGGGCTATAAAGGCGCTACTTGATAGGCGTGCCCAAGCAAACATAACAAAAAGTACAAAGCTCGCTGAAATGCCCATTAAGGCTGCATTAGAAAAACTCATAGCATCATATTGCAAGATCAAGAGTATGTTTGATGCACCTGCAAATGCAGCAATGAGGGCTAAATATATCCAAAATCCTGACCAGTAAAAATTAATGAGCTTATTTTTCTGAGGAAATTTTGTTGCGGGGACAAAAAACAAAGCCGCAAAAATAACTGTGATGAAAAACATTATAATTGCGGGGAGTATCTGTGCCATCTTGGTGCGAACTTTCTGAGTTAAACTTGCTTTGCCACCGACCTCGCAAATGTCAGGCCAACTTTGGTCAAAATATGGTGAAGCGCGAAAAATATGAATGCCGCTATACTCATAAGCTATCATTGATCATGTTATTTAAAGCCATGTTTTAGGGCCGCATGGGCTATCTTTAACATATAATAATGCACAGCTATTCAAACCTGCGTGAGGTGCTGGCGGAATTGCTCATTGCGGGGATGACCAATCTGCTTAAGCCGTGCATAGGTTGCTGCAAAACTTCAACCTTATATTGGAAGCGGCATGGCAGATATTAAACTTTACGGATATTCAACAAGTCCTTTTGTGCGCAAAGTTGCGGCCTGTTTATATTATAAACATCTGCCATTTGAGCATATTCCTGTTAACCCCGTCGACCCTGATCGCATGATAGGGTTTACAGGCGGGCGGCAAGTGCCTGTGCTTGCCATTGGCGATGAGTGGAAGCTTGATTCAACGCCGATTGCGATATGGTTAGATGAGCGTTACCCAGAGCGGCCATTGCTGCCCAGTTGCCCAGAGATGCGTGCGAAAATCATGAAAATTGACGACTGGCTTAATGAGAGTTTCCTGCCATCTTATTTCAGAAGCGCACTGGATGCGAAAAAAGACCTTGCTTTTAAATATAGAGCTTGGCGTCTGGCAGCTCTCGTGAGCGCCCATACACCCCTGCCAGAAAAGATCCGTCATATGTGGCCTGATATTTTGCAAATGGCGCCCTTTATTGTTGAGATGGTCAGTAAGATCGACCGCGAAGAAAGCTTGCAAGATATGCAAATGCGCCTTGGTATGGAGATGGTAAGGCATTTGAATAGGGGCCCGTTTCTAGGCGGCTCTGATACCCCCACTTTGGTGGATTTGGCCTTATTTCCGCAGCTCATATTTCCGTATATGGCAGGACTGACTGATAAAATACCAACAGATGCCGTCCCGCAGTTAAAAATCTGGACGCGTGCGGTTGCCAAGCATTTACCGCGTAACCCAATCTTAGTCCCTGATGATTTTATCGTGGCCTATTTGGATTAAGGAACAGCTTATATCCGCTCTTTGGTGGTCATGAACCGAATGTCAGGGTTTTTTTCTTGTGCGTAGCCGACATCCCACGCCGATTTCGCCAGAAACACAGGCGCGCCGTCAATATCTTCGCCCATACTGCCTGTGCTTTTGTCGATAAAGGCTTTGAGCGCGTCAGGATTATCCGATCCTATCCACCGCGCGATTTGGTAAAGCGGGGATTCAAATGTGACATCCAAACCATATTCCGTTTTAATCCGTTCGCGCATCACGTCAATTTGCAGGCTGCCCACCGCGCCGACAATCATGTCAGACCCCATGGCGGGTTTAAAGAGCTGCGTGACACCTTCTTCGGCGAGGCTCTCGAGGGCTTTACGTAGATGTTTGGCTTTAAGCGGATCTTTAAGCTGTGCGCGGCGCAGAATTTCTGGGGCAAAATTTGGAATACCTGCAAATTGGATTTTCCCGCTCTCAGATAGGCTATCCCCAACCCGCAGCGCGCCGTGATTGGGAATACCAATGACATCGCCCGCATAGGCATTTTCGGCAAGCTCGCGGTCTTGTGCGAAAAATAAGATCGGATTATGCACGGAAATCGTTTTATTATTTGTCGTTTTAAGCTTCATACCGCGCTTAAATTCACCTGAACAAAGCCGAAGAAAAGCGACGCGGTCGCGGTGGTTTAAATCCATATTGGCTTGGACCTTAAAGACAAAACCTGCGACCTCTTTATCGGTGGGGGTTATCTCGGTATCTTGGCCATTTTTCTTGATATTTTCAATTTGCGGGCCGGGGCAAAATTCCGCAAGTGCGTCAATAAGCTCGCGCACGCCAAATTTCCGCAGCGCACTCCCGAAATAAACTGGTGTCATATGGCCTTCGCGAAAGGACTGGATGTTAAAATCAGGATATTCCTTGGCGAGCTCTTGTTCTTCGGAAAATTCTTGAAGTAATTCAGTGTCATTGAAATGCTCTTCAATCGCATTTCCAGCCATTGGCGTCCAGCTATGTGCGCTGCCATCTTCGGCTTTGACGAATTTTAAAAATTTCGTCTTACGTAAATCTGACACGCCGCGAAAACGCCGGCCAGAGGCCGCAGGCCATTGCATAGGCACCACATCAAGGGCGAGCTTATCTTCGATTTCGGCGATAATTTCAAATGTGTCGCGCGCCTCGCGGTCAAGTTTATTTACAAAAGTCACAATCGGAATGTCGCGCAGTCGGCACACCTCAAACAGCTTTAACGTTTGCGGCTCTATGCCTTTGGCGGCGTCAATGACCATGACAGCACAATCCGCCGCGGTGAGGGTGCGGTAAGTATCTTCGGAAAAATCCTCATGCCCTGGCGTATCCAGCAAGTTGAAAATCAGATTTTCATGCTCGAATGTCATGACAGAAGACGAGACGGAAATTCCGCGCTCTTGTTCGATTTTCATCCAGTCAGATTGCGTGCGCCGCGCTTCGCCTCGCGCCGCCACTTGGCCCGCTTGATGGATCGCGCCAGCGGCGAGGAGCATATTTTCCGTCAGCGTCGTTTTACCCGCATCTGGGTGAGAGATAATCGCAAAAACGCGGCGACGATTCGGCTCTGTTTCAAGTGGTTTGGACATGGCGGCAGGCATAAGCGGGCAAGGGCGTGAGCGCAAGTATTATAGGTCTGAAATTACTGGACAATTTAACTTCACTTGGCCACATAACAGCCATGAAGGCTTTAAGCGCAGAACATTTTGAAACAGCCAAGCAAGCTGGGCTGCATTTAGAGGCTGCTAGCTCGGCTATGCGGATATTATCAGCGATGAGTTGGGGGGATGATTTAAAAGATAAATTTCTTAAGACAGGCGCACTGCCAAAACCCGTTTATCCGCATATAGATACGCAAAAAGCTCGTGAGCATATTGCCGATGCGCGCGCGAGGATTGACGGTCAGCATGTTGTTTTTATCTGGCTATCGAGATTGGCAGATAAGCTTGAAACAACAGCGAATATGATTGATGCGCGCGGCACGCATGAGTTTTTTAATCATTCTTCTAAACTATATGGGCGGCCCACACGGCTGATGCTCGACGGGGAAACGCGCGTGCTAGATATGGCGCGGCAAATGGACGATATTCTTGATGAATTTGATTTTGGTCAGCTTGTCATAGACGGATATGAGACGCAGATGAGCAGTACGAAATTTGTGCGGGCTTTGCGCCCGAAATTGGCACAGCATTTCGGAGATGATGCGCCTAAGGTTCGGGTGTCATCAAAGCTATCGGCCAAGGCGTCCGCGAGTTCGCGGCGCATTCGGGTGCGCAAATCAGCTCGCTTTACAGAACGCGACATAGAGCAGCTTTTACAGCACGAAGCGCTTGTACATGTTGCTACAGCGATGAACGGGCAAGCGCAGACGAATTTTCCGATTTTGGGCCGCGCTCATGCTGGGACAACAGAGATTCAAGAAGGCTTAGCCGTCTTTGCTGAAATCATTAGCGGAGCTATGGATCCTCGGCGGTTTCGGCGCTTATCCGCGCGGGTTTTAGAGATACAAAATGCGATTGACGGGGCCGATTTCAAAGAGGTCTTTGATGAGTTTATCGCGCGCGGCATTCCTCCCAGCCAAGCCTATGAGAATACGCGGCGGGTCTTTCGCGGCGGCGTTATCACGGGCGGGGCGCCGTTCACCAAAGATATGGTCTATCTCAACGGTCTTTTGCGTGTGCATAATTTTATGCGCACGGTTGTACGGCTCGGAAGAGCGGATCTTATTCGCGTCTTATTTGTCGGCAAGATGGATTTGGAAGATTTGCCCGCATTGGCCCAGCTCGCCAGCCAAGACCGCATTAACCCGCCGAAATTCATGCCAGCCTGGGCGAAAGACTTACGGTTTCTTGTGTCTTATATGGCCTATTCAAGCTTTCTCAATCAGGTCAAATTGCCAGGATTTCAGAGCTATTATGAAACCGCTCTCAAAGATGTCCCTATTGTCTGGGATTTCGCGGAGTAAATTGCATACAACTTGACGTGGATGTTATGTGGCCATACTACACCTATAGAAATTATGTTGGGGATGGGTGTTATGGATAGAAAAGCAGCAATGGCATTGGCAGCACGTTCAATCGCAAAGCGAGAAGGTGTTACTATAAATAAGGCTAGAAATGCAGCAAGCTGGTTAGCGACTTCAATTCAGTACCCAAATACACCTGAAAAACATACGCTCAGTAATGTACCATTTGTACGTTATATTACATTTGAAAAAGATGGATGTTTGGGGTTTTGTGGGCAAAAACAATATAAATCTGGGCCGCCGTCAATTAAAGATAGCGAAAGAATGGCAAGGTTTCTGTCTGTTGGCGGCGGTTTGGGGCTTTTCAAACCAGATATAGCCTTAATTGGGGTTATGTATTGGGCTCATAGTCCAAATGGATATTTACATGAACGATTATCGTCACATTATAAAGCGCCTGCCATTTTCTTAAGAAAAGGCGAAAGCCATAGAAATAGAGTTAAACGCGCATCTGTTTGGGGATTTCATAAAGGTAATTTTGTATCATGAAATATATATCTATGATTTTATTTCCATTATTGCTCATAGCTTGCCAAAATGACTTAGAAACTTATTCGGGGGACTTTGACGGCCTTCGGCAGAATGCTGATAGGTTGTATAAGGCTGAAATAACGCTGTATGGTTATCTAGGTCAGCTTGATAAGTTATCTGATGAATTAAACCCTCAAGTCGGTTTGTATGAAACTCGGGAGAAACTTGAGACGCGCGTCGCTTACCAGCTTAATTCTAATGAAATTTTTGTCGATGTGAATGATCATGATGTTCGATCTTGTCACGATAAATATGTTAAGCTGACAGGTGAACTTTTGGCGCATGATTATGCCCGTGCATTTGTAAGAGCGGTAAAATTGGAACGGCTCCCTGACCCGTCCGTAGATAGGTTGGATACCGAAATCTCTGACCCTGTGTCGTGCTTTCAATGAGTCAATCAGGTTTACACCTTATTGAAACATCATTTTAGAGATAAAGGTAATTTTATATCATGAAATATATATCTATGATTTTGTTTCCTTTATTGCTCTTGGCTTGCCAAAGTGACTTAGAAACTTATTCGGGGGACTTTGACGGCCTTCGGCGGAATGCTGATAGGTTGTATAAGGCTGAAATAACGCTGTATGGTTATCTAGGTGTATCGAAAGAGTTTCCAGACGAATTGAATCCTCTAAATTTATATGAAACACAAAGAGAATTGGATGCCGATATTGCTTGGCAGCCTAATTCTAAGAGAATTTTTGTTTATGTGAATGATTATGACGTAGGGTCTTGTCACGATAAATATGTTAAGCTGACAGGCAAACTTTTAGGGCATGACTCTTCTCATATATCTGTAGAGACGGTAAAATTGGAACGGCTCCCTGACCCGTCCGTAGGCAGTTTGGATACCGAAATCTCTGACCCTGTATCGTGCTTTCAATGAGTCAATCAGGTTTACATCCCATTGAAACATCATTTTAGGGGGTAAAGGTAATTTTGTATCATGAAATATATATCTATGATTTTATTTCCATTATTGCTCATAGCTTGCCAAAATGACTTAGAAACTTATTCGGGGGACTTTGACGGCCTTAGAGAGATCGTTCAAAAAAAGCATCTTAAGAGAATACGAAAATGGGATATTGTTTTGGATGGGTACTTATCTAGATATGATGAGCTGCCGCATGACATAGATACCCCAGTTTTATTATATGAAAACCGCACAGCTTTAGAGAATGCTATTGTTTGGGAACGTAAACGAAATGAAAGCTTCTTAGTAACGCTAGGCGGGCGTGATGCCAGCCGTTGTTTTGGAAAATATGTTAGACTGACAGGTAATATCCTTGAGCATGATAGAGGTCGTATATTTTTAGAAGCTTCTAAACTCAACCAAATCCCTGACCCGTCCGTAGGCAGTTTGGATTCCGAAATTTCTGAACCTGTGTCGTGCTTTCAATAGGTGAGGGCGAGTCTTGTCGTTTACGGTGATTTTCAGAGCTATTATGAAACCGCTCTCAAAGATGTCCCTATTGTCTGGGGTTTTACTGAGTAACACTGCAAAATCTTAACACTCATTAACTGACTTTTAAACTTATTTTAAATACCTTTCTGTATGTGCGCTCTGGAATTATCAGACTTTGCTGTATAGGTTGGGATGGCCTAAATGCGTGGAATATATGCCAAATACTGGCGTTTTTTAGGTTTTGAGCTAGTTTCAAACAAACCTATTGGCGCTTATAAAACAACAAGGCCTTTAAGCCAGCGGCTTTGGGGCGCAGCTATGGTTACACTGGCCTGTACTGCGAGTGTTTCATCGGCGCATGCCCAGATGATTGACTGTAACGGGCGGCTTGTAACCCCTGTTGATTTTCAAAATAGTACATTGATTTCAGGTACGAATTTGCAAGCAGGGGCAATCTATAGATTTGATGATGTAACCGCAGGGGTTGATGCCAGAGTCGAGGTTTTAGGCTTTACAGGCGGCGCGACTTTAGGCTCGATTGACACGGATGCAGGTCTTGTCAATTTCTTCCAACCAGAGCTGAATGCCAGCCAAGTCAGCTCGGTGCAGTTTTTGATCTCTTTTGTTGAAGCCGATACAACAATACCGATTGAGCTTGATATTGCCGCGAGTGCGATTGATGTTGACGGAAATAATAATGATATTCGTGAATATGCTGAATTTGAGGACACACTCGTTGAATCCTTACTCAGTAATCCAACACAATTAGATCAAAATGCCTCTGGCCCCGCTGCGGGTATGACACGATTTGAATCGCGCACAACACTCGTTGCGCCAGGTATTGATGAAACCGCCACGGCCAATATCGTGACAGTGTTTTATACAGATATATCATCTTTTGAATATACGATCGGAGCATTAGGAAACGGGACGCAGACACGCTTAACGTCATTAGGGTTTACGTGCCCAAATATCGGCATACCTGTTGTGACATCTCAAATTGAAGAAGATTTCGGCGATGCCCCCGCCAGTTTTGGCAATCCTATCCATACGCTTGTGGCGGGTATTCAGCTTGGTGCCAGCAATACGGCAGATGATGGGCCATTTGATAGCCCAGTCGCTACTGGTGATAATGGAGATGATGGCGTAAGCGCTTTTCCGCCGCTCACTGAAACCTTAGATGCCACCATTCCTGTGAATGTGACAGGGGCAGGCGGGTTTTTACAGGCGTGGTTTGATTTTAACGGCGACGGAGATTTTGACGAAGCCAATGAGCAAATTGCGACAAATTTGCAAGATGGGGACGGGGATGGTCTTATAAATATTGATTTCACTGTACCAGGCGATGTGACTACGGATCCATTAATTGCACGGCTACGTTGGTCAACCAGCGCGTCTATTGCGTTTAATACGGCCGTATCAGACGGCGAAGTTGAAGACTACCTTATAGGGCCGATCACGCAAGGCGTGGCCAATGTGACAGCGGCAAAAACGGTTGAAGTTTTTGATCCTGCCAATCAAGGTCTGTATCTTACGCCAGGTAATGAAGTTATTTACCGAATTACGGCGACGAATGCCGATACATCTAATGTAGCGGCGACTGATATAAATATTATGGATACATTGCCCGATAATGTGGCATTTATTTCCGCTGAGACGATTGGGTTTACAAGCGGAGCTTTTGGGTCACCTGATTTACCTGCCGCTAACACCGATTGCGGCGTAACGGCCTGTGTCATACGCTATTCAGGCGCCAGCCTTGATGTTGATAGCGCAGGTGAGGTGATAATCCGCGCTCTTATCAAGTAAATCCATTCGGCTAAAACTTACTGTCCCCGCCGCGATAAAAATGCCAAACGTTCAAAAAGATGCACATCTTGCTCATTTTTCAGCAAAGCTCCATGTAGCGGCGGGATCAGTTTTTTCGGGTCAGCCTCTTTGAGGGTGTCGGGGTCAATATCTTCAACGAGTAATAGCTTGAGCCAATCGAGAAGTTCTGAAGTGCTAGGTTTCTTTTTTAACCCAGGCATCTCTCGGACATCAAAAAATCGTTTGAGCGCAGCCGAGAGCATACGTGATTTAATGTCAGGGAAGTGAACTTGCACAATTTGCGCCATGGTTTCGGTATCTGGGAATTGAATATAATGAAAGAAACACCGGCGTAAAAATGCGTCTGGCAGATCTTTTTCATTATTAGATGTGATAATGATTATAGGGCGCTGCTTTGCGGCGATGGTTTGGCCTGTTTCATAGACTGAAAAACTCATTTTATCGAGTTCGTGCAACAGATCATTTGGAAATTCAATATCGGCCTTATCAATTTCATCAATAAGAAGAATTGGACGCTTTTTACTCTCAAAGGCTTCCCATAACTTGCCTTTATTGATGTAGTTTTGAATATCATGCACCCGTTCATCGCCAAGTTGACTATCGCGCAATCGGGCCACCGCGTCATATTCATATAGGCCTTGCTGGGCTTTGGTTGTTGATTTGACATTCCATTCAATTAAGGGCGTGCCAAGCCCTGTGGCGATTTCATGGGCTAATACGGTTTTACCTGTACCTGGCTCGCCTTTGATAAGTAAAGGCCGTTCTAACGTAATCGCAGCATTGACCGCCATTTTCAGGTCTTGCGTCGCGACATAATTGTCAGTCCCTTGAAACTTCATAATCTGTGCCTTTAGCTATCGTAATTATCAACTGTATTTTATGTGTAAAAACTAATAGGCGACTCACCAAATATTTGAAAGAAATATAAATTGGAAAATATGTATAAAATTGCGCTGTCGGAATATTGAGGTTTTTTGTAAATTTTACAGAAAAACAACTTTTTCAGGAAAAAAGCAATCCAAGCATCGACTTTATACGTATTATCAATATGGGACTGAAAATATTGTAATATGGGGGAGGTGTTTATCAGTAATATGAATGTACCTCTAACTGATTAACTTACTGATTTAGTTGAACTTTGAAAGCAAAGTGTATGACGAAAAAAACACCTAAACCCGTTGTCCTACCTAAGGGATATAAGCCAACTGATTCTGAAAAATTTATGAATCGGAAACAAAAAGAATATTTCAGACAAAAGCTTTTAGCGTGGAAAGCTGATATTATTGCGCAAACGCGCGATACAGTCGAGTTTTTGAAAGATGAGAACGTTTCGCATCCTGATCCTGCCGACACGGCTGCTGCGAATGCAGATAGGCAGCTTGAACTGCGGACAAAAGACCGTCTTCGTAAGCTTATCAATAAAATTGATAAAGCTTTGATGCGGATTGAAAAAGGCACTTATGGGTTTTGCGAAGAAACAGGTGATCCAATAAGCCTTGGCCGTTTAGATGCCCGTCCGATTGCAACATTATCGATCGAAGCCCAAGAAATGCATGAACGCGGAGAGCGTCTTCGAGCCGGATAATTTCACGTAACGAAATTTACTTAAAGATTTTACAAGTCTCCAGGGGGAGAAGGAAGCGGGCTCAGGCCCGCTTTTTCCGTTTTTAATGACTGTTTGGTGGGGTCTTGTCGAAACCCACCGGCCAAAAAATGATCATCTATTGCGCTTTTTTAGCTGTGATATAGGCTTTGACACGTTCTTCCATAATATTGAGCGGGACAGGGCCAGAGGCGAGAATAACATCGTGGAAATCACGAATATCATATGCACTACCAAGCTGTGTTTCTGCCATTTCGCGCAATTCTAGGATTTTCAACATCCCAATCTTATAAGCGGTCGCTTGGCCCGGCATGACTATATACCGCTCAATGGCTTTGGCGCAGGCCTCTGGTGTATTAGGTGTATTTGTTGTCAGATATTCAATCGCCTCTTCGCGTGACCATTTCTTATCATGCAGGCCTGTATCGACAACAAGGCGCGCCGCGCGCCATAATTCCATGGCTAGGCGGCCAAAATCAGAATAAGGGTCGCTGTAAAAGCCCATCTCCTTCGGGAGGAATTCAGAATATAAGCCCCAACCTTCTGAATAGGCTGTATAGCGGCCATATTTACGAAACTTTGGAATGCCCTCAAGTTCTTGCGAGATAGATAGTTGCATGTGATGACCGGGAATGCCTTCATGATAGGCGAGGGCTTCCATTTCATAGAGCGGCATGTCTTCCATACGGTAGAGATTGGCGTAATAATAACCAGGGCGCGATCCATCTGGCGCGCCGAGATTATAAAAGGCTTTGCCAGCGGCTTTCTCGCGAAAGGCCTCAACGCGTCTGACTTCAAGCGCAGCTTTAGGGCTACGGTGGAAAACCTCAGGCAGCCTTAATTCCATTGTGTCAATAATTTCAGTAGCTTGGCTGAGATAATCCGAACGGCCTTTATCAGAATTGGGCAAGGTGAATTGCGGATCGGTGCGCATAAATTCGAAGAAGTCTTGTAAATCACCTTCAAAATCAACTTGCGCCATAATGTTGCGCATCTCGCCGTGAATACGGTCGATTTCAGACAGACCAAGGTCGTGAATTTCGCTCGGACTCATATCTGTTGTTGTCATGAGGCGTAGGCGATATGCGTAATATTCATCCCCGTCAGGCAGTTTCCATGCCCCGTCATCGCTTGATGCCAAGGATTGTTGGCGTGTCATTTCGACAATGAACGCTTCATAGGCGGGCGCGACAGAGCTTTGCAGAGCGTTAATGGCATTAGAGAAAAGATCCTCGCGTTTTTCGTCGCTAATATCGAGTTTGTCGACTTTGGTTTTAAAGTTCTGGAGGAGTAAATTTAGCTCATCACTATCATCAACAGGGGCGCCTTTTAAGATGTTTCGCGCGCTTTCAAGATTGTAAGCATAGACAAATTTAGGCGGATAAATCCCTTTTTCAAATGCCGTTTTTGATGTCTCTGTCATTTCGTCCAAATAGGATTCAATTCCATTAAGACGGGCGACGTAGTTTTCGGCATCTTGTTCATTATCAATACGGTGTTGATTGAGTAAAAATGTTGCAATGCCGTTATGAATGCCGCGCATTTGTGAAAAGCGATAGGTGTGATACCACCATTTTCCGCCTTCAATATCAAGCTTTGCGCCATTTTCAAACAGGCGGTAAGAGAGCTGATGATCGGCGTCTAATGTCTCAAAATCAAATGTGTTTTGCAGCTCTTCAAGATTGCGGCGTGTTCTATCCAGACTTTCAAGTGCAAAGGCCCGTGTGGGGTTGTTCCACTCATCCATGCGCTCTTTAATGCCAAGAGATGCGAGTGCCTGCGGGCTTTGTCTGACCTCTGCCATGAATTTGTCTTCAAACCACGCGTCAAGGCGTGCATTCTGGTCAGCCGCTTGCTCTATTGCGGTTTCCGCCAATGTATTATTGGTTGTGGGTTCATTATTCGAACAGGCAACCAGTGCGGTGCCGAGCATTAAAATCGTGAATAAGCGCATTAATTTTTCTCCTTTGATTCTATCCAATCATCTACAAGCCGCTCTAAGACTGCAAGAGGTACCGAGCCATTGGCCAAGATAACATCATGAAATTCAGAAATATTGAAATCATTACCCAGCCTATCTTCAGCGGTTTTTTTAAGCTCTTGAATTTTCAACATGCCAATTTTGTAAGCTGTCGCCTGACCGGGCCAAACAATATAGCGGTCAATTTCCGCGCGAATATCGCCTTCAGGATTGGGAATATTGTCCAGATAATATTGCACAGCCTCTTCGCGTGTCCATTTTTTTGTATGAATACCCGTATCTACAACAAGCCGCGCTGCGCGAAAAATCTCCATGGAAAGTCGCCCAAAATCACTATAGGGGTCCGTATATAGCCCCAGTTCGGCAGGCACGCTTTCAGCATAGAGCGCCCAGCCTTCAATATAGGCTGTATGGCGGCCAAATGTACGAAATTTCGGTAAGTCTTCCAATTCCATACCAATGGCGATTTGCATGTGGTGTCCGGGTATGCCTTCATGATAGGCGAGGGCTTGCTGAAGATATTTGGGCTGTTCAGTGACGTCCTTCAGGTTGATATAATATATGCCAGGCCGTGTGCCATCGATGGAAGGTTGATCATAAAAGGCTCCAAATGCTGTGTCTTCGCGATAAGGCTCAACGCGCTTGACGAACATATCGGCTTTGGGCTGGGTAATGAATAGGCTATCAAGGCGCGATTTCATATCATCGATAATAGTCGTTGCGTCTTCAATATAGGCGCGGCGCCCTGCATCATCATTGCTATAGGTAAATTGCGGATCGGTTCTTAGAAATTCGAAAAAGGCGTTTAAGTCACCATCGAAACCGACTTGCGCCATGATGCCGCGCATTTGCGCTTGTATGCGGGCCACTTCGTCAAGACCGATTTGGTGAATATCCTCTGCGGATAAATCCGTTGTTGTATAATGTTTGAGCCGCGCGGCATAATAAGCCTCGCCCTCTGGCAGTTTCCACGCACCGTCATCATCAGAGGCTTGCAGGCTGTGGATTTCAAACATTGATAGTAAAGACGTATAAGCCTGCTGAACAGGCCCGCGTAGCGCGGCGTCTGCATCCTTTAACAAAGACGCGCTTTGATTGTCTGGCAAATCTAATGCCGCGAGTTTTGCTTTAAAATCTGCCCATAATGGACTGTCCGTTTGTGATTGCGTAAAAGGCGCGCCGTCAATAATGTTGCGCGAGGTTTGCGAGAGCTTTTCATAGACAAATTTAGGTAAGCTCACACCGTTTTCAAATTGGGCTTCAGCACGGTCTTGTGCCTGACCTAGAAATTGCGAAAAGGCGTTTAGCCGCGCAATATAGGCCTTCGCATCATCGGCATTTTCAATTTTATGCTGATTAATCATAAATGAGGGCAGATCAGAATGCGGCCCATTCATATGCTGGAAGACATAATCTTTTTCGGCATAGGCATGGCTTGCTAGCTTATCTTCTGCGGCAAATTCATAGAGCTTAAATGATAACTTTGTTTGCGCATCTAGCCGGTCAATATCAAAATCGCGCCGCATTTCATCAAGCCAAATTTGTTGTAAGGTCGTAGTTTCGTCTAATGCTAATTGAGAGATGTCATCAAGCCTGTCGTAATTTGTTTTTTGCCCAAATGCCGTTTGCGACATAGGAGAGCGGGCAAGCTCTTCTTCGAAGCGTTTGGCAAACCAAGTATTTAGCCGCGCGCTTTCTGTTTCAACAAGAACGGTACGGCTTTGCTGTTTTGGGGAGCAAGCGCTGGGTAAAATTATAGGAGCGGTCATGCAAAGCGCTATTAAGAACGATAATTTACGCATGTCTTCTCCCTTTGTTTATCTGATGCGCTCATATTGGATGGGCTTGATGATATGGCCCAATTTTATCGATATTTGCACATATATATGCAGCTCATACCAAGATATTCATCCTTGCCGCGACTTATAATCATAATTTACATGTTTTGGGGGCGTGTTTTCATTTATTTGAGACATTTGCGGGTAATTTATAAGAAGAAATTATAATTAGCCTGCGGCAAAAGTAAAATCTTAGCTATGGTGAAATCATGTCGGATGTGATTCGCAATGAAGAAACAGAGAAAGCAGGGCGCCTTGGGTTCAGCCTGCTTGTTGTTGCTTTAATGTCTGTCATTGTTTTATGTATCGCGGCGGCCCTTATTTATGCTGCGACATTAGAGCTATCAGGCTTTGTGCTTTTAAGCGGTATTGGCTTTGTCGCTTTAATTGGCGTGTTCAGTGTGTTTCACTTGCGCAAGAATAAACGTTTGCAAAACCGCCGTAAATCTGACCGCGGTAACCTTTACAGCCATTCTTTTTTCGCCAGCGCAAATCCAAGTGTGATTGTGCATAATGGCAAGCCTGTGCATGCAAATGCGGCTTATTTTGAGCTGGCGAAATTCTTAGATGTCTATTTAAACGATCAGAATTCGCCATCCGTAGAGCGTTTATTCACGGGCGCTGGTAAAGAAGCCGATGCGTCTATCTTTCGACTGCATCATATGGGTGATGCCTCTTTTAGGGCCGAAGAAATGATTGAGTTAATTGCCCCAGATGACACTTTGCGCGGATATTCTTTGCATGTGAGCCGTTTGCCAGAGTTGGCGGGGCATTTTCTTTGGGAAATTATTGATGTGACACATATGGGCGGAACGGAGGCCAATTTGCTCTCTGACGCCCCCGTTGGGTTATTTGCCGTGGATAAAACAGGCAAGGTTCTGACCACAAATTCTGTTCTGAACCGGTGGCTGGGCGGAGAGAATGCGGCAGCGCCGAAGCATATGGCTGAATTTATCGAAAACCCGCAGGCGCTTTTGGATAGTCCCGCCGAAGCAGGGCGTGTCGTGCGCACGGATGCGCGGCTTATCACTCGCAAAGGTGTTGTGACGCCAACTTTAATGGTTGGCACGTGGAAAACACTTAGTTCGGGCGAACTGGCGGCCAGCGTTGCGCTTTACGGTCATTCAACCTTGGCTGTGAGCGCGCAATCTGGCGATGCAGATGAGACGAAAAAGAATGATTTAAGCGCGGCGGCAGGCAAATCAACGCTTTTGGCGAGCGCAGGCGCAGATGAAACTATTAATGATGACCGTATGGAAAGGCGCTCTACGCGCGGGGAGAGCTTATCTGCGGCGCCCGTTGCTGTTTTGCAGGTTCAGGGTACCCATCTTGGGACAGCTAAAATCAAATCTGCGAACCCAGCTTTTGAACGCATGAGCGGCCAGACGGATTGGCAAGATATGCGTTTGTCGGATATTTTTGCTGTCAGAGACGGAGAACATAGGTTTTTAAAATTGGACGCATCAAAATGTTCAGCTGATAGGCCATATGATGCGACATTAGCGGGGGATTTGAGCTTATCTGTCAGCACATATATTGTTCATGATGCGCAGTCAGAGGCATCTAAAGGGCATGACAAGCCGCCCTCTGATATGTTCTGGGTTTATCTCGTTGACGTGAGTGCGCGTAAATCCCTTGAAGATCAGTTGATTCAAAGCCAGAAAATGCAAGCGATTGGGCAACTCGCGGCTGGCGTGGCACATGATTTTAATAATCTTTTGACAGCCATACGTTTGAACACGGACGAGCTGTTACAGCGTCACCCCGTCGGGGATCCATCCTATCCAGAATTGCAAATCATCAATACGACTGGCGCACGCGCGGCCGCGCTTGTTAAAAAATTACTCGCTTTTTCTCGTAAGCAAACTCGGCGCATGGAAGTGTTAAATGTCACTGATACGCTCTCTGATATGGTTATGACGCTCAAGCAAACTTTGGGTGAACGCGCGAAACTAACGATGGTGCATGAACGCGGATTGCCGCCCGTAATGGCGGATAAAAGCCAGATTGACACAATTCTTATGAATCTTTGCGTCAATGCTCGCGATGCGATGGAGGCCCAAGGCGGCGGACATATCGAGGTACGAAGTGCAGTGATGCCGCGTGAAGCGATTGTCGATACGGCCTTGTTAGAGGCGCTGCGCGGTATTGCAGGGGATGATTTCGTTGTTATCTCTGTCAAAGATACGGGCTCTGGTATGAGTGATGAGGTTAAAAGCAAAATTTTCGAGCCTTTCTTTACAACCAAAGAGCTTGGTAAGGGAACGGGATTGGGGCTTGCGACGGTTTACGGCATTGTTCAGCAGACAGGCGGGCATTTAGATGTGCAAAGTGAGCTTGGCAAAGGTACAATATTCCGTATCTTCCTACCTGCCGCTGATGCTGATGCCGTGACTGAGGCGGCGCCTGTTAAAATCGCCGCGCCCGTGCGTAAACCCTCTTATTTGGCAGGGCAGGGTAATATACTCTTTGTTGAAGACGAGGCCTCTGTGCGTGATATTGCTGCCAAATCTTTGCGTAAAAAGGGATATAAAGTCGTCGAAGCCGAGGATGGCGAGGAGGCTTTGGAAATTCTTGAAGATACGGATACGCCATTTGATTTAATGATTTCAGATGTCGTCATGCCAGGCTTGGGCGGGCCTGAGCTTCTCAAGCAAGGCCGTGATATGTTAGGAGATGCGCGAATCGTCTTTATATCGGGCTATGCTGAAGAAGAGTTTTCAGACTTGCTATCCGAAGAACCTGACGTGACATTTCTCCCCAAACCCTTCACATTGGCGCAGCTTGCAGAGAAGGTGAAGATGGAAATCGGTGAGGTTTTTTAACAAAATTCACATAAGTTCTGTTTTTGTTCTTGATTAATGAGAACAAATATGAAACATAAACCTTAGCGGCAGTCCAATATCAGCCGTAACTTTTTTAAACTTTCGATGGGCTCCGAGAGTTTGACTGGAGTTCAACATGGCCAGAAATACAACACCTCTTCAAGTCGTTGGTAAAGCAACGGATAAAAATAAAGGCGCGGCTTTAGACGCTGCCTTGTCTCAAATCGATAGGGCCTTTGGTAAGGGCGCTGTGATGAAATTGGGACAAAAAGCAACAATGGATGTCGAAGCCGTTTCTACAGGGTCTTTGGGTCTTGATATTGCGCTCGGCATAGGCGGTTTGCCTAAGGGTCGCGTCATTGAAATTTACGGGCCAGAAAGCTCTGGTAAAACAACTTTATCCTTACATTGCGTGGCAGAGATTCAAAAAGAAGGCGGCGTGGCGGCTTTTATTGACGCAGAACATGCGCTTGATCCTGTCTATGCAGGAAAATTAGGGGTTGATGTGAATGAGCTTTTGATCGCCCAGCCTGATACAGGGGAGCAAGGCTTAGAAATTGCCGACACATTGGTGCGCTCTGGCGCGATTGATGTATTGGTTATCGACTCGGTTGCGGCGCTAACGCCGCGTGCAGAGCTTGAAGGAGATATGGGTGATAGCCTGCCAGGTCTACAAGCGCGTCTTATGAGCCAAGCTTTGCGCAAACTCACTGGTTCTATTTCTAAATCGGGTTGTATGGTTATTTTCATCAACCAAATTCGAATGAAAATCGGTGTCATGTATGGTTCGCCAGAGACAACAACGGGTGGGAATGCGCTTAAGTTCTATTCGTCTGTGCGTTTAGATATTCGCCGTATTGGCGCGATTAAATATCGGGATGAAGTTATTGGTAATCAGACTCGTGTGAAGATTGTTAAAAACAAAGTCGCCCCGCCATTCCGTCAAGTCGAATTTGATATTATGTATGGGGAAGGAATTTCTAAGACAGGTGAGTTGATTGATCTTGGCGTTAAAGCTGAAGTTGTTGAGAAATCTGGTTCTTGGTATTCTTATGGTGATGAACGTATTGGGCAAGGGCGCGAAAATGTACGCGCTTTTTTGAAAGCGAATCCAGATATTGCTGATGATATTGAACGTAAAATTCGGACGAATGAAGGTTTGATTGAAGAAGAATTACTCATGCCAAAGAGTGAGCAAATTGAAGATAATGGCCAAGAGCCAGAAGCTTTAAAGGCGTAAAAACAACTGATATGTTCGGGTAATGCCGATATGGCTGAAATTAAAATAAATGAGCGCTTGGCACAGCTAGGCGCTCTTTCTATATGAAAAGCAAATTTCGCTTTATGATAAGCGCGTGATAATGCGCTTAAGGATATGATGACATGACGAGCTTGGCTGATATTCGACAACAATTCCTCGATTTCTTTGGAGCAAATGAACATGCGGTATTGCCGTCCAGTCCGCTTGTGCCAGATAATGACCCAACGCTATTATTCACCAATGCGGGCATGGTGCAGTTTAAAGACTATTTTACAGGCGGCTTAACCCCGCCTTCACCGCGAGCGGCTACGTCTCAAAAATGTGTACGGGCTGGCGGCAAACATAATGATTTAGATAATGTGGGCTATACGGCCCGGCATCATACATTTTTCGAAATGTTGGGGAATTTTTCATTTGGAGATTACTTCAAAGAGCGCGCCATTCAACATGCTTGGGAGTTGGTAACGGGTGATTTCGGGCTTGATAAAGATAAATTGCTTGTCACCATTTATCATACGGATGAAGAGGCTTTTCATCTGTGGAAAAAAATTGCAGGCTTACAGGATGAACGCATCATACGTATTGCCACATCCGATAATTTTTGGGCGATGGGCGATACAGGGCCATGCGGCCCATGTTCTGAAATTTTTTATGACCACGGCCCGAATATAACGGGCGGCCCTCCTGGCTCGCCTGATGAGGACGGGGATAGATTTATCGAAATTTGGAACCTCGTATTCATGCAATATGAAAAACATGCCGATGGATCGCAAACAGACTTACCCAAGCCTTCTATTGATACAGGCATGGGGCTTGAGCGTATTGCCGCAATTTTGCAAGGACAACATAATAATTACGATGTTGATTTGTTCAAAGCGCTTGTAGATGCGTCAGTCGATTTGACGGGTGTTAAAGCCGAAGGCGAGGCCAAATTCTCTCATCGTGTTATCGCAGACCACCTGCGCAGTTGTGCCTTTCTCATGGCAGATGGAGTGAGCCCGTCTAATGAAGGCCGCGGTTATGTGCTGCGCCGTATTATGCGCCGCGCCATGCGTCACGCCCATATTCTTGGCGCAAAAGATCCGCTTATGCACCGTCTTGTCCCAAGCCTTGTTTCGCAAATGGGCGAGGCATATAGTGAGCTTGGCCGCGCTCAAGCCTCTATTGAGGCTGTCTTTGAGCAAGAAGAAGATCGGTTCCGCCGTACGCTTGGCCGCGGAACAGCGCTGCTGGACGAAGCTACTAAGAATATGACGGACGGGGATAAGCTTGACGGCGAAACGGCGTTTAAACTTTACGATACCTATGGTTTTCCGATTGATTTAACCCAAGATGCCTTGCGCACTAAAGGGATTTCTGTTGATACGGACGGCTTTGATACGGCGATGAGCCGGCAAAAAGCTCAAGCCCGTGCGGGCGGGTTTAAATCAGGCGATACAGGCACAGATGCGATTTGGACAGAGCTGCGTGATCGCCACGGCGCAAGCGAATTTACGGGCTATGATACCCTTAGCGCAGATGAAAATATCCTTGCAATTATTCAAGACGGCGCAGTGGTGAAACAAGCTGTCTCTGGCCCCGTCATGTTCTTAACGACCAAGACACCATTTTACGCAGAAAGCGGCGGCCAAGCGGGTGATAAGGGCAGGGCCGTATTTACCAACGGCGCGCAGATTGACATCACAGATGTACAGAAAAAAGCGGGCGATCTGCATGTTCATATTGGCACATTATCAGGACAAATTTCGACAGGCGATTTAGCGGCATTATCTGTGGATGCTGAGAACCGTGAGCGGATGAAATCCAATCATTCGGCAACGCATATTATGCATGAAGCTTTGCGCCGCGAGCTAGGTGAGCATGTGACTCAAAAAGGCCAAATGGTCGATGGGGAACGTATCCGTTTTGATATTAGTCACGGCGCGGCCATTACACGCGAAGAATTGGCGCGAGTTGAAGATGAGGTCAATGCGGTCATTTTACAAAATGCCGAAGCTTTGACGCAACATATGCACCCTGATGAAGCCATGAAATCGGGCGCTATAGCGTTATTTGGTGAGAAATATGGTGATGAAGTCAGGGTCTTGTCGCTGGGCGAGCCGCTCGCGGATATGGATAAACCTTATTCGGTCGAATTATGCGGCGGCACCCATGTTGCGCGCACGGGCGATATTGCTTTGTTCAAGATAATCTCTGAGGGCGCAGTGGCCGCAGGCATTCGCCGCGTTGAGGCGGTCACAGGGGAGGCCGCGCGGCAATATCTTGAAACACATGCGGGCTATACACGCAAAGCTGCTGATATGCTCAAGGCAAAACCCGAAGATGTGCCTGCAAGAATTGAAATGTTGATGGCGGATCGTAAACGTCTCGAAAAAGACCTTTCCGAGGCCAAAAAGCAGCTTGCATTAGGGGGCGGGAGCGGAGCGTCTGGGCCTGAAGATATTCATGGCGTGCCATTTATTGGCCGCGTTATGGAGGGGGTGTCGGGCAAGGATTTGCGCGCTATGCTCAATGATCAAATGCAAGGGCTTGGTTCAGGTGTTATTGCCTTTGTAGCCAAAGATGGCGGCAAAGTCGCCGTGGCTGTGGCCGTATCGGATGACCGTATTGATACATATTCGGCAGCAAGCCTCGTTAATATAGGGGCCGAAAAAGTTGGCGGACGCGGCGGCGGGAAACCGGGTATGGCGCAGGCGGGCGGGAATAATCCTGACGGCGCGGATGATGCGCTTGCGGCGATTAAGGCGGCGATATAGCTGCGGATGATATAGCCAGCTCGAAACATAGCGAGGAAAAAGCGGTCTTTATTAACCGCCGTTTTTCTGTGCCTATATCCTGCATTGAATTTCATGCAATCCGCGCATCTGGGCCTGGCGGGCAACATGTGAATAAAACCTCATCAGCTGTGCATTTACAGCTCGATATTACGGCATTGCCGATGCCGCAAACTTACCGTGAACGGATAATGAAGCATAGGGACCGGCGTATTTCGCAAAGCGGCATTATAACAATCAAATCGCAAAATCACCGTACTCAAATCAGAAACCGTGTAGAGGCGATAGCCCGTCTTAAGGCATTATTACTCGAAGCCGTGACAATCCCAGAGCCTCGCCGCGCAACACGGCCCAGTTACGGAGCTGTGCAAAAACGCCTTAAAAAGAAAACTGAACGCAGCCAAATCAAAAAAAATCGTGGCCGCGTAAAAGACTTCGATTAAGAGAGGAGTGTTTTTTAAGTTGATTAAGAAGCGAGTAGCTTGGGACTTGAATTTTTAGATGTGATGCAAAAAGGCTAAATCAACCTAATGCATATTCGTAACACACTTAACGCTTATGGTTTTGCCCCCGTAGGCCCGCCGCTATTAGGACGTTTGCCCTTATTTGGGCGGCGGCGTTTATTGCCTTTTACCCAGCGCTGGGAGCTTGGTTTGGAGGGTTTTGTGCGGCTACGCGGGGCTTGCGTGTCGCTGCCACCTGACATTTTTGGCGCCTCGGTGTTCGCTGTCTTGGGGCGAGATTTATCGGCGCGCGGTTTATTAGATTTTGGCTTATCAGATTTCGGCTTGTCTTCTTTGGATGCGTGGGTTTGAGGCTTGTTTTGTTTATTCGCGCGGTCTTTGCTAAACTGTGCTTTTTTCTTTTTGGATTTACCGCGGCCTTTGCGGGTTTCTACATAAGGCTTTTGTTCCACGACGATAGCTGTGCGAGATTTCAGCGCGTTTATCTGTTCGTTCAAATCAGAGGGTATTTCGCCTTCGGGAATTTTGTCTTTTAATAATTTTTCTATGTCTCTGAGATAGGCTGCTTCTTCGCTATCCACGAAACTAATCGCGATTCCAGATGTATTGGCCCGAGCGGTGCGGCCAATTCTGTGAACATATTGTTCAGGCACATTGGGAATTTCGAAATTGAAGACATGGGTGATGTCGGGAATATCAATGCCGCGCGCTGCGATGTCGGTTGCGACCAAAGTTGAAACTTGGCCAGAACGAAAGGCGTCTAATGCACGTGTACGCTGGCCTTGTGATTTATTCCCATGAATGGCGACGGCTGGTATGCCGACTTTTTGCAAGCGTTTCACAACACGGTCAGCGCCGTGTTTAGTTCGGGTAAAGACAAGAGATCGCTCCACATCTTCGCGCAATAATTCTACAGCTAAATGATTTTGCTTTTCGGCTTTGGTTAGGCGGTACATGATTTGTGTGACTTTTTCTGCCGTTGTATTGGCAGGGGTGACAGAGATATGCACGGGATCAATGAGGAATTGCTTGGAGAGCTGCTTGATTTTTGACCCGAGCGTAGCAGAGAAAAATAATGTCTGGCGATCTTTCGGCAAAATAGGCACGATTTTCTTAAGTGCATGGATAAACCCCATATCCATCATTTGATCGGCCTCGTCCAAGATCAAAACCTCAACCTCAGCAAGCTTGATGGCTTTACGGTCAAGTAAATCAATCAACCGCCCAGGGGTTGCGACAAGGACATCATTGCCGCCCGTCAGTTTCTGGATTTGGCGGTTAATCGGTACGCCACCAAATATACATGCTACGGAGAGGTTTGGCATATGGCGGCCATAGCTGCGCACGCTTTCTGCGATCTGGCTGGCAAGTTCTCGGGTGGGAGCCAAGATTAAAGCGCGCGCGCCGCGCTTTGGCGGGTCTCTATCATCCGTAAAGATATGATGCAGAGTTGGCAGGGAAAACCCAGCTGTCTTTCCTGTACCCGTTTGGGCAATGCCCATAACATCGCGGCCCTTTAGGGCGGGAGGAATAGCCTGTATTTGAATAGGCGTAGGGCTGTCATGGCCCAAATCATCCAATGCGCGCGCTAAAGGCTTGCAGAGGTTCAGTTCATTAAAAGACTTCATGAAAAAATCCGTCATCGGCGGCATGTCGTTATGGCATGAGCGTCATAACGGCCTGCGCGCGCATTAGGCATGAATAGCCTAGCTGTCAATGATTGGGCTGCGCTCTATAGGATTGGGCTGCGCTCTATAGCGGTTCGTTCAAATTGGATGAAGGCAATATCACGCACATAAACCCCTTGCAGTCGCGCGTTAAATTTTGTAGGAGCGCGTCAATTCCACGGCCTTGCTGTAGCGGGCCGTTTTACATTTGTCACTATGGAGGCCCCGATGGCTGTCCCTAAGAGTAAAATCTCGAATTCACGCCGCGGTATGCGCCGCTCTCATGATTCTTTGTCGGCTGTAAATTATGTCGAAGATAAAGATAGCGGTGAACTGCGCCGCCAACACCACATTGACCTGAAATCAGGTACATATCGTGGTCGTCAGGTTTTAACACCAAAAGATTAGCGAAAAGCATTATAGGAGCCTCCCCATGGTAGAGATTGAAGAAATTTTCGCCAGGGAAATCCTGGATAGTCGCGGTAACCCAACACTTGAAGTTGATATAACCCTTTCTGACGGGGCTTTTGGTCGTGCCGCAGTGCCAAGCGGGGCATCAACAGGCGCGCATGAAGCCGTTGAACTGCGCGACGGTGATAAAGCGCGCTATCTGGGCAAGGGCGTTCAGCAAGCTGTTATAAATGTAAACACAGAAATCGCCGATACGCTCTATGGTTTAGATGCAGAGAATCAGCGCGGTATAGACCAAATCCTTATTGAACTTGACGGCACGGAAAATAAAGCCCGTCTGGGGGCCAATGCGATGCTTGGCGTGTCTCTTGCGCTGGCAAAGGCTGTGGCAGATAGCCAGCAAGTGCCGCTTTACCGCTATGTTGGCGGGGCCAATGCACATATTCTGCCTGTGCCGATGATGAATATCATTAATGGCGGCGAACATGCCGATAATCCGATTGATGTCCAAGAATTTATGGTGATGCCGGTGGGCGCGCCTAATTTTCGCGAGGCACTGCGCTGCGGGGCTGAAATTTTCCACGCGCTTAAGGCTAAACTCAATGCGGATGGCCATAATACTAATGTCGGAGATGAGGGCGGCTTTGCCCCGAATCTTGACGGCTCCAAACATGCGCTAGATTATATTATGAGCGCGATTGAAGCGGCGGGATATACGCCAGGTAAAGATGTCTTTTTGGCTATGGATGTCGCGTCGACGGAATTTTACAATCGCGAAACGAAAACCTATGAGTTGAAAGGCGAGGGTAAGGCTTTATCTTCGGCCCAATTTGTAGATTATCTGGCTGATTTGGTTGAAAATTATCCAATCATCTCCATCGAAGACGGTATGGATGAGGATGATTGGGAGGGCTGGATTGCGCTAAATGCAAAAATTGGCGGGCGGTGTCAGCTTGTTGGAGATGATTTATTTGTGACAAACCCAAAGCGCCTCAAAACAGGTATTGAAAAGGCGGCGGCGAATTCAATCCTCGTGAAAGTCAATCAGATTGGAACATTGTCAGAAACACTCGACGCCGTAGATATGGCGCACAGGGCAGGTTTTACGGCTGTGATGAGCCACCGTTCTGGCGAAACAGCTGATACAACGATTGCTGATTTGGCTGTGGCGACAAATTGCGGACAAATCAAGACAGGCTCTCTTGCGCGCTCTGACCGTCTTGCAAAATATAACCAATTATTGCGGATTGAAGAACAGCTCGGCGAAATGGCGGTATATGCGGGCCAGAGTGTTATGCCAAAAGGGCGCAGTTAAACCCCGTTATCTTGCGAATATATGACCATTCTAAAATTGGCGCGAGAGCGCCTTTTTATTATGCATAATGACCCAATAAAATAACCGATTCTTTGTCATGGTTAACGAAGCTATAACTCACATGGCTTAAATAAGCTTTGTGCAAAGATTTTATAACATATCTAAACTGCAAAATTTTAAGGGCCGTGCGCCCGCTTTGGCCTTAATGGCGCTTTATGCCTATTTGGCGTTTCATGCCTTTAGCGGCTCGCAAGGTGTTATTCGCTGGATGGATTATGCGGATCGCCGCGATAGCCTGCAGATGAAACTCACCGCGCTTGAGGGCCAGCGTGAGATGTTAGAAACACAGGTCGGTGCGTTAAAAGCCGATGGATTAGACCTAGATGTGCTAGATGTTGAAGCTCGCAAAAAATTGTATGTTTCGGATACGAAAGAATTGACGATTTGGCTTGACCCAACCCCATAAGCTAGACATGAAGCTCTCGATTTACATGTAAATTATTTTACATACGAAACATAGAGAGTTTTATGGCCGCTTCCAAAAAAACCAAACCCAAAAAATCAACCTTAAAAGTCGGTCAAGACGAATTACTTGGGTATTATCGCGACATGCTCTTAATACGCCGCTTTGAAGAAAAAGCGGGACAGCTCTATGGTATGGGTCAAATCGCAGGATTTTGTCACCTTTATATCGGCCAAGAAGCGGTTGTTGTGGGGTGCCGGTCTGCGATGCAAGAGGGTGACCAAATGATTACGGGCTATCGCGACCATGGCCATATGCTCGCATGTGGTATGGAATCGCGCGGTGTGATGGCAGAACTGACAGGGCGCAGCGGCGGTTATTCACGCGGCAAAGGCGGCTCTATGCATATGTTCTCTACAGAGAAAAAGTTTTATGGTGGCCACGGGATTGTTGGCGCGCAGGTTCCGCTGGGCGCGGGCCTTGGGTTTGCGAATAAATATCTGGATAATGGCGCGGTCAGCCTAGCGTTTTTTGGGGATGGGGCTTCCAATCAAGGCCAAGTCTATGAGACATTTAACATGGCCAAGCTGTGGGATTTGCCCGTTGTTTTCGTCATTGAAAATAACCAATATGCCATGGGGACATCGGTTGAGCGGTCGTCTGCGGAAACGGAGCTGTTTAAACGCGGCATTAGCTTTGAAATTGAAGGTGTCCAAGTTGACGGCATGAATGTTATGGCTGTGCGCGATGCGGCGCAAAAGGCGATTACCCATGCCCGCAGCGGTAAAGGCCCAATGATCTTAGAAATGAAGACGTACCGTTACCGCGGTCATTCCATGTCTGACCCAGCCAAATATCGCTCTCGCGATGAAGTCACCAAGACCCGCAGCGAAAGCGACCCGATTGATATGGTGCGTGCGCGCTTGCTGGATGAAAAATGGGCCGATGACGACAGTCTCAAAGCGATTGATAAAGAAATCAAAGCTATCGTCGCTGATGCGGCAGAATTTGCGCAAACAAGTCCTGAGCCTGATCCGTCAGAGCTTTACACAGATGTGCTTTTGGATGCGGAGGTTTAGACATGGCGATTGATATTCAAATGCCCGCCCTCTCTCCGACTATGGAGGAAGGCACACTGTCTAAATGGCTCGTCAAAGAAGGCGATACTGTGCGCTCTGGCGATATTTTGGCTGAAATTGAAACGGATAAAGCGACGATGGAAGTCGAGAGCATCGACGAAGGCACAGTTGGGAAAATTGTCGTGGCGGCGGGGACAGATAATGTCAAAGTCGGCGCGGTTATCTTGCAGCTTTTGGAGGAGGGGGAAAGCGCCTCAGACCTCGGGGCGGCGACTGCTGCGCCTGAACCTGCACCTGTGCAAGCCGAAACCTCGCCTGAACCTATGTCCGAGCCTACACCTGCGCCAGTGATGTCAAGCTCGGCGCCTATGACAGCTCAAATCGCAAATGATCCTGATATTCCAACCAATATCAAAATGGTTGAAACCACAGTGCGTGATGCGCTGCGCGATGCCATGGCTGAGGAAATGCGCCGCGACGAAACCGTCTTTGTGATGGGCGAAGAAGTCGCCCAATATCAAGGTGCCTATAAGGTGACGCGCGATTTACTCCAAGAATTTGGCGAGCGCCGCGTCATTGATACGCCGATTACTGAACATGGTTTTGCGGGTATTGGATGTGGGGCGGCGATGGGCGGTTTGCGGCCTATTGTCGAATTTATGACGTGGAACTTTGCCATGCAAGCCATTGATCATATTATAAATTCTGCGGCTAAAACACTGTATATGTCAGGTGGTCAAATGCGTTGTCCGATTGTGTTTCGCGGCCCGAACGGCGCGGCCTCGCGTGTGGGTGCGCAGCACAGCCATGATTATTCAAGTTGGTATGCTAATGTGCCGGGCCTTAAAGTCGTTGCGCCTTATGATGCTGCCGATGCGAAGGGGCTGCTCAAAGCCGCTATTCGCGACCCAAATCCCGTTGTGTTTTTAGAACATGAACTGCTTTACGGCGAGAGTTTTGATGTGCCTGATATGGATGATTTTCTAATTCCGATTGGGAAAGCAAAAATCCGCCGCATTGGCACGGATGTGACACTTGTCGCCCATAGCCGCATGGTCGGGCGCTGCCTTGAGGCGGCGGAAATTCTCGCAGGTGCAGGCATTGACGCCGAGGTGATTGACCTGCGCACCATCCGTCCACTTGATAGCGATACTGTGATTGAGAGTGTGAAGAAAACGAACCGCTTAGTCTGCGCCGAAGAAGGTTGGGGACAAAGCGGTATCGGTGCAGAAATCGCCGCCCGCGTCGTGGCTGAGGCTTTTGATTATCTCGACGCTCCGCCAGAACGCGTCTTCCAAGTGGATGTGCCTCTGCCCTATGCCGCAAATTTGGAAGCGATGAGCTTGCCGGGAACTGAGGATGTGGTGGCTGCGGCGAAAAAGGTTTGTTATGTCGATTAATCTGTTAGATGTAGACCCTAAGACAAGTGGGAAATTTGCATTTTCCATTGAAGGTCGCAGAATAATTGTAGGTCTGGGCGAAGATTCCCTTGATGATGAATTATCTGGAAAAAATAAAGAACAGATTATTGAAACCCTCATGCCTGCTCCCATCTTCCCGCTCTCCCCAACGAAAGTTGGCGTCCAGTCCGAACCTTTCCCATTTTCTGCCTTTGCTCTGGTTCCCAGCTTTTGCTGGGATGAGCGGATATAATTAAAGAGAGCCGCGCCATGCCCATTGAAATCCTCATGCCCGCCTTATCGCCGACTATGGAAGAAGGCACTTTGTCTAAATGGCTCGTGAAAGAGGGCGATACGGTCAATTCTGGCGACCTTTTGGCCGAGATTGAAACCGATAAAGCGACGATGGAAATCGAAGCGGTCGAAGAAGGTGTGATTGCCAAAATCCTTGTTACCGGCGGCACAGAGGGCGTGAAAGTCAACGCCCCGATTGCGCTGCTGCTCGAAGATGATGAAGACGCAAGCGCTGTCGATAATTATACGGTTGGCGGCGCGAAAACTGCGCCTGAAGCTAAAGCGGAGCCTGAAGTTAAAGCTGCGCCTGCACCGCAAACTTCGCCAACACCTCAAGCGGCGGCGCAGCCACAACATAGCGTCTCTGGTGAGCGCATCAAAGCGTCACCGCTTGCTAAACGTCTCGCGAACGAGGCAGGGCTTGAACTGGCATCTATCTCTGGCTCTGGCCCAAATGGCCGCATTGTTAAAGCCGATATTGAAACAGCGAAATCTGCGCCGCAACCCGCACCCGCACCTGCACCCAAAGCGGCGGCGCAAGCTACGGCGACAACCACTGAGCTTGGTATGCCGCTGGGCGGCGGAGCTGAATACTTAACGAAGTTCGGCGTAGAGGCAGGCAGTTATGATCTTATCCCGCTCAATGGCGTTCAAAAGGTTGTGGCTCGGCGCCTCAGCGCTAGCCATGAAAATGTCCCTGATTTCCCTTTAGTGATTGATTGCGAGATCGATAATCTGCTCAAAATGCGTAAGGAGCTTAATAGCCAAGCGCCAGAGGGGATTAAAATTTCCGTCAATGATATGTTGATACGTGCTTGCGCATTAGCGCTTAAGCATGTGCCAGAATGTAATGCGAGCTACACGCCAGACGGAATTGCGCTGCACAAACATGCGGATGTTGCTGTGGCTGTTGCGATTGATGGCGGGCTAATAACGCCTGTTGTGCGCGGGGCTGAAAATAAAGGCCTATCTACGATTTCTGGCGAGATGAAAGATCTTGCGAGCCGAGCCAAGGACCGCAAATTAAAGCCGCATGAATATCAGGGCGGCACATTCTCTATTTCTAATTTGGGGATGATGGGGATTCGTGAATTTGGCTCTATCATTAATGAGCCGCACGGCATGATTTTGTCAGTCGGAGCCGGCGCACCGCGGCCTGTTGTCAAAGACGGCGCGCTGGCTGTGGCCACGCTAATGACTGTGACGTTGACGTGCGATCATCGTGTGGTTGACGGCGCGATGGGCGCAAAATGGCTTCAGCACTTTAAGCGTTATACTGAACAGCCCATCACGATGATGCTCTAAGCGCGGGGTTTCGCCTATCGCGCGAGCCCTATTGGTACTGGCATCGAATCCATGCTAGGTTATGCGCGCAGGGCAGATAATAAGGGGCTGTGCGAGGAGATTATCGTGATAAAACGCGCTTTATTGATAGGGATGGTTTTAGCAGGGGCGGCTGGCGCTGCGGTGTATTTTGGTCTTGGCAATGCAGGGGATTATTCCGAAAAGACCATACCTAAACCCGCTATTACAGTTAATTCTAATAAAGCCGCGGATATATCTTCATCAGATATATCTTCATCAGGCGCGCTTCAAAATAAAGCGGCTTTGGACACGGCTAAGACATATGGTTCAGGGGCACAAACGGTGCCTAAAACCGTATCTGAAACGGCTTCTGAAATGTTACCTGAGACATCTACAAAACAGGCGGATACCGTCATGAAACCGCGCGCTACAGCCACGTTCATTGTGAAAGATGAAATGGCGAATGCGCAGAGCATGACAGGGCTTGATAAAGCTTTTAAATCAGCACGGCGTATCACAGATAAAAAGATACGAGATCAAGCCTATCTTGATATTTTTGACAGCGCCATAGAGAACGGGCATCTGGATTTAGCCCAGCGTATTGGCGGTAAATTATCCACGCCTGAATTGCGCGAACAGGCAAGCAAGCTCATCGCGGCGGCAGGGTATTCATCGGACAATTAACCCGAGGATTAATCAAGTGATTAATCAGGAGATTAATCTTTACCTTAGCAATATGTTTTATGGGAAGTTTTACCGAATTTGACCGTAATTTATGGTTCAAATCTGACTGTAATTCTGTCATAGCAGCGCAAGATATTTTATGTATATGCGAGGATAAATAGATGGCCGATACACAATATGATGTCATTGTTATTGGCTCTGGCCCCGGGGGGTATGTCACCGCTATTCGTGCCGCGCAGCTTGGGTTTAAAACAGCTATTGTTGAAAAATCAGAGCTTGGCGGCGTGTGCTTAAATTGGGGGTGTATCCCGACTAAAGCCTTGCTGCGTTCGGCCGAAGTGTATCACAATATGCAACATGCGAGTGATTACGGATTATCGGCTAATCCGTCATTTGATTTACAGAAAATCGTGCAGCGCTCTCGCAAAATAGCGGGGCAACTCTCGGGCGGTATCAAGCATTTGATGAAGAAAAATAAAGTCAGCGTTATTGCAGGATTTGCAACACTTAAAGCCGGCAACCCTGCACCAACCGTAAGCGTTGAAGAGCAAGATTACCAAGCCAAACATGTCATTTTGGCAACGGGCGCGCGGGCGCGGACAATCCCGCCTGCAGGATTAGAGTCAGACGGAAAGTTCATTTGGACAGCGCGCGAAGCGATGGTGCCAGATACAATGCCCAAAAAACTCCTCGTTATTGGGTCTGGCGCGATTGGTATGGAATTTGCGAGTTTTTATAATGCTTTTGGCGCAGATGTGACGATTGTTGAAATGATGGATCGTATCTTACCTGTCGAGGACGAAGAGATATCCGCTATGGCTCGCAAATCATTTGAGAAACGCGGCATGAATATCAAAACAAATACGCAAGTTAAAACGGTTAAGAAAAATGCGAAAAATGTCACAGCAACTTTAGCCAGCGGTGATGAAATTGAAAATATCGAATTTGACCGCGTGATCCTCGCTATTGGTATTGTCGGGAATGTCGAAGATATGGGCCTAGAGGCGCTGGGCGTAAAAATAGATCGTAGCCATATCACGGTTGATGAGTTTTCCTTTACGGGTGTCAGCGGGCTTTATGCGATTGGGGATGTAACAACACCGCCATGGCTTGCACATAAAGCGTCTCATGAAGGGATAATCTGCATTGAGAAGATTGCGGGCGGTAATCCGCATCCGCTCAATGCCGATGCTATCCCAGGATGTACCTATTGCCATCCACAAATTGCCAGTGTGGGCCATACTGAAGCTCAAGCCAAAGCGGCAGGGTATGACGTTAAAGTTGGACGTTTCCCTTATATTGGTAATGGCAAAGCGATTGCGCTGGGTGAACCCGAAGGCCTGATTAAAACGGTATTTGACGCGAAAACGGGCGAACTGCTCGGCGCGCATATGATTGGCGCGGAAGTGACGGAACTTATCCAAGGCTATACAATCGCGCAAAACCTAGAAACAACAGAGCATGAGTTAATGGAAACAGTCTTCCCGCACCCAACACTCTCTGAGATGATGCATGAAGCGGTACTAGATGCCTATGATAGGACAATCCATTTTTAATCAAATATGCCTGACTTGTCTTTTGAGATATTCGGTTGAAACTGGCCAATCAAGGCAGTTTTAACGGCCTAGGTTCATGCGTTCACGGAACCTACGAATAAACTCTTTTTGCTCTGTGTTTATGTTATGAACGGATGCGCCAACAGCTTCCATCATTTGTGCAAGGCTTTCTGCATCTTTACGATCAATTTCGCTCTGTAATATTTTTAACATTGGAAACAGAGCGTTTTCAGGGAGTACAACATCATAAGTAAGACTATGCATTTGCCGGTAAAGCCCATCTGCATCGTCTTTTTCTAATTGCATGTTATCGCATAATTGCGTGATAATCTCAGCCTCACTTTTATCCGTTATTCTGCGCTCATCACTCATACGGGCTGTCGCAATCATTAAGACCGTTGCTGCTTCGATAGGGGATTCTACCAGATCAAAACCTGACTTATTCGCCGCCTTTTGAAATCGTCGTTTTCGGGGAATATTTGCAATATTATTTGCCGTGTCAGCAATGTCTCCAGCACCGCGTACCGCGCGGCTTAACCAAAAAATCAAGAAACAAATTGATGTAATAATCCCAATTATATGCATGGCTAACCTCCCCCTTCGTTGCTCTTAAGCTCACTATGACAATATAAAGCTTAAAGTTTTAATACTTATTCGCGGGAAAAATTAAACGGTTTTTCGTTTCAGATTTAATTTATCCATTATGCCTTGCAGGTTTTTCGCTGTTACCCCTTTGAGTTTGAGGGTGGGTTTTTCGATGATATGCCATGAGAGCTGTGAGAGGATGAGCGTGATGGCGTAACCGATAATGATAAGCGGCCAGACAGTGATTTTGGGGAAGACGTAAAACAGGCTTTGTAATATTGCCCAATGATAGATATAAATTCCGTAAGATACGTCTGATAATGTCTGTGTCCAAGCCAGTTTCGGTGCCCGCATATAAGCGGCTAACATGACCCCCCAAGCCAGCATTAAGTTCATGAAGATTTCAAGGATTGCGATATGATTTCGCGTGACCCAAGTCAGGGCTAAGAACACAGGGATAAGCAATATGTTGAATGAAATTTTTTCGCGGTAAGCATAAAGGGCTGCGCCAAGGCCGTAAGCTATGCCAAAGCGTCCAAGACTTTCAAATGTTGCGGGTAAGGTGTTAAAAATTCCCAAATGCGTACCAATAACCCACGCCAAACAAGGCAGAATGAATTGTGCGGCTATCATCCATTTATAGCGCAGCGCTCCGATTAAAAATAACAGCCACGTCCCGATATAGGCGAGAATTTCATACCGCAAAGTCCAAAGTGCGCCGGAGCCAATTTGTTCCGAATTTGTCGAGAATATGCCTGGCATAGACATTTCAGTTTGGTAGAAACTTAAAACTTTTAAGGGCTGTAAATACCAATCAGGTGAGCTGAAAAACTCACCTAAAGGTAAATTTGTGACAAATGGGCCGATGACACACATGACAAATAAAACATGCACAATTAACGCCGGATAAATCCGCAAACCGCGCGCCGCTATAAAGCTCGCGCTATCGCCGCGATAGAGCATAGATTTTGTGACCAAAAATCCAGAGGCTATGAAAAACATATTCACGGCAATGTAGCTAAAGGTGTAATGATAAAATATATGGGGTTCATGCTCTGACCCGCCAAAGACGATGACATAAGCATGGCCAATTACAACAAGTGAGGCGAAAATCAGCCGTAGCGGCGTGAAGAAATTATCATGTCCATCACGTATTTTAACTGATTTTATCATGCCGCATTCCCAGTTCGTTTCCTGACTAGCAAATTAAGGTTAATAACTTCAATGCAAGGATGCAGTATTTGCGCTTTATTTCACACGTCAATTTGAAAGCAAGAAAGGGTCTGATTTGAGGTGAAATAGAGCTTGTTTTTATGCGCTATTGCCGCCATTTAATACATTATGACAGTCTTAATTGATAATTCAAATGGGAGCGGGCCAAAACGCGTTCGTCACCCTGAAAAAGCCAATCGTCCGGAGACGGAGATTTTGCGTAAACCGAAATGGATTCGTGTCAAAGCGCCCACATCGCGCGGTTATGCAAAAACGCGTAAGATCGTCAAAGATAAAGGCCTTGTGACAGTGTGCGAAGAAGCCGCTTGCCCAAATATTGGTGAGTGCTGGGAGAAATCTCATGCGACATTTATGGTGCTTGGCGAGATTTGCACGCGGGCTTGCGCCTTTTGCAATGTCGCAACGGGCTTACCGCAAGAGGTGGATGCTTATGAGCCTCGTAAAATCGCGGAAGCTGTGACAGAAATGCAGCTCAAACATGTTGTGATTACCTCAGTGGATCGCGATGATTTGGCCGATGGCGGCGCGCAGCATTTTGTCGATGTTATAAATGCAATTCGCAAGGCGTCGCCTCAAACAACCATTGAAATCCTGACACCAGACTTCCTACGTAAAACGGGCGCGGCAGAAGCGGTTATTGACGCGCGGCCCGATGTGTTTAACCACAATCTTGAAACTGTGCCGCGCCTTTATTTGAAAATTCGCCCTGGCGCGCGTTATTATCACTCTTTGCGCCTGCTAGAGCGCGTCAAAGAGCGCGACCCAAGCCAATTTACCAAGTCTGGTTTGATGGTGGGACTTGGCGAGACGAAAGAGGAAGTCATGCAAGTGATGGATGATATGCGCTCTGCGGGTATCGATTTTTTGACGATTGGCCAATATTTACAGCCGACACGCAAACATGCAGCGATTGATCGTTTTGTCACGCCCGAAGAGTTTAAATCCTATGAAACCATTGCAAAAGCGAAAGGGTTTTTACTTGTATCCGCCAGCCCTTTGACACGCTCATCTTATCATGCAGATTCAGATTTTGCGAAACTGCAAGCGGCTCGTAACGCGCGGCATAATTCATAAGCTCGCCATGCCGTCTACCAACCTTGTTCGTCATATCGCGCATTCTGCCGATGAGTTGCTCATGATGGTCGCTGATGTTGAAAGCTACCCTAAATTTATCAATCTCATTTCGGCGCTGCGGATTACCAAGGCTATATCTGATGATGAATTTGAGGCTGAGGCTGTGATTGCCTATAAAATGCTGCGCGAAACATTTAAGTCCAAAGTCCAATTAGACCGCGATGCACGAAGGATCCGTGTCTTTAAAGCGGATAAAAGCGGGGCGGTGAAAACGCTGGAAAACCTATGGGTATTTCATCCGCTCGAAGATGGCTCAACATTGATAGAATTTTCAGTTGATGTGAGCCTAAAAGCGTTTCCACTCAACATACTCGTGCGCGAGAAAATGGATAGAGCGACAGAGGTGATTTTGGGCGCATTTGAACGCCGCGCCGCGCAAATCTGCAAAACTGTAGAGGCCCGCCCGATTGACATAGACGCCCAGTGCAAAGCTTTGGGGATTGCGCAAAATTAAACGCAAGCAGCTTTAAGTGCTTTTAAAGCTTCATAGCATGTCACATCGCGTACTTTATTGCGGCCAATATCGCCGAAATTATGCAAAGCGGCTTTAGCTATAACCTTACCATTCTCATCTGTATGGGCGGTGCCAATCCAGACCGTGCCAACGGGTTTTTCATCTGACCCGCCGCCCGGGCCAGCGATGCCTGTGACCGAGACGGCTATATCAACACTAAGGCGCTCAAGCGCGCCCGCAGCCATGCGCTGTGCGGTTTTTTCGCTCACCGCGCCATATTTGCCAAGTGTTGAGGGCGGGACGCCAAGTAGTTTGGTTTTAACGGCATTATCATAGGCGATGATGCCGCCATGAAAACTGGCAGAACTTCCATCAATAGAGGTCAAGGCTGCGCCAATAAGTCCGCCTGTGCAGCTCTCGGCCGTGGCGAGGCTGATGCCTTTGGCTTTTGCGGCGTCTAATGTTTCGGCAGCAAGCTTGAATATGTCAGCAAGGGTTATTTTTGGAGTGATATTAGACATCAGGTAAAATCACTGTGGCTGTGGCCTGCGCGGCTATACCTTCGCCGCGTCCCGTAAAGCCAAGTTTTTCAGTTGTTGTTGCCTTGAGGCTCACACGGCCTAGCGGCAGATTTAAAATCTCGGCTATGCGCGCACGCATTTCGGCGCGGTGAGGTTTTAATTTCGGTTTCTCGCAAATCAGGGTGAGATCAACATGCTGTAATTTGCCGCCGCGCTCTGTGATTTTATTGGCCGCGAAGGCAAGGAATTTGTCAGAGCTAGCCCCTTTCCATTGGTTGTCTTCGGGCGGGAAATGATCGCCAATATCACCATCAGCAAGTGCGCCCAAAATCGCGTCGGTTAATGTATGTAAACCGACATCTGCGTCTGAATGTCCAACCAGATGCATACCGCAATCCAGCGCAACACCGCACAGCCATAATGGCTTGTTTTGCTGCGCCGTATTCATGGCAAGGCGGTGGACATCTAGCCCGTTTCCAACGGCCGTAAAATAAGTTTGAGAGTTTTGAGTTTCTAACATGTCTGCGGCTTTGGCAAAATCGGCTGGGTATGTCACCTTAAAATTACGCGTATGTCCCGTTGTAAAAGTGATAGACAGACCTGCTTGGCGCGCGACGGCAATGTCATCGGCAAAGCTTGCTCCGTCTGGCATAGCCTCAAAAGCTGCAAGGATTTTGCCATAATGAAAGGCTTGGGGGGTTTGTACGCGCCGCAGGGAGTCGCGGTCAACGGCATCTCCGTCGAGGTTTTTTAACGCATCAATAATAGGCAAGGCTGGCACAGCCGCCTCATAGCTATCTAAAGCTTGGCGTAATGCGTCAAATAATGCTGCGTCAATGAAAGGCCGTGCAGCGTCATGGATAAAGACATGATCGGGCGGGGTGTCCTTGAGAGCCTTAAGACCAGCATAAACAGACTCGGTTCGGCTGGCTCCGCCCGTAACAGTTTTAACATCTATGCTGAGATTAACAGCTATTTTTGAGAAATAAGGGTCATTTTTAGCTAAAACAACAATGATATTGTCAAATTTCATGGATTGTGATGAATTTTTCAGCGTATGTGAAATTAAAGGAATTCCGCTTATCTCTCTGTATTGTTTTGGTATTTTTGCGCCAGACCGCGAGCCTATTCCTGCGGCGACCAAAATAAGTGCGTTTCTAGCCATTTTGACTCCAAATCAGCGGTGAAATATTGTGCGGTTGTTCTATAGCGCTTATATAGAGATATGAGCTTACCACTTCATATTCGTGATATGCAATTACGAAGTCGGGTTTTAGTCGCGCCAATGTCGGGTGTGACGGACTTACCATTTCGTAAAATCTTGCAGCAATTTGCACCGGGTCTTGTCGTATCTGAAATGGTTGCGGGTGAAGGTTTGGCCAAAGGTGATCCTGAAAATATAGCCCGTGCGGCGGGGGGCAAAGAGCTTGATCCGCTCGCCATACAGCTTGTCGGGCGCGACCCGCATTGGATGAGCAAGGGCGCCGAGCTATGCGCGGCAGCTGGCGCGCAAATTATTGACATCAATATGGGATGTCCTGCGCGCAAAGTTACCTCTGGTCTATCTGGGTCAGCCTTAATGCGCGAGCCGGAACTGGCGCATGAGATTATTCAAGCCGTTGTTGAGGCTGTGGATGTGCCTGTGACCCTGAAAACGCGGCTTGGCTGGGATGATGAGAGCTTAAACGCAGCAGATATTTGCAAGGCTGCCGAAGATATAGGTGTGGAAATGTTCGTGATTCATGGCCGAACACGCTGTCAATTCTATAAGGGCGAAGCCGATTGGGCTGCAATTCGCAGCGTTGTTGACGCAGTAGAGCGGCCTGTTTTTGTCAATGGCGATATTCACACACCTGATCAAGCGGTCGCTGCGATGGAACAATCTGGCGCGATTGGTGTTATGCTGGGCCGTGCCTTAATTGGCCAGCCTTGGTTGCTACGCGATATAATGGCGCGAATAGACGGTACGCTGCCCGTAAAGCCTTTAACGGCCCATGTGAAAGCTGATATTGCGCTGATGCATTACAATGAGATTTTAGACTTTTATCCTGAAGGCAAGGGGCTGCGTGTCGCGCGCAAACACCTGGCGGGCTATTGCGATGGAGCAGGCTTGCAGCCAGATGATAATCGCCGCGGCCAAATTTGCCGAAGTTTAGACCCAAATGAGGTGCGAGGCTTGTTACTTGATATATTTCTTAAGCCAGAACGTATCGTCGCATGAGTGAGGCCTTATCACATATCATTCCACTCACGGAAGATTGGCCTTTCCCATTATGCCTGCTGGATCGCGGGTCAGATAAAATCCTTTGGGTCAATCAAGCGATGCAAGAATGGAGCGGTATGTCATCACGCCGTCTTATTGGGAAATGTCCGTGGGATGTTTTCAGTGTTGATGAAGATGTCGCCGCTATGACCAAAAAATGCGCGGACTCGCAATCTGCAATTACGATTCGCGATTGTGAGATAAAATTAGGCACGCCCGCCAATTTGCAAATATGCCATCTGACCGCTTATCCGACGGAAGCGGGTATTGGCCTGAGCGTCTTATTTACTCGACCTCAAAATAAAGACAGCTCTCTTGGCGGACAAGTTGTGTCGGGTATGGGGCGTATGATTGCGCATGAGTTGAAAAACCCTCTGGCGGGGATCAAAGGTGCGGCGCAGCTTTTGCGCGATGATGTATCAACACAAGAAGGCCGTAGCTTAATTGACCTTATAAGCTCAGAGATTGACCGCGTTCGCCGCTTGCTTGACCGTATGGAAACCCTTGGAGATGATAATGCAGAGATGAATGAGCGTGTGAATATTCATGAAGTGCTACGCCAAGCTCGCCGTGTTATTCAATCGGCCCATCCATCATTATCCTTCACAGAGCGTTATGACCCGTCTTTGCCAGAGACGATTGGGCATGGAGATAGCCTTATACAGGCTATTTTAAATCTTATTAAGAATGCTAGTGAAGCTGTTGATAATAAAGGGGAAATTATACTTGAGACCAGTTTTAGAGCGGGTGTGAAAGGGCGAGAGAAAGATGGGCAATATGCACGGTACTTACCTATCGAAGTCCGCATTATTGATAATGGAATCGGCATTGCATCCGATCAACAAAGTCAGATTTTTCAGCCCTTTGTCACAACGAAATCAGGCGGGCAGGGTTTAGGCCTGGCGCTGGTTTCAAAGGTTGCGCAAGCCCATGGCGGGGCCGTTGAAGTTACATCGCGTCCAGGTCAAACAGTCTTTTCTTTACTGCTGCCAGCGCCGCAATTTAGCCAAGACTAACATCTCATAAGGATTGTTAAATGAAATACGAAATTCTACTCGCCGATGATGATGATAGTGTGCGTTTGGTCTTGTCCAAAACTCTGAGCCGTGCTGGGCATAGTGTCAAAGCCACGGATAATGCGCGCACTTTGATGAAATGGGCCGAGAGCGGGCAGGGCGATATTATCCTAACGGATGTTATGATGGGCGGACAAGAGGTCTTTGAAAGCCTGCCAAGTATCACGGCGGCTCGTCCGAAAATGCCGATTATTATCATCAGCGCCAATAATACGGTCAATACAGCCCTTAAATCTGGACAGCATAAAGTCTTTGAATATGTGCCTAAGCCATTTGATTTGGATGATGTAACAAATGCTGTGGCGCGGGCAGGGTTGTCCGTAAATCCTCGCCGTCAAAAACAGACAGGTGATATGCGCAAATTACCTATGATCGGCCGAAGCGCTGTGATGCAGCCTGTCTTTCGCGCTGTGTCGCGATTTGCGGCGGGTAATTTACCTGTTTTGATCCAAGGCTCTGTTGGTACGGGTAAGGATTTAGTGGCCCGCCTGTTACATGATGGCGGCCCGCGAGAGAGTAAACCGTTCCTACGGACAACGGATTTTGAGAATACCTCTTTGACCCTTCAAAAAGTCAATGGCGGAGATATTTATATTGATGAAGTGGCCGAGCTATCTTTGCATCAACAAGAGCGGCTTTTGGCTTTGATGACGGAAGCTGAGATGATCTCCGCTTCGACGCGTCCGCGTATTTTATCGGCCACGCGTAAAGATTTACGCAAATTGGTCGAAGCCGGTAGCTTCCGTGATGATTTGCTGTTCCGCATCAATGTTGCCGAAGTGCGTATTCCTGATTTGTCCATTCGAGATCGCGATATCTATGAGCTTGCGGAAGCCTTTTTGTCAAAAGCCTCCCCCTCGCAAACACGGCGTTTTGAGACAGAAGCTTTGGATATTTTGCATCGGCATAATTGGGTGGGGAATGTGCGCGAGTTGGAAAATATCGTCAGACGCCTGGCTGTGCTATATTCCGATGATGTGATTACTGCCGATATGGTCTTACAGGAATTTTCTAAAGATGTACCTAAGGCGGGCGCTGAAAGTGAAGATAAAAGACGTTTGGAAAAACAGATCGAATTGGCGTGCCGTACGCTCTTAAATATAGATGATTTAATTGATGGCAACGCGCATTATCAATCAGCGCTGGCATGGGTGGAACGGCCTTTGATTATTGAAGCTTTACGGCTTACTGGCGGCAATCGTGCCAAAGCGGCTGATAAGCTGGGTATTCACCGCAATACTTTGCGCACGCGGCTTAAGTCTCTTGATATAAATTAATCTGCATATAAATTAATCTGCGCCCTGTCATTTGAATGATAACGGCTATTGATTTTCGGCAACACTGCGGTATAGAAGTCACAGTCACTACTATGCCTCTATAGGCGACAATCGTTTAATCGTGACGTTGGGGCCATGAGAGCTTAAAGAAATTACGCTCTGCTAATAGGGTATTATGAATTCACTATCTGAATTTGATACGTCCAAAGATTTGACGCTGAATATGCCAAATTCAGGCATGTTGAAAAACTTTACACAGAGAAAAGACATAGTCACGGCCACGCGCCGCACCCCGCGTGTTGTCCAATCGGCTGCGTTTGGCGTGATGTTCGCAGCGGCCATTTTCTTAGTGGTTTTGGGAACAATATTTTCGTTTTCACGTGAAGCCTTAGAGTTAGAACAGGCTTATTTTATTTTACGGTCTAATGCTATTTTAATCGCTATTTTGGCACTGTATTTGGCCCGCCGCGTTTGGATGAACCTTTTTGCGGATAATACAAGGCCGTCTGTGCCGCTATTACATCGGCGCTTTGTGCTGATATTTAGTCTGGCGGCCTTAACGCCCGCGATTATTGTGGGGGCGTTTTCAACATCTTTGATTAGCCAGAATATCTCGAATATTTTTGGCAGTGATGTGCGTGACAATATGGAGCAAGCCCGCGCAATTTTAGCCGATTATGTCGATCAAGAATTTGTCGACCTAACGGCGGATATTAATACTTTAAAAGCGGCCTTGAATAATAATACAGAAGATCTGCGCGCGCGTATTTCTTACACGGCTGAGTTAAAACGCTTTGCTGATGTCCGAGGGCTTGACGCGATTTATATTCTGCGCGGGGATGGGTTTGTTTTAACACGCTTTGAACGCGATAATGCCCCTGACCTTCAAGTCCCTTTATTGGCCGTGTTTGAAGGTCTTGAGGCGGGCGGATTAGCGCTACAAAAGCGCGATGATAGTAATTTTCTCATCGCCGTAACCAAGCTTGAAAATTACGATAATGCGTTTTTATATGTGGGGCAATTATTACGCTCAAATAGTCAAGTCTTGTCCAGTATTACGGGTATAGAAAATGCGACAACGAAGCTCACACAGTTTAATGCTAATCAAGCGCGGCGTAATAGTTTGTTTTTGCTAACATTTTTTGAATCAGCGGGGTTGATTTTGATGGCTTCAATCTGGGTAGGGCTGGTTGTTGCCAACCGAATTATCGACCCTCTATCTGGCCTTATTAATGCCGCAGAACGTGTGCGGGCTGGCGATATGAGCGCGCGCGTACAAGTGTCGAAAAATTGGGGGGAAATTTCTGACCTAGGCGGAGCCTTTAACCGTATGACGCGGCAACTGAACTCGCAAAGAGATGAGCTGATCCGAGAGCATGATTTGTCTGAACAAAGACGTCAATTTTCCGAAGCGGTATTATCTGGCGTAAGAGCTGGCGTTATTGGCCTTGGGCAGACAGGCAAGGTGACGCTGCTCAACGAATCTGCGCGGCTGCTTTTAGGCGATCGTGCCTATGCTTTAATCGGGCAACCTATTCATGAGGCCTTGCCGGAATTTTCGCCTGCATTTGTGAAAGCACGCGAAGCATTTGGCGGGACGGCAGAAGATCAAGTAACCCTCGAAATGGATGAAGGGCAGCGGAACTTTGATTTACGGGTTTCGGCCTATCAAGGCGCGCGCGAAGATACGGGCTGGGTGCTAACATTTGATGATATGACACGGCTTGTATCTGCGCAGCGCCATTCAGCTTGGCGCGAAGTGGCGCGCCGCATCGCTCATGAAATTAAAAACCCTCTAACTCCAATTCAGCTCTCTGCGGAACGGCTTGACCGCAAATATGCCAAAGAAATTAAATCTGACCCTGATACATTTCGAAATTGTACACAGACCATTATTCGCCAAGTCAATAGTCTTGAGCAAATGGTGAATGAGTTTTCCGCCTTTGCGCGCATGCCAGCGCCTGAATTTGCCCAAATTGATCTTCGCAGCGTTATTAAAGATGTTTTGTTCGATCAAGGCGTGTCTTTCCCTGATATTGACTTCACCATCTCTGGAGCTTTGCCAGAAAATACGCAAATGGACGGTGATGAGCGGCTGCTTATGCAGGCTTTAACGAATATTTACAAAAATGCGGGCGAGGCTGTGATGCGCCATGTCGATGATAGCGGGGATGACATGCTGCGCGGTGAAATCACCACGATTGCTGTAGAAAATCCTGATAATAATAAGATTGAAATCAGCGTCTTAGATAATGGTGCTGGTTGGCCTATGCAGGATAAGCACCGTTTGCTTGAGCCTTATGTGACGACGCGTGAGAGCGGCACAGGCCTTGGCCTAACCATTGTCAACCGCATCATAGAAGACCATGGCGGCACCGTAGTTTTATCGGATCGCGCAGATGGTCAAACGGGCGCTGTTGTAAAAATAACCTTACCGCTTGCGGTTATTAAGGGTGATGAGAGCTTGGGGGCTCGCGATAAAATTATACCGCCTCGTGATAATTATAAAAACGAAACGACTTAACTATGACCTCTGATGTTTTAATTGTTGAAGATGAAGATGATATACGCGAAATGATTGCGGGTATTCTCGAAGATGAGGGCTATGAGACGCGCCAAGCCGCTACGTCTGACCAAGCTTTAGAGGCGGTGCGTGCGCGTGAGCCTTCTCTTGTTGTTTTAGATGTTTGGCTCAAAGGCAGCTCAATGGACGGTATAGAACTGCTCGATAGCTTCAAAGCAATATATGAACATGTCCCCGTTATTATCATAAGTGGCCACGGAACCGTTGAAACGGCGGTATCTGCCATTCGTAAAGGGGCTTATGATTATATTGTCAAACCGTTTAAATCGGAAAAGCTCATTGTGACCGCTACGCGCGCGTTAGAAAATGCGCGGCTTAAACAGGAAAATGAAGAACTTAAAGGTAAGGCGCCATCTGATACGACATTGATTGGTAATTCGGCGCATATTACCCAACTTCGCCAGAAAATTAATCGTATCGCCACGACCAATAGCCGCGTGCTGATTACGGGGGCATCGGGGACAGGTAAAGAGCTGCTGGCGCGGCTGTTACATAGTAAATCAAATCGCGCCTCTGGGCCATTTAAAGCGGTCAATGCGGCCTCCATGGTGCCTGAGCGGGTGGAGCAAGAGCTATTTGGCACAGAGAACATGGATGGCTCTGCGATTAAAGCTGGGCTGTTAGAGCGCGCCCATAATGGTACCTTATATCTTGACGAAGTAGCGGATATGCCATTGGAAACGCAGGGTAAATTACTCAGACTGTTGGTTGAGCAGCGCTTTCACCGTCTTGGCGGGCAAGATGATGTACAGGTTGATGTGCGGGTGATTACGTCATCGTCGCGTGATTTGGGCCAAGAGGTTACTCATGGGAAATTCCGCGAGGATTTATATCACCGATTAAATGTGATGCCTTTGCACGCCCCGCCTTTATCTGCACGGCGCGAGGATATACCTGAGCTTGTCAATTACTTCATTGCGCAACTGGCTGCATCGACAGGGTTGCCTGCGCGCGAAATTGGAGATGATGCGATGGCCGCCTTGCAAGCTCATGATTGGCCGGGAAATGTGCGTCAACTGCGCAATAATGTCGAGCGTCTTCTAATCTTAGCAACAGGCGAGCCTAGTCAGCCGATTACGCTAGAAACATTGCCGCCTGAAGTATCTGTTGTGCGATCTGGCTCTGCGCCAAATGAAAGCGAGCGTATGATAGGGTTGCCGTTGCGCGATGCACGAGAGCATTTTGAACGCGAATATTTACAGGCGCAAATTGAAAGATTTGGCGGTAATATTTCACGTACAGCTAGTTTTGTGGGTATGGAACGTTCGGCCTTGCATCGTAAACTCAAGTCGTTAGGTTTAGGTGCGACTGGGCGGGACTAAGTTTAAGACGAATCAATAGGCCCATGGCATAAGCGGACGAAGTTATGAGAGTCATTATTTGCGGAGCTGGGCGGGTAGGATATGGTCTTGCACAAAGATTGGCTGCAGAGAATAATTCTGTCACCATTGTAGATGTGTCAGCAGACCTTATCCAAAACATTACGATGGATTTAGATGTGCGCGGTGTTGTTGGCTATGGCAGCCATCCAGATACACTTGTGCGCGCGGGTGTGAAAACAGCCGATATGATTATTGCGGTTACACATGCAGATGAGGTGAATATGGTTGCCTGCCAAGTGGCGCATTCACTTTTTAACGTCCCTGTGAAAGTCGCACGGGTTCGCGCGCAAAGCTATCTCGAAAGTCAGTGGAATGACTTATATAGCCGTGAAAACATGCCGATTGATATTATCATCTCCCCTGAGATTGAGATCGGCAAGGCGATTTTGCGCCGGTTAAATACACCAGGTGCATTTAATGTTGTCCCATTTGGGGATGGGCGTGTTCAGTTTTTAGGTGTTCGGATTGAAGAGGATTGCCCGATTATTAACATGCCGATTAAGCAAATTCCTGACCTGTTTAGCGGGCTTCATGCGGCGATTGTGGGTGTGAAACGTGACGGCGAAATTTTTGCGCCAACACCTGATGACCCTCTAAATGTAGGCGATGATGCTTATTTTATTACCAAGGCTGAACATGCGGCGCGCTTGCTTGAGCTAATCGGCACGCGCGAGACTAAAGCGCGCCATATTGTTATTATTGGCGGCGGGAATATTGGCAGCTATGTGGCCAAAGAGCTCGAATCTGTGTCTGGTATGCGGGTACGGATGATAGAACGTAATAAAGAGCAAGCTGAATTAACCGCCGAAGCTTTGACGCAAACGGTTATCTTACACGGGGATGGCATGTCCGCCGAAATACAAGAAGAAGCAGGGGTGAGTACATCTGAAATGGTGATTTGCTTAACCGATGATGATAAGACCAATATTCTATCGGCTGTGTTAGCCAAAAAACTCGGGGCAAAACATACAATCAGCCTGATTAATGAGCTATCCATGCAAGATATGCAAAGCGAGCTTGGGATTGATATGATAATTGACCCGCGCGCCAGCACGGTTAGCTCTATTTTACGTCATGTAAGGCGTGGCCGTATTCTTGATGTTTATACGCTAGAGCATGGCGGTGCCGAAGTTATGGAAGGCGAAGTGATAGAAACTTCTCCCATGACAGGCAAGAGCCTCAAAGATGTTGGTTTCTCGGAGGGTGTCGCGGTTGGGGCCGTTATTCATAAAGGACGGGTTGTCCTGCCTGATCCTGACATGATAATACGCCAAGGCGATAGGCTTATTCTTCTGGCTGAAAAATCGACTTTGAAAGATGTAGAATCTATGTTCAGGGTCAGTACGGAATATTTCTAAGCTGTGGCTTTAACGCGTATCATATTATGGCTGGGGAATAGTTTTGTTCTTTGTGCGGGTTTGTTCATTCTGACAGCACTTTTAGCCTATGTGACTGCTGATTTTACATCGGCTATCCGATTGAGCGGTTTAGCTTTAATATCGGGTGTGATTGGCGCTTTATTTATAACATTAACCTTTAACACACCAGGGCGTGAGTCGAATTCTGAGGCCTTGCTGTTTTTGGCGTTATTTTGGGCAATTATACCGATAATCACCGCGTTACCTTTCTTGTTTTTAGAGGCAAGTCCGAACCTGTTATCAGCTTATTTTGAAAGTGTATCGGCCTTTACAACCACGGGTGCCTCGCGGCTTGTGCCAGAGGATTTACCCCCTGCATTGGTGTTCTGGCGGGCCTTACTACAATGGTTTGGCGGGGTGAGCATCACAACATTTGCGATTGTGATCTTAGCGGCGCTAAACCTGACAGGGACAGGGGTTCATAAATCCATGTTATTTACCTTGAAAAAAGGCGCGTTATTTGAACGCTTAATTGGTATTGGCCGCCTTGTCGCTGCGGTATATTCGGGCTTGGCTGGCGTAGCGATTTTATTAATGGTGATTGGCGGCACGTCAGTTTTTAATGCCATCTGCCTGGCGCTAAGCGGGATTAGTACGGGCGGATTGACGCCGCAATCTGGCCCGCTAACGCATTATGTCCCGCCATTTGCGGCGACGATTTTAGGGGTTTTATGTGTTCTTGGCGCTATGAATATGGCGCTTTTATGGGATTTTACCCGTTTAAGAAGTTGGCGCAGTTTTAAACGTATTCTATTCAACTTGGAACAGCGTGTGGTCTGGGTTTTAATGAGCGCTCTTGCCTTAATAGCCAGTGTGTTCTCTGGTCTTGTTAATCTTCCCAATAGTTTGCTCGATAGTATTTATTTTATCAGCACGGCGGGGTTTCAATATGATGTGCTTGGCATAGATATGGTGCCTAATGTTATTTTGATTAGTTTTGCCCTAATTGGCGGCTCGGCATTATCGACAGCAGGCGGGATTAAAATTATGCGGTTTTTATTGCTTTTCCGGCATTTGGGAACCGACCTTGGGCGGCTCTCTCACCCGTCTCGGATTGTGCCTGTGAAGTTAAGAGAGCGCCGCGTGCCGGATAAAGCCTTCCTGTCTGTTTGGATGTATTTTTTCGCCTATGCGGTTGCGTTTGGAGTCGGTATAGCGGCATTTGGTGCAACGGGGTTAGGGCTTGAAGATGCGATTGTCACAAGTTCAGCGAGCCTGACCAATATGGGGCCGCTTTTATATGTAAGCCTGCCAGAATCAGATCTGAGCTACGCAAACTTCACCTCTGCCCAAATGAGTGTCTCCATTGCTTTAATGCTCTTGGGCCGGGTGGAAATTTTAGCCGTTTTAGCGCTCTTTATGCCAGCTTTTTGGCGGCAATAGGGACAAACTAAACTTTACTAGGAAAAAAATGCCAATTTAACCATAATTATCTTGCCAGCGCGTTTTGACTCATCCAATAACCCCGTTGTGGGTTGCGGACATAAAAACCGCCTAAAAATAAGAGGATAAAATGGTGGCTGACAGAAAACAAAATCTTCAAGACACGTTCTTGAATGCAGTTAGGAAATCCAAAACGCCCTTGACAGTTTTTCTTGTAAATGGTGTCAAACTTCAAGGCGTTGTTACATGGTTTGATAGCTTTTGTGTGCTTTTACGCCGAGACGGACAGGTTCAACTTGTCTATAAACATGCGATTTCTACAATTATGCCAGCTGGAAATGTTTCATTATTTGATGCCGAAACCGAAGACGACGCAGAGGACTAAAACTATCTCGACTTATGTTTGAATCTGCAGCCCAAATAGACGCTGCACTTGTTGCGCATCCAAGATTTGCTGATGCGCGGGCTTCAGATGCGCAATATGATCTTCAAGAAGCCATTGGGCTTGCACTTGCGCTTGGTGTCAAGCCCGCCGAGGCCCGCATCGTGCCTGTGCGTGATGTGAAAGTGTCCAACTTCTTTGGTTCGGGCCAAATTGACGATATGAGGGCGGTGATAAATGCGCATGATATAAAATTGGCGATTGTGAACGCGGCTTTATCCCCTGTGCAGCAGCGTAATCTTGAAAAAATCTGGGGTATTAAAGTCATTGACCGCACGGGTTTGATTTTGGAGATTTTTGGTCTTCGCGCGGCCACGAAAGAAGGGGCGTTGCAGGTTGAGCTTGCAAGGCTTGGCTATGAGCGCTCTCGCCTTGTGCGCACTTGGACGCATTTGGAGCGCCAACGCGGCGGAACGGGGGCTGTTGCAGGGCCAGGCGAGACACAGATTGAAAGTGATCGCCGAGTTTTGAATGATAAAATGGCACGGCTTAAAAGACAGCTTGATGATGTGCGCCGTACACGTGGTTTGCAGCGCCAGAAGCGCCAACGCGCCCCAGAACGGGTTGTCGCGCTGGTCGGTTATACCAATGCGGGAAAATCTACATTGTTTAACACGCTAACAAAAGGCGGTGTTTTGGCCAAAGATATGCTTTTTGCGACGCTAGATACAACGCATCGTATTTTACCGCTACCTAGTGGGAATACGGCGATTTTATCTGATACTGTGGGCTTTATTTCTGATCTGCCGACATCGCTTATCAAGGCATTTCGCGCGACACTTGAGGAGGTCAAAGAAGCCGATTTATTGCTCCATGTACGGGATATGTCAGATCCATTAACCGAGCGTCGCCGCGAGGAAGTGATGCAGGTTTTAGATCAAATCAAGGCGGGCCCAGAGCATGGCCAAGATATTTTAGAAGTCTGGAATAAGACAGATTTATTAGCTGCTGAGGCGCGCAATTCTCTGACAGAACGTGCAGAAGCGAGCCGCGAGTTGGATGATATGATGAGCGCCTGCCAGATAAGCTGCCTGACAGGGGACGGGCTTGATCTCTTGCGCGAGCAGATAGAGGCAGAATTAACGGCCCATGATCATATTTTAAACGTGAAAATTACACCTGATGCGTTTACGGCGCGCGCATGGCTACATGAAAATGGTCAAGTTTTGGACGAATCTTCAGGGAAAAATGGGGTTTTTCTGATGAAAGTGAGATTGTCTGAATCTGATGCAGGGCGGTTTCGCGCGAAAAATGCCCGATTGGTTCAATAGGCTTAAAGCCCTTGAGCCTTCGCGCGTTCCCATAAAACTTCCATCTCATCGAGCGTTAAATCTTCCAGCGGCTTATGAGCATGGGTTTCAATAAATTCGAAACGACGGGTGAATTTCGCATTTGTACGGCGCAAAGCGGTTTCGGGCTGAACCTCGCAATGCCGCGCGAGATTTGTAATGGCAAAAAGCACATCACCAATTTCATCTTCAATAGCATCTGCGATTTTACTATCTATCGCGCTGCGGACTTCGTGCATTTCTTCAAATATTTTATCCCAAACCCCCATCGTATCAGGCCAGTCAAAGCCTGTTTTCGCTGCGCGTTTTTGTAACTTCTCAGCGCGCATTAATTCAGGTAAGGCCAGCGGAACATCTGCCAATATACGAGTTTCGCCTTTGGCCTTGCGTTCGGCATGTTTAATCGCATCCCAATCTGGCTTATCTGCACCTGCGAAAACATGTGGGTGGCGATCTACCATTTTCTGAATCAGACCCTCGCATACATCATCAAGATTAAAGCCGCCATTTTCAGGTGAAACTTCACTGGCGAGTTGGGAATGAAACAAGACTTGAAAGAGTAAATCCCCCAGTTCTATTTTAAGGTCAGCCATATCATTTCGGGCAATGGCATCGGCGACTTCATAACTTTCTTCGATTGTATAAGGGGCGATCGTGTCAAAGTTTTGGGCTTTGTCCCACGGACAGTCACGGCGCAATCGCTCCATTAATGTCTTTATTCGCGTATAAGGGTCATGCCCGAGATTGGGAGCTTGATTTTCCGCGCTCATTTACGCGGCTTTCGCCATGTGAAAATAATAAGCGTGCCAAGACACAGAGCGCTCACTCCATATGAGGCCCAAATAAAAACAGCATTTTTTCCAAAATCCAACATTAGGCAGGCTCTATCGTGACAGTTGCGGGGGAATGGGGCGTATTGCGCGCCGCTTTTAAGGCAACAAGTTCAGCCTCTATGCCGCGCAAAGCCATCCAGCCAAGTAAAAATGTGTAAGCTAACCCCATAACCATCAGAGGCCATAATATCTCTGCTGTTGCACTTGGCGCGCTCAGTTTTGAGACTGTGGCAGGTTGATGGAGTGTATTCCACCATTCAACCGAATATTTGATGATGGGAATATTGATCCAACCAACCATAGCTAGAATGGCGGCAAGGCGGGCGGCAATTTTACGTTCGGCAATATTCCAAATGGCGATGTAGCCGATGTAAATGAACAAAAGCACTAAAACAGAGGTCATGCGGCCATCCCATTGCCACCATGTCCCCCAATCAGGACGCCCCCAAAGGCTGCCTGTAATCAGAGTTAAGGCTGTGAACACGGCTCCGGGTATAGCTAAGGCCCGCGCGGCGCTATCGGCGAGGGAGTGCCGCCAGACAAAGCTGATAAGGCTTGCAAGAGCGATGCCTGTATAAGCGGCCATGGCGCACCATGCGGCAGGGACATGCACATACATGATGCGTACGGTATGGCCCTGTTCCTCTTCAAGCGGTGAGCCGATAAGGGATAGATATAATCCTATGCCAAGTCCAATAATAGCCAACCATCCAAATAAAGGGGTGGCGATTTTTGAAAACCGCAAAAACCGTGCGGGGTTGGCGAGATAGCTTATTATACCCATATTGTCGGTTCTTTCTGGCTATCAGTGTTCATAGGGTCAGCCTTCTAAATTTGCGCTCAGGGCTGCCGCGCTTGCAGGTAATCCTATCGCGATTGAAATGAAACTTAAACCCGCTAATATACGAAATTCCATTGCGGCGATGCCTGCATCAGAAAAATTTTGTGCTGCGGCTATGCCAAATATCAAGGTTGGGATTAATAGCGGCGCAGTTAATATAATGGCGAGAAATCCGCCAGATTGCTTGGCACATAATAAGGCTCCAGACACCGCGACATAAATCGCGATAGCGGGCAGAGCGATGAGGAGCGCTAGGCATAATCCAACGAGTTCAGCGCTGCCTAACCCAAAGAATTGACTCCAAATCGGCGTTGTTAAAATAAGCGGTAAAAGATATATCAGAGCAAAGGATAAGGTCTTAGCGCTGGCGATTGTCATCGATGACAGCCGCGCGAGTTTGAATTGCGCCATTGTACCATCTTCCATATCTTGCCGAAAAATGTGCGAGATGGACAATAGGCTGGCAAATAAAATAGATAGCCATATCAGTGGTATAGACAAGTCTTTTAAGGTTTGCAATTTACCGCCAAGCGCAATAGCGCAAAGGGCTAGAAAAAATGCCATAAAGACAAGGCCGTAACTCCACGCCCCGCCAGAGCGGGCTGCGAGCTTTATGTCGCGCTTAATGATTTCGGCCACGGGGCTCATTGAGGCGTACCTAATGTCAGGCGTCTGGCGGGGGTGTTATCAATCGAGGCAGGATTATGCGAAGCTATTAAAGCAATGCCGCCGCGCGCAATATGGGATTGAATGATATGGGCGGTTTGCGCCCGGCCAGATGTGTCCAGACCCGCCATAGGTTCGTCTAATATCCAGATGGGTTTTTGATCGGCCAATAGCCGCGATAAACCTAAGCGCTGTTTTTGTCCTGTTGAAAGATTTTGCGTGAACGTATGTTTATGTGCGCTTAAATTCGTTGCGTCCAGTGCAGCGTCTGATATTTGCTTGAGCCCATTTATGCGCGACCAAAAGGCAAAGTCTTCTGCTAATGTCAAGCCGCGTTTGGCGAAACCTTGCGGGGGCTGGAAGCTAATGCAATCCGCCGCGCTCACGGCTGCGCCGTTTATCTGCCATTGCAGATGGCCTGTGTCTGGCCGTAATAATCCCGCACATATACGCAGCAAGGTTGTCTTGCCGATACCATTTGGGCCAATGACCCAGATAAGCTCTGGTGTATCTATGCGCAGGGAGACATTTTCAAATAGGGTTTTATCGCCGCGAACCGCACTTAATCCGCTGGCTTGTAAACTTACGCCTTTAAAGGGCGTTGTAAGCATTGGATATGAGGTTTGAGCATCCATTGGGGCTATATGCCGCGTAAATCATCTGCTGTCACTCATATTGCGACTTTATACAGACGTGTTAGAAGGAGCCATGCAAAATACATCTCATGAGCCCGCACGCATCACACCGCCTCGTAGAAACCGCCGTTTGGCTTGGGTGGTTTTGATAGGTCTATTTTTGATAACAGGGGTGACACTGATTTTAACTGTGTTGAATGAAAATACGCAGTTTTTCTATAATCCATCTGATGTTGCAGCGGCAGGGTTTGAGCCAGCGTCTAATCCATTTCGTATTGGCGGGTTAGTGGTTGAGGGCTCTGTTGTAAAAGATGGGAGCCTCACAACACGGTTTGCGGTGAAAGACTTTGAGCGTGAGATGGAAACGCCAATTTTAGTGACTTACCAAGGGGTTTTACCTGATCTATTCCGCGAAGGGCAGGGGGTTGTTATTTCGGGGCAACTTATCGGAGGTTTAAACTTTGCTGCGACAGAGGTTTTGGCAAAACATGATGAAAACTATCAACCAAAGATTGATTACAAGGATGGTGGTCAATATCAAAATTAGTTGAGGGGAAGTGGGTGAGTAATTTGGCCGATGTGGGGCAACCGCATCACTCACCCGCCTATCAATGATAGGAAGCCTACCGTATGCCATTTAATCAATATAGGGGGTACCCCTATATCTACAATATTTCTGTATATGGCTAATTAGTTATGAATAGCGCTGTGATGTAAGTATAAAACTAAACTTATTTATAGGGGTAATATGCAATTACACTTAAAATTTGATAACGTTGTCAAGTTTTATCCCATTCCCGTAATGACTATAAGATTTTTTGTATCGGTAATGGTTTAAAAACTGTTTGGTGCATTTTATTTGTATTGATGCTTTAAGATGTGCAACTTGAAATTTTAGCGTTTATAGACTTTTCCGCCCTTCATAATGAAGTCAACATCTTCTAAGGCTTTAATATCATCCATGACGTCACCATCGACAGCAATAATGTCTGCAAATTTCCCAGCCTGAATTGAACCTATATTAGCATCTTCTCCAAATAGGCGCGCATTGTTGATCGTGGCGGCTTGAATGGCTTGCATAGGAGATAAGCCCCATTGCACCATATAAGCAAATTGCCGCCCATTTTGGCCATGTGGATATACGCCCGCATCTGTTCCAAAAGCCATTTTGACACCTGCTTTGACGGCGGCTTGAAACCGTTCGCGTTGCTTTTTGCCAACCACGCGCTCCTTATCGAGGCTCTCTGCGAGAATACCCGCAGCTTCCCCTTCAGATAAGATAAAATCAGAGACATATATATCCATGGATAAATAGGCGCCCGCGCGTTTTGCCGCGCGAATGCCGTCATCACTAATGAAGCTTGCATGTTCAACAGAATCAACACCTGCGCGAATGGCGGTATTAATACCGTCTTCGCCATGAGCATGGACAGCGACTTTGAGGCCAAGTTGATGGGCCTCATCTACAATGGCTTTCATTTCTTCAAAGCTAAATTGCTGCGCGCCGACTTTGGTGCCTTTAGACAAAACGCCGCCTGTGCCGCAAAATTTAATTACCTTTGCGCCGAATTTCTTATTTTCACGCACTTTCGCGCGCACGGCCCACGGCCCGTCAGCGACCCCGCCTGCGGTTTGACGGGTTTCATAAGGCAATAGATTATTATCACAATGTCCGCCTGTAATGCCGATAGAGCGGCCCGCAGGCACCATGCGCGGTCCGATGACATCACCGTCATCAATCGCGTTCATAAGATCAATATCGGCAAAGCCCGGCGCGCCGAGATTGCGTATTGTTGTAAAGCCCGCCATTAAAGTGCGTTGTGCGTTTCGTACGCCTGTTATCGCCGCGCGCGGCGTAGAGCGAGTCAGACGCTTATAGCCATGCGCATTCGCGTCGCTTGTCAAGTGAACATGCGCGTCGGATAAGCCAGGCAGGACGGTCATATCGGACAGATCTATGAAAGTGTCGGCGGCATCTATATCGCCCATTTGCGCTTTGCTGCCGACTTGCGTGATGCGGTCACCTTCGATGCGAATATAACGGTCAGTTAAAACACGGCCAGCGTCAGTGTCGATGAGTTTACCTGCATGGATAAGGGTCACTTCGGTCTCTTGCGCCACCGCAGTGGCAGAAAAGGCTGTTGTAAGCGTTAAAAGAGCTGTGGTGAGAATTGCGCGCATAATAGGCTTTCAAATCTATAGATATAACGATAGGTCACAAGTCTATGAGTAAAGCTGCCGCAATACCAGATGATTTTACGCCTGACATGATTATCGTGGGGGCAGGGCTATCGGGCCTGCTCACGGCATGGCGCTGTCTTGATGTGAACCCTGATGTGCGTGTGCGTATCATTGAGGCAAGCGATAAAATTGCGGGCGACCATACATGGTCATTTAACCTGACAGATGTCGCTGAGAATCTGAGAGAGTGGATTGCGCCTTTCATTGCCTATCAATGGGATAGCTATGATGTGAAATTCCCGCAGCGTGAGCGCAGACTTAATATCCCGTATTGCACAGGCAATAGCGAGACATTGCGCGCCTGCGTGGCCCCGCATATCCAAAGCGGGCGCTTGCAGGTTATCTTAAACACGAAAGTTATCCAACTTAGTCACGATACAGTCACGCTTGAAACGGGGGAGGTGATAGGTGCGAAATGCGTGCTGGATGCACGCGGATTTACGCCTAATGAAAATGTCTTTCTGGGCTACCAGAAATTTGTAGGTCATGTGATTAAAACACCCAAGCCGCATGGCGTGGAGCGGCCTATCATTATGGATGCGTGCGTGCCGCAGCTCGGCGGATACCGCTTTGTGTATTGCCTGCCTTACACAGACACAGATATGCTGGTTGAGGATACATATTATACGGACGGAGCAGACCTACATGCCAGCGAGCTTGATGGACGGATTAAAGACTATATTCGCGATAATCTCGGCTTGGCAGAGTATGAGCTTATCCGCCGCGAAAAAGGTGTGCTGCCAATTACTTTGGCGGCCCAAAAAAACGCATTTCCTCTAAACGCTATAGGTATTCGCGGCGGGTTTTATCATGCCGTGACGGGCTATAGTTTTCCTGATGCTTTGTGGACGGCATATGCTCTGGCCCAGGAGTTTTATGTTAATGTGGCTTTTGAGGATTTATGGAATCCTAATGGCAATCCTGAATATTTACACAAAACTAAATGGCAAAAAGAAACGTTCCTGCGCCTCTTAAATCGCATGTTATTTCGCGCCGCAAAACCTGCGCAGCGCTATAAAGTCTTGCAGCGTTTCTATGGTTTACCGCAGGGTTTGATAGAGCGCTTTTATGCAGGTCAATTAAGCAGGGCCGATAAACTGCGAATCCTCATAGGCAAACCGCCTGTACCTGTGACAAAAGCGCTCTATAATTTCAGTGAAAAAGCCTTTATCAAGCGTGAGAGCGCGGCTCAAAATCAAATTCCGAAAGCCTAAATATGAATGTCATTGTTGATACTCTAAAAGAGCGCACAAATGCGCATGCAGAAAAGCCCAAAGCCATAGTTGTCGGCGCGGGATTTGGCGGAATCGCGCTGGCGATACGGTTACAAGCGCAAGGCTTTCAAACTGTGTTGGTGGATAACCGCGATAAACCGGGCGGACGGGCTTATGTTTATGAGCAAGACGGCTATAAATTCGATGGCGGGCCAACGGTGATTACAGACCCTGATTGTTTAGAGCAGCTTTTCCAATTATCAGGCCGCGACATTAAAGATTACGTGACGCTTCTGCCTGTTGACCCATTTTACCGTTTGCAATGGCAGGACGGGGATGTGTTTGATTATAATAATGATCAAAATTACCTTGAGGAACAAATCGCAAAACGTAACCCTGATGACGTGTCGGGCTATCGTAAGTTTTTGGCCTATTCTCAAGAGCTTTACCGCGAGGGATATGAGAAACTTGGAACAACCGCTTTTTTGAAAGTCGGACAGATGTTTGCCTCTGCCCCGACATTAGTACGGTTGCGGGCTGATAAATCTGTATTTGGTATGGTGTCTAAATTTGTCAAAAACGAAAAAGTACGGCAGCTTCTATCCTTTCAATCGCTGCTTGTGGGGGGTAATCCGTTTAAGACAAGTTCTATTTATGCCCTTATCCACGCGCTAGAGCGTAAGGGCGGTGTGTGGTTTGCCAAGGGCGGGACAGGCGCGCTTGTCACGGGCCTGATTAAACTCTTTGAGGATATGGGCGGCATGGTGCGCCTGAACACTGAAGTCACGCAAATCCACACAGTTGGCAATCGCGTTACGGGTGTCACTGCCAAAGATGGCTGGAGCTTGCAGGCTGATCTTGTCGCCTCTAATGCGGATGTTGTGCATACCTATTCCAAGCTATTATCCAAGCATAAGCGCGGGCAGAGTTACGGCAAAAAGCTGGCGAAAAAATCTCATTCCATGTCATTATTTGTAATATATTTTGGCTTAAAGGCTGAACATAAAGATATGAAACATCACATTATTTTGCTCGGGAAGCGATATAAGAATTTAATCGCAGAGATATTTGGTAAAGGCAAAAAACTCCCTGATGATTTCTCGCTTTACCTTCATGCACCTTGTGTGACAGACCCAAGCATGGCGCCCAAAGGATGCTCATCTTACTACGTCCTGTCGCCCGTGCCGCATCTGGGACATGCCGATGTAGATTGGGATGAGGTTGGCCCAAAATATACGCAGAAAATTCTCGATTACCTCGAAGAACATGCCATTCCAAACCTCAATCGTGATTTGACCGTTTTAAAAACGCTAACGCCCTTTGGCTTTCGCGATGAGATGAATAGCCATTTGGGCAGCGCTTTTTCTGTAGAACCTATCTTGACGCAATCGGCGTGGTTTCGCCCGCATAACCGTGATGATGTTTTGCAAAATATGTATATTACGGGCGCAGGCACCCATCCAGGTGCAGGCGTACCTGGTGTGGTCGGCGCGGCCAAAGCGACGGCAGGCGTAATTGCCGAAGATTTTGCCAAAACGCTACAGCCGCTTCCAAAAGTGCAAAGCTAGATATTCATGGATGCTGTGACTGCACATGGCCATGCCAGTATAAAAAAGGGCAGTAAGAGCTTTGCACTGGCCTCGCGCGTTTTGCCGCCCGCTTTACGTGATGATGCAAGTATGCTCTATGCGTGGTGCCGCTATTGTGATGATGTCATTGACGGGCAAGAGATGGGCCATGGCCAAATGACAGATTACAAAGACGGGCAGGCGGCACGTTTGGCCGAATTAGAAGGACGCACACAAGACGCTCTTGATGGTAAGGCGATGGATAACCCCGTTTTTATAGGCCTCGCGCGGGTCATCAAGACGCATAATATTGACCATAAACATCCTTTTGAACTCCTCAAAGGGTTTGACATGGACGCAAGTGATCGCATCTATAAAACTATCGATGATATTCTCGATTATAGCTATCATGTGGCAGGTGTTGTCGGGGTTATGATGGCCAATATTATGGGTGTGCGCGATGCCGCGACACTCGATAGAGCGTCCGATTTGGGACTGGCTTTTCAGCTCACTAATATTGCGCGCGATGTGGTTGATGATGCACGGGCAGACCGTGTATTTGTGCCGCAAGATTTGCTCTTGAAATATAATGCGCCGATAGGGGCGAGAGCGTTGATGCAGCCTGAAAACTGGCCTGCCGCCCATCAAGCAGCCTGCGCGCAGCTCGATATTGCGGAAGGGTATTACCAAAGCGCTAAAGCGGGTATCAAAGAACTAGACTTTCGCTGTGCATGGGCCATTAGCGCGGCGCTGGCTGTTTACCGCGAAATCGGGCAGACATTGCGTGCAAACGGGCCGCAGGCATGGCATGGCCGCGTTGGGGCGAGTAAGAGCCGCAAAATTGCATTGGCACTCGGTGCAGTCAGGCCTGCGATGGGACGTAAGAGCGTTGAGATAACATCAAGAGATGGGTTTTACGCGCGGCCCTAAGAGGAAAAATAATGAACGGTCTTTATGAAGTTTTTGAAGAGAGAATAGTTTTATTTGTAGATATATTGGGATTTTCTGAATTGGTTGCGCGAGCGAGTCTCCCAGATGGCGGAGAATTTGCAAAAAAAATACAGAGATCTTTAAATGTCACAGAAAATATGAAGTTGTATAATTCTGATAAACATCAGTCTAAGAGGATGAAATTAACTGAAGAGGTACTTAGGTCAATAAATGTTGTAGTTTTCTCAGATTCAATCGTGGTTACTATTGAAACAGAGAAAGAGCAATTTGAATCTTTAATGAAATTGATTTGTTCGAGATATTTATTAATGTTGAGTATGGGGGTTTTAATAAGGGGAGGGGTGACCATTGGTAAAATTTCTAAAGATAAAAATACACCTTGGGGACCAGCCTTTAATGAGGCTTATAAAACGGAAATTTCTTTGGCTCAATTTCCTAGAGTTGTCTTTGCTAAAAAATTAGTAAAACACATGCGAACTAATGGTTGGCTACCTGAATTTGAACAACTCTGTTCAAGAGATGATGATGGTGTATATTCATTAACACCTATAAAATGGGCAACGGAAAAAGGCATAGCTGATGAAAACGTATTAACTCCGAGTATGGCTTTAAACATAAAATCTTTTCTTGATACTGAATATGAACGTATAGTTGATAACCCTGCAGTATTTAAAAAGATAAAGTGGATATGTTCGAAATGGGATAAATACGTAGACCCTAAAAAAGTTGGTGAAGATACTGAATATCGTACAGAACATGGAAAATATGATCTAGTGGATATTTTTACTAATGCATTAGATTTTTAGTAACACTCAATCCTGCGCCTCCAGCCACTTTTCCAGCCAATGAATATTATAATCACCCTTTTGGAAATCTTCATTATCCAACAAGGCTTCATGCAGCGGGATTGTTGTTTGTACGCCAGACACAACCATTTCGCCAAGCGCGCGGCGCAGCCGTAGCATGGCCCCTTCGCGCGTATTGCCCCAGACAATGAGTTTGCCAATTAAGCTGTCATAATAAGGCGGAATAGAATAGCCTGAATATAGCGCGCTATCGAGACGTGTATTCATACCGCCCGGTGCGTGAAATTCTGTGACCTTGCCGGGGGAAGGCGCAAAGGTTTTCGGGTTTTCTGCGTTGATGCGGCACTCAATGGCATGGCCTTTAAAGGTGACATCCTTTTGGCTGTAATTAAGCTTTAAGCCCGCTGCAACGCGGATTTGTTCGCGCACAAGATCAATACCCGTAATTTCTTCGGTAACAGGATGCTCGACTTGCAGGCGTGTATTCATCTCAATGAAGAAAAATTCGCCATCTTCATAAAGAAATTCAATCGTGCCGGCACCGCGATAGCCGATTTTCTGAATCGCCTTGGCGACGATCATACCGATCTCATTGCGCTGCTCTTCTGACAGGGCAGGGGACGGCGCTTCTTCGAGAACTTTTTGATTGCGGCGTTGCAGGGAACAATCACGTTCACCCAAATGGACAACATTGCCATGTGTGTCGGCAAGGATTTGAATTTCAATATGCCGTCCGCCCGTCAGATAACGCTCCAAATAGACTTCATCATTGCCAAAGGCTGCGAGGGCTTCTTGCTGCGCGGCAGCAAGGGCTTCATCAAGCTTATCAGGGCTCGGCGCGAGCCGCATACCGCGCCCGCCGCCGCCCGCTGCGGCTTTGACCAGAAGCGGAAAGCCAACTTTTTTGGCGACTTCGCGGGCTTCGGCAATATCTTTAACCCCGCCATCGGAGCCTGGGACGACAGGAATGCCAGCGGCCATCACAGTGTCCTTGGCGGTAATTTTGTCGCCCATAATACGGATATGTTCGGCAGTCGGGCCAATAAAGGCCATGCCATGCGCTTCGACGATTTCGGCAAAGCGGGCATTTTCGGACAGAAAGCCATAACCCGGGTGGACAGCATCTGCGTCTGTAATCTCGCATGCGGAAATAATCGCAGGAATATTGAGATAGCTATCGGCCGCGCTATTGGGGCCAATACAGACAGATTCGTCGGCAAGGCGTACATGCATGGCATCGCGGTCGGCTTCGGAATAAACAGCTACGGTAGAAATGCCCATTTCTTTACAGGCACGATGAATGCGTAGCGCGATTTCTCCGCGATTGGCAATCAGGACTTTTTTGAAAGGAATTTGGCTGGACATATTAGACGATTATGAAAAGCGCTTCGCCAAATTCGACAGGTTGGCCGTCTTGAGCGAGGATGTCTTCAATTTTGCCAGATTTTGGCGCTGTAATCGGGTTAAAGGTCTTCATCGCTTCAATCAGCATGATTGTGTCACCTTCGCTGACCTTGTCGCCAACACTGACAAATGGATCTGCATCGGGTGAGGGGCGCACATACGCTGTCCCAACCATGGGTGATTTAACAGCGCCAGGGTGCGCGGATGCATCTTGCTTTTCTGTGACGGCTGGCGGGGCCGCGACGGGCTGGCTTGATACAGACGGGGCCGCCATGGCTGGCGCAACAGATGCGATTGTTTGAACAGGTCCAGCGCCTTTAGAGACGCGAATCTTCAAATCGCCCTTGCGCATTTCAATTTCGTTTAAATCTGTATCATTGAGAATTTTTGCAAGTTCCCTGACGAGCTTTGTGTCATTGGAAGGTGTCGCTTTAGGTTTGCTGGCCATAGGATGTTCTCTTTTTTGGTCTGCGTATTGTTGTTGTCAGAGCGATAATAGATTCGCTCGCATTTGTATAATTTTACTTTCTTAACAGATTTATCAGCGCTTGCAGCCCTAAAATATAAGAGTTTGCACCAAAACCGCTAATTGTGCCTGTGACCGCCTGAGATACAAAAGAAATTTGCCGAAAACTCTCACGTTTTGCAGGTTGGGAGAGATGTATTTCAACACAGGGAATGTCTATAGCTTTGAGCGCGTCATGAATGGCGACGGATGTATGTGTATAGGCAGCAGGATTTATGATAAGACCTGCTGCGTTTGAACCTGCGTCTTGAATATGATTAACAATCTCGCCTTCGATGTTGGATTGCTTGAATATGATGTCGTAACCCGCATCTTTGGCAAAGGCCCTGCAGTCTGCCTCTATGTCGTTGAGGGTTTTAGCGCCATAAATCTCAGGCTCTCGATTGCCCAATAGGTTAAGGTTTGGCCCGTTAAGGATATATAATGTTTTTGACATTGAAGTTTCCGTTTTTCTCATGTTAACGGGACGCAGCAAAAGCGACAAGCTTTGATTGACGTGTCATATATGGATTTAAGCGTGCATCTGATTATCAACGGTAAAGATTATGACGATATACCTGACGGCTTGACTGTCGCAGGCCTTATCACGCATTTGGAATTGCCGACTCGTAAAATAGCGATTGAGCGCAATATGGCTGTCGTACCGAAATCGAGCTATGCGGATATACAGCTAGAAAATCAAGATAAGCTTGAGATTATACATTTTATTGGGGGGGGCTGATGTCACAAAAGCCAACATCATCTGACACGTTAGTCGTTGCAGGTCGTGAGTTTAACTCGCGGCTTATTATTGGCACGGGCAAATATAAAGATTACGCAGAAAATGCGGCGGCGCTTGAGGCCTCTGGCGCGGATATGGTTACGGTGGCCGTGCGCCGTGTCAATATTAGCGATCCGCATCAGCCTATGCTGGCTGATTTTATCGATCCTGAAAAAACAACATATTTGCCCAATACGGCGGGCTGTTTTACGGGCGAAGATGCTGTACGCACGCTGCGTCTTGCGCGCGAGGCTGGCGGCTGGGATTTGGTGAAGCTCGAAGTTTTGTCTGACCCGAAACACCTTTATCCAGATATGGAAGAAACATTGCGCGCCGCAGAGCTTTTGCTCAAAGATGGTTTTGAGGTCATGGTCTATTGTTCCGACGACCCTGTCTTTGCACGTAAATTAGAGGATATGGGCTGCGCTGCGATTATGCCGCTTGGCGCGCCTATTGGTTCAGGACTTGGGATTCAAAATCCTGTCAATATTCGCTTGATTGTTGAGCAAACCAAAGTCCCTGTCATTGTTGATGCGGGCGTAGGCACGGCATCAGATGCGACAGTTGCCATGGAGCTTGGCTGTGATGGTGTCTTGATGAATACAGCGATTGCCAGCGCGAAAGATCCTGTTCAAATGGCCCGCGCGATGAAACACGCTGTAATAGCAGGACGCGAAGCTTATTTGGCGGGGCGTATGCCGCGTAAGATGTATGCTGACCCCAGCAGCCCCTTAGCCGGTTTGATTTAGGGGCCGGTTTGATTTAGGGGCAGATTTAATTTAACCCAATCACGTCAGATACCCTTGTAATTCCCTCTAGCCATTCCAATCTATTTGGTTTAATCGGCGCGCTTAATTATTAATTTAAGAGACCTTTATGTCTAATGTATTGCTTATCGTCCAACTGATTATCAGTATCATTCTGACGGGGCTTATTCTGATTCAGCGCTCTGAAGGGGGCGCGCTTGGGATTGGCGGCGGCGGGGGCGGCGGTCTTATGTCTGGCCGCTCGGCGACGACCTCTATTGCGCGTATGACAGGAATCTTAGGGGCCGTATTTATTGTAAATTGTTTGGCCTTATCTGTAGTTTTCAACATCGAAAACAAAGATAGCTCGCTTTTTGATGATACAAATGCGGTTGCGCCCTTGACGGCACCCGCCGAGTCGCAGGATATAACACCCCCGTTAGAGGAGGAAACTCCAGTGACGGAAACGCCCGCGCCAACAGCGCCTGAAACGCCCGAAACTGAAACAACCCCTGACCCCTAAAGCGGGCTGCGTAGCGGATATTCGACTGCGCGAATAACCCGCATGTGAACAAGGCGGGCTTATGCCACGGTATATATTTATAACAGGCGGCGTGGTATCGTCCTTAGGCAAAGGTTTGGCATCTGCTGCGCTGGGGGCCGTATTGCAAGCGCGCGGTTACAAAGTGCGCTTGCGTAAACTTGACCCCTATTTAAACGTCGACCCTGGTACAATGTCCCCTTATCAGCACGGCGAAGTCTATGTCACAGATGACGGGGCTGAAACCGATCTGGATTTAGGGCATTATGAGCGCTTTACGGGCGTGTCTGCCACGCAAGCCGATAACATTACCACAGGGCGGATTTATTCGAATATTATCACCAAAGAACGCCGTGGTGATTATCTTGGCGCCACAGTGCAGGTCATTCCGCATGTCACCAATGAGATTAAAAACTTTGTGTTGTCTGATGCAGGCGACGTCGATTTTGTACTTTGCGAGGTCGGCGGTACGGTTGGTGATATTGAAGGTTTGCCATTTTTTGAAGGACTACGCCAACTCGGCCAAGAATTACCGCGCGGCCAGACATGTTTTTTGCATGTGACATTACTGCCTTACATCAAAGCCGCGGGTGAAATGAAAACCAAACCGACACAGCATAGTGTGAAGGAGTTGCGCTCTATTGGTATTCAGCCTGATATTTTGCTCTGCCGTGCAGATCGCGAAATTAGCGATGGGGATCGCCGTAAAATTGGCCGTTTCTGTAATGTACGCGAAAGCGCGGTTATCCAAGGTCTTGATGCGCGCTCTATCTATGATGTACCGCTGGCTTATCATGCCGAGGGGCTTGACCGCGAAGTGTTGGCGCATTTTGGTATAGATGATGCGCCAGAGGCGGATTTATCCAAATGGGAGGCCATTTCTAAGACGCTGCGTAATCCTGACGGAGAGGTCAATGTGGCCGTTGTTGGGAAATATACCGTTCTGCCAGATGCTTATAAATCTATCACCGAGGCGCTTGTGCATGGCGGGATAGCCAATCAGGTCAAAGTCAATATTCGCTGGCTTGAGGCCGAGGAATTTGAAGCCGCAGAGCCGTCAAATGTCATGAAAAACTGTCATGCTATCCTCGTGCCAGGCGGATTTGGTGAACGCGGAACGGAAGGTAAGATTAAAGCTGTGGAATATGCCCGCACGTCGAAAATTCCTTATTTTGGGATATGCCTCGGGATGCAAATGGCTGTGATTGAGGCGGCGCGCAATCTGGCAGGAGTAGAGGCGGCAAGTTCGAGTGAATTTGGCGAAGGCGGCGTGAATGTTGTCGGTCTTATGACCGAATGGACGAAAGGTAATGAGCGGTTAGAGCGTACCAAGGATACAGATCTTGGCGGCACTATGCGGCTTGGCGCATATCCAGCCCATCTTGAAAAAGGCTCACTTGTCGCGGCACAATATAACACGCAAAACATAGAGGAGCGCCACCGCCACCGATATGAGGTAAATATTGAATATCGCGAAACGCTCGAAAATGCGGGCCTTAAATTCTCTGGCTTATCCCCTGATGGTGTGTTGCCTGAAATCGTTGAATATGCAGACCATCCATGGTTTATCGGCGTGCAATATCATCCTGAGTTAAAAAGCCGCCCGTTTGAGCCGCACCCTTTGTTTAAAGGCTTTATCAAAGCGGCGGTTGAGAAATCCCGTTTGGTGTAGGGATAGATTGCATAAAGCAGATTTGAAACAGATTGATAAAATCCGTAACACCCGTCATAAGACGAAATCATCATTACGATAGACGCAACCAAGGTAGACGACATTATGGCGCTTATAATTGATACTCTAAAAGCCAAATCAAAGCCGAAAGCGGCCCCGAAGCTGCCTGAAAACTACGCTCCGCACCCAACTGCGCAAACATGGACGCGCGCGCAAGTCGATGCGCTATTTGCTTTGCCATTTATGGACTTGCTCCTCAAGGCGCAAACGATTCACCGTGAATATCATGCGGCCAATAAGGTGCAGATGTCACAGCTCTTATCGATTAAGACGGGCGGCTGCGCGGAAGATTGCGGCTATTGTAATCAATCAGCGCATTTTGATACGGGTCTGAAGGCTAGTAAACTTATGGATAGTGATGTCGTTATCGCTGCGGCGCGCAAGGCCAAAGCGGGCGGAGCGGGGCGGTTTTGTATGGGCGCTGCGTGGCGCGAGCCAAAAGACCGCGATATGGACGCGTTGTGCGAAATGGTGTCCGAAGTCAAGGCGATGGGGCTTGAGACGTGTATGACGCTTGGCATGTTATCGCCAAATCAAGCCGAGCGCTTATCACAATCTGGATTGGATTATTACAATCATAATATCGATACAGCCCCCGAAGATTATGGCCGGGTCATTTCTACGCGCACATTTGAAGACCGCTTGCATACGCTCAATCTTGTGCGCGAGAGCGGTATGAAAGTATGTTGCGGTGGTATTGTTGGTATGGGCGAGCAGGCCGAAGATCGGATCGGGCTGCTCTTGGCTCTAGCAAATCTTAATCCAGCACCAGAATCTGTACCAATTAACGCGCTTGTTCCCGTCGCGGGGACGCCGCTCGGGGATAGCAAAGCTGTCCATCCGATTGAATTTGCAAGACTTATTGCCGTAGCCCGTATCATGATGCCCGAATCCTATGTGCGTCTTTCTGCGGGGCGCGAAGAGATGAGTGATGAAGCGCAAGCGCTTTGTTTCATGGCGGGTGCCAACTCAATCTTTGTCGGCGAAACGCTCCTGACGACAGATAACCCAAGCGAGAGCGAAGATAGAACGCTATTCGCAAGATTGGGAATTGAAGGGGAGTAGAGAGATTTATTTCCCAAATAACCGTCTTTTATCATGTTGAAATGTATTCGGATAGTGAACGCATGATAGCCAGTTTAAGACGTATTGCAGGTTTACACGTTCACCTCCGCCCGCGCGTCTTAATCCCAAAATCTGAAAAGGGGTTGTCTATATGACCCGATTTTTCATAATTAAAGGCAAGGCCCATTTGCAGGCTTTGGGCTATGCGTCTAGCGAACATGTCGACTGTGGCCGCTTGCTTAGCTGATAAGACTTTCTGGGCTGTGTCTTGAAATAAGGCGAGCCAATGGGTGAAATGCGCGGGGGTCAGGCCGTGAATATTGGTGTGCTTTTGCATGGGGTTGCCTGAAAACTGCTTAGATTTTCGCAGAATTGAACTCCAAAAGGTGGCAATATGATCCATATGTGCGTCCCAAGCGTCTTCTTTGATTTTGGTCGCAAATATCGGCGCAAGCATATCGTCTTGCCTCACCCGCGCATAAAAACTCTGCACAAGGCGTTGAATATCGTCTTCACTAAATAACTCGCTCATAGCTAGGGGATCATAAAGGGCAAGGCGGCGAATACGCAGACAAATCCCCACACAATCATATTGATAAGCGAGCGGAACACGCCGCCGTCACTTTCAACAGAAATATTGAGCATTGAGAGGATGAGCGTACCGGGCAGGAGAAATATATGGGTGAGTATGCGTAATATTGCCATGAGGAACTTTTTAATAAGTATTTAATATACGTATTATGTCTTGTCATGTCATATATGTCAAGTTAGACTTTGAAAGTTATGGTGGAAACTGCGCTATGAATATTACGACTTTTTCTGATTATACGTTGCGCGTCTTAATCTATTTGGCAGTGCATGATGGCTGTAAATCCACGGCGGATGAAATCGCAAAAGCTTATGATATTTCCTTTCACCATGTTGCGAAAGCTGCGCAATGGCTGGTCAGGGAGGGCTATGTGAAATCCGAGCGCGGACGGTTTGGCGGTATTCGTCTTAATCAACATCCACGCGAGATTAATATTGGCCACATCGTGAAAGCGACGGAAGCTGGGACAATCTTGGTTGATTGTCTGCGCGAGACTGGCGGAGCGTGCTGCATTAGGCCCGCTTGCGGCTTGAAAGGGGCATTAGCGCAGGCGCAAATTGAGTTTTATAAGGTTTTAGAGGGCTATAGCCTAGCTGATGTGGCCCAAAAAGACATGGCCTTAAAAGCCCTTTTGGCAGGTGATTAAGTCTTAGTTCTTAGAGGACTAAGGGAATAAAACCTCTGGGTTTTTCATCGTTTTAATCTCAAGGATATTGTTGTTTGGATCGGCGATGAAAAATGTTTCTTGCTCATATTTATCACCTTTGAAGCGGCGATAAGGCTCATCAATATAGGTCAAGCCAGCTTTGGCAATGCGGGTTTTCACACCGTCAAATTCGTCCTGCGTCAGATGAACGCCAAAATGCGGCACAAGAACGGCCCCCATATCAACATCATGGCGGACATTAGGCAACTGCTCTTCACTTTGGTGTAGCGTAAGTTCATTGCCCCAGAAATTGACATCCACCCAGCGGCCATCTTCGCCATTACCGAGCGTGCAGCCAAGCACATCCGTGTAAAACTTAACCGTAGTCCTCAGATCCCCTGCGGGAATCGCTAAATGTACAATCGCTGTCATGAAAGCACTCTATTGGCTTTAAGTGAGAAATTTTTTCCAAAATTATATGTTATTTGAGTGTTTCTAACTGCCTAAACGCTAAAACTTGTGCCGCAGCCGCAATTTGCCGTCGCATTCGGGTTATTTATTTTAAATGCGGCCCCAATAAGCTCATTGGCATAGTCAATTTCAGAGCCTTCGATAAATTCAAGGCTCATTTCATCAATTAGGACTTTGGCCCCGTCGCGCTCTAAGATGAGATCATCAGCATTGGGCGTATCAGCGAAATCAAATGTATATTGAAACCCAGAACAACCGCCGCCTTCGACAGCAACACGCAGATATTTATCAAAACCTTGTTTGGCCATAATAAGATTGATTTGCTTAGCAGCCGAAGCCGAGAGTGTAACGGGTGTAGTCATTGTGCTCATAATGTTTATATAGGGCATAGAATCTCAATGTGAAGAGATAAGAGCGCGACATAAGTTTGTGAAACATAAATATGCCCGATAAAAACGTAACAAAATTTTCATCAGCGCGCCGTACGCGGGCGATTTACGCATCAGATCCGAATCATTGCCGCGGGCGGACTTTACCGCAACCCAGCAGTTCTGAGCGTAGTCCGTTTCAGCGCGATAAAGACCGAATCATTCACAGCTCGGCCTTTCGCCGCCTTAAAGGTAAAACACAGGTTTTTGTCGCCCATGAAGGAGATTATTACCGCACGCGCCTTACCCATAGTCTCGAAGTCTCGCAAATCGCACGCTCTATAGCGCGGGTGCTGGGATTAGATGAGGACTTGGCCGAATGTCTGGCGCTCGCCCATGATTTAGGCCATCCGCCATTTGGCCATTCTGGCGAAGATGCACTGGCGGCATGTATGGCGCCTTATGCAGGGTTTGACCATAATGCCCAAACATTACGAATTGTGACACATCTGGAAGGGCGCTATGCGGAATTTGATGGTTTGAACCTGACATGGGAAACTTTGGAAGGCATCGCCAAGCATAATGGCCCGCTTGTAAATACACCGTCCGATGTAGATGATTTGCCATGGGCGCTCACGGCTATTCCTGATTGGGAGGCATTGGAGCTAGGCACTTTTGCAGGGCCAGAAGCGCAGGTCGCGGCGCTGGCGGATGATATTGCTTATAATAATCATGATATTGATGATGGTTTGCGCGCGGGGTTATTTACAGTTGCGGATGTATCGGATGTGCCTGTTGTGGGGCAAGCTTTTGCAGATGTGCGCCGCCGCTATCCTGATATTTCCGAAGATAGAATGATACATGAGGCTGTACGTGATTTGATTGGCTATATGGTCGCAGATGTTCTTGAGGAAACCCGTAGGCGGCTTGAAAAAACCAATCCGCAAAGTGCAGATGATATACGCGCGCTTGATCGCCCAATTTGTGACTTCTCGGATGGCTTTCGCGAAAAAGAAGCACCGCTCCGTAAGTTCCTGCATGAAAACATGTATAAGCATTATAAGGTGAACCGCATGATGGGGCAGGCGGGGCGTGTTGTAAAAGAGCTGTTTGAGCTATTCATAGCTGACCCTGATATTTTGCCAACAGAGCTACGGGTGCAATGCGACGGAGCCAATACAGCGCAAACGGCGCGTATTATTTGCGACCATATTGCGGGCATGACAGATAGCTACGCGATTTCCGAGCATCGTAAGCTGTTTTCTGTCACGGGGTTTTTAGGGCAAATCTAAGTTTTAGGTCGAATTGTAAGAGTTACTTAACCATTACAGGTAAGTTTCCTGACGTAAAGTTAAGTCAACTGCGCTTTGGATTTGATATATGATACGCGCAGAATTAAGGGACTCTGAAAGCTGCGTATATCACATGGAACGCGGTGAATAAGAGTAAGCAAAATGAGTGATACAGAATTTTCGCCAGATATGCAGCCTGCAAATGATGAGCTAACGCCCTTTGATGTACGCGATAGTTCAGGACGCCAAGGGCTTGTGAAGTTTTTCGTCGGTTGCGGCATCCTATTGCTGGCAGCTTTGCTCGTGCTAAAACTCTATCAACCTGGCGTGCGTGACCGAGGCGATCCGCCAAAGATTACGGCTGAAAACACCCCCTTTAAAGTTTCACCAGAAGAAGTTGGCGGCACCCAAACGCCTAATCAAGACAAAACTGTGTTTGATGTGATGGACGGTAAGACACCAGAAGACGTTGTTAATCCTGCAAAAGCGGCTGAAGAGCCTATCACAATATTAGCGCCAGAGCCTATTCAAACGCCGCCTAAGGCCGAGCCAAAACCTGCGCCTGTGACAACGCAACAACCTATAAAAACGCCGCCAAAGCCGCAGCCTATTGCGCGCGAGCAGCCCGTTAAAACACCTCCGCCTGCAACCACGTCAACGGTGCGGGCTGGAAATTCTGAATATGTGGTGCAAGTGGCCTCTGTGCGCTCTCAAGATGACGCGCAGAAAGTTTGGACGACAATTAATGCAAAGTTCAATGATCTGACCAATCAAGGTCTTTACGCTGATGTGCGCCGTGTCGATCTTGAAGAAAAAGGGATTTACTTTCGTACGCGTATCGCAGGGCTTGCCGATAAGGCGGCTGCAACGCAACTATGCAATAGTTTCAAAGCTCGAGGCCAAGCCTGTTTCGTTACGCGTAAATAATGGCTCCGCTCGCTGTTATAGTGGGCTGTTCTGGCCCTGTATTAACAGCAGAAGAACATGCGTTTTTTCGCGATGCTAATCCTTGGGCATTCATCCTCTTTTCGCGCAATATTGAAAACCCGCCGCAGGTTAGAAAGCTCTGCGCTGATTTGCGGCAAAGCGTTGGCCGAGATTGCTTGATATTTGTTGACCAAGAAGGCGGGCGCGTACAGCGCCTAAAGCCGCCGCATTGGAATGCTTATCCATCGGGGGCTAAATTTGCTGCGCTTTATGAACGAAATGCCAGTCACGGCCGCGAGGCATGTTTTCTGTCATATCGCCTTATCGCCGATGATTTGCGCCATGTTGGTATAAGCGCAAATTGCGCCCCTGTTTTGGACCTACCGCAGCCTGATGCAGACCCGATTATTTCTGATCGGGCTTTTGGCACAGATACGGCTCAGATTATCGACTTAGCTCATGCGTCTATGGCAGGGTTGATGAGCGGCGGCGTTGTGCCTGTGATTAAACATATCCCGGGCCATGGCCGCGCAACTGTCGACTCGCATAAAGCTTTGCCAAAGATTACGGCAAGTTTTGAGACATTGCGTGAAACAGATTTCGTGCCGTTTAAAAGCCTGTCCGATGCGCCTATGGCGATGACAGCACATGCGGTATATTCTTGTAGTGCCCAAAGCGCTGTGACCGTCTCTCCAAAGGCCTTTAAGCATCTTATTCGAGATGAGATCGGTTATGACGGCCTTGTCATGACCGATGATTTGGACATGAAGGCACTCACTGGAAACCTTACGCGCAAAACGGAGCAATCTCTTGCTGCGGGCTGTGATATAGCCTTGCAATGTTCAGGACAAATCGCAGCTATGGTGCAAGTCGCCAAAGGCGCAAAACCTCTGAGGGGCAAAGCATTAGAGCGCGCCGTGATAGCGCAATATTGCGTTGGGGACATGGCCGAGTTGGCGCGAGAGGCCGCCCAAGCGCGGTTGTCCACATTAATGGATAAAGTCGCAGACATTGACATTGCGCGCGCGCCCATGTCACTTGTCGAATCAACATGAGTGATGATTTTCAAGAAGACATGCAGTTTACTGCAGCCGATGATGCGGCAGATGAAGGCCAAGGCCTGATTCTGGACATTGATGGCTATGAAGGGCCGCTACATTTGCTCTTGGAGCTAGCTCGTAAACAAAAAGTCGATCTGGCGCGGATTTCTATTTTAGAGCTTGCAGAGCAATTTATTGGCTTCATCAAAGCTGCGCAGGATTTACGCATAGAGCTGGCCGCTGATTACCTTGTTATGGCTGCTTGGCTGGCATATCTGAAATCACGGCTGATTTTACCGCGCGAAGAAGGCGCTGAAGTGATGCCCGAAGCCGAGGAGCTGGCTGCGCACCTGGCGTTTCGCTTGGAGCGTTTGGAAACCATGCGCCGAGCGTCGGATGGTATGTTCCGCTTGCCACAAATAGGCCAAAACATATTTAAGCGCGGCATGCCTGAAGGGCTACGCTCACGCACCTCGCCGATTTTCGAAGCTGAATTATTTGACCTGTTGAAAGCTTACGGTACGTCGCGCTCTCGCGTGGCGATTAGTCATCATAAACTGCCTAAACCCAAAGTTTTAAGTCTTGAAGCCGCGCGTAACCGCCTGCGCCGTGCGCTGAGTGCTGTTGGGGTGGATGTGTCTGAATGGACATCAATGGACAGCATTATTCTCAATGCGGATGATGTCAGGGAGGATGTACCTGTGAGGTCTATTCGAGCGAGTTCGCTATTGGCGGGATTAGAGCTGGCCAAAGAAGGGGATATTGATTTGCGACAAACAGGGCATTTTGAACCCATTTACTTACGTGGACGCAAAGCGGGGGATCGCTAAATGTCAAATTCTAAGTCAGATCGTATTAATAAAGCGAGTGCGGGCATTGAACAGGGCGTTGTCAATCTATCGGAACGCCTGAAAACGCCTAAAAATGTAGAGACAATAGACGCGGATCTGCGTTTACTTGAAGCTCTATTATTTGCGGCTGTAGAGCCGATAGACGTACAAACCTTGCGTGACCGATTGCCAGGTGATGCCGATGTTGGGGCGCTGCTTGCGCGGCTCGCACGTGATTATCAAGGCCGCGGTATCAATCTGGTGCGCGTTGCGGATAGATGGCGCTTTCAAACCGCGCCCGACCTAGAACCGCATTTGGTTGATATTAAGGAAACGCCGCGAAAGCTATCCAATGCTGCGCTCGAAACGCTCGCTATTGTGGCCTATCATCAGCCTGTGACCCGCGCGGAAATTGAAGATGTGCGCGGAGTAGCTGTCTCGAAAGGCACATTAGATGTATTAATGGAGCTAGGGTGGTTGCGCCTGCGGGGACGGCGCAGAACGCCAGGGCGGCCTGTGACATATGGCACAACGGACGGCTTTTTGGCGCATTTTAATCTTGAAACTATTGCAGATTTACCAGGGCGTGATGACCTTAAGGCCGCAGGTTTGCTAGATCCGCGTTTGCCAAAAGATTTTGAAATGCCAGAACCTATGGTGCTTGACGAACTTGGTGATGATGAAGGCCCGCTAGACGAGATTGAAGATCCTGAATTTTTCGAAGATTTCCTCAGCGAAGATGAGAACGCAAGCTAACAAGGCTTGAAAGGGCACGCATTGGCGCTTAAGTAGAACGAAAGTCTTTAAGGAATTTATTATGGGTGCTCATCCAATCGGATTGCTCGTTATTGCAGTTATCGCCATTTTAATTTTTGGCGGACGCGGGAAAATCTCGTCCATCATGGGCGATATGGGAAAAGGCATTTCCAGTTTCCGCAAGGGCCTCAAAGACGGCGCAGATGACGCCAAAGAGGCCGCCCAAGATACCAAAGATGCGGCAGATGATGCGATTGACGTAACACCGCCTAAGAAAAAAGCCGATAAATAGGATTTTGCCCGTTAGCGAATAGCTAAGGATAGCGCATGTTGCCTTCACTTGGATTTGGGGAAATTATTGTTCTGGCCTTACTCGCGATTATCGTCGTGGGGCCAAAAGACTTGCCAAAATTAATGCGCACGATCGGGCAGGTTATGGGGCGTATTCGCGCGATGGGGCAGGAATTTAAAGATGCATTTAATGATATGGATGCCGAAGATGAGATCGGGGCGATGCGCCGAGAGATTGAGGAGCTAAAACGTCTTGGCCACATTGACGGCGCACTTGATGATGAGATGCGCGATTTAGACGATGAAATGCGCGCGGCCGCAGATATATCCTCGCCTTTAAAGCCAGATGATAGCTAATGGCTAAACTTAGTAAAACAAAAACACCTGAAATTGAGAGCGATGGCTCTGATGAAGTTGAGGCCAGCCGCGCTCCGCTCATGGCGCATTTAATAGAATTGCGCGCGCGTTTGATTAAGTGCGTTTTGGCTGTGGTGGCGGGCTGTATCATCTGCGCGCCATTTTTAAAGCAAATCATTGCTTTTTTGATGTGGCCATTTGAGACAGCTTTACTGCGCTATAATGAGTCCCTAGTCAGCGCTGGGCTTGAGCCGATTGACTTAGGCCTTATTGCAACCCACCCGCTTGAGACATTTTTTGTAAAGTTGAAAATTGCGCTATTTGGCGGACTTGTCTTAGCCTTTCCAATTATTGCGTATCAGATTTACCGGTTTGTTGCTCCTGGCCTTTATAAACATGAGCGCGGCGCGTTTTTGCCGTATTTACTGCTCTCACCGATATTATTTATTCTGGGTGCAGGGCTTGTATTTTACTATATTTTCCCTGTTGTGATGCAATTTGCTCTCAATCAACAAGTTATATCAGATGGGGCGCAAATCGACTTGCTAACGAAAGTGAGTGATTATTTGAGTTTATCGACGACCTTGTTTTTGGCGTTTGGTTTGTCTTTTCAGCTACCAGTTATATTGTCTTTGCTTGGCCGTATTGGCGTTTTGACAGCAGCTACGCTGCGCAAAGGGCGTAAATATGCACTTTTAGCCATCGCTGTATTCGCCGCATTTGCGACGCCGCCTGATCCGATAACGCAGTTTGTTTTAGGCGCAGCGATATATGCGCTTTATGAGATTTCCATTTTATCTGTCGCGATTTTACAAAAACAAGACACCGTAAAGACAGATGAAAATGTTAAAGCTGGTTAGGGTTTTCTTAGCGCTTCGTTAACCACGTGCCTTCATAATGTGAGCAAATATTACTCACTATGAGGGGATACCATTATGCGTGCTACATTTTTACTAACAGCTTCCTTGGCTATGGCCGCAGCAACGCCAGCTTTCGCACAAATTCCAGTCAGCAACACAACTATTGTAACGGGACAAACGACTGTGCCTGTTGAAATTGGCAGCTCGGCAGCCGTCACAACGCGTATTGTGGAACCTGTGACAGACAGCTTTGATGCCCTTATCACTGCGCCGATTGAATATGACGAAAATGGCGTCGCCAAAGCACAATATTTCAAAGCGAGCGATTTAACGCCGGAGCAAAATAAAGCCTTCCAAGATGAAGTTAAGCGCGTACGGGCCTATCAGTCACATAATACGGGTAATGCCGAAATCCCGAATTACACATATAGCGAGGCAGCTCCTATCATCGCGACAGATGAGACGGCGGTGCCGTTCAATAATGGCGCTTATGAAATAGAATTATATGCGCCGCAAAATTCTGGTTCTCAAATGCCCGATGCTCAAGTCAATGTCGTTAATGAACCTCTTGTTCAGTCTGCGGCAGCCACACATATTGTTGTGAAGGGGGATACGCTCTATAATATCTCAAAACGCTATGATGTGACGATTGGGCAGCTTCAGGATGAAAATGGCCTGTCCGATACAAATCTGAACCTTGGTCAATCGCTCAAGATTCCATCTACGACGCCGATTGCACTCAACACAACAATCGCGCAGCCGATTTTTGTGAGCGCCCCTGTGCGCGACGGAGCTGTCACGCGCCGTGTCGTGCAGCCCATTTCCACACATAACCGCCCCGTCAGTCGCTATGCTGTTTTGAAAAAAGATACGCTTTACTCGATTGCCAAACGCACATGTGTATCGGTGAATGATTTGGCTTTGCAAAATGGTATTACAGACCCAAGCAGCTTGCAACTCGGCCAAAAACTAACCTTGCCGCAAGGGCATTGTCTTACAAATTAATGCGTTAAATGGGCTGTTATGTATAAACGGTGCAAACAATGCGGCAATTCCCGTTGCAATCGAAATTTGTGTGCCTATATAGTTTTCTAAGAGTCTGCGCCTTGATATTATAGGCGGAGCCATCAAGATATAATATAGGCGGGGATAGATGCCGATTTCATTGATTTTACAAGCATCGCCAACGGGCGGTGCATTTGCCAGTATCATACCATTTCTATTGATTGGTGTGATTTTTTATTTCCTGCTTATTCGTCCGCAACATGCGCGCTTAAAAAAACATAGAGAGCTTCTCGCCTCTATTGTGCGCGGGGATACCATTGTGACAAATGGCGGATTGATCGGCAAAGTCAAAAAAGTCAATGATGATGAATTAACCGTGGCCTTTGGTGATAGTGATGTGAAGGTTGTTCGCACAATGATCGCTGATGTCCGCGGACGCACAGCGACGGTTGCAGCCAATGACAAAGCAAAAGCTGATAAACCCAAAAAAGCTGAAAAGTCAAAATAAGTTAAACGCATGGCGGCATCTGTCCGCCCGATAAGGGATACCCTACATGCTTTTCTTTTCTCGCTGGAAAATATTTTTCATCCTTGGGGCTGTGGCCATCGGGCTTTTATTTGCTTTGCCAAATGCTATTCCTGCCGATAAGCGTGAGAGCTTGCCCAATATGTTCCAACGCACAATAAATCTTGGCCTCGATTTGCAGGGCGGGGCGCATATGCTGCTCGAAGTCGATTTGACCAGCGTATTAGAACAAGCGCTCGATAATGAACGCCAGACTATCTTGCAAGAATTTCGCGAAGCAGACCGTTTGGGTACTGAATTTATCCGCATAGAAGATGGCGCGATTATTGGCCGAATGGACGATGTCGCGGATATAGAAAAAGCTATGGATATTTTGCGCAAGGCTTCTAAGCCTGTTGACGCGCAAAGCTTAAGCCAAGATAAAACCACGCGCGTTGAACAGACGGGTGATAAGGGCTTTAAAGTCACCATCACAGCGGCCAATATTGAATATATTCAAAAACGCACGATTGAACAATCTATCGAGGTTTTGCGTAAACGGATTGACCCAACAGGGACAACGGAAATGACCCTTGCGCGCGAAGGGGATGACCGTATTTTGCTACAGGTGCCTGGCGCGAAAAATATTGATGAGATTAAATCTCGGATTAATAAAACGGCCAATCTGTCTTTCCGTATGGTGCGCAAAGAAAGTAATAATGCTGCGGCGATGGCAGCGGGGGCTGAAGGACGTCTGCCGCCAGGGGCTGCCTTTTTCCCGCAACAAGATGGCGGGGCATTGATCGTTGAGAAACGCACGCGTATCACAGGTGAATGCCTCAAATCTGCCAGCGAGGGACTGCACCCGCAAGGCCAATATCCGATTGTGAATTTCGGCTTTAATATTCGCTGTGCCAAAATATTTGGTGAGTTAACCGCTAAAAACCTTGGTGAACGTTTTGCCGTTGTTTTGGATGATGAAATTATTACTGCGCCGCGTATTAACGGCGCGATTACGGGCGGGTCTGGTTTTATTGAAGGTAGCTTTACGATTGAAAGCGCGCGGGAACTCGCGCTGCTGCTTAATGCTGGCGCGCTTCCCGCAAAGTTGATTATCGTTGAAGAGCGAACTGTTGGGCCTGGTCTTGGTCAGGACTCGATTAATGCTGGTAAAGTCGCTTCGATGATTGGCCTTATTGGGGTGGGGCTGTTTATGTGGATCTCTTACGGGTTGCGGTTTGGCACGATAGCCAATTTGGCTTTGGCGACAAATATTATTCTGATTGCAGGGGCGTTGTCGCTCTTTGGCGCAACGTTAACGCTGCCAGGGATTGCGGGGATTATCCTGACCATTGGTATGGCGGTGGATGCCAATGTGCTCATCTTTGAGCGCATTCGCGAGGAAACGCATATTGGCCGCCCGCCTGTTAATGCGATTGAGACAGGTTATCGCCGCTCGCTAGCGCCGATTTTAGATGCGAATATTACGACCCTTATTGCGGCTGTCACGCTTTACTTCGTCGGCTCTGGCCCGATACGCGGCTTTGCTGTGACGCTTGCGATTGGGATTATCATGTCCGTCTTTACGGCTGTAATTTTCGCGCGGCTTTTAACTGCAACTTGGCTGCGCGGTAAGCGCCCTAAAACCTTACCGATTTAAGCGAGGAAAGTGACCATGAAAGATATTTCTCTCGTAAAAATTCTGCCTATGGAACCTAAGGTTCCATTTATCAATCTGCGCGTTATTGCGGCTATCTTGTCCACGATAGCTATTATTGCTTCTATTTTCATGTTTACAACCCGTGGCCTTAATTACGGTATCGACTTCACAGGTGGGAACGTTATCGAAATTGATACAGGCTCAGACCCCGATATGGTGGAAGTTCGCAAGATTATGGGAGATATAGGATTTGGCGGCGCTACGGTGCAAGATATCAACCCTGCGTCTGGCGCTGCGGATGCTCATAAATATGTCAGGGTAGGTGTTCCTATGCAGCAAGAAGATGCTGATGTTGAAAACTCTCTTGCCGAAAAAGTAATTGCGGCGACGGCTGATTATTATGGGGCCGAATTTTCAATAAATGAAAAAATAACTTCTAACCCAGCTCAAGTAACTTATATCGTGGATTTAGGAAGAGTTCCTACTGATGTTGATATTAGCAAAGAGGCTCCAGTTGAAGGTGGTCCTCGGCCATTATTGGTCGATACGGGAATTAATAATCTTGTTATCACTAAAGAAGGTGGAAACTTAGTCAGAGTTACGATTCCGAAGAAAACCGAGGGCGGGGCCAATGTGCAGCAAGTCGCATTGGGTCTAACAAAAATATCATTGAAGAAATCCTTTGGAGAGTATGAACTCCGAAATCAAGAAACTGTAGGGTCTGCGGTCTCTGGCGAACTGCGTAAAAAAGGCATGCTTTCAATTGGCCTCGCTTTGATGATGGTGCTGGCTTATATTTGGTTCCGCTTTGAATGGCAGTTTGGCATGGGCGCGGTTTTAGCGCTTTTCCATGATGTTATTCTTACCATTGGTGTGTTCAGCTTGACGCAAATTGAGTTTAATCTGTCTATTATTGCCGCGATTTTGACCATTGTTGGCTACTCGCTCAATGATACAGTGATTGTTTATGATCGAATCCGTGAAAATTTACGTAAATTCAAAAAGATGCCTTTGCCAGAGGTGTTGAACTTATCGATTAATGACACGCTATCGCGGACAATTCTGACATCTTTGACTACGCTCTTAGCGCTTGTCGCGCTCTATGTATTGGGCGGATCTGGACTTCGCGGCTTCTCATTTGCGATGATTTGGGGCGTGTTTGTTGGGACATATTCGTCCATCTTCGTGGCCTCGCCATTGTTAATGCTGCTGAAGCTCAAGCGCGGCGTGAATACAGGCAATGCAGAGACATTGGCTACTACTTAAAGCCGCTTTATCCCTTTGGGGGTAATTGCTAACCAAGCTCGGGCTTTAATCTGGCTTGCAGTAATTTCGCCAGAGCTACCTTCGGGGTTGATACTGTCAAATGAGGCCATTTGGCCATTTATAGCGCTAAGGCGCTTGATGATTTGGCCATGGCGGTCATGTGCTATGACATAAAAACGCCCCGCACGCGGCGTGCGAGGCTTAAATGTTAGGATATAATCACCATCATTTAAGAGAGGCGCCATAGAGACGCCCGTAACTTTAATGAGGCCGACCATAGTTAGAGATCAGGTTCAACAACTTCAACATTTGGCGCGTAAGGTGTTGTGACTGTCTTTGTCTTAACGCCTTTGGACGCCCAGAAAATCTTAGCAAATTCATTGGCGGCGGCGACGAGTTTTTCGCCGTCCTCGCGGTGTAGATCTTGTTTCACAGCCGATCCTGCCAACATAATGGCGTGAGCGGCATCATGGCATTTGGCCATATCTTCTTGGTTTTTCGGTTTCATGAAGTCACCCCAGATAATCCGCGTCTGGTGTTTGCAGTTCTCGGCCATTTCTTCTTTCTTGGCCGTATTACGAGCGACCTGCATGGCAAAAGCTGTATCGGAGAGGCCCTTATCTTTCAGGCTTAGAAGGATGTCGATTTGGCGCAGAGCTGATACGGCATAATAGGTGACGATCCGTGCGTCATATATCCCGCAAGGAATATCGCAATGAGCGCTGGCTGTGTCGATATGAGTGTCAAATTGGCCTAGAAGTTTATGTAACATGGCGCGCTCCTATACTTGTGTGTTTTTACGAAGAAGCTTAACTGCAGCCAGACTTAAAAGTGCAATCGCAGCCAGACTGACAAGGCCATGTAGCGGGCTTAATAGCCAATGCGCGATATTCGCCAAAAGGCTCGTTTGTTCGCTGTGATGTGCAAAAGCAGGGCTAGCGATGGCGATTGTGCCAAGCGCAGATAATGAAGTGATAGTTTTTTTCATAATGAATCCTCATTTTCGTCATAGTTTAACTCGCAACTTTGGCATAAGCAGAAAGCCTAACATGCGCAAGGTAATGCTGGCTTTCTGGCCATAATTTCAATGCGGCAAATATACAGCCAGTAGGGACACATAGATAATGTTGACGCAGAGTGTCAAAGATACGCTGAAAAAAGCAGACCCTGACCGCTACCGCGCTGCGATGTTTGCTGATGAGACTTTACGCGAAAAATTGCTGGTGCTGTATGCTTTTCATTACGAGCTTGCCAAAGTGCCAGAGCTTGTCAGCGAGCCTATGCTGGGCGCAATTCGCTATCAATGGTGGCGCGATTGTGTAGACGAGATTTACACAAGCAAGGCCGTGCGCCGTCATGAAATCGCGACCCCGCTAGCGGATGTCTTGCGAGAAGCCGATATGCCGCGTTTCTGGCTAGACCGCCTCATTGACGGGCGAGAGCGTGATATAGACCCGCGCCCATTTGGTGATATGGAAGCAGCCCGTCAATATTGCCAAGATACATCAGGGCAGCTTATGCAAATTGCTTTGAAACTTATGGGAGCAGAGCTTGAAGATGTGCCGCTCGGCCAGGCTTGGGGTTTGACAGGGCTGGCGAGGGGGTACCGATTTTATCATGATGGAATGCTAAAAAATATAAAGTTTCAAGATATATGCATGGCCGCGGGTCAGGATTATAATAGCGCACGTAAAGTCATGCCGAAAATCTCAAGCGCGGCTATGCCAGCTTTGGCTTATAGCGCGCTTATTCCGCCATTTTTAAAACGGCTTTCAAAAACAGATTTTAATCCGCGTGAAGATGCAGTAATTTTTGGGGCATTGGCCAAGCAAAGTAAATTGCTTAAGGTGGCCATGACAGGGAGTTTGCCAAAATGCGTATATTTTTAAGGGAATGGATGACCCGATTGCCAGATTTTGGACAGGTAGTGAAACGCTTTCCTGTAGCTGTCGGGATTATGGCGATTGTAACGCTTTATTTTATTGTTTTCAAAATTGAAAACCATAATGATTCTATGCTTTTTTTGATGCTGGGTTTAACCCTGTCGGCTTATTTAGCGATGATGCAGACATTATGGGCTGAAGCGCGCGGACGACGACTTAACTGGCTATTACAAATCGTTATGGCAATAGCGCTCGCAGGCTTATTCTATTTTGCTGAAATCTTACATGTAAATGTTTGGATGATTATAGGCGCTGTCTTGCTATTGATTGGTAATAGTGTGCGCTTTGGCCGAGGTCGAGATGACCTGCATATTTGGGATTTTACACATAAAATTTGGTCGGCCGCGGGGTTTTCGGCGGTGGGTAGCGGCATATATTTGATAGGTGTTTTGGCGATTATGACAGCGTTAAAATCGCTCTTTGGTTTGGATATAGAAGGGGTGCTTGAGCGGCTATTATTACCTATTGGTTTTGCGTTTCTCGCCCCGCTTTATTGGCTCTCCAATATCCCGCCTGTTGATGAAGCGGCGGCATATCTGCAAGATGACCCAAGTTTTGTATCCAAAGCTGTCGCCTTTTTAGGGACGTGGATATTATCACCTTTGACGTTGATTTATGCGCTGATATTATTGGCTTATGGTCTTAAGATTCTTGTCCAGATGGATCTACCCAAAGGTGAAATTGCAGCGCTAACACTACCGTTTCTACTTATTGGTACTCTAACATGGTTACTGCTTGAACCGCCCTTTATCCAGAAAAACGGCCTTGCGAAACTATTTCGTAAAAGCTGGTTTGCTGTTTCAATTCCTGCGGCAATTATGTTGACTATATCTGTATCTGTGAGGATTGGAGAATATGGCCTGACATTAGAACGTATATTGCTGATACTGGCAAGTTTCTGGATATTAACTTTAGCGGCTTGGTTTATTTTGGCTCCCAAAGCCCGCCGCGATATTCGTATAATTCCAGCTTTAGCCGCAGTTTTATTACTCATCGCCGCGCCAACTGCGTATCATTTATCAGTGTCTAGCCAAGCGTCGCGCTTTGAAAATAATTTAACCAAAGCGGGTGTGTTGCAAGCAGATGGCACGATAATACCGGCGCAGATAACGGATAAAGCGGCGGCTGGGAAAGCCAAAGGCGCATTACGGTATTTAATGCGTCATGATGCAAAGCCGCGCGTTGAAAAGATTCTGCAAAATAGCGGGCTGAAATTTGATGACAGTAATATTTATGCGCAAACTGATTATCTGATGAAGTCCTTAGGGCTTAACGATGTAACAGAAGCTTCGAGTGCTCACTCAATTATTGGTGAGAATTTTGCCGAGTTTAGACGCGGTAAAACGCCTTTTAATATTCAAGGTTTTGATAGGTTTCATGGGAGTTATAACCTGTCCACAAATTCAAATAGAACACTTATCAATGCAAATGGATTTATATTGCGCCTTGCAGAGGGGCAACTGACGATCAATGATGAGGCTTATAGCTATGATATTCATAATTGGCTTAAGGCTTTAGAAACCGACCAAGACCGCTTGATAGTTGATGAGCCGCACTTGCGTATTGTGGATACAGATACGCATAAAGTAGAGCTTGTTTTTAAGAGTATAACGCGCCAAAAACATGATGAAACATATAGTTTCTCAGCAAATTTTTATGTCTTTACATCAGGCTTTGATATAGCTGAAACGCCTTAATTTTTGGCCCAACTTTCAATGTCTTTAAGCGCGCGTTTGGCAAGTAGTTTTTTACGGTAGCGCGTTTTGTCTTTCCCGCGTAGGCGCTTGCCATTGACTTTGGGATAAGTGATCTCGTCTTCCATGGGCGGGAACAGACCAAAATTGACATTCATGGGCTGGAACGTAGCTTTTGGCCCGTCTAAAAATCCGCCTGTGACATGTTCAGTCAATGCGCCAAGCGCTGTGGTTTTTGGCGGCATGGGATAGCGTTTCCCGTGTGCTTGAGCGGCGGCCATACGGCCTGTAATGAGGCCAAGCGCGGCAGATTCCACATAACCTTCAACGCCCATAATCTGCCCTGCAAACCGCAAATCAGGCCGAGACTTTAATTGTAATTGCTGGTTAAGCAGCTTAGGTGAATTGATAAATGTGTTGCGGTGAATCCCGCCAAGCCGCGCAAAAATGGCATTTTCAAGCCCAGGAATGGTTTTGAAAATCTCGGCTTGCGCGCCATATTTCATCTTGGTCTGAAAGCCGACCATATTATAGAGCGTGCCGAGCGCATTATCTTGGCGTAGCTGCACAATGGCATGAGCTTTGATCGTTGGGTTATGCGGGTTGGTCAGGCCGACAGGTTTCATGGGCCCCCAGCGCAAAGTTTCTGCCCCGCGCTGTGCCATAACTTCGATGGGTAAGCAGCTCTCAAAATAGGGTGTGTCTTTTTCAAAGTCTTTAAATTCGGTTTGATCAGAACGGATTAAAGCCTCAATGAAGCGTTCATATTGCGCTTTATCGAGTGGGCAATTTACATAATCCGCGCCGTCCCCGCCTGGGCCTTTTTTGTCATATCTTGACTGCATCCAAGCAATATCAAAATTGATGCTATCCTTATAAATAATCGGGGCAATAGCATCAAAAAAAGCGAGACTGTCTTCGCCTGTCTGCTGTAAAATGGCTTGGGCTAAATCTGGCGCTGTCAGCGGCCCTGTGGCGATAATTGTATTGCCCCATTCTTTAGGCGGTAGCCCTTTAACCTCGCCATATTCGATTGTAACGAGGGGATGTTCGCGCAAAATTACTGACACAGCTTCAGAGAAATGTTCGCGGTCTACCGCCAACGCCCCGCCTGCGGGTAGTTTCGTCATATCACCCATACCCATAATCAAGCTATTAGACTTACGCATTTCCTCATGTAAAACGCCGACAGCATTGCCATGCTTGTCATCAGAGCGAAAAGAATTGGAGCAAACCAGCTCGGCAAAATTGCCTGTTTCATGCGCGTCTGTCATACGCTGCGGGCGCATTTCATGAAGGATAACAGGCACGCCGCGACAGACGCATTGCCAAGCCGCCTCGCTCCCCGCAAGGCCAGCCCCGATGATATGGATGGGTTGAATATTTGTCATGCGCGCGATGTAGGACAGGCCAAGACAAGAGGCAAGCCTTGGCTTTGGCTATTTTAGGCGTTAGTTAGGTGTAGCGCTATGCATATGATTGCGAGGGGCACGATATGGGTGGTTAAGCTTCTCAATAGACATTTCAAATGGTAGAAAAATCCCCTTAGCTGACCTAGGAATTTACGGTTTTCTGATGACGAATCCATCGGGGGGAATACCATTTCGCTTATTTTCCTTCAAAGCATCCGGGTACTTTTCATGAACTTGTTGCGATTGATTTTTCGATCTATAAAGATGCCAAAGTAAATCTAATTCACCCGCTTGGGCAACGATAACTCGTCGGCTGTAAGGACCTATATTAAGATAGTGCTCCGCTAATTCAACTACGGCAATTGTTGAATACATGGCGTCGTCGATAATCGAAGGACGAATTACCGGTAAGGTCTCACGCCCTCGGATAATTTCAGTATCATTATGAGCATATTTGCGGTTTCGCCACGCCACTAATTTTTTTGTGTTCTTGACCGCTTCTTTCAACCTTTCAGCAACTGCCTTATTCTCAGTCGGATTGCTGAAAAACGATGGAATAGTTTTTATCGTAAAGTTTTGGCGTTTACCCATGTAACTGCTGTCAACCAATCTGGAAACTCCAAGAATTGCGCTGTTCAGCAAAGTCCCTTTAATTTGTACGAAAAATCTCGGAACCGTAGCATTTATTAGTTCTATTCTTTCTTGATTTGTATCGAATAAATTTTTGTAGGTTAGCCAATCTGAATGAGACTGATACCAATGTGATCGTAGACGATCTAAATATTCTACGCGGGGGTCAGTCATGATTTTGATTTCAGTTCCTCATACTCGCTTGCTAGACGACTTAGTTCATCAAACGCTGCTTTGTGATAGTCCTCGAACTCGTAGACAAACCATTGCTCAAAATCTTTCATTATTTGAATATGTGGCAGGAAGATTTCAGATAAAGAAATTTTCTCTTCAAGATCTGACAAATATTCTCGTGATTTTGAATTCCAACGATCCCAGTTGAGAAAGTCGTCACGATCAAAGCTTATACCAGATTTCCACTCTACATTGGGCTGATTGCTGCCGGATAAGCTCATCGACGATTGGGGTAAATCTTTGTGAGTTATGTAATTCCGCAACTGTCGAACGAATGTACAAAGACCACTTTCCACAAAAGTCGTTTTAACTCGGGCTTCATACCGTTCCATAAAATCCGTATTGGCATAATGCTCTTTCATGAAGTTTCGACAATGATCAATGTAGGTTGAAAGACCGCAGACATAGTTATGTATTATCCGGTTCGCTTCTTTATGAACAAATTTATCTAAGCCCCTGTTCTCAACATTGAACACCTGAATCATGAACTCAGGCTTCTCAGTTTCTTCAATCCATTTTTCCAGCTCTTGAGCATTTCCTATCAAGATTTCGGTACTATAGGACCTGTGATGTAGACGATTGTTCAGATGAACCCCTTCACTTGTCTCAATATGCTCTATGTAAAACTTTCCAACACTCATGTTCTCAGTATTCATTATACCGCAATCCTAATCTACGTTCGGGTATATTATAGATTGCGACGATGAATGTGCGCTTAAGTCCGCTAAGCCCTGCAAGCAGGAGTGAGCCGAGTGTCTTTTTTGGATGATTTTAGTCACCAGTCAACCTCGATTAACTCTCCCCAATCACCCCATCCGCGCTTTATCCCTCTCTAGCATCGGTTTTAAAAACCGTCCCGTCCAGCTTGCGCTGACTTTGGCGACGTTTTCAGGGGTGCCGACGGCGACGATTTCCCCGCCGCCGTCCCCGCCTTCGGGGCCGATGTCGATGACCCAATCGGCGGTTTTAATCACGTCCAAATTATGCTCGATGATAATCATAGTATTCCCAGAGCCGACCAGTTCATTGAGCACGCCGAGCAGCTTATTGACATCTTCGAAATGCAACCCCGTTGTTGGTTCGTCCAAGATATAGAGCGTGCGGCCCGTGGCGCGTTTGGCGAGTTCTTTGGCCAGCTTAACCCGCTGCGCTTCGCCGCCAGATAAGGTTGTCGCTTGCTGCCCGACTTTCAGATAGCCAAGTCCGACACGTTGCAATGTCACCATTTTGTCGCGAATGCTCGGTACGGCTTTGAAGAAATCCGCCGCCTCGTCAATCGTCATGGCCAGCACATCGGCGATGGATTTGTCTTTGAACCGAATTTCTAATGTCTCGCGATTATAGCGTGCGCCTTTGCATATATCACAAGTGACATAGACATCAGGGAGGAAATGCATTTCAATTTTAATGACGCCGCCGCCTTGGCACGCCTCGCAGCGCCCGCCTTTGACATTGAAGCTAAAACGCCCCGGTTTATAGCCGCGAATTTTCGCTTCGGGCAGGCCAGAGAACCAATCGCGAATGGGGGTAAATGCGCCTGTATAGGTTGCGGGGTTAGAGCGCGGCGTGCGGCCAATCGGGCTACTTCCTCACCCATTTTTCGGCCAAGGTAATCTGGCTTTACCACCCAGGTTCCGCCAAACCCCTTTTCTTTTGTCGACAGGTGACACCCTTTGAGCTCACCCACCCTCTTTTCGTTGGCACAGCGCGTTTTGCGCCAACAATCCCCCAGACTCGACCAGGAGGAGTCTGGTTTCATTTGGTGGTGTAAACCACCTGGTCTCCAGCGGGCTTAACCGCCTTGCACTAATCAAGGGGGACCGCCCGAGCCGGTGCTTCCACATGTCAGAGTATGTGAGTGAGGGGTGATAGGTATGAGATGAGATGAGTGTGAGCCATTGTAAGTGTGAAGTGGGGTAGATGTCGGATGAATTGGATGTGGGTTGAGATGGATAAAGTTTTTAAAATGCGGGGTTAAGTGAATAAAATGTGTTGTAGAGTCGGAAAGGTCTCATTTTAGATGGTAGTATAGTATTGGTGAAGGGTTGGTGAGCTGAGTTAGAGAGAGATGATTGAAGCGGATCTCAAAGGTGGGAGGTGTATGTGTTAGGGGACGGTGAAGTTTACGTGTAGAGTGCATGAGGCGCGGGAGAGAGTCGTTGAGGAGCCTATGAGGTGTGTATGAGATGTGTATGAGGGTTTGAGGTGGTGACTGAAACGGCAGATCTATGTCGAAGGAGAAGAGGGAAAGTGTGCGGGAGTGTGGATAGTTGGTGGAAAAGATTATCGACTTTGTATTCACGGTGTGAAAAGCAAATGGAAGTAAATGGACAAGGCAGCCTTTCTTCATTGATTCCAATTGGCTATTAACATTTAATGATTTTCTATTGTGACGCCAGAGTGAAATTGATTGTTTTTCATGGTGATTGGCAGAAAACAGTCAAGTGTGTCAAACATACAAGGAAAATGGGAGTCCTGGAGTAAAGCTCCGCAACAACGGATCCAGGAATAAACTTGAACTGTAATTACTTTAGCGCCATTCCCGACTAGGGAAACATACTTTTTAATTGCAAATAGAGAATATTCTTTAAAGGAGTATTTTCGTACCGTGTAGACCGCGGTTTATGCATATGAAACGTTTCAAAATATGGATAGCAAGGGCGATCTGATTTGCAGACGCTACTCGGTGCGTACGATTGGATCATGGATCTAATGTTTCGGATCCGTCGCCGGCGCTGAGAAGTGAACGCAGTGGTTAACCGCTGAGCCAGTGCTTCGATGAAGGCATGCCTCTCTTTTGTTCATCACAAAAGAGTCCCCAGTTTCGGCTGGTGGTAGGCCGTTTCGACCCGTCAAAAGTACAAGACCAAGTCCTAACTTATCGTAACCCTTAAGGTGACATAAGCCATGTAAGATTTCAAAAACAGTCTAACAGACGCCGAAAACATCCTTGTTTTGGCACTTAAGGTTGCTAAGGGGGAGATGATGATGGAAGCTGGAATTGATCCTCTTTGTATAGCGATCTATGCCGCAATTGCACGCAGATGCAGAGATAACAAGGACTTTGGTTTATCGAGATACCCATACGAGCAGGGGCCGTCCGTTGGTGCTTTCACCGGGGATTCTTTGAACACCGAGAGTGGAGCCTCAGGAAGGGTCTCGAAAAACACTCAAGTCTACGCCCTGTGTATGAATACGAGACCAATTATATCAACGCAGCTGGTTACTGGATGAGTTTTCACGCCAGTGCCGTTCAAATGAGGCAGGAAGCGATTGCCGCTGGTAACACGGAGAACGCCCAGAAGTATGACTGCTGGGCAATTATTGCTGTCCGATACGGATTAAGAGTTTTTGGATTGAGTGAAAAAATCTGCAAGAAAGCAGCAGTGGATCCTGTGCACGCCAAACTCATTATGCCCGCCTTGGAACAGAAGAATGACACCCCGGCTGCCGACGATCTTACGGAAGCCCTGGACAAGCTCGAGAGCCATATGAGCACTCAACTCATGAAAGCGGTTGCCACCCTAAGTGCCAGCAATGCGACGAGGCGCAGCGGCAAAGGGGGGCCCGCGGAGAAAAAGTAAAACATAGATTCTCGACGCCCACTGTGGCTCGGCCCTCAGAAACGAGTCAAGGCGTGCCGTCAGCTTCGGGCTTCCCCTTACCTATGCAGAGCGATAACTTTCGGCGTTTACGAACTCCCATCAGTGCCGTTCTCTGTAGGGGAAGGGGAGGAGTTGGGAGATATTCTCCAGACGGGAGAGGATCTCACTTTTGGGAGGAAAAATCTCCGAAATGGATGTCAAGAAGGAATATACGAAGCGATTACCGAAGAATATGCGCACAAAGCCATGCGGAATGGATCGATCATTTCATCGGCTTTCGTTGTTTGGCAAGATGGTTCAGAATACCGGAAGGGTCGCTTGGTAGTCAACCTCGCCAAGCAATCCAAGCACTGGAAAAAGGGGACCGTGGAAATGTAATCCCTGTCAAGCTTCGCTTCGGAAATTCGAAAGGGGGACAACTTCCTTTCATTCGACATTCGAAAGGGTTACCGGCATTTTCGGCTTGCTCCAGAGATGAGAGACTGGTTCATATTTCGCTACGACGGATGTTACTACCGCTGTATCGCACTTCCTTTCGGGTAGGGAAGGTCACCACTCTGGTTCACAAACTTCATGGCTGTGTTCGTGAAAGAGTTGCGCTCACCCTGGCACTACCGCGTGCTAGCATATCTCGATGACTTCTTGGTCGCTGCTTCACCTCCCGGGAGCACGGCTACGAAAAGAGACTGCAATCGAGCGAGGCCTCGCATTGCGAAGCTCCTCAAAAGTTTAGGTCTCTCGAGACATCCTTCGAAAGGGTAATGGACCGGAGCAACCAGGGTCGAACATCTCAGTGTAGTAATCGACAGTATCCAGATGAAGTACTTCGTGGTACCGCGGAAGATCGAAAGAGTTCGGAAACTCCCCAAGAAGCTTTCACGCGAATCTCTCCTCGGCCGTCGATGGGTATCCCGAAAGGAATTGGCACACTTCTGCGGTGTTTGCGTTTCGCTTTCCCTTGCAATGCCTTGGGCGCGTTTCTATACCCGTTCGATGTACTGGGACATAGCGAAACGAGTCATCCACTCCAGGTCGCGAAACGGTTCAAGAGTTCGATTGAGTCATCAGAGCCTGAGGGATCTGGCAGTTTGGAAACGTCTTGCAGGTCGGGAACTGCAAGGGAGAGAAAATGCAGTTGGCACACGCGGACGCATCTATGCACAGCGACGCAGCAGATCTCTGTTACGATGGTACGCTCGGTTTCGACCAGACTCCCGGATCAGCGGGGCTATGGGAAGCTCAAGGCGTGTGGGGTTGGACAGATCGAGCCGCCTCCATCACCCTGCGAGAATTAAAAGCCATCAGACTCCTCTTGACTGGAAGATTTGCGAAAAAGCTGAGGGAA
>CALFUN010000003.1 GCA_937929915.1 uncultured Caulobacterales bacterium | reverse complement strand
CCCGATTTATTTGACCTTTGACTTAGATGGTTTTGACAGCTCGCTTATGCCCTCAACAGGAACGCCTGAACCCGGCGGACTATTTTGGGAAGACGCCATGGCGATTATCAAAACGGCCTCGGAAGTAGGCACAATTGTCGGTGCGGATATCAATGAACTTGCCCCGATTGAAAATTTACACGGCCCTGATTTTCTGGCTTCCAAGCTTGCTTATAAAATATTAAACTATTCACTGGGACGCGCTTAGGTGCGTCCTTCATAGGCCGAAAGGTCGCGGCGTAGATGGAGGCAATTATGTCCAAGCGTCACAAAAAATCTAAACTCAAATTTGGCTCTCAGGGCGGCGATGAAGATAGTCATACCCATGCTGATTATGACCTGTCGATGTATGAGGCCCCCAAAGGTAAAAAGCCCAAAGGCCGCCGAAAACGCGAAAGCCATAAGCGCGCTTATTACGATGATTAAAGCTTAAATATAAAAGCTCAAATTTATCTCCCGCTGCCTTCATGTATTAGGCAGCGATATATTCCTCTGTTCGCAAATGAGACCCAAATGGAAGACGACCTACCTGACTATTCGCATATTCTAAATTTAATTAGCGAGTCCAAAGACCCTAAAAAATTAATGGCCTTTGCGATGAATGCGCAGAAGAAGAATGTCTCCGAAGTTCGCACTGCCGCTTTGGAACGGCTGAATACGCTTCGCCCCGTCCACACGGAGGGCGGCTTTGAGCATGGCTTTTGGGAAATGCTCACGGCTTATCAAAACCTCTTATTGGCAAATAACAGGCCAACAAAGCGCCTCATGAAAGCTTGGGAAACAGCAATAAGCGAAAATGAAGCCAAGGCCTTAACCCATTGGGTGGAAAACGCCGAACAAGCTTGGGCCTTTGAATGTTTTGATGAGAATGGCTTGGCTGATAGGACCGCCGAAAAACTCGTTCTAAGATTTCCTAAAAGGTTTGAAGCTGAAATCTGCGAAAAAGCGAAAGAGCGGATACAGGGAACGAATCTGTAAACTTTATAAACGCCATAAAATAAGCTCAAAACGACACTGGCTAACTTTTACAATGCAGATGACTCAATCTATTCAAATAGGTCTTCAGAGTATGGATGAGCAATTTTCAGCAGTTGATCTCTTCTAAATCTTATCCCGCCGCCACCGCCATAGTCAGGACGTGCAATTGCATGGCCCATAAATCGGCACCTTAAGTCATAATCCAATCCGGCTTCTAACATTCGGCGTTCAAATGAGTGCCTAAAGGAATAGATTACGTGTTGGTGCGATGGCATAAGCTGACGTGCTCGTAGGGCTTTCAAAAGGTGCTGAGATGCACGTTCGCTTTTATCTCGATATGTAGGAAAGCCATCGGGATATCGTAGGAAGACCTCTAATGCGATTCCTATCAACGGGATATCTCTAACTGATGAAGGAGATTTAAGCTCGCGTCTCGGTCCGGGGCGAATTTTTAAAAAAGGGGATTCGGTACTTATGATAATGTTTGATCTTCTTAGATTGGTAATTTCACTAGGCCGACATCCTGTTTCAATCAATGCATAAAGAATATATCGGCTCTCTTCTGGAAGAAATTTAAGCGATCCAGATGAAAGAAATTTCTCGCGAACCCATTCATCTTCAAATGGAGGCCTTTTGTCTTTTACAATAGGCGCTCTAAATGAGAGGGAACGAAAGGGATTTGGCTTATCCTCCAACCCAAAATAAATATGATATTCAGCGTAAAACTTACGCATAGCTCCCAAGTCTCGATTGCCTGCATTGGAACTGAAAATTTTAGCGCCGCGTTTAGGAGAAAGTCGGCTCGCCCACCAACCATAAAATTTTAAGGCGTCCTCGCGGGATATGGCGGACAAGTATTTATCGCCGACAACACTAATAAAGTTATTCAGAGATGTTTTTCTGGATAAATACCAGCGGCGTTTTTGGTTTTCAGATTTGTTCACAAGTTCTCGGAAAGCAATTTTTTCACAATAAAGCTCGAAGGCTTCTGATATCCTTGCTGGTGGAGGTTCATGATGGGGTGAATAGCTTTTTGAAAGCTGAACCAGTTTAATCATTTCCTCTAAGGCTGATTGTAAAAAATGACTGTCACGAGAATTCGCTTCGTTTGCTGGCTTGTGAACCGCTTGAAGTTTCTCCATTTCGTAACGCCTTGTAATCAAGTTTAAAAAGGGGCTAGGATTTTCTTGTGGCTCGGAACATAGTCCCAACATGGCTGCCCAATAGTTTTCATCGGCGCGTTCGTGAGCATCCCGCCTGCTTCTTGCGACTACAATGGATCTCGTTTTTAAAGATGTTCTTGAATAATTTCTGTTGTCAAATTGACGAAATGCGATGGGGACACGCCTGCAATAGTACCAAATGCCTCTTTTTGTCTGAAGATATCGTGTTTCACGCGTCATTTTGACCTCCTTGTAACTTAAATGAAGGGCAAAATGTTACACCGTGCGGGGTACATCCTAAAAAGGAGGCGCCGTAACTAGGGCGTAAGCTATTGAATGAGTAGGCCTTTTCAATCAAGAAGAGGTATTAGAATGGCTCCGCAAGCAGGACTCGAACTACTTCTTAAAATCTAACAAAAACAATAGCTTGAATATTTTGTTAAAATAAAAATGGCACAGAATGCTAAGAAATAATGGCACGGTGCATGTTCTAAAATAACGTTATGTCTGAGCTACTTCTTTCCATCATTATATATCCGATTCGCACAATAAAACGTCTGAAGAGTGGGGCATAATGTTCTCTCCTTATTTGTTAAAAAGAAAGAAAAGTAATGGTCTTCTACAGGCACTAACATCAGGCACTAAAAGATGAACTTTTTTATCTATGAGTGGTTTTATCTTTAAACTTAATAACGCGGTCCCCATTGGCGTTAAGTTTGACAGTAAAGCTATAAGCTTCGTTCACCCCTTTTTTCCCAGAGTGGGTAAAAACAAGTACGCGCTCCCCGTCTGTGCGAACGTGAATAATACCAAAATTCGTCCTCTCAAAAGCGTAGAAGCTTGGTTCTGGATCGCCTGAATCAAGTTTACCCGCAAATAACTTGGCAACTTCGGCGCCCGTAAAGTTTTGCGTTTTTCTCGCTTTGAAATATTTATTCAATGTCTCGCGCGTATTTGAGTAATCTCTTTTCGTAAAAAAGGCCGCGAGTTCTGTAGAGAGAATAATACCGGTATCAAGGCGCATGACTTTTCCAGGGGCGGCTAAGAGTGTGGCCCGCGGATGAATATGTTCCTTATTCGCGCTCTCATCACCAGAGGATATGATACCGACGACAGGGCTCATAGCTTTTAAAGCCTTAAAATCAAAATCACCTGATCCATGATGCGGGGACTTAACGATTTCTGCTTCGAGGTCTTTTTTATGGGTATTATATACTTGTGTAACCCACATTAAGTAACAACTCCCTTATCTGCTACGCTTAATGCATAAAATGAGCGCATATTCTTCCTTTGTTTCGGTGTAATATTTCATTTTCTGTGGATAACTCAAAAAGCGTAGCAGAAATATGAGACTCCTCATCTTAATATTGTTATATTAAGGTATGAAAGAGAATTTGATTCCCCCCATCACTATCCCACGGAGAAAGCGCCGTGCTGCCCCAAAATGGCAGGCGGTATTTAATGCAGCCTGCGAGTTAAAGCCATATCAGTTCAATAAAGGTTTTGGATATTCAGAGATATTGACCTTAGCCGAAGAGCAAGGAATTAGTATCGCGAGAGAGAGCCTTCGAGTTAAAATTGAGCGATATAGACGGCAAGGCTATGTTGAGAAGATTTCTCGAGGAAGGTATCAAATATTGCCCAAGGGATATGAGTTTTTTGGTGCTTTATAGCTCCAATTAAAAAAGGCGGTGCTGTAACACCGCCTCAAATAACCAAGCCGCGCTGACGGCTAGATGGAAAGGAGTAAAAACGATGCAGCTACTACACTTGAACGCTTGCTTCGGTGCGGGCTTTTATTGGCTTAAACCGAAGCTTATTTGATAAACAAATTAAAACTCCGAGGACATCCCGTTAGGGGTGTCCTTATATGCTGATTAACAGAATCACTGGATTCTGTACACCCCTCAAAGATTGTATTTTCATGCCTATTAATTTTAACCCGAGAGCGGGACAGATACTTGTCTGCAATTTAAGTGACTTTAGGGAACCTGAAATGAATAAGGTTCGTCCTGTCATGGTTGTGTCTCCACGATTGCAGTATAGGGGTGAAATAGTTGCTTTCGTGCCAATAAGCACGACATCACCAAGATACCCGAAGCCATTTATTGTTCAACTTTCAAGGAATTACCACCCAAATGAAGATGACAATTACCCCTGTTGGGCTAAATGTGATATGATACTTAATCTTAGCCGGTCTCGGCTAAGCGGCTTCAAAGTAGGCAGAAGAAAGTTTGAGTTGCCAAGCGCAAGTGGTGAAGATTTAGCCGCCGTTAAGGTAGGAATACTGTACGGGTTAGGAATGCAAAGCTTGCTTTCAAGTGAATAATATGCTAGCGGCGAAGCATTCCTGCTAGTCAGGCTTTAAGACCTAGACCACTAGGCAGGTTGTTCACCGAATGATGACAAATTCAGAGCAGCCTAGATATTGTCAACGTCCTTAACCTCGCCTCGGCGGGGTTTCGTACTTTTACGAGGTCGTTTTTCTGGCAAGTCACTCGGATCAACTTTAGCAAAGCGTGTTAACGCTTCGCCAAATTCCATATCTAGTGCCAATGGCGGCTTGTTCGGGGCGCGACTCACGCTGTAAGCTCTGCATAAGTCAAGCGACCTTCAACATATTTGAGTAAGTTGTTCACGCGTTCACCCTCCTCTTGATCACGGCGATTAAAGCGCCATGTCATTTCATTTACATAGGACTGTAAATGCTTTTTGGAAACCCAATGATGCGTACCGTTTACTTGACGCTTAAACAACGCCCAGACGCTTTCGATTGAATTTGTGTGAACATTATCCTCGGCAACGTATTGGCCTTGATTATGTTTTACAACGCGGTGTTTTGTGTATTCCCCGTCCATTTCAGGGCCGAGTGCTTTATAAAGATTTGAACCGTCAGCCTTTAAGCGCCCCAGCGTAGAACACTCGCTACGCCAAGCCCGTAAGGACGCAAGTGCAATGGGCTTCGCGTATAAGCCTGTAGAAGAGCTAACAGAGCCGCATAATTACGAAGAGCTGGCGCAACGGCTCTTACACTTAGAGGCGCTCCAGACCCGCGAGAGGGTCGATATAGAGCGCGCCGCGCCCGTGCTTATCGGCACAGTGAAGCCCGACAAGGTGACCATCACCAAAGCGCTAGACATATATCTAACCGAGATTGCCTTGGATGAAGTCGCGGGTAAATCACCAGAACAGCGGGCCACATATGAAAAGGTAAAGCGCCGCGCTGTAGCTAACTTTGTGAAGCTCAATGGTGACTTAGATATGCGCAATAGTGGTTTTTGAAATTAATTTTGTTCTTACCAAGTGGTCTGAAACTCTGCTACGGTTTTAGAATGCTCGGACTTGAAATACTGCAACGAAGTTGGTGTTTAAAACTACCATTCTGATTTCGATTTGCGGGTTCGGTGACTTTGGCCTAGACTGTCAGTTATGAAACATTTTTTGGCGATTTCCTTTGGAGTCTTAAACTTCATTTATTCAGCGACTGCAATTGCTGAGGACTCCCCCGAATTATTGCCGAGCTGTTACCAAACGGACTTCAATTTGTGTGGCTTCATAGACGCAAAAGCCTTTAAAAATCACGGACAGCGAATTTTCGTTATTGAACCTAAATATGGTCATGTAAAACCGTTTTCAAATGGCTTGGCCGCTGTGCAAATAGGTGGAACTTACGGGTATATAGATGCTTCTGATAATATTGTAATTGCCCCCCAATTTGAACGTGTTGAAACTTTTGACAAAGGCTTGGCTGTGGCAGGGAAACCCGGCGCCTATGGAATTATAGATAAAAGTGGGAATTATGTAGTAGAGCCAATATTCTCCCATGCCAAAATATTTAGCGATGAAATTGTTTTCGGGGTTTCGATTGAAAATGCTAAAACCGGTTCTATCGGGTTTGGAGACTACGCTATTAACGGGGCGGGACTCTACAGTATTTCAAGCGGTTGGGTGACAGAACAAAACTATAATTTTGAAAAATTTGGAGGTTCTGAACTTGGTTTGATTTGGGCCCAGGTTCCGTTGGGTAAACGCGGGACGTGGGACGATGAATACGGTCTTATGAGGGTGGATGGTAGTTGGTTGATTGAGCCCGAATATAGCTATGTCGAAGAACTCAAGTATAATCGGGCGGTAGTTCGAAAAAGAATAAACGGTGAAAGTGTTTCAGGTGCCGTCGATAAAGATGGCCGAGAAGTAATCCCATTCATCTTTGATTATTTAACACAGTGGGACTCTCAGTTTCTACAAGTAGGATTGGGTTCATATCCTGATAGAAAGATGGGACTGGTTACTTTCGACGGACAGCTTTTGGCAGGTAAGTACTTCGATGAAATCGAACGGCCAAATCGTATAATCGGCCCCAACCATCCTCCACAAGATTTTTATACTGTGAAAGATGCCGGTGAATCGAAAACTCTTACAAAAGATGGTATGTTATTATCTGATCAACGCGTTGGTCAGAAATTCCTAGAGTGTGAATTCTTTACAATCTTTTATGATACGCAAGGATATGCATTAGTCCCAAAAGACCCCAAGCTGGCGAGGGTAACATTTGATAAGCCGCTATATTCATATAGCAACCAGAATTGCACACAACCGCCCACGCTTGTCAAAGACGATAATTACGCGGTCGTTTTGGAAAACGGGGAGATCTTTGGCGGATTCTTTGAAAACAGTAAGGGCTTTTTCGGCACCCATCGATGGGTTCGGGTGGAAGGGAAGTGGGGATTAGTTGGTAGAGAAGGGGGTTTCTCTATTGAACCGATTTATTCATCGGTGAGTTCTGAGGCAGATCCGCAACAGCGCAATGATTTGCCAATCATTGAAACCAGTACAACTTATAAGGTCATTAAGAATGATGAGGCTTACCGACTTAGCTTCGTCGATGGAAAATATAAGGAGATGCCGTTTACGGACGTACCGGAAGACCGTAGCGGAGTTCTAAATTGTAAAGGGAAGTACCGCCGTAAATCCAAAAACGGACTATGGGGTATCTTTGATGAAAAGGGTAAGGCCCTTATTCCGCCTCAATATCGCGCGATTACTTGTTTCAGTAGTGGTGTGGTGTGGGTGCCCGATGACACTAAGCAACAATGGTGTCCAGTAGACCGAAATAACCGGATTCGCTCAGCGCCTGCTTGTGTAACAACTCAATACTCAGGTTGGATTTCTCATCATAGCCCAGAAAAATTTGATGACGACCAATATGAAAGTAGTGTTTTGTGGATGAAAGCTTTATTAGACTATGGTGAAGGACGTCGTGATGAAAAGCCTCGTTTTGTACCGTGGGATAAATAGTCGAATAATTTGATATTAAGACAAAGTAACGTACAATTTGGGGTGCAGTGTTGAACCTTTTCAGTATAATCCAGTTTCAAGTCAAAGCCGAATTGCCTAGCATTTGGGCTGTTATACAAATCAAGACTAATTTTGTATAACAAACGCCTTGCGCACCTTTTTAAGTTATTGTAATCATTAACTTATCGGGTTTTCTTATCCTTCTCGGCCGCACCCAAGTCCTCTTTTAAACACGCTGATCACTCATGTTTTCTGATAAATCATTCCCTTATAACTTGATAAATTGGCGATTTAGAGTGGTTATTGTCTATAATTGCGTGATGGCTTGTATATGCTAGCTTTTACGCGTATATTGGAATGGCCATTTATGGGGAAGGCTATGCTATTTAAGTTTAGATTGCCAATATATCTTGCGGCTGTTTCATATGGTTTCTTTTATAGCTATGACGTTGCGGCTCAAGATCAAGATGATAGTGATAGGTATCTTGATACGATTGTGGTGACAGCCATTAAACGGGAGGCCTCTTTAGAAGATGTGCCAATCGCCATATCTGTTCTCTCTGGTGAGCGTTTGGAGGCCGCTGGTCTTGCAGATATTAAAAACCTTCCTGCGTTAACGCCGAGTTTTATGATTAGCGGCTCTAATTCTGAAACAGGGGGGGCTACTTTGCGAATTCGAGGGGTGGGGACTTCGGGGAATAATGTCGGCTTGGAGGGGGCTGTCGGGGTTTTTGTGGACGGTGTGTATTTATCGCGTCCGGGGGTTGCACTAACGGAGTTGATAGATCTTGAGCAAATAGAAATTTTACGCGGCCCGCAGGGCACGTTATTTGGCCGTAATACATCGGCGGGCGCGCTTATCATAAAAACGAATAAACCGTCTTTAACAGATGTTAAAGCCTTCTCAAATTTAACGGTTGGGAATGAGAATTTAGTCAGCCTTCAAGCGGGCGTAAATTTCCCTTTAATTAAAAATGAGCTTGGTCTTAATATATCTGGTGCGATACGCGATAGAGATGGGTTTTTTACAAGCACTTTGGGCGCGGAGAGTCAGGTCCGCGATCGGGCATTAATTCGAGCGCAACTGCTATATGAGCCCACAGATCAGATCCAACTGAGAGTTATTGCCGATTATTCCGAGGATAATTCGCAATGTTGTGCGCCAGTTCATATCCAAAGTTCTGATATAGGGCCGTTCTTTACGCTAGCGGGACTACCCGAAAATGGGGGCGCGCCAGCGGTTGGCCCCGAGGCTATCAGGACATATACAACAAATGGCGAAGGGGTTTCAGATGCGACCGATCAGGTTGGTGTATCTGCGACACTGAACCTTAATTTTGACATTGGCGAAGTCACTTATATTGGCTCATGGCGAAATTATGACGGTTCGATCGTTCAAGATGCAGATTTTGTGAATCTTGATGTGTTTGGAACGCCTATAGATTCAGATGATTTTCCATCCAATGATAATATTAATCTTGTAACCCATGAAGTTGATTTTGCGGGTATTAGCCTATCAGGCCGCTTGGATTGGCTTTTAGGTATATATCATTCGGAAGAAGATATTGAGAGTCATCAATCCTTAGAATTAGGGGCCGATTATCAAGCTTATGCGGGGGCTGTCTTACTGACTATTCCGGGTATTTTTGAAATATTCGGGCCAAATCCTTTGCAAGTTTTTGCAGATGGTATAAGCGCAGATGGTACGCGAGCCAATAATTTTTTCACGCAAAAAGGGACGTCAACCTCTCTGTATACACATAATATTTTCAAATATTCAGATCGGTTAAATTTCAGTCTGGGCGCGCGTTATAATCGCGAGACAAAAGAGGGGCGTTTTGAGCAAATTAATGTAGAATCGCCAGGCTGCAACGTGGTCTTAAATAATATCGTGGCCCAAGAGATACCCGCCGGGCTTGTGGGTGTCGTATCTGCTTTGTCATGTTTTCCATTTACGACAGAGGCGGATCTGGCTTTGTCATCGGCTTTTCCAACGACACGCACATTTGACGATGTTTTTAGAGATGAAGAGTTTACCTATACGCTTGGCGCGAATTATTCTTTTACGCCCAATATTATAAGCTATTTTAACTATTCAAAAGGATTTAAATCTGGTGGGTTTAATCTGGATGCAACGGCGGCTATTTTGAATAATCCTATTGAAGTCGCCTCGGGCAGCGCTCCGCAATTTTCTGATCCGCGCTTTGACTCGGAAAAGGTAGAGGCTTATGAGATTGGCTTAAAGACAAAATTTAACAATAATCGCGGGCAGTTAAACCTAACAGCGTTTCACCAAGATATTGAAGATTTTCAAGTTTTAGAGTTTACAGGCATACAATTTGAAACCTTTAATGTGCCGATTGTAAAATCAACGGGCGTAGAAATAGAAGGGGAGTTTCTGATCCGTGAAGGGCTAACGCTTTTTCCAGCTTTGGCATGGACGGATGCTCGTTATCCAGATAATTGCGATCTTGGTATTTCCAGCCAAGTCAACATATCTAATCTATGCGGTGAGCGCCTAGCAAATGCGCCAGAATGGGTTTTTACATTAGGATGGGATTATAAGCGCAATATTCCAAAAACGGGATTGAAAGGCTTTATAAGCGGAGATATACGGTATGAATCGACACGCCGTACATCCACTCAAGCCACTGAAATTGAATCAGATGTTCGGCTAACGGATAGTTTGCAAAATGGGCATGCCAAGCTTGACCTGCGCGCAGGTATTCTCTCAAAAAATGGGCATTGGTCGGCGGAAATTTGGGGCCGTAATATCACCGATCAGCGTACACAAACCTTGACCTTTGATGTCCCGATCAATCCAGGTAATAGGGCGGCTTTTTTTGAACCTCCCGCAACTTACGGCGCAACATTGCGCTATCGTTATTGATGGATTTTATCTAGTAAGCCTGTATGCGGTACAGGGTAGATGAAATGTTCTGCGCGCTTTTTTATTTTATTCGATATGAAATATCACATCATGTGTCAGAGTATATAAACGCCGAGATATAATTGTCTCGGCGCATATTGGGCTAAAAAGAAACTTTACAGTTAATTAATTTTATAAATCGGACACAGGTGTGCTGCGGTATTTTTTCCAATTTTCATTTGCAATTTCAATCACGCCTGTGCGGTCTGCATTGAAAAGGTCGATAATCGCTTGGTTGAGAAATAAATATGTTTTTCCATCTATAATTTCCATATAGCGTGGATCACCGTCAAATTTTTTGCCTTTATACATGCCATATAAACAATATCCTCCATATTGCGGGAGATATTTATCAGGGTCTTGTTCAAATATTCGTTTTGTCTTTTCCGATGCAAAATAATAGGAAATGCCATCAATATTGACCGTGTTCTCAGCAAACCCTCTGCTTGTGTCAGCATGTTTTTTGAGGCGAACCGGGTCTACACCATGTAAACCTAGGGGTAATAATTCCGCTGATAAACCCGTTGAGACATTATATTCATCTACGGCGAAACTTGTGCTTGAGATGGATAGAATGCCTGCGGTGAGTGTTAATGCAATTAAATATCTATGTATTTTTTGACGTGTCATGGAAAACTCCTAAAGTTACGAGGCCAATGCGTGACCAATTTGTCCAAGATAAGGTGCTATTACGTTCTTCATTAAAATGTATCTTTCAGGTAACGTAGTTTGATAGATTGCCGCATTATTTTAGGGGTTTGATCGTTAACTTTATCTTGAAAGCCCATAGGTGTGTTTAAGTTGGTTAATATGTTAACCATGTAAATGTCTGTAATATAAGTAAATTTATGCGGTATTATGATATAAAAGCTGGATTATGATATGAAAAATCACACTTAATCAAAAAAAAGTGGGTTTGTTGAAAGAAGGGGTTTTCTGTAATCTTTCGCGTGAAAAATTTGGTAATGTCGGGACATAGTGAGGCCATGTAATATGTTATCAATGAACCCAAGTGACGCCCATAACCCGACCACGCAGCCTATTGCGCAAAATAGTTTTGAACAGACTTATGCGGAACGCTCAGTGTCAAGAACACTCTCATTTGTCACTCATGATATTAGAAATCTTCTGACGGTCATTTCGCTTAATGCTGAAAAATTGCTCAATGTTGAACATTTACAGCAAAATAAGATAGGCGATCGTATTTTAAATCAAGTTGACCAAATCACGGCCATTTGTACAGCCGCTGGCGGGCCAAATAATTCACATAGAGCCAAACCCCATTACGCGCCTGCTACGCCTATGGTTATGATTGCTGACACTATATCCGATGTCATTAAATCCATTCAAGAGCCGAATAGTAATGTGAAATTTGAGGTAGATTGCGATGTTGATCTTGGCCTTGATATGTGCCGGGCGACGCTTTTTCGTATTCTTTATAATATTGTTTCAAACGCGTTTAAGGCAATATCTGATACAGAAAACCCGCAGATTACAATCCGTGCCGCTAAAATATCGGATAGATTACAAATTGACATTATAGATAATGGCCCGGGCTTACCAAAAGATATTCAGAAAGTTCTAACATCCAAGCGCCCTGATAACTCTTGGAAGGGCGGACTTGGAATATTAATTGCCAATATGTTGATCCAAGAACAATCAGGCACGTTAGATTTGCTAGACTCCACCTCGCAAGGTACGCATTTTCGTTTGGCGATAGAGATAAAGCCTTGCTAAAATCCGTAATTAACGGCCCAAAACTGCACAAATAAGGCCTAAATTCCTCTATATGATGCAGTTTATTGGCGTTTACCCAAGAAAATACCTAACTTTTGAGAAAATAGGTATTTGCGGCAAGACGATAATTTGTACCGCAATAATCTGATATAATGCGTAATTTAACTCTTTAACCTTTGAAGTTTAAGGGCCCTTTACAAGGTGAATTTGTGGGTTATGTGACAGAAAAGAAAGTCAGCTATGTTGTTGGCGGATCTTCCGGGATTGGTTTGGCGACGACGAAGCAGCTTTTACAGCAGGGTAAAACCGTCAAAATCCTTTCCAGGAATGCTGAAAAGTTAAAGGCCGCAAAGATGGAACTTGGCACATTTAAAGCTGGGTCAGTAGAAACACGCGTTGTTGATCTTCAAAATTTTTCTGATGTCGAAGCTTTAATTGGCAGTATTGACATAGAGACTCGACATATCGAGCAATTTGTGAATGCGGCGGGTATCTTTGCCCCAAAGTCCTTTCTCGAACATAGCGTGGAAGATTATGATAGATATTTAAATTTAAACCGGGCCATTTTCTTTATCATTCAATCTGTAGCGCGAAATATGATTATGAATGGGGGCGGGGCCATTGTGAATATCGGATCCATCCGTGTTCTCCAAGCGATGAAAAATATTCCGTCAGCGGCTTGTTCTATGGCCAAAGCGGGTATCCATTCTATGACGCAACATCTCGCCATGGAACTGGGTCAACACGGCATTCGTGTAAATGCCGTTGCGCCTTCGGTTGTTGTGACACCAATCTATAATGAATTCATTGAGGAACGGAAAGTCAATGATACTTTGGCCGATAATTTTGATACGCTGCACCCATTAGGCCGCATTGGTATGCCCAATGATATTGCAAATCATATTATTTTCTTACTGTCTGATAAAGCAAATTGGACAAGCGGTGCGATACATGTCGTCGATGGCGGCGTTATGGCAGGGCGCCGCTAAAGCTCTTTGACGTTTCATCTGTCATAAAATATGGCAGCTTTGTTCTCTGGGTGATTATCCTTAAGCGTCTTCATCATAATTATAATGCCTGTACCTTATAGAGTTTTGCGGCCTGCATATCGCGGTGCAAGTTTCTGATAGGCAGCTCTTCTTGGTATCTAAAATCTCTCTTTTAAGCTTTTCTTGGTGAGCTGGGACGGCTGGCGTTCACATTTGGAACGGCATGATTACGTAATAAATAAAAAAAAGAGAGTATTATGAAAACTGGCAATAAACAAAAACGAGTTCTTCTTATTATGTCATCTGTGGATGAGATGGGCATTAGTGGTAAACAAACAGGCACTTGGTTTACAGAAGTCGCTGCGCCTTATTATATTTTGACAGAAGCAGGGTTCGAGGTTGTCTTCGCCTCCCCAGAAGGCGGTGATGCCCCGATTGACCTTTTGAGTATGAAAGAACCATTTACAACTGAATATACCGAACGTTTTGTAAATGACCCGATTGCAAATTATGCCGTGAGCCATTCGCGCAAATTACGCAGTATTGATTATGATACGTTCGATTCCGTATTCTTCCCGGGCGGATATGGCCTCCTTTGGGATTTGGCCTCTGACTCGCATGTTGTGAAATTAATTAGAGATTTTTACGAATCCGACCGGCCTATTGCTATGGTGTGTCACGGCCCTGCTATTTTGCGCGATGTTAAAAAATCAAACGGCGAATATTTAGTGAAGGGCGTGAACCTCACTGGATTTAAAAATGATGAAGATAGTGAGATTGAGCTGCTTCACCATCTTATTTTCTCGCTTGAAGATGAGCTTAAATTACGCGGCGCAAAATATTCATCTACAACAAATTGGGAGCCTCATGTTGTCGAAGACGGATTGTTGATGACAGGACAAAGCCCCGCATCTGCAGCGCCGCTTGCCATTGCGTTAAGAGATCGCCTTCTGGCAGATACTGAGGTTTTAGCTGCAGCGGAATAGCTCTCTAGCTATCTAGATAAATACTTATGACGGCGTGTTTTTCACGCGGTCATTTGATGAATGCCGATTGTCAGCGGGCATAATCCCATGCTTCGTGATGTCTAAGATTAAAGAGAGAATATGCTATGGCCCATCCTGCTGGAAAAGATGTTTTAGAAGTTGATAAGATTGAGATTCTTGTTCTGATTGATAATCAGACAGATAGCTTATCATCCACACCAGAAAACTTTACGTCTGAATGGAGTAATCTACACAAAGCGGGCATGGAGCAGATTAGCGGGAGCTGCCAATGCTGCGCGAATCATGGTCTTGCATTGGTTGTAAAAGCCTGGATTGGCGATACGTGCCATACAGCCTTATTTGATGCTGGCCCTGTGGATTTTGCGGTCGAATATAATGCTACGCGTTTGGGCGCTGGCTTAGATCAGGTTGAGGCTGTTGTATTGTCTCACGGGCATTGGGATCATGCTGGCGGGTTATTGCAGGCGCTTGACCTTATACAAGCCCCTGAAAATAAGCCAGCTGTGCCCGTCTATTTACATCCCGGCATGTTTCGGCAGCGGGCTTTGCCGATGCCAGATAATAGCCTCTTGCCGATTAAGGATATTCCAAGTCCAGACGATATTCAGGCGCATGGCGGCAATCCTGTTATTACCGAGGCAGCCACGGCTTTCATGGATAATATGTTTTTCGTTAGCGGCGAAATTCCGCGCATTACAGACTATGAAAAAGGGTTTCCAGGCCATATGCGCCGCACCGAAGATGGCAAAGATTGGGAACCTGACCCTTTATTGATGGATGAGCGTTACATGGCCGTCAATGTGCGCGGTAAAGGTTTGGTTGTTTTCTCTGCCTGCTCACATGCAGGTATTGTCAATGTCATGCACGCGGCGCGGCGTGATTTCCCAAATGTGCCTTTGCATGCCCTTATGGGCGGTTATCACCTCTCTGGCGGGAATGAAAAAATTATCGATCAGACAGTCGCTGATTTAGGACAATTTGATTTAGACCTTATTTTGCCTGGCCATTGTACGGGTTGGCGCGCGGTCAATAAATTAGAGCAAGCTTATGGTGATAAGGTTGTACCCATCGCAGTCGGTATGATTGCTAAAATATAATCAATCTATGTTTTTAAAACCCAGCATGGATTTAAGCGACGCTTCATAATGATAAGGCAAATTTAATGGCTTTAAAATTATCACTCTCTTTATTGGCTATCTGCGGGCTTATGGCTTGTTCAGGCGCTGTTGATACAGGTGTTATCCCCAAAACTATTGATGTGAGCGCCGTAGCAAAATCAAAGCAAACGCCGTTTCATCTCTATGTGAATCCTGAAGAGGCTTATGCAGCCATATTGCGTAATCCTTCAATCGTGTTGATAGATGTGCGTGATCCCGTTGAGTTAAATGTTATTGGCCATCCAAGCCCTATGAGCGCGAATATTCCTGTGAGAAGGATTACAGGTGATTTTGATCTTTTAACGGGTCATTATAAGATGCAGGATAATGAAAATTTTGTTCTTGATGTGGAGGCTTTTATGGCACGCCGCGGATTGACAAAATCAAGCTATATTATTGTGAGTTGCCGTTCGGGCGCACGCTCCGCCAAAGCGGCTCGGTTGCTTCATGCGGCGGGATATAAAACTGTCTGGAACCAAATAGAAGGTTTTGAAGGTTCAGTGGATGCCGTTACGGGGCAACGGAATAAAAATGGATGGCGAAATTCTGGTTTGCCTTGGACTTATAAAATCACAAGAGGCACTGAGTGGCGGCCGCACATTGCGCGTGTAAAAACGACTCTGTAAAGCGGGGAGGGTTTGAAGGGGCATCATGACTATTTTGGCTTTTGCCTAACTCTGCCGCACGCAGCACGGCTTATTGTTCTTATTAAAATGAGACATAATACGGGTAGGGTAATGCGTCAGCTTGGGCGCAATTATTTCGCGCCCAAACTCTAAGATAAAACCGAATTAACGGGCTTTTTTGATTCGCTTGACGGCGTCGCTTGTGTAGACAACTTCGCTGGCCATGAAGCGGAAATTGACTAGCGCGGCCAAATATCCATCACCTTCCGGGATAATTGCGCCTGCGGTTGCATCGCGTACAACCATGACTTCGAAACCTTGCTCTATGAGTTCATGCATATGTGCCTGCACACACAGATTGGAGGACATGCCTGCTAAAATCACTTTATTAATCCCGCGTTTGCGCATTTGCAAAACGAGATCATTTTGTTCTGGGCCGTAGATTTTATGAGGCGCAGATACGATTGTGTTTTTGGAGTTAATATATGGCTTATATTGCGGCATCCAGTCTGCGCCAGAGCCTTTAAACCCTTTTACATCTAGCTGTCCTGCGCGGTCGAACATTTTAATGTCATGCATGAGTTTTTCCAGCTTCCCTTCAAACTCCCATTCATGATCGTGCGGGTAATAATAATGGGGCGAGACAAATGTTAACATACCGCGTTTATTCGCGGCTGAGAAAAGATCTTCGAGATGCGGAACAACATTATTTTCTGTGACGCTTTCCCCGACGGCCCCCCATGAGACACCTTTTGGGCTGAGGAAATCAATTTGCGGATCAATAACTACAAGGGCTGTGTCCGATTTCGTTAATGTCATAGGTGTTTCCGAGAGCATTGGCTGCGCGGGATCTGCATATGCAGGTTTTGCGGGTTTGTTTTTCGCTGATTGTGCGAAGCTAGGGTAGGCTGATGCTAATAAGCTTGTTGCAGCGACGATTTTTATAATTTTTTTCATTTTGACCTCAATGCGTTAATTAGCGAAATGCTATGGACGCAATATAAGACTTAGAGACTCAATTTATCTTTCAGATAATTTTAGTTTCAAGATAAGGCTTAATGGTGAGCTATGAGCTTTACCTATCTAAATCAATTTAAGAGAATATCGGAATATTGATAAGCAGTTGACGAAAAATAAATTTAAAGGTGTAATATGTTGCGTTTATGAGCAGTATATCTATTTTAAATATATATTTCTTAAGGTGAGATGACTCGTAATCTGAAAAAATCTGGAATCTGAAATCTACAAGTGAAAACTCTTGTTAAGACTAATATATAAACAGACATAAGATTTGTCCCCATAAGAAATCTACAGTCTTGTTTAAGGGTTTCGGATAATTTCGACATCCTGCTGCGGTTGGCATAATTTTTAGATAATCGCATTTGATAGTCAGCTAGCTCTCCCCTCGCTACTTGACATTATATACGGTTCCGTCTTTCCCCCCTTGACGAACCGTCACGGTTCAGTCCTCCCCCTTGGCTAACCGTTTCAGAAGGTAGGTGGCGCGTCCCCTCGCCACCTACCTCTTTTTTTATATAAATTTCTCAAATTTCGGCCATATGTAATTGGTATAGAGTTTCCGCAATAATCCATAATTTGCCGCACGAAGGGCTAAGACAGATTCATCTTATTTTGACATGGATAGAGTGTTGATAAGATCACTTTAATCCGAAAGCCCGCCATGAGCCAACTTCTTCAGACCGCGAAAAGCATAGCTCAGATTCGTTCTGGACAAATTTTAGAAGATCAAATTCAGCCTTATGAGATCACAATAAAGCGGGTGGATTTCGACGCAGGATGCCATGATTTATCCTGTGAGAGTAGTTTCACGCTTTATGCTGTTATATCTGGGTCAGCCGAGTCTCGTCTCTGGACGGAAGATTTCAAAATAAGAGCGTCTTTGTCTCGGGGAGCTTTATTTACATCCCCCGGGGGCTGCACAGCACATATGGAGCTTGATAGAACATGCAAAGTTATCGCCGTTAACTTCCAAGGACAGACCGATAGGGCAATGTTACCGAATTGGAATAGAATAGGTATTCAGGTCTTTCGTGATATTTTGGTTTTTGAGACGATTCTTCGTATACATGAAGAGGCTTTGGTTCGCGATAATATGTCAGAGAACCTAATGGAAACGGCAGCCTCCTTGCTGATGATCACCTTAGATATTATTGACCAAAGAACGATACAAGGCCTTAATCCCAACAGGCCAAACGCGCATATTGGGATGCATAAGGCTGTCAGGTGGATAGAAGATAATCTTGATGATGGATTGACGCTGAACCAATTAGCAAAAATTGCGGGACTATCCGCTTGGCATTTTTTACGTGTCTTTAAAGCAAAATATCACCTATCACCGCATAATTATATAAAAAATCGTCGTCTTGCGAGGGCCAAAAGGATGCTAGCGGAAACAAATACGCCCATATCTCATATTGCTTATGATTGCGGGTTTTCTTCGCAGTCACATTTGACCACCACGTTTAAACAATATTATGGCTATACACCCGGCCGCTATCGTCAAAGCATACAAAAAAATGAGAAAATAGACGAGCTGTAGATGATACGCCTAGGTGCATGAATTGGAAGACACTGAGTTTAGTTATTGTTTAAAGGGTTAATTATCTTGATTTTTGACAGAAATAGCCATAAGTCCACATAGAATGTGACATATAATTTTGGGGCATAGGTTTATCCAATGAGTATATATGCCAACATTTTCGCGGAGTGAATCTTAATTTTCCACAAGGAAATTGCATGTGAGTCTTACGGGTGAATAGCCATGAATTTCTCTAGATATTGGCCTAATGTCCAAAAGAGATGGGCTGGTAATGGTATTGTCATAGGTTGGTCCCCATATAAAGGCGGGCAAGAAACCGATAGCAAAACAGTCGCAGACATGATTGTTTTACAGCACAGCCCCTATAAATGCGTTGGGCGAACTGGCTCCCAAAAACTCATGACATATGAAAGAAATAGAGGGGATTTCTCCTTTGTTCCCAAAGGCGTCGATCAATATGTCCGCACAGAGGAATCTGGCGAGCTTTTATATATTGCGCTTGACCCTTCCATAAGAAAGCAATTCATCACAGAGCTAAACCCATCATTAGCATTTGATGCCCCGCTTGTGAATGGACGTGCCTTGGCCCGCTATGATGAGCTATCATCGCTGTTAATGGATTTTCTTTTATCCGATGGTTTTGGCGGGAACCTAAGAGGTGAAGCTTTAGCGGCGCTTGTCATGTCGACCGTCATGAAACAATTTGACGATAAGCTTATTACCACGACGAAACATCACTTGGCCCCGCATAAGCTCAAACTTGTCATTTCATTTATTGATGAACATACGGATCAAAATATTAGTGTTGATATGCTCGCCAATTTGGTTGGTGTCAGCAAATTTCATTTCACGCGTATGTTTAAACTAGAAACAGGTCTGTCGCCCTATCAATATGTTCTGCGTCACCGCATCAAAAAAGCGCAAAATTTACTCGTCAATAGTAAGACTGATCTTGCCATTATTGCTCTGGATGCAGGCTTTTCATCTCAAAGCCATATGAGCGAAGCATTTTCAAAAGTTATGGGTGTCACGCCAGGTTATTACAGGCGAACGATTCAAAGTTAGTTGAGTGAAATAACATTGGCCGCGCTAGCTTTGCGGCTCATATAAGCTTTAAATGGTCTATCGCCTCAGGCAGGAAATCCTTTGCCTGTTCAAATATAAACAGCCCTGAATTTTCGAGCTTAATCAGAGGAGCGCTGTTACGAATGGCTAATTTGAGAGGCACCATAGTGCGCGCGCCAAATATGGGGTCTTTCAAACCCGCAATACAAACACACGTCCCAGACCAATCCGTGCGTAAATACTCTAAACTGGCGTCAGAAATTATTGCGGCGCTATGATCGGGCGCTGTTGGAATGAGGTTGGGCAAGCTTCTTAAACCGGCTTTATATCTAAAATCAGGAAATGGCGCTCTAAAGCCGTCTAATTGTGCCTGCGTCAAATAGCTGTCATTTTCAAAAAAACAATCAATGACATTTGGGTTTTGCTTTGTGTTTTGAATGGATTTCCACAAATGAAACCCTGGCCATATTTGACTATCAGAACTATAAATACTGGTATTGCCTAACATTAAGCCTTTGATACGATTTGGATAATCGAGGGGTAATGTTGCAGCAATCCAGCCGCCGAGATCAAAACCTGCTAGGTAAACCGTGTCTAAGCCCAGATGTTCGATGAATTGTATAATGGAATTACGGTGATATTCGAAACTGAACTCGACTTCATTTGTAGGTTTATCAGAGCGGCCAAACCCGAAGAGGTCAGGCACGATGACGCGAAAATTTTGGGCGAGAAAATAAGGGATAGCTTTCCGAAATGTGTAACCCCAACTATTGTACCCATGTAAGCATATGATGGTTTGGGGAGCATCTTTGTTACCTTCGTCGAGATAGTGCATGCGCAGATTTTCAAACCCCGTTAATTGGGATGTATAGCGAGGACGGTAATCCCAATCTTCTAAATTTGCGAAACAATGATCGGGCGTACGTAAAGCAAAGGCTTTTAAATTGGCTGAATGATTCAGCTCAGGGACGATGTCTGATCGCGGGTTAAGCTGGGGCATGAATAGCGGTTTCTTGCTGCAAGATGAGATCTTGAATGAGCTGGGCAGGCTTTGTCAATATGCGGTCAGATAAGCGAAATAGGCTGAGTGTTCTTTGGAACGGGAAGTCAGAAATCTCCCGCGTGGTCGACATTTTTTTACCAAGCGCCTTTGGCATTATCGACACGCCAAGTCCGGCCTCTATCATTTGAGAGGCAAAACCTTCTTGATCTGTCGAGAGCTGTGTATTGAGCTTAATGCCTTGATGTTCAAAATAAGCATCAACAATGTCATTCATTTCGCAATGGTCGCGCCGAATATAATTTACATTATGTAAGTCAGAGGTTGTGATAGTTTTTTTATCAGAAAGCGCATGATGTTCGGGTAATGCCAAAACAAATGTTTCGGTAAAAAGCGGAGATTTTTTACACCAACGAGACTGGTTAGGTTTATCGACAAATATCGCTAGCTCTAGACATCCTTCTAAAACTTTCTCCTCTAAAGCTTGTTGGGGGAGCATAGAAATCGAAAGAGCAATACAAGGAAATTTTAATTGAATGGATTGAGATAATTGAAAAAGTTTCTCCTCGCCAATCGTATTAACAATGCCGATTGTGTGGGTGCTGCTATCCATATTACTAAATAAAGAGGCTTGGGCGGCAATATTATTCTTCAGATCATGAAGCTTACGGAATTTCTCAACCAATAGTTCACCAAGATCTGTCAACCGCATAGGCTTGGCTTGGCGGTCAATCAATTCACCGCCCAATTCAAACTCCAGTAATTTTAAAGATTTCGTTAGGGCAGGTTGTGTGACATTACAGGCTTGCGCCGCTCGGGTAAAATTACGGGCCTGGCAAACAGCCAGAAAATATTCAATTTGTCGTAACTCCATGCTGAACCAACTCTTGTAAAATATTATAGCCCGTCATGTTGTCGGTGAAAAAAAGGCACGGCTATATCAGATTCATACGGGTTCTAGTATTTTGATATGCCCAAAAGTAACATAAATACCTGTATTTTCGTTTTATTTTGAAATGCCCTGCAACCTAAATATACGTTAGGCCTCTGTTTTAATTGTATAAAATTCTAACTTTGAAAGCTATGAGGAATATATATGAAGGCGATTACTAATAGCTATTGGCAATCGCCTTTCCGTGATTTTATTATAATACTGGACGGCGTGAAACGGCATCATAAGGATTATTTATGTCAAAATCTGCCAAATATGAGAAAATAGTGGCATCGATTCACACACTATCTGACAAACAACCTCGTATCATACAGTTTGGCGGGTAATTATAATGGCGGATGAGATGGAATATGCAGTGCTTGCGGGTGGATGCTTTTGGGGCATGCAAGACCTTATACGCAAACGCAAAGGGGTTATAAAAACGCGCGTTGGTTATACGGGCGGGGATGTCCTCAATGCGACTTACAGAAACCACGGCACGCATGCCGAAGCGATTGAGATTCTATTTGATCCCAAGCAAACTAGTTTCCGCGATATTCTTGAATTTTTCTTTCAAATCCATGACCCCACAACAAAAAACCGCCAAGGCGGGGATGTTGGCATATCATATAGGTCAGAAATTTTTTATACATCAGAGGCCCAGCGCATTGAGGCTCTCAATACAATAAAAGATGTAGAGGCTTCGGGGTTATGGCCTGGCCCTGTCGTCACGGGGCTTAGTCCTGCGTCAGATTTTTGGGAAGCGGAGCCAGAGCATCAAGATTATCTTGAACATAGGCCCAATGGATATACTTGCCATTTTCCGCGTGCAGGCTGGACACTTCCGCGCCGAAGTTTAGGCGCATGAAAGCCTGAATGTCGTGACGATTGAGTACATAGGTCTTGGCGGAGGGTGCCATTGGTGTACGGAAGCTGTCTTTCAATCTTTATCTGGCGTTAAAAAGGTCACGCAAGGATGGATTAAATCTGTGCCGCCACATGATAGTTTTTCTGAGGCTGTTAATCTTGAATTTGATCCGTCTGATATACCACTGGCTGTGCTGCTTGAAGTTCATCTGCGAACCCATGCGAGCCAGTCTGCCCATTCCATGCGCCAAAAATACCGTAGCGCCATTTATACCCATTCTGAGCCTCAAAGCCGTGCTTGTCAGATGGTTTTACAAGAGTTGCAAACAGGTTTTCCTAAATCTCTTATTACTGAAATCCTGCCATTTTCTGAGTTTTCAGCATCACCGCCTCACTATCAAGATTATTATCACCAGAACCCTGAGCGGCCGTTTTGCAAAACCTACATTGATCCCAAACTCGCCTTGCTAAGGCAGAAATATACGTCATATATAAAAGCCTAGTCTTTTATATATCAGTCAAATGAAACAATAATATTTGCACAATAATTGATGACGGGTTGGCATATAAATGCATATCGTCAGCTTTGTTACAAAGATAGGGCAGACGGTTATCTAAAATATGCTTTTTAATAAAAAATGTGAACGCCGTGAGACTGTCTAGCGGCTTAGACTTTGCCGCCAGATTTTATTTTGAAATACTTTCGAGATAGGCGATAATTTCTGCGCGTTTCTTATCATCCTTTACGCCTTGCGGAAAAAAGGATCCCATTCTGTTTTTTGGAATAAAGTTTTTTACATCGAGCAGATGCTTGTCCAATGTGTCGGCCGACCAAACAACATCGGATGATTTCATCGCAGCTGAGTATCTAAAGCCTTCGCCTGTCCCGGCTTTTCTGCCAACAACGCCTGCAAGTGATGGCCCAATTCCGTTCTTACCAGCCTGATCAGAGTGACAACTCTTACAGGTTTGTTGAAAAGACTTTTTCGCAGCGGCAAGATCAATTCCGCCGCTATCTGCCGCAGCGGATGTTTCCTGAGCAGCAGGGGCTTTTAAGCTCGCATTTTTGATATATTCAGGCGGGTTGACCAAAGCTTTCGGCCCTAAAACAGGCTCATAAGCATGCACATACATCCAGTCACTATTTTTAACGGGGACATGACAGCTTAAGCAATCTGCCTGATAGTCCGAGGCAACTTGCGTGGCTGGGGCGTCAGCTTTGAATAAAGCCCAGCCCCAACCATCGCCCCAGAGCGGATTATCTGGAAATCGGTTTGTACTATCTTTTATTGAAACAAACCAAACTTGTTTATCCGTGGCCCAATGCGCGCGTCCTGTGGTCAAGGCATCCGCGGCGGCTGCGCGAACCTCTTTGACCAATGGCGCGCCGTCAGGAAAGACTCCATTTTTTCTGAAACTTTCAGCCGCGCTATGCGTCGTATAGACATTGTGAACACCATTGCCTTCATTATTTTCATTCACAACGGCCCAAGCGCCCAAATGTACCCAATCTGGATTTGTTTTAAAATCTACAGGACGCGATATATTGCCGTTCGCGTCAACAAAGGGAGAAAATGCGCTACCTTGGGCGAATGCTGAGCTGCTGATCGCTAAGGTTAAGCCTGTAATACCGACTAATAATTTTTTCATTTTCTGACTCATTTTCTGACTTACTTTTCTGGCACCTGTCACATTTAACAAGTTTAAAGGATTAATCTTCGTTTAAGACGGGATAAGCATGGGCGTAAATCCAGTCTGTATCTTTGACGGGAACATGGCAGCTTAGACAATCTGCTTTATAATCTTTCGCGACTTGCTTTGCTGGCGCGCCAGCTTCGAAAAGCGCCCATCCCCATCCATGACCCCAAAGCGGGTTATCTGGGAATCGGTTAGTTGCGTCTTTGACGGATACAAACCAAACAGCATTTTCAGCCGGCCAATGTGCGCGGCCTGTTGTAAGGGTGGTGGCAGATGCGCCTCTGACTTCTTTTACAAGAACAGCCCCGTCCGGGAATTTGCCTGTATCTCGGTAAGCTTTGACAACATCATGTGTTGTATAGACATTGTGCATGCCGTTCCCTTCGCCATTTTCATTGACAACGGCCCAAGCGCCAAGATGTGTCCATTGGCGTCCCGTTAGAAAATCGGTGGGACGTGAAATATTGCCTTGTGCATCAACATAAGGCGAAAATTTAGCTGATGTTACGGCGGCTTTTACAGGGGTTTTTACAGGGGCGGGCGTGTTGGCTTTGGAGGCCAATGATTGAGAGGCGGACGGGCCATCACCGCACCCTCCCATAAAGATGGCGGCGGATATAGCCGCCATCAAAATATATGTTGGTTTTGCCATCACGACTACTTGCCTGCGGCCCGTAGAACCGGATAGAATTGTGTAAAGACGAAATCGCCTTCTGCATTTGCGGCATGACAAGCATTACAGGCTTCTGCGGGGAAGGCTTCAGCTGTGGCATTGTAAGGCTGTGGTTGATGACCAAAACTAAAATAGGCCCAACCACCTGGTTGATCACTATAACGTTTCGTGTCTTTAATCGTTAATTCGAGGCCGATAAATTCACCCATAAAATAACCTTGGCCGCTTACTTCCATGGATGCGCCTGTATTTGGATCATTGTCGTTTTCGCGCACGGACACAAGTTCTTTAACAATCTGTGTGCCATTGGCCCATTCACCTGTTTTCGCAAAATGCTTATAGGCTTTGGGTTCGACATAGACATTGTGAAATTCAGGGAAAGCGGCTGCGCCGCCATTTAAAGCATTAGGGGTTAGGGGTGTGCCAACATAAACCCATTCACGCCAATTTACCGGCATTTTAACAGCGCCGTCAGATGTGAATTTAGCTTTTGCCGGGGCCGCATGCGCTGTTGGTGCTAGAGTCCCAGCTGCTAATATGACTCCAGTGGCAAGGACGGGCAACATTAGATTTTTAATTATAGTCATATGTTTAGTCTCCTTAAATATGAGCCGCTCAATAGGGGGATGCAAAGGGCTCTGGGGCGTTAAACATACCATATTTTTAAAGCTGTTCCAATAGAATGTGGTGATTGGCTTGATAACTTAAGGTAATCAGCGGGCTCATTTTATAGGTAAAATGGGCAATATATGGCTATATTTTCAAAAAATAAAAAATGTTAAGATCATGATAAAGTTGGTTTTTTGTAATTAATTCAATTAATGTTTCAGCTGATCACGCTCAAGCTTTAATGAGGTATTATCTGGCGAAATTGCGATGGCCTGCGCGTAGGTTTTAAGTGCCTGTTCTGTATTGCCAAGCCGCTGGAAATAGCGCGCTAAATCTCGCCATTCATTTGCATTGCCGCCTTGTGTTTGAAGTGTATTAAAGCGCCGCATCATCATGGATTGTAGAAATTTATTTTGTTGGTCTTCTGGTAAAGACTTAAATGTGTTCATCGCGTCTGCTGTCAAGACAGGCGCAATTTTTTCAGGCTGGGATTCAGCTAGCTTTCCAGAGAGTGTAAAGAGCCTGGCATTTACATCTGTTAGGCGCGGATGACCATCTTCGGCGTAGCGTAAAAAATCACGGTAATATGTCATGGCGGCTGTTTTGTTTTGGGCCGTTTCATTGGAAAGGCCAAGATAGTAGAGTGCGCCAAGTGTTTTTGGATTATGCTCTAAGGCTTTTGTAAATAATTGCGCCGCCTCTTGGCTCACAATGCCTGTATCTTTTTCAACTAAAACTTCGCCCGCAGCACCGTAAAAAGAAGCTTTTTCTTCTAGGTTGGTAGTAATTTGCGCGGCTCGATTATAAGCATATGAGCTTCGCGTGAGTGCATTTTGCAATCGCAATGCTATCGCGACATCATGCCATTGCGCTGCGCTTTGGGATTTTTCATGTTTCAAAATTTCAAAACTGCGCAGCGCCATGTCTTGTTCAGGGGATACGGCATTAAATGAAATATGAGGTGTGTTGTTTTGCTGACCGTAATTTGGTTGTCCGAATATCAGATATGATGGCACCGCAACGGCGATAATTAAAACGGGTGCCATGATGGCAGAAGCTTTGGGCATGGCTTTCATGCGCAATGTGACGGCTAATATAATAATCGTCAGACAAATGAAGCCAAGTATCTGCATATTAAAGGCTGTCTACTGCAGGGTTAGATTTTTTGGCATTGGCTAAATGCCGCAACTCTTTCACCGATTTATATCGGTTACGCCCAATGCCAATTAAAAGCACAAAGGATAAAAAGTAACATGGCCAGATATAAACACCGTAACCGCCCATTGCGAAATATTCAATCATGCGATAACTCCATTTTTGATGGTTGTAATTGAGCTTACTTTTTTCTTATTTTGGCGAGACAAACGGGTTCTCAAAATATGGCCTTCTGTGCCAATTAAGACGGTCCAAAAAAAGAAAACCATATAGGCAGCAATCATTACCAAAAGTGCGGCCAACATAGATCCGCTTATAGACGGGCCAGAAGCTTTAATGAGGCTTGCGGGTTGATGCAGGCTATTCCACCAATCTACGGAAAATTTAATGATTGGAATATTGACAAAGCCAAGCAGCGCAACGATACGCGCAAATTTTGCGGCTTTGGCTTTATCACTAATGCTATCCCAAATCGCCATATATCCGAGATAGATAAAAAATAGTACCAAAACGGAGGTTAAGCGCGCATCCCAAACCCACCAAGCCCCCCATGTCGGTTTGCCCCATAATGCCCCTGTGAAAAGGGCAAGCCCTGTCATAATTAATCCAACAGGCGCAGCGGCGCGGGCTGCCATATCGGCAACAGAGTGGCGCCAGACAAATGCGATGGCACTCATAACCGCCAAGAATGTATAGCTCACAGTTGCCATCCATGCGGCAGGAACATGAACATACATTATTCTGACGGAATGGCCTTGCTGGTAATCTTCGGGGGATATGAATAAGCCTAATATGAGGCCCGTAAAGGCCAATAGGCAAGCCAGGCCAAGTAAGATCGGACTTAGGCGCCTAGATAGCGTTATAAATTTTGCGGGGTTTGCGAATGTATCAAATATATTCATTTTCATCTCACTTGTTTTTCGGCATATGTCTTCTGTCTCATTCTTGTTTACTCTAGCCCAAACCGCAGAGCGGCCATGATAAATGGCGGAACAATAACGAGGTAAATTAATGTTAGCGCACATAAAATCTGTAACTCTGGAGACCAGAGCGATGTGGTTTCAAGTGTGTTTCGGGTCGAACCAACACCAAAAATTAAGGCCGGTATGGCGACAGGTACGGATAAGCAAGCCCCTAGCAAACCGCTAGAGCGCATGCCCGTCGAAAGCGCCGCAGACACAGAGGCTGCTAAAATCAATGTTGGAATGCCAAGAATAAAAACAAAACTTGCCCGAAACGCATCGGCAGGTTCGATGGCAAATATGACAAAATATAAAGGGGACAATATTGCGATAGGGCCAGCGGATGTCAGCGTGATAAGACCTAATTTTGCAGCGATATAAGGCATGAGGCTTGGCTGCTCAACACGCAGAACTCTTATCGTATCGTCAAGATAATCAGAGGCGAAAAGGTCAGTAGCAGAGAGCTGCAAAGCGAGCATCGCGCCAAGCCATAATAAAGCAGGCGCTACAGAGGAAAGATGCGATCTATCTGGGCCAACAGCAAAGGCCATAAAGCTTGCAAATACAGCAAAAAAATACACAGCGTGAAACCAACCCCCGCCAGAGCGTAGCCCGCTTTTTAAGTCGCGCGCCAGTTGCGCCTTGATAAGCGCCAGCATAGAGACCTCTTGGCTTAAGATATTTTGGGGTGACTTATCCAAGGCGAATATCCCGTGAATGAATATCTAGTGTATCATGTGTACCTATGATGGCGCAGCCGCCTTTCTCTTGATGGGCGTTAATGGCTTGCGCCCAAAGTGTGCGGCTATCATCATCAAGTGAAGATGTAGGTTCATCCAATAGCCATAGGGGCCGTTTGGCCAGCAAACATCTTGCCAAATCAAGGCGGCGTTTTTGCCCTGCTGAATATTGACCAGCCGGCAAATTTTGAACGGGCTTAAGCCCGACATGGGCTAGTAAATGCGGCACATTATCAGGCATAAAACCGTAAAGCTGTGCCCAGTATTTCAGGTTTTCCGTCCCTGTTAATGCGAGTTTGACGGGAGCGTGATGCCCGATAAATGACATTAAGCTAGCTGGCCGAGATGTTTGCATGGGGGTTTCATTCACATGCCAAAATATATCCCCGCTATAAATCGGTGTTAGTCCTGCAATGGTTTGTAAAAGGCTGGTTTTGCCGCTCCCATTACTTCCAAAAAGCTGAATAATGTCGCCAGGAACCATGGATAAATTTATGCCGCTCGCAATGATCTGTCCGCCGCGCGCAATATCAATGCTGCGTAACTCTAGGCTTATGGTTTGCGAATAAGCGCTCACGACGCGGCAGGCGTGCGTTGAGGTCTTCTATGGGCATGCCGCCATATAAAGGCACTCACGAGCAGGAAAAGCCACGGAGCGGTCCAGAGCAGTAAGGTTGCAGCCTTGACGGGCGGGTTAAGAAGGATCGACGTTCCATATCTGACTGTCAGATCCTCTAAAATATCTTTATCTGTCTTACCGGCTACAATTTCTCTGCGAATATGCTCGCGTAGAGACTTTGAGATTTCGGCATCACTTTCGGCCACAGATTGCGCAACGCAGATAGGGCATTTTATATCCCTAAATAAATTCGTGGCGCGAGCTTCCAGTGTATCTGAAACAAATGCGCCATTTTTTGATATGGCTGTGCTGACTACATCTGAAGTTTGCGCAGTGTCTGCCCCAAAGGCAGAGGGCGGGGTTATGCTAAGGGTTATAAAAATAATTATATAAATAAATGCCTTCATTCGGCTGGCCCTAAAATAAGGTGAGTTGGCGCGGCTTTGGCGGGCATAGATGAAGCTACGCGGCGGCGACGGAAATGATGTATGGCGCTAAAGCCGCTGCCTAAAAATGTTAAAATGCAACCAAGCCATATCCATGATATGAAAGGCCTATCATAAACCCGTAAGGCCCAATCAGGGGCATCGGCACCGGGCGTGCGTAAATCGCCTAAGGTGACATAAAAATCACGAATGACTGTGCGGTCAATCATGGCTTCGCTCGTTGTCATATTTCCCGCTGGATACCATCTGCGTTCAGGCGTGAGTTCATTTTTGATATGACCTGCCGCGTCTAAAATTTTGACAGTTGCGCGGTCGTAAAAATAATTGGCACCTTTGCCGCGTTCCACACCGCCAAAGACTAAAGTTTTTTGCGCTGTCTCGAATTGATCGCCGGGCTTTACGCTCACGATTGTTTCAGAGGAGAAAAAGGCCGCGCCTGTCATCCCAAGCGCGGCGAGGGCAATCCCGCCATGAGCAAAAATCATAGACATGCCAGAGAGCGTTTTTGGCGCATGGGAGATCGCGAAGGTTACAACTAATCCGCAAAAGAAGACAGATACTCCAAATAGCAAGGCTTGCCATATATCAGTTTGAAAATGTTGCAGCGTGAGCGTGGCTGCTATCACGCCAACCAAAGCACTGATGAGCCCGCCTTTATGGTCTTGAATTATCCCTGTTAACGTCAAAGGCGTTGTCCATAAGGCAAAAGGGGCCAGCACCATAATTCCGACCATTAGCCATCCGAGCGGGCGGGCTGTCGCGTTAAAATATGGCGCACCGACTGTAATAGGCTCTGCGCCCAATGCGTCGATGGCAAGAGGGTAAAGCGTGCCCAGCAAAACTGTGCCTGCAATCGTTAGCAGCAAGCCAATGCCTGCCGCCATAAATCCAAGGCGGCTGGTTAGAGGCCAAGTTATCGGTTTCCCAGAGGCGGAACGCTTTGTCCAAAACACACCTAATCCGCCGCCTAAAACAATCATTAGGAATATGAAAATCAGCAGGCCTCTTTTCGGATCGACCGCAAAAGAATGCACGGAGGTTAATACACCAGACCGGACTAAGAATGTGCCTAGAATTGACAGGCTAAAGGTTAGAATAGCAAGTAATAGTGTTGATTGTCCCAAAGCACCTGTGCGTTTGAGAATGAAAGCGCCATGCGCCATGGCCGCGCCAAAGAGCCATGGCAGTAGGCTGGCATTTTCCACGGGATCCCAAAACCAAAATCCGCCCCAACCTAGCTCGCGGTAAGCCCACCAAGAGCCCAGACCTACGCCGAGTGTTAGAAAAGCCAGTGGCGTCATAATCCAAGGCAAGATTTGGCGCGCCCATTGACGATCTGCAGCGCCGCTGAATAATGTGCCTATAGCCATGGCATAAGGCACGGCAAACCCAACATATCCAGCATATAAAATCGGCGGGTGGATCGCTAAACCCCAATCTTGCAATAGCGGATTTAAACCACGACCTTCGATAGGTACGGTATCCATGCGCAAAAATGGATTGGAGGCTGCGAGGATAAAGACAATAATTGCAATGCAAATTAATCCCAAGACCCTATATTCAATCTTTGATGTCTCAACCTTTGAGACTTTAAAATATGCAAAACTTGCACAATAGGCACTTAGTAATAGCATCCATAACAACATAGAGCCTTCATGATTGCCCCATGTGCCTGCGATTTTATATAAAAGTGGTTTTTCAGAATGGCTATTCGACGCGACAAGTGTGACGGAGAAGTCGGATATTATAAAGGCCATGACCAGACAGATAAATGCGCAGAGTAAAGCGATAAATTGCGCCTTTAACGCGGCGCTGGCCCCTGCAGATGCGATCAGGGCGTCCTTACGAAATGTGCTGATAACGGTTAAAAGCGCAGCCGCGAAAGCCAGACATAAAGAAAATTGTCCGTATTCAGCCCACATGCGATTTGACCGCTTTAACCTGATCGGTTTTCAGCACAGAGGCCAGAGCATGACCCAGAGCAATCGCGGCTTCGGGACTATGTTGCGGAGATGGTGTGAGACGAAGCCGTTCCGTACCTCTGGGCACAGTTGGATAAACAATAGGCTGCACGTAAATATCCCAATCGGACATCAGAGCGCGCGCCGCTGACACACAGGCGGCTGCACCTGGAACAATAACAGGGACAATATGTGTCGAGTCGCCATAGAAGGGGATAGATTTTTGACGGAGTATATTTTTGACAAATTCCACAGAGGAGCGCTGGCCCTCTCTTTCAATATTGCTTTTTCTCAGATGGCGAATACTGGCAAGGGCGCCTGCCGCAAGAACGGGTGATAGTGCCGTTGAGAAAATAAAATCAGGTGCAAAGCTGCGGACAAGATCAATGAGAACGCGAGAGCCGGCAATGTAGCCGCCTTGAATACCAAAGGCTTTACCCAGCGTGCCTTGGATAATATCAATGCGGCTGTCTTGGCCGATTTGCGAAGCAACACCTGCCCCGCCTGTGCCATACATGCCAACGGCGTGAACTTCGTCCAGATAAACATGGGCGCCAAATTCTTCGGCTAAATCACAGACTTCTTTGATGGGGCCAATATCTGCGTCCATGGAGTAAACGCTTTCGAGGGCAATGAGCCGTGCATGGTCTTTCGGGGCTTGTTCTAACATCTTACGCAGTTGGTCTACATTATTATGTTCCCAGATTTTACACGTTGTTTTCGATGCGCGAATGCCTGCAATCATAGAGGCGTGATTTAATCTATCTGAATAAATGATACAGTTTTTAAGATAGCAGCCCAGCACGCTTAACGCGGCTTGATTGGCATTATATCCAGATGTGAAAATTAATGCGGCTTCTTTATTATGTAGATCGGCGAGTTCTTGCTCTAATGCGACATGATAAATATTTGTACCTGAAATATTGCGCGTACCGCCCGCGCCAGCTCCGCTTCGGTCAAGAGCGTCTTTCATGGCATTTATAACAACAGGATGTCTGGACATGCCAAGATAATCATTGGAACACCAAACAGATACGCCGCGATCGGGCACGGCATTTACATCGCTTTTATCGCCAATGGCTTCTGCGCTCAGGCCAGCATAGCCATAAAGACTGGCTTGTGTTGGGGATTCAGGTTTGCGTCTTAATATAGCAAAATTACGATATTCACCGCGTAATTTTAATTCCGCCAAGGCTTGTCGTGGGTCATTTGCACCAATTTTTTTCATATTAAGAGACCCTTTCACGATTTAATTGCTACATATCTAATCAATATTCACTTTGACTAATTCTATAATAATAGGATTATAGATTATTGTTTTAGGCAGTGACGAAATTTTGCCGAAATTAATTAATTGACTCGCCATAAATTGAGAAAAAATAGGCCGACAGACATTTTAAAATATTTCAATAAAACAACAATTAGAAAAGCGGGGTTTCTTGGAATCATAAAATTATATGTGCCTTTATGAAATTAAGACGGGTTGTCAGTATGGCATTTATGGCTTTGATCGTAATTCCAGATTGTTTTGATAGCTAATATAAAGGGACTACCTTCATGAGACCTCCAAAAAGAAATAAACGTCTGCTCTCTCTTGCTTTTATTGGCATATCGCTCTCATCGGGAGCTTTTTTGATACTCTCGGCCTTAGGTCAAAATGTGTCATATTTCTTTACACCTATCCAAATTGAAAATGGTGAAGCCGATGCGCAAACGCGCCTTCGGCTGGGCGGATTGGTTGCGCAAGGGTCGGTTGTCCGCGGTAAAGGCACAGAGACGGTGTTTCGCGTAACGGACGGCGCAGCACATGTAACTGTGCGTTATACAGGCATATTACCTGATTTGTTTCGGGAAGGGCAGGGCGTTATTGCCCAAGGTGAATTTGATGAAGCGCGTATTTTTAACGCTAGTACAATTCTTGCAAAACATGATGAAAATTACAAACCCAAAGAATTAGTGGACGGCCTAGAAGCTGCTAAGGCGCAAACCGCTTCTTATCAAGATATGCCTTTGTCTGAGGTATCTGGGCCAAAGACCTCTGAACCTATCTTTAGGCAGGCCAATTATACAGATTTACCAGGGTCTGAGGTGAAACTTGCGGCATATCAGGACACAATTCCAGCCCGTAAACCTATAGCTATGCAGCGAAGCGGCCATGTTTCGAAAAAATTCATTAGTCAAAATTGCGCGGCCATGACATTGGACATTGATAACCCTGTTACGGGCGCGGCGTTTATTACCTATAATGATAATCCAGATACGGCGTTTTTGGCGTTCTCTCATGGCGATAACGGAGCCTCACTCTATGATATGTCGGGGCAACGCCTATGGCATATTGAACAAAAAGTAGATGTTGTATCGTCTTTTGGGGATACCTTATTGATGTACCGTGGTGAGGGCGAAACGTCTGTGCTTGAGCGTACGCAACTTAGCCTTGATGGGCAAATGGGCGAGATGAAAATTGAAAGCCCATCTGAAATTGCTCCGACAACGTTGCAGCGCAGTTCCATTGCTTCGTTGGGGCCAGTTATATTTAAAGATAATGGTATTCTCTTTGAACACTCATTTGTAAAACTCAAAACGCGGCCCACTGCGATCGCTGCGACGACATCGACATTTGGGCCATCTTTTAAAAATGGGGCTGTTGTGATTGGATTAGAGACAGGTGATGTGCAGATTTGGGAAAAGAAATCTATCTTAGAGGGCTGCTCTTAAGTTTGATATATGCGGGCGTCATTAATTATTACGCTAATCTCGGCTGCGTGTCTCTATTGCGCGCATCGTAAAAATAAGCTCATGTGAAAACTGCGATGATCTATTGGCGCGATCATCGCGAAATTAAGTATTTTATTTTATGCGCCGTGTTTGACGGTCGTGTTAATTTCCATTGAACGCAGTAAATCCTTATGCATGGGGCATTTTTTAGAGGCTTTGACTAAGTAATCTAAATCTTCTTCACTATAATTATCATGAAAAATAAGCTCTTTATCAATGATGAGTTGCCCTTCTGCGTCACGTCTTGATGAAACAACAACATGAAAGTCTTCTAAGACTATTTTATGCTTTTTAGCATAGAAGCGAAGTGTGATGGCCGTGCAGCTACCAAGGCCCGCATGTAAGAAATCATAAGGATTAGGCGCTATGTCATTGCCGCCTAAACGCTTTGGTTCATCTGCAAAGATTTCATGCTTTTCGGTTTTCATGGTTAGGGCCAAAGGGCCAGAATCGTCAGGGCTGATATGAATGGCACCTGTTGGAATATCGGCCGGGTGTATTTCATGTTTTGTAAATGCCATTTTAATCTCTCCGCTGAATTATTTTCAAATATTATTATTTGTGATGTTGCCGCTTTAAGACCTTATAGGATTAGAAATATTTTAGATTCTGAATTTTTGTAGATTTCGGCTAAGATGTATCCGTGCTGCGATTGAATTATAGGCCTGATTGGCGGGATATTAATAGGGTGCATATTTTGAAAGCCCCGGTCTATATTATGCTTATAGTGAAATTGTTTTAGGAGATGTCATAATGCGCGGGTCTGGTTGTAAATTATGTGATGAAGTGAATAAGCCACATGTGCATCATGATTTGGATTTTGAGTATTTTACAATGAATCTTGGGGATGCCCAATTTGGATTGGTGCGCTATATTCAACAAGGTGACATATTGCGGTTAACACATTCAGAAGTGCCGCAAGCCGTTAGAGGTAAAGGTTGCGGGAAAACTCTGATGGATTATGTATTAAAACATATTGAAGATGACGGATTTAAGATCGTTCCAGAATGTGGGTATATAAAACATTACCTTAAAAAAAATACCCAATGGGCGCATTTAGTCGCTGCATGAGACTGCGGCGTGCTTTCGCCCTTGCAGAAGGTCGCTTAAAAGGATCAAGTTTCGGAAATGAAATGCTGCCGCAGCTAGAGGCGGCTAAACTGCTCAAGCCATTGAGTTTCAGCATCTTGCGTGAGACATATTGCTTTGCGCAAGAATCTAATAGTTTCCTATCCTAAAAGACGCCTGTGTCAGCGGCCTGTACATCCAAAGGAACGTGATTTTGGGGAGCAATAGATTCTTACCAATTTTGTGTTGATCTACTCAAACTTTTATAGGAATTTATTATGTCTCGTATTCATCTTGTTCAAGATGCAGAAGCTGAAGGCGCTGCAAAAGAAGGTCTTGAGAGCGTAGCGAAAAAAATGGGGACAGTCCCTAATCTTATGCGGGTTATGGCAAACCAACCCGCTATATTAAACATGTATTTTGCTATGGGTGATGCTTTGTCAAAAGGCAGCTTCGGGCCAAAGGTTCGCGAAGCTCTTGCTTTGACAATCGCTGGTGCAAATCATTGCGATTATTGCGCCTCTGCACATAGCGCTATTTCAAAATCTTTGAAGGTTGATGATGCAGAAATTGAAACGCGGCTTAAAGGGAATTCAGCAGATCCTGAACTTGATGCTATTTTAAAACTGACGAACGTGATTGTGCAAAAGCAAGGTCTTTTAACAGATGATGATCTGCGCAATGCTCGAGACTCTGGCATAAGCGACGCTGTAATTGTTGAAGCGATCGGGCATGTTGCCGCGAATATTTTGACAAATTACATAAATCATATTGCTGAGACGGATATTGATTTTCCAGTTGTCCGCACACAATGATGTACTATGCGCTGACGTAAGTTAGGTTAATCTCAAAACCTCGAAGACGTAAATGTCCTTCGAGGTTTTTTTATATTTGAACAGCTTTTAGCGCTCATGCTTTGCTGCGAATCCATAGCAGCAGGCAAAGGTTGGGTTGATTGCGCTTGTGGGGTATTGCGTTTATCGCGGCGTTAATTTTTATGAGCGTGGGCTTCGATGAACCAAAGCGCTTTATCTGCGCCGCGCGTGACTTCTGTGAAAATGTCGGCTGTCACTTCATCGCCAAAACCGCTGGCTTCGCTAATCGCGCTGCGTAAGACGTCGCTAAATTTTGCAAATGCTGTGCTTAAATGTTCAATATGTTGGGCTTGGTCACGAATATCAGTTGGGTAGGCTTCAAGCTGGCTTTGATGTTCGACGGATTGTATCGTCCCTTGGGGCTGCCCGCCTAACATGGAGATACGTTCCGCCAGTAGATCAGAAAACCCATCTGCATCCGTATGTAATTGATCAAATAGCTCATGCAGGGCTATAAAATTTGGCCCAGAGACTGTCCAATGGGCTTGTTTCGTTTGCGCGGCCAAATCAATGGCATTGACAAGGCTCTGCTGCAAAACTGCAATGCTGGCGAGACGCGTATTGTCGGGCAATGTATTTTTTGTGTACAGCATTGAAGGGCTCTTAAAATTACCTAATGAGGTTTATGAAAAACACATTGTTTAACGCGCAGTCTCTTTTTTTTGGGGGGCTAAAGTTAGAGACTGCGCGTATGATGTATAATGTTTTGCGGGCTTTAGGCTTTTTTTCTGTCCGTTCTGTAACGACCTGGTGTGGTGCCTAAGATTTTACGAAATAAATCGGTCATATGAGACTGTGAGGAAAATCCAACATCATAAGCTATGCTCGCAATCGAGGCTTGCGTATCTGCCAATAGACGCCGAGCCAGGGCTATGCGCCGATCAAGGATATACTGGTAAGGTGTTTTCCCTGTCGCGGATTTGAACGAGCGTGCAAAGTAATGCGTTGATAATCCGCAAATCTCGGCCAATTCCTGTAAGCATAAATTTCTTTCGATATTGTCACGCACGTAATTATCGACTTTTTCTATCTTCGCGGCTGTTAATGTTGCGCTTTGCTTGGCGCGATCTTTGATGCCGATAAGCGCTTCTGTTACGGCGATAATGCCCAGAGCTTCTACGGTGCGCTCTTGTTTTGGCATTGAAGACATCATCAACCGCCGAGCTGTTTGGGCAAAGGATAATAGATGTTGCGTATTGCAGAGCAATGTTGCGCGCGCCATCATACGTAGCATGGCGGTATCATTTACGTCGCAAAGTGAATGTCTCAACTTGCTGCAAATATCGACAATTAAATATTCATCTCCTGAAATTAAACTTAGAACGATATTGGCATCTGTTGCTGGAATAAAGAAGGCTTGACCTGGAGACAGTTTGAGTTTGGCTGGGTTCCCAAGCGTAGAATATATAAGCTCGAGTTGTGAAAATGGAATGATAAGCTTGTCATATCCATCTGTGAAGAATTTTTGATCGGGTTCTTTATCCCCTTCAAAGACACGGATCATCACTTTTTGTGTTTCGCGTTTTAAATTTGAAATATTGTTCACCAAAGAGACAGGGGGGACTGCTTTTAGCATAGGGATTCTTTTGACGGGCGGCGTTGAAAATGACGACGGCTCTACATCTAAATTACTGATAATGACGGGCTGCATAATGTCTCTCCATAGGGGTTGGTAGGCGGGCTAGTGGGGGGGAAGGTGGCCGTTAAACACGGTAGGTCTGTTATGTTATTTATAGGCAAGCCTCATGGCAGCGACAGTGTTTTGGGTCGTGTCAATTTGACTGGCTATGAAACGAAAATTCACTAAGGAAGATGCGTAGCCATCATAATGTTCTGTAATCGCGCCTGCAGTGGCATCCGTCACAACTTGAACTTCGAAGCCTTGCTCAATGAGCTCGCGCATATGCGATTCGGTGCAAAGGTTAGATGACATGCCAGCGAGAATAACTTTTGAAATTCCAGCTTTGCGTAGCTGCAACACAAGGTCATTTGTCTCTGGGCCATAGACCTTGTGCGGGCTTGTTACGACTGTTTTACCGTTCGTAATATAAGGCTTGTAAAGGTCTAACCAATCGGCACCTGATCCTTCAAAATTGGCCAAATTTAACTGACCATTGCGGTCAAACATATTGATTGAATGCATAAGGGTTTCAAGCGCGCCTTCAAATTTCCAGCGGTGATCATGCGCGAAATAGTAATGAGGGGATACGAAAACGGGCATATCCAATTCACCGGCCGTTTTGAAAAGAGCTTCAAGATTTTTAACGGTTCCGTTCGTTGTAACGCTTTTGCCAACAACGCCCCATGTTACACCCTCTGGAGATAGAAAGTCATTCTGGGGGTCTGTGATAACAACGGCTGTATTGCCTGGCTCTATTTGCATGCCTGGATTGGGAAGGCCATCATTAAGAGGTGGTGTCATGGCGGCGGCGACTTGGATGTTGTTTTTTGCAGTCGTGGCCGCTGTTTTAGGTGTTTGATTTTCGGCACATGCAGATGTAGATAAGGTGAAGGCTATAATTGCGGCCAATCCAATTTTGCTACTTTGTATTTTATTAGTGTTGGTCAATTTTATAGTCTCCGTGTTCTGTGCTGTTTGATATGATAGCTCTTGTCTGTTTGTGAGCCGTTCCTAGTCTGCACATGAATTTTTTTGTTGTTGATGGAAACTACCGCTTATTTAATTGCTATTTCAAACCTAGAATAGTCCAGAATGCTGCATGCAGTGTTCTGCAGAATTCTACAGGTGTTAAGACACTGTTATTTAATAATTTTTATATAAATATTTTAAGTATTTATTTTTGACTGCAGTCATATTCCTTGGAAAAACAAGACAAAATGTCCTATTCTACAGGTCAAAATAGAGCTATATATGTGTCTGAGGGGGTATTTTTGTGTTATCGTGTAAAGAATCGACATGTTTTATGAAATAGTGCAAGATTATGTAAAAACTATACAGGTAACTGTGTTACATGATTCTTATGGGTGTTTTTAATGTATATGGAAAAACAGAGTTATCTACGGTGTTGCGTGAGTATCAGTTGATTTATGATATTTGAATTTGACACATATCAGCTCGATATTCAGCGTGCTGTACTTCGCAATAACGGTGTAAGAGTAAAGGTTGAGCCTCAGGTTTTATCTTTACTTGAATTGCTCGTTAGCCGCCACGGAGAAATGGTGTCACGCGACGATATTGTCGAATATGTCTGGCAGGGACGCAACATTTCTCAAAGCGCGGTCGACAGCCGTATTCGCTCTGCGCGTAAAGTCATTGGCGATGATGGAAAACGCCAAAAATTTATCAAAACCTATACTCATCAAGGCTTCAAATTTGTTGGGGCCGTTGAAACAATGGAAGTTTGCCCGCTTCTAGTTGAAAAAAATGAGGATAAAGCTGACGATAATGTTGAGGCCGCAAAATATGGCCTTCATAATAAAAGCTTAATCGCTATCTTATTTATTGGGGCAGTGAGCGTATTTCTCATTGGCTACCATTTTAATCAAACGACTTCTGTGAACCCACCAAAAGTGGTTTCAAACGATGTCACTGATAGCGAAAGGCCTATTAACCGGCGCTCCATCGCTGTTTTTCCCGCAAAATTTGAAGATCCAACATTGGATACGACCAAGTTTTCTGTGGGTGTTGCGGAAGAAACGATTTCTTTCTTGGGGGCTGTGCAAGGTATGAATGTTGTTTCGCGCCAAGCGTCTTTTTCACTGGGCCGAAAAGACCTCTCTTCGTCTGAATTGATAGAGGCGTTACAGATTGATTACCGCGTTGAGAATATATGTGAATTGCATGACGGCGTATTATCAGTATCGGTTCAACTTATCGAATCCGAGAATGAAAATGTGCTATGGGCCAAGCGCTATGATGTCCCTGTTTTAACAACGGATATTCGGCAAGCACAGATTAATGTTGCAAAAAATGTCTCATTAAATGTCGCCAATGTTATGGGGGCGTCGGCCAGTTCTTTTTCACCGACAATAATTTCGGCTGAATCATATGCGCGGTTTTCTGAAGGTCAAGAACTTCTAGAAAAAGGCAGCAAAAAAGACATTGAACAAGCGATAAAATTGTTCCGAGATGTGATTGCGAATGAACCCGAATATATGCCCGGCTATGCGCGCTTGTTTGATAGCTATTGGGCAGGCTGGATATATGCGGGGTTTTCTATTGATGTTAGCGTGCCTGAAATGAAAAAAATTGTACGGCAAATGAAAGTTCTAGGCCCAAACACGCCTGAAGCCTTAACGGCCGAAGGAATGTTATTGCCTGTTGACGGGGAAGATTATAATTTTGAGCAAGCCGTTAGTTTATTTGACCGTGCAATCGCAGCCAATCCAAATTACGCACTCGCCTATAAAGAACGGGCCTATGCATTTATTGATTCAGGGCTTCCGGAAGCAGAAATTGCGGCCTATGAAGATGCTTTGAAAATTGATCCTGTTTCTCCTGAAATTATGGCGGGTTTAAGCTGGGCTCATTTTCAGTCAAACGATATAGCTTCTGCCAATACGATCGCCAACCGTAATGTCCGTTGGAACCCAGATAGTGTCATTGCCAAAACGGCCTTAGCGCGTATCCTGCTTTATTCAATGGATATGGAGCAAGCGGTTATTCTTTTAAATGATGTTTTAGCGGAGCAGCCTGGTAGTTATTCGGCAAAGTATAACCTTTTTCAATTTCACAAACGTTTAGGGAATTATAAAATTGCTTTACAATATGCCCCTATTGATACGCTGCGGGCCTATGCTGCCGCACTTGATGGAGATGAAGCATTAATTAAGCGATATACAGCGACTTTACCTGAATATTATGCGACTCTACAAGTGCATTACGTTATGGGGGAGAGTGAGCCTTTATATAATTATATCAAAAAACGTCAAACTACGACAAACTTATATCAAGATGACTACAAAATAGCTTTGACAGATCTTATTAGAGTTATTGTTGAGGTCGATGTTTTACGGAAGCATAATGATCCGCTTGCTGAAAAAACTCTAGATAAACTTATCACATTTTTTGAAGGTTATAAAGACACCGACTATCAGGTGTCTCCAGAATATATTGGCGGAATAGGATTCCATATCCTGCAAGGTGATATGGATGGGGCTATGTCATTGTTAAAGCAGGCGAATGATGAGGAATTGATTTTTATAGATATTCTCAAAACACCTGTGTTTTTAGCCCTGAAAGACCATCCTGAATATACGAAAGAGTATCAACGCATGGATGCACGTGCAAAAATCTTGCGGGCACGTTATTCCGATGTGCCAGATTTTCTATTGGACGAAGAATAACCGTTCTATTTGTTTTTTAAGGTTTAAAGCGTTGCTATGTGCGTGCTGACGTCCGCCCACGTTAAAATTGGCTGCAGGCAAAATTATCTCTAAAACCTTAGCTCGATACGAGGCGCTCAGTCCTCATGATATTCGCAAAAAGATGATAAGCCCGATTGTTTGGAATATATCTAAGTTAGGCTGCGTATAGAGTTTTAGCATGGCGCAACATATTCATCCCAAAGCCTATTCATTCTAAGGCAAAGTAATGGTTATGATGTTAGCCTTTCAAAAAAACACCCCATAACCACGGAGCGGGTCTATGTTTAAATCGAGTTTGAAAATGGCATGTTGTGCTTTACTTATGACCGTTTCGGTTAATAGTATCGCTACCGCCGCCCCGCCTATATATGGGTATGAAAAGGTCGATGATGTTAAGATATTCTACCGCGAGGCGGGTAATCCAGATAATCCGACATTGGTTTTACTGCATGGCTTTCCAAGTTCATCGCATCAATACCGGGAGCTAATTGCGGAATTAAGTGACGAATATCATTTGATTGCACCTGATTACCCAGGTTTCGGTGCAAGTGATTTTCCATCTCCAGAGGCTTATGAATATTCCTTTGATAAAATTGCGGGTACGATCGATAAATTCCTCAAGCAAAAGGGTATTAAAAAATACTCCCTTTTCTTACATGATTATGGCGCCCCTGTGGGTATGCGAATTGCGACCAAACATCCAAAACGCGTAGAATCGCTCATTATTCAAAATGGCAATCTTTACGAAGCGGGGTTAAATAAAGAGACATGGGCGCCGATTATGAAGCTCTGGGAAACTGGGCGAGGTAATAAGGCATTAGAACAAACCATAGCCAGTAATGTGTTTGGACTGGGGGGGCTTAAATGGCAATATACGCACGGCACACGTAATTCAGAGGCTATCTTGCCAGATAATTGGCTGCTAGATTATCAGGCTTTATCGCGACCAGGACAATATGACATGCAACTGGGGCTGTTTTATGATTACCGTAATAATGTCGCTCAATATCCTCAATGGCAGAATTACTTAAAAACATATCAGCCGCCTGTCTTACTCGTTTGGGCAAAAAATGACGCGTTTTTCCCAGAATCTGGCGCCGAGCCATTTAAGCGTGATGTGAAAGATTTAGATTATAATATTCTGGATACGGGGCATTTTGCGCTCGAAGAGGATGTCGAGCTTATTGCAGATAAGATTGATAGTTTCCTATCCAAGCGCGTGAAAAAATAAATTCGTTTAATGGGCGCATAAAAGTCATGGCCGAATTTCGGTCATGGCTTTTATTTTGGGAGTGTAAGGCGAGATTTGTTCGAGCTATTCGTAGAACGGCGTAAATAAAATAAAGAGGCTACGGCGCTATCGTTCCTCTAAGCTATTAATCGCTTGTCTGGCTGCGCGTTGGCCCGCGACAATGGCGCCTTCTATAAGGCCGCCATGCTCGGCGCTTGTTTCAGTGCCTGCAAAAAATACACGATTGTCAAACCAACCTTGGCTAAGAAGCGGTTCGCCATAAGGGGGGTGAGAGCGTGTTTCGATAAGGTCATTTTCCGCGGCCGTGAATTTTTCTTGCGCCCAATCCTGTATATGCACATGTTTCGGGGTTGCGGCGTCTGGGCCAAATAGCCTGACCAGATGATCTATGCAGTCTTGTTCCAAATTATCTGCGCGAGCTTGGCGAACTGTACATGGCCAGGCTATAAAGGCGAATAATGCGTATAGACCTTTCGCATCATCACTTTGATCTGCAATTTCAAGCAGCGGCCCGACATGGCTAACCGCAGACCCAGACAGGCCGTCATCACGCCAAAAGGGGCGCTCATAACATATAAGGACTTTGGCGTGGGCGGCCATCCATGTGGGCCAACATTCTAAAGCTTCTGTCAACGTATTTGGCAAAGCAGGCGTGAATTTACAATTCTGTAGCAATGGCCCGGGGATAGTAGAGACAAGCGCTTTTGCCGAAAATGAGGTATTTGCGGTTGTCTTGAGTGTAATATCCTCGGCAATTTTGACGGAATTTACAGCCTGTTTTAGCTCAAGACTATCTTCGGGCAGATCAGCTGCGATTGCCGTGGTGAGCGCTTGCATGCCGTCTTTGAGCCGTAAGGCATCATCATAACGGTTAGGAAATGCACCGCGCCGTGTTTCATGGGCGCGTTCGAGGAGAAAATCGCCATCTTCATATTGCGCAAGCGTGTCGATTTTATACTGCGTTATCAGCTTGCGGATTTCAGGTTGATAACGTGGCCAGACCCAAGCTGGCCCCGCATCAAGGTAAGCTTGCCCGCATTGAATACTATAAATTCGGCCGCCTATACGCTCGCGAGCTTCAATGATTTTAAAACTTCGGTTTTGGGCGTGTAAATATTTTGCTGCTGACAAACCACTTATGCCAGCGCCAATAATGAGGACATCAGATGACATGCCTAATGGAGTAAATCAGCAGGGTCGATCACATATTTTAAGTGTCCTGTTTTTACCCAGATTTTAACGCCGGCTTCGCCAGCTTTCAGTACGGCTGTGTAACCATCGGGCAGGCGTAACCAATCATGCTGCTGTAATGTTTCGCCGTTTTCAGATAATGAACCAGATAAAATTAAAATCTCTGCTCCGCCATCTGTCTCAATCGTTGTTGTTGTGCCAGAGTCCCAAGCTTCAAGACGCACATCTTCTCTATGGTCAGAATATATAGCTCCCGTTTTAACACCAGGGCGCGTTGTGTCAGGTGATAGCTCAAGGTCATTCATATTTAAGTGAACAGATGTTCTGTCTTCCATATCAAATTGCCAGAGCTTGACAAAGATAACGCAGCCGGGTTTTGAGCTGGGGGTATGAGAGGATTCTGGCGGATTGCGCACATAACTGCCGACTGGGAAGTCTCCAGATTGATCTTGAAATACGCCCTCTAAGACAATAAATTCTTCGCCGCCTGTATGTGTGTGTGCAGAAAACTGACTGCCGGGGGCATAGCGAACAATCGTTGTCGCGCGCGCGACTTCATCGCCAATACGGTCTAGCATTTTTCTATGCACGCCCGGCATTGGTGAGGGCAGCCATTCATTATCTTGATTCATAACGCTCGCGCGTAGGTCAAATTCAGCATTTTTTTTCATGGTGACTCGCATTTTATTCGTAAATAGGCCTTCGGCCTGTTGCAGATATTATGAATCAGACAGGCAATTTAAACGAGTTTTATAATAAAGAAGCCTCAAACTATATAATGAAGCGTCGGGTATCATAATCTTGTCTGAACACAGACGGCTCCAACGATCTTTGCGGCAGAGTGGTTTTTTAGAAAAATCATGGGCTGCTCAGTAATGAACAGAGATTTTCAGGTTCAAGACTTAAGTAATGGATGTTGCTAAAGACGCCGCCCCCGTACAACAGAAACGGGATGTTTAAACGTCTACCTTACGGAGTGCCTTAGATTTTGCCGCGCTCTTGCGAAAAGCTTGATACACAAAAGCTGCAAAACTAAAGACGCCGACACTAAATACAACATCACCCGGAACGCGCATCCAAACTAATCCCTCCATAATTGGTGAATGGATAAATTCAGCCGAGCGCGCATAGGCATAGCTGTGATTAACGCTAGCGATTGTTTGCAAAATTCCTTGGGGCAATAAGGATAAAAAGGCCATCATGCCAAGGCCAATATTTAACGTCCAAAAACTTATTTTGAGTAATTTATTATTCCAATTTTCCAAATCCGTCAGCCCTCTCATACAATAAAGGATAAGGCCAATCGCTAACATGCCATAAACACCGAATAAAGATGTATGGGCGTGGTTAGCTGTTAGGTTCATGCCTTGCATATAATAAAGCGCAATAGGCGGATTTACCATAAAGCCAAATATGCCTGCGCCGACAAGGTTCCAAAACATCACGGCTCCGAAAAACATAAAGGGCCAGTGATAGTTTTTCTCCCACTCCGTTTGTTGCTCGATTTTTGAGTGATTATAGACTTCGAAACCAATAACTACGAGCGGGACGACCTCTAGAGCTGAAAAAGTTGCGCCGATTGCAATAACGGATGTGGGCGTTCCGCTAAAATATAAATGGTGAAAGGTTCCCAGAACTCCGCCAATTAAAAAGATAATTGTGGCAAATAGGATCATTGTAATTGCCGTGCGCACACGCAGCAACCCCATATGAATAAACAGCACAGATAACAATGTTGTAGCGAAAACTTCAAAGACGCCTTCAACCCAAAGATGGACAATCCACCATCTCCAATAATTCATGACGGAAATATGGGTGTGTTGCCCCCACATTAATCCTGCACCATATAATAACCCAATACAGATTGTAGCTATAGCCAATAGCAGCAATAAATGTTTACGAGAATTGGGCGAAAACATAGATGTTCCCAGCACTTTTTCCGTCAGGGCAGGATATAAAGCCCGCAGCACCAAAATAACCCATAGAAGCAGTCCAATAAGCAGAAAGATTTGCCAGAAACGCCCAAGGTCAACATATTCATAGCCTTGATGTCCGAACCAGAAATTCACCTGCATATTTTCTATGAATCTATGAATGGCGCTCCATTCTCCGATGAATGAGCCTATAACGATGAGAAACAGGCTGCCAAAAATAAAGTTCACTCCGAAAACTTGGAATTTTGGATCTTTGCCCGAAATAAGTGGTGCGATATATAGGCCTGTCGCAAGCCATGTGGTCGCAATCCAATATACGGCAAGTTGCGTGTGTCAAGTTCGGGATACGGAATATGGCAAATAATCTACAAATGGTAATCCATAAAGACCTTGGCCTTCAACGGCGTAATGTGCTGTCAATATACCTAACAAAACTTGCGCACAAAATAGGGCCGTAATGAGCCAAAAATATTTTGCAACAGCTTTCATTGATGGGGTGATCGTCGCCGTGTCAATAAAGTCAGTTTTCGCAAGGCCGTTTTCAGGTTCTATATCGTCACGCCAAATATCATATTGCTTGGCATAATACCAAACAATCGCACCAATGCCCGCGAGCAATAGAATAAAAGATACAATGCTCCAGAGTAATGTGGAGGGTGTTGGTGTATTTCCAACCAGAGGCTCGTGCGGCCAATTACTTGTATAGGTAATGTTCTTGCCGGGGCGCTGTGTTGAAGCACTCCACGATGTCCAAAAGATAAAGGCTGATAAATCATGCGTTTCTTCTGGTGTTAAAACAGCATGGAGGGGCATGGCGTAGTCTTGTCTTAACTTTAAATATTCCTCACCTTGGGCTCTGAATAATTTATCATAATGGGATTGTACGCCGCGAATCGCTAAAGCTCTGCCAAGGCTTACGGTGATGATGCCCGTGTCTGGATTATATGTATTGCTACGCATTTCACTGCGCAGCGCGGCGAGGTGTGCTTGTTCTGCTATCTCTTTTTCCAGATTAGGAAGACGCATATTGCGGCGTATTTCATCTAATAAAATTAAGGATTCGCGTTGGAGCCAATCAGCACTCCAATCAGGTGCGACATAGCTGCCATGTCCCCATATGGAACCTTGTTGCATCCCGCCTGTAGATTGCCAGATATTTTGACCGTTTTGGATATTGTCTTTGGTGTATAATGAATCGCCTGACGATGTTACCACAGCATTGGGTATGGGCGGGGCAACTTGATATATCTCGCGCCCCATCCAAAGAAGCGTTGAAAACATAATGACGACACTTAGCGCAAGGAATATCCAAAGACGTTTAATTGTAAATGTTGACTGATATGATCCCATTATAACTCCCCCTCTATTAGCCTTTTTAGCACTCTATTGAGTGGGTGAAAGATCTAAATTATTTACAGGATATAGCATAAATCATTTGCATGATGCAATAATATATATATTATATATATCTATATTTTGAAATCAAAACGGCCCTTCGTGGTTGTCAATTCATGGGAGACTATCATGGCGCAGCCGAAAACTTTATTGGAACTTGATACTGAATTAAACGCAATGATAATGGCCGGAGAGTCCATGACAGCTTTGGATAAATTCTATCATGATGATGCGTCTATGGGCGAAAATGATCAACCTCCAACGGTTGGAAAAGCGGCGAATATTGCTCGCGAAAAAGAATTTTTCGCAGGTGTTGAGAAAGTACGCGATTTTAGTGTGACGACAAATGGGGCAGGCGATATATGTTCATTTAGTCAATGGAATATGGATTTTGACCACAAAGTCTATGGCTCGCAATGTTTTACGCAAGTGTCTATGCGGACATGGAAAGACGGTAAAATTATTAAAGAGATATTTTATTACGGCGGAAAGTCTGATTTCTCTCAAGCATAAATATTTTAGGAGATAAATGATTTGATTACGTGTAATATCAAAACGGGTAAAGGGCGATCTATGTAGGTGTAGGAGCTTTTATCGGACCCGCAAAAATTTATTCAAAGATCTATAAATTTGGAGAGACTATGACACAAAAACTAAGCCGAGTTTTACCAAGCAATGTAGAGAGTTATGCGCAAACGCCGATCTTTACAGCAAAGTCAATTCCTCAAACCTTGCTTGAAAAGCATAAAATGGCGACAGGCACGCATAAATATCGCGAAGTGCCTGAAAAGCTTTTAAATGACCATGACATCAAGGCGGGAACTTGGGGGCGATTAACGGTGATAAACGGCTCAGTTGATTATTTCTTGGAAGGGCAAACCGTGCCCCTTGCCACAGTATTACCAGAGTCTCCCTTGGTGATTTTACCTGAAGAGAGCCATTTCATAAATGTATCAGATGATGCCATTTTCTTTGTTGAGTTTTTTCATTGAGACGAGTCGTGAAACGTATGCCGAATGATCTCATAGATAGAGATGTGATGGCGTCGACGATTTTGGAAGACTAGATTTTAATAAGATTGATTGTTTGAAAGACCCGTTTTGTAAATATGATATTACAAGATTTTAGGTATTTTTATTTCAAAATTAGATTGAAATTGACATATGTTAAATTACGCGCCTATTCATATATATGAAGGCCTTTCATTTATTTTGCCTACTTAAGTTAGGCAATGTCTCGCAAATTTCGAATGTGAAAAAATATGATAAATAACCTGACGAGAGACGAGCGAGTGATGGCCATGTTTTTGGCTTTATGCTTGGGATTTGGTGGTTTCTTTTTAGGTGTCATCGGACAAGGCGACCCTATCGGGGTGCATGGTTATTTGATTGCTTTTGTTGGATATTTGCTGCTTTTCCTTATTGTCCATAGTTTCTATTCACCCAATCCTAGTCCAAAGCGGGTGACTCGATATTTTGATGATCCAACCAAGGCCGGTATTATTCTGGCAATGTTATGGGTGATTATTGCCACCTTTGTTGGTGACTGGATTGCTTGGTTGCTGGTTTTTCCCGAAGCTACTTTTGATGCAGGGTGGTCAAGTTTTGGACGGTTGCGGCCCGTGCATACGTCGGGGGTTATATTTGGATTTGGCGGTAATGCTCTGATTGCTACCTCTTTTCATGTTCTGCAAAGAACCTCGCGCGCGCGTCTGCCAGATCAACTCACGCCTTGGGTGATTATTATCGGCTATAATCTTTTTTGTTTAATCGCTGCGACGGGTTATTTGATGGGGGTTACATCATCCAAAGAATATGCTGAGCCTGAATGGTATGCAGATATATTTTTGACAGTCGTCTGGGTGCTGTATTTGCTGCTATATTTACGCACATTAAAGCGCCGAAAAGAGCCGCATATTTATGTCGCCAACTGGTACTTTATGGCGTTTATTATCGTCATGGCAATTTTGCATGTGTTTAACGGGCTGGCTGTGCCTGTTTCTCTTGGCCATGCAAAAAGCTATTCACTTTTCTCGGGCGTGCAAGATGCGATGGTGCAGTGGTGGTATGGCCATAATGCTGTCGCGTTCTTTTTGACCGCAGGGTTTTTGGGGATGCTATACTATTATTTGCCCATGCGCGCGCAGCGGCCGATTTTTTCCTATCGCCTGTCCATCATCAGTTTTTGGGGAATTACCTTCCTTTACATGTGGGTTGGCTCACATCACTTACACTATACGGCTTTACCGCAATGGGTGCAGACCTTGGGTATGAGTTTTTCTATCATCTTATTGGTGCCGTCTTGGGCATCCGCGGGCAATGCGCTACTGACCTTAAACGGGGCGTGGGATAAAGTACGAGATGACCCGACATTGCGTTTCATGATGGTCGCAGCCATTTTTTATGGCCTATCCACATTTGAAGGCTCATTTCTAGCCATTCGTCCTGTGAATGCCTTGTCCCATTACACCGATTGGACGGTAGGCCATGTGCATTCAGGCGCATTAGGTTGGGTTGCCATGATTACCTTTGGGTCTATTTATACGCTTGTGCCTTGGCTCTGGGGTAAAAAAGAGATGTATTCTAAAAAGTTAATTGAAGTACATTTCTGGCTCGCACTGGCCGGGACGATTATTTACGTCTTTGCCATGTGGAACTCTGGTATCATTCAAGGCTTGATGTGGCGGGCCTATAATGGCGAGGGGACATTGGCCTATTCTTTCATTGAATCTGTTGAGGCCATGAAGCCTTATTACGTAGCGCGTGCCTTTGGCGGGTTTTGTTTCTTCTTGGGAACGGTTATCGGACTGTACAATATTGTGAAGACAATCAAATCAACCGATTTAGAACTGGCTGCGCCTCCCGATAAGGAGCCTATCGTCCATAGCTCGGATGCCTTAACCCTTCAGACTGCAGAGTAACGCATTATGTTTAAAACACATGAAAAGTTAGAACGTAGTACAATAGGATTTGCAGTTGCGATTATGATTGCAGCTTCCATTGGCGGAATTATTGAAATTATCCCCTTATTCACCATTGATGAAACCGTCGAAGATGTTCCAGATATGCGGCAATATACGCCCTTAGAACTTGCGGGCCGTAATATCTATATTCGAGAAGGATGCTATGCATGTCATTCTCAAATGGTACGAACGCTTCAAGATGAAGTCGAGCGTTACGGGCCGTATTCTTTGGCGGTTGAATCAAAATATGATCACCCGATGCTATGGGGCTCAAAGCGCACTGGCCCCGATTTGGCACGAGTTGGGAATAAATATTCCGATCAATGGCATGTGACCCATCTTAACAATCCACGCGATGTTGTGCCGCAATCTGTTATGCCGTCTTATGGGTGGTTATTGCGCACAGAACTTAAATATGATGATTTGGATCGTCATCTGGCCGCGCTTAAAAAAGTGGGCGTGCCTTATACGGATGACATGATAGACAATGCCGTTGCAGATGCTTATGGCCAATCCGATCCAGAGTCCGATCAAGCGAGCGGCGTTTTTGAACGTTATGGTGATGATACGAATGTGCGGGCATTTGATGGTGACCGACGCAAGCTCACTGAAATGGACGCGCTTGTTGCTTATCTTCAAATTATGGGCGGGTTAACAGATATATCGCAAGTGCAAACCGATGATGTAAACACGGTTACTAAAAATATATCGGGAGAATGAGTATGACATTTGACCATGAAACGCTTGTCGCATTTTCCAAATCTTACGGCTTGTTTTATATGATGGGCTTTTTTGCGATCGTTGTGATTTATGCCTATTGGCCGTCTAATAAAGACAAGTTTGATAAAGCTGCATCTCGCATATTGGAAGACGAGCAAGAGTAATGGCCAAGCAAGAACGTGACCCGCATACTGGACGCATGACAACAGGCCATGAGTGGAATGGTATTAAGGAATTAAGCACCCCCATCCCGCGTTTGGTGTGGATGTTTCTAATTGCGACCCTGATATGTTCTCTTATCATGTGGGTGTTATTGCCAGCCATCCCAACAGGTAAGAGCTATACAAAGGGGTTATTAGGCGCAGATGAGACGCAAAGCCTTGCCGTTAATCTGATTGCTGCGCAAAAGCGCCGAGAAGATTGGGTGCAGCATATTGAAGTCACAGATTTCAGCGTATTAGCCGCAGACCCAAAGATGAGCACTTATGTCGAAAAGACTGGGAAGCGGTTATTTTTAGATAATTGCGCAATGTGTCACGGAGCAACAGGACAGGGCGGGATAAACTTTCCAAACTTAACGGACGATCAATGGCTTTGGGGCGGAGCGCCCGAGCAAATCATGGAAACCTTGCGCGTTGGTATTAATCACATTCATGAAGACACGCGCTATTCTGTTATGCAAGCTTATGGGCGCGATGAGCTTCTATCGCGTGATGACATCAATAACCTTGTTGTTTATATTCAGTCTTTATCGCATGCAGCACTCAAAGCTGATGAGACGAAGCAAACCGGTCTGGCTGCGGGCGCGGCTTTATTTCAAGCAAATTGTTCGTTCTGCCACGGGGAAGATGCGAAGGGTATGACATCTGTAGGCGCGCCAAATTTAACAGATGATTTCTGGTTATATGGCGGTGACAAAACTTCCATTTACCAAACTTTGCAAAATGGGCGTCAGGGCGTTATGCCAAGCTGGGATAAACGTTTAACGCTTGCTGAGCGCAAACTTCTCACGCTTTATATTTTAAAGTTAGAGGCGGCTGTGAATGAGAAATGAGCTTCATACATATGCGCCCGTCCGCCATATAACACGGCCCGTCTGGATAGGCTGTATTGTCGGCGCGATTATGCTTTTTGCGGGGGCGAATGCTCACTTAATATATGTTGCGGTCACATCACAGCCCGGCTGTGTGCCTCATCATAAAAATATTGATACGGTAGACGGCACATTTCGCGCTGCAAAACCGAGTTGTTAAAATCAAGGATAAGAATGTGATTGAAAACTCTCAAAATACATTTATTCCGCCGCTGCAAACTAATTATGCGCGCCATCTGCCTTGGACGGCGCCTTTTGGGTGGTTAAAAGCGGCCATTTCAGACTTTTTTGTCCAGCCTGTCACAAGCCTATTATATGGTCTGGGTGTTTTTGGTGTGTCTGCCGCCATGATGCTGGGCATGTATTATTATAATATATTTTATATCATCTTACCAGCCCTTGCCGGTTTCATGGTGATGGGGCCAGCTCTTGCGGCAGGTCTTTACGAGAAAAGCCGTCTGATTGAAGCTGGCGAAACGTTTACGCTCAAAGATATGATATTTGTAGAAGCTAAATCTGCGGGCCAAATTTTATTTATTGGCGTTATTCTTATGTTGGTCGCGATGTTGTGGTTGCGGGCTGCGTTTTTACTCTATGCCTTGTTTTTTGGGATGTTACCCTTTGCAGGCTTTGATACGATTATCTCGACTGTTATGACGACGCCGCGCGGTTGGGGGTTGTTGGCGGTTGGCGGTATCGTTGGCGGATTTTTTGCGGCTTTTTCTTTCGCCATTAGCGCCTATTCTATCCCGATGCTGCTCAATGAACGCCTTGACGCCTTTACAGCGATGGGGACGAGTTGGGCTTTGGCATGGAATAATAAAGGTGTGGCGATTGTTTGGGGCGGCATTGTTATCTCGCTATTTATACTCTGTCTGTTGACAGGGCTATTGGGATTAATTTTTATTTTCCCGCTTCTGGGACATGGCACATGGCATGCTTACCGCGCAGTTTCTGTGGGTTCGGATAAAGCTAACTTAACGCCGTAAATCGCATGCGCTTTCAAGATAATGAACTGCGCCTTGCGAGCCGCGCTGGCGGCGATGGTGGTCTGCGCTCGGTTTTATCTGTACCCGGTATGCATTGCGGCGGGTGTATCCAAAAGATTGAGCAAGGTTTGTTAAAGCTCGGCGGGGTTACGCAAGCGCGGGTTAATCTGTCCACAAAACGGGTGACGATTGACTGGCAAGAGGCGGGCGATACGCCAGCCTTGATTGATACGCTGGAAAGCTTGGGCTTTGAAGCGCATATCTTCCGCGCGGCCGAGACTGAAACGGATGAAAGGCTTAAATACCTGCTACGCGCTTTGGCTGTATCGGCTTTTGCGGCAGGTAATATTATGATGCTCTCTATTGCAGTATGGTCAGGGAGCCATGAAAGCTTGAGATCTGCCTTGCATTGGGTCTCGGCTTTTATAGCATGTCCCGCTTTGATATATGCAGGGCGTGTTTTTTTCGTTCCAGCCTTTTTGGCCTTAAAAAACAGGCAAACAAATATGGATGTGCCGATTTCTGTTGGCCTGATTTTAACCTTTGCCATGAGTATGTTTGATACGATTGCCGGCAAGGAACATGTGTATTTTGACGCTTCGGTATCCTTATTATTTTTCCTCTTAATCGGGCGAACGCTAGATCATATTATGCGCAAACGCGCTAGCCAAGCGATGAATGGCTTGCAAAAGCTTATCCCGCAAAGCGCGTGTTTAGTTGATATAGATGAGACGGTGCGCTTCATTCCTTTGGAAGATGTTAAGCCCTCTATGCGGCTGCGCGTACTTGCGGGGGACCGTATACCTGTTGACGGGATTGTGCGCTCTGGTGTGTCTGACATTGACATGTCGCTTGTGACAGGGGAGAGCCTGCCAATAAAGGCGCAGGCGGGTACGCAGCTTGTGGCAAGTGCGTTAAACCTGACGGGGCCGCTTGTGATTGAGGCGAGCGCAACAGCTGATAGCTCATTTTTGTCAGAGTTAATTCGTTTGATGGAGCAAACCGAAGCCAGTCAAAATGTGTATCGGCGGTTAAGTGACCGAGTTGTTAAAATCTACACGCCTTTTGTGCATGGGGCGGCTTTGGCCGCATTTTGCCTTTGGCTATTTTTTAGCCAAGACGTACATCAAGCGCTTACGATTGCGGTGAGTGTTTTAATTATTACCTGTCCATGCGCTTTGGGACTTGCTGTTCCGATCGTTCAAGTCATGGCCGCGCGGCGTTTATTGGACGCTGGGGTTTTGATGAAAGAGGGCGGCGCGCTGGAGCGTTTAAAAGAGGTGGATACAGTTGTATTTGATAAGACAGGAAGCCTGACTCTAGGCCAGCCCGCAATTTCAAACGCCAAGGCCGTGAGCGCCGATGCCATGGCATATGCCTGCGCGCTGGCGCAAAACTCGCATCATCCTTATTCGCAAGCCATAGCTAAAGCTGGCAAAGCGCAAGGATATTACGCGGCATCTTCCGAGCTGACATTTGATAATGTAAAAGAGGTGCCGGGCTGCGGTGTTGAGGGTGTGTTGGGACAAGATATTTACCGTTTAGGCGCGTTAAATTGGGCTGCGGTGCAAGACGGCGCCTTGCCAGACAAAATGGTAGGCACAGCCCTGTCAAGAAATGGTGTTTTGATGCACATCTTTGAATTTGATGATGCACTTAAACCTGGGGCAAAAGCTTTGATGCAAGCTTTAAGCGCGGGTGGTTATGACATACATATTTTATCAGGGGATGCGCGGGATAAAGTGGAAACAATCGCGCGGAACCTTGGGGTTAAAACTTATGCCTCTCAGGTCAAACCCGAAGGTAAGCTGTCTTATATTTTAGACCTCAAAGCGGCGGGTAAAACTGTGCTTATGGTCGGGGATGGTTTAAATGATGTGCCCGCCTTATCTGCGGCCAATGTGTCAATAGCGCCAGAAAATGCGGTAGATATTGGCCGAAATGCGGCTGATTTCGTTCTGTTGCGCCGTGACCTTATGTCGATTGAAACGGCGCTTAATATTGCCAAGCGGTCTGATAGTTTGATGCGGCAGAATATTTATTTGGCTTTATTATATAATATATTCGCCGTACCTCTTGCATTTATGGGGCTTGTAACGCCTATCCTTGCAGCATTGGCCATGTCGTCTTCATCTTTGATTGTTGTGATAAATGCGCTCAGACTTAAACGGGGCCATAGCTAAATGAACATACTGTTTTTATTAATTTTCGTATCATTATTGATTGGCGCAGTTGCCTTAACCGCGTTTATTTGGTCGCTTGGAAATGGCCAATATGAAGATTTGGAAGGCGCGGCCGAGCGGATATTATATGATGAGGACATAGAGGTAGAAGAGACGGTCAATCATGAAGCGGAAAAGCGCACCTAATATTTATAGTGTTAGAAACTGATAGTCAGCCTGCATATTCATGATAGGCAAGACGGGTATTTAAGGAAGGAAAAATTATGAGTTGGTTACCAAGTCTGCAAACAAAGACTCCAGAAGAGGGCTTTGAGCTTGCGCTAAAGCTTGCGCGTATGGCCGTGAAATATACACAGCCCGATGCCGCGATCAGAGATACATTGCGCACAGAATATGAACGTAATGCTGATAGCTTGACAATGGCCTCTCATGTGGTGGCTACGCATTTTCAAACGGTCGCGAAGGCTAATGATTATTGGAAGTAATGCGCGAATGGTTTGATGTCAGGGGGCTTTATGATTGTGATAAAACGTATCTATGAAGAGGCTTGCTTGGATGATGGTCATCGTGTTTTAGTCGATCGTATTTGGCCGCGCGGTATATCCAAAGTGCGGGCCGCATTGGATGAATGGGCTGTGTCAATTACGCCAACCACAGAGCTACGCAAATGGTTCGGTCATAAAGCGCAGCATTGGGAGGAGTTTCGGCATCTCTATACAGAGCATTTAAACACAGAAGCATTGCAGCCTGATATTCACCGTCTCATATCCATATCAAAACAACAAAAACTCACCCTTTTATATGCCGCCAAAAGCGAGACGCAAAACCATGCGCTTGTCTTAAGGGATTATATGCAGGCGACATTAGAGCAGGCTGAAGCTTAATGATCCTCAAAGACAGGGCCGCGTTGAGGGTATCGTGTTTTATAGGAAAGTTGGAATTTATTTTTGGTCAACATCATATCAGATAATTTATACTTATCTAAGGCGGCTAAAAACGCGTTAAGGGCTTCGTTAAAAGGGTCAGGCATTTTGCAATATTGACTGATGAGACATTCATTTTGTGAACTGAAACATTCGACAAGTTTAAAGTTAGGCTCTGTGATGCGTATGATGTCGCCAATCGAAATTGTACTGGGGTCACTGGCCAATTTGAATCCTCCAGACCGACCCCGCGTTGCAATAAGAATATGGTTTTGGGTCAAGAGATTAACAATCTTCATCAAATGCCCGCGGGATAGGCCGTATAAGTCTTTGACTTCATCGATTGTAATCAGGCGATCAGGATTTGACCCTGCATAAATAAGGATGCGTAACGCGTAGTCCGTAAAATTTGTTAAGCGCATTTCGAATCCCAATACTGCCTGTTGTCATATAAAATGTCTCAGATTTAGGTTTGGGTTAAGCCCCGCTTGCCCTGCCTTTTTTTAAGGGACATTAAGCGACAACTTTATATGATGGCAAGTCTTGATGCGCGATTGTCTTTACAAGGCGTTGGGTTAGCTGTCCTTTTTGGCTTTTTCCATAATGTCGATTATGTGTGTGCTGCCTTGTATCTTTGCGACTGAGATGGCGGTATTGCCGTTCATATCGGCAAGATATGGGTCCGCGCCAGCCTCTAATAAGGCGATAATTTGATCCTCGCGTGCAAAAATAGCGGCGAGCATCAGAGCTGTCTGTCCGGTTGTGTTCGTTTGATCCACGAAACAATCATATGTCAACAACTGCCTCGCCATCGCATCATGACCTTGAAACGCAACACCCATAAGCGCCGTATTCCCTCTTTTATCACCAGCACAAGGATTAGCACCTTTTTCTACGAGTAAATTTACGGCATCTGATTGATTGTTATAGGCGGCTAAAATCAAAGCTGTAAAACCGCGTTTATTCGGTGCATTTAGCGGTGCATTTGCATCAATTAAAGCGCTTAAAATATCTGTATCTCCCTTACGAGCTGCGTCGTAAAATATCTTTGCGATCTGTTCAGGCGGATAAGGTTGCGCTGTCTCCTGAGCCATAACAGGCGCGGCGGTAAGGAGAAAGAGAAGGAGTAGAGCTAAAAAATGACGCATGACAAAACCTTTGAGATTGCGCGTTCGCAAAAGACGCATTGGATATGAAACTAGGCGGGTGTAAAAAGGTAGGACGCAAATATAAGGGGGAGGAAGATTTGCGTCCTACCAAATGGAAAGACAGTTAAGGGGTGGGCTGCCTTTCGCAGATAGGATGTATGTTAATTAATTGACTGCGGGTTTAAACGCGGCTGCGCGTGCCTCAACCTTGGTCATTTTAACATTGACTTTACGAGCTAGCTCGCGGCCATAATTTTCATCTGCCATATAGAAATGCGTGACCATGATTTCGCGCACCTCATCGCTTTTGACCTTACCAAGATCACCTGCCAGATTACTAATTAAAGCACGTTGCTGGGCGCGGCTAAGTTGATTGTAGAATTGCCCCGCTTGCTTGAACGGCGCTTTTTTGCTGATGGCCGCGCGCTGGGCTATGCCTGAAACATCATATGTGCCAGAGACCGCATTTGAGCTGTCTGCATATGCACCATTTGCGGCAGGTTGGCGGCTTGGTTGGTAATTGACATCACCTGTGCGGCCAGATGCGTTTAGTGTTCCGTCTTGAGAGCCATTTTTAACGCTCACACGCGGCGCATTGACAGGCAAGGCTTGATAATTTGTTCCAACACGATAACGCTGTGTATCTGCATAAGAAAATAAGCGGCCTTGCAATAAGCGGTCTGGTGAAGGCTGAATACCTGGCACAAGAACACCTGGCGAAAACGCGGATTGTTCTGTAGAGGCAAAGAAATTATCTGGGACTTTATTTAATTCCATCTTGCCAATTTCGATTGTCTCGAAATGCTGACCTGCATCGGGCCAATCTTTCGTAGCGTCAAACGGGTTGAAATCGAGTTTTTCAATATTTTCTGGTTTCAAAATAATCGCTTTTAATGTCCAACTCGCAGTTTTACCTGCGTTTAAATCATCATAGAGAGACTGAGTGGCATAGTTAAAGGGACGCGCTTCGGCCTCTTTCGCGCTCAGAGTTCTGACGCCTTGATCTGTTGTCCACCGGAATTTTGCAAATACGCTCTCGCCTTTTGCATTGATAAGGCGCAGTGCGTGGACAGAATTGCCATCCATATATTGATAGCCTTCAGGGGTACCCAAATCTGTGTAAACTTGAGTCAACATATGTGTGGATTCTGGGATATGGCTAAAAAAGTCAAAGAACCGATTGGGGTCTTGTTGATTGGTGACAGGGGAGGGTTTGAGAGAATGCACCATGTCTGGAAACTTGATGGCATCACGAATGAAAAAGACAGGTAGATTATTCCCAACTAAATCCCAATTTCCTTCATCTGTATAAAACTTGATCGCAAAACCGCGTGGGTCGCGTAAACCTTCTGGAGAACCTTTCGGGTGTACCACTGTGGAAAATCTTACGAAAACAGGTGTCTCTTCGCCAATATCTGAAAATAAAGACGCCGAGCTATATTTGGCAATATCATTATTCGTCACAGTGAATTTGCCATGTGCGCCTGTGCCGCGCGCATGAACAACGCGCTCTGGAATGCGCTCGCGGTCAAAGCGGGCTAGCTTTTCAATCAGATGAAAATCTTCCAGCAAAACACCGCCCCATTCACCTGCGGTGATAGAGTTTTGATTATCTGTAACCGGGGCACCTGAATCTTGTGTCTGGGCAGGGGGCTGGGCATGTGCAGCGCCAAGTGTGCAGAGGCTAATAGTGGTGGCAAGGGCCAAACGTTTAAACATGATGCGTCCTTAATCCTAATATCATTTACAATTATGAGGCGGGTATAACCGCCGGCCGCCGCATGTAGTGAAGATTACTGTGTCCGTGAAATTGGTAATCTCGAACCGCTTGATAGATTTCCCCTATATGTGATGTATATATGTCTATGATAGGCGGTGATAAGGTCTGGATAAAAACTCCTGATGATTGCAGAAAAATCAGTATTTTCGTGATGATTTAGCGGCATAGTCAGATTGCAATAAGCCTGATAAAGAGATTATGAATGTCATAACACTATGGGATTCTATGATAATAGGGCTATAAATTTCTGACTTATACGAATTTACACCGCGATGAACAAACGGCCGCGATCTCACTGCCATGGTGGGGCGTGCAGATTATTGCGTGGCTTTTATTCTGCGTGTTGTCCTTTTTATCCCTAACCCTTTGGTATGGTGATCCGCGCTGGATGCATGTTGTTCATATTGCATTGCAAGCTATAAGCGGTGCGGCGATGACTTGGCCGCTGACATTTCTTTTGCCTTTCGCAAATAAAGGCGGGATTTTGCGGCGTGTATTGTCACACCTTATTGTTGTCGGAGTTATTGCTTTTCTTTGGAATGTTTTTCGTATGGCAACATTTGATGCCATGATTACCGCGCCTGACATTTGGCAAGATTTTGGCGGATGGTATTTTACGGCGCTTTTGATATTTGGGTTATGGGCTGCGCTTTATTATATAGTTCAGGCTTATACCGCTGTTGCTGCGGAACGTAAACAAGCGCAAATGGAGCGCTTAAGGCGGGTGGAAGCTGAAAACCTCTCCCGTGAGGCACAGATGAAAATGTTGCGTTATCAACTCAACCCGCATTTTCTCTTTAATACGCTAAATTCGATTTCGGCTCTCGTGAAGACACAACGCTCCGACCAAGCCAGAACCATGATTTCGCAGCTCAGTCACTTTTTACGGCTCTCATTAGAAAATGATGAATGGGTAGATATGAGCCTAGCTGATGAGCTAGAGGCTTTAAAACTGTATCTTGATATTGAAAAAGTCAGATATGCAGATCGTCTGACAACAGAGTTTGATGTTGATGAGGCTATTTTAGATGCCCAGATACCCGCACTTATTTTACAGCCGCTTTTTGAAAATGCTTTAAAATATGCCGTTGCGGGGCGCGTAAAAGGCGGCACTATCCGCCTGATTGGACGCAAGGAAAAAGACCATGTCTTTTTATCTGTCGCGGATACGGGAAAACAAAACTCTCTGAGTCAAGACGATATTACAAAGCTTGAAAAAGGTGTAGGGCTGCAAAATATAGAAGGGCGCATTCAAGCTCATTATGGCCTATCGGGCCGTGTTGAGTATCAGCTCTCAGATATAGGCGGATTAGAAATCAATCTCTCATTTCCTTATATGCCTGTGTCTATAAGCTCGCAAAAATGAGCCAGACTTTAACAGCCATTATCGTTGACGATGAACCTTTGGCGCGTAATCTGCTAGCCGTTATATTAGATGATATTGGCGGCGTAGAGGTTACGGCGCAATGCCAAAATGGGTTTGAAGCGATTGATGCCGTCATGAAATATAAGCCTGATGTGATGTTTCTAGATATAGAAATGCCAGAGATGAATGGTTTTGATGTTATCAAATCCATTCAAAGTGATATGCTTCCGAAAGTTATTTTTACCACGGCCTATGCGCAATATGCTGTCGAAGCCTTTCGCGTTAAGGCGCTTAACTATGTTTTAAAACCCCTAGATGATGAGAAAATCAGAGAGAGTATTGAGCGCGTCAAACTATCTTATGGGACAGGTGACGCAAAGCCCTCTAAATCAGCCCTTTTATCGGCTTTAGATAGGCCTGATAAAGCTCATAATGACAGGGCTTTGGTGGTCAAAGATAGCGATAAATTTGCATTTCTAGGCAAGAGCGATATTGATTGGATTGAAGCCGATGGGGATTATGTTTGTATTCATTTGGGGCATAAAACTCACCTTATAAGGGCGACATTAAAATCTGTTGAAGCCCAGCTTTCGCCAGAAAATTTTCTGCGGATCCACCGCTCAACCATTATCAATTTAGATAAGATAGATGAGATTGTTCCAGCCCAAAAAGGCGAGGCAATTATTATCACAAAGACGGGTCAGCGCTTAAAAGTGAGTCGCCGTTACGGAGCTATTTTGCGCAATAAACTCAGATAAATACGCTCTGTAGTCCCATTCACCGCATGAAAAGTCCACTTCACCGCTTTTATCTTGTTTTTGAAAATATCTCCTGCCTTATTTGATAATAACAAAAAGCGTAAAGCTTAATTAAGGGGAAGACTATGACGCAGGCTGTAAACACACCCAAAAACTATCTAAAATTCACCACCATATCTGGATTTGCCATGTTAACCGCTTTGGCAAGTGCATCGGCTGCGAGCGCGCAAATACAAAATAGCGAAATCATAGATAATGAAGATGGTTCATCCGAGGTGATTGTAACTGTTGAGCGCCGTTCACAATCTTTGCAAGATTATGCGGGGACAGCCGCGGCCATTAGCGGCGAAGAGCTTAAATTGCTGGGCATTGGTAATATTAATGAGCTGGATGGCAAAATTCCCGGGCTGTCCATTGCCAATAATCAAGGTAATATTGAAATTTACATACGCGGGGTTGGGTCATCTAATAATACAGAGCTTGGCGATCCAGCCGCCGCAACACATTTAAACGGTGTTTATGTCCCGCGCCCATCTGGGTTTGGGGCGGCTTTTTTCGATATTGAACGCGTTGAAGTGAATGTTGGCCCGCAAGGCACATTGCGAGGACGCAACGCAACAGCAGGCTCCGTGAATATCATCCCGTGGGCACCCGGTATCGGCCAAACCGATGCAGCTATTGAAGCCTCATATGGTAATTTTGATGATTACCGCATTGAAGGCGTTGTCAATATTCCCGTCACAAAGAACTCGGCTTTTCGTTTATCCGCATTTGCGGGCGGGCATGACAGCTATTTTAATAATGTCTCGCCCGATAGCTCAACTCTTGAGGATGTAAATGTACCAACATCTGAGAGTGAAGGGATTGATGTGGCGGAGCAAACCGATGATTTTGGTATCCGCGCAGCCTATAAGATTGACGCGACAGAAAACCTTACCTTTACCCTTACGGGTGATTACATTGAGCAAAAAGGCACGGGCTATACGGGTATTAACTTCGCTAATCCGCTCGGTAATGGCATTAACCCCGATGACATCGACAATCCACGAGATGTGATTGGCCGAGGTATAACACCCGATGAAGATACAGAGCATTACGGTATTAAAGGGCAGATTGATTACGAGGGGGATTGGTTTAATATTGAATATATAGGCTCTTATCGTGACCTTGTTTATGATTATGAATTTACCACACCTGCTGCGCCATTTTATGACGGCGTTCTTGACACGCTAGGGCCGTTGGATTTTGATAATTTCAATCGTATTCGTTTCATTACAGATTCTGAATCTATCGTGCAGGAATTACGGCTTTACAAAGATGACCAAGCCTTTGGCCCGGGCAGGTTAGATTGGACAGTGGGCGGATTTTACTTTGACGAAAGCCAGCGCACATTTTTAGGAACAACGGGTGATCGTAACCCCTTCTTCCAAGGTGTTGAATTTAATCAGACAACGGACACAGAAAGCTTCTCCGCTTATGGAGATTTCACCTTTCATCTGCCTGGCGACAAAGCCCGCCTTAGCGGCGGTGTGCGCTATACGAATGATGATAAGAGCCGGTTTGGGATTAATGCGCGCTATGCCTTTGGCTTTGGCGGCCCTGACTTTTCGTGCTGTTTCATAAATGGTGTAGCCTCTGGTACGGAAGGGTTTGAATTTGCAGGTCTGGATCGTCAAATTATTAATCCCGATACAGATGGCGACGGTCAGGTAGACGCAAATGAATCTATCGCTTTCTTATTTGACGGAATTGCCCAATTTGGTGCCCGCGATGGGTTTGATGATATTTTCCCGAACGGCATGCAAATTCAAGATGTTTTCCCGAATGCTGCGGATCGCCCGCTCTGCACAGACTTCGCATTTGTTGGAAGTTGTGACAATTTTGTACCTGATTTTAACGGGCGTGTTGATTTCTCACTTGCGCCGTTTAATTCGTCATTTGCTTTACAAAATGGGCGTTTGGAAAATGATTTTGTAGATTGGCGGGTTCGCGCTGAATATGATCTCACAGAGGATAATCTCGTATATGGATTGATCTCTACGGGTAATAAATCTGGCGGGTTTAATGATAATATTGCAGGCACAGATGGATTTGCGATCGGTTTGGCATCCAACGCGCCTGTTGATTTTGATACAACGACATTAGCGCCAACATATGGCCCTGAAACTCTTACCTTATTTGAGCTTGGGTCTAAAAATACCTTTGAGATTAATAATGATATAAGTGGCCGTTTTAATCTGTCAGCCTTTTATTATGACTATGATGATCTACAATTAACGACATTAACATCCACGGCACAAATTCTTGATACGCAAGATATTGATGTCTCAACAATAGATCCGCAAGTTTTAGCGAATTTTGGCGGACAGATAAATGCCTTTACTTTTAATGCGTCTGATGCTGAAATTTACGGCGGACAAATTGATGGCGGGCTAGACTTTCCGGGGAATTTATCTTTTGACGGCACAATTCTTTGGCTTCCAGAAGCGCGTGTTGTGAATTCACAAGACATTCAAGACTTCCGTTTCCAAGCCGATGTTGATCCTGTTAACGCTGTTAACAGATCGATTGAAGGCAATCGTCTTGTCCGAACGCCAGAATGGCAACTTAACGGGTCGATTTCAAAGGCTGTTGACGTTCCATCTGGATCTGTTGATGGGATTATATCGGCAGGTTACCGCTCTTCGCAATTTATGACGATTTTCAATAGCATTGATTTCAATCTTGAAGACGACGTCTCTGCCCGTTTGGACGATACAGTCGATGGGTATTTTACCTTGGATGCTGGATTGGGGTATTCTCACGGCTCTGATGATAAATGGCGTATCGAAGCCTATGTCAATAATTTGACAGGGATTGAGCGTGAACAAGCGATTATTATCACGCAGTTTGATAATACACGCTTCTTCTCTCCGCCGCGCACATATGGTGTGCGTTTGCGGGCTAAGTTTAAATAGTCTCCAAGCTTTCAATAAATAATTATGTGGGAGTTATCATGACACGTAATACCTTTGTCATATCTGGTATGATGGCCGCACTTGGCGTGTGCGCGGTTATTTACAGCCTCTCTACCTCCGAAGCTGCAGCTTCTTCGTGGCCTGTTGTGCGCAGTCCCATCCAAAAAGATGTGGCAATTGAGTCCAAGATTGATGACTGGCTCGCGAAAATGAGTGTGGAGCAAAAAGTGGGGCAAATGATACAGGCGGAAATTAAATCAATTTCTCCTGATGATGCTGCGAAATATCATATTGGATCCGTTTTGAATGGCGGCGGGTCTTGGCCAACAGATAAAGCGGACGGGCCTTTAGGGGCGTGGTTATCTATGGCAAATCTGTTTCATGGCGCGTCTATGGATACAGGTGACGGGCGGCTGGCGATTCCAATTATGTGGGGAACGGATGCCGTCCACGGACATAATAATGTTGTTGGCGCAACAATATTTCCTCATAATATCGGATTAGGCGCGGCGAATAATCCAGCTTTAATGCGTGACATCGGCACAATCACTGCACGCGAAGTTGCGGTGACGGGCATTGATTGGACATTTGCGCCAACCGTAGCTGTTGCGCAAGATGCACGCTGGGGCCGTACATATGAGAGTTATTCATCTGATCCAAAGATTGTTGCAGAGCTATCGAAAGAACTCCTCATAGGTCTGCAAGGTCATCCTGCTTTAGATAACTTTTTATCTGAACAAAAAATTATCGCAACGACGAAACATTTTATCGGGGACGGTGGGACACAAGCAGGGGATGATCAAGGCGATACGGTCATGTCTGAAGACGATCTTTTTACAATACATGGGCAAGGTTATGTGCAAACAATCGGTGCAGGTGTTCAGACGGTTATGGCCAGTTTTAGCAGTTGGAACGGGGATAAGCTCCATGGCAACCAATATCTACTGACAGATGTTTTGAAAACCCGCATGGGCTTTGACGGATTTGTCATTGGTGATTGGAACGGACATGCGCAAGTTGATGGCTGCAGTAATATATCCTGCGCGCAAGCGGTAAATGCTGGCGTCGACATGTTTATGGTGCCTGAAGATTGGAAAGCCTTTCAAGCGAACACTGTCTCTCAGGTCAAATCAGGGGAAATCCCTATGGCCCGTATTGATGATGCGGTCAGGCGTATTTTGCGGGTAAAATACCGCGCTGGCATGTTTGATAGCGGCAAGCCGTCCGCTCATGAGCTTGCAGGACGCGCCAAATTAATAGGTCATGATAATCACCGCGCGGTTGCTCGCCAAGCGGTACGGGAATCGCTTGTGCTACTCAAGAATGACAATGATGTTTTACCGATTAACCCCAAGAGCAAAGTCTTTATTGCGGGGTCTGGCGCAGATAACCCAGCCATCCAGTCGGGCGGCTGGACTGTGACATGGCAAGGCCGCGACCAAGTTAGCCGTGTTATGAATCCAACATCTTATTATAAAAACCATATAACGATTGCGCAAAGCTTGACCTCTGCCGTTAAATCTGCAGGCGGAACACTCGTCGATAAAACGGATATGCAAAGCGCAGATGTGGCGGTGGTTGTGTTTGGCGAAGAACCTTATGCTGAATCTGATGGGGATTTAACATCTTTAAACTTTGACTTAGCGGCCAATAAGGATTTTCAAATTTTGCAGGATTTGAAAGCTAAAAACATACCCACCGTCACAGTTTTTATCTCAGGCCGTCCGCGCGGCGTTGATGCCGCAATCGATATATCAGATGCATTTGTCGCGGCTTGGTTGCCAGGCAGTGAAGGCGGCGGGGTCAGTGATGTTCTTTTGGATAATGAATATGGTTTTAAAGGCCGTTTGCCTTTTGACTGGCCAGCATCTTCGGATAATGCGGCTACAACATATAGATATAAACGCGGCTATAGCTATGTATCAAGCACACAGTCTGGGCGCTAATCATGAATGCCGTTCGGCGATTGACTTTAGGGGCCGTTCTGATTGTCATTACAATTTTTTGTATCGCGTTTTTTCGCACGCCAACTCTTGATGCTGGGCTGTCTGCGAGTCAAAAATCTGGGCCTGCTGAACAAAATCTGCAAACTTATCATGCGCGCAGAGGCTGGGAGCTTGTTTGGTCTGATGAATTTAACAAAGATAGCCTAGACCCAACAAAATGGGCTGCGGAAACCTCATGCTGGGGCGGGGGGAATAATGAACGACAATGTTATACAGATAGACCCGAAAATATTGAGGTGCGAGACGGTATTTTAAGATTAATGGCGCGCGCTGAAGACTTTACAGGGCCGCAATATCCTCAAGATTGGGCAGACCGCGGTGATTTTATAAGCCGAAAATATACATCAGGAAAAGTGCGGACAAAAGGCTTGAAACATTGGAAATATGGACGGTTCGAGGCGAGAATTAAGTTACCTCAAGGCCAAAGTACATGGCCTGCCTTTTGGATGTTACCAACAGATAATCATTACGGCAAATGGCCATTATCGGGTGAAATCGACATTATGGAGTCGATCAATTTAGGCGCGAAATGTGAGGATTGCGAAGGTTCAACCACAGAAAATAGATCAAGCGCCGCGTTGCATTTTGGACAATTATGGCCTGAAAATCAGTTTCGATCTCAAAAAAATACTCTGCCGTATGGCGTGGATGCATATCATATTTTTGCGATAGAATGGGGACAAGATCAAATTGACTGGTTTGTGAATGACAGTCAGATTTTTACCATGACGCATGATGAATGGTTTACAGCCGCTGCGCGCAAATCAAACAATCCATTCGCGCCATTTGATCAACCTTTCTATCTGATGTTAAATTTAGCCGTTGGCGGTAATCTACCTGATAGCCGTAATGAGACAGCTTTTAATCCGAACTCATTCCCCGCTGAATTACATGTCGATTGGGTGCGGGTTTATCAATGTACGGCAGATAAGCAGGCTGGTAAAAGCTGTATGCTCTCAAAGTAAAATATCAAGCCTGTTTATCGGGCCTGCTTAAATATCTGGCTTGTCCCAACCTCGGCGCGCGCAGGCGGCCAGCACAGTATTGCGTAGCAAGCAAGCGATCGTCATAGGGCCAACCCCGCCCGGAACAGGTGTGATAGCGCCTGCGACTTTTGCGGCAGCCACGTAATCCACATCTCCGACAAGACGTGTTTTGCCTGATTTTGTCAGATGAGCAACGCGGTTAATGCCCACGTCAATCACGCAAGCGCCCGGTTTAATCCAATCTGCTTTGACCATCTCAGGGCGTCCAACTGCGGGGACAAGAATATCAGCCTCTCGGCACATAGCTTCGAGGTTTTTCGTACGAGAATGGGCAATAGTCACAGTGCAATTTTGTTCTAAAAATAACATAGCGGCGGGTTTGCCGACTAAAATAGAGCGGCCCAAAATCACGCAATGCTTGCCTGATAAATCTCCAAGCACAGATTTGGCTAAGATCACACAACCCGTTGGGGTACACGGCCGTAATCCGTCTTTGCCCAAACTTAAACGCCCCGCCGAAATTTCAGTCAAACCATCAACATCTTTAGCAGGGTCAATTTGCGCAATCACCGCATCGCTATCAAGCCCCTCTGGCAAAGGGAGTTGGACAAGAATGCCGTCAACATTTGGATCTTGGTTGAGCGCACGAACAGTTTTTTCAATATCTGACTGCGATGTGGTTTCAGGCAGGCGGTGTTCAACTGATGTCATACCGCATTCTTTGGTGAATTTAATCTTGCTGCGGACATAAACTTGGCTAGCAGGGTCATTGCCGACGAGTACAACAGCCAAGCATGGCTGGGCGGGTAAAGTTTTAACGGCCTGCGCCACATTCGCGCGAACTTTGGCCGAAACGGCTTTTCCGTCGATAATTTCACTCATAAACCAACCTGCCTGATTATTCTGTTCATTTACATTATGGCGTACATAACGATTATGCTGCCATATGAGAAGCGCTCATAACTAGAAATTACCAGAAATAATACGGGTCAAACCATATTTTGATTTTGGGCAATGTGCCAAGGAAATAAGATTTGCCATTATGAATGTGATGCGGGCTTGGCCTAACCTTAAAATTAGTGTTTAAGAGCTGCTATAAAATATTACATCTTGAGGGGTCTCATGCGAAGATTTTTACACACAGCTTTCCTAGGCGCGAGCGTTATATCATTAGCTGCGTGCAACAGCCAAACAACATCGACGGCGATAGCGCCTATTACAAATTCAGCATCTGTGAGTACATCTGTGATTGCGGATTTTGACTATGTGACAATAACCCAAGCCGCTGCGCTAGGGTCTGAATCGGCGTTAGATAAAGCGTTGGCACGTATGGAGGCGGTCGATACAAATGGGCCGAGCATCCAATCTGTCTTGGCGATAAACCCGAATGCGCGCAGCATTGCCCAAACGCTAGATAAAGAACGCGCGCAAGGGACTGTGCGTAGCCCGCTGCACGGTGTTCCTATATTGCTTAAAGATAATATTGAAAGTCTTGATCCTCTCCCGACAACGGCAGGTAGCCTTGCACTTGTGAATAATGTCACAGGCAAAGATGCGCCGTTAACGGCAGGGCTGCGCGATGCAGGCGCGGTGATTATGGGTAAAACAAATTTATCCCAATGGGCTAATTTCAGGTCAACAGGCTCCAGCTCTGGTTGGTCGGCTGTACGCGGGCAAACCAAAAACCCTTATGCGTTAAACCGCTCGCCATGTGGGTCAAGCTCAGGGTCTGGCGCCGCTGTTGCGGCTGGTATTGTCGCGGCAGCCGTGGGAACAGAAACAAACGGCTCTGTGATTTGCCCATCGGCGATGAACGGCCTTGTTGGATTTAAACCAACCGTTGGTGTTATCCCGCAAACAGGCATTGTCCCGCTTGCTTTTACCCAAGATACGGCTGGCCCAATGACGCGCAGTGTTGAAGATGCAGCGATCATGATGGATGCGATGACAAATAGCGGATCAGATTACCGTGATGCCGCTCTTGCAGGGTCTTTGCAGGGCGTGCGTATTGGAGTTCTCAATTTTGCACGTGGGCCAAATGCGGGCATTAGTGAAAATTTTGATGAAGTTTTAGAGACGCTAAAAAATAAAGGAGCTATTTTGGTCGAGATCGACGAGTTTGATACGCCGGACGGCTTCGGGGATGCGTCATTTAATGTGCTAAAATATGAGTTCAAGCACTCTATCAATGAATATTTAGCCGCTGCACCTGCGGGCGTGAAAGCGCGTAGCCTTGATGATATTATCGCCTTCCAAGAAAGCTCAGATCAAGAAATGGCGGTGTTTGATTATGATATTCATACTATGTCCAATGAGTTAGGTGATCTTGAATCGGAAGAATATAAAGCTGCGTTGAAACTTGTCACAACGGCAACACGCCAAGACGGTATTGATAAAATGCTAACGGCAAGTAATGTTGAGTTTCTTGTTGCACCAAGCACTGCGCCGACATTCCCAGTCGATCACATATATGGGGATAATTATCCTGGCGGAACAGGGGCAGGGTGGATTGCTGCCATTGCGGGTTATCCGCATATCACCGTACCAATGGGCGATGTTAAAGGCCTGCCTGTTGGCGTGTCATTTATGAGCAGAAAAGATAATGATAAAGCGGTGATGGCCATTGGGTATGCCTATGAGCAAGCCAGCGGGAAAATCTATGAACCTAAATTTGAAGCGACTATTGAATCGCGCTCGTCAAACACTGTCTTAGGCTCTCGGCCTTAAAGACGGCTTAGAGCGCGGCTTGCTGGCTGATCCAGATAAGTACAATAGCGAGAGATAAAAACGGCCCGAATGGCAGGCGTAAGTCGTCTTTCGGGTCTTTTGTTTGGCCTGATAGAATAAGCCAAATAAGCGCGGTTGAGCTTGCGACTAATATGATAAATGGCAAGCCAGTCCACGCGCACCATGCCCCGCCAGCGGCAAGTAATTTTGCATCGCCGCGGCCAAGCCCGTCTTTTTTGCGAATAAGCCTATAGAGCGTTTCAATGCCAAAGAATATGGCATAACCCGCGCTTGCGCCAATAAGATAAGGGTAAAAATCCGTCGATGTTATAAAATTATATATCAGCCCTGCTGCGATAAGCGGAAATGTTAGCGCGTTTGGCAGGCGAAATTCACGCATGTCAATATATGAGAGCCATATCAGTGTGCCGAGCAATCCCGCGCCTGCCATCATCATCAAAGGGTTATCGAACATAGCTTCTCCTAGCGGAAAATTATGCGCCTACAAATATTGTTTTTAAAACTTGTCGTGATTGAAACATAGACCTGCACCGTTCAATCCCTTAGAGACACCGCATGGAACCTGTTGAGAAAATTTCTATCTCTCAAGATAAAAAAGACGACACGATTAATGTGATCGAAAATGCGCTGATACTGACGGATGATAAGGCGTTAAAAACAGCTTTGGAAGCGATACACCCCGCCGATTTTTCAGATCAATTAGAACAGCTCCCGCCAATGCAGCGCGCAGAACTTGTCGAGCGGGCGCCAGATCTGATTTCGGGTGATGTTCTAACAGAGTTAGAAGATGAAGTGGTTGAGGACATCTTGCCATTATTGGAATCACAACAAATTGCCGATGCGATTACAGAGCTGGATCATAATGATGCCACCCAAATTCTTGAAGAAATGGAAGAGACGCAACGCGCGGATGTTCTCGGTGCGCTCCCGCTAGAAGACAGGACGGCGTTTGAAGATACGTTAACCTTTGATGATGAAACAATCGGTCGTTTAATGCAGCGCGAATTTGTCGCTGCGCCCGAATTTTGGACAGTGGGCGATACGATTGATCATATGCGCGAAACGGGCGGGGCGCTGCCTGAACTATTTTTCAATATCTATGTGATTGATGCAGCGTTCAAGCCGCTTGGCTATGTCCCGCTCTCAAAGCTTATGCGCGAAGGCCGTGAGGTTAAACTTGCAGATTTGATGACCGATGAGTTGGTTACAATCACGCAAGACCAAGACCAAGAAGAGGCCGCTTACCTTTTTGAAAAATATAATCTTATTTCAGCCCCCGTAGTGAACGTGCAAGGCCGCCTTGTCGGGACGATGACGGTTGATGACATTATCGAAATTATCCAAGACGAAAATAAAGAAGATATTTTAGCGTTAGCAGGCGTATCAGATGCAGGTTTGACGGATACGGCTGTCTCGACGGTGAAATCTCGCGCGCCGTGGCTATTTGTCAATTTACTGACAGCGGTTTTGGCATCCTTAGTGATTGCACAATTTGATTATGCGATTTCAAAAGTCGTCGCGCTTGCTGTGTTAATGCCAATCGTTGCGTCCATGGGCGGAAATGCTGGCACGCAAGCTCTCGCTGTGGCAGTGCGAGCCTTGGCGGAGCGCGATTTGACCTCGCAAACTGCGTGGCGGGCTGTGCGCAGAGAGGCGATCGCGGCTTTTATGATAGGCATAATTTTTGCGGCTGTGCTGGCACTGATTGCTTATGTGTGGTTTGGCGATCAGAAATTAGCGTTGGCGGCGTTTTTAGCGATGATTATCAATCACGTCTTTGCAGGACTTGCTGGAATTTTAATTCCGCTTGGCTTAAAACGCGTTGGGGCTGACCCAGCTGTAGCATCGTCTGTATTTGTAACAACCGTGACGGATGTGATTGGTTTTTTGGCCTTTTTAGGCTTTGCTGTGTTGATTTTGTTCTAAATTTTGCCGAATTTTCCTTATTCAGGCGAGTTATTTTTTGCAATTCGGTTATTTGGCGCGATCCTTGCAAATGTGTTCTGCGAAGACATAATTGCAAGAATATGGAACGCTTATGCGCCGAAATATGCATATCTCGAAAGTCGGTTTAAAACTGATTAAAGCTTATGAAGGCTACCGTCCGGTTGATCGGCATTTGGTCAATGGTCAACATGTTGTAGGATATGGCCATATCATTGAAGGGACGGATAGTCTTGTGCTGACGCGTCCAGAAGCTGAAGCCTTATTGCTGCGTGACTTGGAACCTTATGAAGATATGATAAATGAGACTGTGCATGCGCCGCTCTCGCAAAGTCAATTTGATGCCCTTGTCTCTCTTGCCTTTAATATTGGCCCGCGCGCATTTACGGAATCTGACACATTGCGTGCGCTCAATAATGGCCGCCCTCTAGATGCGGCGAGCGGTTTTGATATTTGGCGAAAAAGTACGATTGACGGCAAAACCTATGTGGTTGATGCACTCATGCGCCGCCGAGCCGCAGAAAAAGCTCTGTTTTTACGCACAGAGGGCAAGAAAACTCTGCCTGCGTCGCGTGCAGACTTGCCGCCTGTTAAGGATGATATGGTTGCACTGCTCTCGACCGAAGATGCCCTGCCGATGATTTCCAGTGATCTGCGTAATGGGATAGTTGCGCGTGTCCCTTATGATGCTGGGACTATAGATGAGACTGCGCTTGAAATCCCTGATGAGGATAGCGCGTTTGATACTGCCAAAATAGACGAGATGCAGAGCGGGGCCGAAGATAAAGCGGTCTATGTGCCGCTTACCTCTGATAAGGTGGAGTTAACGCAAAAAGATACTGTTATCACTCAAAAGGATCCCGCTTCGCAATTTATTCGCCGCCGCGAGGATGGCCCGTCGGGCATTTTGGAACTTAGCGAAGTCTATGAAGAGGAAGAAGAGGCAGGCCAAGACAGCAATATTCTGCAAGCGGATAATGCTTATGTGGATGCGGCTTATCTGGATGATGATCTTGTTGATAGGACATATGAAGTTGATGAGTTTGAGGATGAGAGCATCTCTGAGCCTTTAACAGATGCGCTGCCTGTTACGGAAGGGTCGAGTCGGATAGCAGATACAGCGTCTAAAATCAGTGGCCGCCTAGACGCTTTGATTGATGATGTTGCAAATGATGACGGGACGAACGGGGCTGGTAATTGGCCTGAATCTTTGATACAATCTACGACAGCCTTAGAAAATCAGGTAAGTTCTGATAAAAAATCTGCGGATATTGTTATTGATAACTTAGCGGCCGATGATGCGTTTCGGGAACGCACAGATAGCGCGGCGAAATATATTAAAATGGAGCCGCCCATAGCCTCTGAAACCCCTAAAAGAAGCCTTGGGTACTTTATTCCTTTATTCATTGGTATGAGTTTACTGGGGGCGAGTGCAGGTGCATTTTTGGGCAACCCAACTGCTATTTTAGGTGAGTGGGGGCCTTTGCTAAGCTTTATTGGTTTGGTAGTAGGGGCCATTATGACGATTTTCACCTTATATTATGTGGTGAAAACAAGACGGTGAAATAGATGGCTTGAGTTTAAAGTATTTCAATCTTTTTGGTGTAATCTGAATGGATAGAAAGGTTTGGAGATTTAGGGAGTAATATTATGAGCGAAATCATTAAAGACTGGACGGAGGCGCATACGGAAGCTTTCCAAGATTCCATCCTGACATTTAAGCATAAACTTGATGAAACAGGTCTTTTTTCTGACGAGGCTTTGATTGAACTTCTTGATAAACATCCGCATAACAATCTGGATGTTTGCACGATGCAAATAACCGATGATCCAAATTACCCAAATAAATTTCGCACGGGCGACTTTCGAGATGTATCGGGGGAGACGCTTTTAAATGCAGCAAAAGCGGGTGCAATTTGGATTAATTTGCGTAAGGCAATGAATATCCATCCGGCTTATAAAGCCGTTTTAGACCAAATGTACGGCGAGCTTAGTGTATATACTGGGTTGAAAACCTTTACTGCCAATGGCGGGATACTCATTTCCTCACCTATCGCGAAAGTGCCATATCACTTTGATAAAACGGAAACGATTTTATGGCATATACGAGGTGAAAAACGTATTTATATTTACCCTGAAACTGAAGAATTTATCCCAGATAGTGCCTATGAATCAGCCTTGGCTGATTACCTTGATGATGATTTACCCTATAAGGCGGAATTTGAGGATTTTGCAGAAATTATTGATTTAAAAGCGGGGCAATCTGCAACATGGCCGCTAAATTCTCCGCATCGTGTGGATAATCGTACATTTTGTGTCTCTGTGACCACTGAATATTCAACAGTAGAAAGTGCGCGGAAAAATGCAGCGATGCTCACGAATGCAGCCTTGCGCCATCATTTTGGTGTATCGCCCTCTTACCGGACCGATAGTCAAACCAAGCGCCAGATTAAATCTGTTTTTGGGCGCGTGTTGAAGAAAGCTGGAACCATTCCAGACAGAACAACAACAGATATGGTAACATTTAAACTAGACGCCAATAAAGAAGGTTATCTTGTTGATATTGCGCCATATGAGCGAGATTTCTAACGCATTTCGCTGGAGTTTACTCACAACTCATTGTGTATTTTAAACAGCTTGTGACTGGCCTATTACAATAGGCTTGTTACACTTAGCTATGACAATGCATCTGCAAAAACTTTCTGTTGGCTCTGAATCTATCCAAACTTTACAAGATTGGCAGACACATGTCGTAGAGCGCCGTAAAGCTAAGGGGTTATCTGCACATGCGCAGCATGTTACACGTATGACGCCAAAGCAAAAAGAAGCTTTGCTTGATGGCGGGTCTATATATTGGGTGATTAAAGGACTTATTATTTGCCGCAATGAGATTGTTGACCTGGAGGCCACACAGACAAATGATGGCCGTAAGGCGTGCGCTATTATTATGACGCCTAAACTTATTCCCGTGATTCCAACACCGCGCCGTGCATTTCAAGGCTGGCGCTATCTGAAGCCAGAGGATGCTCCGCTTGACTTGCAAGGCCCGTCTAGCGGGGAAGACTTACCGCCCGAATTGCGCTCAAAGCTTGTTAACCTTGGCGCGTGGTAAGTTATAAATATTTGCGCATGAATGGCTTAAAATTATAAATATTTCCAATGCTGTGTTCAATCTTAACGGATTGTTTCCATTATTTGTTCAGATATGACACGCACATATAATGTGCATGGGAATATTCTGATTTTCAGTTTATATGAGTGGGAGAGCATTTGTGAGCTCAATAACAGTATCAAATATACAAGACGAAGTTGGTGATGCAGCGGTAGATGCGCCTGATTATCAAAGCCTTCTTTCAGATATATCTGAAACAGAAAACATGGGATATGCTTGTGTGAACGCGGCCGGCATTATTGTCTCGGCGAATGCCAAATTTTTAGACCTGCTTTCAAAAGACAGCCATACGCAGCCCGTAGGGTTAAGCTTAAAGCCTCTAATCGCGGCCTTGAATATATGCGAAGAAGATGAACAAACGCCGCTTAGTTTCACAGAGGTTGATGCGAAATTTAAAGCGGGTTTTGAGGCGCAAAATCCGCATAAAATGCAGTTTTCAGCCTTTACGGTTGATGGCCGTGATGTGCGGTTAAATTGCTGGTTTCCAGATCAAAATAAGATGATTTTGACCATCAAAGACATTTCAGAACATAAACGATATACGCGTTTGATTGATGTGTCCATGCAAGCGGCCAATGCAGGGTTTTGGTCTGTCAACATGTCTACGGGGAAGTTTACGTACTCTAATTCTGTTTTAAACCGCTTAACAGATGAAGAAATTAAAAAAATCCACACCTTAGGTGTTTGGGAAATTATTCATCCCGACGACCGAAAAAAAATCATGACGCAATGGCAAGCTGTGTGTCAAAAAGGGCAGAGTTTTGATTTCAAATATAGAGCTGTTACACAAGCCTCTGGTGTCATGTGGCAACATTCTATTGGCCAGATTGAACGCGGGCCTGACGGAAATGTTGTTGGCGTTACGGCCTATGTTATGGACATTACTCGCGAAATTGAAAATCATGCGCAATTAATCCAAGAACAAGAAACATCCAAAGCTAAGTCTGACTTCCTAGCGCGTATGAGCCATGAAATCAGAACGCCATTAAATGCGATCATTGGTATGAGTGATAGTTTGAGCGATGAAAATTTAACGCCAGATGTGCGCGCTGTGATCGACGATATTGAAGATGCGGCAGAAGGGTTAAATAATCTGCTGTCCAGAACTTTGGATCATGCGAAACTTATGTCGAAAAAAATGCAGGTTGATTTGGAAGAGATCGATCCGAAATCTATTCTTCAAACATGTCAGCGTCTCTGGCGTCCGCAAATTACAGTTAAAGGGTTGGATTTCAAAGTTGCCATTGACCCTAACTTGCCCAAAACTTTATATTTAGATGAGTTTAGAATCCAACAATGTCTCAATAATATGTTGTCCAATGCTGTTAAATTCACCTCTGCGGGCAGTATTTCTCTGATTATGAAAATTGCCAATTTTAAAGGGCAAGAGCGCCTTGTTATGGCGGTCAAGGATGATGGTATTGGTATGAGCCCAGATGAAACGGCGCGTATTTTTGATGATTTTATGCAAGCCGACGAATCTATTTCGCGTCAATTTGGCGGTACAGGGCTTGGTATGAGTATCACGAAACAACTAAGTGAGTTAATGGGCGGTGTTGTGCGTGTTAAATCTGAAAAGGGTGTGGGCACAACCATTATGCTGATATTGCCCGTTAACCGGCAAAATATTGATGCCCAAAATCAAACCGAAAGCCGTCCAGACGTCCTTGTTCGTAGCTATGAAACGGCCATGCAAGATACCAAAGTACAAGATACCAAAGCACAAGATGTAAAAGCCAGCAATCATCATCAGCCTGTGATAGAGACTCCAGCGGCCCTTGGCCCCGCGAGTGTATCTGAAACGGCGCCTTCGAACGTAGCGCCTCAAATATCATCAAATCCTTCAAGGCCGTTTGAAGGATTAAATGTCCTTTGTGTTGAAGATAATCCAGTCAACCAAAAGGTTGTAAACCGCTTGATTGGCAAACGGGTGAAACAAATCCATTTTGCCAATAATGGCCGAGAGGCACTTAATTTGTTAAACACAGCGCCTGTTGATGTTGTCTTAATGGATATTCATATGCCCATTATGGATGGTATTGAAACAACAATGGAAATTAGGCGATCTAATTCGGCCTATGCGAATGTTATCATTATCGCTTTGACAGCGGATCCAGATTATCAGCAAAAACGTATATGTAAAAATATTGGTATGGATGATACAATCGGCAAACCTGTGCGCCGCGAAGATATTTTAGAGGCTTTTGATAGAAACTTTGGGCATCTATCCCAAAATTTTGGCCAAAAAGTGACTTTATCTGCTTAAAGGGGGAGGTGACTTAGTCTCTCTCTCTGTCTTATTCCACTGCATTTTGTCTTGCATCAGGGATATGAGCACATCTGTATGGATGCGATTAATATAAAGACGGAATAGACATACCATCCGTTTCGGACATGAAAATAGCCTGCGCTATGAAAGGAATAATTAGGAATTACCCTCTAAAGTAGCGCTAGGGATGCAGGTTAAGGATGGCCGAATACATGATGAATACTCAGGTAATTCTTATCGCTTGCCCTGCGCAGATGTTGGGGCGCGCAGATAAAGGCTTGTGGGTATTACTATGAAAAATATATATTATATCTTCTTATGGAGTGTAATATTTGGTATGATGATGTCGAGTGCGGCATGGGCTCAAATCATTGATATTGAAGATTTTGGCACAGGTGTTTTCCCCGGCGCGCCGTTGCCTGCGGGGCAAACCTCATATAATTTCAACGCACCACCACAACCCGCGAATTTCCCAGATATTCTAGCAGATGGTGATTATGTTATTGCAACCAATAGCCAGCAAGGCTTTACCAGCTGGGCCAGTATTGGCGATAATACAACGGGTACGGGCTATATGATGCTTGTAAATGCTGATGATAATCAGTCAGGAGAATTTTATCGCCGCGAAGTTGCCTTAAGCTCTAATACGAGCTTTGATTTTCTAGCGTCTCTTGTGACCGTTAACTCGCAAGGCGATTTTGATTTTTGCACCGCCAATGCAGGCGGTCTTGTTTTACCGAATGTAACCTTGCAAATTGAAAGCAATGCAGGGGATATTTTAGCCTCTTTTGATACGGGTGATATTCCCTTTAATCCTACACCTGAATGGGAAGAATATAGCTTAACTTTCACAACATCGGCGACGACGACAGATGTGAATGTTGTCTTGATTAATAATTCTCTTGGCGGTTGCGGGAATGATCTGGCTATTGATGATATTATTTTTCGCGTAGCTGTCACAATGGAAGCCTTTGATGATAGCACTGTTGTAACGGATACAAGCGTCGCGCAAACAGCCGTTCTAAATTTGGGGGCAAATGATACGTTAGACGGCAACCCTGTGCCAGGAACCGTCCTTTATTCTGTTGCGTCTGGCTCTAGCTTACCAGCGGGTCTTAGCTTAAACCCGAATACAGGCGCTGTGAGTGTTGCTGCAGGTACGCCCGATGGGACTCTCAGTTTTGATTATCAGATTTGCGAAACCAATAATGGGTTTAACTGTGATACGGCTACGGCAACTCTTGTTATTGACAATCCGCCGCTACCTATAACGGCCAATAATGATAATGGGACAGTCTCGGACTCATCAGTCAGTTTCACGTCTGTTTTGAACGTATTAGATAATGATTCAATCGACGGCGTTAGCCCGCCAAGCGAATTTGCCTTATCTTTAGCGGATGGCTCAGTCCTGCCGTCTGGGATTACATTTAACCTTACCACAGGGGCTGTCGGTGTTCTGCAAGGCACAGCAACGGATATATATAGCTTTGATTATAATCTGTGTGAATTTAATGACCTTACAAATTGCGAAACAGCAACGGTCGTAATTGATGTTACAAACCCAGGCGGTGCGTCTGTTTGCCCTGCTGGCACCCTTGTCGTCTCAGGCACGTTTCATGTCGTATCGGCAACGGGAGGGCAGAACCCTGATCGTGCAGTTGGCGTGCCATCAATGGCAGGTGATCCTGCGACAGACGCAAATTCTGCGCTGACTTTTTTTGATACAATTACTATGGATCTTACGGGGCAAGATGGCGTGGTTGCACCTGAAGGTGAGGTTATCCAAGTTCTCTTAGCGTCGCATTTTGGTACAGCGGCACGTGCTGAAATTTTGATGTCACCAGATGGTGTAACTTACACAAGCCTTGGCACGACAGGGCAAGGCGGAAGCGTCTATGGGTCTTTGCTGTCTAATATTTTCCGGAGTGATGCGTTTACCGTCCCCTCAGGCGGAGCAAGGTTCTTACAAGTCGATCATCAAAATAGCGGTGTGCGCGCCGATGGCGTTGTTTATAATACGCAATGCCAACCTGCTCCGATAAGTGTGAGTGCTGAAAATGATAATGAAAGCGTAGAAACATCCATAACAGAGCAGGTTGATATTCTGAGCGTTGTCGATAATGATACATTTAACGGCTTAACTCCCAGCAGTTTTGATCTCTCCGTTAATAGCGGCTCAAGTCTTCCGCCCGAATTGACATTTGACCTAACGAGCGGGACAGTGAGTGTCGTTGCTGGCGCGCCAGAAGGTGTTTATAGCTTTGATTATGACATTTGCGAAACAGGCACTTCAAATTGTGATACGGCTACGGTTACAGTTACCATAACGGCCCCTGTCACCACTACATTAGAGGCAAATAAATCCGTGAACGTTTATGACCCTGATGGGCTAGGTTTGTATTTATTGCCTGGAAATGATGCGATTTATACAATCAATATTGCCAATACTGGGGCTGGGAATGTTGATGCGGATAGCTTATTATTGATTGATGTTATGCCAGGCGAAATCGAATTTTATAATGATGATATAGATGGTCTTGTAGGTACAGAAACAGACCCTGTCAGTTTTACAGATAATGGCAGCGGGCTTACATTTAACTTTGCGACAGATGTTGCTTTTTCAGATGCAAGCGCGAAACCCGCCGACTTTTTAGGCTGTTCATACTCGCCGCTTTCCGCAACATATGACCCCAGCGTGACCTTTATATGCTTTAATCCTAAAGGCGTCATGTTAGCGGGTAGCAATGTTAGTTTGAACTTCCGAGCGCGGTTGAAATAGGACTAAACGGCTTGAATTTTCGGCGCGACAATCGCGCAATTGTCGATTAGGCGCACGCCTTTACAATGGGCGGCAATTAATAAGCGCATAGCTTTATTGGCTGTGTTCTCTGTTAAGATTTCCAGTGTTTTACTGTCGGCAACACTGACATAATCAACGCTGTCAAACCCTGCTTCTATCAAAGCTTTAACGCAGGCTTTTGTCGCGATGTCTATTTCGCTGCCATGGGTAATGGTTTTGGCGCAGTCACGCATAATGCGGTTGAGCTGCCGTGCCAATGTAAGGCCGCTTTCGTCAAAATATTTATTTCGTGATGACAAAGCAAGGCCAAAATCATCACGAGCGATTGGCGCGCCAATGATTTTAATTGGCATGTCTAAATCTTTCACAAGCCGCCTTATTGTCGCGAGTTGTTGATAATCCTTTTCGCCAAAAATCGCGATGTCAGGCTGTACATGATGAAAGAGTTTTGTCACGACCAAAGCAACGCCGTCAAAAAAGGTGGGGCGGTGATCTGTTTCCAACCCGTCGGCGACGCCGCCAACATTCACGCTTGTGGCGTGGTGGGCGTTATACATAGCGTCAGGGGAGGGGATATAAACTATATCGACACCTTCGGCTTTGAGCATGGCAACATCTTCTTTTTCCGTGCGTGGATAGGCGTCGAGATCTTCGCCTGGTGCAAATTGCGTGGGGTTGACGAATATAGACACGATGACGCGGTCTGCTTTTTTCTTTGCGAGCCTAACCAGAGTGAGATGGCCTTCATGCAGCGCGCCCATGGTCGGGACAAAAGCGGTGGTGATACCTGCACAGAACCAATCTTTTCTACGGGTTCGAAGCGCTTTTTGTGAGCGCACGATAAGGCGTTTTTGCGGCATTTAGGCAAGACTCCAAAAGCGCTATCGCGCTAGGTTACGGAGCGATAATCAAACACCGCTTTGGCCCAAGCGCAAGTCTCAATTCACGCGAGGCGCAAATTTCTTGCGCTGTCTGCGCGGATAGACCCGCAAGACGCGCGTGATAGACGGGTGCTCCGCTAATAAATCCGCTGCGCAGGTCAGGCTGTCCGCCTTTGGCGTGACGGCGTAATTTATGAGTAACATCTCGTGCAAGGGCTTCTGTTTCAAAGCCTTTTATTTGCACGCTCCAATTCTCTCCTCCTTTGGGCAGAGTAATCGGCGGGCCTGCCGTTTGGATGGTTTTTGTTTCGCTATTGGCACCGCGTAATTTTATAATGACGGGTGTTTCGGTTTTTTTGCGTTTAAACCCGCGCTGATTATGGGTAAAGCCTGCGGGCTGAACGAGCGGGGGTGGCTGCTGGCCCATAATCTTAAAGCCGCGATCAATAAGGTCATTCATATGTTCATTACGTGTCGCCGAACTAGCGCCGCCGAGCAATATAGCGATTTGCCGCCGATTATTACGGGTCGCTGATACCATTAAATTGTAACCGCTCGCGCGCGTATAACCCGTCTTGAAACCGTCAATATCTGCGCGCTTAAACAGCAAAGCATTGGTGTTTTTCTGACCGCGATAATATTTTTGCCCAAAATAATGATACCGATCTGCGTGGGTTTTTAGCATGGAATTTGCAAGTTTTGCCATGTCGCGGGCTGTCGTTTTCTGCTCTGGATGTGGCAGGCCATTTGCGGTTTTAAATGTCGTGCGCATCATGCCAATATCGCGCGCCTTTTGGGTCATACGCGCAGCAAAATTGGCCTCGCTGCCGCCAATCCGTTCTGCCAGAACAACGGCAGCATCATTATAGGATTTCACTGCAACAGCTTGAATCAGCTCATGCACAGAGATTTTTTGACCAGCTTTAAGCCCCATTTTTACGGGCGGCGTGCGGGCCGCTATTGACGAAACCGTTATTTGATCGCTCAGATTTAATCGCCCGGCATCTATTTCATCAAAGACCAGATATAAAGTCATGACTTTGGTCAGAGAGGCAGGAAAGCGCGGTTCATCAATTTGGCGCGCATGTAAGACATCCAGCGTATCGGCATCGACAATGATAGAGGCATAGCGGTCTTGCGCCTGCACCGGGGTGGTGAGCACAAACAGGCCCAACAGCCCAATAAAGCCTATAAATAAGCGCCGAAACATAGTTTTGCCTAAGCTGTTTTGCGTTTCTGAAAGGTTAATAGGCCTTAAGAATTCACAGCTTTTAGCAATTCGGACATTTTCTCGCATCTCAAAACCTTTTCAACGCCCGATTTACCCCCTATCTTAGAGGTAATGATGGAATCAGTCACATTACAAGCGCTATATATGCAGTATCTAAAATCTCGTCATGTTACAGCCATGAGTCATTCATCCATAAGCCAGTCATCCATGAGCCATTCATCCATAAGCCAGTCATCCATGAGCCATTCTGGGGATGATGATGCAAATGGCGCGCCAGATGATGGTACAGAACGCGGTGTTGCCACGAAATCTCGGCCAAAAACCAAAAAACCGTCTATGTACCGAGTTGTTTTGATGAATGATGATTATACGCCAATGGAATTTGTCGTGTTTATCTTGATGGGGATTTTCAATAAAACCTCTGAAGAAGCGCATAAAATTATGCTTAATGTCCATCAAAAAGGCGTTGGGACATGCGGCATTTACACATTTGAGATTGCTGAGACGAAAGTCGCGCAAGTTATGGATGCTGCCAAGCGCAATCAACATCCGCTGCAATGCACATTAGAAAAAGAATAAGGGGGCGCGTAATCACCGAAACCTCGAATATATCGCACTTATGTGATGCAAATAACACGAGAGTGACTTGCAATTTATGCAAAACTTCCCAAATCTAAGTTTCGAAAGGAAATAGTCATGGCCTCATTTTCCCCCGTCCTTGAAGAGACTATTCATCGCGCGCTAACCCTAGCATCAGACCGTAAGCATGAGCTCGCGACTTTAGAGCATTTATTGCTCGCGCTATTGGATGATAAAGATGCTCAAGCGGTGATTAAAGCTTGCGATGTTGATATTGAGCCATTGCGTGCAGATGTTGAACGTTATCTGGATGAAGATCTGGCCTCACTGATTATTGAAGATTTTGAAGAAGCGCGCCCAACGGCAGGGTTTCACCGCGTTATACAGCGTGCTGTTATTCACGTTCAAAGTTCGGGCCGTGAAGAAGTCACAGGTGCCAATGCGCTTGTCGCTTTATTTGCAGAGCGCGAATCTCATGCGGTTTATTTTCTGCAAGAGCGCGATATGACGCGATATGATGCGGTAAATTATATTAGCCATGGCATTTCGAAAAATGGCGAAGCTTCCGTATCTAAGCCTGTTACAGGGACGGATCAAAATATGGATGGCGTCGAGGATAGCAAATCCAAAGACCCGCTCAAAGAATATACGGTTAATCTGAATGAAAAAGCCCGCGAAGGTGATATTGATCCCCTAATTGGCCGCGACGAAGAAGTCGAGCGCTGTATCATGGTGCTTTCGCGCCGCCGTAAGAACAATCCGCTTCTCGTTGGCGATCCTGGCGTGGGCAAAACCGCGATTGCCGAAGGTATTGCGCGCCGTATCGTCAATGAAGATGTCCCCGAAGTGCTGCAAAATGCGATTATCTTCTCGCTAGATATGGGGGCTTTACTCGCAGGGACACGCTATCGCGGAGATTTTGAAGAGCGGCTTAAAGCTGTGATGACAAAACTACAAGACACAGAGGGCGCGGTTCTGTTCATTGATGAAATCCACACGATTATCGGTGCGGGTGCAACATCTGGCGGGGCGATGGATGCGTCCAATTTGCTAAAGCCAGCTCTGCAAAGCGGAAAATTGCGCTGTATGGGGAGTACGACCTATAAGGAATATCGTCAGCATTTTGAAAAAGATCGCGCATTGTCGCGCCGCTTCCTGAAAATTGATGTGTCCGAACCGACAGTTGATGACAGCGTGAAAATTCTTATGGGCTTGAAGTCTTATTTCGAAGAGTTCCATGATGTGAAATATACCGATGAAGCGATTAAAGGCGCAGTCGATTTATCTGTGCGCCATATCACAGACCGTAAACTGCCCGATAAGGCGATCGATGTTATTGACGAAGCGGGCGCGCGCACGCGTCTTGTTGAAGCCGCTAAACGGAAGAAAAAAATCGGGATTCAGCAAATCGAAGCCGTGATTTCTAAAATTGCACGAATTCCGCCAAAATCTATTTCACGGGATGATGAAAAAGCCCTGAAATCTTTACCACAAGACCTCAAGCGTATGGTCTTTGGGCAAGATAAGGCGATTGATCAAGTCAGCGCCGCCGTCAAATTATCACGGGCGGGCCTGCGCGAGCCTAATAAACCTATCGGGTCATATTTATTTGCGGGGCCAACAGGCGTTGGGAAAACCGAAGTTGCCAAGCAGCTTGCGTTAACGCAAGGGCTAGAACTCTTGCGCTTTGATATGTCTGAATATATGGAGCGCCATACCGTGTCTCGCCTCATCGGCGCGCCTCCCGGCTATGTTGGATATGATCAAGGGGGCTTGCTAACGGATGCCGTTAATCAAAACCCGCATAGTGTGTTGCTTTTAGATGAGATAGAAAAAGCGCATCCTGATATTTACAATATTTTGCTGCAAGTCATGGATAACGGATTTTTAACAGATACGAATGGCCGCAAGGTCGATTTCCGTAATGTCATTATCATTATGACAACAAATGCAGGTGCGGCGGACGCGGCGAAAGCGGAAATTGGGTTTGGGCGCGGCCTAAAAGATGATGAGCAAAATGCCGCGATTAAGCGCCGCTTCACGCCTGAATTCCGTAACCGTTTGGATGCGATTGTCTCCTTTGCAGCGCTTACGCCTGATGATATTTCTAAGGTGGTTGATAAGTTTGTTATCCAATTAGAAGCACAGCTAGCGGATCGTAAAATTGAATTTGAACTGTCTAAAGCGGCCAATATCTGGCTGGCCAAAGAAGGGTATGATAAACGTTACGGGGCGCGGCCTTTAGGGCGAACCATTCAAGAGCATATCAAAAAGCCGCTTGCTGATGAAATCCTATTTGGGAAACTCAAATCAGGCGGTCTTGTGAAGGTTGGCGTAGACCGTAAGAAAGAAAAACTTACGTTCAAAATCGTACCGCCGCCAAAGCGTAAAATCGAAGGGCCAAAAGGCAAGGGCTTGCCATCACCCGAAGATAAACCCAAAGAGGATGCGTAAGCAGGCTGACAAATTGATTGAAATAGGGGTCTGACTCACACCCAGACGCCTTGAGACTTAACCATGCAATAAACTCGCCTGAGGTGATTTTGTAAATTGAATGATCTACGAATGAGTTATTAGTTGTAAGTTCATAAACTACATATAAGGTATTCCCATAGATTTGGGGATGTCATGCAGGTTGATTTAAAATTTTACGGAAATGCGATTTTCCTACCATCTGGCGAAACTATAGATGCGCAATGGAGTGATGGGGATTTGTTTGGCCGCGTTCGTGACGGGCTTTATGCACTAGAAATCGCGCCAAATATCTTGGAACAAGCGGCGAGCCATATTATTCGCACGGGACGGCGGTTAATTCGGCCAAACGCACATATTGCCCCTGTAAAATCAGGTATAGATAATCGTGTGATTCAAATGATACCGATTGGACAAGGGCGCACAGCGGCGGCCGGGCAGGTTAGCTATCTACATAGTCCGCGCTGGACGGGGCATAAACGCGGAATTGAAATTTCTGATTATGCCTTTCGGCGGTTAAAAGCCTTTGCGAATTTGCATCATAAGACAACACTCATTTTAAAAATAGAGCGCGCAAACCTTGCCCCGTGGATGAAGACGGCATGGGGAGAATTAGGGGTTACGGAGAATAAGAGTGAGACGGAGCATAATCCACGGATACTCCAATATTATCGTGAGATAGGTTATTCGGGTATTAAAAATGATGAAACGCCTTGGTGTAGTACCTTTGTGGCCTGGGTTATGAGGAAAAGTGGCTACAGCTATGTCAATGTACCTACTCTTTTAGATAACCCTGCTGGGGCACTGAATTGGAGTGACTTTGGTAAAGCCATTAACTTGCCGACTTATGGCTGTATTGCAATAAAAAGTCGTAAAACAAGGAACAGAAGAAATGCAGGCCATGTGACTTTTATTGTTGGGCAATCTTATCGTGGTGACATTTTATATGGGTTAGGCGGCAATCAAGGTGACGGAGTACAGGTTAGCCCTTTTGCGAAATCTGTGTTTACGCATTTTCAACTGCCGACAAATTATGATAACCGTTTGGATTTCTTACCGCTCTATAAAGGGGAAGATAGCGGCCCTGTGTCGGAGAGATAAATATGATGAAGCCTATTTTTAAAATACTCGTTTTATGTGTAAGTATTGTGTTATTATTGGCATGTGAGGCGCCAGAGGATGTCAATATTATCCCGCCTGAGGAGGCTGCGAATGAAGCGCAAATAGAACCACTTGCCCCAATTAAACCTGTGCTGCCATCTGTTAAAAATAATTACGGATATGAATTTGTTGAAGAAATGCATAACATGCAAAGGTTATCTCGTTTAGCTATCAGGAAGTACCAAAAGATCGCTATTGTTCAAGATGTTAATATTACATATCCTGAATGGCCATTTGGTGATCCTGTTGATCCTGACGATGGCTTCGTCTCGGGGATGCGCCGTTATGAGATCAAACTCATTCAAGCCTTACGTGGTGATTTGCCAGAAAATTTTTCTTATGAAATTTATAGTGAAGCTGGAAAGTTTTCATTAAAAGAAAATGCTTATCCGCTTGCCTTTTGTTTTAGCGAAGTAACTCAATCTTATGTTGCGCGAGAAATTGAAGGTCAAATGTTTGATGATCCTGGGTTTTTACAATTATTTTTAGATGAGTGGGATAAGGCGGAGCCTGTTGATTTGTCAGATAAGCCGTGTTGGTTTGATGTGGATGATTAAAGACAGTTATTTGTTATTTACTAATCTCATAACCCTACGGAACTTTGGAATGACAATCCTATGCTTTAGCGTTGGATTTTTATCGGCATGTGAACGGTCGGATAATGTCAATATTACTCCGCTAGAGAAGGTTGCGAATGAAGTTCACAATGCACCTGAAAAAGTACAGATAGATACGTCCGTACCATCTGCTGAAAATAATTACGGCTATGAATTTGTTGATGAGATGAAAGCCGTTCAAGGGTTATCTCGATCTGCGTTTAAAAGATACCAAAACATCGCCATTGTTCAAGATATTGGTGTCACATATCCTGAATGGCCATTTGGTGATCCGGTTGAACCAAATGGTAGTTTTGTTTCAGGCGTTCGTCGTTATGAAGTGAAACTAGTGAAAGCTTTGAGAGGTGATTTGCCCGAGACGTTTAGTTATGAAGTTTACAGTGAAGCAGGTGACGTATTATTAAACGAAAACCCTTACCCGCTTGCATTTTGTTTTAGCGAAGTAACTCAATCTTATGTTGCAAGGGAGGTTGAAGGTCAAATGTTTGATGATCCTGGGTTTTTACAATTATTCCTAGACCAATGGGATAAGGCGGAGCCTGTTGATTTGTCAGATAAGCCGTGTTGGTTTGATGAACACCGTAAAGAGTATTTGGAGCGTCAGAAACTTAAAGAGTAATAAACTGGCCATGTGACGTTTATCGTTGGGCAATCTTATAATGGCGATACTTTATATGGGTTAGGCGGCAATCAAGGTGACAGAGTACAGGTTAGCCCTTTTGCGAAATCTGTGTTTACGCATTTTCAGCTGCCGACAAATTATGATAACCGTTTGGATTTCTTACCGCTCTATAAAGGGGAAGATAGCGGCCCTGTGTCGGAGAGGTAAATATGATGAAGGCTATTTTTAAAATACTCGTCTTATGTGCAAGTATTGTGTTATTTGCAGCATGTGAGGCACCAGAAGATGTCAATATTATCGCGCCTGATGAGGCTGCGAATGAAGCGCAAATAGAACCACTTGGTTCAATAAAACCTGTTTTACCATCTGCTGAGAATAATTATGGATATAAAAATGCAGAGGAATTAAGAAATGCAATCTTGGTGGTTAATAACGCTATAGAGAAGTATGCGTTTCTTGCCATTGTTAAAGACATTAAAGTTACTTACCCTGAATGGCCTTTCGGAGACCCAGTTGATCCTGATGATGGTTTCGTCTCGGGCGTACAACGTTATGAAGTTAATTTGGTTGAAATTTTACGTGGAGAATTACCACAGTCCTTTAGCTACGAACTTTATACTGAATCCGCAAATGTAGTAATTCATGATAATCCTTACCCAGTAGGTTTTTGTTATAGTAATATGGTTGATGGTTTTGTCGCAGAAGTTTTTCTTGGAAGAATGTTTGATGATCCTGGATTTTTACAATTATTCCTAGACCAATGGGATAAGGCGGAGCCTGTTGATTTATCAGATAAGCCGTGTTGGTTTGATAAACACCATTTTTAAAATACTCGTCTCATGTATAAGCGCTATATTCTAATTGGGCTTTTCCGACCCACATTAACGGTTTTGAGTCTCACGTAGTTATTATGCTGTGCCGCCTCTTGCAGATAAGCTCAAAGCGATGCATAATTATAACGATACAAGGGCGTAAGATAGTCTTGCGCTCTTATATGTTTTAAGGGGACATATGCCTGACGATATATCGAAGGATACACAACCTGACCCAACGCCGGTAGATGAAACGGCGGTCAAATCAACCGCGAAAACCGTGGGAAGTGCGGCTTTGGAGCAAGGCAAAAAGGCTGCGGAAATTGTTGATAAGGCGGCCACTATCGCAGATGGGGCTAGCCATGCTTTTGGCGCGATAAAATGGGTTAGTATCGCGATTGTTATGATGATATTTGCGGGCGGTAGTTACGGCGTTTATAAACTTGTCTCCGCGCCTGTGAAAGCTGTTGGCCATGCGAGTGAAGCCGTTGCCGAAACTGTTAAATCGGGGGCAGAAAAAATCAAAGATAGCGGCGCTGAAGTTGCTCATCGTCTTGATATTCCCACCTCACAACTCGCCGTATTAAATCAAATTTCGGAAAAGACATTTACGGCTTTATCGACTATGGCCGTCTCAGAACCTAACGGGGTGAAAGACCGTTTGTTTCGCGCAAAAAACTTCCGTGGTCATGATGGCCGTGTCTGCACATTTGACTTAGATTTTGGTAATGGTAAATTGCCCGTCACTATAGCGGCAGATAATGAGTCTTATGCGAGCTCCAAAGCTTTAGGATCAAAAAATAACCGTATTATGCGGATGATGATTGAAGCTGGCAAAGATGATTTAGCGCTCTCATTGATTTGGGGTGAAGAGACGCAAAATTGGGCACTGAAATGGAAAGCCACGACTTTGAAAAAGCCTGTGAGTGATGCTATTGCCCAGCAGCGTGCTTTGGATGTCCTAACAGCGGCGGCTCAACGCTGTAAATAATATAATCGTATCTTTGCGGGTATAAACCGCCCTTGTTTTATTGCGTTTTTCAAGGGATAAGCGCCCGATGAACGAAGCTGCTAATAAAATCCGTTTGATGGACCGTAATTTTCTGCCTGCCATGCTTGTTTTTACGCTGCCATGGCTAGCGGATATTATTATCTTTGCAGGTACAGATGAGGCCGCGCATATGCTTGATGCGCCAAGGCTTTTATTGATGAACGCACTATATGCCGCTGCACCAATTTTCTTGACTGCGCTGGCGATGCGCCCGCGTCCGCGCGTTAATTGGGCTTTATGGGGCGGGGCTATTCTGACTATATTGCTCTGGGCAATTTATGCGTTACGAGGCCGTATGAATGAAATAAATACAACGCAAGATAACGGCACAGCCTTTATTATAATGTTTATTATACTGATGATTTGGCCGTGCATTCTGCCTATATTAATGGGGATTGCAGCTAAGTTTAAAGAACCGCCATTTGAGACACCGCCATTTGAGACTGTGAATTATGAATAAACTCGAAATTGCTTTATTTCCTTGCTTGCAAGATAATTATGGCTTGCTGATTCATGATGATGCCTCAGGCCGCACAGCTGCGATTGATACACCTGATGAAAGCGAAATTGCGCGGCAATGTGAGCTACGCGGGTGGCGTCTGACAGAGATTTGGAATACCCATCATCACTGGGATCATACGGGCGGCAATATTGCCTTGAAAGAAAAATTTGACGTGAAAATCTACGGCCCAGATATGATTAAAGGCCGTATTCCTGGGCTTGATATAGCTGTCGGGCAGGGTAATGAATTTATGTTTGGCCGCCATAAAATCTATGTCATGCACACGCCGGGCCATACGAAAGATCATATTATTTATCACGTACCAGACGCCCATAACGGGCAGGGCGCAGCCTTTGTTGGGGATACAATATTTACATTGGGGTGTGGCCGCTTATTTGAAGGCTCTGCCGATGATATGCACGCTAGCTTATCCAAGATCATGGCTTTGCCAGATAGTACAGCGCTCTATTGCGCGCATGAATATACGCTTTCAAACGGGAAATTTGCCCTGCATGTTGAGCCAGATAATGCGGCTTTGATTGCAGCTATGGAGGCCGCGCAGATGAAACGCGCGCAGGGCGCGCCAACTGTGCCGACAACGGTTGTTGCAGAACGAATGACCAATCCGTTTATCACCGCAGGGAGCGCGCTAGAGCTGGGTCGCCGCCGCGTGCTCAAAGATAGCTTTTAAAATACGCGCTAAACTTACGGGCACATTACAATTATGAACAATATGTGAACACAAGTTTCATTCTGGCATCAGCCTTGCTATGCTATGAATATATATGACCTCAAAATTCTACACGCGGGCTGGTTTATTTTCAGCTATTTTATGTTTATCTGCAGCGTGGGGGCCTATAGAGCTTATTCCTGAAAGTCAGGCGCAATCTGCGAGAGCGCAAAATGGCGCGCAATCTTCATTGCCTGATTTATCCCCTGAGCAAATCGTCAAAGATGTGAAAATCACATTTGATAATCGTGCTGGGACGCAAGAATATTCAGCGCCAACATTTGATCCCTTTGAAAGCCGCTCTGATATTGCAGGCTCGGCGAGCCTGCGGACTGTCACGCAGGCCGTGTCGATTGACGGGCAAAATTTACAAGATGGCGCGATTTTAGACTTAGCCTTTTATTATAATCAAATTGGCGATAATCCGCATGCAGATCGCGGCTTTGAAAAAGTAGCATTTTTATCGGGCAGTCAAGCCGATACTATATTTTATGATACGCGGGCGTTAGAATGTGCAACGGATGTGGAACGCACGGTGTTTGACCAAAGCTTCCATTTAAATTCAGGTTTTTTCCACCCTTATGGACATTATTACGGGCATAGGCGTTTTGGCCATAGTAGTTTTGGGCGTCATAGAGGATTTAATCGCGGCTTTAGGCGTGGTTTCCGAAATAATAGATTTGGATCTCGCGGTTTTGGACATGACAGATTTGGCGGATGGCGCCGTGGTCATAACAGGTTTGGCATAGGCCAAGGTCGCGGATTTCGCGGAAATCGAGGCCGCAATAGAGATGCCCGCCGCTTTGACAATTTTGACAATGATCGCAGCGAAGGGCGTAATGTGCGCGGGGGGCGTATAAGCCGTAGTGAGGCGAAACGCCGAAATGGCCGTGTGATAGGGGAGCCTATTAAAAATAATCGGTTTCGTAATAACAGGTCAAATATACGGCAAGATAATCGCGCTCGCGCCCGTGCGAACCGCAATATTGAGCGGCGTAATAATAGACGTGATAATGCGCAGGTGATTGAACAAAATAATGAGGCCTCTCGCCGTAACACCATCACGCCGAATTCAAACTTGAGATCGCGCGGGCGTGCGGCGACGCAGCCAACTCGTCAACAAACGCGTCAAAGGCCGCAACCTCAAAACCGTCGCCAATCTCAAAATAACCAAGCGGCGCAACCCGTACAATCGCAGCCGCCTCAAAATACGCAGCCTAGGTCGCAACAAACACAAAGGCCTGCCAGGTCTGAACAACGTTCAAATAATCGCAATGCGAACCGCGCAAATGAGAACCGTTCCAGATCTAATGAAACGCGGTCAAATAATTCTCGAGCAAATGAGACACGGTCAAATAATCGAACGCGCACAAGAGCGTCCTCAAGACGGGCATTGCCGCGCCGCGGACAAAAGAGATCGGCACCTATTCGGCGCAATCAGATTATTAAGCCAAAGGCGCTTAATTTTTTCCCGAATGATTTTAGGCGTCATGACGGGCGGGGCGTTATTACCTCGGTCAGAACAGATTGCACCCGCGAAGAATCGCTAAGTGTACATATTCCCGCAGAGCGCTTGGAGGCGGCTCGATTTGATGGATTGACCGTTTTGGCATTTGATCGCCAAGGCCAAGAATTGCCCATATTTATCCCTGCAAATTATATTGAAGGCTTACGCCTTGCGACATCAGGACAATATGATGGTAGCTTAATGCGCCTCGAAGGCCGCCCGCCTTTATCGACATCCCAAGGGAGTCAGCCAGATTTTGGGCAAGATCCTAATCAGGGCCGTAAGCAAAGCTTTGAGCCAAACCAAAGGCCGCAACAATCTGCACCGAGTCAAATAACGCCAAATGGCTTAATTGCCTCCTGCCCAGCAGGCACAATTTATCAGGCAAGTGATGGTAGTTGCTTGCTCATGCCAAATGCGAAATCAGAACCTGCGATAGGATCTTACCCGCAACCGTAATGCCAGCTCTGTTCCATATTGGAACAGATGTGCTCTATTTTGAACCTTGATGCGTAAAATCATTCGAAAATTCGTGTTTTAAGCGTAATAAGAGGCAGAATTATTGGCACAACTGTTGCATAATTAGGTATGAACTCACGAGAGGCATCTCAAAGTTCCCACGTATAAGGCTCATTACTCCCGAGCCTTACACTTCCAAAGTTAATCAACTTCCACCCCGCCGAGCCATGCTCGCGGGGCTTTCTTTTGTAGCGTTTGATTGTCCCATATAAATCGGCATAGCCGCCTTCACAAAACGCTGACTTGACCCTTGCATGAGGAGTCTTATGTTGCTGCCAAATAAATGATTATAGGCATAAATATGGGCTTTTCTCTGAAACGCGAAATACACTTTATTTCTGGGCTGATGCGCATGTTGCGAGCGGTTAAAACGGTGGATGCCGAGAGCAATCATTTGCTCGCTGATGAACTGGAAATGCGCATTGATAGCTTCGGGCCAAATATCGCTTTTATCGAAGATGATAGGCAATGGACATATGATGATGTTGAAACCTATGCCAACCGCGTGGCGCAATGGGCTTTGGCGCAAGGTTTAAAGCCAAATGATACCGTTGCAATTTTTGTTCGTAACCGTCTTGAATATGTTGCGCTTTGGCTTGGGTTTTCGAAAATTGCGGTCATACCCGCGCTGCTAAATTTTCAGCTCTCTGGTTCGGCTCTAGCACATTGCGTCAATATATCTGATGCCAGCCACCTTATTCTTGATCATGAAATGGAAGAGCAATGGAACGCAGCCAAAGACAGTGTGACAACGGATGTGAAGGTTTGGGCGGCATTTGCAGAAATTGATGGATATGAGAGTTTTGATGCTGCAATTTCTAATCATGTCCCCTCGCGGCCTAGCAAAGAGATACGGGCAGGACTGAAAGCTGCTGGCCAAGCTATGAAAATGTTTACCTCTGGTACAACGGGCTTGCCGAAGGCTGCGAAAGTGACCCATGTGCGCGCACAAAATTACCTGCGCGGCCTTGGAACAGGCGCGAGAGCCTCTGCCAAAGATCGCATGTTGATGGTTTTGCCTATGTATCATGCAACAGGCGGCCTAGTGGGCGTTGGCGCGGCGCTAACTTATGGCGGGGCTGTGATTGTACAGCCTAAATTCTCAGCAACCAAATTTTGGGATGAGGCTGTGCGTCATAATGCGACGATGTTTACATATGTCGGAGAGCTATGCCGTTTTTTACTCTCAACGCCGCCGCATCCACTAGAGCGCGAACATAAGATAAGTTGGATTATGGGTAATGGCTTACGGCCTGATGTTTGGGAAGGTTTTGTTGCGCGTTTTAATATCCCGCATGTGATTGAATTTTATGGCGCAACCGAGGGCAATGTGAGCTTGATTAATGTCGATGGCCCAGTGGGCGCAGTGGGTCGTGTCCCGAGCTATCTATCTTGGAAGTTCAATATTGATATTATTCGGTATGACGTTGAAACAGGTTTGAATCCGCGCGGCTCTGACGGCTTTTGCTTAAAAGCGGACCATAACGAAATTGGCGAGATGATTGGTGAAATTCGTACAGATGATCCGCGCTTTCGGTTTGAAGGCTATGAAACGGAAGAAGCCACAAATAAAAAAGTCCTCAAAGATGTTTTTAAAAAGGGAGATCGCTGGTTTCGTACAGGTGACCTTATGAAGCGTGATGAAAATGGCTATTTCTTTTTTATGGACCGGGTCGGAGATACCTATCGCTGGAAGGCGGAGAATGTGGCGACAGGCGAAGTTGCGGCTGTCCTATCGAAATTCACAGGTGTGACGCAAGCCAATGTCTATGGTGTTGATGTGCCAGGCTATGATGGCCGTGCGGGCATGGCGTCGATTGTCTCCGAAACACCGCCAGATTTAACGGCTTTAAAGATGCTTATAAATACAGAATTACCACATTATGCGCGTCCTGTTTTTTTGCGGTTATCGAATGAGTCCGATACAACAAGTACATTTAAATTTAAGAAAACAAACCTTGTCAAAGCTGGATTTAATCCCGCCAATATTTCAGAACCAATATTTTTTGCTAACCCTGTAACCGATGCATTTGAGCCTGTCAGCGCCGACATTTATGCGCAAATTATAAAGGGCGATGTGCGGCTTTGATGCACAGGGATGCGCGTGATATATTAAAGTTTTGGTTTCAAGATACGAAACCAAAATTATGGTTTAACCCCAATGACGGCTTTGATGCGCTCATCCGCCAAAAATTTGAAAGCCTTGCTGTGAGTTTAAGTGCGCAGCTTACCGCTAGGCCTCATGCGTGGGAGAGTGAATGTGATAGCCATTTGGCGCTCATCATCGCGCTTGATCAATTTCCGCGCAATATGTATCGCGGTACGGCGGCCTGTTTTGCATGGGATGATAAAGCCTTAATGGCTGCACAGCGTTTTGTGGATAAGGGGTGGGATTTAAAACTCGATCAAACGCGCCGAGCCTTTGCTTATATGCCCTTTATGCATACAGAAGATTTAGCTATGCAAGCTGAATGCGTGCGTCTGGTTGATAGCCGTTTGGATGATAGCCGTACATTATTCCATGCCAAGGCCCATCAAAAAGTGATTGAAAAATTTGGTCGTTTCCCGCATCGCAATGCGCTCTTGGGACGAGACAGCACTCCGCAAGAAATAGCTTATTTAAAGAGCGGCGCTTATACGCCGTAGAGATTTTTTAAGACAAGCTATTGATGAAACTTGCATGTGCTACCAGTTAATGAATAAGTCTGGGGTGTTAGATGCCGCTCAAATTAGGAAAAACTATGCAGAAGTCTGAAAAGAAGCCGAGAAAAAATGCGAAAGATTTTGCTGAAGATATAGCGGATAAATTTCGTCTTCAAATGGAGCGCTTACGGCTCGCGCCAGATCAGATTTACCAAATCCATAATAATATTCGGCGCATGACCAATCAATTTGACACGCCCGGCCCAGAAATGCGGCGCGTTGTTGATTTCAACGTCCCTAATGGCGATTTTCCAGTCCCTGTGCGTCTATTTGTACCGCACCAAGCCAGCGAAGCGGCTGGGCCGACTTTGATTTATTTGCATGGCGGTGGCTTTGTAACCTGTTCAGTCGAATCGCATGAAGGCGTTGTGCGGCGTCTGGCGAGCGGATCTGGCTACCGCGTTATTTCAGTCGATTATCGCCTTGCGCCGCAATTCCCTTATCCTGCTGGGCCAGATGATTGCGAGGTTGTGTTAAATTGGGCAATGGAGGGCTATGGCCAAGATGATTACGGGATTGACCGGCACCATCTCTCATTGGGCGGGGATAGTGCGGGCGGCAATATGACTGCCTATTTGGCGCAGAAATATCGAGATAAGCTGAAATCTCAAATTTTATTTTACCCTTTAATGCAGCTTGTTGACCTCAAACCACCAAAGCCTGGCCCGCAAGATTGGTTGCAGCTAGGGTTTATGGCGCTCAAATTCATTGACGAACATTATGTTGCTGGGGCGGATACGAAAGATACGCGCCTCTCGCCATTATTTGAAACAGATTTAAAAGATTTGCCCCCCGCCTTTATATTGACCTGCGGATTGGATCCACTGCGCGATGAGGGTAAGCTTTACGCGGAAAAGTTAGAGCGTAATGGTGTTTGTGTGGAATATTGTCATGAGAAACTTATGCCCCATGGGTTTTTGAACTTCACGAAAGCGTTTCCAAAAGGACGTAAAATACCCCTAGATGCGGCGGATTTTTTGCGTAAATACATGCCAGACTTAAATATCTAAACTGATAAAGCCTCATCTGAATTAAGGCCTTATATGAATTAAGACCTCATCTGAATTAAGGAATACCTCTTATGTTTAAAATTTATTATCACCCAATGTCATTTCCATCCCTTGCGCCCGTATTTACGGCCTCAGCGCTTGGCGCAGATTATCAACTTGAATTCGTTGACCTCGGAGCGGGTCAGCAAAGCACGCCTGAATATCTGGCCGTTAACCCGCTAGGCAAAGTCCCCGCGATGCAAGAGGGTGACTTTTCAATCGGAGAGAGTGCCGCGATTATGCGCTATATGGCGCGTCAATATGAGTCCGATCTATATCCGCAAGAGGCTCAAGCTCAAGCAAAAGTCGATCAATGGATGGATTATGTGAACCACCATATCCGCGGCCCTGTTGCAAGCGTGCATTTTAACCGCTCTCTTGCGCCTTTATTTGGCGTTGAGCCAGATATGGCTTCATTGGCTAAGGGCGAACAAATGCTAACGTCAAATTTGCCTATCATTGAAACGGCTTTATCCAAACATGGCTATTTATGCGGCGATACAATGAGCCTTGCTGATGTGGCTTTGGTTGCGGCATTAGATCCTATTGAAATGTCTAAGATAGATATTTCAGACTATAAAACCTTAAGCGCTTGGCGTGCAGCGCGGCGCAAAGATACGTTTTATACAGATGTGCATTCGCATTATGGCGCAGAGATAGATCTATAATTTTCGCTCCGCAATCTGCTATTTTAGAACTGGGCGAGGCGTTTTATGACCCCGTCCAGCCCGCCGATTTTGGCACATTAAAGCTGCGATATAAAGATGAGGCGCTGGCGCACTCTTTGGGTCTTACATTGGATGATGCGCAATGGGTGAGCCATTTCGGGCGGTTTGAACCGCTCGGCGGTAGTTTGCCTATCCCGCTTGCGCAGCGTTATCACGGCCATCAATTTCGCCATTATAATCCTGATATTGGCGACGGGCGCGGGTTTTTATTTGCACAGCTTAAAGACCAAGACGGGCGACTTTTAGATTTCGGCACGAAAGGCTCTGGGCAAACACCTTATTCGCGGCAAGGCGATGGACGCCTGACATTGCTGGGCGGCGTGCGCGAAGTTCTGGCAACACGTTATCTTGAACATATGGGGGTGAATACATCGCGGACATTTTGCTTAATTGAAACGGATGAAGCCTTAACGCGCCATGATGAACCGTCCCCTGCGCGCGGGGCGGTGATGACACGCTTGCAGCATAGCCATATCCGTTTTGGAACTTTTCAGCGCCAAGCGTTTTTAGGCAATACTGATAATCTCGAAGTGCTTATCGCATATTGCCAGCGGCATTTTTATTCTGACGCAGATAGCCCAGCAAAGCTGTTAAAAGCTGTCATAGAACGTAGCGCTGATTTAGTTGCTTCATGGATGGCCGTAGGTTTTGTGCATGGGGTGATGAATACGGATAATATGAATATTACAGGCGAATGTTTTGATTATGGGCCTTATCGGTTTTTGCCGATTTATGATCCGAGGTTTACAGCGGCATATTTTGACCATAATGGACTTTATGCGTTTGGACGACAACCCGATGCGATGGGCTGGAACCTTGGACAGCTCGCGCAATCTTTATCTTTAATCGGTGATGATAAGGCGCTCATTGCCGCGCTTGAAACCTATCCTGATCTTTATCAAAAAGCCCTCAATAAAAAGGTGTTGCGCAAGTTAGCTGTTGACGCGCGCGGCCATGATGAAGATGCAGAGTTTATCCGTCAGACTTTCACGTTTTTACACCAAAGCCGTAGCCCTTGGCCTGAGTTCTGGCATGATTGGCAGGGCGGGGCTGGGCGAATGGGGCGCGAGCAAATCGGCACATATGAAGGGTCAGATTTTGAAAACTGGCTAGCTAGCTTTAAAACATATACGGCCTGTGATAAACGCCCCGATACAGAGCGTCCTGCAAGCCTGCTTTATGATGAAATTAGCGCCCTATGGACGCCTATCGCACAAGATGATGATTGGTCGGCCTTTGAAACTAAGCTTGCGAGCTATACTCGGCCTATGTCATTTTCTTAAGTGAATTGTTACAGACAAAGCCAATTTTTCTCTTTATAATGTCGCCTCATGGAGAAGACTTATGACATTTAAATCACTTATATTATCGAGTGCAACGCTGCTATTGATTACAGGCTGCGCGCAAGCCAATGATACGGCGCAATCCGCTGTTAAGTCAGCTAGCCAATCCACCAGTGAGGCTGTGACCAAAGTAGCCCAAGCGGGATCTGATAAAGCCAAAGAAGCGGTTGCTGTACTGCCCGGAGCTAAAATTTCCGAGGCGCCTGCGGGAATTTATAAATCCGAAGAAACACATGCTTATATCACTTTCCAATATTTACACCAAGGCTATGCCCGCCCGACATTGCGCTGGAATGATTTTGAAGCCACGATTGACCTGAAGCCAAATAATCCGACGGATTCAACATTATCTGTGACGATTGACGCTGCGAGTATTGATAGCGGTGTTGATAAGTTTGACGAGCATCTTGTCAGTTCAGATTTCTTTGATGTTGATAATCATCCTAAAATCACCTTTGAGAGCAAAGAATTGTCGCAAAATTTAACAGGACAAGGCAAACTCACAGGGAATTTGACGATGAAAGGTATTACCAAGCCTGTCACATTGGATGTAAAACTGAATAAGGTGGGTCAGCATTTTCAAAGTAAAAAACCCATTATCGGCATTTCTGCATCCACACAAATTAAACGCTCCGACTGGGATTTAGGGCTTTATACGCCGCTTGTGGGTGATGAGGTTGAAATTTCAATCGAAGTTGAATTCATAAAAGACGACGCCTAATTATATGCCAAATTCAACCCGATATTCTACAGTTGCAATGGCGCTGCATTGGCTCATTGCGCTGATGATTATCGGGTTGATTGGTTTTGGTCTGCTGATGACCAATGAGAATATGCCCAACCGATTTGCTATCTATCAATGGCATAAAAGTTTTGGGATTACGGTGCTGTTTCTCTCTGTTTTTCGCCTGTTATGGCGGCTTGGGCATAAACCGCCTGCGCTGCCAGAGGGAATGAAAACTTGGGAAATAACAGCCTCAAAAATTACACATATTGGATTTTATGTGCTTATGATTGCTATGCCGTTATTAGGCTGGGCGATGGTATCGGCTTCGCGCCTGCCCATTCAAACGGAGCTTTTTTATACGGTGCCTTGGCCGAATTTACCGGGAGTTCCCAAAGAAAAGAGTGTTGAGGCACTTCTGAAAACCTTACACGGGATAGGTGGTAAGATCATGTTGGGCTTGATTGTTTTGCATATTGGCGCGGCCTTGAAGCATCAATTTGTCAGTAAAGATAATTTACTCGCGCGTATGCTCCCCTTTCTCAAACATAATTCATAATATGTCGAAAATGGCTCAAGATAAATTACGCTGCGCGCTTAAGCGCCGTAAAGATGATGGCACATTTCGCGCGCTTAATGTGATGCCTGGGATTGATTTTAGCTCGAATGATTATTTGGGGTTGGCAGCTTTACCTTTGAATGCAGATCCGCAAAATAGCGGGGCAACAGGCTCGCGGCTCATTACCGGGCATGATGAAAAAATATCTGAGTTAGAAACGCATATTGCGCAGTTTCACGGCTTTGAAAATGCATTGATGTTTTCATCAGGCTATGCGGCGAATACGGGGCTACTGGCCTGTGTCGGAGGCGCGGATGACCTTATCATTTCAGATGCTTTAGTGCATGCGAGTATGATTGACGGTATTCGCCTATCTTATGCGTCCCGCGCGCGGTTTAAACATAATGATCTTGCAGATTTAGAAGCGCAGTTAATGCAATATCTTGGACAAATTCGCGGGCAAATTTATGTCGCTGTTGAAGCGCTATATTCTATGGATGGGGATGTGGCACCGCTCACGGAAATAGCGGATTTGTGCCAGAGATATGGTGCTGCTTTAATTGTTGATGAAGCCCATTCTAACGGCGTTTACGGCACAAATGGACAAGGCCTTGTGGCGCAATTAGCTTTGCAAGATAAAGTTTTTGCCGTTGTTTATACATTTGGCAAAGCGATCGGCTTGCACGGGGCTGCGATTTGCGGATCAGATATATTGAAAGAGTATTTAATTAATTTCTGCCGTACATTTATTTATACAACCGCACCGTCCCTTTCTGTCACTTCAGCGACATGGCAGGCTTATAAACGTATGGAAAACGCCGATACAGCCCGGCAAGATTTACAGAATATTATTGAGAATTTTAAAGATAAAATCCGCACTATAAATGTAGAACCATCGCAATGGTTAAACAGTCAAAGTCCAATTCAAGGCCTTCTTATCCCAACAAATAGACGCGCGAAAGCTTTAGCTAATAAGCTACAAATGCAAGGCTTTGCAGTCAAAGCTATTCTCAGCCCAACTGTCCCAAAAGGCCAAGAACGTCTGCGTATTAGCCTGCATAGTTTTAATAAGCGCGCAGATATTGACGCGCTTCTTTCTGCCATAGAGGCTTGGCATATTTACGAAGCGGGATTGGCGGCGTGAATTTAACTGTCGCGGCAATCGGGACAGATGTAGGTAAAACTGTCATTTCGGCTATTTTATGCCAAGCCTTCAAAGCTGATTATTGGAAGCCCGTACAAGCTGGAGATTTGCAGCATAGCGACACGGATAAAGTTAAAGAGCTTGTGAGTTTTCCTGCTTTTCAAACTCATGCAGAAACGTACCGTTTGACCCAGCCAATGTCGCCCCATGCAGCCGCCCAGATTGACGGCATTCATATCTTACCTACAGATTTTTCGAAACCTGACACGCAAGGACGGCCATTAATGACCGAATTGGCAGGCGGGTTAATGGTGCCATTGTCTAGCACTTATCTGACCATTGATCTTATCCAAGATTTAGGCGATCCAGTTGTGCTGGTTATAAATAGCTATCTTGGCAGTATTAATCATAGCTTGCTATCGCTGGAGCTTTTACGGCAGCGTAATATCTCTTTATTTGGCGTGATATTTAATGGAAAAACAAACCCGCAAAGCCGCGACATTATTTTGCAATATAGCGGCGTTCGGGTTATGGCTGACATTCCTCACGCTGCGGCGCTAAATAGAGATTTTGTCAAAACCCATGCCAAAAATATTGCCCAAAGACTCATTATCTCAGATATTTAAATCGCCTATATTTCAATCACCTGATGAATGGCTGGCTTTTGATAAAACCCACCTTTGGCACCCTTATACATCTATGAAAGACCCGCTGCCTTGCTATCCTGTCACGGGCGCGCAAGGTGTGATGTTAGAACTCGCGGATGGTCGGCAATTAATTGATGGTATGTCATCATGGTGGAGCGCTATACATGGCTATGGACAAGCTGCTTTAATTACGGCAGCACAGACACAATTAGAACGCATGTCTCATGTTATGTTTGGCGGGATTGCCCATCAACCCGCCGCAGAATTGGGCGCGCGTTTATTACGTCTAGCCCCTGATAATCTCGAGCATATATTCCTCGCTGATTCTGGATCTATCTCTGTTGAAGTGGCGCTAAAAATGGCGCTGCAATTCTGGCAATCAAACGGGGAAAAAAATAAACAGTCTTTTTTAACTGTGCGGGGCGGTTATCATGGCGACCCGTTTAGCTGTATGTCCGTTGGTGATCCTGAGAACGGACAACATCATCTTTTTCCGCGCGCGATTGCTCAACATATTTTTGTGCCGCGCCCTGAAATAGGGTTTTATGACGATTGGGACGCGCGCGATATTGCTCCCTTAGAGGCTGCTATTAAAGCTCGCCATCAAGAGGTCGCTGCGGTGATTATCGAACCTATTGTCCAAGGGGCAGGCGGGATGAGATTTTATCATCCAGAATATTTAAAGGCCGCGCGGGCGCTGTGTGATGCTTATAATGTCTTATTGATTTTTGATGAAATCGCGACAGGTTTTGGCCGTACGGGTCAAATGTGGGCTATGGAATATGCAGGCATTACCCCTGATATTTTTTGCGTAGGTAAAGCGCTAACGGGCGGGATGATGACGCTTGCGGCGACAATGACAACGCGCCATGTAGCGATGACAATCTCTGAGGGGGCTGTGCCAGAACTGATGCACGGCCCGACCTTTATGGGCAATCCTCTTGCTTGTGCTGTTGCCTCTGCGAGCCTTGATTTGCTCACGCAGACAGGGCAGGGCGCATTATACCCGCAAGGCTGGCAATCCAATATTGCGCGTATAGAGCGGGGCTTGCAGGCGCTAAAACCACTTGCGGATCATGCAGGCGTTAAGGATGTACGCGTGCTTGGCGCGATTGGTGTTGTTGAAATGAATGTCCCTGTTAATGTCGCCGCTATCCAAGAAGCTTTTGTCAAAGCAGGCGTTTGGGTGCGTCCATTCGGGCGGCTTATCTATGTCATGCCGCCTTATATTATTAGCGATAAGGAATTGGAAGTATTATGCGGCGCGATTGTGAGTGTGGTTTAGGTTTTAGTTTGATAAAGTTTCAACTGTCTATCTATTATAATGACGACTTGTTGTGTGGCCTGATAATCAATCCAAATATAATGGCACATATCAAAGACAAAGGCATTGTGATTAACATCCATAATAAAGTTTGAATGATGATAATTAGTGTTAAAAGGACAAATATTATTCCGATACCGTTTAATGAATTGGATATAAGTGGTAAATAAAAAATATAGAAAAATAATCCGCCGTTATAAATTACTGCTGTCCAAAGATTCGCTTTTGTTGATTGAGATATGCTAACTTGAATAATATCAATCCAAAATACTTCAGTTTCTTTAAGTAAGTTTTGTACGCAGCTAATTGCAATTATGGGTGCGATAAATATTAAACTTAAATATATTGGCGCGCAGAATACTTGATAAAAAACAGAGCCAAAACTACGATAAAAATCACATATCATTGTTACGTTATTGGTGTGAATGTTACAGGATTTGTCCCCGCCCACAATGACCGGAATAGCGGCGAACCAAAGACCGAGTGAAACGGGCAGTAAGGCGGCTACGCAACCGCCAAGCCAATACCGAAATTTGTTGTTTTTTATTTTATTATCCACTCTGCATTCCTTTATGACGAGCCTGTATCAAGAAGAATTTAGATCGATTTATGTCTATTAAGAGATTGATTCATGACAATAAAAAGCCTGCTTAAAAGTAGCAGGCTTTCATGTATTGAAAATTAAATTTGTTTAAAGCGGAGATCTATAACCCCGCCTTTTCCAATTCCGCTTCAAACTCTGGGAGAGCTTTGAATAGGTCAGCGACGAGGCCGTAATCTGCGACTTGGAAGATCGGGGCTTCTTCGTCTTTATTGATTGCGACGATGACTTTACTGTCTTTCATGCCCGCCAAATGCTGGATGGCACCAGAAATACCGACAGCGATATAGAGGTCTGGCGCGACGGCTTTGCCCGTCTGACCAACTTGCCAATCATTGGGCACAAAGCCCGCATCAACAGCCGCGCGTGATGCGCCCATAGCTGCGCCGAGCTTATCGGCTATGCCCTCGAGTAGTTTAAAGTTTTCGCCGCTTCCCATTCCGCGCCCGCCAGAGATAACGGTTTTCGCCGCTGTTAATTCGGGACGGTCAGATTTAGAAAGCTCTTCGCCAATATATTCGGCTTTGAAGGGGCCAGACGGCGCGGCCAAGGCGTCGATAGAGGCGCTGCCGCCATCTTCTGCAGCGGCAAAAGCGGTTGTTCGGACAGTGATACATTTTTTGGCATCTGAGGATTGCACAGTGGCCATAGCGTTGCCAGCATAGATCGGGCGCACAAATGTATCCGCGCTTTCCACGCCAGTTATGGATGAGATTTGCTGCACATCAAGCTTGGCGGCGACACGCGGCATATAGTTTTTATGCGTTGTTGTGTCCGGTGCCAATACGGCGTCATATCCGCTCATAAGCGGGACAAGCACGACTTCCATGCTTTCGGCGAGTTGGCGGGTTAGGCTGTCATGCTCTGCGGTGAGGACTTTGCGCACGCCTGAAATTTTCGCGGCCGCTTCGGCGACATCACCCGCATTGTTGCCCGCAACAAGCACATCAACATCTGCGCCCATAGCGAGCGCGGCTGTGACGGTTTTATGCGTCGCGTCTTTTAGCTCAGTATTGTCATGTTCTGCAACAACAAGAATAGCCATTAGATAACTCCTGCTTCATTTTTCAGCTTATCAACCAAAGTGGCTGCATCTTCGACTTTAATGCCAGCTGCACGCGCTTGTGGTTCTGTGACTTTCAATGTTTTTAAACGCGGCGCTGTGTCCACACCGAAATCAGCAGGTGTCTTCGCATCAATCGGTTTTTTCTTTGCCTTCATAATATTGGGTAAAGAAGCATAGCGCGGTTCATTAAGGCGTAAATCCGTTGTGATAATCGCAGGCATCTGCAATTTGACAGTTTGCAAACCGCCATCGACTTCTTTGACAACTGTGAGGCTATCGCCATTGAGGTCTATGGAATTTGCCGCAGATCCAATCGGACGATCTAGCAAGGCTGCGAGCATCCCGCCTGTTGTGCCGTAATCATTATCAATCGCTTGTTTGCCAAGGATAATCAGATCCGCGCCTTCGGCCTCCGCCACGGCTTTGAGGATTTTTGCAATCGCAAGCGGCTCAAGGTCATCGTCCGTTTGCACATGCACACCGCGATCCATACCCATAGCAAGGCCTGTTCGGATGGTTTCTTGAGACTTTGCAGGGCCAATAGAGACGACAATCGTTTCCGTGGCCGTCCCAGCTTCTTGTAACCGCACCGCCTGTTCGACAGAGATTTCATCAAACGGGTTCATGGACATTTTAACATTAGCCAGATCAACGCCAGACTGATCGGATTTCACTCGAGCCTTAACGTTATAATCAAGCACACGCTTGACGGGGACGAGAACTTTCATGCGATTTGCCTCCAAATGGTTATGCGAATATTGCAATCCGCGATATATGTGCACGCATATGTGCTAAATTGCAGAGAATATCAAGACGATAGAAATGCACGATAGATTACATTTTCGTTTGTTCTATGTGTAAAACTTGTGCGGCAGATTTAATCCGCCGCGCTATTATTAGGTCTTTATCTTAATTATCTTGACGCGCTGAAAATCCTAAATCTTCTGGGGTAATGTTTTCGACATCATTTAAAGATGACAGAGCAATCGGGTTTTGGGGCGCGATTTGCACAGTTAAAGTGCCGCTATTATCAATGAAATCCATAAAAGCGCCGCCAAATTGGCTAATAATATCCTTTTCAAGGTCATTACGCGCTGCGAGCGGGGCTAGGGTTAGGGCTGCACGCATTTCTTGTTTGACGCGATTGGCATCCTTCCCACGCATTTGTGCCGCGAGTTTCAGGCCGCGCTCGACAATAGATTTATCCTCAAGACTTAAAGTCATGCCGTTGATTTTCATCTTGTCTAATGCGCTCGTTAACTGCTCCGCTCCGCCAGTTTGTGTGTCGGCTAAAGCTTGTAGACCTGATGCGCCATATTTATAATTTAACCGAAAGCCTTCATCCATTTCAAAAATACCGTCTTTGACTTCCATTGTGTCAGTCTTTTTATTTAAAATGGTCGTTTGTGAGCTTTCAAATGTCATAGTGTCAAAACCAAGCTGTTGTAATATGTCATAGGCTTGGCGCGCATTTCCGCTGATGCTCTCATTCATTTTCACTGTCATGGGCGCTAGAACTTGCGTGATTGTTGTAACATCGTTCTTAACGTGCGACTCGGCTTCGATTTTAGGCAGATCTATATTCACGGCAGAGCCATCAAATTTAAACCCTTCTAATGTGACCGTGTCATAAGGGACTTCATAGGCATTAAACCCCATGAGTAATGAAGATAAGCCAGAGGGGTCTCCGCTTGTGCCTGCTGCAAAGCCTTTGGATATATCTTTTACATTATATCCGCGGGCTGAGAGATTTTTCAGTGTTAGAAGCGAGCTTATATCTGATCCGTCTTGCGGAATATTAAAATCAACATTTTCGATTTTGATGTCCGCGCGTTTTGTATCCTCATCCGTACCCCAGACAATCTGTTCGATTGTGCCCGTAACTTCATCGGCTTTAATATCGACGGATTTCATAGAAATAGCGCCGAAGCCAAAATCAGTCTCATCTCCAAAATCCAAATCAATATCATTTGCGAGGTTTTCAAGGCTTTTCACGATAGCTTTGGCTGTATCGGCTGTTGGCCGTGCAAGGCTCATGGAGTCCACTTTGATGGTGACATCTTCGCTTATTAGGGTAACATCCCCAAAGTCAGCACGGTCAAATGTGGCTTGATCGCCATCCATATGAATGCCAAAAAGTTCAGCTTTGCCAATCGAAACTGTCCCGTCATCAGAGGTGCTTTTCATATTGGTAAACGTATAAGATCCGTTGCTTCCGCTTTGTTCTTGCCAGCTCAATCCATTTTCATTTGATTCGGCCAGACCGAGTTTTGCGAGAGCGTTTTGACTCTCAGCCGTGCTAATCTTGCGTTTTGGGACTGAAAAATGCCGTGCAAAATCTTTATCTGACAGGCTTGATAGGCCTAATGGCGCTTTTTCTGCTGAAATTGTCCGTTCTGCCCCCTTGTCCTTTGGGCCGCAGGCTCCCATCATTAAAGTCGCTGATAAGCATATAGCACTTACGCCAATGCGTAGGGGTTTTGAGAGTAAAAACTGGGTCATGGAAGGCTTCCTTTTGAAATTTGGCACACAGAACACTAACACGGCAAATAAGCGCGTCAAACAGAGTTTTCCCTTGCGTGATCCAAATGATCCGCGTGTTTTATATGTTTTGTCTGATCGTGCGCGGCGAATCTCTTTGCGTGTGAAAAATGCAGACCGCGAAGTTCATGTTGTTGTCCCGGGGGTGCGGGCTTTTAAAAAAGCGCAAAACTTTGCTCGTGAGCAACGCGACTGGATTGATGTGCAGCTTGAAAGCTTACCAGAGCCGCAGCCCTTTATTGCAGGCCAAGAGATATTATATCAGGGTCAGAAATTTGCGCTTATATCGCCGTCAGGCCGGGCCCGTCCGCGTATTGTGCCTGAGATGAAAAAAATTATTGTCCCATCGCCAGATGCAGAGAGTTTTGCAGGCCGTGTACGCCGCTTACTCATCCGCGAAGCTCGCGCAGAACTTGAAGCGGCAAGCCATCATTATGCTGAAAAACTGGGTAAGAGAGTTGGCAAGATCAGTGTACGCGATACGGCATCGCGTTGGGGCTCATGTATTACGCGTAATGGCGAAGGGCATATTTCCTATAGTTGGCGTTTAATTTGCGCTCCGCCATTTGTGCTGGATTATGTGGCAGCGCATGAATGCGCGCATATGATTGAAGCCAATCATAGCCAAGCCTTTTGGGATGTTTGCGATAGTATTTTTGATGATGTGAAGCTTGCAAAAAAATGGTTACGCAACCACGGCTCTGTTCTGCATGCTGTTGGAGCAGATTTTTAACACAAATTTTTAGATTTTATATCTATGCGCTGACGGCTATGGGGCGTTATAGCCGCCAGCTTTGCTTACGGGAATGCGGCTTTGGCCTTAAGACCCGTAACTTGCTGATGTAAGTTTGGCAGTGCCGAGGGAGACATCAAATTTTTCGCACCAAATATAAGCTTCTGAAAAATCTGCAGGATTCATATTGGCAGGTATCGCGTAAGTTTGTGCACCGCTTTTTTTAGAGAGCGAAGCTAGCTTATTATCTTTGCTATATTCGCCATTATTGCCCAGTGCAACAACAGGGTCGGGCGCGCCGTCGAGTGAGAAATCAGTGCCTAAAACAAGGTGATAACCCGTGTCTGTTTTGACGATAGAGACGCCGCCTGTTGTGACATGGTCATTGCGGCCACTAAATGTACCAACGGATACAACATCAGCATTTGCCGCAGGTGTTACCGCTTGCGCTGCTGTGTCTGCGCCCGTGTCATTGGCAGATTTATTTGAGCAAGCCGTTAGAGCAAGTGCGATAGCTGCAATGCTTATAGTTTTAAATATAGGTGTTTTTAACATGAGTTTTGTCCCTTAAAATGTTTAACATTGATATTATCTATATCATGTCGAGCCTCTCATAGACGAAAATTTACCTGCGCCTATTCACCTTATACCACATTTTATGTCACATTTTTGCGATTAGGTTTGAGGTTTCTAACTTAGCTTACGGGCCTGAATTGACCGCGTTAAGGCAATTTACCTTCGATTTGATCGAGTAAGTTATTTAGCTGCGCATTGCGTTTGACCCATTCAGGTTGCCGCGAAATTGGCAGCTTTATGGCCTTATATTCTTTGAGTTTGACCGACATGTAATCATGGAATATCTGCGCAGGAATTGTCCCGCCTGTTACATTTTGCATGGGGCTATTATCATCCGCGCCAATCCATACGCCTGTGACGATGTCTGGACTATATCCAATAAACCAAGCGTCGCGAAAATTATTGGTTGTACCTGTTTTGCCGCCGACATGATGTCCTTTCACAGCTGCGCGCTGCCCTGTACCTGTCTCGACGGTGCGGGTCATCATCAGGTTCATATCTGATAATTGCTGGCTTGGCAGTACAGCTATTGGCGGCGGCGCGCTGTAATCATAAAGCGGGGTGCCATCAGCGGTAGATATAGATATGATACCATAAGCTGGTTTTCGCAGTCCCCAATTTGCAAAAGGTAAGTAGCTCTCTGTGAGTTTAAGCGGTGTTGTTACAAATGCACCAAGAGCCAGACTGCGATAGGGTTTTAGGTCTGTAAGGCCAAATTCAGCTGCGGTTTGAATGACGGTGTCGCGCCCGACTTCTTCGCCAAGCGCGACTGCGATTGTATTTGTTGACCGTGCAAAGGCATTTTGGAGGCTCATCATACCCAGATGACGCTCATTGAAGTTTTCAGGGCTCCAATCATCTATTGTAATTTCACTATCCACGCGGCGATCCCATGGGGATAATCCTGCGCGCAGGGCGCTCAGATAAACAAAGGGTTTGAACGCCGAACCCGGCTGGCGTTTGGCTTGTACGGCGCGGTTAAATTGACTGTCTTGATAGGATGCACCGCCAACCATAGCGATAACGCCCCCTGTGCCGTCCAGACTTACCAATGCGCCTTGATGGGCACCGCGTTCGGGATCAAGATGTGTATTGACAGATTTATGGGCGAGGTTTTGCGCGTCAATATCCAAGGTTGTCTGAATGATAATATCTTGATTGGGTATGCCGATATAGCTTTCCATGAGTGGCCAAACCCAATCGACAAAATATTGCGCGCTATGATGGGTTTGCGGTTTATGGATATATATATCTTCCGCGAGCGCCATAGCTTTGACGTGCTCACCTAACAAATTTTGTCGCTCCATGGCGTTTAAAACAATGGCTGTGCGGCGCTTGGCCCGCTCTGGATTTGCGACAGGGTTATAAGCGGACGGAGCTTTTAAAATACCTGCCATCATCGCAGCTTCGGCAAGGGTTAACTCGCTTGCAGGTTTGTCGAAATATAAATCACTTGCGGATTCAAGGCCCCAAGCCCCGCCGCCAAAATAGACACGCGACAAATATAGTTCTAATAGCTCGCCTTTTGTATAATCGCGTTCAAGCCAAATGGATAATATGACTTCTTGGGCTTTACGGCGCAGAGTTTTATCTGGAGATAAAAACACATTTTTGGACAGTTGTTGTGTGAGCGTGGAGCCGCCTTCGACATAACGCCCAGCCTTTATATTAACTACCATGGCCCGCGCGATACCGAGCGGATCTATACCTATATGATTGTAATAGCGCTTATCTTCGGTCGCAAGTACCGCCATTGGAATGTGAAAAGGCAGGGCATCTAAGTCAACGGGCTGTTCTTTAGCTGCGCCGCGCACGAGTATGTCGCGGCCATTACGGTCAACAATCTGCACGGATACAGGCCGTGAGCGCTCCCATAAGGATTTGGGGTTTGGCAAATCTTTTGCTGCAAGCGCAAAGAGAGATAGCCCGCCCATCCCGCATAAATACGTCAAGGCCCATCCCGCTACGCAGATACGCTGAATAATTGTTTTAAGCCTTTGGGACAGGCTCAACTTGAATGGCAGCAGAGAGGATATGTTCAAATTTGGACGGGGCACGCGGCTCACTTTAGGGTTAATAGAGCCTAAATTTTTAGCGTGTAGGTATTAAAAGGGGGTTACGATATAGCTTAATTTTGTGTCATGAAATACGCGCTTAGCTGTGCTATGACTTTAGGAGGGTAACGGGTTGGCCGGCCCAGCTAACCCTTCGCCGTCATCACGTTTTGCTCCAGAGCCGCGCGAGACATCTCTGTCTTTGGCGGGGCAGAATGATAAGATGGTCGCTCCCGCTGCGCGGCTTTCCTGCCCGGGCTGAATGAACTCCATTGTGCCATCCGGTTTACGCGCCAGCAGCAAATCCATATCGTCGCCGCGATCTTTATACAGATCTTCAAGCGTATAACTCTCAGATAGATTTGTGGATCTAAACCGCCAACCGCCCCACCAATCGCGTGTGAGCGCGTCAAAACTGCGTCCGCGCGAGGTAAATGTACGTCCGCGAGAGGTAAAGGCAATGCTTTCTGAATCGTCTTGATCTCCGTCTCGCGCCCCGACTTGGAACACTCTATGCCGTCCCAATTCTGGTGCAAATTCTACGCAGACAAGGGCATTATAAGCATCATTAGGCGTGGCGGCAATGAGGTGGTTAAAGGCGCTATGATCTAATGAATAATCGGCGTTTTCAGATAGGACTTCGCCGTAAAATGTGGCGTGTCCTTCAAGCCGCGCCCCGCGTAATCGGCGCCAATTCGTATCCGCAACAGTGACTTTTATGCCCATATCTTTAAGCGCTTTGGCCAGACCTAATGACCACGGGTTTGCTCCGACAATCATAACACCGTCCCCGTCACCTGCATCGAGTTTCAGCGCGCGGGCGAGCGGGCCAATGAAAAAGCCTGCGAATAAAACTGTTGCAAAGACAAGTGCAAATGCAAGGGGAACAAATAATGCTCCTTGTTCACGGCCTAGCGCGGTTAGCTCGGCAGCAAATAAACCCGCAACAGCCACAGCCACAATCCCGCGCGGCGCGATAAGGCTAATCAGCAAGCTCTCTCGCCATGACAGGCCTGACCAAAGTGTTGAAATCATGACAGCGACAGGGCGCACCACAAGCATCATGATGAGAACAAAAGCTAAGACCCGCCATTCACCCAAAAAGGCTCTTAGAACTTCTGGTGTTAAGGTGGCTGTTAAGACGACGAAAATGCCTGAGACAAGGATAATGGCGATGTTTTCCTTGAAACGGCGCATTTCTACCATAGACGCAAATTTTGTATTGGCCATGGTCATACCAAGCGCGGTAACGGCCAAAAGTCCCGTTTCATCTGCCATAGTATTAGCCAGAACATAGATAACCAGCACCCAAGCCAAGACAATAGGGGCTTTGAGATATTCAGGAATATGCCCGCGGCGAAACGCCCAAGCCAAACCAAAAGCCGAGACAATTCCGATTAATGTGCCAAAGATTGCAGCAAATGCGAGCTTGCCAAATATAAATATCATCGAGGCTTCGGTTTGCGAAAAACGAATAAATTCATATCCGCCAACGGCAAATAATGCACCTAGTGGGTCATTGACGATGCCTTCCCACTTTAACACATTGGCAGGCCGCGATTTTAGATGAGCTTGCCGCAGTAACGGCATGATAACGGTTGGGCCTGTCACAACAAAGAGACCGCCAACCATAATGGCAATATCCCAAGAAATACCAACTATATAATGCGCGGCAGCCGTGCCTAATACCCAAGCGATAGGGGCGGCGAAAAACACCATACGCGCCACGGCATGACGAGCATCACCCAAGTCTTTGAGTTTTAAATTAAGGCCGCCTTCGAACAGAATAATCGCCACAGCAATCCCGATCATCGGTCTGTAAAGCTCTTGAAAATCATTGACGGGGTCAAGCCTTAAACGTTCCAATAAGCCTTGTATGGGTTCAGGCGCGCCTAGGCTTATAAAATAGCCGATTAACGGGCCAAAAATAAGTCCAGCGATCGCCATTAGGACGATTGCGGGCCGTTGCAGTTTCCACGCAAGCCATTGCGCGCCAATCCCAAGGGCGCCAATTAAGGCAATCTTGAACGGGAGTAAATTAACAGCATGGTGTGCAATATCAGCGGCCATCGAAATCCTTATAATGCGCGTCTATTTTAGAGCGTATTAGGTGTAGTTCAAAACGTCAGTTATCTAGGGTTATTCCGTGATTCGCATAATATCAAAGCCTATATCTGTACCGCCGTAATTTCCATTATCATATTCATCAACGCTGAGTGTGAAAAATTCAAGTATATGCGTATAAATTTCTTCAAATAACGGCAATAAGCCCGTTTTTTCGACAGGCAGCGGAATGCGGATATGACGTATGCCTTCAATGCTGGTGTACATAGCATCGCCTTCTTTGCGGCACTCAATACGTAGGCGCATAAAATCATGCTCGTCTGAAATTCGTACAGCAAGTCCGAAGCTAATGGGTTTTAGCGGCAAGTAGCCTTGTCCCGCGACAGAATAGGCCGCAGATCTGTAATTTTCTGCACCAAATGGACCTTCGGGCGGCACAAGATAGACACATTGATGATCAGGACTAAGCCATTGGCATAATTCATCACGTGTTGTTTCGGCAAAAGAGCGAACTTGCGCGTAATTATCGAAACTGCGCTGCCCATAGATCTCCGCTGCCTTGGCAATTTTGTGGATACGGTCATCTGAATTGCCGGAGCTTTTTATTGTCTGTTTGGGCATGGGTCACTCTTTAGGTTTTGTGTAAATATTGGGGTTTAGGTAAATATTACAAGGGCAATGTCGCCGAATTTTAGGGAGACTGTCAACGTTTTCTAAGTTCAATTCGTGATAAACTTTATTGTAGCGTAATAGGTTTGCAAAGCTTTTAATATTTATAATTTACCGGCTGATTTGGCCGTGTATATGGCTTTAAGCCCGTCTTGATAGGTTGGATATTGCGGCGACCAGCCTAATTCTGTTTTGGCGCGGCTGGCATCAATAGATTTTGTCTCTGCATAAAATGTACGGGCCATGGCTGTGACATTTGGACTATCTACGCGAATAGCAGGCGGACGGGCCGCGCCGAGCAAATCTGCCGCATAATATAGTACATCTTGCGGCGGAGCAGGGTGACCATCTGCAAGATTATATATGCGCTGGGGATTTGGCCTATCAATGGATTTGAGCAAAGCGCTACATATATCGTCCACATGAATACGGTTGACGATATGCCCCTCTTTGATAACGGCCCGCGCGGTGCCTGCCCGTAATTTTTCAAAAGGGTTGCGAGCCGGGCCATAAATCCCCGCAAGGCGAAAAATATGCACAGGCCAGCCTGTTTCTATCCAAGCGATTTCAGCCTGTGCGCGGGCTTTGCCGCGTTGTAAACTGGGTTGGATGGGGCTATCTTCGCTCGCCCAGGCTCCGCCTAAATCTCCGTAAACACTTGTGGCGGATAAATAACCAATCCAGCAGGTCGGTTTCGGGGTTAAGGGTGATAATGCGGCCAAAGCTGGGTCGGCAAACTTTGAGTTTTTATGAGGATTTGCGGTTTTAAATGGCGGCATGGAATTTAAAATCACATCTGCCGTTTCAAATGCGGTTTTAAGTGCATGGCAAAGTGTTCCGTTAAACGTAATCTCCGTGACATTATCCAACGAAATAGATTTTGTACGTTTTGTTGCGCTAATTGTGTAACCGCGGGTCTGTAAAAGCGGTATTAGCCTGCGGGCTGTATAGCCTGCGCCGAGGATAAGCGCGGATTTAGATGACTGTCTTTTAACGCTGTTCTGCATTGCGGATTGATTATTCTCTGGGTTAATAACGGATATGACAACACGATTGATATGGGCTTTGAGTGTAATTGCAATAGGGTTTGCACCAATGGCGCAAACGGCCATGGCCGAAGACCTGACATTAGAATTTGATAAAAAGCATGAAGCCTGTCTTGAGCGCATAGCTGTAGATAGTGAGTTGGCTTATGAAGAAGCGCTGATTTGGCGCTCTCAAGGGGGCGGGCGGCGGGCCAAACATTGCGTCGCCATGGCTTTGTTTGGCTTAGGTCATCCCGATGAAGCGGCGTTTAAACTTGATAATCTGGCCAAAGATACGAATGCAGGTACGCCGACTATGCGGGCCAATTTCTATTTTGAAGCGACAAATTTTTGGTTGGATGCAGGGAATCCGCAGAGAGCTTATAAATCTGCCACTGACGGGCTTGATCTGAAATATGACCATGAAGATCTGCGGATTGCACGCGCGCGGGCCTATGCAAAGGCTGGACGCTATGATTACGCGCAGACAGATTTGACCTCTGTTTTAACGTTATCGCCCAACCGTATTGATGCGCTACGATACCGCGCCGATGCACATTTCAACCAAGGGAATTTAAAACAGGCGAAGATAGATATTGAACGGGCCTTAGACCTTGATCCGACGATTATTGAAACGGCTGTGCTGCGCGGACGTATTAATGAAGCCATTCGCAAAGCAAAGGCAAAAGACAAGACCGCCTCTCAATAACGGTCTTGTTTAAATTTTATTTGTCTGAATTATTCATCTTGAACATCAAGTTTTTCGAGAAAGAACTCTAATATTTGGCGGTCTCTATGAATGCGGTTGGATGTTTTGCGAAAGCCGTGTTTTTCGCCGGGGTAAGTCATAAGCCGCATATTTTGTGCCCCGCTGGCTTGCATAGCGTCCATGAGTTTTATCGAATGGCGAAATACCACATTATCATCGGCCATGCCATGAATGAGCAGCATAGGTTCTGTTAAGCCCTCTAAATGGGTAAATACAGAGTTATTCTCATAAGCTCCCGGGGTAAAATTGTCTGAATCAGGGTTGGGGCTTCCCAAATAACGCTCCGTGTAAGCCGTATCGTAAAGCGCCCAGTCTGTGACGGGTGCGCCTGCGACGCCTGCGGCATATTTATTGGTTTGTGCTAGCATGTGTAAGCTCATATAGCCGCCATAAGACCAGCCATAAACGCCCATGCGATCAGGATCGATAAAGCTTTGAGCTTTAAGCCAATCAGCCCCCGTGCTTTGGTCAATAACTTCGGCTTTGCCCATAGCGCGGTATAATACATCTTCAAATGCTTTGCCGCGATTAGAGGCTCCGCGCCCGTCTAATATAAAGACAACAAAGCCGTGATGGGCGAGCATATTTTGGAAATTATTACCGCCCCATTGATTAGCAACGCGCTGCACGCCTGGGCCATTATAGACAATCGTAATACTGGCGCGTTTTTCGCCAGGTTTCATATCTTTGGGCTTATAAAGTGCGTAATCTAGCTTTGTGCCATCTTCGGCATCAATCTGTCCAAATTCAGGGGTAATGCGCGTGCCGCGAAACGCAGAAGATGGATGTGTGTCATCTAACTTATTTTCGTTTAGCCATGCCAGCGGCGTACCATCCGCTTCATAGGCGCGCAGTTGCGGCGGGGTTGTCACGGAATTATAATACCCTAAATAGCGCGAGCAATCCCCGTTAAAGGCAAAATAGTTTTGACCATCACGCTGCGTAAGTTGCTCGAGCAAAGGGGCATTGAGGCTTGCGCCGTCTTCAGGCACGGGCGCAGCGAGGTTCACTTTAAATATATGGGTTGAAAGTGGATTGTCTTGCCACCCAGAGACATAAGCCGTGTCGCCTGTTCGGCATAATAAGCTGCGCACCATTAAATTATCTGGCGTTAAGGCGGTGACGTCACCATCTGCGCCAATTTTGAATAATTGCCGCTTATCATTGCGCTCGGCAGACCAAATTAGGCTGCCATCCTGTGTCGCGCGTAATGTCGTGCCAATATTTAACCATGTCGGAGATGTTTCCGTGTAAAACACTTCGGAATTTCCTGTGCGGCTATCAATTTTGTAAAATCTGTGCGTTTTGTGATCGCGTGATAAGATACCTGCAAAGAGATAGCGATTATCAGGCGCCCATGTGACGCGGGTGAGGTAAACATCTTTGTCTTCGCCAAGGTTAACCCAGCGTGTCTTGCCGCCTTTTGTGCTAACAATACCAAGTTTTATTGTCGCATTATCCGTGCCTGCAAATGGATAGCGCTGCGCTACATTCTCAACGCCATTTGCGCCAAATTCAATGCGGTTTTCTACGGCAATATTCGCTTCGTCAATTTGTGTATAGGCAATGCGCGTATTGTCACCATTCATCCAATAGCCTGTAGAGCGGTCAAGTTCTTCTTGGACAACAAAACTAGCGGTCGCATTGCGCACAGTCTCTGTAGCCCCGCTGGTCAGTTGGCGCTCTAGGCCCGTTTCAAGGTCTTTAATATATAGCTCATTGTCCCGAACATAAGTGACTTTCGAGCCGTCACCAGAGACTTTCGGGTCTGTTTCAAATCCGTTTGTGGCCGTGACTTGACGTGATGTTTGAGCTTCCAAATCATAAAGATAAATATCGCCTCCTAACGGGAAGAGCAGGAGGTTTTCGCCGACCCAGCTATAGGTGATAATACCGCGCCCATATTGGCGTGCGCGTTCACGGCGGTTTTTTTCCTCCGCCGAGAGAATTTCTGGTTGCCCAAGAAGATCGGTTGAGCTGACTAAAAGACGGCCTTCACCTGTTGCAAGATCATAGGCCCATAGGTCTTGTTGTGAGGCGTCATCTTCGCGGCCTTGCAAGACTGTGACAAATTCGCCGGACGGTGCTATACGCGCTGCGCGTAAAGATGAGCCAGATAAAGACGGTGAGCTGTTAATGCGCTCTGGTGTTAAATACCCAGTTCCAGGCTTTGCCGTTAGATAGCTTTGGCGCGCTTGGCGTGTTTGTGCGTCGGCTGCAGCGGTTTGTAAATCGGTTACAGGGGGCGCGGTATCGCTCGTGTTTGTTGTTGTCTTAGATGGCGCAGGGGGCTGACATGCGCTCAGGGCCGTTGCGAGTAGAAATGCGCTACTGGTTAGGAATTTATGTGTCCACGTCATGTCGTGTGTCTCTTTGTCTATCTAATGTTTTATATATGCTGATTGTCTAGTTCTCTATTCGCGCAATTTACCCCGATAAAGCAACCCTGTTTTACGTAATCTTTCAGCGTGACAGGTCAGTAAAGAGTTTTCATTCTTAATTTAACGGGTTATGCAAAACTCTATGCCTGATTTGCGTCCTGTATTTTTTGTGATTGGTTTGATGACCGCTGCACTTGGCATGGCCATGTTTGCGCCAATGTTGGTTGATTTTTTTGACGAAGGCCGCTCATGGCGCGGTTTTGGTGTTGCAGGATTATTTACAACGGTTTTCGGAGCGGTGATGGCGACGGCCACCTATACGCCTAAGCCTAATTTACGTGCGCGCGGTGCATTTGTTTTGACTGTATTTGCTTGGATTGTACTCTCTTTAATGGCTTCTATTCCGTTTATGTTAGAGCCTATGAAGCTGTCTTTTACGGACGCCTTATTCGAAGCTACATCTGGGATTACAACAACAGGTGCGACAGTGCTAACGGGGCTAGATGATATGCCGCGCGGTGTTTTATTGTGGCGCGCGATTTTACAGTGGATTGGCGGCATTGGCATTATTGTGACGGCCATGGCGATATTGCCGATGCTAAATGTTGGCGGCATGCAGCTTTTCAGGCTCGAATCTTCCGATGTTGGAGAGAAAATCTTGCCCAAAGCCGCAGGGCTTGCTGCGGGAATTTCGGGAATTTACCTTCTTTTGACTGTCCTTTGTATGATAGGCTACTTGCTCACAGGTATGGGCGGGTTTGATGCGGTGGCTCATGCGATGACGACAGTGGCAACAGGGGGCTATTCGACATCGGACGCCTCTATGGGCGGTTTTGTCGATAATGGGGCAGATATTGTCTGTATTATCTTTATGATGGCAGGTGCGATGCCATTTGGCGTTTATCTCATTATGGCGACACGCGGGAATTTTAAAGCGCCATTTCAAGACTCTCAAGTCAGAGCGTTTATAGTTGTGATGGCCGCGCTGATTACGGTTGTGGCTGTGTCATTATATGTGTCTGGGCAAATGTCGTGGCTGCGCGGATTGCGCCTATCGGCCTTTAACACAGTGTCGATTGTAACAGGGACAGGCTATGCGACCACAGATTATCAAATGTGGGGGCCATTTGCGATGGGGGCGTTTTTTGGGTTTATGTTTATTGGCGGCTGTGCGGGGAGTACGGCCTGCTCGTTAAAGATTTTCCGCTATCAAGTCGCCTTTGAAGCCATGCGAGCTTACTTATTTAAAATGCCGCGCCGTAATGCCGTTGCGCCGTTACGATACGCAGGAAAGCCTTTGCCAGATTCTGTTGTTTATTCTGTGATGAGTTACTTTTTTGTGTTTTTTATGACGATTATCATTGTCGCAATTTTGCTGGCTTTAATTGGCCTTGATCCTGTTACGGCTTGGTCAGGCGCTGGTAGTGCTGTTGCGAATGTTGGGCCAGGCTTAGGGGATATTATTGGCCCCGCTGGAAATTATCAGGCATTACCAGCTACGGCGAAATGGGTGCTGCTTATAGCTATGATTATTGGCCGGTTGGAGATTATCACCGCGCTTGTGATGTTTACGCCCGCATTTTGGCGTGCATAATGCCGCTTAGGTCAGCTCACTGATTTCAAAGATATAATCCGTACCGCAAAATTCACAATTTGCTGTAATTCTGCCGTCTTCAGCCATATCCGTTACAGCCGTCTTATCGAAACTCTTTAGCGTATTATATAATCGCTCGCGTGAGCATGAGCATTGCGCGCGCACATCATGTGTGCCGATCATGCGGACACCATCTTCGTGAAATAGGCGAAATAATAAGTTATTTTGAGATAAATCAGGATCAATTAATTCGGCGTCGGTTAATGTTGCAAAGAGCGAACGCGCTGTTGTCCAAGCCTCATCTGTATCCCCGCGCGCGGCATCGCCAGCGACTTTTTGTATCATCATGCCGCCGCCGCGCCAATGTGCGCCTTTGGCGTCAATGCTTTGCCCGCAGGCTAGGCGAATTTCTGTAGGGATTTGCTCGCTTTGGGCAAAGTAATGCTCTGCGCAATCAGATAGTCTGTCGCCTTCAATTTCTGCAAGCCCTTGATATTGGTCCATATCCGGGCCTTGGTCGATGGTCATAGAGAATGTACCGCCGCCCAGTAATGTGCTGGCCCCAGGGGCGCGGCTATCTAGCAATATCTCTTTTAGGGCATCTGCGTCCCAGCGTGCATAGCCGCGAATGGCCCCGTCACTTGTGCAATCTGCAATCAAAAGACTAACCGCGCCTTGATTGGTGCCGTGGCATTGCACAACAAGACGGCCTTTAAATTTCAAAGATTGCGCAACCAAAGCACCGATAAGCATGGCCTCGCCCAATAGGCGCGCGACAGGCTCGGGGTAGCGTTTGGCAATGGCTGTATCTAACGCCGCACCAAGACTAATCGAGCGTCCCCTAACAGGTTGTCCGTCGAGCTGAAATATTGTGATGAAATCATCCTTTGGAAGATTTGGCACATTTATGTTTGTCGGTGCGTCAGTCATTTTGTGCATGTGGGCTTTTTTGAAACGATAGGCAAGGGGCCTATGTGTGTCTCTGCCAAATTAACGTTAAATCGACTTTACGGCCTTATTGATTAAACCCAGCGGAATAGCAGTTGTGTCTTTGGATTGGCGCAGCACAATACGGCTTTGGACATCCGAAATCAGATCAATAGAGAGCAGAACTTCGCGCAAGAAATCTTCATAGCTATGCATGTCTTTTGTGACAACGCGGAGCATAAAATCCACTGCGCCTGTGACAACCGCGCATTGCACGACTTCGGGCATACGGTCGACGGCTTTCTCGAATTTTTCCATATTTGCACGATTTGGCAGTGCCAGTTTCACAGCGACAAATACTTCGAAATCAAGGCCAAGCTTTTGGCGATTTAAAATCGTGACACGGCTATCGATAATGCCCAATTCTTCCATGCGTTTAATCCGCCGCCAACAAGGCGAGGATGACAAACCAACTTGATCTGATATATCAGCAACCGATAAGGCAGCATTGCTTTGAATCAAATGGAGTATTTTAGCATCAATGTTATCAATAATGTCAGACATAGAGACTATCCCTAATTTGGTAAGGTAAGCTATACTGCCTTTTTAGGTAAACTTGCAAAAAAATTTCATTTCACGAAGGGTATGTATATAGCTTATCGTTAAATCGCGCTGTTTATGAGATTAAATTGGCGCGATTGTCAATATATCAATATATCACAGGATGGTGAGGATAATCTATTTATGGCTAAAGCTAAAAATTCGCGCAAAAACACCTCTCGTCTTTATGTCCCGGAGCCGCCTTTTCGTCCGGGGGATACACCAGATTATAGCCATATAGCTGTACCCTCCGCGCATTCTCCTTCGCGGCCTGACCCTTTATGCGAAGCCCATGAGACAAGCGAGCATGCTCTTGGTCTTATCCGCGTTTTAAATTTTAACGGCGAAACAGTTGGCGATTGGCAGCCTGATCTGAGTGCAGAGCGTTTGCGCGGCGGGTTAAAAGCCATGATGCTGACACGGGCGATGGATGACCGCATGTTTAATATGCAGCGCCAAGGGAAAATGAGTTTTTATATGAAAAGCGCTGGCGAAGAAGCTGTGTCTGTCGGACATGCTATGGCGCTGCGTAATTCCGATATGGTGTTTCCAACATATCGTCAACAAGGGGTTTTAATTCAGCGCGGCGCCTCAATGAAAGATATGATGTGTCAATGTTTGTCCAATTCGGGTGATCTTTTGGACGGCAAATCCATTCCTGTTTTATATTCTTTCCGCAAGCATGGCTTTTTCTCAATCTCGGGTAATCTTGGCACGCAGCTCATTCAGGCCGTTGGTTGGGCGATGTCGAATGCTTATAAAGATTCCGATGAAATTGCCTCTGTTTTTACAGGTGAGGGTGCTACGGCAGAGGGGGATTTCCATTATGCTTTGAACTTTGCATCAACATATCGCGCGCCATGTATTTTAAATGTGGTCAATAACCAATGGGCGATTTCGTCATTTCAAGGTATTGCGGCGGGCGAAGGCGAGACATTTGCGGCGCGCGGCACAGGCTATGGTCTGGCGACATTACGTGTTGATGGTAATGATTTGCTCGCTGTCTATGCGGCAACGCAATGGGCGGCAGAGCGCGCACGCGGCGGCGGCGGTGCAACTTTAATTGAGCATTTTACATATAGAAAATCAGGGCATTCAACCTCTGATGATCCATCTAAATATCGCCCAGAGAATGAGCCTGATGTCTGGCCATTTGGAGACCCTGTTGAACGTCTTAAAATGCATCTTATATCTATTGGTGAATGGGATGAAGATCGTCATAAAGCGCTTGAAGATGAGTGCAAAATATTTGTCCGCGAAACATATAAATCTGCCGAAGCTATGGGCAGCCTGTCTGGCGATACGAAAGTTAATCATTACACGATGTTTGAAGAAGTCTATGAAAATAGCCTACCGCATCTTGATGAGCAAAAACGCGCATTTTCGCAAGAATTAGAATAGAGGAGGTTGAGTCATGGCTAAAGCCGCGTCAAAACATGATAATATGAAAACTCAAAACCTCAATATGATTGAGGCTATTCGGGATGCGCTCGATGTGAAAATGAGCCAAGATAAAGATGTGCTCGTATTTGGTGAGGATGTCGGATATTTTGGCGGCGTGTTTCGCTGTACGGCAGGGCTACAAGAAAAGCATGGTTTGCACCGCTGTTTTGATACGCCAATTTCCGAAGGTGGTATCATCGGCATAGCTGTGGGCATGGCGGCCAATGGATTGCGGCCTGTGGCTGAAATTCAATTCGCGGATTATATTTATCCAGCCTATGATCAGATCGCGTCTGAAGCGGCCCGTTTGCGTTACCGCTCCAATGGTGATTTTACCGCGCCCCTTACAATCCGTACGCCTGTTGGCGGCGGTATTTATGGTGGGACAACACATAGCCAAAGCCCCGAAGCTTTGTTCACACATATTGCGGGGCTAAAAACGATTATTCCATCCAACCCTTATGATGCCAAAGGCATGCTTATCAGCGCGATTGAAGATAATGACCCTGTTTTATTTTTAGAGCCTAAGCGTCTTTATAATGGCCCGTTTTTTGGAGATCCGCATAAGCCTGCGGTGAGCTGGAAAGGACAGGAGCTTGGCGACGTGCCAACGGGGCATTACACGGTGCCGTTGGGTAAGGCGCGGCATATGCGCAAAGGCGATGATGTGACGATTTTAGCCTATGGTACAATGGTTTGGATCGCCGAGGCTGTCGCAGATGAGATGGGTATTTCTGCGGATATTCTTGACCTACGCTCGCTTTTACCGCTCGATATTGACGCGATTGAAGCTAGCGTGAAGAAAACAGGCCGCTGTGTGATTTTGCATGAAGCCACGCGCACATCAGGCTTTGGGGCAGAGCTATCTGCGCAAGTGCAAGAGCGTTGTTTTTATCACCTCGAAGCGCCAATACAGCGCGTGACAGGCTGGGATACACCTTATCCGCATGCGCAAGAATGGGCTTATTTTCCTGGGCCAAAGCGCGTTGGTATCGCCATACGTAAAGTGTTGGAGGCAGCATAATGGGAACCTATCATTTTAAACTGCCGGATATTGGCGAAGGTGTTGTCGAAGCGGAAATCACTGCATGGTATGTAAGTGTTGGCGATACAGTCGAAGAAGATCAGCCTTTGGCAGATGCCATGACAGATAAGGCTACGATTGAATTAACCGCGCCTGTGGCAGGGGTCATTAAAACTGTGGCTTGCGAAGAGGGCGATGTTCTCGCGGTTGGGGCGGATTTGGTTGTCTTTACCACTGAAGGGAGTGATACGCCAGATGATGAAAAAACTTTAGAGGGCCAAGGGTCTCAAGAGGCTGAAATAGCTGCGCCAATTCTTGATGACACCCCTAAATCCGAAGTAGTTACCGCCGAAGCTACGCCTATGAAACGCGCGCCGATTGCACGGTCTATATCAGGGGGGCGTGTGAAGGCATCTCCTGCTGTGCGCTCAAGAGCCATGCGTTTAAATGTCGATTTATCCACTGTAGCAACCCAAGATGAAGATGGCCGTGTCAGCCATGAAGATTTAGATGCATTTTTGTTTTCAGGGCAAGCGGCGCAGACTGCGTCATCACCGGCGCGCGCTCTTGTCTCGCCAAACTCAGCCCCGCTAGGTTCTGCCCCGCCAAGTTCTACCCCGCCAAGTTCTACCCCGAGCGTTTCTGCTGCATCTACGCCAAATCCTGCGGCAGCCAAACCTACAGATTTGCCGCTGGAGTCGGATGAAACCCGCACGAAAGTCATCGGCCTGCGCCGTGTTATTGCCACGCGCATGTCGGATGCGAAACGCTATATTCCTCACTTTACGTATGTCGAGGAAATTGACGTAACTGCGCTTGAAGCGTTCCGCGCACGTGCCAATGCGATGAAATCGGATGATAAACCGAAATTAACTGTGCTGCCGCTCATTATTCGCGCGCTCGCTGTGACGCTCGAAGATTGGCCGCAATTTAACGCGCGTTATCATGACGGCTCGCCGGGCCTTGAGGGCGGGTTTTTGCGCCAGTTTACAGATTTAAACCTCGGTATCGCCACGCAAACAGATACGGGCTTGATTGTACCTGTTTTGAAAAAAGCCCAAACTTTGTCAGTGTGGGAAATGGCGCTAGAAATTGCTCGCCTTGCGGAAGGTGCGCGGACAAATCAACTCGGCACTGAAGCGTTGACCGGCGCGACAACAACACTGACCTCACTCGGGCCGCTGGGGGGGATTGTGACAACACCTGTTATTAACCGACCTGAAGTCGCAATTTTTGGTCCAAATAAAATTCGTAAAATATTGGCCTTAGAGAATGGTCAGGTGATTGAGCGCAAAGTGATGAACTTTTCTATCTCATGTGATCACCGCGTTATTGACGGCTATGATGCGGCGAAAATGATGCAAGATTTAAAAGCGCGTTTGCAAGACCCAACGTCAATATTCTTACTGTAGAAATTTTACGAAAACATTGTAAATCAGCCTTGCAAGCGAGGCTGATTTCGCTTAAACGGCGCGCCTATCTCGTGATATATGAGATGGCACGAACACTTTGATGTGGTGGGGTAGCTCAGCTGGTTAGAGCGCAGGACTCATAATCCTGAGGTCGTGAGTTCAAGTCTCACTCTCACTACCATTTTTACAAATAAAAGCCGTGATTTAACAACCGCTACTTTTATTGTCTAATTTGCCAAAAGTCTTTGGCACCATATAGTAAGTGCGCCTTCAAGTTCAAAATAGCCAAATCTCTGCCTTTTAAAGCGAGCCATTTTTAAAAGGCAGACCATATTTGCAAGATTGACCTTTAATTTCTCTATCGGCCACTCAAGCGCAAAAAATACGGCTCAGGCTTGACTTGCGCGTTGGGTAGGCTATTTCCGCGCTCACATTAACATGGTGCGGTAGACCGTCTCTCTGCTTTGCGCCTTAAGAGTTCAGATGACGAACTAAGGAGTTTATTATGCACGCTTATCGTTCTCATACTTGCGGCGAGTTACGCGCCGAACATGTTGGCCAAATTGTTAAGCTATCGGGCTGGGTGCATCGTAAGCGCGAGCATGCGAATGCGCTCTTTATCGATCTACGCGACCATTACGGCATTAGCCAAGTTGTTGTTTATCCGACCGCGCAATTTTATGAGGCCGCCAAGCGCTGTCCGTCTGAATCTGTGATTACGGTGACAGGTGAACTTTTGAAGCGTGATGAAGAGGCTGTGAATGCCGAAATCCCTACGGGAGCTGTTGAGCTACGCGCCGATGAATTTATCATTGAAAGCGGGGCGGCTCCGCTGCCGCTGCCTGTTTTTGGTGAGCAAGACTATCCCGAAGATATTCGCCTGACCCACCGTTACTTGGATTTACGCCGCGAGACGTTGCACAAAAATATTATCATGCGCGGGCAGGTGATTAATAGCTTGCGACGCCGTATGATTGAGGGCGGCTTTACAGAATTTCAAACGCCTATCCTTACGGCCAGCTCGCCCGAAGGCGCGCGTGATTTCCTTGTGCCCTCACGCCTAAACCCCGGTAAATTTTACGCCCTGCCGCAAGCCCCGCAGCAATTTAAACAGTTGATTATGGTGGCGGGTTTTGACCGTTATTTCCAAATCGCGCCCTGTTTTCGCGACGAAGATGCGCGCGCCGACCGCTCGCCCGGTGAGTTTTACCAGCTCGATGTTGAGATGAGCTTTGTCACGCAAGAAGATGTTTTCCAAGCGATTGAGCCTGTTATGGCGGGCGTGTTTGAAGAATTTGCTGATGGGCGCGAAGTCCAAACGCCGTTCCCGCGTATTCCTTATAAGGAATCGATAGAGAAATATGGCTCGGATAAGCCTGATCTGCGTATCCCGTTTGAGCTGACTGATGTGTCGGAATTCTTTACGGATGAGAGCAAGACGGGCTTTGGTATTTTTGCAAAAATTACCAATGGCGGAGGTAAGGTTATTGCTATCCCTGCGCCAGGAGCGACAGATAATCAGAGCCGTAAATTCTTCGATAGCCTCGATAAATGGGCCAAAAAAGAGATGCAGGCACCGGGTCTTGGCTATGCGCGCCTTAGAAAAGAAGAAGACGGCGCTGTGGTCTCGCAAGACCCTGCACTTAAAAATTTCGATCCTGCGCATTTGAAGGCGCTACTTGAAAAAATGGGCCTTAGCGCAGGGGACGGTGTTTTCTTCTCTGCAGGTAAGACAAATGATGCCTATAAGCTCGCAGGCGCGGCGCGCAATAAAATCGCCGCTGATCTGGGCCTTATTCCTGAAGGCGTGTTTAAATTCTGCTGGGTTGTCGATTATCCGATGTATGAATGGGACGAGGATAATAAGAAAATCGACTTCTCGCATAACCCGTTTTCTATGCCACAAGCGCCAGAAGGTAAAACGGCGATGCAAGTGTTGGAAGAAGCGGATACGGATGAAAAGAAACTTGATATCCTCGCCTATCAATATGACATTGTTTGTAACGGGGTAGAGCTATCTTCGGGCGCGATTAGAAACCACAAAGCCGATGTTATGTATAAGGCTTTTGAAATTGCAGGCTATGGCCCTGAAGTGGTTGAAGATAAATTTGCTGGCATGATTAACGCCTTTAAATTCGGCGCGCCGCCCCATGGGGGGATTGCGCCAGGTGTTGATCGTATTGTCATGTTGCTGGCTGGGACAAATACAATTCGCGATGTGATTTTGTTCCCAATGAATGGCCAAGCGCAAGATTTAATGATGAACGCCCCCGCGCAAGTTGATAAAGCTGCGCTTAAAGAATTAAACATCAAAACTGTGGCGGTTGACCCGAAAGCATAGGCGCGGGTTCACGGCTTGCAGCTTTGCTGCAAGCACGCAGTTATCAATACAGGCGGCGCTTAAGGTTTTTGGTTTTTATCAATGATAACAGGTGTTTGCGTGCCTGCGTTCACTGATTGTGTACTGTGTAAGGACATATGCGGCGCCGTTATGTTGGGCGCGAGTGTTTCAGGTTCTTCGCAAAATGGCAAAAATAATCCATTGGGTAATTGCGTATTCACATCCCCGCATGCCGTATCTAGCTGAGCTTGCGATAGACCTTGGGTTTGCGATAAATTTGCGTTTGACAAATCTGCGCCGTTAATTTTACTGCCAAGTAAAATGGCCATACCGAAACTGGCATGTTTAAAATTACTATCTGTCAGATCAGCATCTTGTAAATTGCCATCATCAAGCGTTGCGCCTTCAAAATTTGAGCCTGAAAAGTTGACATTCACAGCTTTAGCTTCGGTCAGATTGGCGGCGCGAAAGTCATTTTTAGAAAAATTCGCACGCGTCATAATTGCACGGCTAAGGTCAATTTTATGCAGTACAGAATTGGTTATTCTGGCTTCGGTGAGCGTGGCATCTTCTAGCACGGCACCAGCCATTTTCACAGTATCGCCTTCAAAACGATAGAGCATGGCCTTGCGAAAATGTGCCCCCGTTAAGTCTGCGCCGTGAAATTGTCCGCCTGACAGATTTGAATTGTTAAATATCGAACCTGCAAAATTTGTATTTTCGAGTTTAATGCCATTTAAGCGCTTATTGGACAGATCACAAGCCGGACAAGACCCGTAAGATGAATGTATAGGCGCATCCACACGTATTTGCGCCGAGGCCGTTGCTGGCACTGTCATGAGTATTGTGGATGCGGCGGCTATCCACATATGCGATATTAAAGTTCCTGTTTTCACACTTATATATAGGCACAAAGCGTTTCAGAGATTCAGTAAAAAAACTGTAAGGTTCAATAAAAATTACACTCTGTTGCATAAATTGCACAGTTGAGTGTGAAAACGCCGCGTCCATGCCCGCCTTTCGCCGCTTTTCTGTCATATCTTGACTTTACCTTGGCGATGTTGGCAGGCATAACCCTCTCAACAAAAGTGTAGATTCACTTGGAAAGTTCGGAGCTTTACGTGTCCTTTATCAAACGCATTTTTACATGGTGGAATGGCTCGACATTTGGGACAAATTTCCAGATTCGGACAAAGGCCTCAAAAGTCGGTGAAGATGCTTATGGCAATACTTATTTTGAAGAAAATAAAGTGGGATATGAGGGCCGTAAGCGCCGTTTTGTCACTTATACGGGCTATGCGGATGCCTCGCGCGTGCCGCCCGTATGGAATGGCTGGTTACACTATACAATCGATGAGCCGCCCAGTGAAACGGATCTACGTCATGATTGGCAAACGGATTATGAGCCAAATCTGACAGGGACGCTTCATGCCTATAAACCTAAAGGCAGTCTTGACCGGGGCGGTGTGCGCGACAAAGTTACGTCTGATTATGAAGCTTGGGATCCGAATGCGTAAAAGGTCTTACATTGCGCTAGCGGCTTTAGCGGCAGCGAGTTTTTTTGCGCCTGCGCAGGCCGAAAACCTTAAAGGCACGGCCGTTGTGCTGCGCACGCTTGATAAAGTCACTGCGACAACCAAAGATTATACCGTGCAAATTGGCGATGTATTATCCTATGGATCGTTAACGATTGATGCCGTGCATTGCGAAAAAAGACCGCCTGAAGAACCGCCTGAAACCTATGCTTTTTTGAAAATAAAAAATACGAAACTGGACGGCAAAGGTGCAGATGGTGAGCCAGAGACTTTGTTTTCTGGCTGGATGTTTGCGAGCCGCCCTGCCATATCCGCGCTTGATCACGGCGTTTATGATGTCTGGGTGATAGGCTGTAAGACGCCAAAACCGAAATTGGATTTGGTTGATAAGCTTCGCTAGTTAGCGGTAGCCTCTTGTAGTATGCCTATTGTATCCGCGTGCGGAATGAAAAGCTAAATTCTGGATCAGGCGTGCCTGATGCCATAGCTCCGTCTGGGGCAAAACAGATAAAATTAATTGTTGGGTCATATGTCCCTGTTGGTGTGTCATTACAGGCCCCAAAATTGGCGGGTTTCACTGTGCCGCGCGCAAAACCAACATCGCGAGCAAAATCGAAATTCAAATTTGCGCCAATTTGTTCAAATAAAACAGAATTATTCGTCACCCCGCCCGGGCCATCGAAATCTCCATTAAAGAATTCAACGGTTGGGGGGAGGGTGTCGACTAAAAATATAGCATTATTATCGGTTGCGCCGTCACCTCTATTTGACACAGCGATTGTATAAATAACGTCATTGCCGGGGGTAGCAAATAAGGCTTCTGAATTTGGATTGAATAAAGACACAGATTTCTCGGCCGTTAAAATTGCCATTGTCGCGTCAAAGCCAAAATCATTATTGGCATGGGTTTGACCTGCTATAAGCGGGGTATTGATTGAAACTGGCGTGCCTATAACAAGTTGCGCGGCCAAATCTGGGTCGGTTACATCTACCCTGACTTCGTAATCTGGATTCGGCAGTAAATTGGTAAATATATATGATCCACTCGGTTGAGAGGAGACGCGACTAATGAAGATGTCATTATCAGGATCGCTATCGCCTTGCGTATCAAAGAGTTGAACCTCGATATTGTTAAGTGTGGCTTCATCGACACTATCGAAACTATTATTTTGATTTGAATCTATGTAGATTGTGCCTTCTATGCTGCCTGTTTGGGCCGTGTTAGTCAGACAGCGTTTTAAGGTCACATTGTCTAAATAAAAATCACGCCCGCCTCGGCCTGTCTCTGTTGAGGCCATAGATAAAGTAATTGTTGTTCTATCACCTGCATTAAAAACAAAGGCATATCTTTGCCATGGCAAAGCAGCTCTCACGGCGATTAATTCACCTGTTGAAAATGAAACAATCCCGTCGACAACCGCATTTACAATATTTGGAATCGCAGATAGCTCGCTATTTACGGCCCAAAAAGCCAGCTCATAATTCTCATTGGGTATGACATTGGTAATATTAAAATTCAGCGTTGGCGTATTGACATTCGGGTCTGATGCAAAAAAACGGCCCGTGGCTCCAAATTCAGGATCAGTGATTGCGCCGGGACTATTGACGACATCAGGATGCTGAAATCGGTTTCGCGGTGTCGTAATATTCGCGATATAGGCATAATCACCATGATTAATGTCAAAGAAATTATCAAAAACACCCCCCGTAATTTGGTTGGGGTAGGGGTCTATATCAGGGCTTTGATTGGGTTGGCCATTTTCTACGCCAAATGTGCCAGCATCAAAATCTGTAATAAAATTGAAGCTGTCCAGCGTCGCGCCTTGGGCTTCACAAGATGTCGGAAAATTTGTATTGATCGTTTGATCGGCATAGGCATGGCTACCGCCAAATAGATAGGCGAGCGTTATAATCTTTGCACAAAGTAACCTGTGCATAGGCAAAAAATATTTCATCCCAGTTTAACTCAATCTGCACACCCACTGCGAGAAGATTAGAGCATGAAAACCTTGAGGAATGTTTAAAAGGGTTGGCTTGAGACAAATGGGCTGGTTTTATGACTTATGAGACGGTCAAATAAGCTTAAATAAGAAATCGCTTTTGAAGGCTTTAAAGATGACTGCCTTAACATTCATGAAAACCATGTGCCTTTAATTCGGTATGCCGCTTAACACTTGTTCAGCAGGTTTAAGCGTAAGGCGCCATTTAAACCCCGCTAACATCCACGAATTGGGCGTGTTCTTGGATATATTCATAGCGTAGTTCTGATTTTTTCCCCATCAGAGTTTCAACGAGCGATTCTGTTGTCATTGCATCTTCATTATCAATCGTGATGCGGGCCAGAGTGCGCGTTGCAGGGTTCATTGTTGTGACTTTAAGCTGGGCGGGGTTCATTTCGCCAAGGCCTTTAAACCGGCCAACTTCCACTTTGCCTTTGCCTGTAAACTCGGTTTCCATCAGCTCTGCACGGTGGGCATCATCAATGGCATAAATTGTCTTATTGCCTTGAGTGAGTTTATAAAGGGGCGGCATGGCCATATAGAGCTGCCCCGCTTCAATTAATCCCGGCGTATAGCGGTAGAAAAATGTAATGAGCAAAGCTGCGATATGCGCGCCGTCCACATCGGCATCGGTCATAATTACTACGCGTTCATAGCGCAGATCATCTAGCTCGAATTTTTTACCAAGTCCGATACCAAGCGCCGTACACAGATCAGAAATCTCGGCATTGGCTTGAATTTTTGCCATGGTCGCGCTCTCAACATTGAGGATTTTCCCCTTAAGCGGCAAGATAGCTTGTGTTTCGCGTGAGCGGGCTTGTTTGGCTGACCCGCCCGCACTATCGCCCTCAACGATGAAGATTTCCGTGTCTTCGCTGCCCTTACGAGAGCAGTCGGCGAGCTTGCCAGGAAGGCGGAGTTTCTTGGTAGCGGATTTGCGTTTTACATCGCGGGCTTTGCGGCGCTTAATACGCTCATCTGCGCGCTCTATCGCCCATTCAAGCAGCAGGTTTGCGTCTTTGGGTGAGCTGGCAAGGTAATGATCAAACGGGTCGCGCACAGCATTTTCGACAAGGCGCGCGGCTTCGGAATTGGAGAGGCGATCTTTGGTTTGGCCTTGAAATTCAGGTGATTTAATAAAAACGGAAACAAGCGCGCCTGCACCAAACATCACATCATCTGGCGTAACATGAGAGGTTTTCTTGCCCATGCCTGCAATGTCAGCATAGGCCCGTAAGCCTTTGGTAATGGCTGCGCGTAATCCCGCTTCATGGGTTCCGCCGCCCGGCGTTGGGACGGTGTTACAATAAGAGCGCACAAAGCTATCAGCCTCGCCGTAACCTTCGGGGGACCATGTAATTGCCCATTCGACGCGGCCATGTCCTGTGTCTTTTTTAGAGCGGCCAGAAAAAATATCAGAGGTGATTTGAGCTTTGCCTGCAAGGGTTTCTTTGAGATAATCTGACAAACCACCCGGGAAATGAAACACAGCCGTTTCAGGAATATCTGGAGTCATTTTGAGCTTTTCAGGCGCACATTTCCAGCGAATTTCGACACCCGGTTGTAGGTAAGCTTTGGCCCGCGCCATTGTGAAAAGCTTGGCCGCACGAAAAGCTGCTTTGGGGCCAAAAATTTCAGCATCAGGGTGAAAGCGAACTTTGGTGCCGCGGCGATTATTGATGGTGCCAAGATTTTTAATCTTGCCAATCGGCTTGCCGCGTTCAAACTTCATTAGGTGCAGCTCTTTATTGCGCGCAACTTCGACCTCTAGAAAGTCTGAGAGCGCATTTACAACCGACACGCCAACACCGTGCAACCCGCCTGATGTCTCATAAGCATCGCTCGAAAATTTCCCGCCAGAATGTAGCTCTGTCATGATGACTTCGAGGGCTGATTTTTTGGGAAATTTCGGATGCGGGCCAATGGGAATGCCGCGGCCATTATCCATCACAGATAAAAATCCGTCAGCATCAAGCTCGACTTCAATGCGGCTGGCGTGACCCGCGACGGCTTCGTCCATAGAATTATCAATGACTTCGGCAAAAAGGTGATGCAAGGCGCGATCATCCGTGCCGCCAATATACATGCCGGGGCGTAAGCGGACAGGCTCTAAGCCTTCAAGGACTTCAATATCCTTGGCGGAATAATTACTCTCCGCCGCAGCTTTTTTGTCTTGGAACAAGTCTTTTTTCTTGCTTTGAGCCATAGATTGAGAGTCTCTTAAAATCGCTTAGTTATATCACTGGATATGTGAATCACCTGTGACTATGGAGCCTATAGGAAACAGGGCAAGGCTTATAGGTGTTTTTCTTGTTGAATTTTTACGTCCAGAGGATAGGCGCCTCGATATGGTCTTGAGGGATCGTGATTTTTTTGAACATTTTATTCATAGCTTTGGTGACATCGCTCTGATGTGATTTGATTATGTTTTGATAAACGCGTTCGGGCCTGCCGCCTAGTACCGCACTTTTAAACCGCTTTGGTATATCTACCAAAGCCGTATCCGTTAGTCCTAAAAGCCGTTCCCAGATTTGCTGCTCTGAGTAAACAGCAATGGCAGGTAATGTTGTGCGCGGCAGATCCAGTATAATATTGCAGGCATCTAAATATTCGGCTTGCATCAAGCCGCCAGTACGGAGCTTGGCGTTGATGATCTGCGCGGGTGTATCGGTTATACGCTGCTCGGCAATGCGTGACCACATGAGTGCGGCATCTGTTTTAAATTGAGACGTGTCGCGCTTTCGCGTGATTATGTCTTGGCGAATATGTTCGACTTTATTGCCAAGAGTTTTATCACCTGCGACAGTGCGGCCATGGGCAAGGGCGATATGTTCCCATGTTTTCGCGCGTTCATTATGGTGTTTGGCAAAGGCGGCAAGCTTAACGGCGGGCGGGCCAGAGCGTCCTGAAGGGCGCAGCCGCATATCTAAATCATAGGCAATGCCTTCGCGTAATTTCGTGGTCAGAGCTGTGCGCAATCGTCTGACAATTTGCGCGGAAAGCTCGCTATTCATGTCATCATCAAAGATAAACACTAGATCAATATCAGAGAGCGGCGCCATACGCTGTGTCCCCATTTTCCCAAGTCCTAAAACGGCGACGGGCATAGTGCTTAAACCTAAATCCTCTTGGACGATTTTTAAGGATGTATCTATCGTAATCTCGGCAAGGTTTGTCAGGCGAGACTGTAAGCTATGCAGAGTATCGGCCTGCCGCATAAATTCATGATAATATTGAAATAAATGCTCATTTACGAAACGGCGCAAACGCTCTAGCCGTGTTTCATAATCTGTTTCGGCTAGAACGAAATCTGTATCGGGTATGAAGTTATCTTTGGGCGCATTAATATAGCTTTGTGCTGATAAAAACACATCGATAATATGCGGGGATTGCCTCAGTAACTCTGTCATATGCGGGGAGTGGAGTAGAGGCGTTATCAGCGCGTCTAAAAGCTTTGGGTTTCGCCGTAATAAATGCAAATATTGCTCTGATCTCGACAGGTCTTTGAGAAAGTGATCAATATGAACAAAAGCGGTATCAGACTCGGAACTTGAATTTAACACACGGCTTAACAAAGACTGTCCAAGACCGCGAAATGCCGAGAGGCTATTTTGAGCTAATCCATGATTATCAAACCCATTTGCCCAGCTTTTGGCGATGGCGGAGCTTTGCGGGCTAAGACTAATTGCGGGGACGGTATCTGCCTTCTCCTCGCTATTTTCCGCATTAAATAATTTCTCGAAAATGGTATTGACGCTTTTACGCCATTCATAAATTTTAACGCTATAAGCCTCCCAATCATCTTGGCGTAAAAATGTTTGAATGATGTCTATGGCGTCTGGAGTGTCGGGTACGATATGGGTTTGTTCATTCCCAATCATTTGAATAGCATTTTCAAGCTGTCTTAGACCGATATAGATCGGCCGCAAGGTGTCATATTCTTTGGCACTTATATGCCCAGTTTCGCAGAGTAAGCGCAGAGCCTCTAGCGTATTTGTCGTGCGAAGCTTATAGTGTTTCCCGCCCCAGATAAGCTGCTGTGCATTGGCGATAAATTCAATTTCGCGTATGCCGCCGCGGCCTAATTTAACATTAAACCCGCTTATATTTGGCGTTATCGGGTCAGGTTGAGCGCGTTCTTGGCGCAAGGCAGGGTGTTCCAGATTGATCCGTGTTTTTAAATCGGCGAGATCATCAAGCGCGCGGAAATCTAAATTTTGCCGCCAGATAAAAGGTGTGATGGTTTTGAGAAAAGCCTCGCCAATAGCTGTATCACCGCCAACAATTTGCGCCTTCATTAAGGCGAGACGGTGCCACGGCACAGCACGGGTAAAATAGAAATTTTCCGCATTCCCCGTCGACATGGCAAGGCCCGTGCCAGAGCTTTCGGGCCGTAACCGCCAATCGACCCGCCAGATAAAGTCAGGCGCGTTTCGAGGATTTAATATCTGTGTCATGGCCTGCAAAACTTTGCTGCAAATATGCGTTTGTCCGAGTGTTTTTGGCACAGGCACGACATCAGGATCGTAAAATCCAATCAAATCGACATCAGATGAAAAATTTAAATCACGCCCGCCAAGCTTGCCAAGGCCCAAGACAAATAAACCGTCAATATCGCCGTCCGGTAGTTTGAGCTTAAAGCGCTTGGCGGTATCTTGCCAAGCTAGCCGCAAAGCCGTGTTGATAGAGGCTGCGGCGAATTTACTCTGTAACTCACTAAGCGTTTCGAAGGGGCGTATTTGCGCGGTAGTTGCCGCGCACCATGCTAGGGCAAATATGTCTTTGAGGTCTTGTAGCTCTTGCGCGGTGTCTATGCGGGCCGCACGATCTATGCATTGCTCCAGCCTATCTGGAATTTCAAATAAGGCGTTGGGATGGCGGTTTAAAAGCCCTGCGAGATAGGGGCTTTTTTCGATATATGAGCTATCTACGCGGCTGGAAATCGTCTGACCTAGCGCGAGGGATTAGAATAATAAGCGGAAAACGATACGGCCCGTATGCCGGATAAATCCGTCTCGGATGTCGCTATCAAAATCTAACCCAACAGATGAAAAGGCCGAGCCTGCAGATAATGAAAACCCAAGCAATAGACCTTGATCTGGGAAGAGGAAGGATTGCAGCTCTGCCGTTTGTCGGCTTAATGCATCATTTCCGCCATTGGCAAACCGGAAACTGGTTAGTGTCGGGTCATTGATGAAGTCATATTTATAGCCAACACGCAGACTTGGGCGTATCCATGTACGTTTACCTTCAAAGCGCGCGCCAAGATTAATGGTTGCGCTGGCTGAACCCAGATCAGATGTGCGCTCATCAACGTCAAGTGCGACGCCAAATGTTCCGCTTTCTGTATAAGCATTTTCCGATAAGCGCAGATAGTCGATAGAGGCGGCAGGGCGTATCCAAAATTTCTCGGACAGTTCGATGTCATATCCAGCGCGCAAAGAGCCATTTATATGTGTTCCGTCCCAATCACCTTCGGCAAAGCCAAAGAAATCATCAAAATTTACCTGACGGCTTTGCTCAAAGTCACTATAACCGCCCCCGCCATAAGCGCTCAAACTCAGATTGCCAAATTCAAGCCCTGCATAAGCGCCGCCTTGAAGGGTAATAATATCAAGCGGCTCGTCTTGACCGACAACGTCTTCGACTTCGGTACTGGAGAAGCCAAGATTAAGGCCAATCGCATGGAACGGCCCCCATGCCGTATCAATCCCGCCTGTAAACCCAAAACCAGAACCGCGAAATTGCTCAGATTGTCCTGCAAGCTCGCGATCTGCAAAATAGGCGAAATGCTGAAGCCATGCCCCGCCTGATTTATCTTGAGAGCGGCGCGCCGCGTCCAGATGGTTGCCAACAGCCCCTGTTGAGCCGTCCACGCCAGCGAGGACAAATTGGCGAGCAGCGGCCCCGATTTCAGGCAAGATTTGATTATAGGCACTGTTAAAGCTATTGCCATCCGTAATATTTGCGAAAGCATCTCCCAGCTCCGTTGCGCTGGACAGGTTTTCAAGAACGGCATTAAACACAGAGTTTTCAACGCCGTTCGCTGTTAGGCCAGCTTGCGCCGCATCTAGGCCTAAGCCGCCATCCGCTATAGAAAGGTTCGGGTCACGTAGATCGAGTGTGACAACAAGCGTATTGGGGTCTCCGTCAGCAAGTGCAAAGCTTGTATTGAATAAAAACGGATTAATTCCGCCGTTAAGCGTGGCAATATCACCAATGGTTAAATTACCGCCCGCTGAGGCAATGGCAAACGTATCCAGTCCGCCTTGGGTCAGACCAATAATATTATTGAGAATAGGCGAAATAGATGCGCCTGCGGCAAAGGTAATGTCGCCTGTTGCGTTGAGCGCAGACGCATTCCCTGCCAGGCCGTCAATCACGGGGCTAAAACTAGAAGACCCGTCAAATGTGGCTTCGGTAAGGGCCACATCTTGAGAGGTGTTTAAGGCCACGCTCGCGCCTTGGGTGACACTTAAGGTTAAGCCATCTGTATTGGTAATGTCGCCTGTAAAGCTTGTTCCGCCAGATAGGCCAAACGTGTCATCTCCGCCTGCAAAATCAATGTCTCCATTGATATTACCAGCTGATGCCGTGACAACATCATCACCATCGCCGAGTAATATATCCCCGTTCGTATTCGGCGTTGGCGGCAAGATAGCGTCATTCGGGTCTGTGTCCGCCTGTTGGAATTGATTAAATGTAAAACCTGTTGTGTTATTTGATACATCAATGGCGATGGCATCAAAATCCGTTGCACTGGCACCTGTTGGGTCTGAGTTTATGCCAGATGCCGTTATTGTATTTGTATTTGTGATTGATGTTAAGGTGCCCGAGGCATCTCGAATGGCAATGACAGTGCCTTGGCGACCCAGAATGACGGATGTGATCGTGTTTGTATTTATCAGGCTATTGGTCGATGCGGTTTCGCTAATATCGATAGCGATCGCCGTTATGTCGCGTGCTGGAATAGGGTTGTTTATATCAGCGAAAACAACATCAGTCGCTTCTTGGACAGCGGCTTGTATGATGCCCGAATTGTTGATTTGATCAGCAATGGCTTGGTCGCCCAAGACGATAACGCGTGCAATAGCAGAGCCGCGTGTGGTGTCATTTAAAGGCACGGGCGCGGCAAATGTACTGGCGGTCAAGCTGCCTTCATTACTAATACCGCCTTCAAGTGTGGCGTTTGTGACTTCAAGAACAGTTGCATCAAAATCATCAAATACACCGCTGGCTGTCAGTGTGCCTTGGTTAATAAAGGCAAATTGCAGCCCAGCCTCAAAATCTGGGTCATTTGGATCGGTAATGGCTGCGATAGTACCAATGGCAATCGGAGTGCCATTACCATTAATCGCAATCGCGGCAACGGGGCTAAAATGTAGGATATTACTGGTGGATGCGATCTGCATTTGCACCGACCCATCTGCATTTACAGCAGGGTCGCCATTTGCATCCAAGACAGGCACTAAGCGCTGCTCTAAGAAGACACCGCCTGTAATATTGCTTTCAATATTAATTGCAGGCCCAGAGCTTAATAGGTCTTCTGCGCCAAACACATCGCGGCCTGTTGGGCCGCCAGCTGTTGCAGGGCGCGCATTGGTATTGCTACGAAACCCCGTATTTGTAATGACGCCTGAATTTAGAAATCCGCCATCAATGTCGCCTGTAATATTAAAGGCGCTGGAGTTTTCGCCCAATACGCCAATTCCGCCTGTATTATTCACATCACCTGTCACATCACTTGCGACATTTATGGCTGTGTTATTGTTACCAGCGATTAGGATATTGCCCTCTGTTAACAGATTGCCTGTTAAGCCGCCCTGCATCATGGCGGTATTATCTAAGTTAATCCCGAAACTATCATTGCCCGCAATAGTTAGGCTTGAGCCAGCTTGCAGTTCGACATTGCCTTCAAATGGTGAGGCGCCTGAAATCAAAATACCTGTGCGGCCTGTACCTTGTGCAAATGGCCCATCGGCGAGAGCATCATCATCCGTATTTTCAGGTGTAAAATTATCTTCTATCGTAATAGAGCCGCCTTGCGTGTAACTACGGTTTGCGCCGCCTTCAAGCAGTACGCCGACAGCATTATCTACGCCGTTTTCATTTGTGCTTTCTATGACAATCGCGCCGTTGTTAATGACGGCATTATCCGAGTTAAGTGTTACGGCAGGGCCAGCATTATCAGTCAAAGTGATCGAGCCTGCCGTTGTGCCTGCGGCGGCATCGGCCCCAGTGATCGTAATATCGCCCGAATCGGTTGTATTGACAGGCGCAGTTGTTTCTGTGTCGATTGTGGTTTGGGCGAAAGCTATACCGCCTGCGGCGCTTGCACAGCTAAGAGATAGCGCGAAACTCGCAACCGAGCGCATAAGGCGGCGTGCGGTAGGCGTATTATTGTGGCGCATAGATTTTCCCAATTTTTCAAATAATCCGTATTATTCGGACTTTTATATGAATCATTTTTACATGTAACGATAAACTTGCGCTGCGCCAATGAAAGATTGGTTACTTTTGCGCTCTATTACAGTGAAATTCACAAATTGGTAAGCTTATAAGGCTCTGCATTGCATAAGAGCGGCAACCATGGCAGGGGAGCAACTATGAGAGATGCAAAACAAACGCTTGCCATTGAAATTGGCCGGCGACCTACGAGATTTGACTGGGCGTTATTTGGCGTGTTTGTCCCCGTTGTGACTATGATAGTTGATCAATGGACGAAATATGCTGCGACAAAATTCTTCAAAGTTCCAATGAATGTGTGCGAAGTTACCCCCAATCCAGGATTTGACGTGGATATGATTTGGGTCATGGATTTGGCGCTGGTCTGTAATTTTGGGATCTCATGGGGATTGCTGCAAGGCGATTCGCAGTTTAAGCGCTGGGGCTTGACCGCTTTTGCTTTTGCGATGTGCGGTGTGCTGCTTTATATATTTAAGCAAAGTCGTGATAATCTGACGCGTTTTTCACTGGGTCTGGTGATTGGCGGCGCGGTTGGGAATGGCATTGACCGTTTCTTATTTGGCGCTGTGACGGATTTCATAGATTTTGGTGATATTGGTTTTCATTGGGTCTTTAATATCGCCGATAGCGCTATCACGGTTGGAGTAATCGGCCTCATACTCGCAAGCTTTAAAATGGATAAGCTTGAGAAAAGCCTTAAACTCAGCCCTGAATAAGGCGTAAAACGCTTATATCTTATTGGGTGCCTTTGATGATCTGACGCGTGATGCAAGCATCAAATACGTATGGATGATGTATTATTCGGGATAATTAAACATTTGGTCACTTGGCGGCGGGCTTTTGCCGCGTTAAAGACAATAAAAGATTCACTTTATGAAAGCCGTTTCATGACACATCTACGTCTTATTTTTGCCAGTTTGGCCATATCTAGCCTCGCTATGACAGGCTGTACTTCGGCAACGAAAGCACTTGGCCTCACAAAAGAAGCGCCCAATGAGTTTAACATACTCACAAAAGCGCCTTTGGTTGTGCCGCCTGAGTATAATTTAAAGCCGCCGCGTGTGGGTGAAAGCTCGGCAGAAAATAATTACAGCCAAAAAGCGGCGCGTGATGCGCTCATTGGCGATATTGATGAAACGGAGCCAACTCGCGGTGAAATCGTACTGATGGCGAAAGCCGGTGTTGGCCGTGCTAATCAAGAAATTCGTCTTGAAATTGATGGTGTGAATTCTGTCGAGCGCAAGACGGAAGGTTTTGCGAGCCGTGTGTTGTTTTGGAAAAATGGTCAAATTATTGACGAAAACGGTAAGCCCGTAGAGCTTGATGCAGAAAATGAAGCCCGCCGTTTGGAGTTGATTAACTCGGCTACGGGCGGACAAGGGGTTGAGATTACACGGCGTCCTGGCGGCGCGAAGCTCCCAGGTCTTTAAACCATCGCTATAGCACCAATATAATCGTCCACAAGCTTTGGGCGAAAACTAAGCTGAAAAGATAGCCTAACACGCTTGCTGCGGTTAGGCTTTTTTCATGTCTGAAACCGTATCAGTGATTCGTAGATTGCCGAATGAAACTGTCAACCGCATCGCTGCGGGTGAGGTGATTGAACGGCCTGCAAGCGTGATAAAAGAACTTGTCGAAAATGCTATAGATGCAGGCGCACAGCAAATTGACATTCGGTATGAAGATGGCGGACGCACGCGCATCACCATCACAGATGATGGCCGCGGTATGAACCGTGATGATTTAAAGCTCGCCATTGAACGTCATGCAACATCCAAGCTTGCGCCTGATATGCAGGGGCATTGGGATTTACTCAATATCGGTACGATGGGGTTTCGCGGCGAAGCGCTTCCTTCTATTGGATCTGTTGCGCGCTTAACTTTAACATCTCAAACCCAAAGCACTGAATCTGCTTGGGAATTGCGAGTTGATGGCGGAGATGTATCTGCACCAAAACCTGCGCCGCGCTTTGGCTTGCACGGCACGCGTGTTGATGTGAGCGATTTATTTTTCGCAACACCTGCGCGGCTCAAATTCCTGAAATCCGAACGCTCCGAAGCGCTCGCGATTTCCGATGTTGTTAAGCGTCTTGCCATGGCCAATGCAGCTGTTGGATTTACGTTAGGCACGCCCGTTCGTACATCTTTGAAGCTAACGCGTCAGACCGATGATCAAGACGGACGGCTTGCGCGGCTTGCGGCTATTCTTGGGAAAGATTTTGGCGAGAATGCCGTCTTTGTCGATACAGAACGCGAGGCGATAAAGCTCACAGGTTTTGCGGGGCTGCCGACATTTTCACGCGGAAATGCGCAACATCAATATTTATTCGTCAATGGGCGGCCTGTGCGTGATAAGCTGCTCAACGGGGCAGTGCGCGGAGCCTATCAAGATTTCCTTGCGCGGGATCGTCATCCTGTTGTCGCGCTTTATTTGGATTTGCCGCACGAGCATGTCGATGTGAATGTGCATCCTGCTAAATCCGAAGTGCGCTTTCGTAACCCTGGATTAGTGCGCGGACTTATCGTCTCGGCGCTGCGTCATGCGCTTGCCGCAGCAGGGCACCGCGCGAGTACAACGGTGAGTGATTACGCGCTTGGGAAGATCCAAGCCGAACAGCCAAGCTATGCGTTTCAACGTGATTATGCGCGCCCGTCACCTTATGCGGCGCCGCCATCTGGTTATACGCCTTATCGTCATGACCCCGCTTTGCAACCACTTGTCGATGGATTTTCGGCTAAGGTTGAGGAAGGCGCAGAGAGGTTTCAAGGGCCGTTTGGCGAAGTTGATGACCCCGTTCATATGCCGCCTGTTGAAACGGATCTAACCGAACGTCCGCTCGGCGCGGCGCGCGCGCAACTCCATGAAACCTATGTTGTTGCGCAAACGCGCGACGGCATTGTTATTGTCGATCAACATGCAGCCCATGAGCGCCTTGTTTATGAACGGATGAAAGCGGCGATGGCCAATAAGGGCGTCGAGCGCCAAGCGCTGCTTATCCCTGACATTGTTGATTTGGGCGAAACAGATGCGGCGCGCGTTTTGGCGCGCACGGATGAGCTGGCCGAAATGGGACTAATCATCGAGCCTTTCGGGGCGGGGGCGGTGGCCGTACGCGAAACGCCTGCGCTGCTTGGCGAGATGAATGTGCAAAGCCTGCTGCGTGATTTGGCTGACGATATTAGCGAATATGACGAAGCTCTGAGCTTGAAGGAAAAATTCGAACATGTCTGCGGAACAATGGCCTGCCACGGCTCTGTGCGTGCAGGCCGCAGGCTCAACGGCCCAGAAATGAACGCGCTGCTGCGGCAAATGGAAGACACGCCGCATAGCGGTCAATGCAATCACGGAAGACCGACCTATGTGGAACTAAAACTCGCAGATATTGAGCGGTTATTTGGGCGGCGGTGAACTAGAAACTAATGCTATCCCAGTTGATATCTTTTATTAAATCTTTGAGAAGCTCTGCTCCTTCATCTGCAATTTTCCCTAGTGCTTCTTGACTTTTTTCTTCTGTTGTTTTCTTTGATATTTTTTTGAGAAATGACACAGATTTAGCGATTATTCCTTGTTCAACTAAAGGGGATTTTAGAATTGATAAAACGGTTTGAAGTATAGCAATTAATTGTGCTTTTTCAATTGCGGTAAGGGCTTGATTGGCTTCAGGTAAATTCGTTGTTTCAACTTGTTTAACGATTTGATCCAGTAACTCAGATATTAAGATTATTTTGGTTTTTATCGTTGTGTTGTTTGGGTTTACTGCCCAGACAATAGCTTTAATATTTTCAGATTGTGTGGGGCGAATGTTTGTTAATTCTTTTTCTTCAGTATCTTGATTAACTTTGGCTTGAATATTTGTGGGCGTGGTTAATGAGTCTTCAAAAAACTTTAATTTGAAACTTACTCTATCCGATACTATAACTGCATCTCGTACTTTAAATTCTCCTCGTAAGTTCATTATTTTAATTATTGTGGTTGAAGGAACCATAAGGTGCTTTGATAAAGCTTCATGGCCTCCGTACATGTCTTCTAAGAATAATAATGCTTCATGTACTGGATATAGTTCTGTGCTGTGAACTTTTTGGTGTTCATTGTACTCTTGGAGTTTGAGTATTAGTTTTTTCACTTCTCCTAAATGTTGATGAAGTGTTTCTAATTTAGTATTTTCAGTAGTATCCATATCAATACCTATTAAACCCTTATGTCAGTATTGTTTTCATTGGACTGACAGAAAAGCCTATCATTTCAAGCTATCACCCAACCCGCAAAAATACCACCCGCGCGGCGCCCCATATTTTATCGGCGAGGACTTCAAAGCCGTTTGTGTTGATCTCGGCCTCTTTGCTCTCTTCGAGGATAATGACGCCGTCTTCCGCGAGCAGGCCTTGTTCTTTGAGGCGGGAGAGGACGGGTCGCCACAGACCTTTATTATAGGGCGGATCCATGAAGATATGGGTAAATGGCCCGCGCAGATTACCGGGCGCGACTTTGAGCTTTGTTGCGTCATGACGGTGCAGGCGCGTGCAGCCAAATAGGTTCATTGTCTCGACATTTTCACGAATGGCGCCGCGAGCTTTGGGCTCGGTTTCAACAAAGAGGCAAAATTCTGCCCCGCGCGATATGGCCTCAAGTCCAAGTGCGCCAGAACCTGCGAATATATCAGCGACGATGGCTCCGTCTAGCGGCGGGGACCACGGGGCATGGGCGAGGATGTTAAAGATGGATTCGCGTGTTTGATCGCTTGTCGGGCGGGTGTTGCGCCCTGATGGTGTGGCGATATTGCGCCCGCGCAGTGAACCAGAAACTATTCTCATCGCGTAGGCCTACCGTCTAGGCCCAGAGCGCGTTGGCCCGCTTGGTCTGGGCTTACCTGCACTTGTTTTGTTGGGACGGGGTTTATTAGCGCTAGATTTATTATGCGTGCGCGGCGCGTATTTCCCGCTCTTGGGCGCGGCTTTGGTGCCTGTCGCCCGCCGTCCGCCAGATGAAGGCTTACCTGATTTTTTGGGTGCAGCCTTAGCAAAACGGCCACGGCCTTGCGGCGCGGGCGCGGATGTGTTGTCTTTGTCATGGCTTGATTTATCGCGGGCGGGTTTTCCGCGCGGTTCTGGTAACGCGTCAGGGAAATCGGCCAAATGACCAAGTTTGGTTTGTAGCTCTTTGAGCTTAATTTCCTGCGTGCCGCCAGCTTCAAGCGTGTCGAGCATAAAGGGGCCGTAGCTGACGCGGATAAGGCGGTTTACCCGCAGACCTAAATGTTCCATAGCGCGGCGCACTTCGCGATTCTTGCCTTCGCGAATGGTGACGCTCACCCAGCAATTATCTCCCTTTTGGCTATCCAATATGGCTTCAATCGGGCCTGTCATGATGCCGTCAATTTTGATACCATCTTGGAGTGTATCGAGCGCATCTTGGGTAATGCGGCCATAAGCGCGGGCGCGGTAACGGCGCGAAAACCCTGTTTTGGGATGCTCAAGCTTACGCGCCAATTCCCCGTCATTGGTAAGGAGCAGCAAGCCTTCGGAGTTCAGGTCAAGTCGTCCAACGGAAATGACGCGGCCTAGTTCTTTGGGCAGGCTATCAAATACGGTCAGGCGGCCCTTTTCGTCTTTGTGAGATGTCACAAGCCCTGTCGGCTTATGGTAACGCCACATGCGGGCGGGTGGTTTGCCGGCAACAAGTTTATCGTCAAATAGAATTTTATCACGACCGCTCACTTTAAAAGCGGGTGTGTCCAAAACCTTGCCATTGACCCTAATGCGGCCCGCTTCGATAAGCTTCTCTGCATCACGCCGAGAGGCGATGCCCGCGCGGGCGAGATATTTGGCTATGCGTTCTGTCGGCGCATTTGCCGCGCTATCTTTCGAGCCTGTTTTTGGTTTTCCAATGTGTTTTTGTGATTTTTGCATAGCTATGTGGTTGACCCTGATGAATACTCGCCGCATTGGGGGCATATGACGGATGCAGATTATATGCAACTCGCGCTTTTAGAAGCGCAAGCTGCGGCGCGGCGCGGCGAAGTGCCTGTGGGGGCTGTGCTTGTCAGCAGCGATGGCCAAATCATCGCGCGGGCGGGCAATGCGCCTATCGCCATTTGCGACCCGACAGCCCATGCCGAAATCCTAGCGATACGCGAAGCAGCCTACGGCGCGCAGACGTACCGCTTAACAGGAACTACGCTTTATGTGACGCTAGAGCCTTGTGCGATGTGCGCAGGTGCGATTGCCAATGCACGGATTGGGCGCGTGGTTTACGGTGCGAGCGATCCTAAAGGCGGGGCGGTTGAGAGCGGTGTGCGTTTCTTTGAGCAGCCAAGCTGTCATCACAGACCGGACATATTGGGCGGTGTCATGGCACAGCCTTGCGCAGCAGAGCTAAAAGCGTTTTTCCGTGTGCGCCGCAAACCCAATAAGACAGCCAAGTCCAATAAGATAGCCAAGTGAAGACCCACTTACGTCAGGTTATTGCCGAGCCGCATCTAAATGCGACGTCTGAAACGACGCGTGAGAGGTCGTGGCTTGGGGTCATTTTCGGCGCGCTTGGCGCGGCGTTGTTTTCCTTAAAAGCGGTTTTGGTAAAGCTCGCTTATCTGCCCGTGGCCGGATTTGCAGGGGATGAATTACCCGCAATTACTCTGATAACTTTAAGAATGGGATTTGCTTTTCCATTTTATATCGGTGTGTTGTGGTGGACATTACGCCGCGTAAAACTACGCCCAACCATGCAACAAATTGGCCTAGCGATGGTCGCGGGCATGATGTCCTACTATGTTTGTGCTTTGCTAGATTTCACAGGACTGCAATATGTGACGGCGCAGCTAGAGCGGCTTTTACTGTTTACTTATCCTGCCTTTGTGATTTTATTTGGAGCTTTATTTTTCGGCGGGAAAATTACGCGCTTTGGGCTAGCGGCGGTTGCATTAGCTTATGGAGGCTTAGCCATTGTTTTTGCAGGCGGACAGATAACAGCGTCGCCGAATTTATGGCTCGGCAGTAGCCTCATAATTGCTTGTGCGGTTATCTTTGCGCTGTTCCAATTAATTGCCAAACGCTTCATTGATGAAATTGGCCCGAGCCTGTTTACATGCTTGGCAATGATAGGCGGGGCCAGTGCGATATTTTTGCACTTTACTCTATCATCTCTGGGCGCAGATGGTATTTCGCAGGCTTTGAATGTTCCGCCGCGTATTTATATAATTTGTGCAATTATCGCTGTCTTTTCAACGGTTTTGCCAAGTTTCTTGATTAATTTCTCTATGAGTAAAATCGGCCCGCAGAAAGTCGCGATGCTTGGTATGATTGGCCCGCTTGCGACGATTGTTGCGGCGATAATGATCTTAGATGAACCGTTTGGTGTGTGGGATGGTGTCGGAACGGCTGTGACTTTATCGGGTATTGCGCTATATTTATTGGCAGATAAGTTCAGGCCTAAAAGAGCGGTTTCAAACGGATGATCGGTCTGCGACAAAATATAGGTTGAGCTTTCATTATCGCATAAATCTCTTATGCCGATAGAAAATGCGATGACAGCGTATGAGGGTGTTTTGGACGGGTGCGTCTGGCGCGGCAGAGTGTCAGCGGCGGCCTCTACAAGGCCATTGAAAAGACAGTGTAAACCTTGAAAACCATTACGGTTTTGACAGTGTTATTAAGGCGGCGTTAACCATAGTGCGGCATTTTTATCTCGGATGTAAGCGTTTTGATGATTCGAAACTGCAATATGAGGCTGGGATTAATATGAAACTGTTTAAACGCAATGGTAAGTTAACATCTTCGGGTGTCAAAAGCTCTGTATCGCCTGATGAGGTTACGCTGGCGCGCGAAGCTGTAAATGCTCTGACGGGCAATCTTAAATCTGGAGCAGAGCAGCAGCAAATTGCCGCCAAACGTATGGCGACTTTGGATAAAACAATTTCAAAAATGGAAGCCGCGCTTGTGCATACGGCCCGTCTTGAAGCTGATAATGCGCGCCTCTCAACAGATATTCGAACTGCAGAGCAGAAATTGCGCCAGAAAATAGCGTGGACAGATGAGCAAGAAAAGAAACTCTTTGCGCTCAAAAAACAGCGCGATGATTTCTCGCAGCGTTATGAAGATGCTAAGGTCGAGCTAGCACAGCGCGCAGATGCGCAAAAAACGCAAGCTGAAAAATATACCGCGCAGATTCGCCAAATTGCAGAATTAGAAGCGCAAAACGGGCAAGATCGCGAGCTTTTAGAGGCCGCGCAAATCAATGCGCAAAATCTACAAGAAGATGTTGCGCGCCAAGCGGCTGAACTCTCTTCGCAACGCCGCCGTTTGGCCGAGTTGCAAAAAGCGACTGAGGAAACCTCGGCGAATTTGGCGCAAAAGACGGATGATAATGATGCGACTTTAAAGGAGTTGAAAATTCTGCGGGTTGAGCATGCTGACTTGAAAGAGAAATTATTTGAAGCGCGTTCGGCTCTGCAAACGGCAAATTATAATATTAAAACGCAGCGCACTTTGTTTGAAGATACATTGAAGCGCCGCGAAGATGAATTGGCAGGTTTGAAAAATCAAGTCGAACAATTTAACACGCAAATGCGCATACAGGAAAATACCTCCGCGCATTATGATGATGAAATTGCTGCGCTGCGTCAGGCTTTGGAAGTAGAGCGAGAGCGTAATGAGCGTAATGAGCAGCGTTTGCGGGTAACAAATGGCGAGTCTGAACGCCGCGCTGTCGCTGTCAAGGAAACCCGCGCTGAATATGAATCCTTGCACAGTAAATTTGTGCAAGCCGTTGAGGATTTGGATACGCTGCGGAAAATCAATATGGCGCAAAAAGGTAAGCTTGAGCGTTATGCGTCTATTACCAGCACAAGTGCGGGTAGCGGACTTGTGCATAATGATGCGAAAAGTCAGGCGCAATCTGAAGGTGATGCTTATCGCCCCGTGTTAAAAGCTGTGACGTAATTAACGGATATTTTGCGCAGGTAAGCTTATTATAATCCTATAATCTCAATAAACATAATTCAACTGCTATTTGTTAATGTGTGGTTCAATCAGCTCTGTTATCTCATTGACTTAATGTGTCGTAATTTAATGTACCCAATAGGGTATAAAGTACGGTTTTAGGGATAAGGGCCTAAAAATATGGTAGAGTTTACAGCGCGTGATCGCTTAAAATTACTTGCAGGTGCGGGAAGTTTAGCATTATCAGCCTGCGGAGGCGGATCTGGTTCATCTGCGCCGCCCGTTGTGGCTATTCGTCCGCCCGCGCCTCCGCCGCCGCCGCCTCCACCACCCCCGCCGCCGCCCACAACGTCAACCACACCGCCTGTGGGGCTGCTGCGCGATACATTTCGTAATAATTTTGATGTGGGCGTGGCTTTATCAAGTCAGCAAACTAATCCTGGCGAGCTATCTGGGGAAATAGCTTTGGCGCAATTTAATGCCATGACGCCAGAATTTGAACTCCAGATGAATTTTATTGCACCGCAAGAAGGCACATTTAACTTTGACCGCGCCGATAGAATTGTCGATTTTGGACTGCAAAATAACCTGCCTATGCGCGGCCACTCTTTGTTATGGCACGAAGCAACGCCAGATTATTTCCTGCAAGGCTCGCGTGATGATATTCGTCAACGCTTGGATACCTATATTGGCACTGTGGTGGAGCATTTCAAAGATCGTATCAACGTCTGGGATGTGGTTAATGAGGTTGTCTCTACGGATTTGTTTAGAGGGGATGCAGGTATTGGGCCTGACCGCTTTACTATCTGGCATGATGCGGTTGGGAATGCCGATTATATTGATTGGGCTTTTGAGGCTGCGCGCCGCGCGGACCCTGATGCGCTCTTATTTATCAATGATTTTAATACAGAAGAACCGCGTAAGCTGGGCTGGTTGATTGATATTATTCGCCGCTTGCGCGCGCGCGGGGTACCGATTGACGGTGTTGGACATCAAGTCCATTTGCGCCTTGAGACAACCGCGCAATCTGTGTTGGCATCGATTGATGCCGTTAATAATGAATTTTTAGGCTTGATTACGCATGTCACGGAAATGGACATTAATATGTATAGTGATCCCGGTACATGTTTTGAAACAGGTACGAATTGCGTGGCTGACCTTGGCCCTAATCCACCTCAAAGCCTGCTTAGGCAGCAGGCGCAGCTTTATAGAGATGTATTTGAGGGGCTTGTGCAGCGGCCATTCGTCGAATCTGTTACGATTTGGGGTGTGCGTGACGGGGATAGCTCGGCCAATAATAACCCTGTGACGCGGTTTAATCACCCGCTTCTATTTGACCGTGACGGAAACCCAAAAGCGGCTTTCTTCGCGATTACGGATCCTGACTTTGTGATATAAAGCGGGAGTCTTTGTCGTTAATTGCAATCACCAACGGGCATTTGCAATACGTCATTTACATCGAGTGTTTTCGGGTCGCCAATATTATTTAAGCGCTTTATCGCTTTGACCGATGTGCAGTGTTTGCGCGCAATCGCGTAGAGTGTATCGCCGCGGCGAACAGAGTAAAACAGCCCCGAGCTTTGCGTAGGCCTGACATGTTGCTGCGTAACAACCGGGCTAATTATAGACGGTTTACGGCTTGGGATAGCGTGTGTTTGGGTGTTCGCTTTGGTTAGATTATGCGAGCTTGATGGTGTCGCTGCGTTAAAATTAGCGGGCACTAAGCTTGTTGCATTGCGCGCGAAATAATCGCGGCAATTTACTAAAACCTCGCCAATGACATTTGATGAATTATCGTCATTATCATCTAAAATTAACATACGGGCAGTGTCATTATCGGCATTGTCATCTGCGGCGCGCACACGCATTTTTTCATTCTGGCAAGCAATGGCCGCTTGGTCATCTTGCGCGCCTTGGCTTACGCTGTGAGATGCGCTGGCTGTGTAATTTGCGTCTTGAACCTTGATGGTTTTAGGTTTTTTACGCTCAATTTTTACGACAGGCAGGCTATCGCTCACAGATGAGCAAGCTGGAAATCCAGTGCATATTGCAGCAATAGCGATGGTGGTGAGGAATTTAGACGACATATTCGAGCCCTTTTTGATTGGCTAGAAAATGCCGCCTTATGGTTTAAAAAGCGTTAAATTCACGGCGGGTGCCTGCATTAAATATTAGGCAGTTAGTCGTTTATAATCAGTGCTTTATAAAATAGTTTGGCCTGTATTTTCCCAATCTTTCAAAAAGGCCGCCAACCCTTTATCTGTCAGGACATGGCTGGCAAGGCTTTTAATGACAGCTGGCGGGGCCGTCATGACATCGGCGCCAACTAGCGCGCAGTCCTTGACATGATTGACATTGCGTATAGAGGCGGCGAGAATTTCTGTCTCAAAGCCGTAATTGTCGTAAATCGTACGAATATCTTCAATCAATTCCAATCCATCAAGGGCAATATCATCCAAACGGCCAATAAAGGGCGAAATATAGCTTGCCCCGCATTTTGCGGCGAGCAAGGCTTGGTTTGCCGAAAAGCAAAGCGTAACATTGGTGGGCGTGCCTTCGCGCGAAAGCGTAGAGCAGGCTTTCAGACCGTCCAGTGTCAAGGGCAGTTTCACACAGACATTCTCCGCGATTTTGCGCAGATGACGGCCTTCTTCGATCATTTGCTCGGCTTGTGTGGCAACGACTTCGGCAGATACATGACCGGGTGTTAGGGCGCATATCTCTTTAATGACATCTTTGAAATTACGTCCGGATTTAGCGATAATGGACGGGTTTGTTGTCACACCATCGACGAGGCCAATATCGGCAAGCTCGGAAATCGCCTCAAGATCGGCACTATCGACAAAAAATTTCATAAGAAGGCTCCAAAAGGCCCCAGCGGGGGCAGTAAGTTATGTCGCGCTCTGCTATCATAAGAATCACTATGAGGCCAAACGCTCAAATACTTTTTCCTGTGAATGTTCCTGCGCCGTTTGATTACGGCGTACCTGCGGGTATGAGCGTGCGGGCGGGAGATTTCGTTTTTGCACCGATTGGAAAGCAAATTAAGCTCGGCGTTGTCATGAGTACCGGGCAGGCGGAAGGCGAGCGGGAACTTAAAGATATTGTGCAGGTCAAAGCTACCAACCCGCTCCCGCAAATTATGCTAGATTTTATCACATGGACGGCGCGTTATAACGGGGCGGCGCTTGGTAATGTGCTGCGTATGGTCGTGAAGTCTTATAAAGCGCTCGATCCAAGCGCGATTGTCACACTTTATGAACCAAGCGGAGAGTTGCCGCGCCAAATGACACCGGCGCGCAGGGCTGTTTTGGAAAAAGGCGGGCCGTTTCCTGAACGGGCTAGTGTGATTGCGCAGCGTGCGCAGGTTTCGGCAGGCGTGGTGAAGGGGCTAGCAAAAATGGGCGGGCTGCGCGCAATATCAGGGCCAGTCGATGCGCCATTTGAAGCGCCAAATCCTGAATTGGACGGCATGGCGCTCACGGCCTCACAAAACGTAGCTGCGCAAGATTTAATCATGCAGGTCAAAGCGCAGACATTTAACGTGAGTCTTCTTGACGGCGTGACAGGCTCTGGCAAGACGGAGGTGTATTTCGAAGCCGCTGCGCAGGCCTTTCGCCAAGGCCAGCAAGTCCTGATTCTCGTGCCAGAAATTGCCTTAACGCAAGCGGGTTTAGCGCGGTTTGAAGCGCGTTTTGGCGTTAAGCCCGCCGCATGGCACAGCGCGATGGGCGAGGCCCCGCGCCGCCGCGTTTGGCGCGAAGTGGCGCAAGGCCGTGCCAAGCTCGTTGTCGGGGCGCGCTCTGCGTTATATCTGCCATTTCCTGATCTGGGGCTTATTGTGGTCGATGAAGAACATGACACATCCTATAAGCAAGAAGAGGGGGTTATATATAATGCCCGCGATATGGCGGTGGTGCGCGGTAAAATCGGCCATCATGCGGTGATTCTTGCGTCTGCCACGCCATCACTGGAAAGTCTGCATAATGCGCGAAGCGGAAAATTTGCCCATATTATCCTGCCAGAGCGCCCCGGGGCTGTGACCTTACCCGAAATTGATTTGATTGACCTTAAAGACAACCCGCCAGAAAAAGGACATTATTTATCCGCGCCTTTGATTGACGCGATCCGTAAGGTCAATAGCCGAGGGGAGCAGGCAATGCTCTATTTAAATCGCCGGGGCTATGCACCGTTAATTATCTGCCGAAATTGCGGGGAAAAGCTAAAAAGCCCGGATACGGATAGCTGGCTCGTTCAGCATAAAGCTACGGGCCGCGCTATGTGTCATTTGACAGGGTTCTCGATGCGCATGCCGAAGGCGTGCCCTGCGTGTAAGGCTGATGATAGTCTTACATCTGTCGGGCCGGGAGTAGAGCGTGTTGCCGAAGAAGCTCAAGAGCATTTTCCGCAAGCGCGTGTTGAAATTTTTAGCTCGGATACGGCAGGAAACCCGTTGGCTATTCAAGAGCGAATGGCGCGGATGGAAAGCGGGCAGATTGATATATTGGTCGGCACGCAAATGGTTGTTAAAGGGCATAACTTTCCCAATTTGACCTTTGTGGGTGTGGTTGACGGAGATTTAGGGCTAGCGGGTGGTGATCCGCGGGCAGGTGAGCGCACCTATCAAACTTTGGCACAAGTTGCAGGGCGAGCTGGGCGTGCAGATAAACCAGGCCGCGCGCTCATACAAACGCATCAGCCTGAGCATGAAGCGCTGCAAGCCCTTGCTGCAGGGGATAGAGAGATGTTTATCGGCGTAGAGCTAGCGATGCGCGATATGTTGGGGCTGCCGCCATTTGGGAAATTGGCGGCTGTTATTATTAGCGGGCCTGAATATGGTAAAGTTGCGCAGCTAGCTAAAACATTCGTCAATCTTGCGCCGCGAGCTGACGGGATAGAGATTTTGGGGCCGTCTGAAGCGCCTATCGCGCGTTTGCGCGGACGATTTAGACAGCGCCTGTTCATACAAGCCGAGTTAAGTGTCAATTTATCGAAATATATGCAGGTTTGGCGCGCGAAAATTCGTCCAAAAGCAAAATATAAGGTGCAAATTGATATAGACCCGCAAAGCTTCATGTAATCACATGTAAGGAGGCGGGGTTGGCATGAAAATTGCCTAGGTTAGTAATACATGCTAATATGCGTATTGTGCTAATATGCGTATTGTGCTTAGCCAAGTCATTACAGCAAATGCTTGTAACCGTGCAGGGCATATTCGGGGTTTTAGGGTTTAAGGGCATGATTTTAAACGGTTGGACAGATGAGCATACAGCTAGGTTTCAAAAAGATATGTTTAAGGTTAAACATAGCTTAAATGAAACGGGCTTGTTCACGGATGACGCGCTTGCGGATTTACTCGATAAACACCCAAAAGATCAGTTAGATGTCTGCGCGCGTGATGACCATCCTGTCTTTGAATTCAAATTTCGAACGGGTGATGTCCGTGATGTTGACGGTAAAACCTTAATCCAAGCCGCTAAGAACGGCTCTATTTGGATGAATTTACGTCAAGCGATGAACATTCACCCTGAATATATGACGGTTTTAAACCAAATGTATGGAGAGCTCTCGCAATTAACAGGTCAAAAGCCTTTTAATGCGCGCGGGGGCATATTAATCTCGTCTCCAACGGCTAAAGTGCCATTTCATTTTGATGCAACAGAGACAATTTTATGGCATGTGCGCGGACATAAGCGCATGTATCTCTACCCTGAAACAGAAGAGTTTTTACCAGATGTTGAATATGAAGCTTTGATGTTTAACCAAACCGAAGATTACTTGCCTTATAATAAACAAATGGATGAGGCGGCGACATGTTTTGATTTGCGTGACGGCGAAATGATGACATGGCCACTTAACGCGCCGCACCGCGTAGAGAATATGTCTTATTGTGTTTCTGTGACAACAGAATATTCAACGCGCGAAAGCTCTTTAAAAAACGCAGCTATGTATGCCAATGCCGTTTTGCGCCAAAGATATGGTATGGAGCCTGATTGGCGTTCAGCGTCATTCCCTGAAAAACTGCTCAAAGCAGGCCTTGGCAAGGTTTTGCGAAAGGTTGGGGTTTTGGATGATATACAAGTTCAAGACTGGGTATCTTTCACGGTTGATGAAACTGCGCCAGATTTTATTCGCGATATAACACCTTTCAGACGTGGTTTTTAAAATCTTTTGTGTCATTTTTGGAAATAAAGCCGCTATTGTGCGGGCTTTTTTGCATTTTAAGGGACTTTCACAGGCTTCATCTGCATAAGTCATTAAGTCGCAGAGATTCTCTGCTTGGCATATAAAAATCATCATGCTAAAGCGCGCGCGAGTTAGGCGGGCTGAATATCAATTTGGCTTGTCTTTTTACTTTATCAAGCGGCTCTTTCATAGCGGCTCTAATTGCGGGATACGAACATAACGTGTCAGATTCAGACGTCATTACTGGGGAAGCCCCCATTCGTTATGCCAAAGCTTTACTTGAGCTTGCGCAGGACGCTAAGTCTTTGAATAAGGTCGAAAAAGACCTTGCGAGCTTTAAAAAAACATATGCCTCTAGTCCAGAGCTACAGCGCGTTGCAACAAGCCCTGTCTTTGCCACAGATGATAAAGTCAATGCCCTTGTCGCGGTTGCCAAGAAATCTAAACTTAGCGCGCTAACAACTCAATTTATCGGGACTGTCGCGGGGAATCGCCGCGCAAATGAATTGCCCGCAATCATCGCGGCTTTCTCAAAGTTAGTGGCACAACAGCGCGGTAGCCAAGTGGCACAGGTCACAAGTGCTAAGAAATTGACAGCTGCAGAGCTGACATCGCTGAAATCTAATCTTAAAAAATCACTCGGCCATACGGTCGATGTGGAGACCTCTATTGACCCTGATCTGCTCGGCGGATTTGTGGTGCGTATTGGTTCTCGCCTATATGATAGCTCCCTCAAGTCTAAGCTTGAGGATCTCCGTCTCGCCCTCAAAGAAGCATAGAGGACTTATCTCATGGATATTCGCGCTGCAGAAATCTCAACGATTCTGAAAAAACAAATTAAGGGCTTCGGTAAAGAAGCCAAAGTCTCTGATGTCGGCCAAGTGCTGTCTGTTGGAGATGGTATTGCCCGTATTTACGGACTTGATAATGTTCGCGCTGGCGAAATGGTCGAGTTTCCAGGCGGCATTAAAGGTATGGCGCTGAATTTAGAGAGCGATAATGTTGGGGTTGTTATCTTCGGTGATGACCGCGGTATTAAAGAAGGCGATACAGTTAAGCGTCTTGGCGAAATCGTGGATGTGCCTGTCGGAAAAGGTCTTTTAGGCCGCGTTGTAAACCCGCTAGGCGAACCGATTGATGGCAAAGGCCCGATTAAATCAAGCGAACGCCGCCGTGTTGACGTTAAAGCGCCTGGCATTATGCCGCGTAAAGGTGTGCATGAACCTGTGCAGACAGGGATTAAAGCGATTGACGCGCTTATCCCCGTTGGCCGTGGTCAGCGCGAACTTATTATTGGTGATCGCCAGACAGGTAAGACAGCCGTTGCCGTTGATGCGATTTTAAACCAAAAGGCCGCTTTCGACGAAGACCGCGAAAACGACAAGCTTTACTGTATATATGTTGTGATTGGCCAAAAGCGTTCAACCGTAGCCCAGCTTGTTAAAACGCTCGAAGAAAACGGCGCGATGGATTATTCTATCATCGTTGTGGCCTCAGCCTCAGAGCCAGCTCCGCTTCAGTATCTTGCGCCTTTTGCGGGTTGCGCGATGGGTGAGTATTTCCGTGATAATGGCATGCACGGTCTCATCATTTATGATGATTTGTCTAAGCAAGCTGTGGCCTATCGCCAAATGTCACTGCTTCTGCGCCGCCCGCCAGGCCGCGAAGCCTATCCTGGAGATGTTTTCTATCTTCACTCCCGCTTGCTAGAGCGCGCTGCGAAGCTCAATGAAGATAATGGCGCAGGGTCTTTGACCGCACTGCCAATTATTGAGACGCAAGGTAATGACGTGTCGGCCTTTATCCCGACCAATGTGATTTCCATTACGGATGGCCAGATTTTCCTAGAAACAGATTTGTTCTTCCAAGGTATCCGCCCAGCGCTTAATGTGGGTCTGTCTGTGTCTCGTGTGGGATCATCGGCTCAGATTAAAGCGATGAAACAAGTCGCTGGCCCGATTAAAGGTGAGCTGGCGCAATACCGCGAAATGGCAGCCTTTGCGCAATTTGGTTCTGACCTTGATGCGTCTACGCAAGCGCTACTCGCGCGCGGTGAGCGCCTGACCGAACTTCTTAAGCAACCGCAATTTTCTCCGCTACAAGTGGAAGAGCAAGTCTGCGTCATTTATGCGGGGACACGCGGTTATCTTGACAAAGTGCCTGTCAAATCTGTGCAGAAATATGAGCGCGAATTACTCGCAAATCTCAAAAATGAGCATAGCGGCTTATTGGCAGACATCGCATCTGAGAAAAAACTCACAGATGAGATTGAAAGCCACCTTAAGTCTGCGCTAGATAGTTTCACAGCGAACTTCGCGGCGTAGTATCTTAGAGGGATAGTCAAATGGCGTCTTTAAAAGAGCTACAAAACCGGATCAAAAGCGTTAAAAACACGCAGAAGATTACCAAAGCTATGCAAATGGTGGCGGCGGCGAAATTGCGTAAGGCGCAGGACGCAGCAGAAAAGTCGCGCCCATATTCTGAACGTATTGCGGCGGTGATTTCTAACCTTGCCGCCTCTATGACAGGGACGGGCGATGCGCCGCAGCTGCTTGTCGGTAATGGTAAAAGTGATACAGTTTTATTGGTTGTTGCTACGGCGGATCGCGGACTTTGCGGTGGATTTAACACGAATATTGTGCGTAAGGCGCGCGAAGAGATTGTGGCGCTTGAGCGCGGCGGAAAAACTGTCAAATTGTTTTTAATCGGCAAAAAAGGCTATGATCAGCTCAAGCGTCTTTACGAAGATAAGATTGTTAAATATATCTCGCTCAAAGAAGAGCGTAGCTTGCATGCGGGCATTGCCAAAAATATTGGCGAAGATATTACGGCGATGTTTAACGCAGGCGATTTTGATATTTGCAAACTCATCTTCTCTGAATTTGAAAATGTGATGACGCAAACGGCTGTCGCTTCAACGCTCATCCCTGCGATGGACTCTGTGAATAGTGCAGATGATACAGCGCAAATGCCTGCTAGCGCGCCTGATCTTGGCGGCGCGATTTATGATTATGAGCCTGATGAGGCGGGTATGTTACGTGTATTATTGCCGCGTAATATCAATACCCAAATCTTCTCGGCCTTGCTAGAAAATCAAGCGGGCGAGATGGGCTCAAAAATGACCGCGATGGATAATGCAACGCGTAATGCGGGCGATATGATTGATAAACTCACCCTTACATTTAACCGAACCCGTCAGGCGCAGATTACATCTGAACTGATTGAAATTATTAGTGGCGCTGAGGCGCTTTAAGCGAGCTAGAGGAAAAACCCATGGCAAAAGCACCAGCAAAAAAGACAGCTGCTAAAAAGCCTGCTGCAAAGAAAGCCGCCCCTAAAAAGGCCGTTGCGAAAAAGGCGCCTGTGAAAAAAGCGTCTGTGAAAAAAGCGACCGCAATTAAGGCAACAGGCCGTATCAGCCAAGTGATTGGCGCGGTGGTTGACGTAGAATTTGATGGCGCTCTGCCGTCAATTCTCAATGCGCTAGAAACAGATAATAATGGCAACCGCCTTGTTCTCGAAGTCGCGCAGCATCTTGGGCAAAGCACAGTGCGTACAATCGCGATGGACGCAACAGAAGGTCTTGTACGCGGTCAGGCTGTTGCCGATTTGGGCGCGCCGATTACCGTGCCTGTTGGGCCAGAAACTCTAGGCCGCATCATGAACGTTATCGGCGAGCCGATTGATGAGCGCGGCCCGCTTAAAACGAAAGTTAGCGCGCCAATCCATAAAGAAGCTCCCCCATTTGTTGACCAAGCTACAGAAACCGAAGTCCTTGCGACTGGTATCAAAGTGATCGATTTGCTCTGCCCATATTCTAAAGGTGGTAAAATCGGTCTGTTTGGCGGTGCGGGCGTGGGTAAAACCGTTCTGATTATGGAGCTTATCAATAATATCGCGAAGCTCTTTGGTGGATATTCAGTGTTCGCGGGCGTGGGTGAGCGGACACGCGAAGGGAATGATTTGTACCATGAAATGATCGAATCTAATGTGATTAATTTGGACGGCGAGAGCCGCGCAACGCTTGTTTACGGACAGATGAATGAGCCTCCAGGGGCGCGGGCGCGTGTGGCTTTGACTGGCCTCTCGCAAGCGGAATATTTCCGCGATGAAGAAGGCAAGGATGTTCTATTCTTTGTCGACAATATTTTCCGTTTCACACAAGCGGGTTCCGAAGTATCAGCCTTGCTTGGCCGTATCCCATCTGCGGTGGGTTATCAGCCGACATTGGCAACAGAAATGGGCCAGATGCAAGAGCGTATTACTTCGACGAATAAAGGCTCGATTACATCGGTGCAGGCGATTTACGTGCCAGCCGATGACTTGACTGACCCAGCGCCTGCGACGTCTTTTGCGCATTTGGATGCGACGACCGTTCTAAATCGCGCGATTTCTGAAAAAGGGATTTACCCAGCGGTTGATCCGCTCGATTCGACCTCTCGTATTCTAGAGCCGCGCACAGTGGGTGAGGAACATTACGAAACAGCCCGTCAGGTGCAGGAAATCTTACAGCGTTATAAGTCACTTCAAGATATTATCGCGATTTTGGGTATGGATGAGTTATCTGAAGAAGATAAAACAACGGTTGCGCGCGCGCGTAAAGTTGAGAAATTCTTATCACAGCCATTCGATGTTGCTGAAATCTTCACAGGCTCGCCAGGTATTCAGGTGCCGCTCGAAGATACTGTGCGCTCCTTTAAAGGTCTTGTCGAAGGAGAATATGACCACCTCCCAGAGCAAGCCTTCTATATGGTTGGCGGCATTGACGATGTGATTGAAAAAGCGGCAAAAATGGCAGCTGAAGCGGCTTAAATTTGATGGGCTTAGATGGGGTCTTGGCGCTAACGCGCATGACGGCTCCATCACGGCAAATATGATATTTGAGGCAGCATAAGATAAGCATTTTTGTTCCAAATTGAGGACTAGATTAAGCCATGGCCGATAAATTAAACTTTTCACTCGTATCACCAGAGCGCGAGCTTTTTACGGGGCAGGTTGACCAAGTTGATATTCCAGGCACCGAAGGCGACTTTGGTGTCTTTCCTGCACATAGCCCGATGATGGCGGCTATTCGCACGGGCGCAATTACGGTTTATATAGAGAGCAAAGCCACGCAATATTTCGTCCAAGGCGGCTTTGCCGATGTCACGCCTGAAGGTTTGACTGTTTTAGCGGAAAAAGCGATCCCGATGGATGAAATGAATTCTGCTATGATTAAAGAGTTGATGGCAGAGATCGAAAAAGAATTGGCCGAGTGTGAAGGCAATGAAGCCATGGCGGCCCAGCAAAATTTGTCGGGGTTGAAATCCATTTCGCAAGGGTTTGAGGATTTCTATCACTCTTAACTCAAAGCTTGTGAATGGGAACACTCATAAGTGTTTCTTCGCCTACGCAACATAATTTTTCAAAAATCACCAAGCCTGCAATTCCTTTAATTGCGGGTTTTAGTGTTAAAGAGGGTCTGCGATATCTCGCTTTTGGAACAACCAATAGGCGGCTAATTATGAATTGACGCGCGGTGATTAAACTGATGGGGATAAGACATCCATGTCACCAGCTAAAATCATATCAAAGATAGATGATTGCAGAAGCTTGTTTTTAAAAATGCGCAAGATGGTGTTATAGGCTTATGCGGGGTTATGAGTATTATCATAAATGGCGCAGATATTTAGCTTGGCGATGATATTATTATAAACCCGCTAAAATGCTCTATATCCTGCTTGAAATTGTATAAGGACGCTAAAATGCCAGAGCCTAGAGTTATTGCCGTCGCTGCGGATGCTGAACATAATACAATAAAACCCTTACGCTCCGTCATTACTTTGATTGCAGGTTTAGGCGTGAAAGGGGATGCTCATCTTGGGAAAACTGTGCAGCATCTTTATCATAAACGCCGTAATCCTGATGCGCCAAATTTGCGACAAGTGCATCTCATGCATGCCGAACTCTTTGATGAGCTGGCCGAGCAAGGCATTGCCGTCACAGCTGGGCAAATGGGCGAAAATATCGTCACGCGCGGAGTGAATTTGCTAGGCTTGCCGCAGGCGACACGGCTGCATATAGGCGAAACGATTATAGAAGTCACAGGCCTGCGTAATCCCTGCGCCAAGATTAATATCATCCATCCAGATTTGCTAAAGGCGGTTGTTGAAAAGCGTCCTGATGGCAGCCTTAACCGAAAAACTGGCGTGATGGGGGTCGTGGTTCATGGCGGCGAGGTCAAGCCAGATGATGTGATTCACATTCATTATCCAGATAGCGCACATAAACCACTAGAATGTGTTTAGCTTTTGATTATGAGGCCTGCAGTTTCGCCTTATGATAACACATATGAAACGCCGTATCTTTTTAATTTGCTTATTGATGTTATCGGCCATTCTGGGATGTCTTTGGTATGGGTTTAACGTTGAGCCGCAGCAGCTTAAGCTCCGCAGAGTTACAATAGAATCGCCCTATTGGACCGGAGAGCCTATCCTCATCGGTTTGATGTCAGATTTACATATTGGCGGCCCGCATATTGACCCGCCCAAACTTGATAAGATTGTGGGGCGGATGAATGTTGAGCAAGCTGACATCATTTTGCTCGCAGGCGATTACGTGAATAGTCATGAACCCGCCGCAGACCGTAGCACGGCAGAAAATGATGCTTTAAATTGGGGGCAGGCTATCTTAGGGGATTTATATGCGCCGCTAGGTGTTTTCGCGGTTCTGGGCAATCACGACCACCTTTACGGCGCACAGATTGTGCAAGCCAATATGGAAGCCCAAGGCATAAATTTTATCGACAATAGTTCTGCTGTGATTGATGAGAGGCTGTGCCTTTTTGGTGTTGCAGATGAGTATTTTGGCAAGCCAACAGATGATGGGTATTATAATTGTCCTGCCAATTTTCCGATTGTTGGCTTGATGCATAATCCAGATAGTTTTTTTCGAATTCCGTCTCGCACAGCTTTGATGGTCGCGGGCCATTCACATGGCGGGCAAATTAATATCCCTCTGATTGGGCGCTTTGTTACATCGACTAAAGCCGGGAAGCCCTATGCTTATGGCCTTAATACGGTTGGGGATACACCTGTTTTTGTTACAGCAGGGATTGGCACATCTATCCTTGCGGCGCGGTTTCGATCTCCGCCAGAGATTGTTCTGATTGAACTTCGGGCGTTGGAACCGGCTCAGGATTAGGTTTATAACGCGCATCTCTATCGTGCTTATTGGTGGATAGGATAAATAGTCCAAGGCATAAAATGGCGAGACATCCTGAGAGCAAAAAGGGAGCGCCTGGAATATAAGGCACGGGCGCGGCACCCAATATATGTTGGGCTATACGAACAAATCCCATTGGGAAGGTTTCAAGGCCAAATAAGGCCTTTTGGGCTGTGTCTCCAAAATACCAAAACATGCCTGACATAGCAAAAGGGCCAATCATCAGAGCTAACCCTTGCGCTGCGCCGATCGCGCCTTGTAGCTCGCCTTGCTCGGATTCAGATATGCGCGAGCTCATCATATTTGTCAGGGCAGGGCCGTAAAGCCCCGCTAAAGCCGCAAACGGCCCCGCCGCATAAACAATCCAGCCCTGATTGGCGCTGCCGAGCATTGTATAGGCTATCGCGGCGGACATAATCCCAAGAAGAGCAGCCCAAAACAGTCCTATTTTCGGGATAATAATGCGAATAAGGCCGCCTTGGACAACCATACTAGCAATGCCAAAGGCGCCGAGTGAAAACCCAACATCACCTGAACTCCAGCCAAGCCCTTCTTGCATAGAGAAAGTGTAAGTCGTTGGGTAAACCGTATGTGCGAGCGCCAGTAAAAAGAGGATAAAAATGAGAGATTTTACACCCGTAATTTTACCAAGAGCTTTGAGCGACCCAAAGGGGTTTGAGCGCTTCCAATCAAAGGCGCGGCGCTTATCTTTGGGCAGAGTTTCGGGTAGAAAAATAAGACCGTAAACCACATTGAGTAAGGATAAAATGCCTGCCGCAATAAAAGGGGCGCGCGGGCCGAGATGTTCGCCAATAAGCCCGCCTATGACAGGGCCAAGCATGAAGCCAACGCCAAAACTCGCGCCGACAAGACCGAAATTCTGTGCGCGCGTTTCTGGCGGGCTGATGTCGGCGATATAAGCATTTGCGGTTGAGAAGGTTGCACCAAGCGCGCCCGCGATGATGCGCCCCAAAAATAAAAATGCGATTGTCGGGGCAAAGCCCATAATGAAATAATCTATGCCAAGGCCGAAGAGCGAAAATAACATAATTCGCCGCCGTCCATATCTATCTGATAATCCGCCAATAATCGGCATACAGATAAATTGAAAGAAGGCGAAAACAAAAGTGAGCCACATGCCATAAAGCGCGGCTTCATTATTAGCCAGCCCTGTTAATTCCTTAAGCAAGTCAGGCAAAACAGGTATCATAATGCCAAAGCCAATCGAATTAATCATGACTGTGATTAAAACGAATAGCATCGCATTTTTATTCATCGCTGATTGTTTATTTGCATATGCCGCCATGCCGCAGGCTTAAGCTAGTTTACAGGCTGTGCAAAGTGTTCAAACTTAACAGTTATTGTATCATAAACATGGCGTTTAAAAGGGATGATAAGGTTTGTGACATCTGACAATGGATGCCATTTCCAGTCTGAAAATTCTTGTTCGCCATGGGCTTGTAAATTTATCTGATTATCATCCCCGTTAAACCGAAAGGCAAACCAACGCTGCCTTTGACCATGCCAGTCACGGCCATTTTTAGGGGTGTAACCTTCTGGGAAATTATAATAGAGCCAGTCTTTAATCTCCCCCAAAGGTGTGACCATATCTGGGCTTATGCCTGTCTCTTCATATAATTCACGCGCTGCGGCTTGATCGGGCACTTCGCCAGCATCTATTCCGCCTTGCGGCATTTGCCAGCAATAAGGTCCGTCTTGCCCAAATCGTTTCCCAAGCCAGACGTGACCATCTTGGTTGAAGACGGCTATACCTACACAGGGGCGGTAATCTTGCGGCCGGTAATCATCGAGATTAATGTGCATATTGAATCTATACTCTCATTTTAAAACTGTGTGAGATGCGGGCGCGAGAATGAGGCTTTGCGCCTCTAAATCTGTTACCCAATCTGCCACTATATTTATAGTTTCAGGATATGCAAAGCCAACCCCAATAGGCTTCGTATCTGTCAGCGCGGCACTTGCAAGACTATTGAGCTGCGCGCGAATAATATCGCCCGACGGTTCAGGATCAATTAACCCGAACCCGTTTTTATAAGGTAAGTTGACAGAGCCGCTTAAAGCTTCAAGGCTTGGCGTAGAAAACGCTCCGTCTGTGATAAGCCCAATGCCGCTATCTGCGAGTTTACCGAGAATAGGGGCTGTGACATCCGCGCGGGTAAGAAAGTTATCTCCATTATAATTGATAACGCCAAAATAGCCTTGGCCGCGGGATAAAAGCCAATCCATATTGCGCAGATTTTCACTGACTGAATTATTGGTGAGTAGAGCTTTATCTGCCCCAGGTTCAGCCGCGTTAAAACTTTGTGAGTCCATAGGAATTTCGATCATCACCTCATGACCAGCTTCGCGTGCGCGGTTAATCCAATCCTGTAAGCCCGTTGTGTGGGCGGCAAATGATAGGGTAATATCAGGGGGTAAGCTCTCAATGGCTTGCTGGGTCACAGTCCTGTTAACCCCCAATCCGCCGATAATAATAGAGACAGTTTTTTTGCCAGATGTGTCCGTAAAGGGACGATTATAACTATTCAGAGGTGTTCGGCCATTTGGCCCTTTTGCGGGGGCTGTCCCATATTGATTGGCCTGCGTCAGGCCCGCAAAAGGTGCAGGTGCAAGGCGGGACGGGCCGATAGCATTGCCGTCAATTAAAATTGTTTTCGACGGGCTAGGCAGAGTTTCAACGCTCGGTAATTCTGGGGTATTATCGCGATTAATCGGATTGCCAAGTGCATCCACTTCAAGTGCGTCCACTTCAGGGGCCGTCTCATCCGCAAGGATTTCGGTTGGGTTTTCACCTGCGTTAAGTTCTGAGGCTAAAATATCGGGTGCGGGCAGAGTTTCATCATCAAGCGGACTTAGGACGGTTGGTTCGGCAATGGGAATGATGCTTACGGCTCCAAAGGATTGCGCGTCAGCAGGATTGCCAAATAAACTTACACAGATGATAGGCAGAGCTGCCAAGGTGCAAAATGATAATGCGGCAATAGCGGCATGCTTGCGCCGAGACGGAAGGCTTACGCTTTGTCGTCTTTGAGCTGGTTTCTGATAAGTTTGAGCCGCATTCATAGTGAAACACTCTAAGTCGATTTGTTGGCTGCGTAAACTCGTCTTATAGGTGTTTTAGTTTTTAAATGCCGCGTCTTGGGCCGCTAAAAGACTTTGATAACGAGATGTTTTCAAAACATCGACAGCTTTCCGAAGTTGATAATCTCGTGTGTCTGGCCATGATTCTGGCGGAAAATTCACATCTTCATATTTTTCTTCATAATCGGTTTCATCATCATTCGGATTTTTAAGAAAATTCGGTAAACTATCTTCGCGGAACCGTTTGCGTAATTTGCCTTTATCTTCGACAGCCGCGATTAATAGATCGGGTATAACCCCGCGTCCTTGGATGGATTTCCCTGATGGAGTGTAATATTTCTGGGTTGTCATCCGCAGCGCGCCGCGCTCGCGTGAGAGCGGGATAACGGATTGTACAGAGCCCTTGCCAAATGTACGGCGACCCAGCACGACAGCGCGCCCGCGGTCTTGCAAAGCGCCTGCAACGATTTCAGCAGCCGAGGCCGAGCCAGAATTAACAAGAACAACAATCGGCATGTCAGGGAATAATTCACCGGGTTCGGCATTATAGCGCTGATTATCTGATGCGGCTTTACCGCGTGCAGATAAAACCTCGCCGCCATCCAGGAATAAGCTAGACACACTGACAGATTGATCCAGCAACCCGCCGCGATTTCCGCGTAAATCTATGATAAGGCCAGGTATCGTACCGCCCAGTTCAGATTTTAAAGATTGCAGGGCGCTCTCAAGGTCTTTGGTGAGATTGTTATTGTTGAAAGTTTCAATCGAAACATAACCAAGCCCTTGCTCAACGCGCTCTCTGACGACGCGGCCTTGAACTTGGGCGCGGACAACCACAATATCACGCGGCGCTTTATTGGCACTTAAGACAGTCACGGTGACGGGTTCGCCCGTTTCCCCGCGCATACCTTTAATGGCCGTATCAAGATCTTTGTCCCTGACGCTAACGCCGTCTACAGCTGTGATATAATCACCATCGCGAATGCCTGCCCCATAAGCTGGGCCATTAATGAGGGCGTGGTTGACTTTGACGAGGCCGCTTTCTTGGGTCACTTCAATGCCAAGTCCGCCATATTCGCGTTTTACGGCTTCGCGTTGCTCTTTAAATTCAACTGGCGGTGTATAGGCTGAGTGCGGGTCAAGTGAACTGAGCGCGCCATTTAGCGCACCTTCAACAAGTTCTTTATCTGTGATGTCCTCGACATAACTTTCTTTAACTAAGGCCATTACTTCAGCGAAAAGCTCTAATTTTTCAAAGGCATCTTCGCGCTCAGGGTCTGTTTCTGCGGCTGTTACGACAGAGCTTAATATCAAAGCCCCGCCGAGCATGAGTGCGCCTAATGCGTGAATTGTGCGGGGTGTGGAGCGATATTTTATCATAAGGTTGGTGCGATGTCCGTCGTATTATTGCGTTAATTCAGCGAGTTTTTGTGTATATGTCCCGCTTTTTAAAAGCTCTATCGCTTTTTGTAGTTGGTAATCATCTTCGACTTCAAAGCCTTCAGGCGGATAATCAATAATGACCTCTACAGCCTCTGTTTCGGTATCTTCATCAGCATTTTCATTTTCAATAGAATTGGGTAGGTCACTTTCACGCCGAGAACTGCGCGCCTCGCCATCATCAGGCACAGCAGAAACGGCGATGTCAGGATCAATGCCTGTGCCTTGAATAGAGCGGCCATCTGGAGTGTAATAACGCTGTGTTGTGAGCTTGATTGCCCCGTCACGGCCGCCGCGTAGCGGTATAATAGATTGCACAGAGCCTTTGCCAAAGGATGTCATGCCCATAATGATACCCCGTTCACGGTCTTGTACGGCGCCTGCAACGATTTCCGAAGCCGAAGCTGAGGCTCCGTCAATCAGAACCACCAAAGGTACGCCTTTGGCAAGCTCACCGCGCTCACCATTATAGCTATCTATATCATTGGGTCTGCGTCCACGTGTGGAGACGACTTCGCCGCCATCTAAAAATGCGCTTGAGACTTTGACGGATTGGTCAAGACGTCCGCCCGGGTTACCGCGCAAATCTAGAATAATGCCCGGAATTTTCCCGCCAAGCTCGCTGCGAAGGCTGTTGACCGCTGTTTCTAATCCTTCGGCCGCTTTTTCGTTAAATTGCGAGATACGGATATAGGCCAGCCCGTCTTTGACTTCATAACGCACAATTTGGCGCTTGATAATTTCGCGGGTTAAGGAAAATTCTAATGTGTCATCTTCGCCTTCACGTGCAACTGTAATAGTAATCGGCTCACCCGGTTTTCCGCGCATTCTATCGACAGCTTCACTTAAAGATAAACCGAGCAGGTTTTTGCCTTCTATTTCAGTAATAAAATCGCCAGCTTTAATGCCTGCGCGTTTGGCAGGTGTGTCATCAATCGGAGATATAACTTTGACAAAGCCGTCTTCCATGGTCACTTCCATGCCAAGCCCGCCATATTCACCGCTTGTGTTGACTTGAAATTCTTTAAAACTATCAGGGCTTAAGTAAGATGAGTGCGGATCGAGCGATTGAAGCATGCCGTTAATGGCTTCTTCGATCAGTTCGCTATCATTCACGCCTTCGACATAATCATTGCGCACGCGTGCTAGAACATCTGCGAATAGATCGAGCTGTTCGAATGTATCATCATAGCTTGGGCGTTCCACCGCAATGGCGGCTTGATTTGATGTCGAGAATGCAAATAAAGCAATCGCTGCGACAGAGCCGATAGCAGGCAATACAAATTTCATAATTATCTCCGACTGGGCCATGTGCCCAGATAACATGTTCATCTATAATAATACTTAGTCACGCCGGCGGCATTTTTCTAGTAAAATTGTAGTTACATATGAAGGATTACCCAGTTTTAACCGGTCGCGGTTCGAACCATGGTGCTGGATTGAGCGGTTTTCCGTCTTTCCTAAGCTCGATATAGAGATTTGGGTTAGATTTTGCCGTATATGGCAATGTGCCAACAGGTTCGCCCAGTCGTACATTATCCCCAGCTTCGGAAAATACGGCCCCAAGGCCTGTCAGTAAGATGAAATATCCATCCCCAACATTCAGAATAACCACTTGGTCGTAATTTTTAAACGGCCCCGAAAACTCAACACGGCCAGCATAAGGCGCAAGGACTTGCCCGCGTGAAGTGCCTTTATATGTAAGACCTTTCTCGCCTTGACCATAATTACGCAATAATGGCCCCGTTATAGGCCGTGTCATTTGCCCTTTGGCCTTGGCAAAGCTGACCGTGCCTTTTGGTAATGTCACAGGCCGCGCTGGCTGGGCGCGGCGCGGCGAATTACGGGTTTTTTCACTATTTTTGCCTGGTTTGACGCGCGGGCCAATATCTGCGACCTCGGCTTCGAAATTGGCAATTAAATCCCGCAAATTTTGCGATTCAGCCGCCAGGCGGTTGACTTCGGCCAAGGTAATTTCGCGGTTGGCATCAATGGATTTTTGTAAGTCTGTTTTGCGCTTTACGGTTTTTTGTGCTGCGGCGCGGCGTTTTTCCAGTTGGATTTGATTGGCATTTAACGCTGCTTGCTGCTCGGATAAATCGAGTTGGGTTTTCTCTAACGCATTTAATGTGATGGCGAGGTTATCTGCGCGGCTTTGCAAGTTTTCAGATATGCCGCGCATGAGTTGATTGGCTTGAGCCGCTTTTATAGCATCATCAGGCGTAGAGGCGGCTGCAGGCGGCGGGGATAGCTCAAGACGCTGCAAAGCGGCGATGAGTTCCATCATTTTAGCGCGGTCAGCTGCCATTTGCGTATCCAGCGCATTTTTTCGAGCTGTAATATCGTCAATACGTGTTTGCAGCTTAAGTGCCTCGCGCTCATATCCGCGTGTTTCGCGAGCGGCTTTTTGTAGTTCTTTTTTAAGGGAGGTAATTTCTTTGGAGACAGTATTGCGCTGTTGGGTGAGGGCTTCATCTTTGGCCCGTGCCTGCGCTTCGGCTTTGGTTAAGCTGTCGAGTTTTGCAGGATCAGGGGTTTTTGTTTGCGTATAGCCAGACACATGGCTGGTGAAGCCCAAAGTGACAATGGCGATGAGACATAATCTGCGCATGAGGCGTTATAGCAAGATTATGGTTTCTTGTATGTTAATTATTGCACGGAATTCAGCTCAGTATTTGGCAAGGCTCATAGGTAAGCTCACTGAATTATGTCGTAAATGTTATTGCGAGTTATTCTCAAAATACTTGTTGCAAATCATTCTCAATACTAATAGGGACAGGCTATGCCGCTCCAAACCCAAATATAAAAACAAAGATTATACTTAAGGAAACCCACATAACATCATGAAATTTCTACTATCAAGCTGCGCAATTAGCCTATGTCTTGGGTTTACAAATACAGCTTATGCGCAAAATTCTCATACTGATGAGATTGACGAAATTATTGTCAATGGACAGCATCTCTACACAGATAGAATTAATGCACTCAAAACGCCGACACTGATTATTGACGTTCCGCAAAGCTTGTCGATTGTGACGGCCGATCAATTTATCGAGCAAGGTTTTGATAGTTTGGGCGATATTGTCCTCTACACACCCGGGGTTACGCAGTCCCAAGGCGAAGGGCACAGAGATGCGATTGTGTTTCGCGGTGTGCGTTCTACGGCTGACTTCTTTATTGATGGTGTAAGAGATGACGTACAATATTATCGCTCGCTTTATAATCTAGAGCAAGTTGAAATTTTGCGCGGCCCTAATGCGTTGTTTTTTGGCCGCGGCGGTACGGGTGGTATTTTAAATCGTGTGACTAAAAAAGGCGATCTGAGTGAGAATTTTCTCGGTTATAACGCTAGCGTGGATACATTTGGCGGCTTCGATGTGGCCCTTGATGCCAATTATGTCGTTAATGATAAAGTCGCATTTCGTTTAAATGCGTATCATGAGAGCCTCAATAATCACCGTGATTTCTTTGATGGTGATCGTTTTGGGATTAACCCGACAGCCCGTATTGAATTTACGCCTCGAACGATGTTGGATGTGTCTTATGAATATGCAAATAATGAGCGTTTCGTCGATCGCGGGATTCCAGCTGGCGCGGATGGGCGACCCGCCGAAGCTTTAGCGGATATTACATTTAGCGATTCTGAGCTTGCGACCACAACATTTGAAGCACATATTTTCCGCGCGGGCTTATCCCATCAATTTGCAGATAACATTAAAGCTAATCTTAATATCGCTTATGGTGATTTTGATAAGTTATATTTGAACTTTTTCCCTGTAAGTTTTGATGAGACAACAAATATTGTTGGGCTTGATGGTTATGTGGATACAACACAGCGCGAGAACTTGACTTTATCCACAAACCTTATTGGGGACTTTGAAACGGCGCGTATTGGCCATACAATTATTGTCGGCGGAGAATATATTGATACAAGCAATGATAATGATCGTATCAATACCTTCTTTGATCAAACCCAAGATGACGTAGAGTTTTTCCTAGCCACGCAGCCGATCAGTTTATTGAATGGCGTTGGCATAAATGCGTCGGGTGATGTGACGACAGTGGATTTCACAACGGATTTAAATGACGATACAGAAGCCGATGTTGAGGTGTTCTCTGTCTATATTCAAGACGAAATTGCGGTCACAGATTGGCTAGATCTTATTGTAGGTGCGCGTTTTGATAGCTTTGATATTACGGTTGATAATATCGAGACCTTTATCAATACAGGGCAGCGCGAGATTTTAAGTCGCCAAGATGATAATATTTCGCCGCGCTTTGGTATTGTTATCAAACCAAAAGACAATATCTCTATTTATGGAAGTTTCAGTGAGACATTTTTGCCGCGAAGCGGGGAACAATTTGCGGATATTAATCCACCAGATGATGCGTTGGATCCGAATATTTCTCAAAATCTTGAACTGGGGTTAAAATGGGATTTTGCAGATCGCTTTAGCCTTACAGCCTCTGTTTTTGAGATCGAAGAAAGCTCTCCGCAAGTTTCTGATGATGATGTTGGAACGCTCGATGTGATTGACACAGACATTCAAGGCTTTGAAGTACAGCTTCAGGGCAATGTGACGGATGCTTGGTATTTTTCAGCGGGATATAGTTATTTGGACGGTAATCAGGTTGATGATTTTGGAAATGATGCTGTCAATGCTGACGGAGTGACTTTGCGCTTGCGTGAGTTGCCGCAAAATACGTTCAATATTTGGAATAATTATCGAGTGACAGAAAAATTCGGCCTTGGACTAGGCGTGACCTATCAAGATGAAAGCTTTGCAGGGAATAATAATGAAGTGACATTGCCAAGCTTTGTGCGCGTGGATGCGGCCGCATTTTATGATGTGTCAGATGATATGCGGGTTCAAGTGAATGTCGAAAATTTGACGGATACGGAATATTTCCCAAGCGCGCATACCAATAATAACATCACTGTTGGCGCGCCAATCAATGCAAAATTCACAGTCAGTGGCCGTTTCTAGGCTGGCTTGTTAATCTACTAATCTCGATGATAGGGCGTTCTTGCGAGAATTGAGAGCGCCCTATATATTTGTTCTGCGGCCATCACGCGTACAAGCTTATGCGGCCAAGTTTGGGGCCCCAGCGCCCAGCGCGTTGCAGTGGGGGCTGCTGATTTTAACGTCTCAGGATCAAACCCGTCCGCGCCGCCAATTAACATGTAAGTAGCGCCAATGCCGTCATCTCGCCAGTTTTCAAATTGCTTTGCGATTTGCCGAGAGCTTGGCGTTTTGCCGCGCTCATCTAAGATGATGATTTTGGCTGTATTGGGAATTGTGTCTATAAGGCGCAATGTTTCATCTCGCCGTGTCTTGGCCGAGCGCAAATCCACACTGTCCTGCGTTACGGAAATAAACCCAGTTGTGCGGGCAAGACTTTGGGCGCGGGTGATATAATCATCGACCATTTCGCGTTCGGGGCCAGAGCGCATGATCCCGCCCGCTCGCAAGATAATTTTCATGAAAGGTTAGGACGCTTCGTTATTATATTGGTCGTCATCTTCGGGCGCGGCTTCGGCGATATTTTCTAGCCCTTCAGGGAGCGGCACGGCCCAGATTTTTTCAAGATTATAAAAAACGCGAACTTCGGGGCGGAAAATATGCACAATGACATCTCCAATATCAACCAAGACCCAGTCGCATCCTTCAAGACCTTCAATCCCTAAATCTTTATGGCCCATCTCTTTAAGCTCACGCAGCAAATAATCAGAGAGCGCGCTGACATGACGATTGGAGCGGCCAGAGGCCACAATCATGAAATCTGCAACAGATGATTTTCCGCGAATATCAATCTGAATAATGTCTTGAGCTGAATTTTCGTCCAGATTTTGCCTGACTAAATCCGCAAGTTTTTTTGCGGCATCACTATCAGGTTTTATACTGGCTTTCGCGCGAGTCGTTTGGGTCAGGGGAGTCTCCTATGTCTCTGACAATCTTTAATCTAACACATTACCTATCTAATGGCTAGCATTGTGCCGCCTTACGCAAGGCACTCGATGAGGCGCTATTTAGCGGTAATGTCAGATAAGTCCAGCATGGAGCTGGTAAAAATTGCAATATGTGAGCTTGGTTCTCTGCAATACGATATTGGCTATATTGCCGTGCCGCTTGCCCAAGGCGTGCCTTTATCGGCGCTCCTGGGCGGGCAATGACGGCAATGGGGATACGCGCCAAAATCTCTTGCCAATCTTTCCATTGCGGCAGTTGTAAGAAATTATCAGCCCCCATGAGAAAGACAAACCGTATTTGCGGATGGCGAGTTTGCAATCCGCGTATCAAATCTATGGTGTAATGGCTGCCAAGGTCTAATTCAGCAGAACTTATCTCCATATTCGGCGGCAAGGGCAGGGCGCGGACGGTATTGACACGCGAGCTATAGCTAGGCTGGGTGGGTTTGAGCGGATTTTGCGGCGACACTAGCCACCAGATTTTATGAAGTCCTAATGCGCTCAAACCTGCATTGGCAACGTGTAAATGGCCATGATGAGCGGGGTTAAACGAGCCGCCAAATAGTCCTATGGATATATTGTGAGGCGTGTGCATATATTATTTGGGGCGTATTTGCCCATCACCGCGTAGTTGGTATTTATAGGTTGTCAGATGCTCTGCTCCGACAGGGCCGCGCGCATGTAGGCGGCCTGTGGCGATGCCAATTTCTGCGCCAAAGCCAAATTCTCCGCCATCGGCAAATTGTGTAGAGGCATTGTGAATGACAATAGCACTATCGACAGCGTTCAAGAAATGCTGGGCTATGGCTGGGTCTTCGGTAATAATCGCGTCCGTATGGCCGCTACTATATTCAGAAATATGCGATAATGCACCGCTGATACCATCAACAATAGCAACATTTAAAATTGCGGCCAGATGTTCTGTGCGAAAATCTTCATCCGCCGCAAGGCTTATATCAGGCGTGATAGTACAGGCTCGCATATCACCGCGAAGCTCACAGCCTTGCGCAGATAGCCGCGCATAGATTTGCGGGAGAAAATCTGCTGCCAGAGCTGCATCTATGAGCAAAGTTTCCGTTGCCCCGCACACGCCAGTGCGCCGTAATTTCGCATTTTCAATAATGTCTAAAGCTTTATCAACATTGGCCGCGCCGTCGACATAGCTGTGGCATAGACCTTCAAGATGCGCCAAAACAGGTATGCGCGCATCTTTTTGTACGCGCGCAATCAGGCTCTTTCCGCCGCGCGGAATGATAAGATCGACACAATTATTTAAACCTTGCAGTAATAGCCCCACAGCGGCGCGGTCTGTTGTTTGGATGATTTGTATAGCCGCCGCAGGTAAACCGCTCTGCGTAAGCCCTGAAACCAAAGCGGCATGTATAGCGCGGTTTGAGCGCGTGCTTTCTGACCCGCCGCGCAATATGCAGGCATTCCCAGATTTTAAGCATAATGCGCCTGCATCTGCGGTGACATTTGGACGAGATTCGTAAATCATCCCGATAACACCAATGGGAACGCGCACTTTGGTAAAATCCAGACCATTGGGCTGTGTCCATGTTTTATCAATTAAACCAATAGGGTCTGTCATCGCCGCAATATCTTCAAGGCTCTTGGCGATCGATTCAATCCGGGCTGGGTTAAGCTTTAAACGGTCAATCATGGCCTCTGATAGGCCTTTGGTATGGGCGTGTGTGCAATCTTCTGCGTTTGCTGCAAGGATGGTGCTAGCTGTGCTGCGTATTTGGCTAGCCATAGCGCACAGAGCTTCTGACTTTGTCTCAGAAGAGGTCAGGCGGAGACTATCAGCCGCAGCGCGGGCTTGCGTGCCTGTAATATTCATGTCGGTGTCAAGGCTCATAACATTACCAAATTATCGCGGTGTATAAGGGCTGCACCATTATCATAGCCTAAAAGCTGCGTAATATCTGCTGAATTCACGCCAATAATTTTGGCGGCGTCATCTGCGCCATAGGCGACTAAACCGCGCGCAATTTCTGTCTCATCTGCATTCATGATGCAAACAGCATCGCCTTTGTTAAATGCGCCAGACATATGAGTCACGCCAGCCGCTAACAGGCTTTTACCGCTACGCAGAGCTTTGCAAGCACCATCATCGATATAGAGCTTACCCATGGGTTTTAACATACCTGCTATCCATTGCGCGCGGGCCTTTTTAGGATTGTCTGAAGCTTTGAAATGGGTGTGTTTGGCCCCATGATTGAGCGCAGATAAGGCGCCTATTTGGCGGCCATCACAAATAATCATATCGCAGCCTGCGCCTGTCGCAATCTGTGCTGCGGCAAGTTTTGTTGCCATTCCGCCAGAGCCTATTGCAGCTTCGCTATTTGCGCCGCTGCCCATGGCCATAATGTCGTCAGTGAGGGTTTCGACATAGGGGATATGCGCAGCAGAGTTATTTTCACGGGGATCGGCCGTATAAAGCCCGTCTATATCGGAGAGTAAAATTAACCCGTCAGCACTGAGCATTTGCGCGGTACGCGCTGCGAGACGGTCATTATCTCCGTAACGAATTTCATCTGTCGCGACGGTGTCATTTTCGTTGATAATCGGAACCGCGCCAAGCTCTAAGAGCGTTTCCAAGGTCGAGCGTGCATTGAGCCAATGACGGCGATCTTCGGTATCTGTTAGGGTTAAAAGCGCTTGAGCGGCGATAATTCCTTGGCTCCCTAATGCGCGTTCATAGGCTTGAGTTAAAAGTGATTGCCCCGCTGCTGCGCAGGCTTGTTTTTGCGCCAAAGAAAGGCTGCCAGATAGGGACAGACGTTGCCGCCCCAAAGCAATCGCGCCCGATGAGACAAGCGTAATTTGCGTTCCAGACGCCCGCAGAGTCGCAATATCTTTCGATAATGCACCGAGCCATTTGGCGCGTAATTGGCCTGTGTTGCTATCGACTAAAATAGCCGAACCGATCTTCACAACAAGACGGTGATATTGCAAAGCCTCTGCCATAAGATTTAAGGCGACCAGCCTTTGAGCTCTTCAATTTCGCCGCGGGCAATGGCGATCTTGCGGCGTTTATCTTCGCGGGCGGCCTCTTCAGATTTTCGGCGAATTTCGACATGTTTAAATATAGAAAACAAAACGGGCTTAAGGCCTTGTTTGGCAACGGATGAAATCGGGTGAGGGCGCTGTCCAGCGGCCGCTTCAAGCTCATCTTGCAAGACTTCAATCGTGTCTGCATCCAAAGCATCGCATTTGCTCAAGACAATAATTTCAGGCTTATCCTCAAATTTGGCATCATAAGTGACCAATTCATTGCGGATGGTTTTGTAATCGGAAATGGGATCTTCGGCTGTTGCATCAACCAAATGCAGCACCGCAGCGCAGCGTTCTGCATGGCCAAGGAATTGAAATCCAAGACCTGCGCCTTCGCTCGCCCCTTCAATTAGGCCAGGCAAATCCGCGAGAACAAAACGCTCCGCTGCGCCCAAATTCACAACGCCTAAATGCGGGTGTAATGTGGTGAAGGGATAATCTGCCGTTTTTGGGGTGGCTGCTGTGACAGTTGATAAAAATGTTGATTTCCCTGCATTTGGTAGGCCGATAAGTCCCGCATCTGCGAGCAATTTTAGCCGTAGCCATATCCAGCGTTCTTCGCCATCTTCGCCAGGATTTGCCTTACGCGGTGCTTGATTGGTCGAGGATTTAAACCGGGCATTGCCCCAGCCGCCATTCCCGCCTTTGGCAAGCAATACGCGCTCGCCGTCCTCGGTTAAATCAACAAGAATTTCATCTGTATCTGTATCTATGACTTGGGTGCCAACAGGTACTTTTAATATCACATCTTCGCCTGCCGCCCCCGCGCGGTCACGGCCCATGCCATGCATGCCAACACTGGCTTTAAAATGTTGCTTATAGCGGTAATCAATGAGTGTGTTTAGAGAGCTTGTCGCTTCTATCCAAACCTCGCCGCCCTTGCCGCCATCCCCGCCATCTGGGCCGCCAAAGGCGATATAGCGCTCACGCCGAAAAGAGACGCTCCCTGCGCCGCCATTGCCTGATTTCACAAAAATTTTGGCTTGGTCGAGAAATTTCATGACCTGTCCTTTATGCCTTTTATGCGCTCATAAGCCGTGGTGATGTGTTTGGCTAGTCCTGCTTAGGCGCGAAGTTGGTTAAGCTGGGCTGTCATGCCTGCACCTAGCGTTGAAGCGGGGCGGGTAAGGAAGCCAAATTGCGCGTAAAAAGGCGCTTGGCTTTTGGCGGCCATAAGCCCGATTGTACAATCTGCGGGGTAGTTTTGCTGTAACATATCTATAACGGCATCCATGAGTTTTCTGCCTAAACCTTGCCCGCGATAGGGGGCTGCGATAATGACATCTTGGATGTAGAGATTTAACACGCCGTCCCCAATGATACGGGCCATGCCGATCAATTTGGGAGCAATCAATTTGGATCTTATGAATTCTGAGTCCATTAATTCTGACTCAAGCAAATCTGTTTGGGTTTCATGGGTATCGTAAAGACATATGCCGCAAAGGCTGGCTGATAAGCTGGCTTGGGCTTGAGCCAAACTTATTGCGCCCCAATCTGTCTCGCGGCGTAAATTCACAAACTCGTCCGCGCTGACTAATTTCGCTTGAATGTCAAAGCCCACTATGCAGCCTTTAAATTATCCAAATTGAGTTCAAGCAAGTGACTCTCAGCATTTTGCATCCGTGCCATAGAGAAATAAGTATCATCATGCCCTGTTATAACAAAGCCAAGCTTTTGCAGCACGCGCAGGCTTGCAGGGTTGTCAGTAAAGACACCCGCCTGAATACGATCAATGCCGAGCGTAGTTCGGGCCTGTTGCATAAGCGCTCTGGCGGCTTCTGTTGCATAGCCTTGCCCCCAATAAGGTTTGCCGACCCAATAGCCCAGCTCAAAATCATCATCTGTTGTTTTACGAAACAGGTCGACCATGCCGATAAGCTCATCGCCATCTAATGTAATGGCATAAGGGAAGGCCAGACCTTGCCGCCATTGCTGTTTTAGAAACATAAGCCGAAATTCGGCTGCGAGCGGCGGAAAAGGGTGAGGAAAAGAGCCTGTCATACACGCAATCTCAAATTCCCCTGCAAGTGTGGAGAGGGCATCTACGTCATCAAGGCTGGGCCAACGTAAAGTTAAGCGGCCTGTGGTGATTAAATCTTTCATTGTCTACCTCCATCTAGGCAATTTGCCTGACGGCATAAAAAAAGGAAACCGGCGAACCGATTTCCTTTATTCGGGTCGCCTTTGGCGGGGCGACATTTTTAAATATCGCTATTCTGCGGCTTTTGCGGCGCCTTCTACAGACACATATGTGCGTGCATTGCGTTTGGTTGCAAATGAGACACGGCCTTCTGTGAGGGCAAAAAGGGTATGGTCTTTCCCCATGCCAACATTTTGTCCTGGGTAATATTTCGTGCCGCGTTGGCGAATGATAATATTTCCAGGGATAACAGCCTGTCCGCCAGATTTCTTGACGCCAAGGCGACGGCCAGCACTATCGCGGCCATTATTGGATGAACCACCAGCTTTTTTATGTGCCATGAGAGTCTCCTAATTCCATCAGGTCAGCGCGAAGCTTAACCTTTAATTCCTGTGATTTTAACAACCGTTTCATTCTGGCGGTGGCCTTTTTTACGGCGATAATTTTGACGGCGTTTTTTCTTGAAAACCAAAACTTTTTGGCCTTTGCGTTGTTCAATGACTTCGCCCGTCACAGAGGCACCTTTAACAAGAGGCGCGCCAACTTCAACTTTTGCGCCTTCGCCATGCATAAGCACAGAGTCAAATGTGACTTTTTTACCTGTTTCTGTGTCGAGTTTTTCAACAATAATAATGTCGTCTTTGGCGACTTTATATTGCTTCCCGCCCGTTTGGATGACTGCAAACATGAGCCTTATCCTTGTCTATAGACAGATGGTGATACCATAACTGCTTATTTAAATTACGAAAGCCGCTTACCCTATGCAGGATTCGGCGGCGCTTTGATGGGCCTTATACAGGGGGGCGGCGCTGTGTCAACAATCGAGATACTTAAAATTTCATTGTTTTATACGGCGTGAACGAAAGGCTCTTTATTGAAAACCTTTGGACTGGGCCGTGTTCGAATGATGTCATTTCGTATCAGAATTTATTGATATAGCTAAGAGGCTCCCGTGTGACGTGCCAAATGAAAAACCCCGCAACGATGTGCGGGGTTTTAAAACTTAATTTAGCGAGAGTTAACCGCGAGGGCGAACCCGTCCGATAACAGTACCAGCTGCGTTAACAACTTCGCCATTTGCATTGACACGGCCAATGACAGCGCCAGTTGAACGGCTTGTGACAGACCCATCAGCGCCGACGACAAAGTCGCCCGCTGTGATACCGCCAGATGTCGCACCGTTGACCGCTCCGCCAATCGTTGAGCCCGCTCCGCCAATGACGGAACCAGATCCGCCGATTGCTGAGCCAGCACCGCCAGCCGATAGACCGCGTAGAACGATTTGGCCTGCAGAGTTTACAACATTGCCGTTACCATCAAGTCTGCCAAGAATAGCGCCAGCTGCGTTACGTACAGAGCCGTCAGCTCCGATTGTGTAACCGCTTGCGCCGCCGCTGCCGACAACTGTACCGGATGTAAAGCCGCTTGTTGACCCTGAACGTCCACCATCAAAGGCTGCGCCGCCAGAGAAACCGCCATTCACGCCGACATTTGTTGCGTCTACCATTGAGCGCCAATCGACACCCAAAGAGTCAACCGTTGTCAGTGTTAGGCCGCCTGTCGATAGGCCGCGTGACTTCTGATACGCCTCAACCGCTGCGTAAGTCTGACGACCCAGCGTCCCATCAATCGCACCCTGATAGAAGCCTTGAGTTTGCAGCGCACGCTGGATCGCAGAGATCACAGTGCGGTTTGCATTGGCTTCACAGAGAATCTGACGCCACTCCGCTTTTTCTGGCGTAATGATCGTACGGCGCTCAATCGTTCCGTATTGTGCTGGAATGACAATGGTTTCAGTCCGTGGTGCATCAACAAGACGCTGAACCGTTACAGTATCATAACGTGCAGGGATGACGCGGCGCTCTGTGCGCGGTGCAGCATCGACAACACGGCGTGTGATTTGCTTCGTCACCGCAGGAATGACGCGCTCTTGCGTCGACGCTGGTGTTTTGACCACGCGGCGTGTGATTTGCTTCGTCACCGCAGGAATGACGCGCTCTTGCGTTGCAGCAGGCGTCTTAATGCGGCGGCGAGTTTCCGTCTTAGTGATAGCCGGGATGACACGTTCTTGCGTTGCCGCAGGTGTTTTCATCACACGGCGAGACACTTGCTTCGTGACCGCAGGGATAACGCGCTCTTGTGTCCGTGCAGGTGTTTTGACCACACGGCGGCTAATTTGCTTCGTAACCGCAGGTGTTGCTTGCTCAACCGTAGAGGCTGGCGTTTTGACAACACGGCGTGTTACTTGCTTCGTCACCGCTGGGATTACCCGCTCTTGCGTACGCGCAGGCGTTTTAACGACCTGACGTGACACTTGCTTAGTAATCGCTGGGATTACCCGCTCTTGTGTCGCGGCAGGTGTTTTCTGCACACGGCGAGAGACTTGCTTTGTGATCGCTGGAATGACCCGCTCTTGCGTAGCCGCTGGTGTTTTGACCACACGGCGAGACACTTGCTTGGTCACAGCAGGAATAGCCCGCTCAACAGTCCGCGCTGGCGTTTTCACAACACGGCGAGTTTCCTGCTTAGTAATCGCTGGAATGACGCGTTCTTGTGTTGACGCTGGCGTTTTAACCACGCGGCGTGTTTGCTGCTTCGTGATGGCTGGTACAGCCCGTTCAACAGCGCGTGCTGGCGTTTTAACCACACGGCGAGACACTTGCTTGGTCACGGCTGGGATAGCCCGCTCTTGCGTGGCCGCTGGTGTTTTCACGACGCGGCGAGAGACTTGCTTAGTCACAGCTGGCGTTGCGCGTTCAACCGTGCGTGCCGGCGTTTTGATACGGCGGCGTGTTTCCTGCTTCGTAACAGCTGGGATGACCCGCTCTTGCGTAGCCGCTGGTGTTTTCACGACACGGCGAGACACTTGCTTGGTAATAGCTGGGATAACCCGCTCCACAGTCGACGCTGGCGTTTTAACCACGCGGCGCGTTTCCTGTTTCGTAATGGCTGGAACAACCCGCTCTTGTGTCCGAGCTGGTGTTTTAACCACACGGCGAGAGACTTGCTTCGTCACAGCTGGGATAACCCGCTCCACAGTCGACGCTGGCGTTTTAACCACGCGGCGCGTTTCCTGTTTCGTAATGGCTGGAACAACCCGCTCTTGTGTCCGAGCTGGTGTTTTGACCACTCGGCGAGAGACTTGCTTGGTAACAGCTGGTGTTGCCCGCTCTACAGTTGACGCTGGCGTTTTGACCACGCGGCGCGTTTCAAGCTTTGTGACGGCAGGAATGACCCGCTCTTGCGTAGCCGCTGGTGTTTTGACCACACGGCGAGACACTTGCTTGGT
>CALFUN010000002.1 GCA_937929915.1 uncultured Caulobacterales bacterium | reverse complement strand
TAGAGATAGGCAAATACAGACAATAAGACATCCACACACAATATGGGGGGAGACTAACACCGCATGATGATTTTACCTGAAATATGGCAAATGTGGGCTGTCTTTGCGATTGTCGCAATCAGCGTATGGTTTTACGTGCGTGAAACCTTTACCATTGAAGCTATATCTATCGGTGTCATTGTCGCATTAATGCTGTTCTTTCATTTATTTGCTGGCAGTTATGAAACAGGCTCCGATGCAACATCGCTAAACTCTCAAGACTTACTCTCTGGTTTTGCTGCCCCCGCCCTTATTACCATCATGGCCCTGCTCGTCATTGGACAAGGCATGTTTCAAACAGGCGCCCTAGAAGGCCCGATTACCAATATTAATAGCGCGCTTGACCGCGCCCCGCGCCGAACTTTGCTGCTTGTCTTTACTGTGGCCTTTGCCATTTCCATGTTCATGAATAACACACCTGTTGTTGTGATGTTTATCCCGATTTTAGTCGCCATGTCATCGCGTCTCAAACACGAAGCCTCCCGCTATATGATGCCGCTTAGCTTCATCAGTATATTAGCTGGGATGACAACATTGATTGGTTCATCAACCAATTTACTCGTCAATGACGTCCTAAAACGCTCAACGGATATGTCATTGACATTTTTCACACAATTTTGGCCCGGGATAACATTAGCGGTCATTGGCGCAGCCTATATCATTATTTTTGCGCCAATTTTACTCCCTGAACGCACCAATTCAGACATAAATACTGGCTCTACGGGGCATCAATATATTGCGCAAATTCAAGTCACAAAAAACCACCCCTTACTTGGCTTGCAACCCATAGCTGGCCTGTTCCCACGCTTGAAAAATGTAACTTTACGGATGATACAGCGCGGCGATAGCTCTATGCTGCCCCCCTTTGAGGATGCATTGCAAATCGGTGATGTTTTGGTTGTCGCAGCCACACGTAAATCCCTCTCAAGCCTGCTCTCTTCTAACCCGCAATATCTCAAAGGCATGCTCGATATTGCAGGCTTTAATTCACGGCAAAATGAAAGCAGAGGTACAATCGTGATAAGCGAGGCCATTATTGCCCCTGGCTCGCGTATGATTGGCCGTACGATTGAACAAATTGGCTTTCGGCGGCTAACCAACTGCCTTGTTCTTGGTATTCAAAGACGATCTCGTATGATCCGTAGACCTATGCTAGATATTCGGCTTGAGGCTGGCGATGTCTTACTACTTTTTGGCTATGATGGCGATATGCGAGCCTTGCGGCATAATCGTGATATTATCTTGCTAGATTGGTCGCAGGTAGAGCTGCCTGATATTCGCAAATCCAAATTTGCACGATGGATTTTCATAAGCACGATTGGCATTGCCGCCCTTAGTCTTCTGCCCATAGAACTCGCAGCTCTTGGCGGCGCACTTGCCATGATAGCGACAGGTTGCCTAAATATACGCCAAGCTGTTCGAGCGCTTGACATGCGCATATTCTTGCTGATTGGTGCAGCCTTTGCTATGGGCCTATCATTAGAAAACACAGGCGGGGCGACTTTTATCGGCAATGGCTTGATTAACGCAGCTGGCCCTTACGGCGATCAGGCATTGCTTGCTGCCTTATTTATCGTCATTGCAATTTTCACCAATATTATTTCCAATAGCGCCGCGGCTCTATTATTTGCTCCTATTGCTCTGGCAATTAGCGAGCAAGCGGGCATAGATCCGGTCGTCATTGTGCTAACGGTGATATTTGCGGCAAATTGCAGCTTCGCAACGCCGATAGCCTATCAAACGAACCTGTTAGTCTTAGGTCCTGGACATTACAAATTTTCGGACTTTGCTCGCTTTGGTATCCCGCTCATACTGCTATTATGGGTCAGTTATACCTTGCTTGTTCCGTTTTTCTTTGGTCTGTAAGAGTATGTCGCATCCATTTGATCCCAATCGCTTGCAATTTTACCTCACTATCCCATCGCCCTGCCCGTATTTACCTGACCGTATGGAGCGTAAAATTTTCACGCAACTTGATCCGCTAGATGGCCCGCATTTGAATAATTATTTGACACATGCAGGGTTTCGGCGCTCGCAAAATGTCATTTACCGCCCAGCTTGTGAGAGCTGTCGTGAATGTCGTAGCCTGCGCATTATCGTTGATGGATTTACTCCCAATCAAAGTTTTCGCCGCACAATAACGCGCAATGCCGATTTAATCGGAATGCAAACAGAGCCTATCGCAACGACAGAGCAATTTGATCTGATGCAGCAATATCTCAACCATCGTCATCCGGGCGGAGGTATGACAGAGATGGATTTTCAGCGTTATGAAATGATGGTTGAAGATTGCGCCAGTGAAACAGAAATTATCGAATACCGTACCCCAAAGGGCCATTTGATTGCCTGTGTGCTGGCGGATCGCCTAATGGACGGATTATCACTTGTTTATAGTTTCTTTGCGCCCGAACATGCCAAGCGCTCATTGGGCAATTACATGATACTTGACCAAATAAGGCGCTGCGCTAACGATAATTTGCCCCATCTCTATTTAGGCTATTGGGTGCCAGATAGTCCGAAAATGCAGTATAAATCACGCTTTCGACCTTGCGAAACCCTTGGTCATCGTGGTTGGCAAAAATTATCCTGAATATATTAGAGACTTTATGAGTGTGAAACGCAGAGATATTGTGATGGGCGCGGCGGCACTGGCGGGCGGGGCCGGCGTCATTGGCGCGTTAAATCCTAAACGCAAAGCCAAAACATCAGTAAAACCCGGCGATCAAGCTATCGCTGCACCTGCCATTCATCGCGGGCTGAAACAATTCCGCCTTGCAACGACATGGCCCAAAGACTTCCCTGGCCTTGGACAAATGCCTAATCGCTTTGCCAAGGCGCTTTACGATATGAGCGGCGGGACGATTGACGTAAAGGTCTATGCGGCGGGCGAGCTTGTTGGGGCGTTGGAATGTTTTGACGCGACCTCCACTGGCGCGGCGGATATGTATCACGGCGCGGAATATTACTGGCAGGGAAAATCACGCGGTTTCTCATTCTTTACAGCCGTACCAATGGGCATGACAGCGGCAGAGATTATGGGCTGGATAGATCACGGCGGCGGGCAGACTCTCTGGGATAATTTATCGGCGCAATTTAACATTAAAGCTTTCCAAGCAGGTAATACTGGTCATCAAACTGGCGGTTGGTTCAAACGCGAGATTAACTCACTCGAAGACTTCAAAGGTCTTAAAATGCGTATGCCCGGTCTTGGCGGCGAAGTCATTCGCCGTTTGGGCGGCGCTGCCGTACGCCTATCTGGCAGCGAGATTTACCAAGCCCTACAATCTGGCTCGATTGACGCGACAGAATGGGTTGGGCCGTGGAATGATTACGCCTTCGGTTTTTACCGCGAAGCGCCGTATTATTACGCGCCGGGCTTTCATGAACCGGGGGCATCGCTTTCTATCGGGATCAATTTAGATATTTGGGAAAGCTTCACCCCTTCAGAGCAAGCCATGGTCAGTTTTGCTTGCAAAGCCGCCAATGATGCGAGCCTTGGGGAATATACACATGAGAATGCTAAAGCTCTCAATATCTTAAAAAATGACCATGGTATCGCGCCGCGGTTTTTCACCGATGAGATTATGATCGAAGTTGGTAAAGTGTGCGAAGATGTTGTGCGCGAACTCGGGAATTCTGATAGGCAAACGCAGCGTATCTATGAGAGCTACCTTGCTGCACGTAATGAATATCGTGACTGGACGCAAATGAGTGAGGGCCGTTATATCGCCGCGCGTCAACGCGCCCTAGAAGCTTTAGGCGGCTAATATGTGGCAAGAGATTTTAGGACATGTAAGCGGGGCGTTAAAAGCTATCGGCTGGGTATTTTTACCGATCACTACATTGCCTGTGATTTACTTATTTTTGAATAAAAACAATCTTGTAAAAGATATAGCTCACACTTTCATTCAAATCATTGATAATATGTCTTACCGTCTTGGCGAAGCAATCAAATGGCTTTTGCCTGTGCTGGTTTTAACCGTTGCTTTTACAGTTTTCGCCCTCTCAATTTTCGGGCAAAGCTGGACGAAACTATTTGAAAGTGCAGAATATATGCACGCCAGTGTCATCATGCTCGGCGCGGGCGCAACATTACTGGCAGGCCAGCACGTAAGAGTGGATATTTTCCACACCAATATGGGCGCGCAAACCCGCGCGCTCGTCGATTTCGTCGGCTTTTATCTACTGCTCTTACCTGTCTGCCTAATCATCCTTTGGAATTCGCAAAGTTTTGTCGGTTTTGCATGGAATACATTAGAAGCCTCAGCCGAATCTGACGGTATAGCGGGGGCTTATTTACTCAAAACACTTATTCCGATTTTCGCTGTGAGTATGATTATGCAAGGATTTGCCATCGCCCTGCGCGCAGCAATGTGTTTGTGCGGACAGACCCGTCCCGCACGCCCAGCCCATATCCCAAAATTTTTTGATACGCCCCGCGCACAGCCGCAAATAGACATACCGCATCACATAGATCGGCAGGAAAGTTAGGCGTGGCTGATCTGCTTGCCCTGTCCATGTTTGCATGTGCCTGTCTGGCTTTGATGGGCGGTTATAATGTGGCCCTGACATTATCAGGCGTATCACTTATATTTGCAGCGATTGGCGTAATGACAGGGACATTTGAGCCTGAATTTTTACTCTCTTTACCCGGACGGATTTATCCTCTCATCACCCGCGAAATCCTAATTGCTGTCCCGTTATTTGTCTTTATGGGGGTCATGCTGGAAAAATCTCGTATTGCCGAAGATTTACTGGAAAGCATGGCCGATTTATTTGGGCCTTTGAAAGGGGGACTTGGCATATCAGTGGTATTTGTTGGGGCTTTACTCGCCGCCTCCACAGGGATTGTCGGCGCAACCGTGGTAACGATGGGGTTGCTATCTCTGCCGACCATGCTCAAACGCAAATATGCCCCGTCCCTTGCCTCCGGCTCTATTGCCGCCTCTGGCACGCTCGGGCAAATCATCCCGCCCTCTATCGTTCTGGTTATCCTTGGCGACCAAATGTCCAATGCCTACCAAGAAGCCCAGCGTAGTCACGGGCTTGATGCCAATGGCGTCATTTCAGTTGGGGATTTATTTGCAGGCGCTATATTGCCCGGCGTTATTCTTGTGGGATGTTACGCGCTTTACATATCTATCACCGCTATGTTGAAACCCAGCGTAGCGCCTGCACAATCATGGCCAGAGGGTGTATCGCCTTGGATTTTCATCCGTAAAACTTTCATCGCTATGTTACCGCCAATTTTGTTGATGATTGCCGTTTTAGGGTCGATTTTGTCAGGTTATGCCACCCCGACACGCGGCGCGGCGCTTGGTGCATTAGGCGCCATTTTACTCGCTGCCTATCGGACATCTGAAAACGGTTTCGTCAAACGCGCCGCCTTTATGGCTGCGGGCGGATTACTCTTATTAGTCGTTATTGACCTGACTGGCGTCGATATGCGTTTTGACCAAAATATATGGACAGGCACGGAACGCATGGCCGTCACGATCGCCCTGCTCCTTGCAGGCCTTGCCATCATCGGCACAGCCATCAGCCTTATACCTCTAATAAAATCTAAAAACCTTGCTGATGTATCGCGCACAACGATGCACATTACCTGCATGGTTTTCGTGATCTTAATCGGCGCAACCATTTTTAGCCTCGTCTTTAGAGGCTTTGGCGGCGATGATATGGTGGCAAGGTTACTAGATGCGGCCCCCGGAGGAAAATGGGGTGCATTTGCCCTAGTCATGCTTGTCATGTTTATATTGGGGTTTTTCCTCGATTTCATCGAAATAACATTTGTCGTTGTCCCGCTCGTCGCCCCGCCTTTGCTCGCAGCTGGTATGGACCCTATATGGCTGGGCGTGATTATGGCGCTAAATTTGCAGACATCGTTTCTAACGCCGCCCTTTGGCTTTGCGCTATTTTACCTACGCGGCGTGGCTCCGCCAGAGGTACAAACAACAGATATTTATCGCGGTGTGTTGCCATTTATTGGCATTCAAATTGCCATTATTTTACTGGTTATCGCGGTTCCGCAACTCGCAACAGGCCTTCCAGACATCTTCGCAAAGTAATTAACGCTTTTTCCTTGTCTTGAAAGCCTCTTTTCCCGTAGACTTAAACCACGTTCACAAGGGAACAGTTATGGAAATTTTACTCGTTATTCTCGGCATTATTGTCGTTATCCTCATCGGGATTTACAACAGACTCGTGGCTTTGCGCCAAACATCCAATCAAGCGTGGTCTGATATTGAAGTGCAGCTTAAACAGCGCCAAGACCTTGTCCCGCAACTCGTCAATACTGTAAAAGGTTACGCCAAGCACGAAAAGGGGACATTCAAAGAAGTCATCGAAGCCCGTAATGCCGCCGTAAGTGCCAATAATGTGCAAGATCAAGCACAAGCCGAAGGGATGTTATCTGCCGCCCTTGGTAAGCTTTTCGCCTTATCCGAGGCCTATCCTGATCTGAAAGCCAACACAAATTTCATGCAGTTACAAGACGAGCTTTCTGATGTTGAAAATAAAATCGCCGCCTCTCGCCGCTTTTATAATAATGCTGTGCAAGAATATAATACGGGCCGGGAGCAATTCCCTGCCGTTCTTATCGCTGGGCCATTTGGGTTTCGCGAGCGTGAATTTTTCGAAGCTCCCGAAGGCCGCGCGGCTCTGCAAACCGCGCCAACAGTCGAGTTTTAATTCAGCGATTATGGCATATGGATCATAAGTCATGATTGAGGCTTACGGATTAAAGACACATATTTGGAATAATAATCTTCGCAGTATTTTACTGCTTATCGGCTTTCCTATTTTATTGTTGTTTTTAGCCTATGGCCTTATTGTATTATGGTTAGGTTTTACCTCTGACGGCAATGCATCTGACGGATTATTATATGCCGCCCAAACCTTGCCAATGACTGCGCCCATTGCGCTTGGCGTTGCGGGCGCTTGGTTTGGCATTGCCTTTCTAGGCCATAATGCGATGATAAATGCCTCGACTAAAGCGCGCCCTCTAAGCGAATCTGAAGCGCCGCGCCCTTATCGACTATTAGAAAATTTGTGTATTTCACGCGGGCAAACCATGCCGCGCCTGATGATTATGGAAACGCCCGCACTCAATGCCTTCGCCAGCGGGATACGCGATAAAAACTACCAAGTAACCCTCACTCGCGGATTATTAAACGCGCTTGATGATGAGGAGCTTGAAGCCGTAATCGCCCATGAACTATCCCATATTCGGCATAAAGATGTCCGTATGCTTATCATCGCTGTGATCTTTGTTGGTATTTTTGCCTTCGTTGGCGAGAGTTTGATGCGCAGCGTATTTCGAACGAATTTAATCCGTACATCGCATCATCGCCGTAGCGGCGGGGGAAATGCGGGCGCGCTTATATTGTTTGCCATTATTATTGTTGCCATCACCTATTTTATAGCGATCATGATCCGTTTTACCCTATCGCGAAAACGCGAATATATGGCCGATGCAGGCGCTGTTGAGCTTACGAAAAATCCCGATGCGATGATACGCGCCTTACAAAAAATCTCCGGCCGCGCGGACATGCCAGATATACCCGAAGACGTGCAAGAAATGGCTATTGAAAATCCGCGCACAGGCTTTGCAGGCATGTTTGCCACTCACCCGCCTATTGAGAAACGTATCGACGCGCTAGTGAAATATGCGGGCGGGCGTACTTAATATTTTTAAGCAATCCACCTCTCAAAATATTATGTAGCTATCGCTTGTAACTTAGACAATTTAGCGTATTTTCTGGCCAAGCTATCAAGCTTATAATTCAAACGGAAACGACATAATCGGCAAGCATGGCTGTTCATTATAAAAACATCGCCGCATTTATATCTGCCTTATGCCTTGCCTTATTCAGCTATGGATGTAGCGGTGCAAAAGCCGAGACAATTCCGACCTATGGTTATGAAGTTATCAAGAGCTACCCTCATGATGATGATGCTTTCACGCAAGGCCTGTTTTATGAAGACGGATATATTTATGAAAGCACAGGGTTTTGGAAAAAATCCTCTATCCGTAAAGTTGATCTGGCAACGGGCGAAGTGTTGCAACAGGCCAAACTACCCGACGAGTTATTTGGCGAAGGTCTGGTACGGGTTGGTAATTATCTGGTCAATGTGACATGGAAGTCTCAGCTCGCACTGATTTATGACTATAAAACCTTCAAGCTACAAAGCTATGCCCGTTATGAAGGCGAAGGCTGGGGCTTAACTACAGATAATGATGTGATTTATATGTCAGATGGCACAGCCGAGATCCGCGTTTTATCGCGCGAAAACTTGTCCGAAATCAAGCGCATATCTGTAAGCGCAAATGGTGAAGCTGTTGTAAAAATCAACGAGCTTGAATGGATTGACGGCGAGATTTACGCCAATATCTGGGAGACAGACCATATCGCCCGTATTGACCCGCAAACAGGCTTTGTCACAGCTTGGATAGACTTGTCGGGATTGCTAGAAAATCATGGCACCGTCACAGACAAAACGAGCGACCTTAACGGAATTGCATATGACAAAGCGGCCAAACGTCTTTTTGTGACAGGCAAATATTGGTCGCATTTATTCGAAATAAAATTGACAGAGCCAAGCTCGAATTAACGGAAAATCACATCATGGCAAACCCGCAAAATCAAGCCCCAGAGCTACGTGTGCCCTATTGGATAGACGCAAATGGGGATGAATTATCCACATTATCGCTCTCTGACCTTGGCAAAGGCTATAAGCTCATTTTTTGTTTTAAAGCCGAATGCCCAGGGTGCCATGCCGCTGGTTTTCCGCTTATGCAAAAACTCGTTGCAGGACTGACGGGTAAGAATTTTGGCTTTGCCGTTATTCACACCGCCTTTGATGATGACCCGCGCAACAATCAAGACCGCGTGCGGGAGATGCAGCTTAAATATGATCTAAAAATACCCTTTGGGCATGACCCTAAAGTCGGCGATGCCTATCCAACTTTCATGCAGGATTATCGCACGCGCGGCACACCATTTTTTGTTGCGATTGATCCAAATAATGAAGTGATTTTTGGAGACTTCAGCCTAGATGCAGATAGGCTCATCGCGGCATTCACTTAGCCTGCCTAAACTTAACACACCATCAAGATAGCCGTTTATCGGGAGCAAACAGGCCTTGGCGCGAGAAACCGCGCGGAGCCATACGCCCTGCCCCTGCGCGCTTGCCTTCATGCAACAACCAATCGGCCACATCATTGCGCCGCCCTGCACTATCAACAAAAACCAAACCGTCTTGCGCTTTAAATGTCGTCATATCCGCCAGACCGCCATCTTTATATTTCTGCAAACGTACGCCTTTGCCGCGTGTCATTTCTGGTAAATCTTCGACGTTAAAGACAAGAATTTTACGGTTCTCGCCAATCACTGCAATATGCTCGCCCGTCACTTCAACACAGCGCACAGCCTCAACATCACCTTTGACATTTAAAGTCTTACGTCCGCCGCGTGTTGAGGCAATAATCTCAGATTCTTTGACGCGGAACCCGTAACCATCCGAGCTAGCAACAAGCAATTCACGTTCGGGATTATGGACAAATAAACCGACGGGCATATGGTCATTTTCAAGATCTACCATCAAGCGAATAGGTTCGCCATTCCCCCGGCCGCCTGGCAATTTATCTGCGCCAACCGTGTAGAACTTCCCGTTGGAAGCAAAGATAATAATTTTATCGGTGGTTTCAGCATGAGCTATAAAGGCAAGACTATCTCCATCTTTAAACTTCAAGGATTTCAGATCATCAACCTTGCCTTTCATGGCCCGTATCCAGCCTTTTTCAGACAAAACAATCGTCACAGGTTCTTTGGTGATAAAGGCTGTTGCCAAATCTACATCAATATCAGGGGCGACATCAAATGTCGTTCGGCGCGCGCCAATATCCGTTTTAAGGCTATAAGTTTCGCGAATAGCGCGGATTTGCTCTGCGATTTTCGCCCATTGCAAACTATCCGTCGAGACGAGCTTTTCCAGATCTGCTTTTTCCGCTGCTAGCGCGTCATATTCGGTTTTAATTTCAACTTCTTGCAGCTTATTCAAAGACCGCAAGCGCATATTTAAAATCGCATCCGCTTGGCGCTCTGTTAGGCCAAAGGCTTTTATAAGCTCACTTTTGGGATGGTCTTCATAACGGATAATCCGAATGACCTCATCCAAATTCAAAAAGGCAATCATATAGCCGTCAAGGACTTCCATACGATCTGCAATTTTATCAATACGTTGCTGCGAACGGCGTAATAAAACTACGCGGCGATGATCGAGAAAAGATTGCAAAGCTTCGCGTAAATTCATCACGCGCGGCGTGCGGTTAGCATCCAAAACATTCATATTGAGCGACACACGGCTCTCAAGCTCTGTGATTTTAAACAAGCTTTCCATCAATAAAGCAGGGTCGATATTCTTTGACCGTGGCTCTAACACAATCCGAATATCTTCCGCAGACTCATCGCGCACATCAGCGAGTCCCGGAGCTTTTTTGGTCTCAATCACTTCAGCGAGTTTTTCGATTAAGCGAGATTTTTGCACCTGATAGGGAATTTCTGTGACAATGATCTGATACATGCCGCGGCCCGTATCTTCGACATTCCAGCGCGAGCGTACCTTAAACCCGCCTTTACCCGTGGCATAAGCTTCGAGCATATTGGCTTTAGGTTCAATAATGATACCGCCCGTTGGCAAGTCAGGCCCAAGCACATGATCCATAAGCGTTTCTATGCGGGCATTAGGCGCTTTAATCAGGTGCAAAGCTGCATTACATAACTCGGCGGCATTATGCGGCGGGATAGAGGTGGCCATACCCACAGCAATACCTTGAGAGCCATTGGCAAGCAGGTTCGGAAAACCAGCTGGCAAAACCTTAGGCTCGCTATCTTCTTCATTATAGGTCGGGATGAAATCTACGGCATTTTCATCAAGCCCTTCAAGCAACGCCGCACCCGCCGCTGTCATCTTGGCTTCGGTGTAACGCATCGCGGCAGGACTATCGCCGTCAATATTTCCGAAATTCCCCTGTCCATCGACAAGCGGATAGCGCGCGGAAAAGCTCTGCGAGAGCTTCACGAGCGCATCATAAATCGAAGCATCGCCATGCGGGTGATATTGGCCCATCACATCGCCCACAATCCGCGCGCATTTCTTATAGGCATTTTCAGGATTAAGCTTAAGTTGCCGCATCGCATATAAAATACGGCGATGAACAGGCTTTAACCCATCACGCACATCAGGCAATGCACGCTGCGTAATGGTTGACAAAGCATAGGCCAAATACCGCGTCGAGAGCGCTGTATCAATATGCTCTTCTATAATGGCATTTTGCGGCACACCATTGCCGCCTTCACCGCCTGATTTGGTTTTTGTCGTCTTTGCCATGAAATCCATCCGCAATATACATTCGAATCAATCATCAATCTAACGCATCTATGATAGGCGTATAGGGGGCATGGCTGTTTTATACGGGGTAAGTCTAAGCCAGAGTTTATCTATGTGCAAAACCTGCATTTATGAGGCGTTCAATCATAGTAGCCCGCGCTTCGGGTAATGTGCGGTTAACATTCCATTGCACTCGGGTTTCTAGAAAATACCCTGTAAGCTTTAACCCCTTCATAATATCTTCTGGCGTCACCAAAGGCTCTCCGCGCATAAAGCTTGGCAGGGCTAACATTTTATCCAAATAAGGCTCTGCCGCGCTAGCACTCACGGCACGGCCTGAACGCGGCGAGACATGTGTCAGATTATCATTTGTGCCTGTCGCTGCGCAGCTTGATAGGTCAAGCCCGTAACCTAGCGCAGACAGCAAGCCTGCCTCCCAGCGCACATAGAGTGCGGGCCATATTTCTGGATTATCAAGATTTTGAATAACAATTCCAAAGACATCCCAAAGCTTAGGAAAGCTCTCACGCTCTGGCAGGCACTCACGGCACATAGCGCAAATCGCATTTAACCCCGCCAAAGACACACGATCATCCATGAACTGAGCCGCGCGGCTATCTATCGCTTCAAGCTTATAAGCCCCAAGATGATCTTCGAGGCGTCCGCGCCATTCTGCATCCACCAAATTACCCGCTTGCAGAACTGGCCGCATCTTACGCCCGACCCCGCCGCGCACAAGCCCTGCATGGCGGCCATATTTGCGTGTGAACACATCAATAATTGCAGACGTTTCGCCGTGCTTACGGCTTGTCAGAACAAAGCCTTGATCTTGCCAATGCATCAGAAATCACAAACCTTAAACATCAAATTCAAGGCCCGTGCCATTATAGCGCGCTTTATCATCTTTCCAATTAGATCGCACCTTGACGAATAAAAACAGATGCACCTTGCGGCCAAGCCAGTCACACATATCACGCCGCGCGGCAGCGCCAATATCTTTGATAGTCTTGCCGCCCTTCCCTAAAACAATCGGTTTTTGGCTATCGCGGCGCACATAAATGACTTGGTCAATACGGATGTCGCCATTTTTCTTTTGCTGCCAGCTTTCTGTCTCAACCATAGAGGCGTAAGGCAGCTCGTCATGCAGGCGCAAGAATAGTTTTTCGCGCGTAATTTCTGCCGCCATGAGACGGCTTGGAATATCCGCAGCTTGGTCAGGTGGATAAAGAAACGGGCCTAGCGGCATAAGCTCGGCAAGATGCTGGGATAGATATTCCACTCCATCACCATTTATGGCTGAAACCATAAATATATTGGCGTAAATCCCAAGCGTATCAAAGGTTTGAATCATCGCTAAAAGACGGTCATGTGCGATTTCATCAATTTTATTAAGCACTAATATCGCCGTTTTAATTTGCCGTTTTTTCAGGCCTGCTTGCACCCGTTTTGTATCGTCAACAGAGAGGCGATCTTGCGCGCTGGCTTCGCCTGTTTCAAGCCGTAGCCACGCTGGCGCGTCGACCATATGCACAATCACATTGGCATCATCTGCGCCCGTCCAAGCCGCATGCACCATAGAGCGCGAAAGACGATCTTCATGCTTGGGGGCAAATATGCCTGGCGTATCAACAAGAACAACTTGCGCATCCGCACCCGCTTGCGTTTCAAGCATAGCAATCGCCCGAATTTGAAAGCGTGTTGTTTGTACTTTATGAGTAACAATCGAGACTTTTTCGCCGACCAGCGCATTGGTCAATGTTGACTTACCTGCATTGGGCGCCCCCACAATCGCAGCAAACCCGGATCGCGTTTGTAGACTCTTTGCATTAGCGCCTAAGTCTGCCGTATTTTTGTCTATAGACGTCATGTAAGATTATCCCAATCTTCGAGCAAATGTTGGGCCGCATAACGTTCCGCATCTCGTTTGGATTTTCCTGTGCCCTTGGCTGACCCCACACCATCAACGTTAACTTCGATAACAAAAAGCGGTTTATGATCTGGCCCGCTGCGCTCTAGAACAGAATATTTTGGCAGGTCTGCCCCGCAGGCCATCGCTTTTTCTTGCAGACTTGTTTTCGGATCTTTGGCCGATTTACGTGCAACGCCTTCAAGGATAGGTATCCAAAATTTATTATAAAACGCCTGAATGGCCCCATAGCCGCCATCAAGATAAATCGCCGCAATCAAAGCTTCGCAAGCATCCCCTAATATAGATATTTTCTCTCGCCCGCCTTGTTTTTCCTCTGACACAGAGAGCAATAACGCATCCCCCAATCCAATTTCGCGCGCAACCTTGGCACATGTTTCCTTGCGCACAAGAGCATTAAGCCGTCTGGCCAGAGCGCCTTCAGATTCGGTAGAGTAATGAAACAGAGCTTCAGCGGTCAGCAGGCCTAAAACACGGTCACCTAAAAATTCGAGCCGTTCATTATCGAAGGTTCTGCGCTGCCCGTCCCCATAAGATGAATGGGTCATAGCTTTTATCGCAAGGGCTCGGTCTTTAAATTTATAAGCGATGCGCTGTTCCAGCGCGTCTATAGGTTTATATTGCTGTCTCTCCAAATCCGTCATAGGCGCATTATCCTATCGTCTTAAAGAAACGAGACCCGCGCATATTGCCCCATGTCCAAGGCTTATAGAGAACAAAATCATCACTGACTGATAATAAGACAATTTCAGCTTTGCCCATTAAATTCTCTGCAGGCACCAATCCTGCACCGCCTTGCCGAACAGATACGCGGCTATCTAAAGAATAATCGCGATTATCCCCCATCATAAAATAATAACCTGCTGGCACGGTACGAATGCTGGTATTATCATTCAAATCATTTTTCTGCGCGTCATAAATGACATGCTCTGTCCCATTAGGGAAACTTTCTAGCCATCGTTCTACAGCAACATTATCACCAGACGAATTTACAAAGCTCTCATTCCCTAAAAGCTTCATATTAACCGCCGTGTCATTGATATAAAGCACGCCATCCTGCATTTGCATTTGATCGCCGGGCAAACCGACAAGGCGCTTGATGAAATTTTTATTATCCCCTTCGGGCCTAAAGACAATCACATCCCCGCGCTTCGGCATACGCTCAAGTAAGCGGCCCTTTTTACGCGGGAAAGGCAAAGGGGCCGCAGCATATTTGCCGTAACCTAAAGAGTATTTCGAAGTAACAATATAATCCCCCTTCATAAGGCCCGGGAGCATAGAGCCTGACGGGATATGAAAAGGTTGAAAAATAAATGTCCGTAAAACCAGAGCAATCACCAACGCCCAAAGCACTGTCGATATAGTTTCACCAATTTGAGATTTTTCTGCCATATATCCTATAGTCCTCTAAGTGTCTTTAAGCGCTTCAACAACCGCAAAAGCCGTTGCATAAGGATAATCATCTGACAAGGAAAGTTGTAGCTTGGCCTTATGAGCTTTTGGCATGATCGCTTGCAAACGCTCATCAGCCCCCCCCGTTAACATGATTTGAGGACGGCCCGATGGATCATTTTTGACCGATACATCTGTCCATGACAAAGCGCCTGAGCTATCTGTCGCTAAGGCTTTAGCCACAGCTTCTTTGGCCGCAAAGCGTTTTGCATAACTCATGGCAGGACGAGCTTTGCTCTCGCAATAGGCCTGTTCTTCGGGCGTATATGTTTTGTTTTTAAACCGCTCTCCATGTTCTTTAAGGAGCTTTTCAATGCGCCGAATATCGCAAATATCTGTCCCTATGCCTAATATCATTTCACTACCTCTCTGGCCGTATTCATCATAGTCCGCATGTCTTTTATTGCAGCCTCAAGCCCCATAAAGACAGCCTCCCCGATGATGAAATGCCCGATATTAAGCTCGGTAGCCTGCGGAATTGCCGCGATTGCCCCGACATTTTCAAATGTGAGGCCATGTCCAAAATGCACTTCAAGTCCCATATCATGCGCCAGCACAGCCCCGTCTTGGAGTGTTTTTAAAACTGCCGCCGCTTTGTCTTGATCTCCTGCATCCAGCGCATGTGCATAGGCGCCTGTATGAAACTCGACAACTTGCGCCATTGTGCTTGCGGACGCTTCAATTTGCGCCTCATTTGCTTCGATGAAAAGCGATACGCGCATACCATTATCGGCCAAACGCCCCGCGATAGGGGCAATATGATTATGCCCGCCCGCCACATCCAAACCGCCTTCGGTTGTACGTTCTTCGCGGCGTTCAGGGACTATGCACACGGCCCGAGGCGAGATTGCCAAAGCTATATCTTGCATCTCAATCGTGGCGGCCATTTCCATATTGAGCGGAATGTTTTCGCTGCTACACAAAGCCTGCAAGCGCGTCATATCTTCATCGCGCATATGGCGGCGATCTTCGCGCAAATGGGCTGTAATGCCGTCCGCCCCTGCCTGTATGGCCGCCCACGCCGCCGCAATAGGATCAGGATGCGTACCGCCGCGCGCATTGCGTAGCGTAGCAACATGGTCAATGTTCACGCCTAATCTCAGAGGGTTTAAGCTCACTTGGTTAAACCACGGCTACCCGGTTTTATCGCAGGTAATTTTGCAAGCTCTGGCGGGAGCGCATTCGGGTCATAATCAGGGAATTTTCGCGCTGCAAGGCTAATTAAAGGCACGCCAATATCGGCAGTGCCATTTGAACGGTCAAATAAACATGCCCCTGCAATGACTTGCGCGCCAGTCGCATTCATTGACGCGATACATTCGCGCGACGACAGCCCCGTTGTGACAATATCTTCGACCATAAGAACTGTCTGGCCTTTATTGAGCGTAAAGCCGCGCCGCAGGCGAAATTCGCCATCTTCGCGTTCGACAAATATAGATTCAAGTCCCATATGCCGTGCTGTCTCATACCCCGGTATCACTCCTCCCATCGCTGGCGCGACGATAATATCTGGCATGGTATCGAGGGTTGCTTTTACCTTTTCAGCCAGTGCCTTACAGAGCTTTTCGGTTAAAACGGGGTTTTTAAAGATAAGAGCTTTTTGTAAAAATACAGAGCTACGCCGCCCCGATGACAAAATAAAATGCCCTTCGAGCAAAGCCCCTGCATCGCGAAACACATCTAATACATCATCAGTGTTCATGGTTTACTTTCTAAGTTTAATCGGCACAGCCTTAAAGCCGTCATTGTTTTAATTCATAAGTCCGGTCAACCGACACGACAAATGAGCTTGTACGTAACGCTGCAATAATTTGAATCAAGTGTCGATTATCGCGCACTTCAATATCAAATACCATATCGAAAAATGTCGAGCTACGTCGTAGCGTTTGAATATTTGTTAAATTCCCTGCAGACTCGTCGATAATTTTCGTAATATCTGCCAAGGCTCCAGGGGCATGTTCGACGACTAGGATGATGCGGCCCAAAGACGTTGTTTGCGCGGCAGCGCGCCGCCATCCTAAGTCAATCCATAAATCTTGCTGGGCTTCATCTTGCTTGGCCAGTTCCTCGCAATCTATTGTATGAATCGCAATACCGCGCCCAGCGTCTTGTGCGCCAATAATCCTGTCCCCTGGAATTGGGGAACAGCACGGACTAATATGCAAGCTAACACCTTCGCGCAATCCTTCTCCTTTGACATATAATTGCACGGTTTTATCATCAATCAAGTCGCGGGTTTTACGCAAATCCTCTAAAGCTTCTGCTTTGCGCGCGGGAAAGACAGCTTTCATGAAATCGTGAATGGATAAATCACCGCGCCCCAATGTCTCATATAGCTTATCACTATTTTCAAAGTTCAAGCGTTTAAGGACATCAATAAGCGTGGCTTCGCTTAGAATCTTATCTTCGCGGCGAAAGGCATGATCGGCCAAAGTCTCGCCGACTCGGCGAAACTCCTCGGCCTCGCCTGTGCGTGTCAAACGCCGCAATGCCGAGCGGGCTTTGCCTGTGACGACCATATTTTCCCAACCTTCTTGCGGTTCAGCCATCCCGCCGCGCACAATCTTAACAACATCTCCATTGGTCAATTTCGTCCGCAATGGCACATCGCGGCCATTTACAATCGCGCCGACACATGTATCGCCAACTTTAGTATGGACCGCATAAGCAAAATCAATCGGAGTTGCGCCGCGCGGCAATGAAATCAAGTCACCTTTAGGTGTGAATGTAAACACTTGATCTGCAAACATTTCTAGCTTCACATGCTCTAAGAAATCATCTGCATCACCGCTTGTCTCAAGCATTTCAACCAAAGACCGTATCCGCGCAAGTGGATCCGTCCCGCTGGCTTTGGCGCTTTCAGGGTCATAGGCATAAGATTGGTCTTTATAAGCCCAATGCGCCGCCACGCCGCGCATGGCTACATCTTCCATGCGTTCTGTACGGATTTGCACTTCAACACGGCGATTATCGGATGTACGAATTGTCGTATGTAGCGATTGATAGCCATTGGGTTTTGGCACGGAAATAAAATCTCGAAACCGCGATGGCACGGCCCGAAATTTTGTATGTAGCGCGCCGAGTAATTTATAGCAGCTCGGCACATCTTCAACAATCATACGAAACGCGTAAATATCAGCCACATCATCAAAACTGATATTCTGGCGTTGCAACTTGCGCCAAATACCATAAGCGCGTTTTTCGCGGCCATAGAGACGCCCTGCCCCCCCGACTTCATCTAGCACACCTTTAAGCGCTGTAAAAATCTCCGAAATCGCCTCACCTTGCGTATCGCGCCAGTCTTGCAAGCGGCGGCTAATACTTTCAAATGCGGCTGTGTTAATATAACGAAAGGATAAATCCTCGAGTTCCGAGCAGATTTTATCCATGCCAATGCGCCGTGCCAGCGGTGCGTAAATCTCTAATGTTTCTTTGGAAATCCTCTCACGCGAAGCTTGGCGCGGATGATGCTCCAAAGTACGCATATTATGCAAGCGGTCACAGAGTTTCACCAATAAAACGCGTATATCTTTACTCATAGCTAAGACGAATTTTTGCAAATTCTCAGCCTGAGCGCGCTCACGACTGGCATTAGGGCTAGACATTTCTACCTGCCCGAGCTTGGTAACGCCATTGACCAATTCGGCAATCTCTGGCGAAAATTCACGCGCTAGCTCTTCATAAGTCGTATCCGTATCTTCTAGCACATCATGCAGTAACGCTGTACAAATACTGGCCACATCCAAATGCAAACCTGCCAATATACCCGCAACTTCGATCGGATGGGCGTAATATGGATCACCCGAATGGCGCACTTGCTGGCCATGGGCTTTAACCGAAAAAACATAGGCTTTATTTAGCAGCGCCTCATTTACGGATGGATCGTAATCGCGCACCAGATCAACCAGTTCAAATTGGCGCAGATAAGACTGTTTTTTGGCTGGGCGAGCCTCTTTTATGTCAGCAACTTCATTCACACTGTTGATATAAGCGCGCATAGGCAATGGGGCAAACCCCTAAAACGCTTTAAAGGCATAAAAAAACCGCCGTTTAAGGCGGTTCGTTTGAAAATTTCACCAAGATTAAAACCGGCTAGAATTATCATTATCTCGGTCACCTTGCAGAGCGCGAAGAAGATCAGCTTCTGACATTTCAGTTTGCTGAGCTTCGCCATGCTCAAGCGCAAGAACAGGCGCTTCATCTTCGACGTCGTCAGGCATATCATCATCAAGGATAACACGCTGTAGACCCACAACTAAACTCTCGCGCAGATCTTCAAGGTCAATCGTTTCTTCCGCGAGTTCACGCAAAGACACAACAGGCGTTTTGTCATTATCGCGGTCAATGGTAAGCTCGGCACCTGCCGAAATATTACGCGAGCGGTGCGAGGCGAGTAAAACCAGATCAAAGCGATTTGAGATTTTTTCAACGCAATCTTCAACTGTAACGCGGGCCATGATGTCTCCAATAGATAAAGGCAGGTCTACTGCCTGCCATATTCTCCTGCTTATATGATGGATTCTTAGCAAGTGCAAGCCTGTTTACACGCAGTTAAACGGTCAATCCATTGCTCCCACCCACTGCATTGGCGTAACATCCACCAATGGGAGCCGTGCAATATGGTTTTCAATCGCTTCATTGTCCTCAGGATCGCACCAATTTGGTGCAATTTCCGATAATGGGAACAACACGAAGCCGCGCGATAACATACGTGGATGCGGGATAATCATTCCCTCTGTATCTATTATCTGCCCGCGAAAATCGAGCAAATCCAAATCCAATGCGCGCGGGGCATTTTTAACACTCCGCACGCGGCCCATATCAGCCTCAACCTTATGCAGAATATCAAGAAGCGCGCGCGCATCACCACCATAATCAACCTGCCCGCACGCATTGATATAATCAGGCTGCTGACCGCCCGCTGGCCACGCCGGACTTTGCCAGAGCCCTGACATTTGCAGCGTAGTGACCCCGTATCGCTCCAACGCGCCTATCGCCGCGATAAAGCTCAATTTCGGATTGGACAAATTCGCCCCAAACGCAATATAGATAGGTTTTATATTTTGTGGATTTTTCAAATTATTATTTTCTAAGTGAGCCCATTATGGCATTTTACCCTGACGAACGCATAGCCATTTTTATTGATGGCGCCAATCTTTATTCCACCATGAAAATGTTGGATTTTGATATTGATTATAAAAAAATGCTTGAGCTTTTTAAAAGCAAAGGACGTCTTATAAAAGCTAATTATTACACAGCCTTACTCGAGGATGCTGACTTTTCACCCATCCGCCCACTTATAGATTGGCTCGATTATAACGGCTATCACGTCATTAGCAAAGCCGCCAAACATCAAACTGACCGCGACGGGCGCAAGCGGATTAAAGGCAATATGGATATTGAAATCGCCGTGGACATGCTCACCCTAGCTCCGCATGTCGATCACATAATCTTATTCTCTGGCGATGCGGATTTTGCCGCTGCGCTCATGGCTGTGCAAGAAAAAGGGACACGCGTAACCGTCGTGTCGACCTTAAAATCAAATCCGCCAATGCTCGGCGATGCCCTGCGCCGCCAAGCCAATGCTTTTATTGATATAGCCGAGATGGATAAGCTTATCGGACGGCCAAGACGTGATTATGTGCAATATGAGGATGATGAATAATGCCAGATCAAAAGCCTGCGCAGCATAATTCTAAACAAATAGAGCCTGATTATGATTGCGCGCAATGTCCGCGGCTACGTAGCTTTATCAATGAGAAGAAAATTGAGTTTCCAGATTATTTTAACGGGCCTGTGCCAAATTTTGGCGACCCCAACGCTGCGCTGCTCATTATCGGTCTTGCACCTGGACTGCACGGCGCCAATCAAACAGCGCGACCCTTTACGGGAGATTGGGCTGGAGATTTGCTCTATGACGCACTCGCAAAATATGGGTTTTCCAATGATAAATATGCCAAACATGCCAATGACGGGCTTGTTTTATTAAATGCTAAAATCACCAATGCTGTGCGCTGTGTGCCGCCGCAAAATAAGCCAATCGGCATAGAGATTCGGACGTGCCGTCAATATTTACAAGCAGAATTAGAGCGTAAGATACCTGCGCAAGTCCTTATAACACTTGGAAAAATTAGCCACGATAGTACGATACGTGCGCTTGGTCTTAAGTTAGCCGATTATCCGTTTGGACATCATAAAGTCTATGACTTAGAAGATGGCCGCCGCCTTATTTCGAGCTATCACTGCTCGCGCTACAACACCAATACAAAGCGCTTAACGGAAGATATGTTTTTCAAAATCTTCGCCGAAGCCAAAGCTTTTTTAGACTCATAGTCTCAAGCTCGTAAGTCTTGCCATAAAAAAGCGCCCCTAGCCAAAACTAGAGACGCTTTGCTAAATTTAAATATGCAGGTTTAGAAATTAATGCGCATACCCGCCGTCACGGTGATACCATCCGTATTATCATCAAGATTTGCATTAAATTGGTTTGCGCCGCCGCCAACAAATACACGCTGCGTGTCAACGTCATAAAGCTTATAATAACGAGCTTCGGTATAAACATCGATGTTGCTATTTGTTTTAAAAGTCACACCAATATTAGATACTGTTGCAAAAACGGTTTCATCGCCTTCCAAAGCAAATGTTGCCGTTGTTGCAACACCATTATTTGGGAAATATTGAACATCTGTATTTACGCTTGCAAGGCCTAAACCGCCTCCAAAGTAAGGAATAATACGCTGGTCTTCGGCCCACTGTATGTCAGATTTATTATTGATAAGGTAGAATGTGATGCCTTGATCACCGCTAAAGCTTTGATCACCATTATTGAAGCTGCCGTCATCAACATCTGTTTCGAGTCGGCTGACTTCTACTTCAAGGCGGGGGTGGAAAATTTTCCAATACTTAAAAGGGAGTTGCGCGCCAACAGCGCCGCCAAAAAACGCATCTGTACCAAAATCAACTTCGACATTTGCAGGTGCGCCTGGCGCGCCTGGTACGCCAGCCCCTGGGCTTTGGGTACCTTCAAATTCCGCGTCAAATGGGAAAGCGCCGCCAACAAAGCCGCTGACATAAAACCCGCCTTTAGCAGGCTCCATATCAAAAATACCCGCGTGAGCTGTTGATGATAGCAAGGCGGATGACAAAGCTGTCAAAGCCACACCACGTAAAGAAATAGACATAAAACCACTCTCTTATTTTAGGTTTATAATTAAAATATTATGCGCCGCTATAATCTGCGCATATCACTTTTGCACGCACTTCTTCATCACATAGAGTTGATTTGATGGCTAAATTATGGCGGTGATGGTATGATAGCGATATAAAATCATCCTCGTTCACGCATGATTCGAGCTTTATCGCGCTGCCAATCTCGGGTTTTCTGCGTGTCGCGTTTATCGCGATTATCCTTACCTGTAGCGATACCGATAAGCAGTTTGGCAATGCCTTTATCGTTAAAATACATTTTCAGCGGTACAATCGTACGCCCCTTTCGCTGTGTTTGCGCCATGAGCTTGTTAATCTCGCGGCGTTTGAGCAAAAGCCGTCTGGGCTGCGTGGGCGGATGATTAAACTGGCTAGCAGGCGGATAAATCGGAATATTAGCATTGATGAGCATGGCATTTTCACCTTCAATCGCAACATAACTCTCTGCAATATTGGCCCGCCCTTCGCGCAGCGCTTTGACCTCCGTTCCAACCAGAACAATGCCCGCCTCAAAAGTATCCTCAACCGCGTAATCAAACCGCGCGCGGCGGTTTTCAGCTATGGTTTTATTATTCGGATCGGCCTTTTTGGCTGCCATGGCTAAATCGCAATCCCCGCGCGAATCATCGCAGCTTTTACAGCTAGCTTTGTACTCTCTACACAAAGCGTGATTGGCAGACGCACATCAGCTTCCATACGCCCCATCAATGAGAGCGCATATTTGGCGGGCGCTGGGCTTGGGCATAGAAATAAATCTTTATGCAACCGATCCAATTTTTGGTTCAATTCTTGCGCTTTAATGTAATCTTTTACGAGCATTGCATTATGAAACGCAGCATATTGCGCAGGGGCAATGTTAGATCCAACAGAAATAGCACCGCGGCCACCATGAGCGCTATGACCCAAAGATGACGGATCATCACCTGAGAGCTGAATAAAATCCTCACCGCAGCGGTCAATCAAACCTGCCACGCGCGTAATATCACCCGTCGCGTCTTTACAGCCAATCACGGTTGGCAGCTTAGACAGACGTCCCATTGTATCATTGTTAATGTCAACAACACTACGGCCTGGGATATTGTAAACAATGATTGGAATATCAACGGCATCGGCGATCGCTTTAAAATGCTGATAAATGCCCTCTTGAGATGGTTTGTTGTAATAAGGCGTTACAACAAGCGCTGCATCAGCCCCTAAATCTTTGGCATGTTGGGCATAAGCAATAGATACGCGCGTTTCATTTGATCCTGCCCCCGCGATCACAGGGACACGGCCAGCCGCCGCTTCAACGCAAAGCGAAATCACGCGCTTATGCTCATCATCTGTGAGCGTTGCCGACGAGCCTGTAGTCCCGCAGGGAACAAGGCCGTGCGTGCCGCTGTCTATTTGCCATTCAACATGTTTTTGAAACGCTTGTTCATCTATTTGCCCATTTTTAAATGGTGTGACTAAAGCTGTTATCGACCCTTTAACCATATTCGTCTTTCATATAGCGCTATGTGGTATTAAATTTTGGGAAGGTTCCCGATTTCTGCTGCCTCTTAACGCTCTTTCCATGTAGGATGCAAGAGAGGGTTTAACGTCAATGTGGCTGGGACTTTAAATGACTTTGGAAATGAAACCTATGATACAGAAAAAATCAGTTTTCGCGGCCATATGCGCTGCTAGTTTTTCTGCCTCAACATTTACACCCATTTTCGCCCTGCCCGCATATGCCGCCATCCCAATACCGCGCATTAAGCCCGCGCCGCCAGCACTGTCCAGTTACCTATCCAAATCAGACGCGAAACAATTTCGTCACGGTTTACGCAATGTAAAAGCTGGCAGTTGGAAAAGTCTTGAGCGCGACATTCGAAAAATTGACGACCCAACAGCCAAAGACATATTGCGCTGGCTGCGCGCAGCCAGAGATCGCAATGCCTCTATAGAAGACCTGCAATATGTTGTGAATAATTTATCTGACTGGCCGCGCATGGTTTCAATACAAGCCAAAACCGAAAGCCGAATGTTTGACAGTCCTTTATCTGCCAATGACACAATAGCTTTCTTTGCGCTGCGTGATCCCGTCTCTGGCGAAGGCCGCGCGGCTTTGGCGCGCGCGCATTACAAGCTTGGAAATTCAGGCAATGGCGACAAATGGCTAAGGCTGGCTTGGCGGGAAAGTAAACTCACCCGTGATCGCCAGAAAAAACTCTTTAGCCAATATCGCAAACGTTTGACAAAAGCCGATCACGCCGCCCGAGCCGACCATCTTATCTGGCAAGGCCGCAGGCATTATGACAAAGCCAATGCTCTGCTTTCGCATATGGATCGTGACAACCGTGCGCTTATGACAGCACGGCTAAAATTAGCGCAAAACGGCTCTGGCATGGACGCTGCATTAAAGGCTGTTCCAGCCAGCCTGAAAAAAGATGCAGGCCTGCTTTATGAACGCGGGAAATGGCGGCGTAAGAAACGCACAAAACAATATGCCCTGCCAACATATCTAGACATCACCACACCGCCGCAATCCGAAGATGGCAAAGAAGCGCTTTGGCGTGAGAAAAAAATCATGGCCTATTGGGCTATTCAAGAAAAAGATTACCCAAGCCTATATGGTCTTGTGACAAATCACGGCCTTACGCGCGGCGCCAGCTTTGCCGAAGCTGAATTTCTCGCGGGCTGGACATCTCTTATACATCTGGGCCGCCCTAAAATCGCGCTTGAACATTTCACGCGCCTCAAAAATGGTGTATCTCGGCCTGTATCTTTGGCCCGTGCGAGCTATTGGATTGGCCGCGCGCATGACGTGCTCGGTGATGGGCAAGCCTATTCTTATTACGCCGAAGCAGCGCGCTATCCCAACACATATTACGGACAGCTTGCCTCTGCCAAACAAGATGGCGCGCTTGCACAAATATCCTTACCGCCAGAGCTGGTCTCAGATCAATCCAAAGCGCTATTTGAAAGTGACCGGCGCGTGCGGGCGTTGCATATTCTTGGCGAAGCTGGCGAAACACGATATTTCTCGCAATTTGCCTTTCATTTAGATGATGAACTCAGCGATGAATCTGGCCTGTCATTGCTCTCGCAGCTATCCAAAGATTATGGCTTTATGCGGCCCTCTGTGCGAGCCGCAAAACAAGCAGGGCGGTTTCAGACCATGCTCACAGATTCAGGTTATCCCACAATAGCTGCGATTGACGCCCTGCCCGCGAAATTTGACATGCCATTTGTATATGCGATTGCACGGCAAGAAAGCGAATTTGAAACCAATGTTGTCAGCAGCGCCAAGGCTTATGGCCTCATGCAAATGATAAACAGCACGGCAAAAGCCACGGCCCGAAAGCACCGTGTCCCATATAGCCGCGAGCGTCTTGGCTCTGACGGTGATTATGCAGCCAATCTAGGCGCACTGCATTTACATGATTTGCTTGATAGGTTTGATGGCTCATATATCCTTGCCGCAGTGAGCTATAATGCTGGTCCGCACCGCGCAAATGCATGGATTAAAGCCTATGGCGACCCGCGCGACAGCCAAGTTGACGCGATAGATTGGCTTGAAAAAGTGCCTTTCTCGGAAACCCGAAATTACGTTCAGCGCGTTATGGAAAACATGCAAGTCTACAGGGCGCGGTTAAACGGCAATATCGGGCCAAACCAGCTTGAAGCAGATCTCAATAGAGGCAGGCGTTAGATATTAAACGCCCAATACCGCATCCGCTTGGCGAGCCACATCATCATCAACATTACCGCCAGATAAGATGACGACGATTTTTTTGTGCTCCTTAGGCATCTTGCCTTTCAAAACAGACGCCATGGCCACGGCTCCGCCTGGCTCTAACTGTACGCCTAATTCTTTTTTCGCCAGAGCCATTGCCATGAGGCAATCTCTATCGCTCACAGTAAAAACATCGGACAAACTCTTGGAATTTATCTGCCATGTTATTTCGCCAGGGATAGGTGTCATGAGCGCATCACATAATGTGGGCGGGGCTGTGCCAAATGCTGTGCGATGTTTGGCGCAAAAGGAGAGTTGGTGGTCATTATAATGCTCTGGCTCGGCAGCATATATTTTTGTGCGAGGTTTTAGCGCATTCATAGCTAGACTAATTCCCGCACATAATCCGCCCCCGCCAATGCAGGTGATAAGCGCGTCAAAATCATGGCCCGATTGCGCGATCTCTAGCCCTGCTGTACCTTGGCCAGCGATAATATAAGGATCATCATAGCTCGGCACGACAATACGGCCATCGCGCGCTGAAATATCAGCCGCAATTTGCTCACGGCTTTGGCTCATGCGGTCATAAAATATAATCTGCGCACCATCATTTTTGACGCCTTTGACTTTCACAGCAGGCGCATCTTCGGGCATGACAATAATGGCAGATATACCGAGTTCTTTGGCCGCGCGTGAGACGCCTTGCGCGTGATTACCTGAGCTATAAGCGACCACACCGCGCTTGCGCTCATCTGCGCTCATGGCCGATAGGCGATTAAACGCTCCGCGATATTTAAACGCACCAACTTTTTGGTTACATTCGGGTTTAAACCAAACATCAAGGCCGCACATTTCATTCATCACAGGCGAGTTTATAAGCTGAGTTTTAATGGCATGGCCTTCAAGGCGGTGCGCTGCAGCTTTTACATCATCAAAATTTGGGACATATTCAGAAATTATGTGGGATGACATGGCGCTTCTCCGTTGACCTTATGCCGTTGACATGAATAAACAAATATAAGGGATAGTCTAGACTCACTAAAGACATATAAAGGGCAGTCTAGGCACACTCCATAAACGTAACAAATAGTCTTGGCTCATTAAACACATATAAAACGGGCAAGGCTCATCGCTATAATAAGGAAATGTCTATGCAAGGCCTCATGATGCAACACGAGTTGATGATTAGCGATCTCATAGAACATGCGGCCAAAGTCCATCGTGACCGTGAGATTTACACCCTCAACACCGATATGAGCGAGCATCGCTATAGCTGGGCCGATTGCGCGGTGCGTGTGCGTAAACTCGCAAATGCATTAAAATCAGCTGGCGTTCAAAAAGGTGACCGTATTGCCACGATTGCTTGGAATAATTATCGCCATATTGAAATTTACTATGCCGTATCATCGATTGGCGCGATTGTGCATACAATCAATCCGCGCCTTAAGCCTGAACAAATTGCATGGATGGTGAATCACGCCGAAGACAGCATGCTTCTATTCGACACCACATTTGGCCCGATCATTGACGGTGTCTCTGCAGCCTGTCCGAGCGTAAAGACGTGGATTTGCCTGACCGACAAAGCAGGCATGCCAGATTACAAGACCGATGTGGTGGATTATGAAAGCTTCATCGCACCAGCACCTGAAACGATTAAGTGGGAGCGCTTTGACGAGAACACAGCCTCTACGCTTTGCTACACCTCTGGAACAACGGGCGATCCTAAAGGCGTGCTTTACTCTCATCGCTCAACGATTTTACACGCTATGGCTGGCAGCTTTCATGATGTTATTGGCGCAGGTTCACGCGATGTGATTTTGGCCGTTGTGCCAATGTTCCATGTAAGCGCATGGGGACTTGTTTACTCTGCCGCTATGGTCGGGGCAAAATTGGTCATGCCAGGCCCAGGGCTTGACGGGGCCAATATGTGCAAAATGATATGCGAGCAAGGCGTGACAATCATGGCAGGCGTGCCCACCGTTTGGCTCGGTGTTTACAATCATGCCAAACAAGAAGGCCTAGAACTTAAAACTGTGAAAAAAGCGCTTGTCGGCGGCTCTGCCCTGCCAGAGAGCTTGCTGCGTGCCTATGAGCTAGATCTTGGCATTCCGATGCAACAAGGTTGGGGCATGACCGAAACATCGCCGCTTGGCACAACCTATGCCGCTCATCCTGATACAGATTTATCAGATTATGAAACGACGGTACGCGATAAGCTCTATGCGGGCCGCCGTATCTTTGGCGTTGATATGCGTATTGTCGATGATGCAGGCACTATCTTACCCGAAGACGGACAAGCCGAAGGCCATTTACATGTGCGCGGGCCTTGGGTGTCATCTGGCTATTTCAAGGGCGCGGGCGAAGATGCCTTCACCGATGATGGCTGGTTTGCTACAGGTGATGTCGCCGCCCTGCACCCAACGGGATATATGGAAATCACAGATCGCTCTAAAGACGTTATCAAATCTGGCGGCGAATGGGTGAGTTCAATCGAAGTCGAAAACGCAGCCTCCGATCATCCTGATGTCGCCATGGCTGCCTGCATTGGTATTGCGCATAAAAAATGGCAAGAACGGCCATTTTTAATCGTACAGCCCATCCCTGGAAAATCTCCTGATAGGGACGAGATTAAAGCCTGTATTTCAGCCAAATGCGCGAAATGGTGGCTGCCAGATGAAATTGTCTTCCAAGACGCGCTACCGCTTGGCGCAACAGGCAAAATTCTCAAGCGCGAGTTAAAAGTGATTTACAAAGACCGTTATCTATAGCACTGTAATATCAAGGATAGTAAGTTTGAAAATTAAGAACAATCATATTAGATCCGTTATCTTTTTCGCAATATTTACGGGCATGTCGGCTATTTATATGGTGGCTAATGCCTCTACCATATCAACCTATCAGCCAATACATAGCTCTAAATTGATGTTACAAGACACTTCACAGAAAACACATGTGTTATCTTTAAAATGTATTATCAATGAGACGATGGTAAAGGTTTCAAAAGTTTCTCTTATTCAAACATCCAAAAGCAAAGACAAACCCAAATTAGACTTTGGTATAGCAACAGGGCATGGTTTCACAGATGAATCAAATTGCTACGTTCAAGATTCTAAAGGACAAAATAAAAAGGTTTTATTTGTATCTTACGCAGACAATTACAAAGCAGGTACAGATACAGATTGGGCCCTCATATCAACAAAACCGTTCAAAGGCGACCATATTACACGTTACTATCTTGATGATTTCATAGGTGCCATAGATAGGTTTCATAATATCAATGTTTTTTTCGCTCAAGCGCGTGGGATACCTAACAATACACAATCTTGTAAACTTGCCATTGCTGATTTTGAAAACTTTATGGATAACTCAAAACAATATATCACACATAATTGCAAGGCAGTCACTGGTCAATCTGGCTCTCCTATCACACGGTTCTCAAACGGCAGGCATAAATTAACAGGCTTCCACTTAGGGCATTTATGGACTCTAAAATCACCGATAACAGGGCAACCAGCCACCCATGCTTATATCCGTTTATTTGACAAACCCATGGCAGAGGAAATATTGGAAAAACTATCTGCATTCGATTAAGTTTTTCCTGCACCGATTTCGAATAATTTACCCCGCTCTGCCCAAATTATAACAATTAAAGACAGAATGCCTAATCCTAAAAACCCCATTAAAATTGGCAGTACTGACCCGTCAAATTGCTTGGCAATCCACAGGCCAATCAGCGCCGATAATGTACTTGTCGCAAACCCATAAGCCGCGCTTGCGGTACCAGCAATCTCGCCTAGTGGCTCTAATGCCAGAGATGAGAAATTCGCGCCCATCATCCCAAAGCAGCCAAATGTGAGCGTGAAAAGCGGCAAGAACAGCCAAAATACAGAGCCGAGCAGATATTGTGTTATCAAGTTCACAAAAGAAAAAGCGATAAACAAAATCAAGACGCTATGGCTAATACGGCGCATCCCAATGCGCTCGACGATCCTTGCATTCGTCAGACTGGCCACGCCAATACCCGACGCTATGACCGCGAACCAAATCCAGAATTTATCACCTTGATGATAGACCTCATCCATAATTTGTTCAGAGGCTCCAATAAAAGCAAAGAGCGCGCCAAACGCCAATCCGCTGGCGATCATATATCCGAGCGATATGCGGTTACTTAGGACGGTTGTATAAGACCGTGCAATATGGCCGAGATTTAAAGGTTGCCGCCTGTCAGATGGCAATGTCATTGGCAGGCGACATTGCGACCAAATGAAGGTTAAGCCCCCCGCAACACCTAACATCCCAAATGTCCATTTCCAATCTAGGAAGGTCATAACAAATGTTCCAATAGCCGGAGCGATAATCGGCACAATCATAAAAACCGTAAAGACAAGCGACATAATCCGGGCCATGACGCGGCCCTCTGTTACATCGCGGATAATCGCGCCCGCTATCACCCGTACGCCCGCCGCAAACACACCTTGCATAAAGCGCAGCGCCAATAGCATCGAAAATGTCGCTGCGAGCATGCAAGACAAGCCCGTTATAGCAAAGCCGATGAGGCAAATTTGCAACAAGCCTTTGCGGCCATATCTGTCAGATAATGGCCCAAACACAAGTTGCGGGAACCCAAATCCCAAAATATAAGAAAAGATAATAAGCTGTTGATCATTGGCATCTTGGATTTTGTAAAAATCCCCCACCTGCTCTAACGCGGGTAGCATAGTATCAATAGCCAGCGCATTTAACGCCAGAAATGACGCCATCATCGCTACAAATTCCCATAATGGAATAGAGAGTTTTATCTCTGTTGATCCATTTTCTAAGGCATTGGGCGACATGTTGTTAGGCTTTGACATAGTTTTAGGTCGATATATGCCGCATATGCGCCTGTGCATATGAATTGGCAAGCCGAGAATAAAACACGGCCAATTTTATAAAAATCGGCACATCTCTCAAAACAACATCGCAGATTAAATCTCATCCCAGTTTAAGATAACTTTACCGCTCTGGCCTGTTTCCATTAGATCAAAGGCTTTTTGAAAATCGCGCGCAGCAAATCTGTGCGTAATCATCGGGCTCATATCAAGGCCGCTATCGAGTAGCGAAATCATCTTATACCACGTTTCATACATTTGGCGGCCATAAATACCTTTGAGCGTCAGCGCTTTGCCGACAAGCTTACCAAAATCAACGGGAAAGGGTTTGGCAGGGATACCGAGCATCGCAATATTGCCGCCCATTAACATCACATCGAGCATTTGATTGAACGCGGGCTCCGCACCGCTCATTTCTAGGCCGACATCAAACCCTTCGCGCATACCAATCTGGCTCATAACATCGTGCAAATTCTCATTGAGAGTATTGACCATCCGCGTTCTTGGGGCAAGTTTGCGCGCAAAATCAAGCCGCCAGTCATTAATATCGGTCAAGACAATACGGCGCGCGCCCGATTTCTCTGCAACAGCTGCCGCCATAATCCCAATCGGCCCAGCTCCTGTAATCAGAACATCCTCGCCGACCAAATCAAAGGCTAACGCCGTATGCACGGCATTGCCAAGCGGGTCCATAATGGCTGCGATCTCTAGCGGAAAATCATCATTAAGCGGAATGACGTTAAATTCAGGCAATGCAAGATATTGCGCAAAAGCCCCTGGTAGATTGACGCCAATACCTTTGGTATCAGGGTCAAGATGAAACTTGCCTGCGCGCGCATTACGAGAGCGCGTGCCAACCACATGCCCCTCGCCTGTGACACGTTGCCCGACTTTCACCCGCGTAACTGTTGAGCCAACCGCCGCAACAATGCCGCCATATTCATGTCCAACTGTAAGACCAATAGGGACATTTTTCTGAGCCCATTCATCCCAACGGTAAATATGCATATCCGTTCCGCATATCGCGGTGCGTTCTATTTTGATTAAAACCTCATTCGGAGCAATATCAGGTAAGGGCCGTTCTTCGAGCCAGAGACCTGTCTCGCCTTTGCTTTTTACAAGGCATTTCATCATATTCATTATATTACACCTAAGTCTTTACCGACCTTCGTAAAGGCGGCAATAGCTGTCTTAATATGAGCTGGCGTATGCGCCGCGCTCATTTGTGTGCGAATACGCGCTTGTCCTTTTGGCACAACGGGGAAGAAAAACCCAATCACGTAAATGCCCTCATCCAGTAACTTTAGCGCCATCTCTTGCGCGATTTTCGCATCCCCAAGCATGACAGGGATAATTGGATGCTCGCCTTCAGGTAACGTGAAACCCGCCGCGCTCATACCGTCTCTGAATTGCTTGGCATTGGCAAAAAGCTGCGCGCGCAGATCATGGCCATGTTTTGCCAAATCTATTGCTGTTAAGCTTGCTCCCACAAGAGACGGGGCCAAACTATTGGAAAATAGATAAGGCCGCGATTTTTGCCTCAACATATCTACTACATTTTGCCGCGCACATGTAAAACCGCCCATCGCCCCGCCTAGAGCCTTACCTAACGTACCTGTGAGAATATCAACGCGGCCTTCAACGCCGCAAAATTCTGCAGACCCGCGGCCGCCATTACCTAAAAACCCTGTTGCATGGCAATCATCCACCATAAGCAACGCGTTATATTTATCTTTTAAATCACAAATAGCCGCAAGATTCGCAATCGTGCCATCCATAGAAAACACGCCATCTGTTGCAATAAGGATGTGCCGCGCGCCGTCTTTGCGGGCCTGTTGCAGCTGCGCCTCAAGATCGGCCATATCACTTGTTTTATAGCGGTAGCGCTTGGCCTTACATAAGCGTATCCCGTCAATTATAGAAGCATGGTTAAGCGCGTCGGATATAATTGCGTCTTCAGGGCCAAGCAGCGGTTCAAACACACCGCCATTCGCGTCAAAACAAGCGGCATATAAAATACTATCTTCATAGCCAAGCCACTCGGCGATTTTTTGCTCAAGTTCTATATGCTGGCTTTGCGTGCCGCAAATAAAGCGGACTGAAGCCATACCAAAACCATGCTTGGCCGTCGCGATTTCAGACGCTTTGATCAATTCAGGATGATCTGCCAAACCCAGATAATTATTAGCGCAGAAATTAATGACCTCGCGCCGCTCCCCTTTATCTGTAACAACAATATCTGCTGCTTGCTTGCTTGTGATAAGCCGTTCGCGTTTATAAAGGCCATCCGTCTCAATTTGAGCCAGTTCAACATTCAAATTCTCGTAAAAAGATGTACTCATAATGTTACCATTCTCAATATCTGGGGCTATCCCGCTTTGGTGTTTAGCTTTAGACTATATATAATAACCCTCAAAATCATGCGTTAATTGCCCGCAAAGGAGAAAACTATTTCAGCGTCTATAGATATAGTCTCTTTAAAAGCTAAAATCCGCCAATGTGATGTTTGTACGCATTCGGAAAAACCCTTACCTGTGATTCCAAACCCCATTCTTACGGGCAATGCAAATTCCAAAATCCGCATTATCGGGCAAGCCCCTGGCACTCTAGCGCATGCGAGCGGTCGGCCCTTTACTGACCCGAGCGGTGTTAGGTTGCGGCACTGGTTAGGTGTGAGCGAGGCTGAATTTTATAATGAAGACATCTTTGCCATTACGCCGATGGGGTTTTGCTTTCCAGGGCAAGATGATAAGGGCGGTGACTTGCCCCCGCGCAAGGAATGCGCCCCGCTCTGGCAAGCCTCATTAACACAGGCCTTTGAGAATATAGAGCTAACCATTTTGGTTGGCATGTATGCTGTCAAAGCCTATCTCGGCCCGCGCGCACGCCGCAATCTAACAGAAACTGTGCGTCATTGGCAAGATTACGGCCCGCACATCATACCGATACCACATCCAAGCTGGCGCAATAATGGCTGGATTAAAAAGCATGATTGGTTCGATCAAGAGCTTGTTTGTCTTAAAAAAACTGTGCGCGGTATCATCGCCAATGAGACAAATATGAACCCAATATAAAATTTACTGACGATTAAGGCTATTTTTTTGGGAAAGGTTAAGGACGTTCCTCAAGGGGGTTTAAACATATTTCTTCTATAAGATAATCAACCGGGAAAACACATCTCGGAAACTAACTTTGGGAACTATAATATGTCTTTTAAAAAACTTGCATTAGCGAGCGGTGTTGCTGCTTCGCTATTAGCTGGAACAGCTTACGCGTCTGTTATTGACCGTCCGTTTTTCCAAGTCTTAGGTGTCGTTGTTGTTTGGGGTGGTACGGATTTTGCCGAAAATGGCGGAACGGCTCCTGTTGTCTCTGACTTCGTCCTTTTAACACCTGCTTCAGGTTCAGCTGGTGCTGACCTTATTGCTGGCGATGTTTTCTCTGTTGTAACAGGCTCTCTTGATCCAATTTCAGATGCAGGTACAGCCGTCGACGGAACTGCGGCAGTTGACCCAATTACTGGACAGGTTAGCGGCGGAACATTTACGGACGGCGGAACAACAGCGGGCGTACTTGACGCTGGCGATACATTGACCGCTTTTGGTATTGACGCAGCAACTGACGTTGCGAGCGGTCTTGTGGGCTCTCATAATTCAAGCTTCTATGTCGCTTCAAACGCAGCGTTTGACATCTTTGCGGCCACAACAAATGTTGTAGCAACAGGTGACTTCGATACAAACGGCCTTGATGAGTCAAATATTAGCTTTGATATGTCTGTAACTGTCGCAGGCGATGATGGCCTAGCTTTTGGTGCCAATGCACAAGATCCATCAACAGGTGGTGATGGTGTTGTCGCAACAATCGATTCACTTGATGATTTAAATATACAATCAAAAGTCTTTGATGGTGGCCAGAGAACAGCCGCATCAGCAGGTAATCTTGCTGCGCAATCTGTCCGTTTTGATAGTGTTTACTCACTTGATAGCGATACAGCAGCAGCTGGTATTCAGGGCTATGATCTTTCACAAGGTGTGGGAACACTCTCCGCTGACGTGACTTACACAGTCTTCGTGCCATAAGCCTGCTTATAGCACATTAAGAGTTATCTCTTGAAAAGGCCGCCTTTGGGTGGTCTTTTTTTATGTGAAATTATTATGTTTAAAATTAAGAGCGCATCGCATTGAGTTTATCGCGGTACTCCCAACGCTGAATTTCAGCAATGACTTTTGAAATACGAAATTCAATATTTTGCACCGCAACTTCTCGCCCGCCCGGGCGGCGCATATCCCCGATTAAATCTTCGGCGCGTTCACATAAATCCGCTAACCCCATAGCCCCCACAGCACGAGCAGAGCCTTTCAACGAATGAGTCACAGAGCTCCAAATTTCATCATCGGCATCAATGGTCAACATACGTGCCCACATATCCACTTGATGTTGAAACATGCCAAAAACTTCGCGCGTTAAATCGGCATCCGCGCCGACATATTGATTGAGATGATCAAAATCGATTTCAGAATTTTGCGATTCGGTTTCCATGAACACAAGACTAGACTTTTTTAAACGTCATGTTACCCCCTTCTTTCACTTAAGAGGGTTTTATGAATCAATTATCCTATTTACGGCAAGGGCAAATGGGGCAATCCTCATGGTGGTCTTGGCTTGTTGTCTTTATAATCATGGTCGTGACATGGATTGTCGCGCAAACTTTCTTAGTGGGCGTTATTATTGGAATATCATCTGTTCTTGACCCTGAATTATTCGAAAAATTTCAAAAATCAGCTTTATCCAGCCCGCCTGACAATGCCGCATTGACAGAAACACTCAACGAAATGATGGGCCTTAATCCATTAACTCTTGCATTATTTTTACTTACATTTCCAGCCGCATTAGCCGGGTTATATTTCGGTCAAAAGCTCATTCACAAACGCACACTGTCTAGCTTACACACTGCGTTTCAGCGGTTTCGTTTTGGCCGAGCTTTACAAGGGTTTTTGGTGATTTGGGGCGTATTAGCGATTGGCACATTGATTGCCAAAGCTCTCGGCGCGCCTATCAATTATATATTTGATTCCAAACGCTTCTGGGGGTTTATGATAGTCTCTTTATTATTCATTCCTCTTCAATCGGCTACAGAAGAAATCGTGTTTCGCGGTTATCTGAACCAAGCTTTTGGGCATTTCATCAAAAACAAATGGGCCGTTTTCACTCTGACAAGCCTTGGTTTTATGGCCTTGCATCTATCAAATCCTGAAGCTTTAGAAGGGGCAGAAAATGGCGTATTGCCCATTGTTATGAGTGGATATTTTCTATTTGGATTTGCTTGCTGTATTTTAGTTCTGATAGATGACGGACTTGAATCTGCGATTGGCCTTCATGCTGGCAATAATACATTTGCTGCCATTTTCGTGAATTACGAAGGCTCTGTTCTCCCCACCCCCGCCATTTGGGAAACAGTGCCTGACCCCGTTAAGGATACATTTAGCACTATCATTATACTCATCGTCGCTGTTGGTATCTTATATTATTTAAAACAAAGACGGTCTGCGGAGCTTGTGAGTAGTTAAAATCTGCCGACCTTCATCTGTCAAGCGGCAGACAAGCCAATCAGGTTTCATCGGATTGGCAAACCATGGCGCGCATAAGCCTTTTTGAATACATGCCCGCATAATTTTAGGGTCAATACGTTGCCCCGTAACATCAAATAATGGCAGCTTCCCGCCCGATTGTGACAAGCCCGCACGCAGATAATCAAGCTCTGCATCACTTACTTGTACATTACCATTGCGCGCAGATGCGCGGCCCTTTTCAGTCCAGCCCATATTTACCCACTTTCACCTTCAGGGAGCCATCTTCGCGGCTTTCCTCTGACGAATTCCCATGGTAAGGGTAAATGGCCAAATTTTCGTTAATATGCGGGAATAAATTATGGCATATAATAAAAAGACAATGATTTCAAAGTCTCAGGGGGAATAGCTTGTCCGACATAACCAAGAAAATTTTAAGTCTTGAGCCTGATAGTGAATCCGAGATTACCCCTGTTAAAGGCGGCCTTATCCGCAGCATTGAACCAATGGACGCGCCGGCCAGTGTGTCTGATAAAATATCTGAAAAATCATCTTCACCGCAGCACGCCTCCGATATTCCGTCCTTGCGCCGCAACGTGGCTAACCCTGAAAGTTTCCCAGGGTTTATATCCCGCGATGATACGCTTACGCCTCAGACAGTCGATACGATAGATTATACGGCAACACCGCCCAAAACAGCATGGATCGTGTGGACAGGTATCATTTTAACCCTGATTTGGGTGGCGGCCTCTATCGCTATTTACTTTGGCCTTTTTGCGGTAACACCCCTCACCCCAATGGCCATAAGCGGATTTGTCATGGCTGTATTATTGCCCGTTATATTAATCACTTTGCTGTCGTTAACATGGCGGCGTTTAGTGCATATATCCCATGAGGCAGGCCGTCTGGCTCATGCTGCCCATATTTTAACCCGCGCCGATGAGAGTGCCTTAACCCATACCCGTAATTTGGCTGTTGGCATTCAATCCGAACTCTCCCTTGTCGATGAGCATTTAAATAAAATGCTCAAACGATTTGAAACTTTAAAATCAGATATTACCACCCATAGCCAAGATATAAATAATGTTGGTTTGGCTTTGTCAGAGCGCTCAGATGATGTCGGGCGCAACTTGACCTTACAACGCCAAGCCCTTGAATCTATTACAAGTACATTTGACACACGTATGGAAACACTTGGCAATACGATCGAAACACAAAGCCAAAAACTCTCCGAAGTCACACAAATTGCGGCGAAAAACATCGAGGCAGCCGAACATAGCCTCACCCAAGCCGCGCATAGCCTCGACCAATCAGAACAAGGCTTGATAACCACCAGTCAAACCACAAGCGAAACACTCGCAACAAACATGGAAAGCCTCAATAAAACTCATACGCAACTCAGTGATTTGCATACAAAGCTATCTGAGTTCATGGATAGTTTGACGGCGCAACACAACAAAATAAAATCTGAGCTTTTAACGCAAAGTGAAAACCTGCAAGACATGTCAAATATGGCCAAAGACAGCACAGATACATTGCAACACAATCTTAGCCTTGGCAGCGATTTACTCACCGCCCTCACGACAGCCAATCAAGGCACGCAAGACGCTGTGCAACAGCGGTTTTCAGATATGGAAAATATGATAGCCCAAACGCAAGACAGCGCAGATGCTCTCGCAGATGCCGCCAATAAACGTGTCAGAGACAGTCTGGCCCAAACTCGTAAAGACCTGTCCAAACTCGAAGCTGACATGCAGGTTTTAAGCACGCAGCTCTCTAATGCACGCGAGCAATCTACGCAGCTAGACTTAATGGCGCTCAACACACAAAAAGCCGAAGAGCAAGCTGGGTTTGGCCGGTTAAAACTCAAACCGCTCGAAACAGATTTCCCGCCCGTAGAACCCCCGCGCTTTCCATCACGCGCAATACGTGACGAAACACAAGCGCAGTTAAATTTAGACGATGAAGATGCCTTTGCACTCGACAGTCCAATTCATCTGGGCGCAGATATGGAGATAGCCGACCCTGATGCAGAGCTAACAAATTTTGACCCTGAAACTCTTTTAGATCCTGAAACTTTGCGCCCTGATATTGTACGGCCCGCAGCGCCTATTGGGAAAAGCTTTGGTAAAACGCGCAATACAAAAGACAAAGAGAAAAGCGGTTGGCACTGGCGCGATATGCTGGGCGGGTTAGAAAAACCTGACACCAATCAAGACACGTCACAAGCCGCCCCTTTATCTGCGCCGGCTCTTTCCTCGAACCCGCTTACCATGCCCGCCGATCAGGATGTATTAAACCGCCTTTACACAGCACAACTTAGCCCGCCAGCTATAGTCGATGAAGGCACGATCATCGAAGCTGCAAAAGCGCGTATAACACATGGCCCTGCCGCCATGCATAAGAGTGTTGAGAGCCGCCTTGCCTCGCCTATTAATCATTTACGCACGCAATTATCGCAAGATGCAGCTTTCCAAACCATAGCGAAGGATTTTGTGACGCAATATGACCAGATAATCGCGCAAAGTTCTCCAAATGATAACTCCATTCGTGAAACACTCGGCACGACCGAAGGCCGCGCTTATCTACTTTGCGCGGCCGCATTGAGCCATATATTTTAAAGCCTGCGAACTCTTTAAAATATAACGAGACTGGTAAAGACAAACAGACTGGCCTATGGGGCTGTGATGACTTCAATTCACGACAGAGATATGGGCGACATAGCCACGGGCGATATAGATAAGCGAACATGGCAAACCCGCTTCGCCGATGAAGACGATGCGGGCGCACGGCTTGATAAATGGCTGTCAAGCTGGACGGAATTATCGCGGGCACGCATTAAAGAACTTGTCGAAGCGGGGCATGTCCGCGCGAACGGAGATATTGTCACCAAAGTCACCACCAAGATTAAAGCTGACATAGAATATGCGGTGCATGTCCCAGCCCCTATTGATGACACGCCCAAAGCTGAAAATATCCCGCTCGATATTTTATTTGAAGATGAGCATATTATTGTTGTCAATAAACCCTCTGGTATGACAGTACACCCTGCACCAGGTTCGCGTTCGGCCACGCTCGTCAATGCCCTGCTCTATCACTGTGCAGATAGCTTATCAGGCATAGGCGGAGTGATGCGCCCTGGTATTGTTCACCGCCTTGATAAAGACACCTCAGGTGTGATGATTGTGGCCAAATCTGATAAAGCCCATCGTCACCTCTCCAAGCAATTTGCTAAACATACGATTGACCGCGTTTATGTCTGCCTTGCGCGCGGTGTGCCCAAACCGCGCTCTGGCAGTGTGATTAGCCGCATTGCCCGATCGGCCTCTGACCGTAAGAAACAAGCTGTGGTGCGCGGGACAATTAATAATCTTGACGCGACAGATCATGGTCGCCACGCCATTACACATTATAACTTCATCAAAGGGTATGGCCGCGCGCAACATGCCAGTGTCGGCACGCCAAAAATCAGCGAGATTGAGTGCCGGCTTGAAACAGGACGCACACACCAAATCCGCGTGCATTTGGCCCATATTGGCTGCCCGTTACTGGGCGACCCGCTTTACGGCAAGCAGCGTGCTTTTTTGACGAATAAGAAAGAAGATGAACTGGCTGTGATTAACGCGCTTGCAAGCTTTAAACGACAAGCTCTCCATGCCCGCCGCCTCGGATTTATCCACCCTATCACCAAAGACGAGATGGTCTTTGAGTCCCCCATCTCGCCCGATATGCAAAAGCTACGGGATTTATTGGCAGTATTGCCGCGCGATTAGAGTCGTATCTATCCATTAAGACTCAATAATAATCGGGACTGCTGCGCCGTATCTATACACCAATAAACGCGCGCGGCCTTTGGCTTTGCGCATGAGTTGGTCAGAGCTTTGCATCGTTTCTGTTTGTTCATTATTAATACTACCGATGACATCACCGACCAAAAGGCCCGAGCGCTCGGCTGCACTGCCGGGTTCAATATTTTTCACATAAACACCTGTTACATGCGGTGGTAACTCATCGGAATGACTAATGGGGCGAATAGAGGCGCCCATATCTTCAAGCCCCGCAATTAACCTTGCATCTGTATCGCGTAGCGTAATGTCCACAGTATTCTCAACACCATTTTTCCGAATATAGGTCAACGTATGCTGAGAATTCGCTTCTGCAACGCCAAGCCAGGCTTTTAAAGCGGTTGGATTTTTCACGGGTTTACCATCAAAGCGCGTTATCACATCTCCGATTTGCAGACCTGAACGCTCGGCGGCGCTGCCAGGACGGATATGCGTCAGCAACGCACCGTCCCAGTGATCTATCCCGACTTTCAAAGACGCTTCTTCGCTTACGCGGGTCGCTTGGACACCGATAGTGCCGCGGTGAACTTCGCCATATCGGATAATTTGATTTGTGACCTGTGTGGCAAGGCCCGCCGGGACTGAAAACCCGATACCATTGCTCCCGCCGCTGCGGCTCACAATCGCTGTATTGATTCCGACAAGACGGCCTTGACTATCCAAAAGCGGCCCGCCCGAATTACCCGAATTAATCGCAGCGTCGGTTTGAATGAAATCTTGCAAACTATCCGCCGAGCTTGAACGGCCAAGCCCGCTCACAACACCTAAAGATAAAGACTGCTCAAGACCAAGCGGGTAACCAACGGCAAAGACAACATCCCCGACCCTTAGATCATCAGAATTGGCTAAAGGCACAGCTTTGGCCCGCAAATCATTGGCTTGAAGCACCGCTATATCTGTCGGTGTATCCATACCTACAAGGCTAGCTTCTAAAACTCGGCCATCCGGGACTGTTATCAGATAGCCATCACCATTTGTCACAACATGCGCATTGGTAATTACATAACCATTTTCACCATCAATAATAGCACCAGAACCAAGTGCGCCAAGCTGCAAGGCACCTTCAGGACTTCTTGATAATCGCCCGACTCGGACGATTGAGGGTAGAACAGGCTCTAGGGTATCGGCAAAACTTAGAACATTACGATCATTATCCATCGGCGTTAATAGACTGGCGTTCTTGGTGGATGCAGGCGATGTCTGACACGCGGCAAGTAAAGCGGTTGTTAGCGTAGTAAGTGCCATTGTTTTAAAAGTCAGGGTTTTAAAAGTCAGGGTTCTAAAAGTCAGTGGTTTAAAAGTCTTTGTCATAATGCACCCGTGTAAATCGCAAAATTGGTAATTATTAAGTTTGTGTCAGTATGACTCAGGTTACAGCTCGCACTCAAATCAAGCCTACGCACGATTTCGAGATAGTCATGATAGCCCAGATTTACCGCACAGAGCTTGCTTTGTGATTCGGGCGTAGAATTTAAGCTCAAGCCTCAGGCCCAAACCTATAAAATGTAAATCTCACACACGCCCCCTTTTAAATCCATGTTAAATTCCCTATATGGTGCCCCTCGGAGGCTTAGAATGACAAAAGACATGGCTGATAAATCGACAACATTACCAGCGAAAGCTGTGTCTAAAGCCGCATCAACGGCAGATGCGTCCTATTCAGGTAATATGAGCCTGTCTGTCTCTCTATCGCCAGAGCAAGGCTTAAACCGCTATCTCCAAGAAGTGCGCAAGTTCCCAATGCTAGAGCGCGACGAAGAATTTATGCTCGCCAAACGCTGGAGACAAGATGGCGACTCTGAGGCGGCAGAACGCATGGTCACATCACACCTACGATTAGTCGCGAAAATCGCTATGGGCTATCGCGGTTACGGTTTACCTATTGGCGAGGTCATTTCCGAAGGCAATGTCGGCCTGATGCAAGCCGTAAAGAAATTTGACCCTGATAAAGGCTTTCGTCTCTCCACCTATGCAATGTGGTGGATACGGGCCGCTATTCAAGAATATGTACTGCGCTCTTGGTCGCTTGTGAAAATGGGGACAACTGCCGCACAGAAAAAATTATTCTTTAATTTACGCCGTATGAAAGGTGAGATGAAAGCCATTGAAGATGGCGATCTTCGCCCAGAGCATATCAAAAAAATCGCAACAAATTTAGGCGTTAAAGAGGAAGAAGTAACCTCTATGAACCGCCGTATGGGGCATGGCGGCGATGCGTCTCTCAATGTCACGATTGGCGGCGATGATGGTAGCGCGCAGTGGCAAGACTGGCTGCAAGATGAAACTGACAGCCAAGAAACGCAAATCGCCAATAGCCAAGAACATCAGGCACGAATGGATTTGCTTCAAGATGCTATGAGTGATCTCAATGAGCGTGAGCGCGACATTATCATGAAGCGCCGCCTTGCAGAAAAGCCCATGACGCTCGAAGATCTCGCTACAATTTACGAGGTGAGCCGTGAGCGGATCCGCCAAATAGAAGCGCGCGCCTTTGAAAAACTACAAGCGGCGATGATTGCGGCGGCAGGTACGACAGGCTTGATCGAAAACTAAGCGATTGATTGCGCAATATATACGTCACAAGACTGTGAGCTATACAACAGCCTTTGTGAGACGACATTTCACCAAGGCACAGTAATCTAACATCTAAATTGGCCGTTATTATAGCTGCCCTATGAGGATGTTATGCTCAAAAAATCACTTTTAATCGCCGCGCCGCTACTCTTGGGCTTTGGTATATTCACTAGCTTTACGCATACGCAGAATGCCAAAGCCGATCATCTCAATAAAACACTGCAAAGCATTGAAAAACATGCAAAGAAGGCTCAACTTGCCGATGAGACTACGATTTATGAGCTACGTAAATTTGACCAAGATTTGCTCATATCAACATTGTTTCCACAAACACCCGATGAAGAACGCCAATTAATAGATGACATTCGCCAGTTTTACTCCAAGGCCTATGTGCCTGCCACGTTAGAGCTTTATAATTTCGTCCAATCCTCTGATGTACGTCGTACATTACTAAGTGCGCTAAAAGGCGAAACGGGTAAGGATTTTGGCACCAATATGAATGATTGGTATCGGTGGCTCTGGAACGAGCCTGAGATTAAAATCAATGGCTATGATAATTTTAAAGCCGAGTTTTACGCAGGCATTGATCCACGCTTTGGTAAATATTTCAAAAACCGGTCTCAATCTGCCCGTATCCGTCTTGACGAAATTCGCTGGGGCGGTGTGCTGCAGGATGGCATACCGCCGCTACGCAAGCCAAAAATGATAAGCGCGAAAGATGCAAGCTATTTGGAAGATGACAATATCATCTTTGGCATAGAGGTTAATGGCGATGTGCGGGCCTATCCTAAACGTATTTTAGCCTGGCATGAAATGTTTGTGGATAGTGTCGGCGGCATTGATGTGGCAGGCGTTTATTGCACATTATGCGGCACAGTTATTCTTTATGATACAGAGGCTAATGGCCTATCTCATAAAGTCGGCACAAGTGGGTTTTTATACCGTTCTAACAAGCTAATGTATGATGCAGAGACACAATCCTTATGGAATACGCTAAAAGGTGAGCCTGTGCTAGGCCCGCTATCAGGTAAAGACATCACGCTCAATCATCGCAGTGTCGTGACAACAAATTGGGGAAAGTGGAAAAAGCTGCACCCCGACACCAAAGTGCTATCTTTGGACACAGGCCATGATCGTGATTACGGCGAAGGCGTTGCCTATCACGCCTATTTCGCTACAGATAATCTGATGTTTAATACGCCTTATGCCGATCAGCGTTTGCTCAATAAACAAGAAGTCTTAGCATTGCGGTTTAAAAATTCAGGTCACGCCCCCATCGCCATCTCAGCCGATTTCCTTAAAAGCAACCCTGTCTATAGCGGGCAGCTTGGCACGCAAAAATACGTTATCCTGACGGATGAGACGGGCGCGAACCGTGTTTACGACCCGCAGGATGTAAGTTTTGAGAATTTTAATGGTGAGCGCGCGGCAACCGACACGCAAGGCCGTATCTGGACAGTCACAGAGAGCCGGTTGGTAGGCCCGGATGGGCGTGAATTAAACCGCCTGCCTTATCACCGCGCTTTCTGGTTTGGCTGGCACGCAAGCTATCCAAACTCAAAATTGATTAAATAATCATGTTGTGAAGCTTAAGGGTTATGCCTCAAGCCTCACATTATGAATATATAACAGCTTATTCAGCAGGCTCAAAACCGCATTGCTTTCGCTCACTTTTAATCTGCTTAGTCAAACGCACAGCATTTTGCGCGTAAGCTTCGGTCACAGTCCCCTTATTGACAACCTTACCACGCAGCGTGCTGACATCTTCGCAAAGATGAAAAACAAGTTTCGACTTGGATTTTGTCTCCCCGTCTTTCGGTGCAATCCAATAAACAACATCAAGACCGTTTGTCGCTTCGGCCACGGCCTCTGAATCTTCAACGATATTTTGCGCTTGCTCTGCCACTTCTGGTGAACAAGACGTTGTCGGCTGTTTAGCTTTAATCTGAGCTGCACATTCATTCATATCCACCGTATATTGCTCGGTAGAAGGCGGGTTGAGATCAACGCCAAAAATCGCAGCTACAGCAAATAATGCAGCCCCAACACCACCAGCAATTTTCTTATTCTTCGGGTCCATATCCTTATCTAAGAAAATCAATACAAGTAGCGGCAAGAAGGCGATCACGGTGATAATGACGCCAAGCTGATTTTGGACGAAAAACTTTACAGGCTCGGCCTTTGATGCGGGATCATGCTTATTAGAGGCTTTCCACATTATGCTCCCCGCAATCGCAAAGACAGCAATGACCACTAAAAGACCGATTAATAAAACAAGATTACCATCATCAAAGGTATTTTTGAGGAGTAAAACAATCGCGCCAATCTCTGTACCGATAGCCACTAACCATGACAGTCCTGCAAACATGCGAAGCTTCTTAGCTTTGGCTTTCTGATCTTGCGAGGCCTGCCACGCATTCGTCACGTCTATCTGCGCAGCATCCTCTGCTGCGTTTTCATTATCAGCCATGATAGTTCTCCCTATATCGGCACGTCATGTGCAACACTGCCGAAAGATTAATTCGCCTTACATGCCATCTTGGCAATAAGATTTCAAAATCGCCCCCATAAGGCACATAAGATAGAAGAGTCGTCTTAAATGTCAATCTGGCATGATTTTGGGGCGGCATCCACGACATATTTGAAAGTAATAATTACTGAATCAAGCTAGTTATGCTTATAAAGGCTGTTTGTCCAAAAGCATCCCCCCCTTTAAATGCCCAATAACTGACGAAAATTTCACCTTTACATTAACCACGCTGAAAGGCTTTTGCGGCATATTCATAGCTAGGATGAAGTCTGTTTTGGAGTTAAAAATGCGCATAAACGCTCGTAACCTTACATTACCCACTATGATTGGAGCCATTTTACTTGGCGCAGCGTCTTATGCGCCAATCGCGGCTGCATTTGGGGTTGGCGTGCAACCTTCAACGGTTGAAATGACGATTAAACCGGGGGATCGCCAACGCCAAGTTGTTACAATCGGAAATGTTCACAAATCAAAAACCATCAGCATGACCATGGCTCTGGCCGATTGGAGCCTTGATGATAATGGCAAGCTTATCCTAAATGCCCCGGGCGAAACAGAACGCTCTGCGGCCGATTGGGTCCGTTTCTCGCCAGCCTCTGTCACGCTTAAGCCCGAGACATCACAAGATGTTACGGTTGAGATTAGCGCACCATATAAGATTGAAAATAAGGGCGACCACCGCTTTGCCCTGCTCGCGACAACGCTGTTACCAGAACTCAATGAACGCGGAGAAACTTCAGGCGTTTGGAATCGTTACCAACTCGCATCATTATTTTACCTCACACTCACGCCATCAGAAAGCTTGCCGACCGTCACAAGTGTCGCGTTAAATCCAGATGATAGCTCCATTGTCACAATGAAAATCAAAAATGAAGGCGATGCCCATGCCCGTCTTCAAGGGACGGCCTATGTTAAAGGCACAGACGGCGAAGTTGTTGCTGAAACACCGCTCAATGCTGTAGTTTTAGACGGCGGGACACGCACATATAATATTCGGCTGGAAAACGTCGCACAGCTAGATGCGGGCAATTACAGCATTGATTTTGATTTGAACAATGCTTTTGCGCCGCAAAATAAATTTCGGTCGACTGCGGTGGATGTAAACTCTGTTGAGTATGTGGCGAAATAAAGCATATCATCGCGCGCTGCTCTGCGCAGTCTTGGGCGGGCTCTCCTTTAGCGCCCAAGCCCAGAGCAGTTTTCTGGATACAGATTTCTTTTGTGTCAATTTTGGCTGCGCCGTTGTGCATGATGGCGATAATTTTGATATTTATGATAACTTCATGATTGGTATTAATCGTTGCTGCGTCCCGATTGGCGCAGAAATGATTGCTTTTACCAACCGCGCGACAGCGACTAATTTGACTGGTACGCTGGAGCGCAGCGACACATTTCGCCCAGATGATGACCAAAGCCTAGCATTTAACATTGTAAATAGCTCCACCAATGCGAGCTTCATTGATGATGGTGACGGTTTTTTAGATGCGAGCGATAGCTTATCGGCCTTCACCCTGAACCCGAATACCGATATTCGACTCGAAGGCACAGGCCGGCAATATTCACATAGTTTTTTCATTACCTCTCGCAACACACGGTTTTCACTGCGCGCATTGGCTTCGATTAATAATGTCAGTGGTGACTTTGCTGATACAGTGCAGCTTGGTGATATAAAACTGACCCCTTCATTTGAAAGAAATGGGAATGATGCTGGGTTTCAATTTGGCCGCCGCGCTAATGCAGCAAATATCCAAATCGTCTCTGGCATTGATAATCTGGGCGATCTCACGGGACAGCCCACACAGATCATGAATTTTGGCCGCCGACAAGGCATTCGGCAACGTAATGGGAATATTGACGAACAAACAATACGCCTCGATTTTCTCTATGAACTCCCCGAATATGATCTCTCTATGGGGGTTGGTAGCATGAATGTAGACGTAGAGTTCGACTTTTTTCGTGAACGGTAAGCACCTATAAATTCATGTTATTTCGTTGCCAAGCAAAACTGGTTTGGTTAGCAAATTCAGAATTGGCGAGAACAAAACATACCGTATTTTATTGTTAATAGGTTTGATTAAAACGCAGCAGGCACGATCGTCACGCTCTCCCCGCAACCGCACGCATCGGTCTGGTTTGGGTTTTTAAAGGTAAATCTGGACGATAACACTTCAACTTCATAATCAACCACGGAGCCGAGGATAAAAAGGACGGCCTTGGCATCAACAACGATTTGTACGTCTTTATCTTCGACAAGCTCGTCAAATTTTTCAATCTCCGAGACATAATCCATGACATATTCCATGCCCGCGCAGCCGCCATTTTTCACGCCAACACGCAGATAACCTTCGCCGCGTTCATCCAAGATTTCACGCACGCGCGCAGCAGCAGCGTCGGTTAAAGTGACAAGTTTAGGACGTGGTCGGCGAGTTTTGTTGCGGGTCGTTGTTTCAGTCATAAATAATTCGTAGCCTTAAAGCATATTTAGTTCAAGTTTGGCCTCGTCGCTCATGCGGTCGGGTGTCCATGGCGGATCGAAGGTCATGGCGACTTCGACGCGGCGCACCCCTGCAATGACTTCGCAGGCCTCTTGCACCCAAATGGGCATTTCACCTGCGACGGGACAGCCCGGCGCGGTGAGTGTCATATCCACTTTAAGCGTGCGGTCATCTTCAAGCTCGACCTTATAAATCAAACCAAGCTCGTAAATATCGACAGGAATTTCAGGATCATAAACCGACTTTAACTGCCCGATAACATCGCGCGTAATTTGCTCAACCTCGGCCTCATCAGGGGGCGTATTGGGCGCGCCAGAGACATCAATCGTATCGCGCGTGGCCGCAACAATATTTCTACCATCGCTGGCCATTGGCGGCACGGCATCAGGCGCGTTAAAATCCCCTTTAGCCTGCGCACTCGCAAGCCCAGGGATTTGCGCATTGGCAAGCGCTTCGGCGTCTCTTTGCCTATTTGTCGTGGGTCTATCTGTCATATCGGTCATAATACTCTCAATATAGTCATTATCAGTTAAGATAGAAAGAGGGCCGCTTTTTTAACAGCCTCTACCAGCCTTTCGGCCTCATCTAATGTGTTGTAAATTCCAAAGCTTGCGCGCGCGGTTGAATGTATACCGCGCGAGGTCATTAGGGGCTGCGTGCAATGTTGCCCTGCCCGTACGGCAATGCCATATTTATCCAATATCTGTGCGACATCATGAGCATGCGCGCCTTCGAGGTTGAAGGCTAGAACGGGGCCTTTATTTTCCGCCTCGCCGATTACGCGGAAGCTATTAATATCTCGCAAGCCATCAAGGGCAGCATGATAGATTGCCATTTCATGCTGATGCACATCACCCGCATCAAATTGGCTATACCAGTCAATCGCCGCGCCGAGCGCTATGGCCTCCAAAATTGGCGGTGTGCCAGCTTCGAATTTATGCGGCGCATCATTATATGTCACGCGGTCTTCGAACACATCTTCAATCATCTCACCGCCGCCATTAAAGGGCTGCATGCGCTCTAATATCTCAGATGTGCCATAAAGTCCGCCAATGCCTGTCGGCCCGTAAAGCTTATGTCCTGTCATGCAAAATAAATCGACACCAAGGTCAACAACATCAATCGGCATATGCACAGCGGCTTGCGTGCCGTCGCAGACCATAATCGCGCCCGCCGCATGGGCCCAATCCGTCATTTGCTGAATCGGGTTTACCGTCCCCAAAACATTAGACATATGCACGATAGACACGATTTTGGTCTTAGATGACAGCATGGACTTATAAGCGTCCAAATCCAGCTCACCGCGCTCTGTCACAGGGACAAATTTTAGCACAGCGCCGTAACGCTCACGCAGGAAATGCCACGGCACAATATTGGAGTGATGCTCCATTTGCGTGAGAATAATCTCATCACCGGCCTCTATCAGATGCGCAAGGCCATATGCCGCCAGATTAAGCGCCTCGCTCGCGCCTTTGGTAAAGACGATATTCTCAGGTTTTGGCGCGCCAAGAAAACGGGCCAGTTTACCCCGCGCGCCCTCATAGGCCTCTGTGGTTTCATTGGCCATAGTGTGCAAACCGCGATGCACATTGGCAAAAGCATGGCTCATCTGCCCCGTAAAGGCATCCATGACAGCTTGCGGCTTTTGCGCACTCGCTGCGTTATCCAGATAGGCGAGCGGGTAGCCATTTATCTCGCGAGATAAGATGGGGAATTGCGCGCGTATGGTGTTGATGTCGAAATTATTTTGCAAGGTTGCTCCAAAATCCTAAAATTATAAATGCTACAGAAAGCCCAAAAAAATATTCCATGAGTTTCTTTTTCAAACCGGTAATGTTGTAAAGTTTCGTCATTCTTTCAAAATGAGACAGGAAGAAAATAAAGAAAACAAACGGCAGAATTCCGAATAAAAAAAATTCTGAAAATGTTACTTCATCTCCGGCCTCCGTCACTTCACGAACCTTCCGTAGAAATAGGCAGCAGCGAGTAACACAACAAGTACGCCCAAACCTTTTGATATATTACACAACATAGCGTTGTCTCTGCCTGGACGTCTCGCCAGTTTAGAACAGATAAAATAGGCAATCGCGGCCAGTAATGTAGTTTCAGCTAAACCCATATTATGCCGTGTCTTTCAACCAATCCCGAAGCTTACCCAATATCGAGTCTTTTAGATCTTCATCATCCAAATCATCAAATACATCTGCGAGGAACGCTTCAGTCAGTAACGCACGGGCTTGACCGATTGGAATACCGCGTTGCTGCATATAAAAGAGCGCGCTTTCATCTAGCTGCCCAATCGTATTGCCATGGGCGCAAGCGACATCATCGGCGTAGATTTCCAGCTCTGGTTTAGACCGTATCTCGGAGCTATCCGAAAGCATGAGCGCATCATGGCGCATTTCTGCATCTGTGTGTTGTGCGGGGCGCTGCACGAGGAATTTACCTTGGAATACGCCGCGGGCTTTATCTGTTACCACGCCTTTGACCGCTTGGCGTATCGTGCAATCAGGTTGCGTAAGGTCTATATGGCTGCTCATATCGCAATGGCGATGATCTCGCAGCAAATAGGCGCCGTTCATATTGGCTTCAAAACCTGCACCTTCCACATGCAGCCGCGTTTCAAGCCGTGATAACCCGCCGCCAAAGGACAGTACAAATTGATTGAACCGTGCGTCTTTTTCACTTGCCACGCACGCCGTAGCCACGCGGATAGCCTCAATGGGGTCATCATGGACTATGACCCGCGTCAGGCTTGCGCCATCCGCCAGATGGATGTGTAAATCAAAATTCGTGAACGTAGCTGCATCGCCGCTATGATGTTCTATCATCGTGAGTTCTGCGCCTTTATCCACCATAATAGACACACGCACATGCCCGCGCGTAATGTCCTCAATCAATAGTGCCTCGCCGTTTTTAAACCCAGCAGGCACATAGATATTCCAGCTTTGCGGCGCAAAATTTTGCGCAAGTTTAGACATGATGCCCTCGCCCGCATGGCCTTCACCTTGGGAGAGAACCACACCCTCTGGCGCAGTGAATTTCGGATGTCCGTCCGCCGATAGACCCGCTTGCCCATCACTGACACGGCCGCGTAAATCTGTCCATTTCCACGCCTCATCACGGCGCGATGGCAAAGTTTTTAGATTAAGCGGCATATGCGTCATAGCCTTCTTTTTCGAGTTTTTTCGCAAAATCTGCATCACCGCTCGCAACAATTTTGCCAGATGTTAAAACATGCACTTTGTCAGGCACGATATAATCTAGCAGGCGCTGATAATGGGTGATGATCAGCATTCCGCGATCTGGCGAGCGCAGCTTATTGACCCCGTCCGCAACAATGCGCAGCGCATCCACATCAAGACCGCTATCGGTTTCGTCCATGACAATAAAGCTCGGCTCTAGCATCATCATTTGGAAAATTTCCATGCGCTTTTTCTCACCACCCGAAAACCCGACATTGAGCGGGCGCTTAAGCATTTCGGGTTTCATCTTTAAATCTGCCGCCAGAGCGCGAGCCTTTTTAAGAAATTCTGGCGCGGCCATTTCATCCTCGCCGCGCGCGCGGCGCTGCGCGTTAAGCGCAGTTTTCAAGAAAGTCATGGTCGGTACACCTGGGATTTCAAGCGGGTATTGGAACGAGAGGAACATGCCTTTGGCCGCGCGCTGCTCGGGATCCATGTCTAGCAGATCTTCACCACCTAATGTGACATCTCCGCCCGTAACGTCATAGCCGTCACGCCCCGTCAGAACATAAGACAATGTCGATTTCCCAGCCCCATTCGGCCCCATAATCGCATGAACTTCGCCAGCAGGGATTTCAAGGGATAAACCATTGAGAATTTGTTTTTGTCCGTCATCAACGGACGCGGATAGATTATTGATTTTTAACATTAATTTGGCCCTAATAATATAACTTTTGAAATTGATTGTGTACGTGTACGATGTTTCATGCCTTTTGGAATTGTGACCATATCACCTGCCTTTAATGATAGCGGCGGCAATCCGTCTCTCTCCATAATCAACTCACCCTCAAGGATGATAAATGTTTCGTCAGACGTATCATGTGAATGCAAAGGGTAATCACCATCCAATTTCACAATTTTCATAGCGCCTTGTGAAAGATTTTGGACAAATATAGGGGCTGCAATCTCTGCTTCTGCAAGCTCTTCATTGATATTAATTTTCGGTATCACACCCACTCCCCCAAAGGTGCGTCATAAACATCATCAACGTCGGCATTGCCGCTATTTTTCAAATCCTTTGGCTCGATGAGGAAGATGAAGCATTCTTCTTGTGCAACGGGACGATGGACGACGCCTTTGGGGACAACAATAGCTTCGCCCTCGCCGACATGGACGCTTTCGCCATCTTGGAAGTCCAGAATGAATGAGCCTTTCCAGCAAAAGAACATCTCATCTTCTCCTTCATGAGCATGAAAGGGATATTCGCCTTTAATCTTGGCGAGTTTAAACTCCTGCCCATTAAGCTCGGCGACAATTTTTGGCCGCCAATGCTCGGAGAATTTCGAGAATTTCTCGTCTATGTTAAATTTTTCTGGGTTCGTCATTTTATTTCCCTGCTCGGCTAACGCCGAGACACGCCTCTTATTAGCCACGGAACGCTGTCACTTCGATTTCGATTTTCATTTTTGGGTCAACCATATCTGCAATCACCATCGTCGCAGCAGGCAATATTGCGCCAAAATGCTTACGAATAATCGGCATGACCTCATCCATATATTTGCGATCAGAGAGCGTATATTGCACGCGGATTGTATGGCCAAGCTCAAAGCCTGCTTGCGAGAGCGCGGCCATAATATTGGTAAATGTGTTTTGCGCTTGCTGCGCCGCACTTTCGGGTAACTCGCCTTTGGCATAATTATATCCGACTGTGCCAGAGACAAAGCACCAATCGCCCTGCACGACAGCGCGGGACATGGCAAAATTTTTCTCACCATCTGATAGAGAGATTAATTTACGTTTTGGGTCAGACATGTCTATTTTTCCTGATTGCTGGACGTGTTAAGTTTAGAGCCGTGACCGCGCACGGCCGTGCATTCTATTTCAATCAAAGCATCAGGCGCAGCTAGCGCAGCAACCCCCACTGTTGTTCGCGCGGGCGGATTTGATGGAAAGAATTTACGATATGCTGCATTCATCTCAGAGAATTTTGAAATATCTGTCATAAAGACTTGGCAGCGCACAATATCAACGTGGCTGGCATTGACGGATTTTAACGTCTGGCCAATATTATCTAGCGTAGCTTTCGTCTGCTCGCCCATGGTTTTAGCATAGAGGCGTGTTTGCGCGTCGCGGCCCAAATGCCCCGCCAGATAAATGACGCCATTGGCTTCAATGACGGGCGAAAATGGCGCCGTTTGGGCGCTGGCCGTGGCCGTCATAAAACCTGCCGCAATAAACCCCGTTAAAGCTAAATATTTCATCATGGGCATAGCTCCGTTTGCCAATCTGTTGTGTTTTCGCCGCGCCAGCATTTAATGCGCGTGCCAAAATCCGCCAGTTTTTGCGCGCCTTTTTCGCCTTCAAAAATTAGATAAAATTCCTGCGCGCGAACGCTATCATCCGCAAAGCCATCCGCCGAGAGCAGCATGACCGACCCGCCTTCAAGCTCAAAGGTCGAGCTAGCCGTCTTGATAATATTCGCGCCTTGTTCTGGCGCAAATAAAAGCCGTACAATGTCAATCGCTGCGATGCGGGATTGGCCATGTTTTAAATCTGTAAAGCTTGCTAATCCACGTGAATATTGCCCAAAATCTATGTCATCTATAGTTTTAGATTTCGGAAAAATAGGCGTTTGCGTAGCTGTTCCAGTCTTTATAACGAAGGCCTTACTCTGCACACGCGCATCTCTGCTCTCATCCGAAAACGGATTACACGCACTTAGCAAAACCGTGCCGAGCATGAGAGGATATAAGGCCAGATGACGCATTATCCCACACTGCCCTCAAGGGAAATTGCGACGAGTTTCTGCGCTTCAACGGCAAATTCCATCGGGAGTTCTTGCAAGACTTCGCGGCAAAACCCATTGACGAGTAGCGCGACGGCATCTTCTTCGGATAGGCCGCGCTGACGACAATAAAAGAGCTGATCATCGGAGAGTTTAGACGTCGTTGCCTCATGCTCAAATTGAGCGCTCGGCGTATTGCTCTCTATATAAGGCACAGTGTGCGCGCCGCATTGATCGCCTATAAGCAGGCTATCACATTGTGTGAAATTGCGCGCGCCAACCGCCTTTTTATGAGCGCTGACAAGCCCGCGATATGTGCTGTTAGACTTACCCGCGCTAATCCCTTTGGAAATCACACGCGATTTGGTGTTCTTGCCTAAATGGATCATTTTAGTGCCTGTATCGGCTTGCTGATGACCATTGGTGATCGCGATAGAGTAAAACTCGCCTTGGCTGTTATCACCGCGCAAAATACAGCTTGGATATTTCCATGTCACAGCCGACCCTGTTTCAACCTGTGTCCAAGACACTTTGGCATTATCACCGCGGCAATCGGCACGTTTCGTCACAAAATTATAGACCCCGCCTTTGCCTTCGGCATCACCTGGCCACCAATTTTGCACGGTAGAATATTTTACCTCCGCGTCCTCATGGACTATAATCTCTACAATGGCGGCATGCAGTTGATTTTCATCGCGCATCGGCGCGGTACAGCCTTCAAGGTAAGACACATAAGAGCCTTTATCGGCAATAATCAACGTGCGTTCAAACTGCCCTGTCCCTTGCGCATTCATACGAAAATATGTCGACAGTTCCATTGGACAACGCACACCCGGCGGGATGTAAACAAAGCTACCGTCAGAAAACACAGCATTATTGAGCGTGGCGTAATAATTATCCGTTAGCGGCACAACACTGCCCATATATTTCTTCACAAGCTCTGGATGCTCATGCACAGCTTCAGAGAAAGAACAGAAAATCACACCTTTTTCCGCCAACTCTTTCTTAAATGTTGTCACAACCGATACAGAATCAAGCACCGCATCCACAGCGACTTTCGGCGCGCCTTGAACGCCAGCCAGCACCTCTTGTTCGCGTAAGGAAATACCGAGCTTATCATAAATAGCGAGGATCTCTGGATCGACCTCATCAAGGGATTTTGGCTTGTCTTCATCCGATTTTGGCGCTGCGTAATAATAAGCATCCTGAAAGTCAATTTTAGGATAATCCACCATCGCCCATTCAGGCTCTTCGAGTGTGAGCCAACGGCGATAAGCTTCAAGCCGCCAATCCAGCAGCCACTCTGGTTCATTTTTCTTGGCAGAGATAAAGCGGACAATATCTTCATTTAAGCCTTTGGGCGCAAATTCTTGTTCAATATCGCTATCAAAGCCATATTTATATTTATCCGCCTCAAGGGATTGCACACCTTCAACAGTGCTATCGTCAATGCTGTCTTTAGCAATTTTTACGTCTTCAGACATTATGCAGCTCTTTCATTATTAGCTTTTATTTTTCGAATTTTGGCCCATGCGCTCAGAAATCGTTCCGCATCTTCCATCGTGCTTGTATAACCCAGTGATAAGCGTATGGCACCCTTTGGGGCTTTATCGATCAATCCCATCGCCCGCACCGCGCGGCTCTCACCAACTTTGCCAGATGAGCAAGCTGTGCCTGTGGATACAGATACACCTTCCAAGTCCAGTGCCATCATTGTTGTCATAGAATTGACATCAGGCAGCGCAAAGAAGCTCGTATTCGGCAGCCGTTCAGCCGCCTCTCCAAATATCGTCACATTTGGCTCCATCACTTTTAACTGTGTTTCTATGTAATCCCGAATTTCGCGCATGTGGTTAAGATTGCCCATAGCCTTCACAGCCGCCCCAAAGCCTGCAATGCCTGCGACATTCAGTGTCCCCGCGCGTCGGCGGCGCTCTTGCCCTCCGCCTTGCAGCAAAGACGTATATGGCGCATCAGGCGCGACATAAAGCACGCCAACGCCTTGCGGCCCGCCGATCTTATGAGCGGCCGCCGTAATATAATCAGCTTGATAGAGCATTGGCAGTTTTCCCAAAGCTTGCACGGCGTCAATCAAAATAAGCCCGCCAGCATCGCGCACCATGTCTGTGGCCGTTTCGCAATCTTGCACCACACCCGTCTCGCTATTGGCCGCGACAAGCGAGACAAATGGACGGCCATTAACCGCATCCCAAGTCTCTAATTTGTCTTTTAGCCAGACCATGTCTGTTTGGCCATGCGCGTTGACGGGTATCAGTTCTGTTGTCACACCCCCATAGCTTTGCGCGGATATAATCGTCGCAGGATGATCCATCGACGAGATTAGAAGATGTTTACAGCCTGCTTTGATAACAGATTGAATAACCGTATTATCGCCTTCTGTCGCGCCGCTATTAAAGATCAAATCTTGCGCGCAAAGGCCCATCGCAAGACTGACAGCTTCGCGGGCATCATTAATGACGTTATTCGCAGCGCGGCCAGCGGCGTGCTGCGCGGATGGATTGCCCGCCACGGCCATGGCTTGTGTGCAGGCTTCAATCACGTCGGCGCGTATGGGGCTTGTGGCATTATGATCCAGATAAGTGTGAGACATCATTCCGCTGCCTCCATCTCTGACATAGGTAAGCGCCCATCGACAACATCTTGCACTGTCACAGAAGCCAGAAATTGCGCAATATGGTTTTCAAGCGCACCCCATAGATTATGCGTTAAACATTTTCCGATACGACCTGTGCAAGCCAGCTTCGTTTCAGGTGAGCAACCATGGGCTTTAATATCTTCATCAACAGCAAAGATAATCTTATCAAGCGTTAGTTTATCCGCCGCCATAGCCAACACATAACCGCCAGATGCGCCGCGGCGGCTCTCAACAAGACCTGCCCTGCGTAATTTGCCAAAAAGCTGCTCTAAAAATGTCACTGAAATGCCCTGCCGCCTGCCAATTTCAGACAAAGACGCACGCGCGCCCATGCCTTGCGCAGCCAGATCAGCTACGGCCATAACAGCATATCGTCCTTTTGCAGTTAGCTTCATAAGGGTATTTGAACCTTATCTTTCATATTGTAGCGGTTTTTTATGGCTTTTCGTGCAACAGCTTGTTAAGTGTCCATAAATATCAAATTTGGTGGGGATGTAGTTATCCTGACTAATTAAGTCAAGTATAGTGCCGTAGGTTTTTCTGCGGCATTTTTGACTTAAAAACCATAGTCAGAAATAAAGATGAAAACACACCGAGAAAAATAGAGTGAGAATTTATGCCTGAAGTCATTTTCAACGGCCCTGAAGGCCGCCTTGAAGGCCGCTACCACCCATCTGATGATCCTGCCGCACCTTGCGCCCTTATTCTACCGCCCCACCCCAAAGCGGGCGGGCACATGGATCACCGTATTTCTGTAGCGATGTATGAGCAATATAAGCGGCGCGGCTTTTCCGTTTTACGCTTTAATTTCCGCGGCGTTGGCCGCTCTGTTGGCGTTTATGATAATGGCCAAGGCGAGCTGCAAGATGCGGCCTATGCGCTAGATTATCTGCAAAGCTTTAATCAAAACGCACCATTTTCATGGGTGTCAGGCTATAGTTTTGGTGCCTGGATTGGAATGCAGCTTTTGATGCGCCGCCCCGAAGTGGCTGGTTTTATCTCTATGAGCCTGCCAACCAATACATATGATTTTGCCTTCCTAGCGCCCTGTCCTGCCTCTGGTCTTATCACATATGGTTCAGATGATCCGATTGTGCCTGCCGATGATGTTGATCGTGTGGTTGAAAAAATTCGCGTCCAAAAAGGCCATAAGATATATACGCACCGCATTGAAGGTGCTGACCATTTCTACACGAACCACCTAGACGAAACCCTTGAAGTTATTGAAGATTATCTCGACGAAAATCTTGATCCACAATATAGTCCTCCGCGCGAACCGCGTTTGATTGAAGGGTAGTTTTGCAATATAAAAGGGCCGCGCGGCCCTTTTACTTTATCTGGATTTCATTACGCCCTGCGGATTACTTTGCGGGTTACTTCGCCAAAATCTCATCAATACGGCGCTGGGCGATAGGGTGATAGCCTGCACGCGCACGCGCATAAACCTCACTGGCCCATTGCTCTTTGCCATTCTCACTCAAAGCGCCGTAAAGACGGTAGATAAATTTCCCGCGCCCAACGCTTAGCAAAAAATCTTCCAAATCAGAAAATGCAGGCTCATAACCGCTTTTAATCGCTTGCATATACCATGCAAAAGCTGTCTCGGCATTTTGCGCTCCCGTCAGAGAAAAGGCTTCGTCTAAGGCTTCAAATTGCACTTGCGTGAGGCTGTCTGGTAGTGTGTTGAGAAAATGTAGCCATTCATGCGTTGACCAATTTCCTGCCTCCGTTTTTAGAGGCGCAATATTCCCGCCTTCAAACCACGCTTGGCTCGCTATTTCCACCTCATCAAAGGCGCTAGATTGCGGGTCTTTGGCTGTATCAGGCAGCCCTTGACCGTAAATCCATTCATCCAGTTCCGCGCGAGTCAGCGCGTCTGGATTGTCTTTGTGCAGGTTCTCATGCAAATATTTGATAAAATCTTCAGTGGTGATGCTTTGAAAGGCAAAATCATTGAAGTAATTTTTCAAAAATACATCAAATTTAGCTCGCCCAAAACGCTCTTCAAGGAACATCAAGAAATATTGCCCCTTCACATAAGCCACTTGCGAGAAGGCATCATCGGGATGAGCCATATCTGTTGGTAATTTAAGCTGGGTGAGTTCTGGACGCGGCAGACTGGCAATATCAGCTTTGAGATCTTGCAAGGACAATAGCTGTTCCATCACCGCGCGGCGTTCTCCGTAAAGGTCTTCCATGACGCGGTTTTCAACATAGGACGTAAAGCCTTCATTGAGCCAAGCATCGCGCCAACTTGAATTGGTCACAAGATTACCAGACCAACTATGGGCGAGTTCATGCGCGACAACATTGGTTAGGCTTTTATCCCCTGCAATCAAAGTTGGCGTCATGAAGGATAGGCGCGGATTTTCCATACCGCCAAAAGGAAAGCTAGGCGGCAGGACGATTAAATCATAACGCCCCCAACGATACGGCCCGTAAAATTTCTCATTTGAGGCTTCCATAAGCGGAGTTTCGGCAAATTCCTCAGCAGAGGCATCAAGGATATACTCTTCGGCATAAACGCCAATATGATCGTTAATTGCTTTGAACTGAATATCCCCAACCGCTATTGCGATGAGATAAGACGGGATCGCTTGCGGCATATCAAATTTATATTCACCATTTGCGTCTTTTTCACCTTGCGAGGCGCTCATCAGCGGACGCAAACCATCTGGCACGCGTAATGTTGCGCTATACGTCATGCGTACAGCAGGCGTGTCTTGCAGCGGCGCCATAGTACGCGCATGAATGGGCTGGGCTTGCGAGAAAAGATACGGTTTTTTCTTACCCGCCGTTTGTTCAGGCGAGAGCCATTGCAGTCCTTCGGCCTTTGGTGATGTCGTATAGCTAATTTTCACACTGTCAGTTTTATCTGTCAGCGGAATAGTTAGCGCTTGCCCTAGCACCTTATCGGCCGCTTCTAATGCATACCCTACATCCCCTTCAGACGTTTCGCCTGCAAAGATTTCAACCGTTTTGATTGTCAAATCTTTAGTGTCAAGAATGAGCGTGTTGACCCCGTCTTTCACACGAGCAATATCAAGTGTTGCCACACCATCTAATGTTTGAGTGTCAAAATTCACATCCAGATTTAAATCAATATGGGTAACGTGCATTTCGTCATAATTGGCATAGGTGAATTTATCATCTTTGGCGAGCGCAGAGACGCTCTTCTCAGGGGCTTCGGATTGACCTCTGAGCGGCGTATCATGTGGCGCCTCGTGAGTTGAAGAATTCCCGCAAGCACTCAGCATGGCCCCCGCTGTAAAAATACTAATCATCGCGGTTTTGGATAATGACATGATAATTCCCTGATTTCTCTTAGCTAATGTGAAAACACGCTAGCACATGTTAAACTTGACACAAGATAGGCCTGTGAAGATAGGTCTGTGAAGATAGGTCTGTAAGATTACGGCTCTGCTAAAACGCCGCCTGTCATATCGCGCGCAACGCCTGTTGTGCCTTTAAATGAAATCGGTAATCCGCGCAGGCTGCGCACAGCAAGGAACGCAAAAGCTTGTGCTTCGAGCGCATCTCCGTCCCACGCCACACTCTCCGAGGTAATAATCTTAGCGTCTATATGCGCGGCGAGCTTATCCATAATCGCAGGATTATGCCGACCACCGCCGCAAATAATCACCGTGTCGGGCGCAAAATCTTTGACATCACGAGCAATGCCTTGCGCGCAAAACGCCGCCAATGTTGCCGCGCCGTCTTCAAGGCTTGCCTCGCCGAGCATATCTAAAACGTCAAAATCATACCTGTCCGCAGAGCGCGGCATCGGGCGTAAGAAAAAATCACGCTCAAACCAGCTATCAACCAAATCTTGATTAACATGACCAGCGAGTGAAAGCACCCCGCCAGCGTCAAATGCGCCGCGGCCATGTTTTTGCACCCAGCTATCAAGCGGGCCATTACCTGCCCCGCAATCTGTGGCACGTAAATCTGCATCAGGGTCAATAAAGCTTACATTAGACACACCGCCAATATTGACCACAGCCACGCGGCCAAAGAACATCGAACTTCGGCACATGGCCTCGTGATATATTGGCGCAAGCGGCGCGCCCTGCCCGCCAGCTTCCACATCCGCGCTGCGAAAATCATAGACGCAAGCTACGCCAAATTCGCGCGCCAATGCCGCCCCGTCGCCAAGCTGCAAAGTCTGGCCCATAAATCCGTCTCTGGCAGGATGATGCAAGACCGTCTGGCCATGATAACCAATAACCTCAAGGCGTTGTCCCCAATCGGGATGTAGCGCGCAAATACGGCTCACAGCGCGCATATGTGCGCGGTCAAGATAGTCTTGCGCGCGAGAGAATATCTCTGGGCGCGGCCCTTCAAACCCCCATCTTAACGCGGCTTGAATTGTCTCTTGCAGCAAAGCCGTATCAGGATAAGGCAGGCACAAGCTTGGCCCGAAGCTAAGGACATTCTCGCCATTGGTTTCAATGAAGGCCGCATCAATACCGTCCAAAGACGTACCGCTCATCAAACCGAGCGCGATATAAGGTTTATTTTGCATCAAAATCTCTTACGCTTTGTCTTTTTCTCACGCTTTACCTATGCTTTCCTTTGACATGATTTGTAGCCTTGTTAGAACCCGAAAACTACAGATCACTCCTAAAAAGATAAAGACGGCAAAAACATGACCGAATATCGCTCAGACCTTATGAAAACACTCACCGAACGTGGGTTTTTATATCAATGCACAGATGAAGAAGGTTTGGACGCAGCTGCGGCCAAGGGCATTGTTACGGGCTATATCGGTTTTGATTGCACCGCACCAAGCCTGCATGTTGGTTCACTCGTTCAGATTATGATGCTGCGCCACCTACAGCGCGCGGGCGGGCGGCCTATTGTTTTACTAGGCGGCGGGACGACGAAAATCGGGGATCCATCGGACAAAGACAAATCGCGCCCAATCCTAACCAACGCCTTAATCGAGGCTAATAAAAACGGTATCAAGCAAGTCTTTTCGAAATTTGTAGATTTTGACGGGCCAAATGCTGCGATTATGGCTGATAATGCTGATTGGCTCGACGGGCTGGGTTATATCGAATTTCTGCGCGATGTCGGCAAGCTCTTTACCGTCAACCGGATGATTACCATGGAAACCGTCAAGCGCCGCCTCGAAAATGAGCAGCCCATGACCTTTTTAGAGTTTAATTACCCACTTCTACAAAGCTACGACTTTGTCGAACTATATCGCCGTTATGGCTGTACCTTGCAGCTTGGCGGGTCAGACCAATGGGGGAACATTACAACGGGCGTTGACCTCTCGCGCCGTATGGAAGATGCGAGCTGTTACGGTTTTACAACCCCGCTTATAACAACCGCCTCTGGCGGGAAAATGGGCAAGACGGCAAGCGGAGCGATTTGGCTCAATGCTGACCCAAGTTTTGGTGAAAACTACATGCGCACACCTTATGAATATTGGCAATTCTGGCGCAATACAGATGACGCCGATGTGGGACGGTTTATGCGCCTATTTACAGATTTACCGCTGGGTGAAATCGCGGCGCTCGAAGCCTTAGAGGGCGCGGAGATTAATAAAGCCAAAATCCGCCTTGCCAATGAAGCCACCGCTATGCTTCATGGCAAAGACGCCGCCGCGCAAGCCGAAGCCACCGCCACGCAAACATTTACGCAAGGCATAGCCGCAGCGGGCCTACCGACCTTCGAGGTTAGCGCAAGCGAGCTATCTGGCATGGGTATTTTATTGGCGACTGTCACGGCAGGGCTTGCCAGCTCAAACGGCGAAGCTCGCCGCCACATCAAAGCGGGCGCGCTGAAAATTAATGATATGAAAGTCGACAGCCATGAGCGCACATTGTCAGAGAGCGATGTGCAAGACGGCGTGATTAAGCTCTCCGTAGGGAAAAAGAAGCATGCCTTGTTGCGGTTGATTTAAGGTCTCTTATGGGCTGACAATGTCTGCTTTGGCGGCTTTTATGTGGTTAAGCAGTATCTAAGAAAACGGAAGCCCATCCCGTGGCTGTGTGAAAACGCCATTTTGTGATATAGTTTCGATGATTGAATCGGAGGTGTATCGTGAAGCGCTTTATTCAAGGCCAAGACCGCAGCCAGTCAACGTTGTTTCCTGAAAGCTTGGAAGACTATATCGCCGATGAC
>CALFUN010000001.1 GCA_937929915.1 uncultured Caulobacterales bacterium | reverse complement strand
CGGAAATGACCCAGCTGACCTGCGTAATGAAGCGGGCTTTACCGGCCATATCCGAGACAGCGCCACGGGCCTAAGCTACATGCAAGCCAGATATTACGACCCGGTGATAGGTAGGTTCCTGAGCGTGGATCCTGTGGGGTTCTTAGATACTCAAGACCCGACCTATTTTAACAGATATGCATATTGCGGTAGCGACCCAGTAAATTGTTTTGATCCTACAGGAATGGCGGGATTCAAGATTGATGTTGAAGTTTCGGTGTCCACCCCAATTCCCGGAGTTGTTGTTGAGGGAGGTTTCTCGGCAATGGTAGATACTGAGACTGGTGAATTTGGTGTAATGGCTTCTGGTGGACCCGGCATTGGTGTCGCTGCAGGTGCAGAGGTTACAGGTGGCTATTTTGATAACTCAATTCAATCCACTACGGCACCAGCTCTAGAGATAAATGCCAATGTGCCTCTGACGCCTGCAGGGGTCGGCGTTGCTGCGGATGTAGCGGTCGGGAGCAAACCAATTGGAGCGCCTCCTCAAGGACCAATTGATAATGCACTAAATTCTGTGGTCCCAATGGCAGGTTTGCCTGTCGACTTTCAATCTGTTGATGTTGGAGCGAGTGTCGGGGTTGGAGGATATGTCGCTTCGACAAGCGGAATAGCTCTAACAAATAAAGGTGTATATGCTGGCGGCAAAGATGTGACTTCTCAAGCTAAAGCTCTCTATGAGAAAATTCCTACACCGTTCATCAAAGACTAATTTTAAAGGATGTAATTATGTCAAAATGTCCTGATTGCGAGTCGAGAAAAGTAGTTCGAGTAAGCGTTCTTGAAAATGAATATGTATGCAAACAATGTTCTTCAGAACTCAAACTTTTGCGGAAAGGACAGACCTCAAAGATAGTCGAATATTTACCTGCTCTAGTTTTGTTGGTTTTGATTTTACTCCCCTTTATTACAGGTAATAATATCTTCTTTTTTGCAGCTATTGGCTTGTTTGGTATTCTGCTTCCTATCTATTTTTTAAGTGGCAGAAGGGTTGTATATCAGAAGCGTTAAATTGAGCTGTCAGAGAAGAATGGGTCAGAAAGTGTGTAGAGCAAGATAAAGCGAAGCGGCCATTGTGGCCCGCTTCGACGCTACGCCTAAAGGCGTCTTTTTTTTACGATTTATGAACCTCAATCTCATTCTAGGCTCTACCCTAACGCCATCAGCTAAATTCAGCAAATGCCACCTATTAGGCCCCGAGCGCGGTCTATCAAGTGGACACGCTATCCCGTTGATCTTGGCTGTTATAGGCTTTCTGGTGTTTATGGTAGGGATTTGGGAGTTAAGGGCGGGGTAGTCAGATTGTCGCGCTTATCCCTATATGAATGTCTAATTTGGGCCGTTTTTTGAACACAATTTAGGTCATGTTTTAGGTCATAAAGATTCACGGCTTAATAAATGTCAATAATATCAATCAGATAGATGAAATATTTGGAGGTACCACCCGGAATCGAACCGGGGTAGCTGGATTTGCAATCCAGAGCGTCACCACTCCGCCATGGTACCTCATAGCGGCCTGTCTATAGGCGGGCAGGCGGTGATGTGCAATCTTAAAAAATACGCAAAAGGGGATAAAATCTGCATTTCCTTATGAATATAATGCCAAGCGTGCCTTTTGCATATGTCATATGCGCAATCCGCCATTGCACCGAGCGCGCCATGCAGGTTATAGCGCCCCTAACACTATCCTATTTCGACTCTTGATGCGAAGGTCTAAAACTATGTTCGATGTTTCCGCAGCGCGCGCCCATATGATCGAAAGCCAAATCCGTACAAGTGATGTAACAGATTTGGCTGTGCTAGCCGCATTCCGCTCTGTTGCGCGCGAGGCTTTTGTGCCCAAAGCGCAAATGGCTTTGGCTTATGGTGACGCGCATATCAAGTTGGAAACCAATCGTATCATGATGCGGCCTCGTGATTTTGCAAAAATGGTACAAGCCGCTGACATACAGCCAGCAGATATTATTTTAGATGTCGCTTGTGCGCGGGGGTATTCAACCGCAGTTTTGGCACAGCTTGCCGATACGGTTGTCGGGCTTGAAACAGATGAGGATTGTGTGAACCGGGCCACGGAATTGCTTGTCGCTGCCGATGTGAGCAATGCTGCGGTTGTGAAAGGTGAGCTGAAAGCTGGCGCCTCCGAGCATGGCCCGTATGATGTAATTTTTATCAATGGCGCCGTGAGCGCTGTGCCAAAAACATGGCTGGACCAGTTGGCCAATGGCGGGCGATTGGTTTGTCTTGTGCAAAATGGCCCTATGGGACGTGTGACAATTTTCCAAAAGACAGGTGATGTTGTTGGTGAACGCGTTGTGTTTGATGCGAGCGCGCCGCATCTTGCTGGATTTGAAGCGCAACCCGAATTCGTCCTTTAAACAATAGGCGTGTATGACGCAGCAGACAAAAATTGAAACAAGGCTTATTAAATCGTCTTTTAAGCCGTATTTATCATGTGCGGTTTTAGCATTCAGTTTTATACTGGTCGCGTTTATGCCAGTTGCGGTCATCGCCCAAGATGCCATAATTCATGATAGTGATCTGCCGCAACCAATAACTGTTCAAGCGGCAAAAGTGCAGCCTAATGCTTATATATTGCGGCCTGAAACCCTGCAAGACACACTGATCTCGACTTATAATAAAAACCCGCGTTTACAAGCCGAACGTGCGCGCCTACGGGAGGTTGACGAGACCTACATTCAAGCGCGTGCGCAAGGCCGTCTTACCAGCCAAATTGATGGTGAATTTCGCCGCGAGTTGATCCGCACGCCCAATATTGTTGGCGGGCCTGATAATCCTGCGGCGATTTTGCTAGGCGGCGGGACGATTGATGGCGCGCCTTATCAAGCGCAGCTATCTGTGATTCAGCCGATTTATCAAGGCGGACGCGTGCGCGCGCTTAAACAGCAAGCCAAGTCGGATATTTTGGCGGCGCGTGAAATGCTACGCGCGACAGAAAATTCGATTTTCCTTGAGGCAGCCAATGCTTATATTGATGTGCTTCGCGATGAAGAAGCTGCGAAAATTCGCCGTAATAATGTGCGGGTATTAACGCGGCAACTTATGGCCGCAAAAGAACGGTTTAATGTTGGAGCTGGGACGCTGACCGATACGGCGCAATCTGAAAGCCGTCTTGCGCAATCCGAAGCGGGTCTGGCTCAAGCCGAAGCGCAGCTGCAAATGAGCCGAGCAAATTATCGCCGCGTTGTTGGCCGTATTCCAGATGGATTGTCGCCTGCGCCAAGGTTTGAACGTCCGCGCGATTTAGCCACGGCAAAGAAACTGGCCTTGGAAAATAATCCGCAAATTATTGCTGCTTATTTCAACGAAGAGGCCGCGCGCGCCGCGATTGATGTTGCGCGCGCAGCCGGGCGGATTAATGTATCTTTGGCGGGGAATGTCGGCGGCAATCGCAACCAAACCATCGGCGTGCCGCAGGCTGATCAAGCCAGTCTTGCGGCGCAAATTACTGTGCCGATATTTTCAGGCGGGCTAAATCAATCGCGCATTCGCCAAGCCAAACATGCCAAGTCACGTCTGGCTTTTGAAACACGAGACATGCAGTGGGAAATTGAACAAAATGTGACTCAAATCTGGGCGCAATTAGAAGCAGCAGACATTACCCTGCAAGCCTCGCGCCGCCAAGAAACCTCAGCCAATATCGCTTTTGAAGGCGTGAAATTAGAGCAAAGCGTGGGGACACGCACACAGCTCGATATACTAGATGCCGAACAAGAGAGCCTTGATGCGCGTCTGGCGGTGATAGAGGCACAGCGTAATTTAAATGCGGCGAATTTTCAGCTCATGGCTGTGATGGGAGTATTTGATTCGCAAGGTCTTGATCTAAATGTGGATAGATATGATCCATCGGAAAATTTCAAGGCGGTCAAATATGAGGGCTTAATAGAGTTTACGGATGCCTTTATGCCAGAGGCCGCTCAAAAAATTGGCGGGCAAATGGTTGGTCTTGCCAGAAGCGGTGTGCGCTCTACGCAAGATGCCATTGTAAAAATAGGGGATAAATCGTCTCAAGACGGCGCAAATATAGGGGCAACAACATTTGCGAAATCTGCGGGCAAGACGACCAAGCGCGTGCTGGATAAACTGACATTTCAGACCTCCAATGAGAATCCGCGCCTTGGGGATAATGCCAATGACATTGAGACAGAGCCTGTGCAACCTGCATCGACACCGCCTGTTCAATCTGTGGATTGAAGGATTGAATTTTTGTCTTTTGGGTGAATATGTTCCGTTTATTCTAAGTTTCATCTTATAAAATCTGTTGATTGTATAAATTTTATTTTCCAAACTGAAATTAATCCCGAGCTTTTACTGATTCTCCTGTGGATTGAGCGCTTGGGTGCCTAGACAAGCCCTGCGCGTTGTTTTAACGCTTTAACAAAGGGTTGTAATTGGGGAGCCTTGAGCAGGCGAGAGGAGCAGCATGTCCGATCAGACACCAGAGGCGGCTATTGACGCATCTGAACCGAGCATGGAAGACATTTTAGCGTCAATTCGCAAAATCATTGCCGATGATGACGCGCCAGAATCAGCGGCGTTTGATAATCGTGATTTAACGACTGAAACGGATAGTATTGGCAATATTAGTGATCTCGTTGCCGTGGACGATACCGCCTCACATAATGAAACCTTCCGCAATGAAGATAAGACGATTGACCCAGGGGTTGAGCATTTCGTTCAAGACGATGTGAGCGCGCGCGGCTCAGATTTGGACACCACACTCGATGATAGTGTTGCCGCTGACGGTATTATGAATGATCTTATGATGGAAATGCCGAGCGCTGTGCCTGATGACGGCGAGGCTGTTATTGATCTGGAGTTGGACACGATTTCAGAGGTGTCTAATGATACAGACCTTGCCGCCAGCACAATGTTAAGCTCTACTGCGCCAAATCCTGTCTCTTTACCGGCTGTCGAAACGGCACTGGCCAAGGATGATGAGTTTGTTGACCTTGTGAATTATGATTTGGAGACGGAGTTTTCAGAGACGGTTGATTTGGAAATCCCTACGCCTCAGCCAAATGAAGCTTTAAGTAAACAAAGCGACGTGCAGGAGCTTATAACGCCGTTTGCGGCTATAAGCCCTCTTGCTGATGAGGGTGGGCTTGGTCTTGGTCTTGATGAAACAGGCGCTATCACGAGTATTGATGACGAATTATCGGCGCTTCTTGATACATCGCTCACGCTAGAAGACGAAAATACCGCCGCTGATAGTCAGAGCCAAGATGCGCAGGGACTTGCTCAATCTGAGGAGGGAGGGTTAACCGATCTTGATTTAACAGATGATACAAGTCTAGATCTTGATTTAGCGGCAATGTTAGATGGTGACAATTTACAAAATGATGTGGCTGAGGATGGGGCTATCGAAGATATCTTGGAAGATGCAGATGGTTTTGATGCGAATTTGGCCGATATAGACCTGCTTGATGACGCTCCGCAGGCTGATATAGTTTCACTTGATAATGATTTTGATCTTAATCTAGATGATGAATTAGAAAGTTTAGATGAAGATATACAGCTTGTATCGCCTGAAGCAGATTTGACGCAAGCCGATGAAACTTCCGCATTGGAGGCGATAGATCCAGAAGACGCGGCGCTAACAGAATTTACTACAGACGCCCTCACTTCAAACGCCTTTACTTCAGACGAAGCTGGATTAGCTGGAGCCCTATCCGAAGATGTTCCATCTGAGGAAGATGCCGATCTTTTATTGGTGAAATCGCTTATGGCCGATTTAGCTGATTATAATACAGACGGGGAGGATGCGCAGGCTGAATTTGAGCAAAATAGCGCAGCCGAGATGCCGAATGATGAAGATTTAGATATGTCGTCTGACCTCGATGACATGGATGCGCTTTCGCAAATAGATGATGAGATTTTAGAGCTTGAAACGGAAACGGACATCTCAAGTGATGAAAGCTTAAGTGAAATCGCGGATATAACTGACGCAGATGAAACAGATATTCTTGATGAAATATTAGAGATGACGCTTGAAGATGAACTGCTATCTGAAACGGATTTAGACATTACAACGCTAGATGATGTGGCTGAGTTGGAGTTAGAAAATATCGCGGAAAACGCAGATTTAGATGGCCTTAATATTGATGTAACGCATTTCGATGAGGCTGGATTAAATATTTCAAACCCAGCGCCTGCGGGGCTAAGTTTGTCCGATATTGCCGCGGCGGCGGATGCCGATGCAAATGCTATTGGTGACACTGCGGCTATGGGGGCGGGCCTAGCGGGTGTTGGGGCGGCTGTTTTAGGCGCTAGCGGCGCGGCCATTGCTGCGGGCCGCGATACGCTAGAAGAGGATAATGTCGAGCAAAGACTCTCCAAACTTTTGGACGGAGCCGATACAGATATTCCAGAGGATGAAACCTTTGATCTGGAAAACTTCGCTATAAATGATGAAATGGATGGTAAAACGGATGATATTTCAGAAATTTTGACAATTCCATCATCAGAACAGGCGACAACAGTCCCCGAATCGCTTAATGAATTAGAGGCAAAAGAGGAGATAACCGATATGCCGAGAGCCGCCGCGAGAAATACAGATGTCATTATGGATGATGTCACAGAGACAGCCACGGCGAGCGTATTTGCCGAGCTTAACCAAGTTGTCGAAGAAAAAGCTATCGTTGCCGAGCGCGGCGATCGTGTTGGTGATTTAGTTATGGAGGCCTTGCGCCCCATGCTCAAAGAATGGCTTGATACGAATTTGAAAGGTATTGTTGAGCGCGCCGTTACCAAAGAAGTCAAACGGATTAGCTCAGGTAAGTAAGCCAAGCAGACCTTATGCGTCTATTGGCTTTGCCCTTAAATTTGCCTCTTTAAATGCCGCGTCTAAAGCGCTAGAGACACACAGAATAACCCCGCCCTTAAACATCCTTTACGGATATAAGGGGGCGGGGATTTTTGTTTGAGCCTGCCCCATTGTAAGGATGCGCCATGTTGGAAAAATCGTTCAATCCCGCCGAAGCTGAAAAGCGGCTCTATGAGGCTTGGGAGTCCTCGGGCGTGTTTAAGCCTCGCGCGGCCAAGCCAACCGATACAAAAGACGATAATTTCTCTATCGTGATACCGCCGCCTAATGTCACAGGCAGCTTGCATATGGGCCATGCGCTCAATAATACGCTGCAAGATATTTTGGTGCGCTTTAACCGTATGCGCGGCAAGGCCGTATTGTGGCAACCCGGTACAGACCATGCGGGCATAGCCACCCAAATGGTGGTCGAGCGCCAAATGGCAGAACAAGGCGGGCCGCAGCGCAAAGATATGTCGCGTGAAGATTTCGAAGCGCGGGTCTGGGAATGGAAGGCGCAGAGCGGCGGTAATATCACACAGCAGCTTCGCCGCCTTGGCGCGAGCTGTGATTGGTCACGCGAGAAATTCACATTAGGCGATCCGGCCAACCCTGATGATAAAATGGTTGAAGCCGTTACCAAAGTTTTCGTTGAACTCTATGAGCAAGGCTTGATTTACCGCGATAAGCGCCTTGTGAACTGGGATCCCAAATTCCAAACGGCAATTTCTGACCTTGAAGTTGAGACAAAAACGGTGGACGGTCATTATTGGCATTTGCGGTATCCGTTAGCAGACGGGGTGAGCTATGAACATCCGCTGACCGATGAAGACGGCAATGTGACGGGCCACGAGACGCGTCATTATATTGTTGTCGCGACCTCTCGTCCTGAAACCATGCTCGGCGATACGGGCGTGGCGGTACATCCTGATGATGCGCGCTATGCGGGGCTTATTGGCAAAGAGGTGGTTCTGCCCATCGTCAATCGCCGTATTCCAATCATTGCCGATGATTATGCCGATCCTGAAAAAGGCTCTGGCGCGGTGAAAATTACCCCCGCCCATGACTTTAATGATTACGAAGTCGGGAAACGGGCAGGACATACGCCCATTAGCTTACTCAATGAAACGGCGGACATATTACCGCTTGATTTCATCCCTGCCGAATATCACGGGAAATCTGCAAAAGACGCCCGCAAGATGGTGGTCGCGGCCTTTGACGCGGCAGGTCTGCTGCAAGAGACTGAAGATTTGAAAATTGAGCAACCCGTTGGCGACCGTTCGGGTGTCGTGATTGAACCAAGGCTCACCGATCAATGGTTTGTCGATGCCAAAGCGCTCGCGGTTGAGGCGATTGCGGCGGTGGATAGAGGACATGAAACTGGCGGGAGTAAAGGCCCTCGGGACATGCCCGAGGGTGACGGCGAGGAGGGAGCGTCAAATCATATGTCATCCGCGGCTAATACTGCGTCATCCTCGGCCCCTGTGCCGAGGACCACTACTGCGAACAACGGCAAAGGCTCGACCCGTTTCATTCCTGCAAATTGGAAAAAGACCTATGATAACTGGATGCACGATATTCAGCCGTGGTGTATTTCAAGACAGCTTTGGTGGGGTCATCGGATACCGGCTTGGTATGGGCCTGCGTTAGATGAAAATGGCTATGATGATATTAGTAAACCCAGACAAATTATTGTCGGGGCAACTAATGAAAATGTCATACTTAATGCTAAAAAAATCTATGGGGATGATGTTGAAGTTGATTTGAATGCTGGAGTTGTAAGTTATGTGGCCTCTGGGCCTGTTGGTGAACGCGCAACTAAAATAAAAGTTACGCTTGCACAGGATTCCGACGTCCTAGACACATGGTTCTCCTCTGGCCTTTGGCCGTTTTCCACGCTCGGTTGGCCTAATAATACCGAGGCGCTTGAGCGGTTTTACCCTGGCTCTGTCCTTGTCACCGCCTTTGATATTATCTTTTTCTGGGTGGCGCGGATGATGATGCAGGGCATTCATTTTATGGGCGAAGTGCCGTTTAAAGATGTCTATATCCATGCGCTAGTTTTGGATGAAAAGGGCGCGAAAATGTCCAAGTCCAAAGGCAATGTTGTCAACCCGCTAGAGCTGATTGAGACTTACGGCGCGGATGCGCTGCGCTTTACCATGGCGGCGATGGCGGCGCAGGGGCGTAACGTCAGGTTATCCACGCAACGTATTGAAGGGTATAGAAACTTTGGCACAAAGCTTTGGAATGCAGCGCGCTTCGCGGAGATGAATGGCTGTGTTTCACAAAGTGGTTTTGACCCTAAATCTTGCACGCAATCTGTCAATCAGTGGATTGTGTCCGAGGCTGTTAAAACCGCCAAAGACGTGACTAAATTTATCGAAGATTACCGCTTTGATGCCGCCGCGGATGCAGCCTATAAATTCGCGTGGGGTACATATTGCGATTGGTATTTGGAACTGATTAAGCCAATTATGAGCGGTGATGGTGCGGCCAAGATTGAAACGCAAGCCACAGCCGCATGGGCGCTCGATCAAATTCTCAAGCTCTTGCACCCATTTATGCCATTTATCACCGAAGAATTATGGGCCAATACGGCGCCGTCTCGCGCAGATAAGCTCATTATTACGGCATGGCCAGACTTAGAGGAGGCCTTGATTAATGCAGAGGCTGCCGAAGATATTAATTGGTTGGTGCGTTTAATCACTGCCATTCGGTCTGTGCGTGCGGAAATGAATGTTCCGCCAAGCAAGAAGGCGCCGCTGCTGATGCTGGCGGATACTCTTGATCCGCGCCTCTTGAAATTTACAGATAACCTAGAGCGTATGGCCCGTATTGACGGCGTTGAAGTCGCCAGCGAGGTTCCTAAAGGCGCGCTGCAAACTGTCGTGGACGGGGTGAGTTTCGCTATACCGCTTGACGGCCTGATTGATTTGGACGCAGAGAAAGCACGCCTCTCCAAAGAAATTGCTAAGGTGAACGCCGAGATTGAGAAAATCGATAAAAAGCTCGGCAATGAAGCTTTTATGGCCAAAGCACCTGAAAAGGTCGTCGCCTTGCAAAATGAACGCCGAAACGCCTATAGCGCCGAGCTTACAAAGCTCAATGAAGCGCTGGCGGGGTTGGAATAGGCGTATGATAACGGTTTATAAAAAATCAACTCATTTCGTTTAATTCTGTCTCAATAAACCGTACGAATATCCAAATATGCGGATGTCATTTTATAGAGGTTTTAGCACATAAATATATCAAAACTGGCCAGTTGAATCTGATGAATTGGGTTGATTTGCTATCTTATAATCAGGGTTTAAATGAATATATATCAACGTCCACCAAAAGATATTGAAGCTTTATGCGAGCAGATATTTATGCTGCGTTTGCAGGCATATAGGACGTTAGGGTGGACATATCAAAGCCCGGGCATTGCCCCGCAGGCTTTAACGGCTTTGCGGGCTTATGATATGCTTTATTCACGCTCGGGCCAATTTGTTAGTCATGGTTCTGTCAGCGGAATGGCCTATGGGCAGCAAGGGTTTTCGCTCGCTGATGTCACCGCGCCGCCCATGCCAGATGGGAGTTATCAGGGTTTTGGCGGAGTTATCTTAAGTCTTGATCATAAAGCCAGTTTTGACACGCGTACAATAATTTGCCGTGACCGCGGGCTTTTGAATCCTAAAACTGTTCAAGAGATGCAGCGGGTTGGTCTTGTTGATCGTGAATTTGAGCGCCGTTTTGAGGTTTATAGCAGTGATCAAACCGAAGCGCGTGCGCTGATTACGCCAGATTTTATGGAACGGCTCATGCAATTTGATGATGAGTATTTAGGCCGAAATATCCAATGTGGTTTTCTGGGCCATAAGCTGCATATCTGTCTTGAGATTGATGACCGTTTTGATTTTAACCGCCTGCATATTGCCGATAATTACAAAGCCATTCGCTCTATTGTTTTGCATGAACTTGCAGCGGTGTTGACTGTGTTGGAATTAGGTCAGCGTTTGCAAAAGACTATTGGCGTGCAAACAGATGATACAATGGACGCGCAGCGCGGCGTGTATTACGCAGACCAACTTCAACAGGTTATAACTGCGTTGGATGTTCCGCCAGAAGCGTGGCAAAAATTTCCCAAAATCGACCCGAACCTGCGATACTCACATTTCTTGTTTGATGGGTATTTAGGACAAATGGTGAAACCCATTTATAGCCCGTTAAGTCCGTTACGGGATGGGGTAAATAAACCCTAAATTGCCCTAAAACGCAAATTCACCAATGACAGGGACATGGTCAGATGGCTTCACGCCGTTGCGCACGTCACGGTCAATTTTAATGCCGCGAGCTTTGTCTATGGCTTGAGCCGAGCAGAGCAGGTGGTCAATGCGAATGCCATTATTATTTTGCCATGCGCCCGCCTGATAATCCCAAAACGTATATTGCTCATCTCGTCCGTCAAAATGATCGAATAGATCATATAGACCTATGAATTTGAGCGCGTTCCACTCGGCATGGGTTTCAGGACGGAAGGCTGCGTCTCCGCGCCAGCCTTCTGGGTTATGCGTATCGCCATCGCGCGGAATGACATTATAATCACCCGTCAAGACGAGGTTTTCTTCATAGGTGAGCAAGGTTTTTGCCCGCTCACGCAACCGCCGCATCCAAGCCAGCTTATATTGGTACTTTTCGCTATCGCCATGATCCCCGACAGGATTGCCATTGGGCAAATATATTGAGGCGACCCGCAGCGCGCCATTATCAGTGCTGACGACAGCTTCGATATAGCGGGCCTGTTCGTCCGTGTCGTCGCCGGGCAAGCGCATATTTACTTCGTCAAATGGTAATTTCGACAATATCGCAACACCATTATAGCTCTTTTGGCCATGCACGGCGACATTGTAACCGAGTGCCTCAATCTCCATATGCGGGAAGCCCTCATTGACGGTTTTAATCTCTTGCAGGCAGACAATGTCAGGTTTGGCCGATTCTAACCATGCAGTGAGCGCATGCATGCGGGCTTTAATTGAATTGATGTTCCATGTGGCAATTTTCATAAAGGTTTGCTCGGGCAGGGCGCATATAAAGTCAAGAGCCTAGCCGTAAACTCCCGTGGATGAGTGTGAATATGAGAAAATATCAATGTTGTTGACTTATTAATTTTTGTTGTGTATATACAACATTATGATTTATAATCGTATTAAAATGTTAAGAACAGAGAAGGGGTTATCCCGCAAAGATCTGGCTGAGGCTGTGGGGGTGAACTTTCAAACGATCGGTTATTTGGAACGCGGGGATTACAATGCGTCTTTGGAACTCGCGTTCAAGCTGGCCGAGTTTTTCGAAGTCCCGCTGGACATGGCTTTTTCACCACGGCCGTTCAAAACATTAGCTGAAGAATTAGCCGCCATGAAAGCGGCGGAGTAGGGGATGCAATGAGACTATCTGCACATTCAAAAACAATATCCTACCTGCCTATGAAAGTCAGGCGTGCACGTTACGCTAGTACCATAAATCTAGTTTGCATTACGGCGGCGACATTTTTTATTCTCATCCAACATCAAATTGAAAAATACTATATTGTAAATGTACTTGCAGGATTATTTTTATTTATCGCGGCTGTTGCGTTGGCGGCCCTATTGTCAACAGGTGTCTACAGAATTGCGGCAGGGCAATATAACTTGGATGATATTGAACAGATTGAAAGACAAAAAGCGCAAGCTTTGTCTTATCAGATATTAGGCGGGGGTATTCTCATGCTTGGCTGCGTATTCTTACTGACGGGCGCATCATGGAGCTTCCCCGAAGAGTCCAGTACACGACAATTTTTATTTTGGATTATGTTTCATCTTATTCTGGTTTTGCCAGCGGCAATACTTGCATGGCGTATGCCGCTTGTGGAAATTTCGGATGAGTAAGATTAAAGAGGAGAATAAAATGCTGAAAGCATATTTTGATATTTTTAACGCTACAGAAGAGCAGCTAACGCCAAAAGCGATTGGGCGTTTAAAATTTGCATCATTCTTAGGGATGTTTTTAATGCCTCATTGGTGCTGGCGTTTAAACTCGCCGAGTTTTTCGAAGTCCCGCTGGACATGGCTTTTTCACCACGGCCGTTCAAAACATTAGCTGAAGAATTAGCCGCCATGAAAGCGGCAGAGTAGGAGAGAATTGTGGGTATATTTAAAGATTATATGCAATTTAGCGAAAACTTAGCCAATGTACTCAATCCAAAGCCATTGGTTGATCAAGACTTGTCAAAGGCCGAACTTCGCAAAATAAAGTGGGCAGGAGCTATAGTCTGTCTTTGGGTATATGTTGGGTTGACGGCGATTATCTTTATTCCAAATCTTGATGCGCTTAGAGTAATTCTATCGTCTATATATCAGTATAGCCAAACGTTACTTATTGCTCTACTTTTAATCACAATGCTAATTCATCTAATTGTGCTTTTTGCAGCGATAAGGTTAGGGGCTTCACGCAGCCTAACGCGACTCACAGAAAGCTCTTTGAAAAAACTTGATGAATGGGAAACTTCGCAAAGTCTTAAAATTAGTCATTATTCAGCTCGTTTTGCATTAGGAACAATAGGTTACGCTATGTTTGTAATGTTAACAAAATGGTTTTTTGGCGGGCCATATTCTATGCCTATGCCCAGTGTCATAATAATCTTAGTGGCAATCTTTCTCATTGGTATGATTGGCGGGTGCACATTATGGGCGTGGCAACAAAAACCGTTAAATGATGAGCCAGAGCCCAGATTAGGCCTCATAACGAAACATGCCATAAAATAGGAGAATAAAATGCTGAAAGCATATTTTGATATTTTTAACGCCACCGAAGAGCAGTTAACGACAAAAGCCATTGGGCGATTAAAATTTGCATCATTTTTAGGAATGTTTTTAATGCCCATGGTGGTTTTGATTGATGTTTCTGGTGTGTCTGGGCTTCTTTTAGATGTAATGATGATTTTCACCTTATTCACACTGATAGGTTTTGGGTATGCCGCAATGTCGCGGGCAGGGAACCGCTTATGGGTGCCGAATAAATATTTAGACGAGAGTGAAATTCGAACCAAACATATTAGTGCTTATAAGACGTATAAATGGTTGATGATAAGTATATTTGGAGGGTTTATTGGCTTTGTTGTTTTGGAAAAGGCTTTCGGACTGAGCTTGGTAAATTTGAATGTGAATGACGTTCTATATTACATATTAGGCTGTTTTCTTCTGACGGCCATTTGTTTGCAGACTTTCTTTGCCGCCAGTTTGATGCAGCCTTTAGAGATCGACGAAATGAGTGGTCAGCCTGCCAGAAACGCTACAGATAAGTGGTATAAAATTGTCGCCTGCATCTTTGTCTTTGTTTTCTTAATCCTGCCCTTTATTATCGGGCCGTTCATGGAAGGTTTTAGCCGTGGTTTCACAGGCTAAGGCATTTTCTAAATAATTCTAAATAAAGCCCGTTATTAACCTTATTTTTTAGAGGAGCGTTAGCCTTCATTTGGTACGTTATGTGCAATTAAGACAAAATTATGCCGTAATTGTCCCATAATGGACATGTGGATGTGGGAATATGTAGGGAAGATTATGTCGGGATTATCTATAAAAATGCGGGCTTTACCTCTTATAGCCATTGGCGCAGCGTTAACTTTATCGGCTTGCGCGTCCAATAATGCCAATCGTTATTTCAATAATGGCTTGAATTCTAACGCGTATAATGTGCCAAAGGTCAAACTGCCTAAGACACGTTATGGCGGGCAATATATTGTTGAAAATAATGAATGCTGTCAGCCTGTCATATGCTGCCAGCCTGCTGTGCAGCGCCCTGTAATTGAAGTCGTCAATGTTGTCGAAGTGCCAGCGCCTGCGCCAGCGCCAATTATCGAATATGTGCATGAGCAGCCAGCGCCAGCGCCTGTCGTTACGCCGCCGCCTGCGATTGTATCAACACCCGCGCCAGAGCCTGCACCTGTTTATACGCCGCCGCCGCGGGTTTACGAACCTGCGCCAGCGCCCGTTTACACACCGCCGCCAGCGCCTAGCTGTCCAGAAGGACAAATCCCAGCCTATGGCGGGCAGGGCTGCATTCCGATTGTGCCGCTGCGTAAATAAAGCTGCCCTAGTCTAAGGTTTCAACGATAACGCGCCTAATGTCATTTGGGCGTGTTTTTTGATTCGCGAAACAGGATTGGGTCTTGCAAAATAAGCCGTAGCGCCGCATATCGCGCTCTTGAAATCTATCTCAATTCAGGAGCGCCCCGTGGCCCGTCAATTCTGCTATCATATGCAAGGTCTTACCAAGAAATTTGGTAATAAGACTATTCTTGATAATGTTCATTTATCTTTTTACCCAGACGCTAAAATTGGCCTGATTGGGGTTAATGGCGCGGGTAAGTCGACATTGATGAAAGTCATGGCGGGATTGGACTCAGAGGTCACGGGCGAGCATTGGGCCGCTGAGGGCACGCGCGTTGGCTATCTGCCGCAAGAGCCTAAGCTTGATAATGACAAAGATGTTTGGGGCAATGTCATTGAAGGCTGTGAGGATAAGCAAATCTTTGACCGCTATAATGAAGTCGCCATGAAAATGGCGGAAGATTATTCTGACGAAATCATGGAAGAAATGACCAAGCTTCAAGATGAGGTGGATGGCCGTGATGCGTGGGATATTGATTCGAAAATCGAAATGGCGATGCAGGCTTTGCGCTGTCCGCCCAAAGACAGCCCTGTCAATAATCTCTCTGGCGGTGAAGCGCGCCGTGTTGCGCTATGTCGTTTGCTATTGTCCAAACCTGATTTGCTTTTGCTTGATGAACCGACCAACCATTTGGATGCGGAGACGGTGAATTGGCTGGAGAATTATCTGGTGAAATATACGGGCGCGATTATCTTGATTACCCATGATCGCTATTTCCTTGATAATATCACCAACTGGACGCTGGAAATTGATCGCGGGCGAGCTTATCCACATGAAGGTAATTACTCCTCATGGCTTGCTGCTAAAGCCAAGCGTAATGAGCAAGAGGGCCGCGAAGGTGATAGTAAATCGAAAGCCCTGAAACGCGAACTTGAATGGATACGCTCTAATCCCAAAGCGCGCCAGACAAAATCAAAAGCACGGATTTCAGCCTATGAAAAGCTGCGTGATGAAGCGGATGCGGAAGTTGTGTCTCATGCCGACATTCGTATTCCGATGGGTAATCGTCTTGGTAATGTTGTTGTCGAATGTGAAAATGTTACAAAAGGATTTGGCGATAAGCTCTTGATTAAAGACTTATCTTTCAAATTACCGCGCGGTGGTATCGTCGGTGTTATCGGGCCTAACGGCGCAGGTAAAACGACATTATTTAAAATGATTACAGGTCAAGAGCAGCCTGATGAAGGCACGTTTAAAGTCGGCGAAACGGTCGAGCTTGGCTATGTTGATCAAAATCGTGATGCGTTGGATAATAGCCTGAATGTCTGGGAAGCTGTGTCGGATAAGCTCGATATTCTCATGCTGGGGAAACGCGAAGTGCCCTCGCGAGCCTATCTGGGGGCGTTTAACTTCAAAGGTACAGATCAGCAGAAAAATGTCGGACAATTATCAGGCGGTGAACGTAACCGTGTTAACCTTGCAAAGATGCTCACGCGCCCTGCGAATTTGCTACTGCTCGATGAACCGACCAATGATTTGGATAGAGAAACACTTGCTTCACTCGAAGTGGCGCTAGAGAAGTTCCCAGGCTGTGCCGTGGTCATCTCGCATGATCGCTTCTTTTTGGATCGTGTTGCAACGCATATTCTCGCCTATGAGGGCGACAGCCATGTGGAGTGGTTTGAAGGGAACTTTGCCGATTACATAGCTGACAAAAAACGCCGCCTTGGTGATGATGCCGATATGCCAAAGAAACTTAAATTTGTGAAGTTTGATAGGTAGTTATTTGGAATTACAGCCGCGATAGGCGTCTGAATAAGAGCGGTCAAAGCAATTTAAAAACCCACGCACAACAGGAAGGTTTTGAGGTTCATCTATAAATCCGGGCGGCATTGTAATCTCTGGATTATCTGCCAGAAACTTACGGCGGCCCGCTTTTTCATCTTCGGATAGGGGCATAGCGGCAAGTGTGTCATGTGCGCGCTGTAATGCGGCTTTGTCTTGCTGTAAAAAAGCTATCGTTGCATCAACATAAAGATTCCAAGCTGACTGATGTTTGGCGTCAGATTTATAGGTTCCCGCAAAAAGCGCTATGGCTTCGGATGTTTTGCCTGCGCCTGCTTTGGATTGGCCAGCGTGCCATCTTAAAATTCCAAGGGATTGAGGCGCGTGGGGGACGGAATAAAGCATATAGGCTTTGATAATTTCCGCAGCCGCATTGCTGCATCCGTCTTTATAATCAACGGCTCGCCAGCCGCCATAAAAGTCTTGATCAAAATCTTTTTGTGACAGTGCCATAAGCCGGTTAAATTCAGCTATGTCTATATCGCATTTTTGCATGTCTGTTTTAATAGCATCAGGCAATATATGATATGCAGATGGTTGTGCGTGCGACAATGTTGCGAAACTAAATGAAAGAGCTATTAAACATGAAAAAAATTTGAGCGCTCGCATAATAATCTCCCATAACATATCAAAATCTATGGGGGCCTGAAAATATTATAGCAAATTAAAAACGGGTAAGAGGAAAATCCATGATATTACGGTTTTGGCGCGGCTGGACTCGGCCCGAAGATGCAGATGAATACGCAGCATTGCTCTCGGGGGTGATTATTCCCGATATTCTTGCACGCGGCATAGACGGGCTTGTGGATGTGCAAACGCTACGCCGAAACGAAGCCGAGTTAGAAGGCGAGGTTGAATTTGCGACAATCATTCGCTTTGATAAGCTCGCATCCGTGAAAAACTTTATGGGCGAGGATTATGTGCGGGCGCATATACCTGCAGCGGCGCAAAAACTCTTTACGCGCTGGGATAAAGTCTGCGCACATTATGAAACGTTTTAAACCATCATATTTAAGAAGAACTTTGTGTCTAAATATTAAAAGACGAAGGGCTTGCAATCTGGCATAACCGTCTCATGTGGAACCGACTCTTTTCTATTTATTCGATATTGGCGTTCGCTTTCTTCGGCGGATGTAACTCACAGGCACAGTCTGATAACCATCATCTGCCTAACACAAATTCGTCTGATACTGTCTCATTGGATACGGCTCCGCCGCCTATCCTTATCGACCAGTTTGGATATTTACCAGGGCTTGAAAAACGCGCCATTATCCGCTCTGCGCAAATTGGCCGTGATGCAGATCCGAAATTAGGACGCATATTCACGCCCTCAAACCGCTATGCCATCATTGATACAGCCACAGGGCAGGCGGTGTATCAAGGCACGCCAAGGGCATGGAAAAATGGCCGTGTCGATGAAGCCTCAGGCGATAAAATTTGGGTGTTTGATTTTACGGCTGTAACCCGCCAAGGCCGCTATGTCGTGCGAGATGTTGAGCGCCGCGTTGATAGCTATCCGTTTGAAATCCGAGGTGATATTTATACGCCCATTCTTAAGACCGCTTTTAAGACTTTTTACTTGCAGCGCGCAGGCTTTGAAAAACGCGCGCCATTTGCGCAGCCAGGCTTTACCGACAAAGCCAGTCACCTTGGGAGAGGGCAAGACAGTCAGGCGCGTTTGTTTTTCCGTAAAAGAGATGCGACCACAGCGCGCGATTTACGGGGAGGCTGGTATGATGCGGGTGATTATAATCAATATACGAGTTGGACGGCGGAATATATTACCAGCCTTTTGAATAGCTATCTTGAAAACCCGAATGTCTGGACGGATGATTTTGGTATCCCTGAATCTGGGAATGGCGTGCCTGACATTCTTGATGAGGTAAGATGGGGACTAGATTGGCTAGAGCGGATGCAAAATGCTGATGGGTCTATGCTCTCAATTTTGGGCCGCGATAGCGCCTCTCCGCCGTCAGCGGCCAAAGGGCCGAGCTATTACGGGCCTGCCAATTCTTCGGCAACAATGACGGCGGCTGGAGCATTTGCATTGGCGGCAAAAGTTTACCGCGCAGATGACGGCTCTAGAAGCGCCGCATTACGCTATGAACGCCGCGCGCAGCAGGCTTGGGCTTGGGCTGAAAAATACCCGCGTGTCATTTTCAAAAATAATGATAAAAGCTCAAACTCCGAAGGCTTGGGGGCTGGCCAGCAAGAGGTCGGCGCGCAGCGCTACGGTAAGAAACGTCTCATCGCAGCGAGCTACCTCTATGCAGCCACGCAAGATCCGCAATATGGCCTAGCGGCTGAACAGGCTTATGGGCGCGTCAAGCCTATGGCGGCAGATACCCCGAACGGATTTGAGGGCGATATGGCTTTCACATTGCTGTATTTTGCGCGGCAACCCAATGTGAAGCCGCAATTTCGTCAACGTATTTTACGCGATTATAAGCAGCAAATCTTAGGGGGGTACAATGCGTGGCCTGTGATTATTGATGGCCAAGATGCGTACGGGGCATATACGGATGGCTATTGGTGGGGGAGTAATGCAACCAAAGCCCGGCGCGGCTCTGTGTTTACGCAGGCCGTTTTGGCAGATATTGGCCCTCAGCCAAAACAAGCTTATTTAAATGCGGCAAGTCATTATTTGCATTATTTGCACGGCGTAAACCCGAACGGGAAAGCCTATCTCTCAAATATGGCGTCCTATGGGGCAGAGAATTCGGTCAATAGTTTCTTTCATGCGTGGTTTGAAGATGGCGATGCCAATTATGACGATGTGCGTTTGTCGCGCTATGGCCCTGCATCTGGCTTTTTAGTGGGCGGGCCAAATGATAGCTATGAGCCCGATAGCTGCTGTAAGCGTAAAACATGCGGCAGTGCAAAAAATAACAGCTTATGCCGCGCCCCCATTTTGCAAAGGCTGACCAATCAACCGCCTGCCAAGACCTATGCAGATTTTAATACGGGCTGGCCGCTCAATAGCTGGTCTATAACTGAGAATAGTAATTCTTACCAAGTGGCATATATTCGGTTATTGTCAAAATTTGCGCGGTAAGTCATAAGCCACTAGCGCTGTACAAAAGCTACTCTGTAAAACTGTCTGCATAAAGATATAAAGATTTTTTTATATACTTTTTATTTTCCTGTGTTATGTGTCATCACATGGAACGATTTGCAATAGCTTTAAAAGCCCTTGGCCACATAGACAGATTACGGATTTTAGCGCTTCTATCTCATGGTGAGTTAACTGTGAGTGAGCTTGTACAGATACTGAATCTATCACAGCCGCGCGTTACGCAATATATTAAATCACTTGAGGCGGCGGGTATATTAGAGCGCCTGCGCGAAGGCAGTTGGGTGTTTTCACGTCTGAAACGTGGCAATATCAGTATCTCAGCACTTGTATCGACGACATTAGCGGCCTTGCCGCAAGATGATCCTATTTTGCTTGCCGATCAGCGCCGCTTAAATGATGTGCGTGCTGAACGCTCTAAGATCGTCGAAGCCTTTTTTGCAGATGTTGCCAATGACCGAGGACAACTTGGCAATGAATATTTGCCGCAAAGTGATATTGAAAAAGCGCTTTTAGAGACTGCCAAAGGTCAAGATGGCGATAAAGCCTATGATTATATGGTGGATTTGGGGACTGGGACGGGCCGAATGCTCGAATTATTCTCAACGCATGCCAAAGGCGGAACGGGCATTGATACGAATGTCGATATGCTCACCGTGGCACGGCATAAACTTGCCTCGACGGAATTTTCGCATATGTCCGTACAGCAAGGCGATTTGAACGCGACGCCGCTAGGTACGGGGATTGCTGACCTTGTGACTATACATCAAGTGCTACATTATCTGGATGATCCGCAAGAAGCTGTTCGGGAGGCGTCGCGGTTATTAATGACTGGCGGGACGTTTTTAATTGTAGATTTTGAGGCGCATCAATTTGAGGGCTTTCGCGATAAATATGCGCATCGCCGTCTTGGCTTTTCTGATGACGAAATCACCACATGGCTTGATGCTACAGATATGAGCTTAACATCTGTGCGAAATATTGGGCGCGAAGATGAAAACCTCCCTGCTGTAAAAATTTGGCGTGCAGAGCGTAAAGCTCGCTTAAGCACTCTTATTCAAGAAAGACAAACCTCATGAATGCTCGGCTTCCTCATCGTGACCCGAATGCGCCGATCGGCGCGATAGCGCGCGCTGCGGCGCAACATGGCGACCGCGCTGCGAGCGATAAGGTCAATGTTAGCTTTGAGTTTTTCCCGCCAAAAGATGATGCCTCAGAGCAGCGCCTTTGGGAGTCTATCCAAAAACTTGAACCCCTTAGCCCTGACTTTGTCTCTGTGACTTACGGAGCAGGCGGCTCGACACGAACGCGCACGCACCGCACGGTTGAACGCATGGTCAAAGAGAGCGGTTTTAAGCCTGCTGCACATTTAACATGTGTTGACGCTACGCGCAGTGAAATTGATAAGATTGCACAAGATTTTTGGGATGTTGGCGTTCGGCATATTGTTGCACTGCGAGGGGATCCTGCCGCAGGTATTGGACAAGCTTATGTGCCAGCTGCCAACGGCTATGCATATTCATCTGATTTGGTTGAAGGCTTGAAAAAAATTGCTGATTTTGAGATTTCCGTCAGTGCCTACCCCGAACGCCATCCAGAAAGCGGTGATTGGCAGACCGAAATTGATAATCTCAAACGCAAAGTCGATGCAGGTGCTACGCGTGCCATTACGCAATTTTTCTTCTCGCCTGATGTTTTTTGGCGCTTCCAAGACCGCGTTTTAGATGCAGGGATTGATATTCCCATAGTGCCAGGCTTGATGCTGCAGCCTAACTTTAAAGGTTTAAAGCGCATGGCAGATATGTGTGGTGTATGCGTGCCGGATTGGTATGCCGAATTATTTGAAGGCCTTAATAAAGATGCGGCTACGCGTACTTTGCTCACAGCGTCTTTAGTGTCAGAATTAATTGCAGAATTACATGATCGCGGTGTGCGGGACTTCCACTTATATACGCTTAACCGCGCCGAGATTGCGTCTAGCGTGAGTCGTGTGTTAGGGCTACATCACCGAGGTAGGCGCAAGAGCAGCCTATAGCCTTACGTAACATTTAGGGGCCTATATGAGATCTGCTAAAAACCTTATTCCAACTTTGATTATTGGATTTGTTTTAGGATGCGTAGCCTCTGGGCTTGTCATGACTATGCTGGGAGGCTCCAAGACTGCGCATGTTGCAGCAGAGGATATTGAGGCTAAAAAAACGGCTATATTGCAGACACTTGATACACAAATTTTGGCTTGGAATCGCGGCGATATAGAAGGCTTTATGCAAGATTATTTACAAAGCGATGCTTTGCGCTTTGCATCGGGCGGGACTGTTGAAATGGGGTGGGCGGCGACGCTAGCGCGTTATCAGCAACGTTATCCTGACCGCGCGACTATGGGACGTCTCGAATTTTCTGATCGCGAAGTTCAAATTCTAAGCCCTGATAACGCGCTTGTTTTTGGTCGTTGGACGTTAATTCGTGATAATGATCGCCCAACGGGATTATTTACTCTGCATATGCAAAAGCAAGGCAAAGGCTGGTTTATCATCAGCGACCATACATCATCGGCTAATTAAAATCTGTTTTGACGTGTGCAGCTTAATATAACTTTAAGGCTGTAAGTTACAGCGACTTTAAGTCTTATTTGTTAGTTTTACCCTTCATGGTGAGGGAGAGACACAATGAATAATTTTCTTTTTAAGGTGGTGGCTGCGGTTGTTATTGCGCCTATTGTAATTATTGCGGGCCAAAAAAGTGACCAAAAGGCGCTGGATTTATATCAGATTACAGACATGCAAGCGCCTGTAGCAACAAGCTGCCGAGCGGCTATGTCGCGCTATGAAATTAAATTTGCAGGCGGAGCGAAGAAAAACAAAGCCTGTGCTTGTATTGCTAAACATGCGGCAACACAGGTCGCGCCTGATGAATTCAAAAGCTATTCTGCGATGCTTAATGTGAAATTAGAAGCTAGCAAAGCCATGTTGAAAGGCAAGGAAGCTACAGAATCTCTGCAGTTTTATACGAGTTATCTTGAAAAAATTGAGACTATTCAGAAAGATTACAAATTATCAGATAAACGCCTTGAGGCTATTTTGGACGGGACATCAGAGGCGGTATCTGTTTGCGGGCAATCAAAATCGCATCAGGGAGACGCGCTTGCTCAGATAATGGCCACGCCAAATTATAGAGTGGGTGTTAGATATAAAAAGGTCAAAAACGCAGAGCTACATAAAACAAATGAGCGGCCAAAACTCAGAAGAATTGCCACTAAGCCGAGTACATCTAAACCTTAGTTTGACGATATAATGCACCATATGGATTGACTGTTTTTTCATCGGTGAGACCTGTCACAGAATTGATGTCTTAAATCATAAGGTTGATTGCTATGGGCGGGCGAGTCGTCTAATTGCGCTTTATGAGTCTCTGGTATTCAATATTATCAGCGGGCGCGCGTCTTTTGGGGCCGCCTGTTAGCCCTGACCCGCACGGTATGCCGGGGCCGATTCATCAGGCTGGTCTAGTGGCTGCGCTGGTGGCATTGGGCGCGAAAATGGCCAAGGCTGACGGGTTTGTACGCGCCGAGGATGTTCAGGCTTTCAAGCAAGTTTTCAAATCTGATCCTGAAACAGAAGATAGTATCGCGCGGTTCTTTGATCTCGCGCGGCAAACGACATTGGGATATGAGCGCTATGCACGGATTATCGCCAAGCGCTTTCGCGCTCGCCCTGCTGCGTTAGAAGATGTGATGGACGGCTTGTTCCATATCGCGCTTGCAGACGGGATTGTTACAGATGATGAAATGGAATTTCTGCGCCGGGTGAGTGATGTTTTCGGCTTTTCAGACCGGGAATTTGCACGGATTAAAGCGGCGCATTTAGGTCGTGATGCGGATGACCCTTACTTGATTTTAGGGGTTGATGAATCGATTTCTGATCAAGATTTAAAGCGCGCTTATCGGCGGCAAGCTTCTGCAAATCATCCTGATAAGTTGATTGCCCGAGGCTTGCCAAAAGAACTTATGGGGCTGGCGAATCATAAAATGGCGATTATTAACCGTGCATATGCGCAAATTTGCGCAGATCGCGAGGCCGAAAATTCACAGAAAACAGGTAAAATAACTGCGCTTTAACTTAACTGTGACTGAAATGGCACAACTGTTACGAAAATGAAAGTGTTGCGCCCTTGACGAAACGGATAAAAATTACGACATTGATAGCATGAGCAATACGTTTCGACTTTCTGGGCAAACAGGCTTTTTTAGCCAAATATTACGCGCGGCTTTTTTAACATTAACCGCTATTGGCGGATTATTTATGTTGTTCTTCTCAGCAGCCTTCGTTTTATTCCTTCTCGCAGGAGTCGCTGTTATAGCGTTGATTGCTGTGGCTGTTTTTTGGGTGCGTGCTAAAATTTTAGGGAAGCCTTTTGGGCCAAAAGCACAATTTGAGCATATGCGCCGCGATATGGAGCGCGATATGCGCGGGCAATTTGAAACGATGCGTCCTCATCATAATTCTGCAGATCAAAACGCCGCGCATGACGGCCCTGTTATTGACGCGCATGAGACGCCAGAGGGCTGGAGTGTTGATAGCTAATCTTCGGGTTTTGCTGTGATTTAAAAACTTCAATTAAAATATTGCCTTTATTGCGGCCTTGACTAAGCCTTGAGCTATGAAAATATCTCATTTTTGGATTCTCATGATTTGCTGTTTGGGTTGGGCAGGGAATTTTGTGATAAGTGCGTGGGTGCTGGGCGGCAATAATACGCTTTTCCCGGGTGCTATCGCCATTCCGCCCTTTATGCTGGCCGCAACACGGGCTGCGATTGTCTTGCTCTTTATGTTTCCGTTTTTTCGGATCAAACGCCCAGAGGCATGGATGCGCCTGCTTATGGTATGCGCCTGTGTCGGCCCGATACATTTAGGTTTTTTATATACGGGACTTATGACAGCTTCAGCCTCTGGCAGTTCGATTGTTTCGCAAATGATGATTCCTTTTGCAACGATTTTATCTGTGATATTTTTGCGAGAAAGCATAGGGTGGATACGTCTGGCGGGCATAACGGGCGCGTTTATTGGTACGATTATTATGATTTACGAGCCAGGCGGCTTTGCGCTTGATGTTGGATTGCTTTATGTCATCGCGGCTTATTTCTCACTAGCAGTTGGGTCTGTCCTCATGAAGGGCGTAGGTGATGTGGATTGGCGGCAATATGTAGTATGGATGGCGGCTATGGTTTTACCAGTCATGGGCATGGCCAGCCTATTATTTGAAAGCGCCCAGACTGAGGTTTGGACGCTCTCGCGCTGGCCGCTTTTAATCGCTGCAACCTATGCGGCGATCTGTGTCAGTATCATCGCCCATGGCCAATATTTTAACATGATTAAGCGCTATGATGTGTCCCTTGTTGTGCCGCTCACATTAATGGTGCCTGTTTTTGCCTCTGTTTTAGGAGTCGTGTTTTTGAAAGAAACGATTTTCTTACGCTATTATGTCGGCGCGGCCTTGATCTTGCCATGTGTCTATTTAATTGTGAAAAGAGGGAGAGGCGATAAATCTGTCGCGCCAGTGCAAGAGGGGTGAATTATGGCACAATCAAAAAATAAAACTGTCCCTGAAGGCCTGAAAGTAACAGATTATATCAATCATATTGCCGATGATGCACGGCGTGAGGATTGCCAGAAGATCTTGGATATGATGTCCGAGATAACGGGATGGGAACCGCGTATTTGGGGAGCAAAACTGGCAACGGGCATTGTCGGTTTTGGGGATTACCATTATAAATATGACAGTGGCCGTGAGGGCGATTTCTTTCGTCTTGGTTTTAGCTCTCGCGCGCAGAATATTAGCATTTATATCATGCCAGGTTATCAGGATTTTTCCGAAGAATTGGCACGGCTAGGTCAGCATAAAATAGGTAAATCTTGTTTATATATCAAACGCCTGTCGGATGTTGATGAAGCTGTATTGCGCGAGATTATGAAAAAGGGTTTGGATATAATGGCAAAGCTCTATCCCGTATGAAAAGGCTCTATTGTCTATGAAGCTTATATCATCTCCCAGCCCCAATTTTGATGAGCGCAGCTTGCCGATTTCGCTGCTTATCCTGCATTATACAGGCATGGAAAGCGGCGCGAAGGCGCTAGAGCGCATGTGCAACCCAGCCGCTAAAGTCAGCGCGCATTACATGGTCGAAGATGATGGGCGTATTTACCAGCTTGTAGATGAGGATAAACGTGCATGGCATGCGGGCGTGTCAGAATGGCAAGGGCAGAGCGATATAAATTCTGCCAGTATTGGCGTGGAAATCGTGAATGGGGGGCATGACTTCCCGAATGAAACGGGCAATTTACCAGCCTATCCTGATGTGCAGATAAATGCAGTGATTGCTTTGTGTAAAGATATTTTTAGCCGTCACGGCTCTCTGGAGGTTTTAGGCCATAGCGACATTGCACCGGCACGTAAAATCGACCCTGGAGAGCATTTTCCATGGGCAGGCCTTGCGGCAGCAGGGCTAGGTTTTTGGCCGAATGTGCAGACGGATGATCGCCGGATTTTATTTGAGTTTGGAAGCCGCGATAGAGGTGTTGCGATTGTTCAGCGCGGCTTGGCACATATTGGTTATGGCGCGCGTGTCACAGGCGTTTTGGATGAAGACACACAGCTTATTGTGACAGCCTTTCAGCGTCATTATAGGCCTGATCAAATTGATGGTATTGTCGATATTCAAACTATGGATATATTACAGGCTGTGATGCAGAATCTACATCCTGAAAGTTAGAGTTTCATATTGTGCGGTGATTATGAAATGTGCTGCCATATTATGTAGGGTGGGGGAATATGACAGCACGCGGTGTGTAAGCACACCTTAAGCTAGAGCGTACTGGAGAGGGGGCTCTATACTATGGGTTTAAAGTCATGCGTAACATTTGAAAATCTCTTTAGCGTAATGATAATGTTAAAAGCGCTATTAAGCTGATTGTTAACATAGATATGTACGCGCCTCGACGAGTTGATGGGCAAGACGATCTCGGGTGATATAATCAGTTTCTGTAGCCGTATCTTTTTGGATGCGCTTGTCGAAATTGTTTAATTTACGCTCAAGGTGACGAAGTGTAAGGTTGTTTGACATACAGCGGCGACGATTTAACAGAGCTAGCATAATGTTTCCTTTCATCTCTTTTTTTAATGCATTTTTTATGCCGCAATTCCATTTGCATATCCAATCAAGCCGATTCACATCGCGGCGACCTTTTGTGATGGGATTTACACGGCTTTGTGAGAGCCATGAAATGCGGGTAAAGCTTGACCTTTGGCCCGATTTAAGCTTCTAAGTTTCTATCAGAGGGCCAGACGGCCGCGGGCTGCAAGGCGCGAGGAAAGTCCGGGCTCCAGCGTAATAGGATGCCAGATAACGTCTGGCGGGGGTGACCCTAGGGAAAGTGCCACAGAGAGAAGACTACCTCTATATAGGGGAAAAGCTGAAAGGGTGCGGTAAGAGCGCACCGCGCCGAGGGCAACTCAGGCGGCAAGGTAAACCCCATCCGGAGCAAAACCAAATAGGAACGATATTGCGCGTTACGCCGCCATCGTTCGGGTTGGTTGCTAGAGGCTTATCGTGAGGTAAGTCCAAGATGAATGGTCGTCACTCATATTTATATGGGTACAGAACCCGGCTTATCGGCCCTCTGATATTTCCTTTTATGCGTAGTTTTGTGTTTTGAGCCTGCTTTAGGTGTTTATGAATCTTTTTGTCTTAGCTTTACGATAATGCTGCCGAGAGCCGCAGTGTTAATAACTGCTTAACCCTTTGTTCTACTTAGGTTCTTTAGTGGGCGCAAGATTTTGTAATTTGGGGGCGAATTGGTAACAAAAACTATAAATTATAGCTAATTATTCCTTAAATTGGCATTGTATCCCATAAAATCCCATGCTATCCCAGTTATAGATGATTTACCCAGTAAAGGGCTTTAGGGGGATTGCTGCATATGTTCTTGTCGAGCGCGACAAATACGCTGGATGCAAAGGGACGCGTGAGCGTGCCTGCGGATTTCCGCGCGGTTGTGGCGCAGAGCGCATTTGACGGCATTATTGTCTGGCCAAGTTTTGATGGGGCTTATCTTGAGGGCGGCGGCATTGCGTTGCTGCAAGATTATCAGCGCTCGCTCGAAACACTTGATTATTATGATGAGGGACGCATTGCCTTACAGCGGGCTATATTTGCGGAAAGTCGCCGCTTACCATTTGATGGCGGCGGGCGTGTCTCACTCCCAAAGGACTTGCATGAATATGCGGGGTTAAATGGTAAGATAACATTTGTGGGGTTAGGGCGGCGGTTTGAGATTTGGAGCCCAGCCGCTTATGCGGAGCGGTCGGAAAATGTGCGCAAACTCGCGCGTGAAAATCGCCACCGTCTTAAGCCTGTCCCGCGCGATGCGCAGGGAGGTACGCTGTGAAGCATTACCCCGTTATGCTCCCAGAGGTTCTTGCTGCGCTCGATATGCAAGATGACCAAATTTGTGTGGACGGTACATTTGGTAATGGCGGCTATAGCGAGGCGATACTCAATCACGCAAACTGTTCTGTCATTGGGCTTGATCGCGATAAAAATGTGCAGCCGCGCGCGCGCGAGTTGTCAGGTAAATATGCGGCTCGGTTTCGCTGGATTGAAACGCCCTTTTCCAAAATGGATATGTTAGACTTGCCAAAGGTTGATGCTGTTGTGCTCGATATTGGTGTGTCCTCTATGCAGCTTGATGAGGCGGATCGCGGATTTTCTTTCATGCGCAACGGCCCGCTTGATATGCGTATGGGCGGTCATGGGCCGAGCGCAGCTGATGCAGTGATGTCTTTAAGTGCGGATGAGTTAACGCACATCTTTCGCAGTTATGGCGAAGAAAAGCGCGCGAAATTCGCGGCTGCAAAGATTGTTGAGGCACGCGCGCAGGGCCGTATAGATACGACATTGGCACTGGCGGATATTTTAGAAAATGCTTTGGGGCGCCGCGGAAAAATCCACCCTGCGACGCGTATTTTTCAAGCCTTGCGTATTTTTATCAATGATGAGCTGGGTGAGCTTTATCGTGGGCTTTGCGCAGCCGAAGATATTCTTAAACCAGATGGGCGTTTAGTGGTTGTGACGTTTCACTCTTTGGAAGATCGTATTGTAAAGTCATATCTACGCCGCCGCGCCGCAGAGGTGCAGGGTGGTTCACGCTACGCGCCAGAAGTCAAGCGTGACGGCCCGCAGGCGAGTTTTGTGCTGCCTAAGCGCTCTGTAACAAAACCTCGTGCAAGCGAAATTGATGAAAATCCGCGTTCGCGCTCGGCGAAGCTACGTTTGGCTGTGCGCACAGATGCGCCGTCTATGCCGCGTGATGATAGATTGCTCCCGCCGCGTGTGCCGCAGCTCTCTGATTTGGAGGCGCGGTTATGAGTGTTGTCTATACGGGCCGGCGCGAAGCGGCAAAGCGCCTGAGTTGGTTTATTTTATTTTTGATCGGTGTAACGCTGATGGTGGTGCTGTATTTCGTCAAAACGCAATCCCAAACGGCACGTAAAGAGGTTGTCCGTCTTGAGGCTGCCATCGCGCAAGAGCGCGCTGCAATTCAAGTTTTGGGGGCGGAATTGGCGGTTTTAAAAAATCCTGCACGTCTGTCGAACCTTGCAAAAACCCATTTGCAGCTTGTGCCTGTATTGCCAGAGCAAGTGATAGGGGTTGATGATGTCATTACGGCATTCCCTTTACGTGAAGACGTGCCGGCCGAGCAGGTGCAGCCATGAATATGCGTGATCAGGTGAGCAGCTCGAGTCAAAATTTTGCGCCAATGCGCAGTATGGTTGTGGAAGATGATGAGTATTTAGCTGTCTCTGAAGGGCGTATTCGTATTCGTATTGGTGCATTTGCATTTCTATTTATGCTGGCTATTGCCATTATTCGTCTTGCGGAAGTTTCGCTTTTATCAGGCGGAGCGCATCAGCGCATCTTACCGCAAGCTCTAACAACGGAGCGTTCTAATTTAGTTGATCGTCATGGCGAGCTTTTGGCAACAACGCTTGAAACATATTCGCTCTATGCTGAACCGCGCCGTATCTGGAACCCGCAGCATAGCGCGCAGGAAATTGTAAAAACCCGCACAGATTTAAACCTCAAAGATGTGCGCGAGAAACTCGAATCTGATCGCGCTTTTGTTTGGCTTGAGCGCGGCTTAACGCCGAAGGAGCGTCAAACTGTGTTTGAGCTGGGTTTGCCTGGGATTGGGTTTCGGACAGAATCTAAGCGTGTCTATCCGCGCGGTAAGTTAGCCTCGCACTTTGTCGGATTTACAAATCTTGACCTGGACGGTGTGGCAGGGGCGGAGCGTGCGCTAAATGATCGGCTGGTTCAAAATAATGCGCCAAGCGTAGCGCTTTCACTTGATATGCGAGTTCAATATGCGCTGGCTGATGAGCTAAACGCCTCGCGTGAGAAATTTGATGCTGCATCGGCCTCTGGTGTCGTGATGAATATAAAGACAGGCGAGATTATCGCTATGGCATCCTTACCGAATTTTGATCCTAATAACCCGGGCGCAACATTGCCTGAAACCCGCTTTAATCATGCCGCAATGTCGACCTATGATTTAGGGTCGGTGTTTAAACCTTTAACAATGGCGATGGCGCTCGAAGATGGTGTTGCTAATAAGATGGAGTTATTTGATGTGCATAAGCCTTATAAGGTCAGATATAAATATATCCGTGATGATCATCCATCTGATGTGCCGTTAAATATGGCGGGTATTTTAGCAGAAAGCTCCAATCGAGGTACAGCGATGCTCGCCCAACGTATTGGTGCAGATAAGCAAAGAACGCATTTGCGTCATCTTGGTTTGCTTGACCGCGTGCCATATGAGCTTGCCGAAAGCGCGCATCCGCAAGTGCAAAGTAATTGGGGCGAGCTTGCGACTGTCACAATCTCATACGGGCATGGGTTGTCCGTGACGCCGCTAGCGCTGACAGCTGCGATAGGTGCGGCGCTGAATGATGGTGTGTATATAGCGCCGACGGTTTTACGCAGAGATGCGGCATCAAAAGTAGATATGCGGCGCGTGTTTCGCTCTGACGTTTCCCGCGATGTTCGCGATATGATGCGTGGTGTTGTCACTGTTGGGACTGGCAAAAAGGCCAATATTAAAGGTTACGGCGTTATGGGAAAAACGGGTACGGCCGAAAAGCCGGCCTTAGGCGGTTATGATCAAAAACGTCTGGTGACATCTTTTGTGGCAGCCTTTCCATATTCAGACCCGACCTATGCGATGATTGTGACGCTTGATGAGCCTAAAGCGGTGGAGGGGACATATGGATATGCCACGGCCGGGTGGAATGCCGCGCCGACTGCGGGGAATGTCATTGCGCGTATTGGGCCAATGCTGCCAAATGCGCGTCATGTTGAAAGCTTTGCTTCGAACGCGGGCGTGCAGCAAGGCGGGCAAAGATGAGTCTGACTTTACGCACATTATTCAATATAGATAATGATATGCCAGTTACAGGTGTGACTTGCGATAGCCGCGCTGTCAAAGCGGGGATGATTTTTGCGGCTCTGCCCGGCATAGCCGCTGATGGCCGCCAATTCATTGGCTCTGCGATTGAAAATGGCGCTGTTGCGATTTTAACAACAAATGGTGTTACGGCGGATGTGCCTGTCATTCATAGCGCCGAGCCGCGTCTTGATTATGCCCATCTTGCGAGTGCGTTTTACCCAAAACAACCCGAAACCCTTGTGGCGATGACGGGAACGAATGGTAAAAGCTCAACTGTGGAGTTTTTGCGCCAACTATGGGCGCATGCAGGCCACAAATCGGCATGCTTTGGAACTTTAGGGGTTAAGTCTCATACGGGCTATCGGCCGTTAACGCATACAACGCCTGATGCTGTGTCTTTGCATCAAACCTTGGATGCGTTAACGCGCTCTGGTGTGACACATGCGGCGATGGAAGCCAGCTCGCATGGATTGAAGCAATATCGTCTAGATGCTGTGAAAGTGACAGCGGCAGGGTTTTCAAATCTCACGCAAGATCATTTTGATTATCACCCCGATATGGCCGATTATTTTGATGCCAAAGCGCGGCTCTTTACTGAGCTAACCCCCAATGGCGCGCCTGTTGTGATTAACACGAATGATGAGTATGGCCGCAAGCTTGTTAAGATATGCGAGTCGCGCGGGCAAGATGTTATGCAAGTTGGCTGGAGTGGTGAGCATATCCGCATAGATGAACTTATGCCGCATGGTGCAAGCCAGCTTTTAACGCTCATAGCTATGGAGGAGCGTCATAAAATTGAATTACCTCTGGCGGGAGAGTTTCAGGTTTTAAATGCGATTGCGGCTTTGGGGCTTGCGCTGCAAACAGGTGTGTCTTTAGAGGCAGGGCTAGGCGGTTTGCAAAAACTTACGGGTGTTGCTGGCCGTATGGAGCGGGCAGGGCAAACCAAGGACGGTGCGTCGATATTTGTGGATTTCGCCCATACCGAAGACGGGCTTGATAAGCTGCTGCGCGGCTTGCGTCCACATGTGATGGGTAAGCTTGTGATTGTGTTTGGCTGCGGCGGGGATCGTGACCCTGATAAGCGCCCAAAAATGGGCGCGGCAGCGGCGCGTCTGGCCGATGAGGTAATTGTCACGGATGATAATCCGCGTACAGAAGACGCAAAATCTATCCGCGAAGCTGTCATGCAAGGTTGCCCTGAGGCGACAAATATAGGAGATCGGGCTGCGGCAATAGCGCGAGGTATATCTCGGCTTGGCCCGCGTGATGGTTTGGTGGTTGCGGGTAAAGGTCATGAGCAAGGCCAGATTGTCGGCACCCAAATTATTCCATTTAATGACGTTGAAGAAGTGCAAAAAGCATTACAGGTAGGTGGACATGTCTAATCTTTGGACATCAGATGATATTGCAAAAGCGGTCAGCGGCCATGTTAAGGGGTCGTTCGAAGCTACGGGGATCTCGATAGACACAAGGAACCTGAAAACTGGAGATTTATTCGTTGCTATCAAAGATGTGCGTGATGGTCATGATTTCATCAAAGCCGCCTTCACAGCAGGCGCAGCAGGGGTTTTAGCCTCGCAAGATAATGAAGCTCCGCGCGGCGTGATGGTAGATGATACGCTGCAAGCCTTACGTGATATGGCGCAAGCGGCGCGAGCGCGCTGCCAAGCTATCCGCATCGGCGTGACGGGTAGTGTGGGTAAAACAAGCGTGAAAGACGCGCTCTTTACGCTATTTTCTGCTTTCGGTAACGCTCATAAGTCACAGAAATCATTTAATAATCACCTAGGGGCTCCAATTACATTGGCCTCTATGCCGCAAGATACGAATTACGGGATTTTTGAGCTTGGGATGAACCATGCGGGTGAGTTAACGGATCTATCGGGTTTGGTGCAGCCGCATATTGCGCTCATCACAAATGTAGAAATGGTGCATTTAGCCAATTTTGAAAATGTGGAAGCGATTGCGCGCGCTAAAGCTGAAATCATGGACGGTGTGGCATTTGGCGGGACGATTATCCTCAACGGAGATAATGACCAAACACCGCTTATCCAAGATATAGCGAAAGCCAAGAATTTACGTGTGCTAACATTTGGGCACTCTGACGATCATGATGTGACGATTGTGTCAACGAACTCGCATGCAATGGGCGGGAATGTGCGCTTACGTATTGCTGCCCAGCAAATAGATGTCACGCTTATGGTGCCTGGCGAGCATTGGTTTATGAATGCTGCCGCCTGTATGGCGGCTGCTTATGCCGCTGGTGTTGATCTGCGTAAGGCGGCGATGGCGTTACGCAAAGTGACGGCGCCAACGGGACGCGGTGATGTGTCGATGGTTAATCTTGACGGAAAAAGTTTCACACTCATTGATGAGAGCTATAACGCCAACCCTGCCAGTATGCGGGCTGCCTTTGCGGTGGCGTCGCTAAAGCCAGGGCGTAAAATCGCTATTCTTGGTGATATGGGAGAGCTTGGCCCTGATGAATTGGATTTACATGCCGCTCTGGCGCAGCCTTTAATGGAGACTGGTTTTGCGCGTGTCATCGTTGTTGGAGAAACTATGCGGGCCTTGCGGGGCGCTTTGCCACAAGAAATCCGCGGCGGCTGTGTTGATGACGCTGGCCAAGCGCTTGAGGCGTTAGCAGCTGAGGTTCAAGACGGGGATGTTCTCTTGATTAAGGGATCTAATTCTATGGGGCTTGGGGCATTGGCAAAGCAGCTAAAAAATGCAGATAAAATCAAAACTGCGTTAAAGGGGATAGGTTAAATGTTATATGAATGGCTTGCGCCGCTAGCGGATCAATTCCAGCTCTTTAATCTATTTAATTACATCACTTTCCGCGTTGGCGGAGCGTTGATGACCTCTATGATTATTGCCTTTATACTTGGGCCGCGCATGATAAATATGCTGCGTGCTAAACAAGGCAAAGGCCAGCCTATTCGCGAAGATGGGCCAGAAGGGCATATTATCAAAAAAGCGGGCACACCGACCATGGGCGGGTTGCTTATCTTACTCTCCGTTGTGATTTCGACGCTTTTATGGGGGGATTTGCATAATAAATTCCTTTGGGTTGTTTTCTTTGTCACAGTTAGTTTTGGCGTGATTGGCTTCTATGATGATTATCTCAAAGTCTCTCGGCAGAACCCCAAAGGCTTCTCAGGGAAGATCAAAATAGTCTTAGAATTTACCATTGCCGCTATTGCGGTTTATATTTTAACCACTGCCTTCCCGCAAAGCCCAGACGGGTTTGAGACAGGGCTTGCGATACCGCTGCTTAAGAATTTCACTATTAATTTAGGGGTGTTTTTTATCCCCTTTGGCTGCCTTGTGATTGTCGGCGCGTCAAATGCGGTTAATTTGACGGATGGTTTGGATGGGCTTGCGATTGTGCCTGTCATGATAGCTGCGATGAGTTTTGCGTTTATTGCCTATCTGGTTGGTAATGCGATTTTCTCTGACTATCTCGGTGTTCCATATGTGCCGGGCAGCGCCGAAGTGACGATATTTCTCGGTGCCATTATTGGCGCAAGCCTTGGTTTTCTTTGGTATAATGCACCGCCAGCCATGGTGTTTATGGGCGATACAGGGTCATTGGCATTGGGCGGGGCGCTCGGCTCTACGGCTGTAGCTGTGAAACATGAAATTGTTCTGGCCATTATTGGCGGATTGTTCGTTTTAGAGGCTGTCTCTGTGATTGTGCAAGTGGCGTCATTTAAGCTTACAGGTAAGCGGGTGTTCCGTATGGCTCCCATTCATCATCATTATGAAAAGAAGGGCTGGGCTGAGCCGACTATCGTTATTCGTTTCTGGATTATTGCCATCATCTTGGCACTCATTGGATTATCAACACTTAAATTGCGTTAGGGGGCGCTATGATAAAGGCGGGGACATTTAAAGGACAGACAGTCGCTGTGTTTGGTTTAGGCCGAACGGGCGTCAGTGCGGCCTTGTCTCTGGCGGCTGGCGGGGCGGATGTGTGGGCTTGGGATGATCGAAAAGTCACACGTGACCAAGCCGCTGAACTGGGTGTGAGTTTAAAAGATCTGACAACGGCGGATTGGTCGCAATTTAACGCGTTGGTCTTGTCCCCCGGCGTGCCTGACAGGCTCCCTAAGCCGCATTGGACGGCTTTGCGCGCAGGCGAGGCGGGTGTTGAGATTATTTGTGATATTGAAATTTTTGCACGTGAGGTCAATGCTCGACCCGAACATGACCGTCCTAAAATTATTGCCATTACAGGGACAAATGGCAAATCCACAACAACGGCGCTGATTGGTCATATTTTAAAATCCGTTAATAAAGATGCGCAGATTGGCGGCAATATTGGGCGCGGTGTTCTTGATCTGGACCGTATGCATGCGGGCACACATTATGTCATAGAGTTATCATCTTATCAGCTCGAGCGTACGCAAAGTTTGCGTGCCAATGCCGCTGTGTTTCTTAATTTGTCGCCAGATCATTTAGAGCGTCATGGAACTCTGGAAGATTATGGCTTGGCCAAACAAAGAATATTCACAAATCAAACCGCAGAGGATACGGCTGTTATTGGCGTTGATGATGATTATGGCAAAGCGCTTTGCTCGCAATTAAAGGTTAAAAATGGCCGCCGTGTGCTGCCCATTTCGGCGCGCCGTTCATTAGGGCACGGCGTCGCGGTTCTAGGCGGAAAGCTATTTTGCAAGGCTCATAAAAAAGGTGTGCAAATTTGCGATATGACTAAAGCGCTCGCGCTGGAAGGGCGGCATAATTGGCAAAATGCAGCGGCGGCTTATGCGGCGGTTCAATCTGTTGGGGTTAATCCTAAGCTTATCGGCAAGGCTATATTGAGCTTCCCGGGGCTGGCGCACCGTATGGAAACGATTGGTAAGCTGCGTAAAGTGCGCTTTGTCAATGATAGTAAAGCTACCAATGCTGATGCTGCGCGCCAAGCACTCGCAAGTTACGATAAGATTTATTGGATTGCAGGGGGAGAGCCCAAAACGGGCGGGATAAAGCCTTTGCTGGATTTAATGCCAAATGTGTCAAAAGCTTATCTTATCGGCAAAGCTGCGCCGAAGTTTCATAAAGTTCTCAATAAAGCCGAGGTGGAGAATAAAGTCTCAGGCACGCTTGAGATGGCTTTAGTTTGCGCCACTAAAGATGCGTTGCAATCCGATGCAAAAAATCCGATCGTTTTACTCGCGCCAGCCTGTGCTAGTTTCGATCAATTTAAGGATTTTGAAGTGCGCGGAGATGCTTTTCGGTCAAATGTGAAAGACCTCATTAACCTTTTTTCGAAAGATGTAGGGACGTCAACGCCGCCTGATTCTTTTGAAAGCTCTGCCTAATGGTCATGCACATAATGTCATCTCGCTCTCGCCGCAGCCTTATTGGTGAGTGGTGGCGTAGCGTCGATCAAATGACATTAAGTCTTTTAATATGCTTGCTTGGCGCAGGGCTTATCCTCTCAATGGCGGCGTCACCAGCCGCAACAGTGCGGCTTGATTATAATAATGCTTTTTTCTTTTTATATAAACATATGCTATTTGTCGGGGCAGGGCTTATCGGAGCTTTTATAGTCTCGCTATTTGATACAATAAATGCCAGGCGTCTTGCCTGTGTCGCTTTGCTCGGCGCTATATTAACACTTCTGGCTTTGCCGATTATAGGCAATGAAGTGAAAGGCGCAGTTCGGTGGATTAAAATTGGGCCGTTATCCTTACAGCCATCCGAATTTGCAAAACCAGCTTTTATTGTCTTTGCTGCTTGGATGTTCTCGGTCAAGAAACGTGAGCCAAATGTGCCAGCGATTTTGATTGTCTTTGGCGTTTATCTGGCGTTGATTATGATGTTGATCTCGCAACCTGATTTCGGCCAATCTTTTCTTTTGACGCTTAGTTTTGCTGCCGTGTTTTTCTTTGCAGGATTATCGCTAGGGTGGGTGCTGTTTATGCTCGGCGTATCTGTGCTAGGTGCTGTCGCGGCCTATGCCGCCCTGCCGCATGTTCGGGCGCGGGTGCAAACCTTTCTGAGTCCGAATACGTCGGATAGCTACCAAACCGATAAAGCGCTTGAAGCGATTTCGAGCGGTGGTTTTTTTGGCCGCGGTCCGGGTGAGGGGGTTGTTAAATATAGCTTACCTGACGGACATACAGATTTTATTTTTGCGGTTGCGGTGGAAGAGTTTGGGTTTTTAATCTCGGCCATTTTGATTATCTTGCTCGCAGCCTTTGTGATACGTGCCTTTCGCAATGCACTTAAGCTTAATGATTATTTCTGTCAGCTCGCTACGGCAGGACTTGCAACTCTCATCGGTATGCAGACTGTGATTAATCTTTATGTGAATTTGAATATGGCACCATCTAAAGGCATGACCTTGCCATTTATTAGCGCTGGCGGGTCCTCCATGCTCGCACTTTGTTTTGCGGCGGGGTTAATTCTGGCTTTCACGCGCCGCCGCCCCGGCGCTTATGCTTATGGCAAGTAGTATGCGTAAACTCCTTTTAGCGGCTGGCGGTACGGGCGGGCATATGTTTCCCGCGCAAGCGCTCGCCGAAACGCTTAAGGCCCAGGGCTGGGAGATTGCGATGATGACAGATGTGCGCGGCAAGGCCCATGCAGGCAATATTCCAGCTGACCCGGTCATCGAAGTGCAGGCGGCTAGTATTTCCCCGCGCAAACCGATTGCGGCTGTGAAAGGTGTGTTAAAACTCATCAAAGGTACAACGCAGGCCAAGCGGTTTATTAAAGACTGGCAAGCGGATATTGTTGTCGGCTTTGGCGGTTATCCAGCTTTTCCTGCTATGCGCGCTGCGCAAAGCCTTGGTGTGCCGCGGATTATCCATGAGCAAAATGCTGTGCTGGGCCGCGTCAATCGCATTTTTGCCAAGAGCGCCAATCATGTTGTGTCAGGCTTTGAACAGCTTGAGCGTCTACCCAAGGGTGCAAATCATATCTGTCTTGGTAATCCCATGCGCGCGCAAATCATTGAAGCTGTGCCGCCAAAATATATCACGCCAAGCGATAAGATTAACCTGCTGATTGTCGGCGGTAGTCTTGGCGCAAAAATTATATCGGAAACCTTGCCAGCTGCGATTGCGATGTTGCCCCAGACATTACGCGCAAAGCTTCATGTTGTTCAGCAAACACGCCCTGAATATCAAGACACAGCGCGCGATATTTATAAAGCGGCGGGCGTGAGCGCAATATGCGAGACATTTTTTGCAAATATCGAAACGCATTTGGCGGCGGCGCATTATGTTGTTGGCCGCGCGGGAGCGGGGTCGGTGAGCGAAATTGCCGTTATGGGAAAACCGTCATTACTTGTCCCGCTGGCCATAGCGATGGATGACCATCAAACCGCCAATGCAAGGTCACTTGAGCGCCGTGATGCTGCCGATATTTTGACAGAATTCGAGTTTACCTCTGAGCGTGTCAAATCTATCTTGGAGGCACGTTTAAATGATTCGCACTGGCTTAATACCGCTGCCGCAGCCGCCCGTTCCGCAGGGCGTCCCAATGCAGCCCAAGATCTTGCCGCGTTGGTCATCAACACCTCTGTCTGAGGTTATATCTCTGGATGCTGCAAAAATGGCTGATACAAAATTAAAGCAAAAAGCCCTCGCGACCAAAGTGCCTTTTGATCTTGGCCCGATACATTTTGTCGGCATTGGCGGTATCGGCATGAGCGGTATTGCCGAAGTTATGATAAATCTTGGCTATCAAGTGCAAGGCTCTGATATGCGCGAGAGTGCGATTACGGAGCGGTTGAAAAAACTCGGTGCCACTATATTTATTGGCCAAAAATCCGAGCAAGTCATCGGCGCAGGCGCGATTGTTATGTCCTCTGCGATTAAAGCGGATAATCCTGAACTCACTGAAGCACGCGCGCGGTCTATTCCCGTTGTGCGCCGGGCTGAAATGCTCGCAGAGTTGATGCGTTTAAAATGGACGGTCGCGGTTGGCGGGACCCATGGTAAGACAACAACGACAACAATGATAGCTGCATTGCTGGAGGGCGGCGGACTTGACCCGACTGTTATCAATGGCGGCATTATTAATGCTTATGGGTCAAATGCCAAGCTTGGCCTTGGTAAATGGATGGTTGTTGAGGCGGATGAATCGGATGGTTCGTTCTTAAAGCTTTTGCCGACTGTCGCTGTGGTGACGAATATCGATCCTGAGCATATGGAACATTACGGCGAGTTTGATACATTGCGCGCTGCTTTTGATAGTTTTGTACAAAACTTACCATTTTACGGCTTTGCTGTTTTATGTATCGATCACCCTGAAGTGCAAAACCTTGTGTCGCGCGTATCTGACCGCCGCATAGTGACATATGGATTTAACCCGCAAGCCGATGTGCGCGCGGAAAACCTACGCCTTGAAACAGGCGGATCACGCTTTGATGTTGTGTTTCGCAATCAAGACGGCGATGATGAAATCTGGGCGGATTTGTTTCTGCCTATGGCGGGTAAACATAATGCACAAAATGTTCTCTCTGCGATTGCTGTGTCCAAAGAATTGGGCCTGTCCCAAGAACAAGTACGCGCGGGGCTAGATAGTTTTGGCGGGGTTAAGCGCCGCTTTACCCATGTGGGTGCGTGGAGCGGCGTTAATATCATTGATGATTACGGCCATCACCCCGTTGAAATTGCCGCTGTCCTCCAAGCCGCTCGCCAAGTGACAGCAGGCCGCGTTCATGCCGTGATGCAGCCGCATAGATATTCACGTTTGCAAGACCTATTCGAAGACTTCTCGACTTGCTTCAATGATGCTGATTTTGTCTATATCGCGGATGTTTTTGCGGCGGGCGAGCTGCCGATTGAGGGTGTTAGCGCCCCGTCTTTAGTGGCCTCTATTCAGTCACATGGCCACCGCAATGTTGGGCTGACCTCTAAGAACACTTTGGCCAAAGATATAAAAGACGATCTGCAAAAAGGTGATTTGATTGTCTGCTTAGGCGCGGGTGATATTACCTATTGGGCGGCAGATTTAGCTGATAATTTGGCAAGCTTGTGAGCCTGCTCTCTCGTCTTCCTGATGTGCGCGGGTCTTTAAAGGCCAATGTTGCGCTCGCGCCTTATACGTGGCTGCGCGTTGGAGGGATGGCTGAAGCTTTTTTCATTCCCAAGGATGAAGCGGATTTGGCACATTTTTTATCTTCAACCCCGCCTGATATTCCTATTCATGTGTTAGGTGTGGCCAGTAATACGCTCGTGCGCGATGGCGGGGTTAAAGGCGTTGTTATTCGCCTTAGCACGTCATTTGCTCAGGTCGCAACGGACGGTTTGTGTGTGCGAGCAGGCGCGGCGGCGCTTGATAATAAAGTCGCCAAGCTCGCTGCCCAAGCTGGCATCGCAGGTCTTGAATTTTACGCAGGTATCCCAGGCACAATAGGCGGAGCTTTGCGTATGAATGCGGGCTGTTATGGGGGCGAGACAAAGGATGTTTTGCGCGAAGTTGTCGCGATTGACAGGCGCGGGCGGCGCTGCCTTATGCCGCTCTCTGAAATGGATTATAGCTACCGTCATAGCGGCGCGCCAGATGATTTGATTTTCGTTGAAGCTGTGTTTGAGGGTAGGCCCGACAGCCCTGATGCGATCATGGCCCGTATGGCGGCGATTACAGCGCGGCGCGAGGACAGCCAGCCTATCCGTGAGAAAACAGGCGGCTCGACGTTCAAAAACCCTGATCAGATTCAATCAAATGGCCGAGGCGCATGGCAGGTCATTGATGCGGCAGGCGGTCGAGGCTACCGCGTGGGCGGCGCGCAGATGAGCGAAAAGCATTGTAATTTCATGATTAACACAGGCAATGCCACGGCGGCTGATCTTGAGGCGTTAGGCGAAGATATTCGCGCCAAAGTTAAGCAAAGCCAAGGCGTTGATCTGGACTGGGAAATTCGGCGCATAGGGGAGCGAGCATGAAACGTGTGGCGGTGCTAAAAGGTGGTATGTCGCCAGAGCGTGATGTATCCTTGGTCACAGGCGCAGCCATGGCAAAGTCTTTGCGCGAGCAAGGCTTTGATGTCACGGAAATCGATGTTGCGGTCAATCTGTGGGAACAGCTCCATGCCGCTGACCCTGATGTGGTGATTAATGGCTTGCACGGAGAATGGGGCGAAGATGGCCGTGTGCAGGGCGTGCTTGATTTATTTGGCGCGCCATATTCGCATTCGGGCGTGATGGCCTCGGCATTGGCAATGGATAAGCACCGCGCCAAAGCGGTTTTACGAGATGTCGGCATTACCGTGCCAGACGGCATGCTTGTCCCGCGCGAAGACGCCGCTCGCGCCCACCCGATAGAGCCGCCATATGTCGTCAAACCTAATGCTCAAGGCTCCAGCGTGGGTGTCTATATCGTTCGGCAGGGCGGTCATCCTGCTACGCAAATGGCGGAGAACAAAGATATGGGCGAGTTGGTCTTAGTCGAAGCTTTTATTCCAGGGCGCGAATTAACGGTCGCTGTTATGGACGGCAAAGCCCTTGCGGTCACAGAGATTATCCCAAATACCGAGTGGTATGATTATGAGGCCAAATATGCCGATGGCGGCTCGCGTCATGTGATTCCCGCGCAGATTTCAGACGAGGCGGCGCAATTATGTAAAACTTGGGCGCTTTTGGCGCATGAAACGCTTGGCTGTAAAGGTGTGACGCGGTCTGATTTCAGATTTGATGCAAAAAATTTGAAAAAAACGAATATAGTAAATAAAATCGTAATGCTTGAACTCAATACTCAACCTGGAATGACTCCAACCTCGCTTGTCCCCGAACAGGCAGGATATGTTGGAATGGATTTTGACCAGCTTTGTCGCTGGATGGTTGAGGACGCTTCATGGCCGCGGTAAAAAAACGTAAAATGATTAAATCTGGCCCCGTTCATCGGGTTAGCCCATTAAAACCGGGTCTGCGCGGGGCGCGAAATTGGGCATCTGCGCAAATGCGGGCTGCGCATCACACACGCAAAGGGATGATACGCTTTACAGCATCTTTGTTCTTGATGTTTTGCGGGCTTATATTTTTAGCACTTTGGCTTGGCGGGTTTATGCCGCATATTCGCCAGAGCGCGCATGATTTCAAAGTTAACAGGCTTATGGCGATGGGCTTTGTTGTCAAACAAGTTGATGTTATGGGCGAGGGCCGTTTGAACGAAGCCGATGTACGCGCCGCGATAGGCATATATCCAGGTGAGTATTTTTTCGGCGCTGACCTAGAGCGCGCCCAGCTACGCACAGAAAGCCTGCCTTGGGTTGACCGCGCGGTTGTTCGGCGCCTATGGCCCAATCGCATTGTTGTGCAGCTTGTTGAAACGCAGCCTTATGCGCTATGGCAAAAAAATGGACAATTCTCACTGGTGAGCGCAAAAGGCGAAGAGATTGTTAAGCTTGAAGATGTGCAGTCTCTACCTCAAGGTTTAAAAACACTTATTGGACCAAATGCACCTGAATATGCCGCTTCTATAGAGGCCTTTCTTGAGGTTTATCCTGATATTTGGGCGCGTACGCAAAGCCTTGTGCATATGCGCAGCGGGCGCTGGGATTTATATTTAAGCGGCGGTGTTAAGGTAAAATTACCTGAGATACATATTGATGCAGCCTTGCAGCGATTGGCTGACTTACAGCAACGCACACAAATTCTGGATCGGGACTTAGCGGCGATTGATTTACGCTTACCGGATCGTGTGAGCTTTACGCCGATCTCTAAGCCTAAGGATGATCAAGCTTAAACCTATATGTTTAACCCCTCTAGCATAAGAAAGCCCGAAATCGTTTGTATTTTGGATATTGGCTCTAATAAAGTTGTTTGCCTAATTGGCAGCGAAGAGCCGGGGCTGGGCGTTCGTCTTATTGGCTCTGGTTTTGGCGTCTCTGCAGGTTTGAAAGGCGGCGCGGTTATTGATCTTGAGGCGGCAGAAGCGGGTATTCGCACGGCTGTGGAAAAGGCGGAACGCGCGGCAGGGGTGACTATTCAGGATGTATCCGTAAATGTTGCCTTGCGCTCATTACGTTCAAAACACATGACGGTGCAGACAGAATTTGCAAGCGGCGCTGTCGCAGACCGCGATTTAAAGCGTGTGATGAATTCATCCTTGTCAGAATTATCTCAGCCCGATTATGCAATTTTACATGCTATTCCGCTTAACTGGCAGGTAGACGGCGAGGACGGGATTAAAGATCCGCGCGGTATGTACGGAAAGCGCCTTGGTGTGGATATGCATTTTGTTATGGGCGGTATTGGCCCTTTGCGTAATCTCGCACATTGCATAGAGCGCTGTCATCTACAAATTCGGTCGGTGACGGTTTCGCCTTATGCGGCCGCTATCGCGGTTTTAACTGAAGATGAGCGTGATTTGGGTGTGACGCTTATTGATATGGGGGCGGGGATTACATCTGCGGCGATTTTTCGTGATAATACGCTTGTGCATGTAGATGCCTTATCAGTTGGCGGGCGTAATGTGACGATGGATCTTGCGCGCGGATTATCAACGCCTTTTGAGGCGGCTGAACGTATCAAGAAAATTTACGGTTCGTGCTTACACGGCATAGATGATGATATGCAAACCGTGCCATGTCCGCCCATTGCTGCGCAAGATGAATTGCGTCATGCCTTGCGCTCTGAGGTTACAAATATTGTCCGCTCGCGTATTGAAGAAAGCTTCGAGATTTTGCGGGATCGTATTTATAAAGCTGGTATGGAAGATTATGCGGGGCGCAGAATTGTTTTAACTGGCGGCGGCGCGCAGCTTAATGGCGTGCGCGAGTTGGCTGAGGTTGTTATGGGGAAACGGGTGCGTATTGGGCAATCGCACGGCGTTTTTGGATTGTCAGATGAATTAGGGCAGCCTGATTTTGCTGTGGCAACAGGATTGCTTAAGCGTGCATTTGAAGATTCAGGTGAGGCTATTTCTGGCCCGCCAGATTTATCAGGCCGCCGCTTTCGGGAAAGACGCTATTCGGGCAATGCTGTTGGCCGATCATTGCAGTGGCTTAAAGAAAACTTTTAATAATTTTTGCCTGGCGTAAATGAAACTGCATTTGGTTTAAATTAATCTGGCGAAAAGGTTAATTTTTGATTTTGGTTAACGGCCTCTTAATTGTTTTGGCGCAATTTCATTTATGAATCATTGACCATAAACATCGGGTAGCCACATGCCAATTAATCTATCTCTTCCACAAGCTGTTGAACTTAAGCCACGCATCGTCGTTATCGGTGTTGGCGGGGCAGGCGGGAACGCTGTTAACAATATGATCGACGCTGGATTAGATGGTGTTGAATTTGTTGTTGCTAATACTGATGCACAAGCCTTGGCTTTATCAAAAGCGGATCGCCGCGTGCAAATGGGCGGCGGTGTCACCGAAGGTCTTGGCGCAGGTATGCGTCCTGAAGTTGGTGAGCAATCAGCGGAAGAAAGCCTGCATGAGATTATGGAACATATTGATGGCGCGCATATGTTATTTGTGGCTGCGGGCATGGGCGGCGGTACAGGTACTGGCGCAGCACCAGTTATTGCGCGCGCGGCGCGTGAGCGAGGTGTTTTGACAATCGGTATTGTCACAAAACCTTTCATGTTTGAAGGGTCTCGTCGCATGAAGTTGGCCGAGCAAGGTATTGAAAACCTTTATGCTTCTGTTGATACTATGATTACTATTCCGAACCAAAATCTATTCCGCGTCGCAACGGAACAAACAACAATGTCTGACGCTTTTGCTATGGCGGATGAGGTTCTGCATAGCGGCGTGCGCGGTGTGACAGATTTGATGGTTGTGCCAGGCCTGATTAATCTTGATTTCAATGATGTGAAAACTGTCATGGATGAGATGGGCAAAGCGATGATGGGCACAGGCGAGGCTACGGGTGAGCGCCGCGCTGTTGAAGCGGCAGAGGCAGCTATCAATAACCCATTACTTGATGATGTGTCGTTGAAGGGCGCTAAAGGTGTGTTGATTAATATTACAGGCGGTAAGGATTTAACACTTTACGAAGTTGACGAAGCAGCCAATCTTATTCGCGGGCAAGTTGATGAAAATGCAAATATCATAGTCGGAACAGCGCTTGATGATGATTTGCAAGGCATTGTGCGTGTGTCTGTTGTGGCCACAGGTGTTGATGCTGAAGCCCGTCAAGACAGCCCGCCTTTAGCCTTTAAGCCAAAAGTTGAAAGTGTTGCAAATGTTGTGGAGTTAGGCGTGCATGAACGCGCTGCAGAAGCTGCTGCGGCGACAGCGATTGCTAGAGATGCCGAGGCCCGTGCGGCCTATGAAGAATTGCAAGTTGAAGAAGAGGCTGTGGCTGTTAATGCTGCGCCAGCTTATGTGGCGCCAAAACCTTATCCGCCAAAAGTCGAGCCAGAACGATCTTACGCGCCCGCTCCTCAGGCGGCTCCGCGTCCTGCGCCTGCGCCCATTCCTGAAACACCGCATGAGCCGGCTCTAAAAAATCCATTTGGTTTTTTTGGTCGCCGCAATAAGCCAAAGGCCGCTGCAGCGCCGCGCGTTGCCCAGCCACGTCAAACGGCATCAGGAGATTTATTTGATGGAGATTATTCGGACGAGTTAGAAATCCCTAGTTTCTTGCGTCGTCAAAATCAATAAATCTCTATAATTTACTGAATCGCCTATCTAAAGGTTTAATATTAAAAGGCATTTTTGTTTTAAATAACAAAAATGCCTTAACTTTATGCGAAATCATGACGGCCATCACAGATATTGAGCTTATTATCAACATAATTACAATATGTAACATAAAGTCAGTGTAAGTTTCTTGCAATCTCCCAGATTTAATGTTTATGGATAGAAATAAGAGGGCTTGGGGGAATGTTGAGGGAGTGAAAATGAATGTGGGGAAGTTTACGATGTGTGGGGTAAGAACGTGAATGTAGCTTGGCAATCAAGCCTTTGTGCGCTTGTCATGACCTCTGGTATAGAGCTTCATGGGGGTAATTACACGCGTCTGGTCATGCGGCCTGCGCCCGTAAATACGGGCCTTATATTTGTCCGCACAGATGTTACAGACCGTAATAACCATATAACTGTCTCTCCTGATGCGGTTGCAGGTGTTAGAAACTGCACGACATTAAGTAATCAAGCTGGCGTAGAAGTGTCTACGATTGAACATTTGATGGCGGCTTTGGCTGCGTCAGGTATAGATAATTTAATTATGGAAATAGATGGCAAAGAGCTGCCAGCCTTAGACGGTTCTGCGGAACCTTTCTTGAAGCTCATTGAACAAGTTGGTATTTGCCGACAACCTATGCCGCGCCAATATGTGAAAGTGTTAAGACCGATTGAGGTCAGAACGGGAGATGCGTTCGCGCGTATTGAGCCGTGCGAGCGTTTGGAATTGGACGTCTCTATTGATTTTGATGATGCGGCGATTGGTCAGCAGCGTGTTGAAATTGTCCCTAATGTGCGCGCTTTCAGAGAACGTCTGGCGTCAGCAAGGACATTTGCGCGCTTACATGAAGTTGAGGCTTTGAAGGCGGCGGGTCTGTCAAAAGGCGGATCTTATGAAAATGCGATCGTTGTTGACGGGGCTGATATTTTAAACCCAGGTGGTCTGCGGTTTGAAAATGAATTTGTTGCGCATAAAGCGATTGATTTACTTGGAGACCTTTACATTGCAGGGCCAATTTTAGGCCGCGTTATCACGCAAAAATCAGGTCACGGTTTAAATCATGATTTGTTGACGGCTCTATTCCAAAACCCTGAAAATTGGTGTTATATGCAGGCCCAGCAAAAGCCTTTGGATGAGCTTATGCCAGATGAAGTGCGCGAAGCTCTGCCAGAGATTTTGATCGCTTAATTTTTCTGCAATCTATCGCATAACTAACGCTTTTCTCACTTTGCCTTTTCGCCAGCTTGCTCTAAACATAATGGAAAACATGCGTGTAGTCTTGGATTCGCGATATATCATGTTCATGGATGGGTTATGACAGTATTTTTGCAAAAAAATGGACAAATGAAAAAAATAGCTAATCGTTTCGTCGGTGTGTCTTTGATTGTTCTATTGTCTGGTTGCTCCACGCTTGGACTGGGCGGTAAGAAAAAAGAAGAATTGGCCTATATCGAACGGCCCGCCGAGTTGATTTATAATCAGGCTTTTGAGCAGGTTGAACGTAGCGACTGGGACAATGCAAAGTTGCTTTTCGAAGAAGTAGAGCGCCAGCATCCATTCTCTAAATGGGCGCGCCGTGCGATTTTGATGAGTGCTTATGCCTCTTACCGTTCGGCGGATTATGAGGAAAGCATTGCAACAGCACAGCGCTTTATCAGTCTTAATCCTGGTAATGATAGCGCGCCTTATGCCTATTATCTCATCGCTATCAATTATTATGACCAAATTTATGATGTTGGCCGAGATCAAGCGACAACTGTGTCTGCCGAAGCAGCTTTGCAGCAAGTTATTCGGCGTTACCCTGAAAGTGATTACGCTAGTGATGCTCGCCTTAAACTCCAACTGACCGAAGATCATTTGGCAGGTAAGGAGCTTGCTGTTGGCCGGTTTTATCAAAAAGAAAACCAACAACTTGCAGCCATTGGCCGCTTTAAAAATGTTGTTCGTGAATATGAGCAAACTTCGCAAGTTGAGGAGGCGCTTCATCGCCTTGTCGAAAGCTATGTCTCATTAGGAATTGTGAGCGAAGCCACGCTTGTCGGATCAGTTTTAGGTTATAACCACCCTGAAAGTGAATGGTATGCAGATAGCTATGAGCTATTGACGGATCTTGGCGTCAATCTTGATGAAGAAATCAAGAAACCTCGTAAAACGGGCTATTGGAGACGGTTGCGCGAGCGTTTATTCTAAGACGATTATTGTAGCAGTTTAGGGTTTAAAACATAAAGGAGGGTCGCATGCTCACTAGCCTGTCTATCCGAAATGTTGTTTTAATCGAATCTCTTGACCTTGATTTCAAAGCTGGGCTTACCGCGCTTACGGGCGAAACGGGAGCAGGTAAATCTATCATTTTAGACTCTCTGGGCATGGCCACAGGCGCGCGGTCTGATCGGGGGCTCATTCGCCAAGGGACAGAGAAAGCCCAATGCACGGCTACGTTTAAATTAGATATGGACAGTCCTGTTTTTACCCGTCTGGCCGAGTGCGACATTGATTGCGGCCCGCTTGAAGATATGACCTTGCGCCGTACATTAGATGCCGATGGCCGTAGTAAGGCTTACATTAATGACACGCCTGTTAGTGTAAAATTACTCAATGAAATCGGCGGGTTACTGCTAGAAGTTCACGGACAAAATGATGGGCGTGGTTTGCTGGATCCATCCACACATATGGCTTTGCTTGATTTATATGGCGGGCATAAGGCCGAAATCATGGCCTGCAATGCGGCTTACCGCACCCGCTTTGATACGCAGGCGGAGCTAGATGCGCTTCTTGAACGCCAAGCTAAAGCGGGTGATGATAGAGACTTTCTGACTCATGCAATCGCGGAGCTTGATCGCCTTGACCCGCGTCTTGGCGAAGAGGAAACTTTGGCCAAAGAGCGCAAATTCTTACAAGGCGCAGAAGGCGCTTTATCAGAACTGTCCGCAGCCCAAGATATATTAAGCGAAGGCGGAGCATTTGAAGAACGCCTCTCATCGGCTTTGGCGGGTATTGACCGTGTTCGCGGTAAATTTGCAGAAAGTGAGCGTCCTGCAGCAAAAGCTCTTCAAAATGCCTCCGAAGCTCTAGAACGTGCCTTATTGGAAACGCAAGATGCCAAACAGGCCGTGGCTATCGCCGCGCAAAGTTTTGAGGTTGAACCAGGGCGTTTGGATGAGACTGAAAAGCGTCTCTTTAGCTTAAGAGCGGCGGCGCGCAAATATGATTGCGAGATTGAAACTCTCATAGAAAAACGCGCGGAATTTGCACAAGAATTGACAGATATTGAAACGGTTGAAGGAGATATTGACGCAAGCCAAGCGCGTGCTGCCGAAGCGCAGGCCGCTTACGAGAAAACGGTCAAGACACTCTCAAAAGCCCGTATAAAAAGTGCCAAAGCCTTAGATAAGGCGGTTATTCAAGAATTGCCGCCATTAAAAATGGAACGGGCTGTATTTCAAACGCAGATCATATCTGGCAATGAAACTGCAAATGGGATGGATGTGATACGCTTCCAAGTCTCGACCAACCCTGGCACACCGCTTGGCCCGCTTAATAAAATTGCCTCTGGCGGCGAGATGGCGCGTTTTGCTCTTGCAATTAAAGTGGCGCTCGCGGGTAAAACCAATGCGGTTATGGTTTTTGACGAAGTTGACCAAGGTGTTGGTGGAGCTGTGGCGGATGCTGTAGGTAAACGTCTTGCGCGGCTTTCGGAAACAGCGCAGGTTTTTGTTGTTACTCATAGCCCTCAAGTCGCAGCGAGCGCCAATCAGCAGTTTCGTATTGAAAAACATAGCTCTGGTACGCAAACAACGACTCATGTGCATGCTGTCCAAGACAATGAACGCGAAGAAGAAATTGCGCGCATGTTAGCCGGTGAAACCATCACACATGAAGCCAGGGCCGCCGCGCGGCAACTCATAGCATCATGAGCGCGGAACTCACCGAATCTGCAGCTAAAAAAAGACTAGCCTTTTTATCGCAAGAGATAAAAGCTGCGGATGGGTTTTATTACCAAGACGATAATCCTGTCATGGACGACGCGGCTTATGATGCTCTGCGCAAAGAATTACATGCGATTGAAACGGCGTTCCCGCATTTGGTGCGTCAGGATAGCCCGTCTAAATCTGTTGGTGCGAAACCTTCCGGGAAATTTGGAAAGATTACCCATAAAGTGGCGATGCTATCGCTTGATAATGCCTTTACTGATGAAGATGTGAGTGAATTTACGGCGCGAGTGAAACGCTTTCTAAGCCTTGCCGAAGATGCGGTTATGTCGTTTACAGCCGAGCCAAAAATCGACGGGCTTTCAGCAGCGCTGCGCTATGAAAAAGGCAAGCTTGTTAGCGGCGCGACACGCGGTGATGGTAAGGTTGGCGAAGATGTGACGGCGAATTTGTCGACATTGGATACAATTCCCAAAATGCTGCAAGGCAATAGCTGGCCTGATGTCGTTGAAGTGCGCGGCGAAGTTTATATTGGCCATGATGATTTTGACGCCATGAATGCAGCGCAGATTGCAGCAGGCAAAGATGCCTATAAAAATCCGCGTAATGCGGCGGCGGGGTCTTTGCGCCAAATCGATCCGTCTATTACTGCGAGCCGCCCGCTTAAATTCTTTGCCTATACGTGGGGCGATCTATCAGAGCCTTTTGCCCAATTTCAAATCACAACGCAGATGCAGGTTGTCGAGACATTCGCTCATTGGGGCTTTGATGTTAATCTCAATATGCGCGTGCATGAAACGGTGCAAGATATGATTTCGCATTACCATGAAATTGAAACCAAACGGGCCGCCCTTGGTTATGATATTGATGGTGTGGTTTACAAGGTGAATGCCTTGGCGCTGCAAGAGCGGCTGGGCTTTGTCTCTCGCGCGCCGCGTTGGGCTATTGCACATAAATTTCCTGCTGAAAAAGCGATAACAGTGATTGAAAAAATTGAAGTGCAAGTCGGCCGCACGGGGGCGCTAACGCCCGTTGCGCGGCTTACACCGATTACGGTTGGCGGTGTGGTAGTCTCCAATGCGACTTTGCATAATGAAGACGAGATTAACCGTCTTAAAATCCGCGCAGGCGACACGGTTGAGATACAGCGCGCAGGCGATGTTATCCCGCAAGTGCTTCGGGTGGTGGGGGATATATCTGGCCGAGCGGAGGATTATACTTTGCCGCTGCAATGCCCCGTCTGCGGCGGCGATGCTGTGCGCGATGTGGATGAGAAAACAGGCCGTGTGGATGTTGTGCGGCGCTGTAGCAATGGCGTTCTATGCCCCGCCCAAGCGATTGAAGGGTTAAAACATTTCGTCTCGCGCCGTGCCTTTGATATTGACGGGCTAGGGCAAAAACAGATTGAGCTATTTTATCAAAAAGGCTGGGTAAAAGAGCCTGCTGATATTTTTGCGCTTGATTATACTGCGATTTCTAATCTTGAAGGCTTTGGGGAAACGTCGGCCAATAATCTCGAAGCTGCGATTAATGCGCGGCGCTCGATTGATTTTGACCGCTTTCTCTACGCCCTTGGTATTCGCCATATCGGGCAAGGCAATGCCAATTTGCTCGCGAAACATTATTTATCGTGGAACGCATTTGAAACGGCCATGCAAGAGGCTGAAATCGGCACGCAAGCCTATGCGCAATTAATGGAAATTGACGGCGTTGGGCCAGGGCAGGTTGGAGCGTTGCTTGGGTTCTTTAAAAATCTATCGCGTCAAGATATGGTTCACCGCTTGCTAGCTCATGTCACCGTCATTGACGCGCAAGCCCCGTCATCAGAAAGCCCCGTCTCTGGAAAAACCGTCGTGTTTACTGGCAAGCTCGAAAAGTTCTCGCGCGACGAAGCCAAAGCGCGCGCGCAGAGCCTTGGCGCGAAAGTTTCGGGCAGCGTATCGGCCAAAACTGACATTCTTATCGCAGGGCCGGGGGCAGGGTCTAAACTGAAGAAAGCGGCGGAATTGGGCGTAAAAACACTCACCGAGGATGAGTGGCTCGCGCTTATAAGCTAGCAGCTTAAAGCGGCGCGCAGGCCGCTTTAAGCCAATCTCTCACATCTGCGTCTACAAGCGGGCTGAGCGTGTCCCAAACGCCTGCATGATAGGCATCCATATAGGCGCGTTCGGCGGGAGATAGCATATCTGTCACGATCAAATCTCTATGAATTGGAGCAAGGGTTAAGTTTTTAAAGCCGAGCATTTTACGCTCTCCGCCGCTAATGTCTTCGGCTTGCGTCACATATTGTAGGTTCTCAATGCGAATGCCATATTCGCCCGTTTTGTAATAACCGGGTTCATTTGAGACAATCATACCCGGGCGCAAGGCGATAGTGTTCGGGGCTTTGGAAATACGTTGCGGGCCTTCGTGAACGCCGAGAAATACGCCAACGCCGTGGCCAGTGCCGTGGTCATAATCTAGCCCCGCCGACCAAAGCGGCATACGAGCGAGCGCGTCAAGATTACTGCCTGTTGTTCCTTCGGGGAAGCGCACAACAGCCAAAGCGATGTGGCCTTTGAGGACAAGCGTAAAGCGCTCCGCCATTTCGCGTGAGGCGTTGCCGATAGGCACAGTGCGGGTCACATCGGTTGTTCCGTCGCGATATTGTCCGCCGCTATCAATGAGAAAAAGTGAGCCGCGCTCAAGCTTTTGGGTTGTTGCTTGATTGACACGGTAATGCACGACGGCACCGTTAGAACCTGCCCCTGAGATGCTTTCAAAGGATAGATCTTCGAGTATGCCCGTTGCATGGCGGAAACTCTCTAATTTTACCGCGGCTTCGATTTCGTCATAATCGCCTGATTGTGCCTCTGTATCGAGCCAATGTAGGAATTTGATGAGGGCAGCTCCGTCGCGAATATGGGCGGCGATTGTCCCGTTAATCTCAGCCTCTGATTTACAGGCCTTAGGCATAGCAACAGGATCGGCGGCGGATTTTACCTGTGCGCCAGCTTGGGTGAACCTGTCGAAAATCCATGCGGATGATGTGTTCGGGTCGGCAATAACGGTTTTGCCTTTGAGCGCTTTTATGCCGTTTTGCAGATCATCTTCGCCCGCAATGCTGACTTCATTGCCAAGATGCGCGCGTAGCTCGTCGGATAGTTTTTCGGGCGCAACGTAAAAATTGACATGACCTTTTGTGTCGATAATGGCGCTCGATAGCGGCAAGGGCGTGCATTGCACATCTGCGCCGCGAATATTGAGCAGCCATGCAATAGAAGCAGGGGCAGTAATCACCGCAGCATCCGCGCCTTGCTCTGCGATAGATTTTGCGATTTGTGCGCGTTTTTCGCTATGCGGCATGCCTGCATATTTTAATGGCTGCACAGTGATCGCTGAAAGCGGCGCGGGCGGGCGGTTTGTCCATGCGCTATCAATCGGGTTTGTTTGAACTTCAACAAGCTTTGCCCCGCGTAATGCGGCGGCCTCTTTTAAGCGTTTTAAGGCGTTGGGGCTATGTAGCCGTGCATCATAGCCATAAACTTCGTCTTGCGCGGCATATTCGCGGAGCCATTTGGCCATGCCGCCATTTTCTAAAGAGACAAATTCAAACAAGGCGGTGTCGACTTGCTGACGAACTTGTAGCGTGTAGCGCCCATCAACGAACATAATGGCTTTCGCTGTGGTGACAATCGCTGCGCCCGCAGAGCCTGTAAAGCCGCTCACCCACATCAAGCGTTCATTGCACTCTGGTAGATATTCATTTTGATATTCGTCTTCATGCGGGATTAAAAAACCATCAAGCCTATCGGTTTTAAGAGCTGCGCGGAGTTTTGGCAGATTATCGCGACCGAATTGCGGCCCGCCCTTTACGTCAAATGTTTGCAAGGTCTTGAAGTCGTGGCCCATTATGTTGTCCTTCTAAAACAGAGTTCAGATATGTATTAACCCAGTCCCGCGGCCTTTGCGACTATAATGTTATTTTCTGGGATAAGTAATATCATGTGAAAGGCGGCCAGAGACATATTGCCATAATCGTCTGATCCCTTAACAAAAACTTGCCGAGCTATGCATTTATGCAAGGCTCTTACGATTTCTTATATGTTCTCATGGTGAAAAATAAAATCTACATAGTGCTCATCAACAGCCAAGACCTATTGGCGAAATTGAAAAAGAGAATTTGACATGACGACCGAATTATTTGGAACAGAGTTTGTTACGGCGCAAGCCTCTCGCTTTAACTCAGCGTTTATCGGTGAAACGGCCCAGCGCAAAGATAAAGTCGGTGCGCTTATTTCACGCCGCGCTGCACGCCATACGCGCAGAGCGAACCGCGCGATTTAATTCAATCAAATTTTTTCTTCGAACCTTGAACAAGACATAAGAGATTTTAAAATGAACACACTTACAACACCACAAAACACAGTTTTAACGCAGCTTGATAAAGATACGCCGACAAGTTTGATCTATCGCCGTGCAGCCCGCCGTACGCGTAGAGCCAACCGCGCACTTTAATAACGCGTGAACAATTAATTTTAAAACCCGCACCATTTGATTGCGGGTTTTTTTATGCCTAAATGTCTATGTTTATGTTCATGCCCTTGAACGCCCATGCCCCTAAACGCCATGCTCTTGAACGGCGTGATTTTGGGTTAAGTTTTTTGACCTAATAATGATGTCCAGCCCTTTAGACTATTTTGGGGGATTATATTTAAGCCTTGATCTGTGAAGGCCTTGGCAACCCAATCTGCCTGCTCATCCAATATACCTGATAAGATGACATGACCTTTTGGCGCTAAAGCGGCGCTGATGTCTGGCGCGAGCTGAGTTAGCGGGCCTGCTAGAATATTAGCAAATATGAGGTCAAATGTCTTATCTTTCAAAATGGGCGCGTTAAAACCATCTGCGACATGGGCCTCTATTAAAGGCGTCACGTCATTTAATGCAGCGTTTTGCTGCGTTACCATTTTCGCATCAGGGTCAATATCTGTCGCAAGAATCTTGTGTCCAATGGCTTTGGCCGCCGCAATCGCTAAAATACCGGCCCCGCAGCCAAGATCTAAAACTCGCGCAGGCGTAAGCTCTTGTTGTAACAGCGCATCAAATATCAATAAGCAGCCTCGTGTTGTACCATGATGGCCTGTGCCAAAGGCTAGTCCTGCGTTTATTTCTATCGGGAATTGAACATCGTCTGGAATTTTATCGGCATCATGGGAGCCATAAACGAAAAACCGTCCCGCAGGTACAGGCGGCAGTCCCGCTTGAGAGAGGCTAACCCAGTCTTCATCGGGGAGTTGCGCGATAAAACTCTCCATCGTCTTTGTTTTCATGGCCTTGTCAAATTCACGCGCATTAAAGCAGGCCATGGCTTGGTCTTCTGTTTCAAACAAAGCTTGGATGGCCATTGTGTCTGGGCTGTCTTCAAAAATTGATACGGCGAGGGCGTCCATATCCGTGTCAAAACCAAGTAAGTCGGCTATGTCAAAAGCATCAGATTTATGGCTGCGGATAAACAGCGCAAATGGCGGCTCTGATTTATGAGAGGGCATCTTGGCTATTCCGTGTCTGACGATACAAAAAGGTTAGATAAAAATGAAGGTGTCGTGGTGACTTTATCAAGCGCAAGACATTCCCCGTCGCGGCGTTGTCCATTTTGCGCCCCGCATAGAATATATTTCATCAATTCAGGCTCACCCGCATGACCGCTATGGGCGTCTTTAGGGTCTATGAAACTATCAACAAATGGGATGATTTTATCTGCAAATTCAAGTCGCATATCTACCACATTAAAGCCAATTTCGTCAATCAAACGTCGGCGCCGGTCTAGCGTTAGGTCTGTGCCATAAGTTGCATCGGCGCGTTGGCTGCGCTTATAGAGCTGCTCGTAAAAGGGGATCAATTCATAGCTCAAAAAATCGTTGATTTCTGACATGGCAATAATTCTAGGCCGCACGGAGTCTGCGTAAAGATTAGCTTTTTTGGCAGGTGTAGTGCTTATATCCGAAAGGGATAAAAGGGCCAGTTGATTTGCCAGCATATAAGTCTCGCTATTTCGGATCATATCATCATGGATGGTCGTTTTATTATCGGTCATCGCATCACGCATCACATCAAACATAATTTTGCTACCAAGGCTTTCTGTAACAAAGGCAAATTGATTCATGTCAAGCTGCGTATTTGTGGCCCTGTCGCAAGCCCTGCCAACGGCAAGACGTTTTTTCTTATCACCTTGTTTTTCAAAAGAATAACCAGAGGCATCAAGCGCGGCGCTGCACATGGCACCTTTGACGGCATTGCGGATTTCCACCCCCGCATTGCCAAGATACATCACAGCATCGGAGAAGCCGTAATTTACTAAATCATCTTTTAATATACGATTATATTTGCGGCGTTGCTGCGCGATAGCTTGGGACGAGCCGCGATTATCATCTTGGCCGACATGCGGGAATTGCAGATCATCCCAGAAAATATTATCCCAAAATATACGGTAAAGAACAAATTCAAGCGTCTCGTCGATATTTAAGGTTTGCTTGTCCATACAAACAAGGTCGTTTAGTTTTAATTGTGACCCCGGAATAACGGTTTCATAAATGCGCGGCGTATCCGCCCGTACGTAAATATGAGATTTCGCACGATCCATCTCTGTAATGGCATTTTGGCCACATAATGTTGTCACAAGCCCGTCTTCAGGTTCAAGATCATAGGCTTTAGCAATGCCTTGCAAGAATTCCCCGCCGAGCTGTTTGGCTGTACTGTCTTCGGTATAGCCAATGCCGTGCAGGTAAAGGATGTTAACACGGTTTTTGACTTGCCCCGGAATAGGATCCGCGAGAAATTCAAGCCCTTTAAAACTGCCTGTATTGCGCTCAGTTGTATCAAGTGAATTGATTTGCAATACAGACAGCGGCGTTTTACTCGTCGCACATGCGGTTAAAGTCAAACTCAGGCATATAAATATAAGGGTGCGTAATATCATAATAACAGAGGCTTAAGCCTTTTCTAAAAATCCGTCCAAGACCTTTTTTTCGCCCGCTTTGTCAAATTCAACTGTGAGCTTATTACCATCTGCCATAGTTACATGGCCATAGCCAAATTTCTGATGAAATACCCGGTCGCTGACCTTGAAAGCGCTGACGGCTTTCTTTGGCGCTTGAGAGACGCGCCGAGTGGCACGGCCTTCGATTTGCATAGGCCCGCTTGTATAAGATTTGCTCTTATTGTCTTGGTAGCGTGTCCAGCCTGGTGATGCGCGGCGGGGGCTTTCAAAACTGCTTGTAAAGCTTTGCGCGGCGCGCTCTGTTACGGCTTGGGTGTCATAATATCCTGTTTCGCTTCCTGCATCGACATGTTGCGGTGGTAGCTCGTCAATAAAGCGCGAGGGTAAGGAGGATTGCCATGAGCCATAAACTTGGCGGTTCGCCGCGAAGTAAATTTTAGCCTGCTCGCGCGCGCGGGTTATCCCGACATAGGCAAGACGGCGTTCTTCTTCGAGGCCTGCCAGTCCGTTCTCATCCATAGATTTTTGGCTAGGAAACATACCGTCTTCCCAGCCAGGCAGAAACACAAGCGGGAATTCTAACCCTTTGGCAGAATGCAGGGTCATCAGCGATATTTCATCGTCTTGCGGCCCGCGATCCACATCTAAAACCAAGCTAACATGTTCCATATAGGCATCGAGCGTATCAAATTCGCCCATAGCCTGAATAAGCTCTTTGAGGTTTTCAAGACGTCCCGCTGATTTAGCGTCCTTATTATCGCGCCACATTTGCGTGTAACCTGACTCGTCGAGAATACGCTCGGCCATTTCCGTATGCGGCATATCTTTAGCATCTCTGCGCCAACGGTCGACATCTAGAATAAAGGCCCGTAAAGCGCTGCGGGCTTTGCCGCGTATCTCATCGGTTTTGGTCAATTCTCGTGTTGCGGCTTCAAGACTAACGCCCATCATTCGCGCAGCTGTTTGCAGTTTTTGTATCGTGGTTGCGCCAATACCGCGCTTGGGGACATTGACAATACGCTCAAAGGCAAGATCGTCGGTATCAGAGCGTAATACGCGCAAATACGCATGGGCATCTCGGATTTCAGCGCGTTCGAAAAAGCGCGGGCCGCCAATAACGCGGTAGGGCAGGCCAAGCTGAATAAAGCGTTCTTCAAAGCTGCGCATTTGTCGAGAGGCGCGCACCAAAATGGCGACATCATTATATTTACGCCCGTGACTGCGCCAATTCTCGATCTCGCCAGCAATGATACGGGCTTCGGCAGGGGCGTCCCAAACGCCAGAGACTGTGACACGGTGCCCGCCCATATCTTCTGTCCATAGGGTTTTCCCAAGGCGGCTTTCATTAGCTGTGATTAAGCCTGATGCAGCGCCGAGAATATGTTCTGTTGAGCGGTAATTCCGCTCTAACTTGACGACTTTTGCGCCAGGGAAGTCACTTTCAAATTTCAAGATATTATCGACTTCAGCCCCGCGCCAGCCATAAATGGATTGGTCATCATCCCCGACCACGCAGATATTATGTGAGCCTTGTGCGAGTAATCTGAGCCATAAATACTGACAGACATTAGTATCCTGATACTCATCGACCAGAAGATAGCGAAATTTCTCGTGATAGCGTTTTAAGACATCTGGGTGTTCCAGAAATATCGTTAGATTATGCAGCAATAAATCGCCAAAATCGACGGCGTTTAAAACTTTTAAGCGGGCTTGATAAATTTCATAAAGTTTCTGTCCCTTGCCATCGGCAAATTTAAAAGATTGTTTGTGATTGAGCTTATCTGGCGTGAGGCCTTTATTCTTCCACCCATCAATAAGCGAGGCCAGATACCGCCCCGTCCAGCGCTTTTCATCAATATTTTCAGATTTGATAATCTGTTTAAGTAGGCGGATTTGATCATCTGTGTCCAAAATCGTGAAACTTGATTTCAATCCCACAAGTTCAGCATGAATCCGCAGAATTTTTGCGGCAATCGAATGGAAGGTTCCAAGCCATGGCAAACCTTCGACCGTATTGCCCAAAAGTTTGCCAACGCGTTCACGCATTTCTCGTGCGGCTTTATTGGTAAATGTCACGGATAGGATTTGGCTTGGATAAGCCCGGCCTGTGCCCAGTATATGGGCTAGGCGGCAGGTTAGCACCCGGGTTTTCCCTGTGCCTGCTCCTGCCAAAACCAGTAATGGCCCGTCAATGGTAAGAACCGCGTCTTTTTGTTCAGGATTTAAGCCTTCAAGATAATCGGATTTCAGATTATCATGCGGCCCGCGATTTGGCATAGCTTGCTGCGATAGGGACGGGCCATCTTTATGCGGTCGCGGCGGGGCGGGTATGAAAGAATCAGCGGCTGACATAATGCTAGAACATAAGGAAAACAGAGCCTCTTCGCTAGGACTAATGGCGGCCTAAAATGTCTCGCCTCTGATTAAAAGGCTCTATGCCTTAATTTTGTACCGATTTTGTGTTATGGGTAGGTATGAAACATCAGTTGAGACGTATGATATGGGCCGCGGCGGCAGGGTTAACCCTTGCGCTGTCATCAATGGCTTATGGTCAAAACCAAGAGCAAAACCAAAATAGTTCACAGGAAAAGCGTTCACAGAAGAAAAGCGCCGCCAAACAAGCTGTGCAAACACCTACTACTGATAAAACAACAAAGACAGATCCGAAAACGGCTGCCCCTAAACCAGATGCTTTAGATTTACTGTTTGAAAAAACTGAAGACAAGATTAAAAAGGGCGGACGCTGCATCCCTCAAATTGAACGCGAGCAAACGCCTATTGCGTGATGTGGTTATCTCTATATCTCTAAATGTCCGAAGGTTTTAACGCTTGGGTTTGCTGCACATGAGCGAGCGCCCAAACGCGAAGATAACTTGCCAGATTTTGGCCCCCGCCTGCGGCCATGCGTTCATCATCACGGGCGCGGATAAAGGCTGAAAAGCTCATATCATGTTGCAAAACCGCTGCATCTATCACGGCCCAAAACTCAGCTTCTAATGCGAGGGAGGTGGAATGACCATAAATCGAGATGGATCGTTTAATCACGGCCTGTCCATTAATCTACTGCAGGATCGTCGGGTTTGGGTTTATCTAGCTTATGCCCGTCCAATTTTGATTGTAGCTGCTCCGTCAAAGCTTTACGTTTTTTCTTGGCCGTTTTCTTCTGACCAAAGCGCACACGGTTCTCCGCCGCTGTTTTCTCTTTGGCTTTGCGTGCGAGGGATTTTTTCGCTTTCCCGAATTTTATGATATTATTGGGCATTAAAGAAGGGAGCCTATCGCGGTTTAATCATCAGCTCTGGCCGCACGACTTTGTCGAATTCTTTTTCTGTTACAAAACCAAGGGCAACTGCTTCTTCGCGGAGTGTTGTGCCGTTCTTATGCGCTGTCTTGGCGACTGTGGTGGCGTTGTCATAGCCTATCGTCGGTGCGAGCGCGGTGACGAGCATGAGAGAGCGGCCCATAAGGTCGGCAATGCGCGCTTCATTTGCGGTGATGCCCGCGACGCATTTATCCGCAAAGGCCATGCAGCTATCTGATAAAAGGGTGATGGATTGCAGCATATTATAAGCCATAACAGGTTTATAGACATTGAGTTCGAAATGGCCTTGGGAGCCTGCCATGCTCATGGTTGTGTTATTGCCCGCGACTTGGGTGCAAACCATGGTGAGCGCTTCGCATTGGGTCGGATTGACTTTGCCGGGCATGATAGAGCTGCCCGGTTCATTGGCGGGTAGGGAAATTTCGCCAAGGCCAGAGCGCGGGCCAGAGCCTAAAAACCGAATATCATTAGCGATTTTAAATAAAGACATCGCGACTGTATTCAAGGCGCCATGGGCGGATACAAAAGCATCATGGGCGGCGAGGGCCTCAAATTTATTTGGTGCTGTTTTAAAAGGGAGCTTCGTATAAGCGGCGACTTCCTCGGCAAAAGATTTGGCAAAACCGGGTTTGGCGTTCAGACCTGTGCCAACGGCGGTGCCGCCTTGCGCGAGCGGGTAGAGTTCTTTGAGGCCGCGCTCGACGCGTTTAATGCCATAATCAAGTTGTGCGACATACCCAGAAAACTCTTGGCCCAGCGTGACAGGTGTTGCGTCTTGGGTATGGGTGCGGCCAATCTTGATGATTTTCTTAAATTCCTGCGATTTATCATTAAGCGCATTGCGCAGATATGTCAGTGCGGGCAAGAGCTTGTGATGGATTTCCTCAGCCGCAGAAATATGCATGGCTGTCGGGAAAGTATCATTGGAAGATTGGCTGCGATTAACATGGTCATTGGGATGAACGGGGTCTTTGGAGCCAATCTGGCCGCCCATAATATCTATCGCGCGATTGGAAATAACTTCATTGGCATTCATGTTAGACTGCGTGCCTGACCCTGTTTGCCAGACGGAGAGCGGAAAATTATCATCAAGCTTACCTTCGGCCACTTCGGATGCGGCAGAGACAATGGCCTTGCAGGTTTTCGCATCAAGGTTCTTGGCTTTTTTATTAGCCAGAGCTGCGGAGCGCTTGATAATACCGAGGGCACGGATAAGGGCGGGCGGCATAGTCTCTATCCCAATAGGGAAGTTAATTAGGCTGCGAGCGGTTTGCGCGCCGTAATATTTATCGGCAGGCACTTTGAGCGGGCCAAAGCTATCCGTTTCAGTTCTGGTTTTCATGACGCATACTCCGTTGACTCTAAGGCGTGACTTTCGGGCCATTTATTTTCGGCCATTATCGCAAAATATCTCGCGCAGACCTAGCCGTAAAATGCTGTGATGCCTAGTCAGAATCTTGTGAGATATTATTTGAGAGCGGTGAAGCGTGAAAGCTCTGTTTTGCCTGACTTAGAGGTTTTGTGATTTCTGGCAATTATATCGTCAGGCATATTTGCATTGATATTAAAGACGCTGTAAATGGTGATTGTGAAAGTTACAGATAAACATAATGAGCGCGTGGCCAAAATGATATTTGCGTCTGTCTATCCGCTTTATGTTGATAAGGTGGAAAAGAAAGGACGGACAAAAGCCGAGCTAGATCAAGTGATTCATTGGCTCACAGGGTTCTGTGATGATACTTTGCAAGAGCTTATCGACGAAAAGGTGACGTTTAAAACATTCTTTGAACGGGCCAATCTACATCCTAATGCGCATCTTATTAAAGGGGTTATCTGCGGCTATAGGGTTGAAGACATTGATAATGCCCTAACGCGGCAATGTAGGTATCTAGATAAATTAGTTGAGGAATTGGCACGAGGCCGCAAAATGGAAAAGATTTTACGCTCTGAGTAGCGGCGTGTAGTCACGGCTATGTTTGACCCAAAATAAGCGGGCTTACTTCTTGCGAAACGAATCTAAGCTCACAACCTTTTCTGTACTGTCTTTTTCGCCCTCATCAGCGGGTGTTTTATCGACTTTATCTTTACCAGACTTAGAGACTGCACTATCGGCAGGTTTGGTTTTTGCCTCCCCAATAGCCGTCGGTTTGGTTGTGTTTTTTGTTTTTAAAGCTGGCTTTGTTGAAGGCTTGGGCGTAATTTGCGCAACTGTTGATGTGTCTTCGGTGTCCATCTCTACGGGTGTATCAAATTGCAAAGCAAAGCCAACGCTTGGGTCATGGAACCGCGTGACGGCATGATAAGGGACTTTGAGATATTTCGGTATGCCGCCAAATTTCAACGTGACTTCAAATTCATCAGCATGAGCATTGAGATCCCAAAATTGATGTTCCAAGACGATTGTGATTTCTTCGGGATATTTTCCCGCAAGGCTATCATCAATCTCAACACCCGGGTAGCGCGTCAAGAATGTGATGTAGAAATGATGCGCGCCAGGCAGGCCGTCCTCGCGGATAACACGACGAATAGCATCTCTTACAACCCCGCGTAGCGCGAGTTGCGTCATTTGTTCGTAATTCATCAAATCTTGGCTCATACCTTACCCTAGCTGTCTTGTCTGGCGCGTCAACAGGCTTGGTGCCTCAATTCGCATAAATCTTTCATATGAAAGACAATTCGCCGCGTCATTAAAGCTTGCATTTGGTCGCAGGGCGGTTGTTAATCTGTGATATGAACAGCTCTTCGCAATCTGGCGTCTTTTATCCGCCCCACGCCAAACCTTTAAAAGGGGATGAAGGGTTTTTGAAAGGGACATGGATATTTTTGCGTAACCCGATAGAGGGGTTTGGCCCAATGGCGTATAATCAACCTATTGTCAGTGTTCCGGCCTTTGGCAAGAAACTTCATGTCATTTCAGACCCCAAAGGCATGATGGATGTTTTAGGTACGCAATCTGGGAAATTTACAAAAGCCCCGATTGATGCGCGTATTCTTGGCCCTGCGACAAAAGAAGGCTTGCTCTCTGTGCATGGCGAGCAATGGAAGCGGCAACGTAAATCTGTTGCGCCAATGTTTGCCAAGCGCCATATGCGTGATCTTGCTCCGCTTATCACAGAGGTTATGCAGGATTTCTGCGCGCGGATAGATAAAGCCCCTGACATAGAGTTAAACGCGGCGATGGCAGAGCTAACCTTTGATGTCCTTGCCAAGGCACTACTGGGTGACCCGCAAGGTTTGGATAAAGATAATTTAAAATTTGCCACACGTAATGTGGTCACAGGGGCAGGGACGCTGCGTCCTGATGATTTATTGCCATGGCCAAGATGGGTGCCGCGGCCAATCTCGCCAAAAGGCATGCGGGCGCTGCGTAAACTCAAAAACGCGGCAGATGCGTTGATTGCTGCGCGTGGGCTTGAGCCTGAAAGTGATGATCTGGTAAGCCTGCTCATCTCAGCGCAAGACCCGCATACGGGGCGCAGATTAACAGCGCGAGAGCAGCGCGATAATCTAATCGGGTTCTTTATCGCGGGCCATGAGACAACAGCGCTAACACTGACATGGGCGCTTTATCTTTGCGGCATGCATCAACCAACGGCGCAACGAATTCGCGAGGAAGTTTTGCAGGTTTGCGGCCAAGGCGATGTTCAATATGATGATATAGATAAGCTTATATTCACCCGAGCGGTTTTAGATGAAACTATGCGGCTCTATCCGCCCGCGCCTATGCTGAATCGTGAATGCCAAGAGGATACGGAAATACTTGGCCGTCAGATTAAAGCCGGCGATACATTTTTGCTGTGTAATTATATTATGCACCGCACGGAACGGCTCTGGGAGACCCCGCTCGCATTTGACCCTGACCGGTTTATACGTCAGCCAGAATTACGGGCTAAAGGCGCGCCTTTCATGCCATTTGGCGCAGGGCCGCGCATTTGTGTCGGCATGGCATTTGCTATCATGGAAGCGGTGATGGCACTGGGCACTTTGATACGAGATTACGATATAGAGGTGCCAGAGGATTGCTACCCAAGACCGCTTATGACGGTAACACTGCGGCCAGAAGGGGGTGTGCCTGCACGGTTGGTTCGGCGCGTTTAACGGTATATGTTTTTACGGTGGGCGACCTCAACAATTAAAACGACAAGTTCAGACTCTATTATTTCATAAACAACCCGATAGCCTTGCACTCTTAACCTGTAGGTATTCTGCATGCCTTTCATAGCTTTTATGTTTGGCCCATTGCGAGGTTAGTTTTTCAGAAAACCTAACTTTTTGTAAATCAAGTCAGCTTTGTTTTTTGTTAACTTTCTTAATTGCTTTTCAGATTTCTTAGAAAACTTTACTTCATACATTTTTCTTGAGTTCATCTAAAGACTTAAGACCATTACGACCCGTTTGCCTAAGCTTTATCTTCTCTTTTCTAGCTTCTTTGATAAGTTTTTCGTCTGTTTCGAATGAACTGTTATCTGATATAAGTGGGTTCTTATTCGTTATTTTTCTTCCTTTGTATCTTTTAGTAAGTCTTCTAGGGATATTTCTTCGCCTGTGTAGTTCTCATAATCCTGACTTTCGTAATGCTTATCTTCTGCTTCTTCGGTTTTTTTCAATAGAAAATTATAAGCTGCAGCATCGATAACAACTGCAGCAATGTCGTTATCATCAGTTTTAATCAGAATATCGAACGCATCTATACCTTCTATGGATTGGATAAGCTCGGATAGCGGTTTTGCTATGTCATTTAGCTGCACTGTTCTTGTGATGTCTGAAAGTAATGGATTTTGTTTTAGCGCATCACTTTCATCAGAAATTTCAGATTTTGATCTGCGCATGGCTTTAACCTATTTACATTTTAAATATTGCTATACAGTGATTTTAACAAAACATGTAGCACATGTCTCTCAAAGCTTTAAAGTGGTAGGTTTCTGTTGCCAGCGTGCAGTGCCCAAAATTAATCGCTGATTGATTTTAACGTAGCGCGAGCCTCGCTTTCGAGGCGACATCTGGATGTTTCAAGGAAAGATAACAAGAAAAGTGGTAGGTTTCTGTTGCCAGCTACCTACCGAAGCCCGCCTAGGCGTATGACGGCCTAGGAGTTAAAGTGCGAGTTGATCGCGCTGCTTAGGCGGCGAGAGCGAACTCTTCATTAGAATTGTCATTTGCAATTACTAAAATTAGGCATTTAACGATACCAAATCGGATGAAAGCTAACTTCTTTAGACGTCTGTCGATCCTATTTCGGCCCCATCAAAAACACACCGAAATCAGTGTGCTTATGGTGGAGCCGCCGGGTACCGCCCCCGGGTCCAGTCCGCTTATTACAAGCGCGTTTATCATCATAGCTAGCAAGCTAGCTTACTCTATATAGGGGCTCGCGCCTAAGATTCCAATAAAAAAGGCCACCTCCAAAGACGTGACCCTCAAACTGATGGGAGTCAGTTATTTTAATATTGAATCTACTGTTTTGTTAGTAGGTGATAGAATGTGACACGCTGTTTAAACTTGTCGCTCTTCATTTGCTGACAGACAGCCTCAATAGCGGCTTCTGCTGCGGCTGTGTCCATGCTTAGTTTTTTGGCGCAATAACCGTCACGCACGCGATTGCGCTCCGTTTCGTCTGAACAAGAGACAAGCGATGCATCTTTATTCAAGAGCGCAACGCCGAGATAGTTACAAATTTTCTGGATGGCGTCTTCATCTGCGTCTGTATCGTAGCGTTTTACATCATCCATATAGTCTACTGCTTTAGCCATACTTTCCTCCACACAATTAGCTAATAGCTATTCTTAATCCTGTCTTAACTCTGTTTTCAAGGTCAAATTTTATCTAACCATGTCGAGGGTTTATGAAGAGTAGCCACATTTTTAACATGTGATGCTTGGATGTAACGGTAATGCGTTTATAATGATTCCCTATTAGGAGTTCCCGATTACCCATAACTTACTGCAAATTTTATCATGGCTAGAAAAGTTAGTCGCATTTGATACGCGTAACGGCTCAGGTGATGAGATGGCCTGTGTCGAGTTTCTGCGTGGGGCTTTGGCTTCGCATAACCCTGATGAAATTATCGTTGAGCGGGTTACGCGCTCTCGCGGGAAAACAGAAAGCGGTTATGTCATGGCGCGGTGGGGAGACCCCAAAATCTTGCTGAATGTGCATATTGATACAGTGCCCAGCGGGGAGGGGTGGATATCTGATCCGCTGCATATGAAACGCGGCAATGGGAACGTCATCGGCCTCGGAACAAGCGATATTAAAGGTGCTGCGGCTTGCATATTGGGCGCAATGGAAACCCTTAAGCCCAAGGATGTCGCTATTCTTTTCTCGGGCGATGAAGAACATGGCAGCGAAGTTATGCCAGCGGTGATTAAACGCGGACATTATGGCGGCGCAAAATCGGCCATTGTCTGTGAGCCGACCTGTTGTGAGGTTGGGCGGCGCCATCGTGGAATGCTTGCGATGAATGCACTTTTTACAGGAAAAGGCGGGCATAGCTCATTGGCCGATGTGACGGAGCGGCCCTTACTGCAAGCCGCGAGATTAGCCGCAGCTTGGGGTGACTATGGGGATGTTCATCGTGGGTTTGGGAACGCCCCTTATAAAGGCCTATGTCTAAACATTGGCGATATCGAAAATGATGGGTCCTATAATGTCATTCCGACGCGTTCAAAGCTTTGGGCGTCTATGAGACCGCCGCCTGGAGATAATGTCGCCGCGCGGCGCGAGGATATGCTCCGTATTGCCCGTGATGTCACGCCAGAGGCGGTTATGGACACAATTGTGGCCTTTGAACCTTTTGACTCGCAAAACCCGCAAAGTTTTAAACCCGTTTTTGAAAATACACCTATCGTGGATTTACCTTATTGGACTGAGGCGGCAATGCTGTCCGAAGCGGGCTTAAATGTCGTGGTTTACGGGCCCGGCGATGTTGAACAGGCCCATAAGCCGAATGAATATGTCAGTGAGGCGCATCTTATCACTGCTACAAAGGCCTATGGCCGAGCCCTGTCGGGACTTATGCCATGAGCGGGCCAGCCATAAGAGACACAGTGCTGCGCAGTCTCTCAGCTATTGGCGCGACGAAAGAGGCAAAGTTTTATGCAGAACTCTTTGCCGCGCAAGAGGCTGAACGCTTTGCCTTGATTGTGATTGATCCGCGCTGTTTGAAGAACCCTTTGCTAGAAGCGTTGATTTCTAATTTGAAAATTTTGTCGGATTTGGAGCTTTCGCCCGTCTTGCTGGTGGGTGCGCTTGATGATGACCGCACATCCGTAAAATTTCAGGCGCAGCGACTAGCAAAAGATTTAGAGCAAGCCTCCGTTAAAACCGCTAAGCTGAACACAGCCAGCTATCAACTTATTCCTGAGGTTCGACAAAAAGCCCGAAAAGGCATCATACCTATTTTGGAAATGGTTGAGCGGCGCAGCAAGATGAGCCTGCAAAAGATAGTCACGGAGCTAAAGCCTAATAAAGTTATTTTTCTGCAACCGTCTGGCGGGCTGAGCCGCGGGGATGAACGTCTATCCTTTGTTAATATTGACACATTGGAAGAGACGTTAAATCCTGATGAGCTGACGCTAGGACAATCTCGTTTCATTAGCTTGGTAAAAGACCTTGCAAAAGAAAAAGGCAATCAAGCTGTCTATGTGATGGCTTCTCCGCTCAACCTCTTGGCTGAACTCTTCACAACAAAAGGCTCGGGAACCATGTTGCGTCGCGCTGCGCCCATAATGACGACACCCACCTTAGCGAGAACCGATAAGGCTAGATTAAAAGCTTCGATAGAGGAGGCGTTTAATAAACCCATTAAGCCCATATTTTTACGAAGTAAAATACATAAAGGATTCATTGAGGAAAGTTATCGCGGCGGGGCTATATTTACGCAGCTTGCAGGCTTGCCATATCTCTCAAAATTTTGGGTGTCCAAGGCTGCGCAAGGTGAGGGCATTGCCCGCGACATTTGGGATATGATGTGCGCAGATATTCCAGTCTTTTTTTGGCGCTCGCGCATGGAGAACCCCTTTAATGAGTGGTATATGGGGAGCTGTGACGGCATGCAGATTAACGGTCAATGGCGCGTATTTTGGAAGGGCCTCGACGCCCCCGAAGTGCCGGGCGCGATAATAGCTGCAGCTTCTGCGCCTGATGATTTTGAACACATATAGCCATAGTGTTTCAGAGTGAGGTTGTTGACGGGGAGTCGGCGCAGGACTAAGCGGAGTTAATCAGTAGATTCGGGCTTTAAAAAACAGACTTACCTATGATAAATTTAAACATAAGCTCTGCCTTTGATGGTGGAAACATCATTGTCCGCGACGCGAAAGATCCGTCCGATATTCGGCTGGCTATTCGCCCCGACAATAATTCTGATTTTTTCCAATGGTTTTATTACCGTGTTAGCGGCGCAAAAGGTCAGCCGTTAAAAATGGTTTTGGAAAATGCCAAAGATGCCGCTTTTACAGGCGGGTGGGACGGTTATCGCGCTTGTGCCAGCTATGACCGCGAGACGTGGTTTCGGGTGGATAGCACAAGCTATGTAGAAGGTCAGCTCATTATTGAGCATACGCCCGAGCATGACAGTGTGTATTACGCTTACTTTGCACCTTACCCAATGGATCGCCATGCTAATGTCGTGGCTGAAGCCGCAATGCATAAGGATGTGTCTTTACGAATTTTAGGCCAAAGCGTTCAAGGCCAAGATATGGATTGCCTCTCTGTTGGGACAGGCGGAAAAACCATCTGGGTCATTGCGCGTCAACATCCCGGCGAGACTATGGCAGAATGGTGGATGGAAGGGTTTTTATCGCGGCTGCTCGATGATGAAGATGAGGTCTCTATGGCGCTTCGCGAGAAAGCCACTTTCCATATCGTGCCGAATATGTGTCCTGATGGTGGGCGTAACGGGAACCTGCGCACCAATGAAACAGGGGCTAATCTGAACCGCGAATGGGGCGTGGCGACCATACAATCCGCGCCCGAAGTTTATCACACCATCAAAGCGATGGATGCGGCTAAGCCTGATCTTTGTCTTGATGTGCACGGCGATGAAAGCTTGCCTTATAATTTTATCGCAGGTGCCGAAGGGATTCCGGGTTACACGCAAAAACAAGCCGATAATCTCGCGGCGTTTCTGTCAGCCTATAAAACGGCCTCGCCAGACTTTCAGACCGAGCACGGCTATCCTTTAACGGCCCCCGGCAAAGCCAATCTCACCATGTGCACCAATTATACGGCCCATGCCTATGATTGCCTTGCTATGACTTTAGAGATGCCGTTCAAGGATAATGCCAATGCCTCCGACGCTGAATTTGGTTGGAGCCCTGACCGTAGTGCGGATTTGGGTGCGGCGGTGCTGGACGCGATGCTCGCAGTTGTGGATGAACTCTAAGCAGCGTTTTCCGAATCGCTAAAAAGCGTTTAGAGACTTTGTATGCAGCAATATCTCGACCTTCTTTCTCATGTTATGGAAAACGGCACGGACCGTATGGATCGTACAGGAACTGGCACGCGCGGGGTGTTTGGCTATCAAATGCGCTTTGACCTGTCCAAAGGCTTCCCGATGGTCACGACTAAAAAGTTGCACAAAAAATCTATCGTCCATGAGCTCATCTGGTTCCTCGCAGGGGATACCAATATCAAATACCTTAAAGAGAATGGCGTTCGCATTTGGGATGAATGGGCCGATGAAAATGGCGACCTTGGCCCTGTTTATGGGAAACAATGGCGGCGCTGGGAAGGGCCAGATGGCGCGGTGATTGACCAGGTTGATAAGGTCATCAATGCCATTAAAAACAATCCTCATTCCCGCCGTCATATCGTCAGCGCCTGGAATCCCGCCGATGTCGATGATATGGCCCTGCCGCCTTGTCATTGCCTGTTTCAGTTTTTTGTGGCGGATGGAAAACTTAGCTGTCAGCTCTATCAACGCAGCGCCGATATCTTCCTTGGTGTGCCCTTTAACATCGCGAGCTATGCGCTGCTCACCCATATGATTGCGCAAGTTTGCGGGTTAAAAGTCGGAGATTTCGTCCACACCTTTGGAGACGCCCATATTTACTCCAATCATTTTGAACAGGTGAAGGAGCAGCTATCGCGCGAGCCCAAGCCGCTGCCGCGCTTGAAGCTGAATAAGGATGTGAAGAGCATTTATGACTTCACCTATGCCGATGTGAAGATATTTGGTTATGAGGCGCATCCGCATATTGCGGGGAAGGTTGCGGTTTAGATACTTAATACAAGTTATGTCATCCCGACACACGGCGAAGCCGTGACGGGACCCATGCCTTGATATCTCAACAAGATAAAAATTCGTGCTAAGGTGCATAAATTAGACGTGGGTACTAGCTTGTGTTTCCGTGCAAACATTGGGTCGGTATCAAGAGAAAGACAAAATCTCTATGATAAATGAAAAGCAATTTTTCGTCTATATCATGGCCAGTTATAAAAATGGCTCTATCTACACGGGCCTGACGAGCGACCTCTCGGGGCGAGTTTGGGAACATAAAAACAAAATTCATTCCAAAAGCCATACGGCAAAATATAACATCACGCGGCCCGTTTACTTTGAGCAATTTGAAAGTGCTGAAACCGCGATTGATTGTGAAAAACTGATTAAATCAAAAACGCGAGCTTATCGCGTTAAGCTGATAGAAAAAGATAATCCTAATTGGTCTGAATTGTATCATACATTGGATTAGGTTCTTGGCAAAACTCTATAAGTCTTGTCATACCGACACAATACGAAGCATTGACAGTACCCATGTCTTGCTATCTCGCCTAAATACGATTTTTCGTTAGACGCTATATTTAAGGCATGGGTTCCGTCACGGCTTCGCCGTGTGTCGGAATGACATTGTCTTTATTGCTCCAGCCTTCGCCTAATCAGCCACCAAATGATGACTGCGCCGAACATTTTTCCGCCGACGGACATAACGACATTGGGCACGGTGAATTGCGCGTCGCGAATAAAGCTCGCGCCATAGAGAAAGGCGGTGGTGTCAATAGGCGCGGCGATGGCCGAAGAGAGCAGAACACGGGTTGAAAGTTTATACTTTGTGAAGGTGAACATGGCCCAATCCACAAGTTCAGAAATCAGGAAGGCTGCGCCGCTAGTAAGGGCTAAAGCTCCGCCGCTTGTCACGTAAGTTAGGAAAAGCGCGATGGCCATAGCGATGAGGACTTCATGGCCAATCTCGCGCTGGGCGAAGTCTCGCACGACGAGCACAAGCCCTGTAACTATTGTGACAGGGTTAAACGCCCAAGCCGTCAGTCCCGGTAGTTCCACCATTGGCGCCCAAGTAAAGCTCCAATTGATAAAGGGGATGAGCAGAATATAGACGAGCGTATATTTGAAATATCTAAGACTTGTTTTAGGCGGTTCTTTTTTGGCGTAAGTGGACATGGTTTCCCTATACGGAATGCAGCGGTTCCTGTAACCTCATTTCCATGACAACGAATCCTAAACTCTCTCTCATTGTTGCCAAGTCCCGTAATGGCGTAATTGGCGTAGATGGCGATTTGCCTTGGCGCTTATCGTCGGATTTGAAGTTTTTTAAGGCGACCACATTAGGTAATCCCGTCTTGATGGGCCGCGTGACATGGGAGAGTTTGCCGTTCCCCTTGCCGGGGCGGCCCAACTTAGTATTGACCCGCAATCCAAATTATAAAGCGCCCAAAGCCGAGGTTTTCACCGATGTCTACGCAATGATTGGGCGCGGCTATGAACTGGCGGGTCTCACGGGCGCGGATGAAATTATGCTGATTGGCGGGGCCAAGCTTTATGCGTCGCTCATGAAATATTGTGACCGCATGTATATTACCGAAGTTGATGCCATGATTGAAGGCGATGCGCATTTCCCCGCCATCCGCGCAGATGAATGGGTGATGATCTCTGAAACATCTCACCCGCAGGGCGAAAAGGATGACTTTCCTTTTACGGTGCGGCTATATGAACGTAGATAGATTTTATCACCTATAAACCTTGATAAAGCGCGGCTTTGCCGCCACATAGACTTTACGAATTTTACGGAG